>JAUCSD010000001.1 GCA_030445245.1 Candidatus Saccharimonadota bacterium | reverse complement strand
CTACGTATGACCGCGGCTGCTGGCACGTAGTTAGCCGGTGCTTATTCATAAGTTACCGTCATATTCTTCACTTATAAAAGAAGTTTACGACCCGAGGGCCTTCATCCTTCACGCGGCTTTGCTCCATCAGGGTTTCCCCCATTGTGGAAGATTCCTCACTGCTGCCTCCCGTAGGAGTCTGGACCGTGTCTCAGTTCCAGTCTGGCTGATCATCCTCTCAGACCAGCTACTGATCGTAGACTTGGTGAGCCTTTACCTCACCAACTATCTAATCGGACGCGGGCCGCTCCCAAAGCGTAATAAATACTTTAATCCGAAGATCATATGCGGCATTAGCTACCCTTTCGGGCAGTTATTCCTCACTTTGGGGCACGTTCCCACGCGTTACTCAGCCGTCCGCCGCTCGCCACCAAGTAGTAAACTACTCGTGCTGCCGCTCGACTTGCATGTATTAGGCACTCCGCCAGCGTTCATCCTGAGCCAGGATCAAACTCTCCATAAAAATGACTAACAACCGAAGTTGTTAGATCAACATAAAATGTAATTGACGATGATATATATGCACAACTAAATTGTCAAAGTTCATTTTATCTGTTCAACTCCACCAGTTGTTTATCGCCTTGTGCGACCAGACTTTACCTAGCATACTCCACGAATCGGCTTATCGTCAAGGGTAATTTGAGATTACTTTGTAGCTAAAAAGACAACTACGCCTATTATGAGCCCAAGGAGCGCTCCCACGGCGACTTCAACAGGGGTGTGACCCTTTGCGGCTCGCGGCATTGGAATCTGGCTTTTTTGCTCCTTTATCAGCTGCTGAATGGCAACTCCCTGCTCTCCAGAGGAACGTCGCACCATGATTGCGTCATACATAACGATAGCTGCAAAAAGTATAGCGAGACCAAAAAGGCCCGAATCGATACCATCACGTAGTGCAATAACGGTCACCACAGCAGTCACGCTAGCGCCATGTGCACTCGGCATGTTGCCCGAGAGGTACAACTGACGAATATGGTCGAACCGACGTTGCTTCACCGCTATGACGAGATACTTTCCCCCTTGTGCTACCAGCCATGCAATGATGACGGCAATAATATAGGGGGAAAGCATATTCATCCTACGCCTCTTCTTCTTCGTCGGTTACCGGCACCTGCTCAGGCATAAGACCAAGGGATGATACGGCATCGCCTTCAGCCATACGCATGATACGAACACCTTGAGTAGTACGACCCAGTGTTGGAATATCCTTAAGCCCAACCCGTATAGTCTGACCATTGTTGGATATCATCAGTACTTCACTTGCATCTGGCTCTACCGTGCGAACCGATATAATCGGACCAGTCTTAGCAGTCACCACGGCAGCCTTGATACCAACACCACCTCGTTTATGACTTGGGAAGTTAGACACCTTAGTGATCTTACCGTAGCCCTTTTGGCTAATAACAAGGAGTGTTCGAGCTTCGTCATCGGCAATATCCATACCTACTACCCAGTCATTAGGTCGGAGGCGAACCCCACGAACACCGCGAGCAGAACGACCCATCGGACGAGCGTCAGATTCATTAAAGCGAACCGCTTGTCCAGCAGATGTTGATACAATTACATCGTTGTTACCTGTTGTCTTTTTTATCCATCGTAGTTCATCACCATCATCAAGCTTGATCGCAATCAGTCCGTTAGTACGGATATTGGCGTAATCCTTGAGAGGTGTCTTCTTGACTGTTCCCTTACTGGTAGCCATAAAGAGGAAGCCCTCATCGCTCGCGTCTTTCGCATGACGAATGATAGAGGTAATCTTTTCTTCAGGTTGGAGCTGCAAGAGATTAACAGCAGCAACACCCTTGGCTTGCAGACCGGCTGCAGGTACTTCATACGCCTTGAGGCGGAAGATGCGACCTCTATTCGTAAAGAAGAGAAGATAATCGTGAGTACTTGCTGGAACCAACTGATCAATCACGTCTTCTTCTTTAGTAGTCATACCTCGCTTACCCTTACCACCACGGTTCTGACGTCGGTATTCACTGACGAGCGTTCGCTTGATATAGTTTTCTGTTGTAAGTAATATAACAGATTCCTCTTCAGGGATGAGTTCTTCGTCACTGAATTTACCAAGCTCATGATTAATCATGTGACTACGACGTTCATCGCCGAACTTATCCTTCATTTCGAGCAACTCTTCTTTGATAATTCGTAGAATTTCGCTTTCACTTGCAAGAATTGCTTCAAGTTTTGCGATTAATTCGAGTAGTTCACGAAGTTCGTTCTCAATTTTGTCGCGCTCGAGTCCGGTAAGACGACGAAGTTGCATCGCAAGGATCGCCTGGGACTGAATTTCAGATAGACCGAAAGCTTCGATCAGAGCCGCTTGAGCGATTTCGCTCGTCTTGCTTGCACGGATGATTCTAATAACCTCATCGATGTGATCGAGAGCAATTTTATAACCTTCAAGAATATGAGCACGAGCCTTTGCAGCCTTAAGCTCAAATTCGGTACGACGACGAACTACGATACGTCGGTGCTTGATGAATTCGTCAAGAATTTCATGAAGTCCAAGAACCTTGGGTTGGATACCGTCGATCAATGCCAACATATTGTAGTGGAAACTGGTCTGCAAAGCAGTCAACTTGAAGAGCTGGTTAAGTACCTTTTTAGGATAGGCGTCTTTACGCAGTTCGATAACAACACGTACCTTACCACGCGCACTTTCGTCACGAAGATCGCTAATAAGAATCTTCTTCTCTTTGTGAAGGTCAGCAATCTTTTCAATAAGCGTTGCTTTATTTACACCATACGGCATTTCGGTGACAATAATCTGGCTGCGGCCTTTTTTTGTCTCTTCAATGTTAGTAACCGCACGAACCATAACGCTACCGCGGCCTGTTTGGTAAGCCTGTTTCATTGGACTACCGCCATAGACAGTCGCACCCGTTGGAAAATCAGGGCCCTTAACGTACTTAAGAAGATCATCAACCGTAGTCGTCTCAGGGTTATCGATCAAGTGGATCGTAGCATCAACTAACTCACCAAGGTTATGTGGTGGGATATTAGTTGCCATACCAACGGCGATACCGATCTGACCGTTTAGCAACAAGTTTGGTAACTTAGCTGGCAATACTGAAGGTTCTTGTTCACTACCATCGTAGTTATCACGGAAATCAACAGTATCCTTATCGAGGTCAGTCAGTAGTTCGTTACCTGCTCGACCAAGACGAGCCTCTGTATAACGGCTTGCAGCTGGAGGATCTCCGTCCATTGAACCATAGTTTCCCTGTCCATTCACAAGCGGATAACGCATTACCCAGTCCTGAGCAAGACGAACCATAGAGAAGTAGATCGATGAGTCACCGTGTGGGTGATATTTACCCATTACGTCACCAACGATACGCGCACTCTTTAGGAAGCGTCCACCTGGTCGTAAGTTCTGTTCACCCATGCTGTATAAAATACGACGGTGTACTGGTTTCATACCGTCACGGACATCTGGCAAAGCACGATCAATGATCACGCTCATTGAATAACGAAGGAAGCTATCTTCCATAACGTCTTCAACAGATTGGTTTTCAACCAGACGCGAGTGCGTCTGCACTGCTGGTACAATGTCACCTTCGATTGGTGTGTTATTTACGTCGATTGTCTCGTCTTCCATAATTAAATATCCAGATCCTCTAGGCTAAGCGATTTAGCTCGGCTTTGGATAAAGCTCTTTCGTAAATCAACCTGGTCACCCATTAACTTTGTAAAAATTGCATCACTCTTTTCTGCATCCTTAACTTTCACCTGAACTAACACGCGGTTCTCAGGATTCATGGTCGTATCCCAGAGCTGTTCAGCATCCATTTCACCAAGACCCTTGTATCGCTGCAACAGTGTAATGCCGGCTTGCTTCGTAAGGTCAGCGGTCTCATCAATCGTAACGCCCTTTGCACGACGTTCGGCAATAAGTGTCTGAAGGATCGAGTCACGTTCATCATCACTGTATGCATAGTGCTTTTTTGTACCTTGTCGTAATAAGAACAACGGAGGCTTAGCGAGATACACATACCCGCCGTCGATCACCTCTTGCATGTAGCGGAAAAAGAACGTCAAAAGCAATGTTGAGATGTGACTACCATCGACATCGGCATCGGTCATGATAATAATACGGTGGTAACGAAGACCACTAACGTCAAATTGGTCACTAATTCCGACGCCCATCGCCTTAATCAGGCTAACGATCTCGTTATTGTTAAGCATACGGTCAAGTCGAGCACGTTCGACGTTAAGAACCTTACCACGAAGTGGCAAGATAGCCTGCGTCTTGCTGTCACGACCTGATTTAGCTGATCCACCGGCTGAGTCACCCTCTACGATATAGAGTTCTGATTCGGCAGGGTTCTTGCTTGAACAGTCAGATAGCTTACCTGGAAGGCTAAGACCATCAAGTGCGCCCTTTCGGATCACGTTGTCGCGAGCTGCACGAGCAGCTTTTCGTGCACGAGCAGCGAGAAGTGCTTTACCAACGATCTTTTTAGCAACGGCTGGATTTTCTTCAAGGTAGTACGAGAAGTATTCGTTCATGACCTGTTCGACGTAACGACGAACTTCAGGGTTACCAAGCTTGTTCTTTGTCTGTCCTTCAAATTGAGGGTCAGGAAGCTTTACAAGGATGACGGCTGTGAGTCCTTCGCGAATGTCATCACCAGTTAGATTCTCTTCTTTTTCTTTTAATAGGCTACTCTTACGCGCGTAGTCATTTATAACGCGAGTTAAGGCAGAGCGGAATCCGGCTATGTGCGTACCACCGTCAGGTGTTAGCACGTTGTTAGCAAATGGTTTTACGAGCTCAGCAAATGTTTCATTGTACTGCACGGCCACTTCGACCATCGAGTCTTCAACCTGGCGTTCAACATAAAAAATACTGTCAGAAACGACATCTTTACCGATGTTTAGGTGTTTTACATAGCTCTTGATACCACCTTCGAAGTAAAATGCGCATCGCTCTTTAGTACGTTCGTCACGCACAGAGACATATACACCCTTTGTGAGGTAGGCTTGGTGACGTAGATAGTTAACAACCCACTTGTAATCAAATTCAACTGTTTCTTTAAAAATAGTTGCATCTGGGTAAAATGTAATCGCTGTTCCGTTTTCAGTCGATTTACCAACAACCTTCACTTCTCCTTGAGGAACACCTATGGCAAATTCTTGCCTATAAAGCTTACCATCGCGGCTGATTTCAGCTATCAACTTCGTAGAAAGTGCGTTAACAACACTCGAACCAACACCGTGAAGTCCCGATGATACTTTGTAACCGCCGCCGCCGAACTTACCACCGGCATGAAGTACCGTCAGTACGGTCTCAAGAGTGCTCTTGCCAGTCTTTTCATTCTTATCAACAGGAATACCACGACCATTATCGTATACTCTAATTCCACCATCAGCTTGGATAGTAACTATAACTTTACTGGCATATCCTGCGATTGCTTCGTCGATTCCATTATCGGCAATCTCTTTAACTAGGTGATGAACACCATCATATCCGGTGCTACCAATATACATACCTGGACGCTTACGTACTGGCTCCAACCCTTCAAGCACCTGGATCTGCGAACCCGTGTACGAACCGTCATCAATTTTTTGCTTAACCATTTTCCCTCACTATTCAGACATTTCAGCTATTTACATTTATTCCATTATACAGAACAAATTGTGTTCACTCAAGCTATTGCGCTGAACATATTTCTTATGCTAATCTAAAGCCTAAGAGATGTGATAACAAAAAAAGAAACAAAAAGAAACGGTAAACTAAAATGTTTAGAAAAATAGTTTCAAATCTAACCTTCAGCCCCTCGCTGGTTGGTCAACTGGGCTTCTACGCCAAACGACTGCGGAAAGAAGAGGCAACACGACGAATTGGACTGATCTTTACAGCCCTTGCCCTTGTCGTACAGGGATTCGCGGTCTTTACACCGCCAGAATCAGCCAACGCCGCAAACGGTAATAATGTTATTTATGGTGGCTTTAAGGACAAAAGTGATCTTCTTGCCACTTATGACCGCAATAAAGATAGTGCTGGTCATACTGATCTTCAGCAAATCTACAAATATTTTGGTGTTACCCGCCAAGATATAGTTAACGGTAGTGTGCAAACGATTAATTCAAGAGATCAAGGTAATAAAATCCAGAGCGTAGGACGTTCTAAGTCGGACTTTGAGCGTACACCCCACGCGGTTACGGGTACCTCGACAACAGTATACTCAAGTCTCCTATCAAAATGGGATTCGACTTCATGGACAATCCCTCATGGCTCGCAGTATACCGCTCTTGTCGGAAAACGAGCAGTTGACGGCAAATGGTTCGCAATCATGACTGGTTGTGGCAATGTGGCTTACGTTGCGATGCCTCCACCTCCGCCACCACCACCTGCTCCACCGGCATCTGCCTGTTCAGCACTAACGATTGCTCCGATTACACGCACAAAGTTTAGCTTTACCGCTACTGCTTCAACAAGTAATGGTGCCACAATCTCAAGTTATGTATATACCATCAAGGATAGCAAGAGTACCGTTGTTACAACAAAGAGCCAAGCAAGCACTAGTAAATCAAATGTATTTACCTACGAGTTCACAAAAGACGGTAACTATACCGCAAGCGTCACAGTCAATACGAGCGTGGGAGCAAAGACAGGAATGACATGTCAGAAAGCTCTGACAGTAACTCCTGAAGTACGCTGTGCGATCAATACTGATTACCCGGTGAGCAGTCCCGAGTGTAAACCGTGTGAAGAGGATAAAACGATCTGGTATAAAGATAAGGATTGTCACTCTGCCTTCAAGGAAACAAAAACAGTAAAGAATGTTTCTCAGCTTGTCTCAGACGCAAACAATACAACCGTACGACCTGGCGACAGATTAGAGTATAGAATATCTGTTAAGAACGTAGGAACAACAACAGGTCAATATACAATTGAAGATAACCTAGCCGACGTGCTTGAATACGCCGACATCATTGATACTGGCGGTGGCCAACTTCTTACGAAAGAAGATGGAACAGCAGTAGAGCGCATCAATACGATCGTTTGGCCGGTAGTCACCATCAAGCCAGGTGACACTATCGAAAAGATAATCAGTGTTCAGGTAAAATCAACGATACCTGCTACACCACAAAGCCTTGGTAACCCTGAGTCATACAACTGTCGCATGGTGAATGACTTCGCTGGTAATCACACCGTAACGATGATCGACTGCCCTGCACCAAAAGTTGTCGAGCAAGTAGTTGAGCAGTTGCCTCATACGGGAGCAAGCGAAAACATATTATTTGCCGGTGGCGTCCTTGCCGTAGTCGTCTACTTCTACGCTCGCAGCCGACAAGTTAAAAGAGAGGTTCGTCTGATTCGCCGTGACCTCAACGCTGGAACAATTTAAATAGATTAATAGGGGTTGGGTATGAGTGATAACAGAGAAAAAATCAGTTTTGGTCCGGAACATGAACATTCAGATGCACTGGAAAAAGCTGGCGAAAAACAGAGAGATCAACTACGCGAATTACATGAGAAAGCTGGCGAGCGGTCACACGAAAAAGACGTTGAAGGTGCCCGTCACGAAGCCCTAGAACACGCTACAAAGATAGATCAGGAGCGTAAGCAGCAGGAAGCCACAGAGAGACAACCGTCCCCTGCTGAACGACGCAAAGATGGTCCTATTGGCAAATCAGACCGCGACGCGAGCTTTAATGCAACTATGCATGAAGTTCAGAACCAGATGTCGGCACCAAGCCGAGCTTTCAGTAAGGTCATTCACAATAAAGCAGTTGAGAAAGTGAGCGATGTAGCCGGAAGCACGATAGCTCGACCAAACGCTATGCTCTCTGGTGCGGTATTCGCTTTCGTTATAACCCTTGGCATTTATCTCATCGCTAAGTACTACGGTTTTGTACTCACAGGCTTTGAAACAATCGGTGCCTTCATAGTCGGATGGGCCATTGGTATCGTCTACGATTTTCTCAAGGTGATGATCACTGGACGAAAGTAACCCTTTCCCTTCACCTATCAAGTAAAAAAATGCTACAACCCCGCTCTCCCTCATTAAATAAAACTCCGTTATGGAGTTTTATTTAATATCTCAGGCGGCCCATCGTCAGATCTATGGACAATATGTTTAACTCACCACGAGAGAGGAAGGTTTTTAATTATTGATTGCTATATTCTTCATCGGTTACATGCTCAAGCCATGTTACTACTTGTCCATTCTCGTCTGCTTCCTGAACGGCAACATGTGCCATGTAACGATCTTCAGTTGCACCGTGCCAGTGTTCTTCGCCCGGCTCGATATATACGACATCTCCTGACCTGATTGCTTCCGGACTGCCTCCACGACGAGTTACATAGCCAATTCCATCCGTAACATAAAGTGTCTGACCTTTGGGGTGATGATGCCATGCGGTGCGTGCGCCGGGAGTAAAACGAACATGTGCCGCTCCAACAGCAGACTGCCCGTCAGGGTTACGGATGCTATCAATAAATACATTCCCCGTAAACCACGCTTCGGGACCTTTGCCTGTTGCCTGTTCATTACTTCTCGTTAATCTCATGTAATGCCCTCCTTCTCATTCCACTATATTGAGTTAAAGCACTCGGAGTCAAACGATACATTGATAAGTAGGTTCAGTTCTATCGTAGGATATAAAAAGTCAGAACCGAATTAACAGTTCTGACTTTGTTGATCAAGACGGATTGTCTAATAAATTAGTGACTGCCTCGCGTGCATCAAGTGAATCAACTATTCGCCAGAAAATATTCGTATCAAAATCAGGATGCTGAAATAGCTCATGAAAATCATCAAGATCACTGTGATGTTCACGACGCGTAATAAGTTTGAAAACAGCAATTTTTTCTGCAGGAACAAGAGTTACTTCCATATCATTGAAAGCAACCGGCATCGTCTCTGTTGGTGGAGAATAATACGAACGATTTCCAGTTTTTGACGTGTATTGGTTAAGAAAGTCGACCGAACCGTCGTCAACAGGAGTTGATTTATTCATGCCGTTGTATGGTCGCTCAATATGGTGCGACTCCAAACCGAAGAGTTCGTTTGCTCTTCCAAATGCTTCGTCTGTAAACATAATATCTACATCTTTTGGCTTACGGTCGTTACCTTGAACATACAGTGAAACGCTTCCACCAATAGCATATGGAATATTGGCCCTGCTGAGTTGTTCCAGAATGGATTCAAATTTTGGAAAGGTCGCAACGACTTCCTGGAATTTATTAGTGTCCGCCTTCATGTTTTTACTATAACAGAGACGATAACTAAACGGTTTCAATTTTATTTTGGCTATTTAAAAAACAGAACCGAATTAACAGTCCTGGCTACATTGATCATGACTTGGCTCTGGCAGCTGGATCCGAACCAGCGAGCTACGACCATACAATTGCATGAAACATCCCTCTAGAAGGTCACTTGTATCTTATACCCTTGTGCTCCCTGCAACCTGTAGTCTATCGAAGCTTGATAGAGATTTCACTGTCATGATTGACGTTGTCGCCGCGAAGATGAAGACCATTATTCTCCTCAGGTGAAGCAACGGGCGGCATCACAGGTGCCTGGGTTTGTACCGGCGGTTGAGCTATGAATGGGTTACGAGTATCTGTTGGCGAGTTGACTACTGGTGGTGCGAATGAATTCGTAACACCAGGAGGCGTCACAGGCGGTGTACTGGGCGTAGGTGGATTAGATGGTTGCTGGATCGTTACTGGTCGCGGCGGTGCTGGAGCGGCTCCTGAAGCGCCAATATTGTTACGTTTTGCCAACCATTCGTCTAAGAATGACGAACCAGCTCCGCCACTGTTCATACCAGTCATACGCTGCTGTTGCGTTTTCTTCACTTGCTCAGCTTTTGCCTTCTTCTCGGCCTCAGCAGCTCCGAGTCGAGTGAAGATATCTTTCTCAACCTGGGCTCGCGCCTTACCATATTTAGCCGCCGAGAGACGCTTAAGTGCGTCACTGAGCTGAGCGTTCGTTTGGCCCATAGGAGGCAAAAATGACATGCTAAACGGTGCCGATGGAACATTATTAATCATAACGCTCGTAACGGATTGGTAATTTGGCATTTTTGTGAGATCTTCGGCATCAAAAGTCGGTGCAAACTTCTTAACTAGCATCTCGGCATCAGTGATACCGATGCGGCCACTAATGACTGTTCCCACGTTACCGATGATTGCCTCGCGGATCTTATCCGTTAGCTGTGTCATAAATTGGTTACCCATGATCAGGTTCAAGCGGTATTTTCTTGCCTCAGATAGAATCGATTCAAAGCTATCAGTTGCAAAGTTTTGGAACTCATCAACGTAGAGCGAAAAATCGGTTCGCTGGTCTTCTGGTATATCGGCACGACCCATGGCTGCCGCTTGAAATTTCATCACAAAAATAATACCGAGTAGTTTTGAGTTTAGCTCACCCATTCGACCCTTACTCAAGTTAACTAATAGAATCTTTTTGCCATCCATCACTTCACGTAGATTAAAGCCACTCTTTGTTTGGCCAATAATATTACGCATAGCATCGTTGGAAATGAATGGACCAAACTTGCTTACTACCCAGCTCACTACTTCACCAGACTCGTTCGATTTTTGTGAGTTCGGGAATTCTTTTGTCCAAAAATCAAGAACCGTCTGATCCGTAACGTACTTCAACTTGCTCTTCATAAATTCTTCATCAATCAGAAGCTTTGGGATATCGATAAATGTACCGCCGTTAGGATCAGACATGAGGAGAAGCGCGCAGTTACGGAAGATGTGCTCAAGGCGAGGTCCAACAATACCGGTGTGTCCAGGGTCATAGAGACCGTAGAGCATATTAATTGCCTCTTGTACGAGGAAGTCTTTTTGATCGGGATTGTCGAACTCAAACATATTGAGTCCTATTGGGCTACTCATATCACCTGGGTTGAAGTAAATAACATCTTCAACACGCTCTTTTGGCACTTTGCCTAATAGATTCTCTACTGAGTCACCATGCGGATCAACGAACGCAAAACCACGGCCGTCCATCATATCCTGAAACGCCAAGTTTTCCAGAAGGACTGACTTACCAGTACCAGTCTGACCAATCACATACGTATGGCGACGTCGGTCATTCGTACTCAGGCGAATTGGCTTCTTCACTCCACGGAATTCGTTATATCCTAGCAAAAAGCCTTCGTCCATAAGCTGAGTCGGGCCATCAACCTGCTTTGACATTTGTCGAAGTACCTGAGAAGTAGGAATTGTACTTTGATCAGGTAGGTGAAAAATAGTGGCAAGCTCGACACTATTAAGTACATTCTGTGTAATGGTTTGTGGGAAAAAGCGGAAAATATAGGCAGTGACTAAATCTTCAACATTTTTCGTTACCGCAAACTTGAAGCCGTTGTGGCTTGGCGAATCAAACAGTGCGAAAGCAGCAACGACATTTTTCAGAAGTGACTGGGAATGAGCTGCCGTGTTTGAGGATACAACTACACGAATAAGCACTTCATACCCAGGATAGCGAGTCTTTTCCTCAATCGCCTCGATAGTCGCCTGCTCAAGAGACGTTAGCTGCTTGTCCTCTGGCTTTACTTCACCATCTGGTGGTTTCCAAAGTGCTTCCATCAAGTCTTTGGACGCCATCAAACCACCAAGACCAGGCTTCTTGTTTGCTTTGTCTTTTGTTATCTTCGCGACAAGTGCGACCGAACTCTTCACCCAACCCTCTCGCGCTGGACGAAGCATCAACTGAATCGCTACCCCGTCTTCACGGCCTGCTGCCGATAGAGCATTAAGTAAAGCACGCGAAGCGTCTCGTTTTGACTCCTTGAACGTTGCAATTGGATAAACAAAATTCTTTTTGAGCGTAAACTCCCCACCGATAGTTCCGCTTATCTTACCTACCTGGCTAAAGATATTGTGTTCGGCAACTTCTTCAAGTCGCGCCGAGGGATAGGCAGCAGCGATAGCCTGACGCACCACATCAATCAATACCGACGGGACGACGGTGTAATAATGAACCAAGCCTTTATTTGCAACAATTTCAAAAGAGAGGTGACGTTGGCCGTACATCTTGCTCTTAAAGCCCTTTGTCGCCGTACTCGCGATAATGTTATACATAACCTGCGCCTGAGACAACACCTCTTCGGTAAGATCGCGGGCGTCACGACCATTTGAAGTAACGTCTTCACTTGATGGCGGAAGATGGATAAGCATCGGCACCATCTTAAGACCGCGTTCGTAATTTTTTGCTTCACGGAGCGTTCTACGGTATTGAGCGAAAACAAACAGACCAACGGCTGAACCGAGGAAGATAAATATAAATATACTAATGAATAAGCCTGCCATATACTATCTGCTCACTGCGTGCCTACGACGAAGCACCCAGTTCCCTCCCGTAACGCTTTCGTAAGTAATCCGCCTGCAATTTGCTCACCTCTTGCTCACGCTTGTACGGATCATCTTTAGTCTGAACAATAATCCTCTTAGCTTGGTCAACCCACTCTTTCTCGATGAGGTCATCATCATTAGCGACGAGTGGCGTGCTACCTACTACTGGTTGGATAGTAGCGTCGTCCGAATTCACGATCGGCAATGCGATCGTAGGTGGAGGGGCTACAACAGGTGCGGCATTGACGGCAACCGGAGTTGCTTCACTGCGCTGTTCAAACTGCTCAGCGTGACGTTCAATATTTGTTTCAGGGTTCGGAGGAAGAGGAAATTGCTCTAAATTCTGACTATAAACCCCAGCTGACCGTTCTGGTCCAGGATTCGGTGCGGGCAGTTTAGGTTCCATATCTGTAATTATAGCATAATCATTTCATCGAATACATGCCATCTAGCTAGTTCTTTTTGATATATAGACACAAGCAATTACAACGAATAGCGTAATAAGTAACACGTCATAAATCTCAACTTTGGCCACTGATTGCATCCCTATCAACATGACCGGAGCTAACGCGATGACTGACGAAAAATAATAGGATCGACTCAAACTGAGAGGTCGAATTGGCTTTTTAACGGTGAAAGATACTGATACCTTACTAATAAATCTCGACATACTGTATAGCAAAAAAGTCAGCACACCGAGTACTGACACATACATTAAAATAAATACTGCTAAAATTCCTAAAGGACCCACCGTTGAGGGTTGAGTGACGTGCAAAATAACAGCTAACATAGCAATTGCTATCGCTACACTAATGGCTATTACCCTACTCAACATGTTTCCCACTATACCACCTAAAAATTAAATTCAAAAAGAGAGTCCGAGTAGCAAACATACGTGTCCAGGTAGCAACAACCGCCGCTGTAAAAAAATTATTAGGCGCGTGTACCGTAGACTGTCCGCTACTGCGGACAACTGACCGCTCCAGGAAAACCTGGGGCATATCGTGTTCATGCGCAACTTTCCGCTAGATCTTGGTGACAAGATGCCACCAGTTTCCATGTACTTGTTCTGCGCGCGCTCGACGCCAATAAATTTGGCGGAGCATCGGCAACGCCACACTGGTTTAAGAAAAAAGGTGCGTGGCTTGCATGTGCAAATCATTGGTTTCTTATACCCGTGTCGTTACCGAATTTCCGTCAAAAAATCGGTCAGTTGATTGAATTGTAAATGTGCTTCTGTATGTACTTTTTTGCTTTTGTTTGTTTTTGTAAAAGCTTATGTCTACAATAGCATTTAAAGTGCTTATGATCAATACCTTTGTGTTATTTTGTGATGTTATTTAAACATTCATCACATCCTAATATATGTATTAAGGTGTTAAATACGTATAGTTGTAATTATATCTACATAGCTATATAAACAACATGACTCTATAATTTTCTTGAATTAGCAGACAAATATAATATACAACAGTCGATATCCATACAGAACAAATAGACAAAGGCCGTCCTTTATCGCATCTAAATTTTTAGCAAATTCAATAAATCGACGAGCGAAATTATCACTTTTGCGCCTTCCATTTTAAACGAATCTTCTGACACACTGCCACTCGTGATGCCAACAAAATCTATGCCAGCATCACGCGCAGCATAGTAGTCCATCAATGCATCGCCTACATACACAATCTCATTTAATGCGGTCCCATTGCCTTTCAGCATTTCGAGCGCGCCATCGAACACTCTCGGATCTGGCTTATGAGCTGGCGCATTATCAGCACCTTGAAGGATAAAGAACCTTTCAACCGGAAAGCCCAGTCGTCTCAAATCTTTTTCCGCAAGATGACCAAGTATAGACGTTACGATTCCAACCTCTATATTCGCACCCAGCAACGATTTGACCGTACTTAGTGCATGTTCCTGAAGCTCTTTTGGATATTTTGCCTCAAGCGACAGATTGGCCTTAAGCATATTTTCTGGTGTATCAGCATTCTGGTAAAAAATTGCCATCATCGGTTCAAAAGGCATGCCCCAGTAACGAGCTAGAACCTCGTCAGTGAGATCGATATCATAATATTGCTTAGCGACCGCCTTATGGTGCGCCCATTTCACAGCTGAAGTCTTAAGCAGCGTATCGTCAAGATCAAAAATAACAGCCTTAACCCTCATACTAGCATTCCACGTTTATGTAAGTCATCGAAAATAAGGTGATCGACTGGAGCGGCTAGGCTTCTTTGAGCATACGTAAAGAAGTCGATACTCTCGATTTCAGAGGTTGCTGCCAGTTCGCCTGTGAAATCGGCCATAAAGCAGGTCATTCGCACTACGACGCCCTCTGACTTGCCATGAGCCTGCGCTTCAAACGTTCCGTAGTACTTTATGCTCTTGATAATTAGACTTACATTCAGCTCTTCTTTGACCTCGCGTACTAATGCGTCAAGGTCAGACTCGTCCTCCTCACGTTTGCCTCCGGGAATATACCACGTGTCCTTACCGCGACTTAAACTCATAAGTACCTTGTCGTTCTTTACGTAAATATAAGCAAGCTTATCAATATAGTTTTTCTGCATGATTCTATTTTATATATAAAACCTGAAAAAGACGATTAATCTTTTAATCAAAATATGTACGATAAGCTTGCAATGTAATGAACAAAATATGTACATATGTAATGTGTATATATTTATTCAAGTAATCCACGAGAAAGGTTGTGAGTAGGTTATCCACACGTAGTATTTTTTACTGAAACAATTTTCATAAATATTGTTGACACAAGCGCTTTCCCGTCATAATATAGGGGTAGCTCCTGAATAAATAAATTATACAGAAGCCAAAAATAAACAACGAATCAAAAACTCCACAGAAACAACCACTACTCGCAGGTGGTTGTTTTATTTTGTCCTATTTTTAGGCGTTATAAACAAAATCACTCCCGCGAAGGAGTGATTGCTGTATTCAAATTGGTGGAGCTGCGGGGTACTGCCCCCCGGTCCAAAAGGTAATTGATTATCCGTCTACGAGCATAGTTTGTCTTAGGTATTTATGACGTTTTGAACTAAAAGACGAACACAAATGTTCAAATCGTCACGTGGTAAAATGTCCTTCTTCCAGGCCACTGCGCCTAGAAGAAGTAAGTGACATGATATATAACACTCCGCATCGCTATGTCACCTGCTGATGCAAAATGCCCGCTTATTTAACTAAGCGAGGTTGGCAGCAAGGCGTGCTGGAGCAAATGCTTGCGCAAATACTGCAGGAACGCTCTTAACTGCCTTAGCAAAGTTGTTTGCAATTAAATATATACGTACGTGTATAGTCGGCTCGCAAAATAATCTATTAAAATCCCTCTGTCGAAAGCTAATTCAGCCCCAACATGAATATACATATTATAGCACATCCGTTATAAGAGTCACATCTGTAGATGTGCAGAGCGTGATGAGCTAGCAATACCCCACTCAAGCAGCTCACTGACTCGCCTACGCCACTTGGGAGAATAAAATGGCTTAATACCCTCATTGCAGCTATGTACGCGCTAAATACACCCCCCTAGAGACATCGTCACTGGCCATTAACTTAGGGATGAGCTGTGAGCCCTTCCTTAACCCATCGACAGCCTCGCATTGAGAATGAACGAAAGTAAACATCTTACTCACTAGCTACGCCTAGATCTCTCATTTTAGAGACGAGTAAATTCATGCATGTGTGTGCCTGCGTATTTTGACACTCCCCCACATAAGATCTTCATTTGAACACTGAGAGATTTCATGCAGTTGCTGCAGCTCCAATGCCCCAAACGATGCTCCGGTACAACAAAAGTTGATGGTCAAAAAACAACGTGTTGTTATTATAAACATAATCAAAATGATAATTAATATCTAGATTAACAGATAAGAAACAGGTATTTAGAACAACGTAAGCATGATGCGAATCGATATAAAAAGAAATCTGGCACTCGCCCCTATGATCTGCCAATAATACACACTCACTGCGTACAATTTTGCCATGTGCGCGTGCCACAGAGCAAACATTCGGATAATTACTTGTCTAATCTGTAGCTAAAACAAATGAGTAGAGCGTTCCAATATAGATAAAACACTTGAACAACGGTGGTATATCTGATAGAATAAGCAACGAGTAACGCTTAAAAATTGCAGACTCAAAAAGGAGACCAGCAATTAACCAATCAATTCGTATCAACGAGTCAATCCGTGCCCAAGAACTCCGAGTAATCGGTTCAGACGGCGAACAGCTAGGCATTATGAGCCGCAGTGATGCACTCAAAGCAGCCGAAGAAGCAGGAGTAGACCTCGTTGAGATATCACCGAATGCTGCGCCACCTGTAGCGAAAATTGTGGACTGGGGTAAATACCAGTATCAGAAGATGAAAGAGCTGCAGAAAAATCGCAAGAGCAGTAAGCAAAGTGAGCTAAAGCAAATGCGATTTGGGCTAAAGATTGGTGCGGGAGACCTCGAGATCAAGCTTCGCAAGATCCGTGAGTTTCTAACAGCTGGACACAAAGTACGAATTCAAATTTTCTACCGTGGTCGCGAGATGGCTCATAAAGAGCTTGGCTACGAGATGATTGACCGAATCGTTGCGCTCCTCGAAGATGATGCAATTCTAGAGCAAAAGCCTCAGATGGCTGGTCGCAATCTGAGCATAGTAGTAAGGAGTAAATAATGCCAAAGATAAAGACCCACAAAGGTACCGCCAAGCGAATCAAGCTTACCAGCACTGGTAAATTGATGCGCCGCCGCGCATTTGGTGGCCACTTCCTCTCTAAAAAGAGTAAGAGCCGCAAACGCGCTATCAACACCAGCGCCACTGTTACAGGTAGCATGGCCCGAAACGTAAGACGAGCACTAGGAGTATAATATGCGAGTAAAACGAAGTGTTACAGCACGTGCTAAGCACAAAAAGATTCTTAAACTAGCCAAAGGTATGCAACACAACCGCACACGTTCATTCCGCCTTGCAAAACAAGGTGTTATCCGTGCATTGCAGTACGCCTACCGTGACCGCCGCAACAAGAAGCGTGATCTCCGTGGTCTTTGGATCACTCGTATCAACGCTGCAGCCCGCGCACAAGGTACAACATACGGCAAATTCATTGCTGGCCTCAAAGCTTCAAACATCGAGCTTGATCGTAAAGTACTTGCAGAACTCGCTGTTAGCGAACCTGCCGCTTTTACGGAAATCGTAAAGAGCGCAGTTAAAGCGTAAATTCTTAGAAACACTCCTTACACTAAAAAACACCGCAATTGCGGTGTTTTTTAGTTCGACAGTCCGTCTGTAAGCCGGGTTTTGTCGTGAGTGATCATCTATCTAGCCGAGTAGTTGCCTACCCGATCAAGCGGGTATCGACCTACGGACGAGCCGTCCTTGTATGTAGATCTCCTTGCAGCTGACAGGGTTTACCTCCTCCGCACGTCACCGTGCGTCGCTGTGGGCTCTTACCCCACTCCTTTCACCCTTACCTCATTAAGTAAACTTAGTGAGGCGGTATCGTTTCTGTGGCACTTTCCCTAGGGTCACCCCCGGTCGTCGTTAACGACTGTCACGCTCTATGCTGCCCGGACTTTCCTCTTATGGCAAGCCACAAGCGATCACTTAACGAACTGCCTACGGTATAGTATACCCTATTCTCGCGTCTTCGCATCAAGAATCTTGTTAACCATACCATCAGCTAACTGATTGAACTCACGCTTGACATGTGTAAATGTTACTTTATCGAATTTAGTAACCAACTCACGAATACGTTCATGGATGGGCCATAGCTCACGGTTCTTAATTTTATACATACCGTTCATCTGATTTACAACGAGGAGACTGTCAAGTCGGAAGTCAACTTTTCGAGCGCCAATTTCAAGCGCTTTTTCTAATCCCAATCTCACACCATGATATTCAGCCTGATTATTTGTCGTAATGCCTAGATACATACCGCCCTCATGAATGACATGTTCCTGCGTATTCATGACAACAAATCCCGACGCTGAAGGGCCTGGATTCCCTCTCGAGCCACCGTCAGAATAGACAATAACGTGTGATAAATCTGTTGTGTCGGTTACATCTCTACCGATTAATTCTGCTTCTTTAACAGATTGAATATCCTGTTGTGATATTCCCAACAGTATCTTTGCTGACTCCGTTAACTCGTCTTGTTGTATTTCCAACATCTGCTTCCATACATACCGATCATAGTTCCGACTCAAGGTAACTTTCGAACCACCAACACCAAAGCTAACTTGGTAGAGGATGAACACATACTGCATATCTCTATCATCATGATCGATGTAGCTGACGACATCAAAGAGCTGGGCGGTCTGAATAATCAGTCCGGTCTCGTCACGAAGATAACGTCCTAGCGCGTCTTCTGGTTGCTCGCCATACTCAAGCTTACCGCCAGGCAATTCGTATTTTCCAAGAATTGTCGGCCGACCGTTGGCTCGACGGAGGAGAAGCATTTTTCCATCTTTTCGTATAATGGCACGTACCGCAATGCGCTGATTCATATAATAACTTTCTGTTTTTGTGGTTTTGCTACTGTCATTTTATCATACAGCGCAGTTTGAGACTTACTTATCGCCGGATAGCTCTTTAGTGACAAACCAGTCAAGACTACCGTCCTGTGGATTCACTAGACATGCCGGTACTGGTTGATCAGCTTCACCAATTAACCTTCCGTAATAAGCCGACTGAAAAGCATTCGTCTTATCTTCACCGCTCGCAAGAAACATAACTCGACGTGCTGCGTTAATAAAAGGCAACGTAAAGGTTATTCTATCAACCGGTGGCGGAAGAATTCCTGGTGTTGATTCAACAACGAGTCGATCAACCACATTGAGTGCAGGTTTATTGGGGAATAACGATGCAGTGTGGCCGTCAGAGCCGAGGCCGAGTAATATAAGATCGAACCGAGGTGTCAGTGCCGTTTCCCCTGTAAAGCTACGACGAATCTGTGACTCATACTCATCTGCTATTTGCGTAGGACTCGAGAGATGAACTGGAGGCACGTATATATTCTCTTTCTTAAGAGCCACTCTGCTTATCAAATACTCTTTAGCCATAGCATAATTGCTCCACTCATCCGTGAGAGGAACGACTCGTTCATCGCTAAAATAGATCATCCAAGAGGACCAATCTGTTCTATCGATGTATTTATTACTACTTAGTACTTCATAAAGACCTCGTGGCGTCGAGCCTCCAGCTAGAGCAATCCTAAAAACACCCCGAGAAATAATTGCTTCGTTTGCGAATTTTATTACATAGTCAGCCGCTTCACGACTAAGCGATTGAAGCGACGTGTACGTATGTAGATTTCTATTCATGGATTTTATACTCTTTCTGTATGGTCGGGGTGACAAGACTTGAACTTGCGACCTCACGGCCCCCAGCCGTACGCGCTACCAACTGCGCCACACCCCGGTAAACATAAAACCCAGAATACACCTCTGACGCTTGATATTCCCCGCGAATTAGCAAGGTGGGTGTTCTCAAATCATTTCCACGGAAATGAATCATTTGAACTCCCGATCAAATATGATATTCAGGAAAATCATATACGTCTAAGTGTATCCTGGGACTCTTTTATTATATCATTTTCTTTATGAGGCGATGCTGAAGATATGACTGAATACGTCCAAAAAGAAGTTAATCGCAGTGACCATGAACTGTCCAATTACGGGGCTTGCTACTAAAATGATCAGAAATACGAACATGATACCAAAACGCTCAATCGCTTCCATGCCCCGACGTACGAATTCGGGTGCTAAGGCGTAAAGTACACGTGAGCCATCAAGCGGCGGAATAGGTATAATATTGAAAACAAAGAAACCGAGGTTTACCGTAACAGCAGTTAGCGTAATCGTAGCAAATACCCCATTCTGAGGCGCTCCACCAAGAACATAGACGCCGAACACGACAAAGGCGATAAGCAAGTTAGTTAGGGGCCCCGCAATCGCTACAAGTGCTGCACCCCATTCGTCATAACGCACTCTATCAGGATTGAACGGTACTGGTTTAGCTCCACCAAAGACTGGAGCGCCGACAACCGCCAACATAAGTGGCAGCAGCAGCGTCAAAAACGGATCGATATGCTTCACAGGGTTAAGCGTCAGACGCCCTTGACGCTTTGCAGTGTCGTCGCCTAGCCAGTAGCTAACGAACGCGTGCATTGCTTCATGCAGTGTCATTGATAGCAAAATCACCACAACAACGACGATAATACGGATAATGTCGAAACTCATTACCTCTTATTATACAGGATGAGAAGGTATACCGCCTCCCCGATTAGTATTCGGATTCGTCGTAGAAGAATTCGCGCTCAGCAAACGTCTCACCTTTATCGATAAGTTCTAGAAATTCATCAACACTCTTAAACCGCTTTGGCATCGTCATAAACTCTTCGTGAGTCATCCAGCGGTTAACACCGCCTTCAAAAGTCTCCTGCAATTCACCACTATACTCTGTTGCATAGACACAGAGGAAAAGCTTATCTTCAAGTAGCTTGCCTGTTTTCTTATTAAAGTCGCGCTTATGATAGAGTAGCCGATATTCAAACTTAGCTTCCAGCCCTGTTTCTTCTTTAAGCTCACGATTGGCAGCCTCAATAATAGATTCGCCCCAGCGTACCTTGCCGCCAACCCGTCCCCAAAAATCAAAATAGGGATTCTTCTTGCGTTGTTGGAACAAAAATTCACGTTTACCATTCTCACCAGTGCGTTCGACCGTAACAGCAACTGATACTTTTGGCTGCCTCTCTATTTCGTTTTCGTCCGTATCCAGACGATTAGCATATTCCTTACCCTTCCCACTTAACTTATAGTGCTTTTCAAGCTTTTCAATATACTCTTCTTCGATTAGCTTCTTGATATGAAAGCTAAAATGATCACTTGTCAGCTCAGTTGCCTTTTGTAACTCGGCAAATCCCGCCTGAGGCGTAAATAGCAGATGTCGTAATATTAAAACCTGTGCTGGGTGTGCTTTTGGCTCGTAACTCATACTTCTCCCTCATTAATGTCTAACTTACGTTGTCTTGGCCTAGTATAGTCAATCGACGAGCCGCAAACTAGTAAAGTGGGCTTCACCTTGACGGATTCTCTCAAAAGAGGTAAACTGATACAGATTGTAAAAAGTAAGTGGAAGTAATAAATTATGGCAGCACGATGTGAACTCACCGGAAAAGGCAAACAGTTTGGCCACAATGTCAGCTTTTCTTTGCGTCGCACTAAGCGAGTCTTCAAGCCTAACCTCCAAAAGAAAACTTTTTTGGTTGAAGGTCAGAAAGTCACGATGATTCTGAGTACTCAGGCCATCCGTACGCTTAAGAAAAAAGGCATCCTAGCAAAAAAAGGCAGCGTGGCACAAGCCGCCTAGTCTCATTGAGATAAATAAAAACACCTTTCTAATTAGAAAGGTGTTTTTATTTGCCCAGACTCTCGATTAGCTTCGGGTAATCTCAACAACGGTAAGAGTTAGCGGTAATGAACTTTCAGTTTTGATCTTGTATTTAGCTACCGTCTCAACAGGCGCACCCAACTCTTTTGTAAACGTCTCAAGAGCATCTTGAGGCACTTCGTATTTAAGCGCACTGTCGGCGTAACTAGTTGGAATAACCACCTTTGGATCAACTTGACGGACAATGCCGGCTGCGCTTGTCGCATCAAGAGTATAGCCATTGCCTCCAATAGGTAAAATGAGGATATCGACTACACCAAGTGACTCAAGTTGCTCTTCACTAAGCTTAGGCGTAATATTACCAACCAAGGCGATTCGGGCATCTCCTACTTCAATACGATAAATCGTCGCAATTTTCTCATCGGCCTCAGTATCAAGATGGCGCGTTGCACTTACACCGCTCACAGAGAAGTCGCCAAGTTCATAGTCACCAGGACCTTCAATAACCAGCTGGCTATCTTTGCCGTTCACTACAAAGCGAGGTTCAGTCGCAATCTCAACCGCGTCTTTCACAATAAGATCTTTAAGACCCACCAGTGATAGCTTCGGGTCAATTAGTGCGGTTGTCTTCTTAGTTGCGATAACAATTCCGTTACCACCTTTATATTCAATTTCAAACATATTCTCTCCTTCTCAACTAGCTTTTCAGTATATTATCGGCATCTAGCAATACAGCATGTTTTCCGTGTAGTATCTCTGTAATAAATTTATCACGAACACTCAAACGATAATAGAACTCGTCGTAGCTTAGCATACTGTAATTAAGCTCGCGAGCCTCTTTTTTCTCAATCTGCTTAACAACGTTCTTTAGCTTCGTCGTTGAGATGTCCCCTACTACAAGTAGATCAATGGCGCTAGTTGATCCCTTTACGAGTACACCGGCACAAACTGCTAGACGAACACCGGCAAGCTCTCTAACAAGCTCTTGCCATTCCATAACTCCAGCTTTTACTTCACCACCCGCTTCCATCTTTACATCGGCAAAAATGGCACGAAATGGCACGTAGTACTCATATCGCTGGTTAATTTCATAGTACAGCTTATTATCGGCACTATCACTAGTGATAATTCCCACCTCAAGCATATTAGACAGTTCTCGACGGACAGAGTTAATCTGCTCATCAATCAGACGAGTTATTTCGCGAACATAAAAAGCACTCCCGGGATTGTTCAGGAATAAGTGCAGTAATTTTACCCGAGTTTTTGAACCAAATAGTGCGTCGATCATATCTCTACCTAGAATAACTTTCGTGTTCTATCATAGCATGATTAGACATAACTGGCGAGTCTCTCTGTTAAATAGTTGCGCAACTCAGATAGTTTACCCCAATGGATATATGGATTACGTCGCAGCCAGGTGAGCTGTCGTTTTGCAAGACGCCAATCAAGTGTTGTATTTTTTTCTTTGAACTCAACGACGGACAGCTCGTTCCTCAGATAGAGTTTTGCTAATTGATAGCTATTGCCAGTCATTGACTCTGCATCCCAGCCATATTTTTTGCCCAATAAAGTAGCTTCGTTGACAACACCATCGTCAAATATTTGTTCGACGCGATTCCTAATTTGTGTTCGTAATGCATCTCTTTCCGTTGTTATACCTACAATAATACTATTTTCGATCGGATCATTTCGTCTCTTAGAGTTTATGCTTTTCTGCTCAATGGCGCGTATAACGTATCGCTTATTCTGATCATTTTCAGGTAACGATACGTTGTTTTCTTTGCAATAGTCATGAAGTTCATCAATCGTCATGGCTTCGTAGGCAGATCGTTGCTTGTTATCAGCAATCGGACCAAATTGATAATCAAAGATAATCGCATCAACGTACAGACCCGTACCGCCTACAAGGAATGGAACATGACCTCGTGATCGAATCTCCCCTATCTTTCGAGTCGCATACTCCTTGAAATCAGCAGCGGTAAAACGCTCGTTTGGTTCGACTAGATCAAGACCCCAATGTGGCACCTTTGCCTGTTCTTCTTTTGTAGGCTTAGCAGTGCCAACATCCATACCTTTATAGATCGTGCGCGAATCAGCACAAATAATCTCGCCATTAAATTGTTCGGCCATCTCAATGGCGAGCGACGTCTTACCACTCGCCGTCGGGCCAACAACTACTATTAGGGGTAAGGTTAAATTTTTGGCTGCCATCGTAATTCTTTGAAGTTATCAACGATAAGATCCGTACAATGAATACCTTCAGCCTCGAGCAATTGCTGCTGCACCTCAGGTCCGCCTGGAAATGCCCGGGCAAGTCCCCCGAAACGATTGACTAGTCGATGCCAAGGGAGCTCGGTAGGACCGTAATGAGCGATGCCGCCTACAATTCGTGATGCATGGGCATGACCAGCCAGCCCGGCGATATCCCCGTAGGTAGTCACCTGGCCGTCCGGCACCTGTGCCATTAACTCATAGACCTTATCGCGAAAACTTGTGTCGACCATAGTTAATGCCTAAGGTGCCTGAAAGTAATTCGCGAGCTGATCAAGCGCTACCTTCTCTTCACCGCTTTGGGTACGAACACTCACTTCGCGACCTTCAACGTCTTTTGGCCCAACAATAAGCTGTACTGGAATTTTCCAAGCGGTAGCTTCGCGAATTTTTTTACCGAGGCTCTCATTGCGATCATCGCGGGTATAACGAATCTCGTTGTATTTGATCGGCTTCATAAGCACAACTCCATCAAGGATTGCCTCAATTTCAGCTACATACTCAAGAACTGTGTCATTAATCGTAAGAATACGTACCTGCTCTGGAGCTGCCCAAAATGGGAACCAACCAGCAGTGTGTTCAATATAGATACTTAAGAAGCGTTCAATCGAACCGAGCAAAGCACAGTGCACCATAACCGGTCGTTGTTTGCCGCCATCTTCGGCAGTGTATTCCAATCCGAAACGCTCCGGCATCATGTAATCAAGTTGCACGGTAGCAAGCTGAAACTTACGACCAAGCGCATCTGTCGCCATGAAGTCCATCTTTGGACCGTAGATCGCCGCCTCGCCCAGACCAATCTCATGTTCGAGCTCGAACTTCTCAGCAAGCTTTTGGATAGAAGCCTCGGCTCGATTCCATGTCTCTTGTTCGCCAATGTATGAGTCGCTCTCATCACGGAATGACAAACGAAGTGATAGCTTAAGATCAACCAGTTTATATAGATCCTGTGCACTTTCAATCAACTCGGCAAAGATAGTCTCAACCTGTTCTTCGGTACAAAAAACATGCGAATCATCTTGAGTGATGGAACGAACACGGTTAAGCCCACCGAGTTCACCGCTTTTTTCATCACGATATACCGTTGTTGTCTCAAGGTACTTGAGAGGTAGTTCTCTGTAGCTTCGAGGACGTGAGGCAAAAATTTGCGTATGGTGCGGACAGTTAACCGGCTTAAGTGCCAGTTCGTCACCTGATTCCATTGACGTGAAGTGTAGAAGATCAGGAAATTTTTCAAAGTGACCCGATACCTTGTAGGTTTCAAGGTTGGCAATGTGTGGAATCCACACCTTTTCATATCCTCTCGCAAGTCGGTAGGACTGCGCGAGATCATTTATCTTGTCTCGAAGTACTGTTCCTCGTGGAGTAAAGAGTGGCAGACCAGCACCAATAAGCGTCGAGGTGGCATAGATATCAAGCTCTTTACCTAGTTTGCGGTGGTCGCGTAACTTAGCCTGCTCAAGGCGTTCAAGATGGAGATCTAATTCCTCTTGTGTTGCAAAAGCTACACCATAGAGACGTTGCATCTGTGCGTTGTTTTCATTACCACGCCAATATGCACCTGCTACACGAAGTAACTTAAAAGCACCCACCTCTTTAGTATTTGCTACATGCGGCCCACGACAAAGATCGACAAAGTCTCCATTCTTATAGAACGAGACCTCCTCTACTGCCGCGTCACCTTCGGCAATCGTACCAAGCTCATCTTTATCAAGATCTTTAGCAACAGTCGTACCAGAGCGCTTTAGGTCATTGAGCAGCTCTTCCTTGTACGGTTGGCCATTCTCTTTTGCCCAGTTGATCGCCTGGTCAATCGGCATCGTAAAACGTTCGAAGTCCTGGGACTCACTAATGATGCGACGCATAGTCTTTTCGATCTTACCGAAATTAGCCTCAGATATCTTCACTTCCCCTAAATCAATATCGTAGTAGAATCCGTTCTCAACAACGGGCCCCACGCCAAATTTAGCCTCTGGCCAGATGCGCTTTACGCTGGCAGCAGTAATGTGAGCCAAGCTGTGACGCATTGCATGTAATTGTTCTTCGTTCATAGTGTCTCTCCTTTTTTAGTAAATAAAAAACATGCGATGACTGGTTTTAATGTTCATTAAATCCATATATCGCATGTCTCGGACCCTTTACGGGCGGTTCCACCGGACTTCCTAGGTAAACCCTAGGCGCTTATAAAATAACGTTATCGCACATTATTATCCCCACGGAACTGGTACGGATGGTTGGGCCGCGTCGTTGTTCCTTTTAATCATATACTATTACCCCCTCATATTGCAACGCCCGCCCCTGTCTGATATGATGTTTGGAGCTGGGGGCGATTAGCTCAGCTGGCTAGAGCGCCACATTGACGTTGTGGAGGTCAGAGGTTCAACTCCTCTATCGCCCACCACAGTAATTATCCATTAAGACTCTTCGGAGTCTTTTTGATTGCATTTACAACTTTATCAACGACTGCATCTCAACTGTTCGATCAATCGGTAACTTGTAATAGTCGCTCTCACTAAGTGCATTACGAGCCATCAAGCAATACAGTGTCTTACGCCAACCGAGAAGGTTGTGTCTCTTGCCTGGTATTACCCTGCTCTGAGAAATAAAGTACATCGCCTTATCGGAGCTAAAATCAAGTTCAGGGCTCAGACCACGAACTGACTCGAGAGCCTTAGGTATATTGATTGAATCATGAAATCCATATTTTAGACTCAAATGGCTAATGCCGTCGTTATATTCAAGACCATCGAACGTCGCCCGTTCTTCTATCGGCACATGGGCCTCGTTGGTTACTTGCACAGACAAAATAACAACGTTTTCTTGTAGCTCATTGAGTTCATCCACGGCCTTATGAAGGGCTAGAGGGGCGAAATCTGGATGATGGCTAATATAAACCGCTTGGCCAGGCAATCGTATCACAGCCGGCCATCTGACATGCACCTTATCGATAAAAGCCTGTAAGCTCCCCTCGAGGACTCGACGTTTTCTCGTCACAATCTGTTGTCCTTTTGTCCACGTCGTAATAATAGTGAACGCTAGTATGGCAAGTACAATCGGGAACCACGCCCCATTAAGAATCTTGGGTAAGTTGGAAGTAACGAATAGTAGATCGAGAGGCAAAAAGACAATGGCCGCAAGAAGAACTGCAAAAATTGATTTACGCCATAGACTGTACATGACAACAATAAATAATACCGAATCAATAATAAGTGTACCACTCACTGCGACTCCAAATACCCCAGCCAGCCTTTGCGACGAACCAAAGAACACGACAAGCACGACAACGAGGGCCCACAATATAGAGTTGACCAGCGGAATATAGATTTGACCGGTCGAAACAATAGAGGTGTGTCGAACAAGCATTTTCGGTAAAAAGTCGAGCTTCATCGCCTGACGCGTTAACGAGAAAGCCCCTGAGATAACTGCCTGAGATGCAATCAGGGTGGCGAGCGTCGCCAGTAATACAATCGGAGCCCTTAGGAACTCTGGAAATAGAAGCGGCAATGGGTTTGTGATAGCAGTCGGATCATGAAGAAGTAATGCACCCTGCCCCATATAGCATAAGATAAGTGCTGGAAATACGACGAGGAACCAAGCTCGGGAGATCGGTGCTCTGCCAAAATGACCCATGTCAGCATACAAGGCTTCAGCACCAGTAACTGCCAACACGACGGCTGCCATAACCACAAATCCTACCAACGGGTACAAGAGAAGGAATTGCAGTGCCACGAGCGGTGAAAGCGCGCCAAGCACTTCAGGATGCTGCAAGACCTGCCAACCGCCGCCAAAAGCAATGGATCCGAACCAAAGAAGCATAATCGGCCCAAACAATCGCCCAATAAGCGTCGTCCCTCGCCTCTGAAGCAAAAAGAGTAACGAGAGGACGATGAGAGTAATAGGAACGATAAGATGATCGACACTCGGAACGAGTACCTTAAGTCCCTCAACGGCAGCCAAGACGGAGATAGCCGGCGTAATAACACTGTCACCATAGAATAGAGATACTCCGATAATCCCAAGAGCAACAAGACTTGCCTTATAACGACTGCTCAGCCGACTACCCTTTATGAGGGCAACGAGCGCCATAATACCACCCTCACCTTTATTGTCAGCCCGCATCACCATGAGTAGATACTTGATTGATACCACTAAAGTCACGGCCCATAATATAAGCGAGGTAATCCCAGCAATGTTTGTATGATTAATTGGAAGATCTAATCCTAGAGAACCAAAGATTGCTTGAAAGACGTAGAGTGGACTTGTGCCAATATCACCAAACACAATCCCTAACGCCCCTAGCGTCAGACCTGCTGTGAGCTTTTTAGTATTCGTCATAATACCTTTAAGTATACCGTACCCTCCTCTCATCGTAACTTACCCACAGCAATCCATACTTTTCCACGGGTACATTATCCACTTCTTGCCTCTTTATATACCATATATGTAATATGAAGAAGCATACGCTTAGTTGACTTATTATGTTGTTTATGCTAATATAAACGTATGGGTAAAGATACCAATATATCACCATCAGCTCTAGAAAAAGTATCACTCTCATTTGAGTATGATATGTCATGGCACGAAGCTAAAAAAGCTATACGAATTCGCAGACATAAAGACTAGTCATTAAGACGTCTGCCTTATAAACCCCAGCCGCTTGTCGGCTGGGGTTTATTTTATCCCCATTTATTGGTTATGTTTTCCACTAGTATTTTTAATAGCTATATGTCAATATATAGACATGTTTTGCATTAATTGTTTTCACACGAACACGAAAGTAGCCAACTCAAGACCTAATAAAAAGCAGCCTAGTATATGGCGAAGACGGCAATGTACTCATTGCGGTACCATATTTACGACATATGAACGGCCATCTCTGGCTGATAATAAACCCGTCGTACTGCCATCAGGTAAGGCAGATACTTTCAATCTCGGTAAACTTATACTAAGTATCTCTAAGGCATTCACTCATGCACCCCATGAAGCTGAATATAATGCCCTATGGCTAGCTCAAACCGTTGAGGACACTCTATCAACTGAACAAGAGATCGTCACGCCAGAGGACATCGAAGCAACAACACATGCGGTACTCAAGCGATTCGACGAGTTAGCCGCGATTCAGTACGCAGCACAGCATCAGCTTATTATTTCTTTGAAGCGGCGTGGGCGGCCTTCTCTGCGCGAGCGCGGGCCACGGACTGGTGAGTTGCCTTCTCGGTAACGTCAAATTTATCGAGGTATTTACCGAGTAATAAGTGCGTTTGAGCATTAAAGGCCGAGGCGGCGCCATAGACTATAGCAGTTATTGGCATCAATCCCCACTGTAGGATCATCCAGATGGTCCTACGGCGTTTATAACGCTCAGGACGTGGTGGCAACATCTTAAGTCCCAAGAAGACGGTAATAAAGAGGCCAATCATAGCAACTTGCTGAATACGGCTAACCACATCAGGTAACTGGTGCGCTGCGATATCATGTGCCGCCTGACTATTAATGAGCAATGGCACCCATCCACCTATTGCCACGAGGATTGAAATACTAGCGAGCGTTACGTGACTATCAACGAGTCGTAATAGCCGTGCGATGCCGCTACCAAGTGGTACGTTACGCTTACGTGACAAGACGCGAGTAGCTACATATGGTACATCTGAGGCGCCATACGCCCAACGGCGAAGCTGAATGAATTGCGCCTTGAGTGTCCGACGATACGTATCGGATAGTACGGCGTCTTGGTAAATCGGAACATAGATCGGAGCAACCGAGTAGTTACCGCCGAAATAGAAATAACTACGCCAGTACTGGTGACCATCTTCAACGATTGAACGAGTACTCCAGAAGTTCATTTCAACCAAAGCATCCATTGGCTGAGAGTGCGAGGCAAAGTTACGCAATGTATGAGGTCGCATGGCACTAATGATATTCCAGAATGAATTACCCGTGGCAATGATACGCATTGGAGCTGGTACATCCCAGATATTATTCATAAACAGTGCGATGGGCTGATACGACAGGTGCTTTCGGTCTTCATGAACGACATACTCATAAGCAACATAATCAAAATACATTGCATGTGGGCGGTTATCACTATCAAGTGTAGTAATAATAACATCTTTGAAAGCAATGCCCTGATCTTCAACCCATGATTTTAGATAGTGACCAGCATACGTGATGTTACCGCCCTTACCAACTACTTCATCGGGCAGATCTTGCGGGTGCTTCACAACTAAAAACGCTTTGAAAGTCCCCGCAAACTTTTTCTGCAATGAAAGAACTGTCGCTTCAATACTTGCTCCGCCCCGCTCTTCGTACGCCAGTACCACGACAATCTTATCGTTATCAAAGGCTGAATCAGCCACAGATTGAACTGTTGGCTCAATAACCTCATAATCTTCGTTATACGCAGCAATAATAACGGCGTTATACAAAGATGATGGCTTCGGAAACATATCAGGGTCAGCCGTAATCAAACGAAGGTTTTCTTTATGGGCTTCGAAACCGAAGCTACTGGAGTGCGTACCCTTCTCATGAGCATAACTTGCCGCTGGATCCTCAAGTTGAGTCAGTCGAGCATGCCAGTCAACTTTCTGGGCCATAGTGAGTCTGTTACGACCGCTGACCGTATGGATCGCGATACCAACAGCCTTAACAAGCATGGTGATGATAAGAAGTAGCAAGTAAATCGCCGCCGCCAATGGACTAACTAGTGACAGCACGACCAGAAGAATGAGCATTCCATAGCTAAGGATAGCTGGAAGCATTTCAAAGAAGCGATACTGCCGTGAGCGTTTTTTTAGTGGTAGCTCAAGATCAATCATAAATTATAGAAAAGCGACCTTCAGAACAGCCCAGGTCATAAACCAGGCAATAACTATAAGAAGTAGACTCAACCAAGCAAACAAAAGAGCGAGTTGACGATGACCTTGAAGATATATCTTAGCCACTAACGCAGTGTGCATCACGGCGAGCATAATACCAAAGACAATGAAGGTAATAAGGTAATACCATTTGTCTCGGTAAAAGCTTGTCTCGCCGTAGGCACTATAGTGAACCGCTACTTGCAGGTCACTAGGGCGCAATGACACACCAACATATATACAATATGCCAAACATATAAGAATAAGTAGAATCATGAGTATCGCCATGAGGCGATCTGCAAGAATTGGTTTGATAGAATTGATAAGATTTAATTTCATATATAACCTGGTGCGGGTACAGAGAATCGAACTCTGCTCTCAACCTTGGGAAGGTTGCATATTAACCACTATACGATACCCGCATAGCTTCTCGTGGAGCCGCTGTCCGGATTTGAACCGGAGACCTACGCTTTACGAAAGCGCCGCTCTACCAGCTGAGCTACAGCGGCACAGTTGGGATCCTTGTCATTATAGCATTGCAGAGTGGGAAAATAAATGGTCCTTCCCTGTTGCACTACAGGGGGAAAACTGCTATCATGTTGGAAGCTGAAATGCCTATGCGCTCGTAGTGAAGTGGTTATCACGCCTCCCTGTCACGGAGGAGATCGCCGGTTCAAATCCGGTCGAGCGCGCCATGAAATTATTAAAGAAAGACCCATACGGGTCTTTCTTTTTTATGTATACTAAAAACACACATAAAAAGGAAATGACAGTTATGCCAAGTTCAGTCCTTCACTACGCGGAATTAACACAAGAAGAAATTACACCTCAGATAATCAGTAACCTCAACCACCTGCAGCCTCAACTTACTTCTAAACCGCTCCCACTCACACATGAATACCTCGACCATCTGTTCAAAAGCGGCACACGACTGTTTGCGGCATTCGATGCGGAGCGAGTCGTTGGCGTTGCACTGCTATGTAAAGTTGTCATGCTCGTTGGCCAGAAAGACTGGATCGAGGATGTTGTAGTAGATAGTGAGTATCGTCGGCTCGGTATTGCAAGTCATCTCTTGGACATGATCGAAGAAGCAAGCAGGTCATGCAAGCCAGAGAGACAACTTAACCTAACTTCAAAAACCACACGAAACGATGCATTAAAAATGTATGGTGATCGTGGTTATAAAATTCAAGATGTTGTCGTTTTACGTAAAACCTTCTAATCTATCCCGTTGACTGGTTTATATAGTTTATATTACTGTTATTTAGTCATGTACATCGATTAGTAGGGGCACCGAATGACAATCGGTCAAGTGCAGACGCTCATCAATCGACATCCCGGTGGACTCGACGGTGACGTCACAAATCGTGCCGGACGGATTTACGCAACAGCGGTATACATCCAAGACCTCTACCGTGAGGCGAGGCAGTATCCGACGTTACAAACGCCAGGAAACAAGGCCAAGCTCAACGCGCGGCTGACCTACGCCGCAAAACGCGTGAACGCGCTCATCGAGTTCTGTGACGAATTTCCTCGTGGCAGGACAAGGGCTCGGATCAAATACATGGCCCTGTTCCAGTCAATGGCGGAAGAACTCGGCGTCTCCGTCCAGCAACTCCAAGGACGAATCGACACCGCTAACTGAGGGAGGCCAACTCTACAAATCGATAGGCATACGCTCGCCTCCTTCTCGGTCACGCCTACTCTTTATCTAATGAGATGGAGACGCCGAGGGGGAGGCGTTTTCACTTTTTAGTCGTTAGCGGTTTCGTCTGCGCTGCAATACCTATTGCGACGGCGACAATCACCAGATTCTTGATTATGTACTGCCCTTCCAGTGTTGGAACTAAAAAGCCAGTCCATACGTGAGATGGCACGAGTACTAATGGCGCTGAAACAACGGCCATATGTATAAGAAGCAATGGAATTACAATTCGAGTAGCCTTTGGAACAAGAAATAGGATACCGATGAGGCATTCAATCAGTGAAAGACCTTTGAACAATATATCGAAATACTGTAACCCAACCGTTTGAGCTGTCAGTGCTTCAGCCAGCGGACTAGCCGGACTAAGGTCGAACACCTTAAGTATGCCAAACCAGAAGAACACTACGAATAAAGCAATACGGGCAAACGGCAAGAACATTCGACGGAATAAATCAATAACTGTCCGATCAACTGTACGTACATTCACTAGAATTACTTTGCCTTATACCGTTGTTCAACAAAGTCCCAGTTCACTACATTCCACCATGCTTTCACATAGTCATCCCGTTTGTTCTTATAATCAAGATAATACGCGTGTTCCCATACATCCAACCCGAGAAGTGGTGCTTCAAGTCCCTGCATAATCGGACTATCTTGGTTTGGTGTTGTAATTATATCCATGTTCGGCTGGAGCCAGGCCCAACCGCTTCCAAAGACACCTAGCGACTTAGTTGTAAATTCGTCTACGAAGCCTTGAAAATTGCCGTATTTGGCGTTAATTTTATCAGCTAGCTCCCCTGTTGGCTCACCGCCACCATCAGGTGACATCCACTGCCAAAACAACGTGTGGTTATAGTGGCCTCCACCCTGGTTACGTATTGCTGTCTGGACAGACTCCGGCAAGGCAGATATGTCAGTCAGAAGACTTTCAAGTGGACGTTCTCTTAACGCTGGCGCGGCATCAATTGCTGCATTTAGCTTATCGACGTATGTTTGATGATGCTTATCGTGATGCAACTTCATAATGTCGGCACTAATATAGTCACCGAGTTGGTCATATCCGTATGTTAACCCTGGTAGTGTATACATATAGGTAGCTCCTTTTTTATTTTAAAACTTACTGTACTGTTGTTTGTTCATCAACAGCTGGGACTTTGATATACTCATGAACTTTGCCTTCTTTTTTCACCAGTGCGAGCTTCTCATTGAAGGCAGTGAGTGGGATACGGAGATATGCATAGCTCACCTGGGTATCATTTTTCTCAATAAGCTTTACGAAGTAGTATCCGTCACCCGTTGTTGTTTTGATAACGGGAGACACTTGACCCTTTTCGAGCTTAACTGCTGCAGTACTGAGACCTCCGTCACGGTTTGTTCGAGGTACAAGACCCGAAACACCGACGGTCGTTTTTGCGTTACCATCTCCGCCAAGTACAACAGCGATCTTATCAAGATCGGCATCAGGTACCTTAACGAGCTCTGCCGCCTGATCAGCTTTTTTCTTCGCTACTGTATCAATAGCGTATGAAACATCTTGTCGAATAAGTTTACTTTTTGCGTCCAGACGATACTCATCAGCCGCCCACCCAAGAATACTGAGTGCGGAAGCATCATAGGTTTCCTGCGAGATACGGCCATTGGCCGTCGAACGATCATTGTTGATCACCTCATCTACTCGTGAGCTATCAACACTAACATTGAGCTCACGCGCTAGTTTAGCTGCATAGGTGTCACTGAGAACGGTATCCATTGATTTACGCTTAATGTAATCAAGCTGACGCTTGCCATCTTCACTCTGAAGATTGATTTGCTCACTTTGCTCAAGATAGTGTGCGGAACTGTTGAAGTACATCAGGTAGTCACTGTAGCGAACCGACTCACCATCAACAGAGGCGATAGGAACAGGAACGACACGCGTTATGCGATAAAAGAAAGTACTCGTATTCTGTACGAGATATAGCTGCCACCAGCTCACAAGAACAATAATTAAGAGTGCGGAAATTGTAATAATAACCGTGTTAAACACAAGACGGTGACGAGCATATTGCATTGGGTATTTAAATCGGCGGCCACCAGCCAAGATTCGTTCACGGTGCTCGGCAACAGTCTCGTTCGTAATACGCGTCGGAATAGCCTTTTTGCCTTGATCGCGTCTTTTAAACTGTAGTTTCTTCATAATCTCCCTGTTGATTCGCTAATGCAGCCGTAACGGCATCTTGTAATTTATTGTAAATTTTATCTGGATGTTCCACTTTGTTGATGACAAGATCACCGACAAACGTTTGGATAACGATTGTACCAAACCCAAAAATTTCTCCACTAAACCCTGGTATATTATAGCTTATGTTTTGGATCTTTGACAATCGAAGTTCCACGACGTCCTTACCAAAAAAACCACGCTGTGTAATCTGTCGTAGACGTTGATCAGTTACGATATAGACCGTAAAATACCACATAATAAAATGATACGAGAATAGTAGTAGACCGATTAGCAGACCGGCAACAGGTAGTAAAAATAGTTCAAGATTGGTCTGCCAAATAAGTGGCGGAATTGATAAGACAGCAAATGGGATCAACAATAAGTAAAATCCTTTACGCATGGCAATCATATGGCGCCGAAACACAAACAAAAGCTCTTCGCCGTCACGTTGACCGTCGAAATCGAGCTCTGGTTCTTCTACTTTTTGCTGTTTTTTCATAATTTTATGGTGCCCCGGGCAGGAGTCGAACCTGCAACCTTTTCCTTAGGACGGAATTGCTCTATCCAGTTGAGCTACCGAGGCTCAGCCTAGGCTTATTGTACCATGAAAAGAGCAGCCCCAGGGAGCTGCTCTTTAAACAAGATTCACCTATTAACTAACGAGTAAACTTCTCATGAAGTACTTCGTAACTATAGATCTCATCTTCTTTAAACCAATGAGCAATTTCCTTAACTGCTTCTTCAGGATCACCTGATGCATGAATAAGGTTTGGGATACCCTTCTTTGCATCATCAGCATATCCGAAGCTCATGTGTGAGAAATCACCACGAATTGTGCCAGGCAATGCAGATTTTGGTTCAGTTGTACCAACAAGTTTACGAACAAGTGCGACCGCTTCGACACCTTCAAACACCATAGCAATAACTGGTCCTTCGATCATCATGTTAAGCGTAACGTCGAACGCTTGTTCACCACGACGAGTAATCATTTGGCCAATTCCCTCGTAGTGTTGATAATAATGATCCTTGTTTGGTGCAATCATTTTAGTTGCAACAATCTTAAGTCCGACTCGTTCAAAACGAGTTAAAATCTCACCAACAAGTCCACGCTGGACTGTGTCAGGTTTAAAAAGTACTAAAGTCTTCTGTACACTATTATCTGAACTCATATTTCTCCTTACTTTTTATCAACTTCGTTTATTATACCAATGTCGCACAATCTACGCTATGCTAAGTATATGTATATCAGCGAGTTAATCTTAGATTATGTCGAGCATCTTGAGGTAGAGGGTGGCCGCTCAGCCAAAACCGCTGAAAACTATACGCTTTATCTTGAGCGTTTCGTGCAGTTCACTGATAACATGACCGTTGATAAAATCACTACTGAGGTCATCCGCAAGTACAGACTATGGTTAAATCGCTTTAAGAATGACCAAGAGGGCGAATTAGCTATTATCACCCAAAGTTATCACCTTATTGCTCTACGCGGTTTCCTAACCTACCTCTCAAAACGTGACATTCCGAGCCTAAGTCCAGAGAAAATCGATCTTCCGAAAGTCTCACGCAAACAAGTTACATTTCTTCACTACGACGAGGTTGCTCGTATGCTCGATACAATTCCCCTCGATAGCGAGCATGGTCTACGCGACCGAGCAATCATTGAACTACTTTTTTCAAGCGGACTACGCGTATCAGAGTTGACCAATCTTAATCGTGATCACGTTAACACTAAACGCCGAGAATTCATGGTAAGAGGTAAAGGCCAAAAAGACCGACCAGTTTTTATCGGTGAAGCCGCCGCTCAACGCGTTGATGACTACGTATCCGCACGACTCGATAACTTGCCTCCCCTTTTCCTCAGTTACAGTCGCAATAACGTTTCGAGTAATGGTGGTGATTATCGTCGGCTTACATCAAGAAGTATTCAGCGCATTATTAATAAATATGCTCGCCTCGCAGGCATCACCAAACACGTAAGTCCACATACGATGCGTCATAGCTTTGCAACTGATTTACTTATGAACGGTGCGGACATTCGCAGCGTCCAGTCAATGCTCGGCCATAGTAACATTAGTACCACTCAGGTATATACCCATGTTACCGACGAACATCTTCGTGAAGTCTACGAAAAGTTCCACAGCGATACTGAATAACAAAATTACGGTGTACAGGTAGTGCTACCGGAGTAGCCATCTTCAGCATCAGTAATCGTAAAGTTCTTACAGAGATTACCCTGCATATCAATTGCTGCTTCAGGATACGTGAAGTCACCCTTTAGCTCAATACGGGCTTTAACGCGACGGAACATGTCATTTGCACGACCGGTTGAATCAACCTGAGGTTGCACGCCACTGAATTTAACATCTGATGCACCATTCTTGAGCTTAAGGCTATAGTGCGCACCGTTGTACAGAGCACTCAGGCGTAGGTAGGCATTACGTTGACCTACGTTTCCATCAATAGGATCTGGCAGCTTCAAGGTAACCTTGCAAGCGTACTCACCTTGAGTAAAGCTAGTATTACAATCGATGAGTTGAGGTGCGTTCTGATTATTCTTGCGACCATCAAGGGCGAAATCCTTTTGGGTTAAACCAGTCGATGTTGGATACAAGAAGAGCGTGTTAGCATCACTCTTACCGTTATTACTATCGTCAAAGTCCGTAAGTTTAAAGCCACCACCAAGTTGCATGAGCTGAGCTCGCATAAGTGCAGGACTGCTTTGTTTCCATGTCGTGCCAACTGGTGGCAATGTCACATCACCGGCTGCTGAGGGGAAGTCAACATTCATACTTGTTATTGAACTCGATAGATCATCACGACTAAACCAGCTGAGCTCAACGCTGTCAAAATTACTTGCCCCTGTAATTGGAACTATATCCGATTGATTAACGTCGACTTGTCCTTTATAGTCATCCGTATTAACGACAACCTTTACACAGGTATAGGCCTGATCAAGCTTCGAGGCATTATCCCCGTCACTCTGTTGAATAATCGTTTCATCACTGTTGCCGTTCACAATCCCAGCTTTTGAGAGCGTATCACAACTAGTCTCTGACTGACCTGCTGCGGGTGTAAGAGCACTCTCAATAGTAATACAATTCACCGAAGGCGCAGCGGTACCATTGCGACAAGACTGGTCGAGCAGCAACAGCCTCTTAGCGTCCTCAACACCAGCTTGAGCTGAGTCATAGGCACTTTGCGAAAGATCACTTGACGTAGCCTGCTGTTGGTCTCGAATCATGAGCTGAATAAAACCAACGGTTACAATGGTCATGAGAAGTGCTGCAAAAATAACGACGATAAGGGAAACGACTCCTTGTTGTTTAAACTGTCGAGTGTGTTGTTTCATAATATTTATTGACTCCCCGTCTTATTGCCCGCACGAGCGATTATATCAAATTGGTTCACTGAACAATAATTTTCATCACCAACCCCATCACCGGGAGCCTTACATGAAGTATCGTTTGTCGTCAGTTGCAGCCGATCGTTTGTTCCCACGACCATAGAGATTGCGTATATCGATTGTCCCGTACTTGGCTCTGTGGACGTTTCCTTAATACTAAAGTCGTGGAGTACCAAATCACGATCACCACTTGTAAGTAAATCGGTCGCGTTAGCTTTTGGAATTGCAGGAAGTGACGGCGTTGTACAAAGGCTTCCGTCTGGATCAGTCACCCGCACTAATCGAATAGGTATAGTGTTATCTACACCACTATATTTATTGATGATTGCCGGCGCTCCGGTTCCGCCAACAAGTGCCTTGCCGTAGTTCCACGCATAGGTATAATTTCCAAGACACAACCTGCCTCCGCCTGCACTAACAACGTAGCGAGATGCGGGAGCATTATCCCCCGTACCTTTTGGCGTTACGTCAAAAGGCGTAGCCGATGAAATCGTTCGTTGTAATTCATCCGACACTGATCGGCCAGCTTGGTTTACCTCACGCAGCGTAATACCTTTGTTGTATATATTACTTATCTGAATCGTTGTCAATGCAATAGCAACTAATAGCGCGGCAATAAACGTCATCGCTAGCATTAGTTCAATTAGAGTAAATCCCTGTTGTTTATTATCGTGGTTCATATAGCCTCACAATCGTTCCAAGTGTCATAGGAGCTGAAGTTCCGGGACCGTCCCAACAAGCACGGATGTGGAAATCAACAAATCCCGCACCACCCGTTTGAACAGACGGTACTGCTTCAATCCATAGTCCGTATGCCTGATTGATAATACTTGAATTGGCATTATAGATAACCTGCGCGAAGGGCGGTACCGAAGCTCCCGGCTGAGGCGTCATCGGAGGAACCGTATTCCACACAGTTGCAGTACGAGCATTCAAAAGAAATGGACGCTGCCCTGGAGCAGTCGTTGGACAAGTACTATCTGTTGAAAGATTACCAAATACCGAGGCGTTATCTGCACCCTTACCCGTTGCCTTACTCGTCATCTTTACCCATTCATTTGCCGTTCCTGTAAATGTATCACCTCTCTGAAAAGCTGTTACATATGACTGGTGAATATATCGAATAGCCTCAGCTTGAGCATCAATTTGCTGACGAACGAGGGTAATCTCAAGTGAGCGCTGGGCTGTAGCGGTTCCCTGATTCATAATTGATAAGCATCCGACAGCAACCATAGCGAAGACTGCCACGGCAAATAGCACTTCAACTAACGTATCACCACCTTCACGAGAAGAGCGTTTTAATCGCATACGCTACTACTTTCAGGTGGAATTTGAACAGCACCTTGATTGGTGGCAAACGCATCAATACTTACCTCAAGTCGCCGACCTACGAACGAACCGGCATCAGCATTGACGCATAGGTCTCTCTTTTGTGTCATATTTGCACTTGTTATAAGGGCCGAGAGATCAATCTGAGAACCTTCGGCAGTAAACGTCATTACAGCACCGCTCAAAGGCGAACGAATAATAAGCATCGAGAATGGCATCGGGCTTGTCGTTTTCTGTTTTACTACCTGCGCACCCCAACTAATATCAGTGTTATCCTGATCAATAGGCGATGCTGTGAGTTTGTAGTTAGTTGTGAGCTCGAGAATGTCACTCACCGCAGTTCCAGCATCTGGTGCCTTGTATCCAATAACATTTGAGGTGGTTAGCTTGGTACCAGTGTTATCAACCGTCATGAGCCTACCGAGTAATACACAGTCAGTTGTACCGCGAGCTTCTCCACCAGTAGCATCAGCTTGAATTACATTACCGTTTGCATCACATGTCCACGCCTTATCACGAGAGTTAACGACATTCGTCACATCACTATACTGTTGCTGAACATATGACTTTATTGAGTTAACGCTGTCACGGTAACGTTGTTGGCCAATTGCCACCCCTGATCCTACCAATATTGCCGTCGCTAGCATACCCGTGACGGCAAGAAAAAGCATTGTTTCGATAATAGTAAAACCGGTTTGCGTTTTGATGCCCATTTGCGCTTTATTATAGCATAAGTGCGTTGAGGCGATAACCCTGCCAATAACCTAAATAAACGAGATGAAGTACCAGTCGATGATGTATCTACCGACCAACATAGCGAGTACCGTTCCGGCTATAAGGAGTGGACCGAACGGTACACGAGTTTTACGATCGATTTTCTTAGCCACCATACCCGGAATAACAATCAGACAACCAATAAGGTTGGCAGCAAAAAGCGCGATAAACGCCAATTTCCAGTCTGCAAGTAGCAATGCTAAACCAAGCCCTAGCTTTACATCGCCAAAACCGATCCATTGCCCTTTCGAGATAAGCCACAAAATGAAGTAAATACCGCTAAGAATAATCCCAGAGAATAGGATATTCAATAGTGTCGTAGTCATGTCAGACGTACCGATAACGGCCAGCACGGCAAAAAGTGTACCGATTCCAATTAATGGAAAAACGATGTAATTAGGTAACAGATACCACTTAAGGTCGTAGGCAAATAGAATTGCGAGTAATACGCCGGCTATAAGCCACAAGACAAACTGGGTTATTTCATAAATCGAACTCATGCCAAGCGGCCATAGAAGATACAGGCTCACAAATAGCGCGGCAACCCCTAGTTCCATAGCTGGTTCAAACCAGCCGATCTTCTTGTGGCAGTAGCGACACTTCCCGCCCGTGCTTAACCAACTAGCCAGTGGCAGTAGGTCATACCACGCTAATGTATGCTCACAATGCAAACAACGAGACCGGTCTGACGTAAGTGTTGTCTTTGTGAGAGGCAGTAGTTTCTTGAGCTCTTTACTGTCTACCTTCTCGCCTGCTGCTTTATCCTCAACAAGCTGACGTGCTCTGAGTCGCCACACAGTAGCCCCAGCAAAGCTCCCCATACATAAACCTAATACCGCGAGCGTCACACAAATAAGTAATTGTTCCATAAGCACTATCATACAGTAAACCGGCATGAAAAGAAAAATGTCACTACATATCATCAAATTACATGAAGAACAGCTTTATCGATAAAGACTTGGATATAAAAATAATAAGTGAGTCTGTGCAGACTCACTTATTATCACTAGGTATCTAAGCTAGTTACTTTGACAAGAGATACCACCGCCTTCAAGTTTCATCTGGAGGGCGATCTTATTATTACCTTTACCAAGGTCTATATCTTCACCATTACAGGTTGCACCCTTTGTGGCATAGATGTTAGGAGCAGCTCCATCAAACGTATCACTGATAACAGGTTTCGTAGTACCAGGAACAAAGATATACTTAGTACCTGAAGGGTCAGCAAATGTATCACCATTAACTTCAAGATACTTCGTGGCAAAGTCTGTCCAGTTTGAAGGTGCGACCCCTCGGTTGTTGGACTGGTAGTTATTAACAGCAGTCATTGCACGACTCATGTCATTCTTACGCTGTGTATCACGTTGACCGCGTTGCAATGCTGGCAATGCGATAAACACCATCAGGAAGATTAGTCCAGCGATTGCTAAGACCAATACAACCTCAATGATTGTAAATCCTTTGTCTTTATTTTTTTGTTGTACGTTCATAAAATCTGTTCCACCTTTCTATGAACAAGTTAATTTGCGTTAAAACGCTTACGTTAATAGTACCCTAGCCTGTTCGTCTTGTCTAGATATTAACGCCGTTGACCAGGCTATAGATTGGAAGCAAGATTGCTCCCACCATACCACCGGCAACAACCGCAAGAATCACCATCAGAATTGGCTCAATAGCAGTAGAGATCGTCTTAATCTCTTCATCAAGCTCATCCTCATACACCTGAGCAGTCTTACCTAACATTTCGTCGATCTTACCCGACTGTTCACCAATCTTAATCATCTGAGGCACTAACGGGAGGATATACTCTTCAGGCTGGAGCGAAGTTGAAAGCGCCTTACCGCCCTTTACCTTCTCAGCCGCTCGATCGATACTCGCGGCAATAACTGAGTTGTTTACTGCTTCACTGGTAATACGCATCATGTCGAGCATAGCAACGCCGGTAGCGAGGAGTGTTTGTCCGGTTCGAGCCAAACGAGCCATATAAAGTTTACGGAACATCCTACCAAACAGAGGAACATTCAGTTTGAATGTGTCTTTAAACTTAATACCGCTGTCTGTCTTGAGATACTGGAGAAAGAAATATATACCCATCCCAAGGACAATAATGACAAGCCACCAGAACTTACTGAAAAAGTCAGCTGCAGACACCATAATCTGTGTAAGAAATGGCAACTCTTTCTTGAGATCGTGATAGAGTTTCTCTACCTGCGGTACGACTGTTAGAAGCATGAATGCCATAACGCCAAAGATAACGACAAGAACAATAATTGGGTACGTAAGTGCACCTTTAATCTTACTCATCATTGCAGCATCCTTCTCTTGTTGGGCAGCTACGCGAATCAGAGACTCATCGAGCGTACCAGAGACTTCACCGGCCGCGATGAGCGCAAGGAATACTTTATCAAATACTTCAGGATGCTTTGAAAATGATTCCGAAAGCGACTTACCACCTTCAACTGAAGCTACAATATCCTCAACGACACCTTGTAATCGCTTGTTCTCAGTTTGCTCCAAAACCGTGCGAAGACTTTGAGACAATGGCAATCCCGCGCCAATAAGTGTTGCTAGTTGACGCGTGAAAACGATTCGGTCCTTAGTCGTAATACGGTTAGTAAGACGACCGAGAAAACTACCATTCTCATCTTGCTCTTGAATATCAAGCGGCGTGAAGCCCTGAGCAATAAGCAGCTTTGCCGCAGCATTCTCGGAGTCGGCCTGAACAGTAGCCTTGACGATTTTATTAGTCGAACCGTCCTTCGCCTGATAACTATATTTTTTCATTTTATCCTCTCATTAACCTTTCGAATTCACCGAGGTCAACAGCATAGTTGCGAGCTTCGTCGTAGGTCACCGTACCGCTTTGAATAAGGCTAACGAGCGTACGGTCCATCGTTTGCATACCCTGATCGGCACCTGTTTGAATAACGGCGTCAAGTTGGTGAGCTTTACCCTCGCGGATAATGTTACGCACTGCCGGGTTGGCAATAAGTACTTCCGCAGCCACCACTCGCCCACCACCGATGGCTGGCACGAGACGTTGTGAACAAATAGCCATCAAAATATTTGAAAGCTGAGCACGAATCTGTGGTTGCTGGTGAGGTGGGAACACGTCAATCATACGGTCGATTGACTGTGCCGCCGAGTTGGTGTGCAGCGTCGCGAACACAAGGTGCCCCGTTTCAGCAATCGTAATAGCCGCAGAAATTGTTTCGAGGTCACGCATCTCACCGATGAGCACAACATCTGGATCCTGACGGAGGCTTGAACGAAGCGCTGCTGAAAAGCTGTAAGTATCATAGTGAACTTCACGTTGTACTACAACTGATTTTTTTGATTTGTGAGTAAACTCGATTGGGTCTTCGATCGTAATAATGTGATCAGCTCGTTCAGTATTGATCTTATCAACAAGCGCAGCGAGCGTTGTCGACTTACCTGAACCAGTCGGACCAGTCACGAGTACGAGACCACGTGGATAATCAGCAAAGCCCATCACCACAGCTGGCATACCAAGTTCAGTTACCGATTTAATTTCATTTGGAATCAGACGAAGCGCCGCAGCTAAATTACCTCTTTCGTGGAATGCGTTTACGCGAAAACGTCCGAGTGTTCCGAAGGCAAAGCTAAAGTCAAACTCTTTGTCTTTCATCAAGATTTGTTGCTGATCTTGGTCGAGAATGGCAAATACAAGGGTTTCGACAGCTGGTTCGTCCAATGAGTCATATCCTGGGATTGGGTTAAGACTACCATCGACACGGAGCATTGGAGGTAATCCCACCTGAAGGTGAAGGTCAGAAGCTCGTTTCTTAACGACTTCCTCGAGTAGTACTTCGATTCGTAGTTCTTGATTATTCATAGTGTTTTACCCTTCTTATGCTATATCTGCCGCTACGCGATTGACTTCTTCTATTGTTGTTAGCCCTTGTAAGGCTTTCAGGTACCCGTCCTGCCGCATCGTGATCATTCCCTGTTCGATTGCCTTGCGTTGGATCTCATTACTGGTAGCATGGGAGACAATCAAATTTTGAATCTCCTCAGTCACTTCCATCACTTCATAAAGTCCGGCACGACCAGAGTAACCATGCGGTGTCTGCGGAGTATCCCTACCCTTGACTAAAGTATAAGCGCTTTGGCCTGCTAGGGGCAAGTCTTTGTAGCCTAAATCTTCAGATACCCTCGCGACATCGGCTGGCGTCTTCGGCAACAAGTGGCCGACGGTAGCCATAATATTCTGTGTTTCAATCGGTGTCGACTGGTAGCTATCTCGCTTTGGTGATACCCGACGGACGAGTCGCTGACCAATGATCGTGTTAACGGTACTGGCAATCAAGAATGGTTCGATCTTCATATCAAGTAAACGTGGCGGCACTCCAGCAGCTGAGTTAGTGTGCAGTGTGCTGAACACTAGATGTCCCGTCAACGCAGCCTGCACAGCAAGACTAGCTGTTTCGCCATCACGGATCTCACCTACCATCACCACATCAGGGTCCTGACGCAGAATTGAACGAAGACCATTGGCGAATGTCAGTCCTACTTCGGCGTTTACCTGAATTTGGTTAACGCCATCCATTTTATACTCGACTGGATCTTCAAGCGTTACGATATTAACCGTGTCGTTCTTGATTTCTTTGATAAGCGCATAGAGGCTTGTTGACTTACCTGAACCGGTTGGACCAGATGTAAGAATCATACCGTTCGGATGACGAATACCTTTTCGAATCGTACGCAAAGCGCGACCCGCATACCCCATTTGTTCAATATCAAAGCTATTACCTGATTTATCAAGCAAACGAATGACAACCTGCTCGCCCCATACGACTGGACTAATAGCAATACGAAGATCGACTTCTTTAGCAGCAACTTTAACGGTGAACTGACCATCTTGCGGAATACGGTGTTCGTCGATTTTGAGATTAGACAGAATTTTAATACGACTCACGAGTGCCGGCTCTATCGACTTTGGTAACTGCATGATCTCACGCAGAACACCATCAACGCGACAGCGAATCTTGAGCGTTTTCTCAAGTGGTTCAATGTGCACGTCGCTGGCTCGAGACTTTACGGCATATTCGAGAATCGTGCTGAGGGCCCGACTAATCGGTGAATCTTGAACAATCGTTTTAATATCACTATCACTAGCTCGCTGCGCTTCTTCTTGAGATACCTCAGCCGCTTCATCTACACTTGAGAGATCGGTACGATATTGGTCGAGTACATGGCGTACTCCGGCCTCTGACGCCATAAGAACCTTAATTGGTCGTTGGATACGGTTAGCTAGGTAGTCAACCGCTTGAACGTTATTCGCATCAATCATTGCTACCGCAAGACGGTTCTGAACTTCAGCGAGAGGTACGGCCATGAATCGTTCAGCAATGTCTTCCGGTAACAGTGCGAGGACGTCCTGATCAATCAAGCTATTACTGAGGTTCACATATGGCACGCCAGAGACTTGGGCGATAGCATGCGTCAGAAGCTCATCATCGACAACGCCTTGCTCGGTAAGCACGGCCATAAGTGGCTTGTTAAGCTTGGCCGCATCATCCTCGGCACCTCTGAGTACATCACCTGAAACCAAACCTTCTTCCGTAAGAAGGGTGATTAATTTTTCTTGAATATCACTAGTCAGAAGCGCCATTGTTCAGCACTCCTACTGTTTAGCCTGGGACTTATCGCCGCCAATAATTACCTCGACGGTTGGATTAATCGCATTAGAATTGAAGACGGTTGTATCTGGCTGAACAACATCAGTCGAAATCGCATCGGTTGTCTTTACTTTAACTGACTCATTTCGAACATCACCAACCACTGCCTTAGCGACAAAGTAAGCCACTAGAACACTGATCGATGCGATCAAAATAATCATTGCTATATCTGATTTTTTCATGACTTTACCGTCTTATCTTTTAGTTCAACAGTTTTGGCTGGCTCGTAGAATGCATGGCCATCAACACTAAGGACAAGTCGATTACCTTGAGTTTCGACAGACATCGTTGTGATGTCGATGGCGCGAATTGAACGTTCCAATTTCAGCAATAGATTCTTGAGAGCTCCGGCATTATTAACATTGCTACTAACTGAGAAACGGAAGGTGATTTGGTTTTCGCCATTGCCAGTGGCACTCTTAGCAGCATCCTGAACATTTTGATTAGATGTTGACTCAATACCGGCCACAGGATCGACGTTCAGTGATTCAATGGTAAGTGCTGGATCGCTTAGGAACTTTTCCTGAAGTGACGAACCGAATGCTGAAGAGTTAGCATCAGACGGTAACGCGTCGAGGACCACCTGAACTGGCTGATCTTCACCCTGAGCCATTGAAGACTTAAGAGCCTCATTAGTGTTAAGGACACGAATCTCATCTTTTAATTTGTCTACAACCTTGTTGTTGTCAATAAGCGTCTGAGCTGTCTTGCCCTTTTCGCCTAAGACCTTCTCGTTAAACCAGGCCTTTTGCAAGAGGAATAAGGAAGCAACAAGCGCAATCCCGACGAGAGCCGATATTGCAGCCACCCAGATAAGCATCATACGATTTGCGTTTGCAATCTGTTGGCGTTTTCGAATTGCGGTATCTTGCGTAGCCATATTAATTTCCCCCCTGAGTATCACTCGCCTTTTGCGTAAACAGACTCTGTGGTACACCAAGGAATGAATCAGTTACATTCGTACGTTCTGGTGCTACAATCGTTGCGTTCTGTGATGACTTAGAGAATAGTTCGGCAGGATACGTAAAAGTAAGCGTAAATCTAAGTACCTTTGCACCGGAGGCATCTTCCCCGTAGCTGCGATCACTGTCACTCATACCAGTTGCAAGCTTTACTGACTTCTTCGAGCTACCGTCCGAATATTCGAAAGTTGTTGCGTTAATTGTTTTCTTGAAGACATCAAGCGCAGGGTATCCATTGACCGCCTGAGCTTCAAGCTTAATAGTAGTCGTGGATGAATCAAGTGAAACATTCGTAATTGCAATATTATTTGGTGCAGACGGATTGATTGTCGTTAGAATATCGAACAATCGAGAGTCGATATTCTTATTATCATGCATGGCCGATAGTAAACTTAACTGATTCTGAATCGTAAGTGTATTCGAAATATCCTGAACGTTTGAGAGTTTTTGGCTCTCGTTTTTGATCGTGTTATCACTAATCAAGCCACGAGCTGCCTGAACGGCGAATACCCATACGGCGAGCATGACAACCACACCAACCGCAGCAATACCAACGACAATAGCAATAGAAATAACACTGGCACGAACACGCTGAGCTTTAATTAATTCTTGTTTTACATCAGGGACAAGGTTGATTTCAATCATTTCTTGTTGCTCCTTTGTGCCAAGCCAACAGCAGTCGCAAACTCAGTCGCAATGGCGGCCAGCTGTTGCTGGTCAGATTGCTGCACGCGAACTTTCTGCCACGGATTCGCCTGCGCTGACGCCACCCCTGTTTTAGCAGTAACATACTCACCGAATTTCGGAATAACACTACCATATCCTGATAGTAGGATGCCACCAACCGGTGTATTTGGGTAACGAGTCTGAAAGAACTTGATCGATTTAGTCAGTTCCGCAGCAAAACCTTCGAGTACGTTTTCAACCGCGTGATATACCTGACCTTCAAGTCGATCTGGCGCAAGGCCAAATTTAATGATGAACTGACGAGCTTGGTCTTCTTGTACATTCAAATTCTGTACAGCAGCTTTAACAAGCGAGTAAAGTCCGGTCGGAATAGTACGCACAAGTCGTGGAGAGTCACCGTACGTGATAACAAGGTTGGTTGAGAGTTCGCCAACATCAATGATCAAGCGAGCGTCCTGGATGCCTGCAGGTAGCAAAGCACGGATCATCGCAATTGGGTCTGGTTCAGCCGCAATTACGTTTAGACCAAGCCCTTCAACGAATTCAAGTCGCTCTTCAGCGTAGCTGTTAGCGGTGCTCGCTAATAGCACCTCTTGCTGCTGAGGATTATGTGCTGATTGTCCAAGTAGAACCCAATCAACCTTCGCTTCATCAATAGCCATTGGGATATACTGGTCGATTTGATACTTGATCGTGCTACGAAGTTCCGCTTCAGACATTGTCGGTACATCAATCACGGTCGTGAATGTCTTCTGTGAAGGTAGGCCAATTGCGACGTTCTTAGTCTTGATACCGCTCTGCCCTACTGCGGTCATGATGATCTCGCCAAGTCGACGTTCTGATTCCTTAGAGTTAGCACTGGTCGTCTTGAGATCAACCGGTGCGTAACCATAGTGAACCAAGGTCCAATTATCTTGACCGTTATTTGCTAGTTGCACTACGCGCACCGCGTTGGTACCGATGTCTAGTGCAAAAAAGTCGCCCACGCCTTTTAGTAATGCCATATTATCCTTCATTATACATAAGCATGATAGACAAAGGCAAGGCCTTTACACTAAATCACATCGTTAGAATCGTGGTGGCAGTTCTGAAGAGTATACAGTTTGGGCTTTATTGCTGCCCGATGCCTGAAGTTGTGCCCATAAAAAGGCGTCTGGTCGTAAGTTAAATCGCTCAGCTGGGTCACCTGACTGTTGGTCAGTATCGGAGCCTGCAGTACGGTTAAGGACTAGCTTGCCTGTAACAACCGGTCCGTTCACTTCAAGCACTGAGCTACACTTATCCGAGGTAAGATTGCCCGAGAAGTTATAACACGTATTAATCGTACCATTTGTGATAAGCCAAGAATCAATACGGGAGACACTGTCTTTTATATTGATGTTAGCGGCAATGATAACAACCTGTGGAATATTACGCACGCTCGTCAAGGTATCATCGGTGTAAGTGATATTGCCGTCAATTGTAACGGTACCCGTCGCAATAATAACGACCGACTTGCCCGCTGGAATATTACCACCAGTAATCGTCAGATCACCTGCAGTGCGAACTTCGATTGCGCCCCCCGTATCGAACGTGAGATTACCGACGTCAACACTTCCCGACCCTACTGGTTGCGTATTCTGAACCGATCCGAAGTAGGCTGCAATACCTGGCGCCGCTGGGAATGCGGTTAATGTTGAATACTGGCCAAACGTCGAATTGGCATTTGCAAATGTCAGCTTACTCCAATCATCCTGCGTATTTGAGTCGTTACCCTTGTTTAAGCCTGACGCTGATGCAAATTTACTATTTGTTCCTACAGAGAAAGCGCCATATTCTACCCAGCTGCCGAATGTCTTGTCTCCATTAACATCCTTACGACTGGTACTAGTTTCAATTTTACCTCTCACAGATATATCGCCACCCCATATTTGAACCTTTGGTTTCTTACCCACCACTGTACAGATTGGCTTTGAATGAGCCCAGTCATCACTCGCGCTTGAACGAGGTTGCACCGATAGAGCGAAGCAGACTCGAGTACCCACTGGCAGATCTCCGACATCAAGACCGGAAACTGATGGTTTAATATTCTGCGCAGGAGTACCCAGGTTAAACTTCCCTGAGCCCTTTGCAACATTCTTACAATCTGCGTCACCACTCACAAAGTAGTTCCCTGAGGCGGCTCCACCATTAGACTGACACGGTGCTGTAGGAGAGGTTGTCCCGTTCTCGTCTTCATGTGGCGCTTTCTTGCCAGGTTTGACCGTTATCTGGGTGATTTCCCACTGCGTCGTATCACTAACCGTATTGCCCTCATTATCGACACTACCATTTACCGAAACTTTGCTCCCTGCTTCAATCTTAGTCGGAGAAACACTGTTGATCTGTGGAGTTAACTTGTAGTCACGAGCCACTGGAAGTCCAGCATTCTCACCCATTGGGTTAGCACAGCGCCTCAAGATCTGATACGTGATGTTGTTGTTGTAGTCACGGAAGACAATACCTGACTCATTTTTTGGCTCTTCATAGAATGCATCGTCGTTATTTGTACCGTCCGTTGAACCGAACCCTGAATCTGTTCCCTGATAGTAGGTGTTGACTGATGCACTCACGTTTCCGGTCCAGTTAATCTTTCCCGCAGCTTCGAGGCCCTTCATACGAAGATATAAATCGTTCCATTCTGCAGCACTTATTGATCGACCTGTACCAGGAGCATTACCACCGTGCATCGTGTTATAAATGAATTCTGATCCGGTCTTTTCCTGAGCAGTACCATTCAAATAATAGTCATGGATCAACTTATATAATTCATCTACCGAATTGATATAGGTCGGGATTGCTTGATTATTACTAATCGTTGGGAGAACAAACGTACCACCGTTGTCATATACATTCGTAAAGTAGCCTCTGTAACACGTTCGTCCGTGAACAGTCCCGCTATAACAATCGGCCGAAGAAATCTGGTAATACGAGACAGTAAAAGCGCTTATCGCAACAGCCGCAAGAATTGCATAATGCATAAGACCTAATGAACGCAGGTATGTACGGATAGTATTCATACAGCCTATTTCCCCCCAAGCTCTTTTATGACCGAGTTGTAATAGACGACGTCTTCATTTGAATATGGGTCAGTCTTATTGATGTTCTGAACCGCCTTCTTATAGTACTCAATAGCCTGTGCCGTATTGCCTGACTCCTTAGAGAACTGTCCAACCAGTGCCGCACTGTCTGATGTTTTTAGAAGTTCGTACGCCTTAAGTGCAGCAACGAGAGCTCCTGCAAGATCCTGGCTATTATAGAGAAGAGTTGCTTTACTCGAATAATAGGAGCCCTTCTCGCTCGAATCATTTGTGTTCTTTATAGCTTCATCAAGTTTTGCTGCCCCACCTGCAACATCACCCTCATATGCCTGTTTCGTCGCTTCGTCAGCCTTTTGTTGAACAATCGCTTTTTTCGGACTCAACACTGGCGCTTTCGTTACAACTGGTTGGATTGAGGCCTGATATTGACTAAATAAGACAGCGGCCAGTGCGCTCATTCCTAGCACAACAATAATAATGACGATAAAAAGAATCTGTTTTTTTTGTGGCTTTTTCATACGAGCGCTTATAGCCTTTTGTTATTGATTACTGCCGTTATATTAGCATAAGGATTAACACTCACGCAACGAAAGAGTTTACCTGCTCTCTGATGAACGGTAAATAGCTATATGAGTCTTTCTATCACGATTCACAAACCAATTGTCAAGTAACCTTGAAAACAACGGAAAGGTTGGTTTAGATGTTAACGATAGGCATAGTGAGTTTGTAACACAACTGCCTTTTGATCTAAACATAGCTATGCCACCGACTAATCATTCATAGTAGCTATCATGCAACATTCTCTGTCATTGTTACACTATAATAGTATTGACTTATCATCAAGGTTATGCTAAATTAGTATAAGTAAAAACAAGGAAACAAACACCTATGCAACACGATCTTTCACCTATCAGCAAACAACCAACTGACAACTCAGATACTGGTCAGACAACTGCCCCAGCACCTTCACACGAACTAGAGCATGCCCCGACCCTCACCCCCGAAGTGCTAGAAGAAAAGGACAATCGAGAAATAGAAAGTATTGTGCAGTTGCTGCTTGAGCGCGGTGAAAGCGTTATCCCAGGTACCCAAATTATCGAGTCACTTTCGGACGATGACAAGGTATACGACGTGACTCATTTTTACGGTGTCGAAACCCGACTCCCCGCAGGTGTCGCCCGCTTTACTGTGCGGGCATGGCGTAGCATGTTCAACGACGAATATCGCGCCCGAATCACCGCCATGCGAGAAAAATCCGGACTCTCGCCAGACAGTCATGAGGCTTTTTTTGCCGAGCAAAACACGACAGGCTTCCTCGTTATATCCAGCTGGAATGATGAAGTTGATGGTAAGCCGAGGAAAGTTGAAGAAACACTCAATTACATGCTCCCTAGCAATCGTAACATCGAAGTAGTCATGCGCACAAAAAGCGGCGTCATTCCCCCCGGTGTACCAGAGGCTCTAATAAGCCCATTTGTGACCCCTATTAAGCTGACCGGGGAACCAATCCCGCTCGAAGCCGCCCAGTCAGAGGGTAACGCTACGCGCGAAGCATTCCGGGATACACCAGACGACGACACACTCCTTGCCCGTACACTCGGCAAGCTCGGTATCCGCCGAAAATCATAGACAGGCACAATCCTAGCACACCTACCCCTGTCATGCTATGATTGGTTTATGAGTCTTTCTATTGCTATTGTCGGTTTACCAAATGTCGGTAAGTCCACCCTATTTAACGCCCTCACTAACAATAATATTTTGGCCGCCAATTATCCGTTCGCGACTATCGAACCAAATACAGGTATCGTACCCGTACCGGATGAACGTTTGCAGAAGCTTGCCGATATCTATGGCAGCCAAAAAATCCTACCCGCCACTGTAACCTTCGTCGATATCGCCGGTCTCGTCGCTGGTGCAAGCAAAGGTGAAGGTCTCGGCAACAAATTCCTCGCTAATATCCGTCAGTGTGATGCGATCGTACACATTGTGCGAGCCTTTGAAAACAGTGACATCGTACACGTATCAGATCATGTTCACCCACCAAGTGATATCAGTGTCATCAACACAGAGCTTATTATGGCTGATCTTCAGACGCTCGACACTCACCTACCAAAACTAGTCAAGGAAGCAAAAACAAAACCAGCGGTTAAGCCGGTTATCGAATACCTCGAAACACTCCGTGCAACACTTGAGACCGATACGCCTCTATCAAGCCTCGATTCCCTCAATCGCGAATACCTAGGTGATCTACCCCTGCTTACTGCTAAGCCAGTTATCTACGCCTTCAACGTTGACGAAGAAACGCTAACAAATGAAACGAAGAAAACTGAATTGCGTCGCCTCGTTACACCGAATACCGCTATTTTTGTCTGTGCCAAGCTCGAGGATGAGCTTAAGGGTCTAGCCCCAAGCGATGCTGAAGAACTTCTGCTTAGTTATGGCGTAAGAGAAACAGGTTTAACACAACTTATCCACGCCGCCTACGATATCTTAGGGCTACAGAGTTATCTGACCGCTGGACCAAAAGAAGTCCGTGCTTGGACAATTAAAAAAGGCTTTACCGCCCCTCAAGCTGCCGGAGTAATCCACGGTGACTTCGAACGAGGCTTCATTGCCGCTCAAATCGTTAACTATACTGACCTCATTGCCGCTGGCTCAGAAGTAGCCGCTAAAGCCGCGGGCAAAATGCGCACGGAAGGTAAAGAGTACGTCATGCAACCAGGTGACATCGTTGAGTTTCGCTTTAACGTATAGCCTCGGGCTGATCACCTGAAGCTTTTCTACCGAGTAATCGTTTTAAACGGCCACCTTCTGGTGCTTTGATAGGAACAATCTTTTCCTGCAATGTAATCATCCCACCATTATCAATACGCGCCTGAACAATCTTCTCTTTCCCCGGATCAAGAAGACGGCCTGATTCAACTACCGCCGTAACATCTTGTAGTTGATCAGTTTCTACCTCTCTCATGTGAGGCTTACCCATCGTAGGTCGTTCTTGGTATCGAGCGGTGCTATCGCCTGCAATCCACTCGAGAGGACCGTCCATTGGCATACCTACGTTTATTAAATAGCGTCGTGGTAGTTCCTCGCTGTCAGGTATAAAGACATTAACCTGATGCCATACGTGGTCACCGAAGTGACCTGGTTTACCAACTAGGGCACTGTAGCCAATACCTGCAAATGAGCCGTCTTTGCGTAAGACGCCTTCAGGCTCGATGTCTCCGGAGTCGACAATACGTTCATCAATTGCGCCTGCAAGTTTCGATAAGCGCACCGCTAATTCAGAATTTTTTTCTATCTCGAGTGCTTCAGTCATTTTTTTGTTTTTCCTGGCTATGCTATTGAATAATATATTAGCATAATCATTAATAAATGTCAATGTCTACCTCGAGAGTTGAAGTAAATAAAAGCGCTCTTGATTACCCTTGGCACCATGGACGTCGCTATCACGTTTATCGACAACAATAAAATATTGTTTAGCCCACGTCTCAAACTCCTTAAGAATCTGTCGGCGTACGGCGTCATTTTTAATAACACCTTTATTGGTCTGATCCTTACCAGCTTCAAACTGCGGCTTAAGCATGGCAGCAATCTGCGTATCTTTCGTCGAGAGAAAATTGGCCAGATGTGGCAGTATTTCACGCAAGCTAATAAATGACACATCGATAACAATAACGTCCGGCTTATCGCCAGTTACATAGAAGTCCCGAATATCAGTTTTTTCATGCAGCTCAATCTTTGGATGACCATGTAGGCTTGGATGAAGCTGGTCGGTCCCAACATCTACAGCGTAGACTTTCTTCGCACCCTGGCGCAAAGCGTAATCAGTGAAACCGCCCGTGCTGCTACCAACATCGAGTACTGTCTTGTCTTTAAAATTAAGATGAAGTAACTCAGCCACGCTCTCAAGCTTCAACCCAGCCCGGCTGACATACTGCTCTTTGGCAGTCAGTCTAATGTCGGCATCGTCACGTACAAAATGGCCCGGCTTCGTGATTACTTTGCCGTCAACCGTCACTTTACCGAGACGTATCCAGCTTTCAGACTGCGAGCGGCTCGCACTAATGCCACGCTGAGCGAGTTCGATATCAAGTCGTTGTTTAGTCATGGATACATAATTCTTTCTATTTCGCGGGTCACGCTCGCAATTGCTGCGTAGCTCTGACCTTTAGTCATAACGGTCATAATATAAGTGCCACGTGGATGTTGGACAATCGCTGCATCATGGACATAGTCCCACAAAAAACCTACCTTGTCGTGGACGATACCACTACTGCCAGTTGGAATACCATAACGGTATGGGTGTCGGCCAAGATTATTGAGCAGAAGATCACGATTAGCACCTTTCACTAGTGTACCATCATTGAGCCCTGTCATGTACTTCGTGAGGTCAGCAGCCGTCGTCTGGTTAGCCAAACCGGTCGTAAACGAGGTACCGTGGCTAAAGCCGCGTTCGTAAATAAAATTATTAATGTATTCACGACCAAACATTGCTATCCACTTTTCAGCACAGGGATTGGTTGAGGCAACGGTCATACGATCAAAACAACCAGCGACAGTCGTGTCGAGCATCGGATCGTCCCAATGAATCTCTCCTTTATCGATTCGATCAAACAATACGAGAGCAACAAATAATTTATACGTACTGGCGCTCGGAATACTCTCTTCAGCCCGACTACTCGCAGACCAGTGACCACCATCAAGTTGCTGAATTGAAAAATGCATATTCTTTGACGCGGCCATGTCATCAACATAGGCCTGAAGACCCGCCTGGGTCGCGGTGTATTTATTGTTATATATAATACCTGGCTGCGTAGGGACGAATTTTGCTTCAACCTTAACCTCCGGAGGAGAGACGAGCAAGGCCACACTCAGCTGCGTACTTATCGCATCCACGTCTATCGCACGGCCATCAGCGCCAACATCACGACCCACTTCCCGGCCATCAACAATAGTAATATTCGTAACACCTGCCGGAGTACCTACTTTAGTGTTCACGTCACTCAAATACGCTTTTATCTTATCCTCATCAACAGCCAGACTTACTTCACCTTTGTCGCCAGTACTCAGTACGATCCACGAAGCGCGCTCCTGCTCACTCGGAGAAAACGTCTGCTTATCTGCCGTAATAATTATGGTATGGGCTAAGGCAGCCTTAGCCTGAGCTTGCACCTTTGCAAGATCTTTTGAAGTACGGGCTGGAGCAATACGCTTTGAAGGCACCTCGATTGATGTCGTTCGGCCAAGTCCTATTGATGTTCGACTGATAGTAGAGAGCAAGTTGTCACTTGTCACTAGACTGCCCGCTATTGCCTCTGTGGCCTTGAGCTTACCTTTATCTATAGCAAGCCGAGCATTACTCGCCGGGAAACTAAATTCTTTAGCCCTCGCATCAACGAATTGCTTGAATGTCTGGTCAGAGTAGTACATATCAACCTCATTGAGCCGAGCAGGTTGCCACAAGATTGACCCCGGAATAAACCGCTGCCACAACGGATAATTGCTTAGTAGCGTTATCATCTCTTCAGTATTAGGCTCCGCACCTGTCACCTTGAGCGGATACTCGATCGATTTATCATTCCCCAGGGTTAATTTCAATTTTGAAGCATCGAATTGATCAACTATGGCTTTAGCCATAGTCTCGTGAGTCGCCATAGCGAGCGACTGATTCGGCACACTTGCTAGTGGTAGTCCACGGTCAGGTGGATAGAGTAGCTGAGCGCAGACAATAACAAAAGCAGCCAGAACTATGACCCATATCAAGACGCGATGACTACGACGTTTCGGCATGTGCGTTGTATAGCGCGACTTAAGGGATAGTCGAGCTGGCCGCTCGGTTTTTTCTATATTATCAGCTGTTTGTTTTTTAGCTTTTTTAGCTATAGACATAAGCCTATTGTAGCACCTTCATGTTAATGCACCGCTCTCCGGTCTACTATCCTTGCCTCTGCTCATTTAATATAAATCGGTATAATTAAACAACCTTTTCGTCTCTTAGATGCGCCATAAACGTATCAACCTGAGGCTCAAGCGGATTCTCTGTATTGAAGATGAAATCGAATACAGGCTGTGGGGTTTGTGAATGAACTTTCTTGCGAACCTCGTATTGTTCTTTACTTGCCCTGGAAAGCGTGTCAACAGCTCCGTTTGCTATATCTTTACTTCGTTTTTTTAAGCGTTCCAAGATAGTGCGCTCAGAGCATTGTACTCCTAGCAAATAAAATCTAAACCCCTGCGCTTCAATGGCTAGCCGTGCCTGTTCATGAAACTTAAGAAGATCATTGTCGATGATGTGGCTTACTCGATGTTCAAGCAAATAAGCAGTGCCTGCTTCAGCTATATACTCCAACATATCCTGTACTGGACTGGCTCCCTGAAAGCCCTTTTCATTTAAAAATCGCCGAATTGCGTCATTACTTGCGACATACAGTCCCGTACGTTCAGCTATTGCCTTGGCTATCGTGGATTTACCTGCTCCGACGAGACCCACCATGGCAATAATAATTGGCTGCTTTGTCTCTGATACTTTTAAAGGAATATATGAAATATATTCCTTTAAAAGCTCCATTCGCTGTTCATTGCTTATAGATCGGATCATTTTTTGCGTTCGCGGTATTCACCAGTAGTGGTGTCAACCGAGATCACGTCGCCTGTCTTAATGAATGATGGCACTTTTACCGTGAGCCCCGTTTCAAGTGTTGCGTCCTTGAGAACGCTGCTTGTCGTGTCACCTTTGACGACATCTTCAGCATAGGTAACTTCCAGGTAGACATTCTTAGCGAGTTCGACATTAATCACTCGTTCACCAAAGAATTGCAAACTCAACGTGTCGCCTTCTTTAAGGTAACTTGCCGCTGTATCAACAATATCGGCACGAAGTTCGAACTGCTCGAAGTTCTCAGGATCCATGAAGTAGAATGTTTCACCATCAGCGTACAGATACTGAACATTCTTAGTGTTCACTTCGGCACGTTCAATCTTATCCTGGCCTTTAAAGGTTTTCGGAATAACACTACCGTCGATCAGGTTCTTGAGCTTAACGTTTACGATACTGCCGCCACGACCCATAACCTTTTGCGAGTATTCAAGTACACGAAAAGGCTTGCCGTCAATTTGGCAAACAACCCCTTTTTTTAGATCAGTTGGTTGGTACATAATTTCTCCTCGCGTTGCAAATTAGAAATACTAGGCAGCGCGCGAACATTCATGCGCGTGCGCTGCAGAGTTTTCTAAACAATTAGTGTTTAGTTAGCAGTAACAAATGGTAGTAGTGCTAGGTGTCGAGCGCGCTTGATGGCAGTAGCCAGCTGACGCTGTTGCTTTGCACTTAGGCCAGTCTTTGAGATTGGCTCAATTTGACCGTACATGTTAATGAATCGTTGCAATGTTTTGACATCTTTGTAGTCAAAGTATGCAGGTGTATCTTTTTTGAATCGTTTGTTCATGAGCATAATAGGTTGTCTCCTTACAATCTAAATTCCTAGAAAGGAATCTCGCTTAAATCAATAGGTTTATCATCGATGTCTTCAATAACGACATCATCAGATTTTTTGTTCGAGTTGTTGTTGCTAGAATTACTTCGGTAGTTTGATTGGCCACCTTGGTTATCGTCACCGCTAGGTCCATCAAGGAACGTTACGTCAGTAGCGACTACTTCTACCTTGCTGCGCTTTTTGCCGCTCTCTTTGTCGTCCCAGCTATCTTGGCGAAGACGTCCTTGCACGAGGCATCGGCGTCCCTTTGATAGATACTGGCTAACGAGTTCGCCGAGCTTCTCCCAGGCAGTTACATCAAAGAAGTCTGCTTGGTCATCTTGGCCGCCGCGATCAACAGCGATGCTAAAACTCGTAATTGTCTTACCTGTTGTTGTCGTACGTGTTTCTGGGTCACGTGTTAAACGTCCCATCAAAATCACTTGGTTGATGCTTTTGGCCATAATTCCCTACTCCTCTTCTTTAGTGTCGTCGTCACCACGGGCTGCAGATGATGCTGCGCGTGTCTTTGCGTCTTCAAGGGCTTTGCGTCCCTTTTCGTCAACAGTTACCAATAGGTAACGGAGAACTTCATCCGTAATGTTCAATGTGTTGCTGATCTTTAGTGGTGCATCAGCTGGAAGCTTAACGTCCATGTAGACGTACACGGCAAAATCTTCACGGTTGATTTTGTAAGCCATTTTTTTCTTGCCCCAGTTATCTTCACGGATAACTTCGCCACCGGCGTTTTTGATGATATCGCGAACTTTCGTAAGCGGTGTCTCGATATCTGACTCGAGGTCAGGGTGAATCAGAACGGTTAGTTCATATTCTTTCATAGATTTCCTCCTCTGGAATCCTTTTGGATGCTTATGTCTTTGCATAAGCCGAGTTGTTAACCCCTTAAGTATACCAAAAACTGTGGATAAATACTAGGGTTACTCCATTAGGGGAAATGATGACTTACTCGACTTAACCTTTGAATGATTTCAAAACCTAAATTGAGCGACAGAGTAGAGTCTGCTCAGAGAATACGCCCAGGTCGGCGATAAGAAACGCGAGGGTCGCCGCAGCGGCGTCGTGGATCAGCATCGAAGCCGTCGAGTTGGCGCGATGTTGACATGTAGCGCGCGGAGCGCCTCCTGGGTGCTCGCCGCGTTGCCGGAGGCGTCGTTTTGGTGTGAAATTTATCAGCATACATAACCAGACGTTCTTCGACTGCTGAGCAATTTCCCAGACTATTCCGCAGTGTGCGTAAAAATGAGATCATATGCTACCACTGAAGGAGCATATTTCTTATGCAGGGCTACGATTTGTTCGTATGATGGCAGCTCGGTGCTCATTGTATGAGCTAGCTTATACCGACGCAAGATCGTCGAGGCTGTTGATAAGAACCTCACGAGGCCGTGAGCCGTCTGCGGGTCCAATAACGCCCTGTTCTTCCATCTGCTCAATGATACGCGCTGCGCGGGCGTAGCCAACGCGGAGGCGTCGTTGCAAGAGACTTGTGCTCGCCTTACCACTATCAACGACTACCCTTAGAGCGTCTTTGTACATATCATCATCTCCACCACCGTCAAAGTCCATCACTACCCCACCCTTGCCATTAAGTTGTACAGGGAGCGATGTGATCTCATCGTTGTATTGTGGGGCGGACTGCAGACGTAGGTGATCGGTGATCTTAAGAACTTCCTCGTCCATTACCCAAGCACCCTGAATACGTTTTGGCTTGCTCATACTTGGAGTCAGAATCAACATATCACCCTGTCCGAGTAGTTTTTCAGCGCCAACCTGGTCAAGAATTGTACGGCTATCCACTTGGCTAGCTACTGTAAAGGCAATACGAGCCGGAACGTTAGCCTTGATTAAGCCGGTAATAACATCAACACTTGGTCGCTGCGTAGCAAGAACGAGGTGAATACCAACAGCACGTGCTTTTTGAGCCAAGCGAACAATCAATGCTTCTACATCTCGTGCGGCCACCATCATAAGATCGGCAAGCTCGTCGATTACAATAACGATATAGGGCATCGCCCCATCGTCAACGCGTTGTTCATTGCCGTCTTCATCGGGGACAGTAATCGTTTTACTGCCTGATTTAATCTTCTGGTTGTAGCTCTTAATATCACGAAACTTCTCTTCAGCAAGCAGTTTATAGCGACGCTCCATCTCATTGACCGCCCATTTAAGCGCACTAATGGTCTTATCTGGTTCAGTAATAACCGGCGTAAGAAGGTGTGGGATATCCTCGTACGGTGCCATTTCCACTTGTTTTGGGTCAACGAGGATTAGCTTCATCTCACTTGGGCTATTACGGTATAACAAGCTCGTAAGGAGCGTGTTGATCATAACCGATTTACCGCTACCCGTTTGTCCAGCGATTAAGAGATGGGGCATCTTATTGAGTTCCCCGACCACGGCATCACCAGCGATATCTTTACCAATCGCAAACGCAAGTGGTTCCTGGTTTGTCTTCCACTGCTTCGAGGTAAGTACGCCGTATAAGCGCACATCAGCCGCCTTACGGTTTGGTACTTCAATACCAACAGCACGTTGCCCTGGAATCGGCGCCTCAATACGAAGACTTTGTGCAGCCAAGTTCAGTGCGATGTTCGTCTCAAGTGCCGTAATACGCGTTAGCTTAACGCCACTTGGTGGTTTAAGCGTATATTGAGTCACCTTCGGACCAATATTCGCTCCTTCCATCTCAACATCAATATTAAACTCGGCTAATGTATCTCGAATAGTCTGAGCATTCTGCTGCACGTCACCGGCATCTGCTGGCGACTGTTTTTTCTCGAGTAGTTCCACGTTTGGAGCTTCCCAGTTCGGATCACTCACGGCAAGCATCGCAGCCTGGTCTTCCGCGCCCTTATCCTGCTTCACGCTTCCGCGAAGACTTGATAAGTGTGACGTCTTTTTCTCCTTATTGAATGATTCGTCTTGATTCAATGTCGGTACACCAGCGTTTAATTTCAATTCACCAATACTTTGGTGTTTCGGCACATCAGCAGCGGCGGCCTTCTTCATAATCTTCACGTTCTCATCTTCTTCATTCGACTCATTACGGAAGAGATCCATAATCTTCTTAATAACCGTGATGGGTGTAACCTGTAATACGAATAAGGTTGTCACTACAATAAGTAATAGATAAATGAACGCAGCAACACCGGCGTTAACCAGCGACAACATAAGATCATTAACCGTCTTACCGATAAGGCCACCCATGGCAATTCCATTGTCACTCTTCATAAGTCCAAACAAGCCAGCAAACCATACGATAAGCATGGCGGTCGCAAACTTAACAACAAATGGAAGCTTGTTATCCTCTGCACGGAACGTTTCGACGGCAATGTAGATAAATAATAATGGAATAACATAAATCGCATAGCCAATGATGTTAAGCGTGACGTCGTGCATCCATTCAAGGACTGGGCCGCCAGCACCAAACCAAGCGAGGACAAACAAAAGAGAGACGGCTATAAGGAAAACAGCCCCTACCTGTCTCCAGAAGCCGCTCGGTAAGCTATGTCGAGGTGCGTTCGACTTTGATTTACCCTTTGATCGTGATGATTTTCTTTTTTTGGCCATATGTAGTTTTTATTATAAGCGCTTTTGCTTTAGATTGATATCTCATACTATAGCAAAAATTACAATATTTTGCAAATGCGCTTACGCTTGTTACGCCACGAGGCCACGGCGCGCTTTTAGCGCATGCCGTGGCCTCGCCTGGAACCATCACGCCCAATCTCAGTAGGCCTAGACCGTAAAAGGAATAAAGACCAGCCCCTTTGCGGGATCAATCCGAAATATCCGATGCATCGATTTGTAGCGGCGCATCGCCTCTCCGTCACCTGGCCTCGGTTCGAGTGCCGGATGCACCCCGATCAATTCAACCCCACTTCCGATTTGACGTCTTGAGAGCTCCCGAAGAAGCGGAGACCCGTCGGAAACCATGAGTCGCTGATTACCAGCGCGACCCTTGTTAATACGTGCCTCAAGCTCCGAACAGAACTCAATTCGCAATGCTCGATCCGTTTGTATGACACGCATCATATTCTTCGCGCCTGAACTGACACGAAATCGAACAGTTGTATCCGAGCAGTTGTAGTGAGCATCATCGCCGAACAGACTGCGAAAGTCGCGAGCGATGTGATCGATCACTCTCAACTCAAACCTCAAAAACGCCATGGCCCACCCCAACAAGTAGTAAAATGGTTCCAACAAAAGATTATATAATAAAAAACGTCCACTTGATTAAAAGCGGACGTTTTTTATTTCTAGTAAACCTAGTATGCGCGCGTATCAGTACGAACCACTGGATCAACCACTTCGGTATCTGGTACCTGGGCTGGTGGAAGTACGTACGTACGAGGCGGCACGACAGGCTGCTGATCAGCATCTACATCTTGACCGTCGTGTCGTGGTTCACGACCACCTTGTTGGCGATTTTGTGCACCGTTGCCACCACCATTACCACCGCCACCAATTTCATTGATCACAGGAATAACGATTGGCGTACGACGAGTCTGGTCGTAGAGAATGTGAGTAATCTCATCTTTAAGCTCCTTCTTGATAACATCAAGATCAACTCGTTTACCACCGAAGCTACGGGCGACCTTTTGCTTCAAATACTGACGAATCGTACCCATAAGCTCTTCACTATCACGAAGGTAGATGAATCCACGAGAGATGATGTCTGGACTTGTCATCAGACGACCGCTACCACGAGCAACCGTCAGAACGACGACGAACATACCTTCATTGCTCATGTGGATACGGTCCTTAAGTACAACTTCCGATACAACTGCGCCACTATCGTCATACATAATACCGCCAACTGGGAATCGGCCAGCCTTTTTAGCGCCATCAGCATCGATTTCAACAATATCACCGCTGTCACAGACAAAAATGTTAGCGCGTGGAATACCACACTCTTTTTCAGCAAGTTCAGCGTTGTGGTGAAGCATGTGAAACTCACCGTGAATTGGCAGGTAGTACTTTGGATTAAGCGCGTTAATCAGTTTAACGTGGTCGTCATAATATCCGTGACCACTCATGTGAAGTGGACCAATGCCGGTGAGATGAGTCTTACCGTTCTGGATAACATCACTACCCTCTCGCATCAAACCATCAACCGTGCGAACAACGTATTTCTCGTTACCTGGAATTGGGTTTGATGAGAAGACAATCACATCAGAATTTTTGATCTTGATAAACTTGTGCGAACCACTAGCCATACGGTTAAGAACAGCGTTGAATTCACCCTGGGAACCGGTACAAACAATCGTCACTTTGCCGTCGGGCAATTTCACGACGTCTTCCATCTTCACGACAACGTCTTTTGGAATCTTAATAACACCAGCACGAAGCGCAACCTCAAGGTTCTGAATCATACTGTATCCAGCAAAAGCGACCTTACGATCGTGCATCTTAGCTTCTTCGAGAATCACCTGCATACGGTGAATCTGGCTACTGAAACAGCTCAGAATAAGACGAGAGTTCGGATATTTTTCCATCACCTGGCCCATTGAGTGCTGAACATCGAATTCACCATGTTCATGCGTACCTTCTGATTCACAGTTAGTAGATTCGTTCATGAGCATCAGGATGCCTTCTTTGGTAGCAATCTCAGTTAGACGCTCGAGGTCAAACTTCTTACCGTCGACAGGATTTTCTTCAAAACGCCAGTCACCAGTGTCAATCAACACGCCGAGTGGTGTTCGGACAACAACTGCTGTTGCATCAGGAATTGAGTGATTTACGCGAACGAGTTCGATCGAGAAACTGTCGCCAAGCTGCACTCGTTCGTGAAGTTCAGGATTAAGTTCATTGTATTGTGGCTCGAAACCACTCGTTGCCTCTTCCATGGTGCGCTGAATCATGCCAAGGGTAAACTTGCTGGCATAGACAGGTGCTGGAATTTTATGTGCCACGTGGCGATATGCACCGATGTGGTCGAGGTGGCCGTGTGTGAAAACGTGTCCACGTATCTTGTGCTTGTTTTCCTCAAGATACGAGATATCAGGGGTAATGTAATTAATACCTGGATAGTCAGAACCTGGGAATAGGAAGCCACAGTCAATAACGATGATGTCATTATCATATTCGATTGCCATCATGTTCTTGCCAATACCCATTTCACCAAGACCGCCTACAGGCATGATCTTAAGTGTTGGACGTGGCGTACGTGAACGCTTTGGCTGTTCAGCAAGGCTGAACTGACGACCGCCGTAGCCGTTATAAATAGATTTGTTAACTGGTACGTTAATCATGTGCTGTGAAGCACGCATATTAACGTTTTCGCTCGTACGACGTTGAGCACGGAACACCTCACCCTTACGAGTGGTGGTATTGTTTAGTACCGTATTAGTTGATTTTGGTCGTGGTGGGCCTTGTGGCCGTTTATTTTGATCGTCCCCTTGGACATTACTTAGTCTTCGTGATCCCATAATTTTTTATGTACCTTTCTTTGAAGTGTATCTGGTTGTTAGTTGCGAAATTTCATAAGTGGCAAATCGTAGCGTATAGTGCGGCCTACAGATTTGTTTTTATTCAGTGATTAGAGTATATCAAATTGTCTTCATTTTTGCAAGTTGACAGAGGTATATATACCATCAAGAGACCGTGAATGGGTCGTATAGCTTAGACGACAAGTTGAACAATGTAAGTAATTATTGTATAATACCAATGCTCATACGAGCGCACCTTCCGTCTCTCATTGGAGTGATCATAGTGGACCTGCTTTCCCGGATTCTAGGGATCGGCATGGTTGTCATCGGTCTACTGGCGCTACTTCTCGCTGTCTACGCGATACGACGCTACAAACGCCTACTCAAGCTGGTCAGCCTGCCGCTGATCATCCTGAGCGTGTTGTGCGTTGACGCGGGCACGGGCTACGCCGGTCGGGGCGACACCTCGCCTCGTACGATCACTGTAACGGCGGCAAAAAATGCGCCCAATCAGCTGATCCTGCTCTTCCATGGCTACAACGGAAACGGGCAAAGCCTGGCAACCATCCTTGGAGCCAAGCTTGCCACCCATGGCACCGTCGTCGCGTTCGAGCCCGGTACGAAGGGCTACGACAGCGACAAGGTGCTGGCCGCGGCCGAACAGGCTATCAAGACCAACCGTCCCAGCGAAATCGTGCTTTATGGCGAATCACTGGGCGGCATGGAGGTCATGGAGCTGCTTCGTCGCAATCCGGACCTGCACGTGCGAAGCGTCGTGTTCAACGCCACGCCCAGTACGGTCGGCAACGTAAAGCTCGGTGGCAGCGCTCTCAAGGTGCTCGACACCCCGGTCTTGCTGCACGGTGGTCTGATCTCAACGGAAATTTTGCGAGCGAACCTCGCCAAAGACCTGGGCAACGCACCGTCACCAGAGAAAGGTGTTGATGAAGTCGCCCGGCAACAGGCCTACGGGGCCATGCGCCAGGTGACCGGTCGGACGGCGTTCGATGAGTTGCGATTTATCGCAAACTTCTCATCGCCACGACCAGATGAGTTTGTCGGACGAGCCGACACGGTGTACTATCTACACGCACCGGGCACTTCCGACTCGACCGTCAAGACGGCAGCCTCGTCCAACGACCTGTCGAAGGCATTCACTCACGCTCGGTTCGTCGACGACCCGATCCCCGAATGGGGGCCGGACCTCCACTGCCCCACACCCGAACGTCCAACTCCAGTGATTAACGAGCTTCTGGCGGCAAGCCAGGGCTGAAGACGAAGGCACACACCCGAACACCCGAACGCTCGCAGCTTCACAGCATGAGCGTTCGGGTGTCGATACACCGCTTATTGAAGCGGTTTTTTCATGTCTTTACGAAAGCTTTTCAATAATTTTCGGCACATCCATAAAGTCATCGATCAACGTCTGACGCAGACCTCCGTTATAAAGTGCAGCAGCCGGATGGTATAGCGGCACAACAACAATTTTATGATCACCGAACTGAATGCGTTTGGCCTGACCATGGATCTGTCCAATTTTCATATCAGGTAAAAAATATTCCATGCTGTGACGGCCCAATGTAATGACAACTTTAGGCTGAATGATTTGCAACTGCTTGAGCAGATACGGCCAAAACGCCTTTTTCTCCTCAGGCAGTGGATCGCGGTTGTTCGGTGGACGATATTTAACGATATTCGTGATGTATACGTCACTCCGCTCGAGCCCGGCTGCCGCCAGCATTTCATTTAAAAACTTACCGGCTGCGCCAACAAACGGCAACCCCTGCTCGTCCTCATTTTTACCTGGAGCCTCACCGATAAAAACAATCTCGGCATTAAGATTGCCGTCGCCTATTACTAAGTTGGTGGCCTGCGCCGCCAGCTCCGGACAGATGTTCTTTTCAATAATATCTGCACGTACGTGATCGATTTGGGCTTGTTTTGTATCTTCCATAGTTGTTGTGCTATCTATTATAGCCCATCGCCTCTTACGTGCTGCAAAAATGCTAGCAGATATCAGCAATTGGTTTAGAAAGAATTGTTGTCTTGCCACCGCCTACCACGTTGATTATCGGAATAACGATTGGCGTTTGTCCTGTACGCACAAATAAGTAGTCTATCGTCTGGTCTTTTAGCACACGCTTAAGTGTATCGACTACAGCGCGCGAGAGTCGACCACGGGGTGACGCTTTTTGTAACTCCCGACGCAGACCATTTATTAGCTTCGGATTATCCCGAACTGCCAAATGGCCGCGCATGATAATATCCGGTGTCGTTAACAAGCGACCAGTAGCCTGATCGAGCGTAATAGCCACGATAACAAAGCCGTCTTCTTTCAGAAGTAGTCTATCCTTCGTGACAATTTCAGGCACGACAGATCCGGTCTGATCAACCAGAAGTGCACCAGTCGTCACATTGCCCCGTTTTAATGGTGTCGTGGTCTGATCTAGCTCAAACACGTTACCATTGTCTACCATGATAATATTGCTCTCATTCATGCCTTGCTCTAACCCTATCTGTTTATGGTAGGTGCGATTAAGCACACCACCATAAATCGGCATAAGGTACGTTGGACGTGTTAACTGAATCATTTCAGCATATTCGTCACGCGCAGCGTGACCCGAGACATGCAACGGACCACAGCCATCCAACTGATGGGTCGGATGGCGATATAGGGTTACGCCTAGGCTTGTTAGATCATCACCAATTTGTTGATATGCCTGCTCGTTCCCGGGAATCGGCGTACTACTCACGATTACACTGTCACCTTTTTTGAGAGTTAGGTATTGATGTTCTCCGATCGCCATGCGGCTCAAAGCTGCTCCGGGCTCACCTTGACCACCGGTACAGATAACGACAAGTTGATCATCGCGTATTGAGGCAGCTTCACGCATTGTGACGAGTGTCCCTTTCGGAATCTTGAGACTACCCAGTCGCACCGCTAATTCCGCGGCCGCTATCATGCTCCGACCATCAAGCGCTACCTTGCGCCCGTTTCGAGCGGCTGCGTTAATTGTCATTTGAACACGATTCATATTAGTCGAAAAGACACCGACAAATAAGCGACCCGTCGTGCGTTCAATAAGTTCATAGAAACTATCTTGAAGTGTATGTTCGGTCGGCGTACGACCAGGCCGCGTCGTATTCGTACTCTCACTCATAAGTAGAAGTACTCCTTCGTCGCCAAGCTGCTTAAGTCGCTTGATGTCACTCGGCTTTGAGTCGAGCGGCTCAGGATCGAGTCGAAAGTCACCAGTGTTAATAACCCGACCGGCAGGCGTATCAATAATGATGGCCGATGCCTCGGGTATTGCGTGAGTCATACGAAGCAGCTCGACACTGACCTCACCAAGCTTCACACGTTCATGCGTATCCATGTCGAGCACGCGAACGTCAGGAACAAATTGATCGCTATATTCGACCATTTTCTCAAACTGCGTCTGCACCATACCGATTGTGAACCGACTACCAAAGATCGGTGTCGGGAACTTTGGCACTATATGTGTTAAGCCTCCGATATGATCCAAGTGTCCATGGCTAATGATGTAGCCGCGAAGTTTATGAGCAATCGTCTCGAGATAATCGGTTGCCGAGATTGCGTAGTTAATACCGGGCAAATTAATGCCGAGTTCAAATCCGCAATCAAGTATCAGGGCATCATCACCGTATTCTAGAACGATCATATTCCGGGCTCCGACACCATGTTGGCCACCTAATGGGACAATGCGAAGCAACTTTTTAGAAGCGGCCGGCACGGTTGATTTAATTGTTCGATGAGAGCGAAGAACTCGTTCGGCTCTATCAGACTTACGTCGAACTGTACGCATCGCGTCATTTTTTTGTATTGTTTTCATATGGTTCTTTCTCTCCTCGTTTTAAACAAGAAGTAATTCAAAAAGAGTTTTGAATTATAAATAATATTAGATCAGCGCAAGATATTTCTTGACCAAATGTATATAGATTATAACTTACGAGAATCTATGATGATTTGTTCAAGAAAAAGAGGTGGCCCTAGAGCGAAGTAACTCTATAGTAGCATAGTTTAATTGAAATATCAACCAAAGGCAGTATATATGCTTGCCACGGACGACAAAAAACGAGGCTACCGGGATTCCGACAGCCTCGCTTCTATTACCTTACGATAACCTCTAAGGTTATTCGATTTCTTTAAGACTAAGGCTCAAACGACCACGTTCATCGATACCAGTTAGCTTGACTTTAACAATCTGACCTTCATGCAATACATCTTCTACCTTTTCAACACGTTCGTTTGATAGTTGTGAGATGTGAACCATACCATCGATACCAGGCATGATGTTAATAAACGCACCGAAGTCTTTAATACTGACAACTTTACCTTCATAGACACGACCAACTTCAGGTTCTTCAGTAAGACTCTTGATCCAGTTCATTGCACGTTCGATCTTATCAGTATCAGCAGCCGCGATAGTAATCAAACCATCCTCTTTAATATCAATCTGAGCACCGGTCTCAGCGGTAATCTTGTTGATCACTTCCCCACCCTTACCAATCACCGCACCAATCTTATCAGGATTAATCTTGATCTTTTCAATACGTGGAGCGTGTGGGCTTAGTGAGACCCGAGGTGCAGCGATGACAGTCAACATGTGAGCCAAGATGTGTGCTCGGCCTGGCTTAGACTTAGTCAGTGCTTCTCGAAGTACGTCTACGGGCAAACCATGCACTTTCATGTCCATCTGGATTGCCGTGATGCCTTTTTCAGTACCAGTCACCTTAAAGTCCATGTCGCCCGCAAAATCCTCGGCATCGGCAATATCGCTCATGACATACGCGGTGTCGCCGTCCATCATGAGACCCATAGCAATACCAGAGACAGGAGCCTTGAGTGGCACGCCTGCGTCCATCAACGCAAGTACGCTACTACAAGTTGCAGCCATTGAGGTTGAGCCATTCTGGCTCATGATCTCTGTAACGCTACGGATAGCATATGGAAATTCTTCTTCACTTGGAAGTACTGGCATGACCGCACGTTCAGCAAGGTAGCCGTGACCAATTTCACGACGGCCTGGTGAGCCAAGACGTTTCACTTCGCCTACAGTGTAGCCTGGAGCATTGTAGTGATGCATATAGCGACGTTCGCCGCCATCGATTTCCATCGTATCAACCATCTGCGCATAGCTCAGTGGTGCAAGCGTTACAATATTCATTCCTTGGGTCAAGCCACGAGTAAAGAGTGATGAACCATGAGCTCGAGGCAAAATACCCACTTCACTACTTAACTGACGAATTTCATCAAGCTTACGACCATCGGGACGTGTTCCGCTTTCAACAATACCGCGACGAACATCTTTATGAAGAGCCATCGTGAAGGCTTCGTCGTATTCACTCCGAAGAATTGCATAATCCTCAGCGCCAAATTTCTCAACCATTGCGTCGTGAAGTTGATCGCGAAGACTTGAAACAAGCTCGTTGCGTTCTGGGTATGGTCGGCGAAGATCTTCACCGATTTTATCTTCCATCCACTCATCAACAATCTTTTGGATCTCTTCGTTTGGCAAGACAAGTTCGTAGGCAAGTGGCGTCACGCCAACTTTCTCGACAAGCTCAGTCTGAAGTGCAATTGCCGGCTGCAATGCTTCGTGCGCCCAAGCAAGCGCGTCAGCAATAACGCCTTCATCCACTTCGTTGGCGCCAGCTTCAACCATCGTAATACCGCTTTTGATACCAGCGACAACTAGATCAAGGTCACTCTCAGCACGCTCTTCGCTTGTTGCGAAAGCCTTAAACTCACCGTCAACCTTCGCGACACGAAGACCTGCTACCGGACCATCAAATGGCGCACCAGCCAGCATAAGGGCGGTTGATACTGCGATCATTGCAATTGCATCTGGACGGAAGCTTGGATCCATTGAAAGCACGCTCGCAACGGTCTGAACCTCTTGGCGATAGCCTTTTGGAAACAATGGACGAATCGGACGATCGATCAAACGGCCGATAAGGATTGCCTCGTCACTTGGGCGACCTTCACGTTTAATGAAACGTGAGCCACTGATCTTACCTGCTGCATAAAATTTCTCTTCATAGTCGATTGAGAGTGGAAAGTAATCCATACCGCTCATCGGCTTTTTACCAACCATAGCTGTACCGAGTACGACTGTTTCACCGTAGGTTACAAGAACACTGGCACTCGTACGAAAACCGACGCGGTTAACTTCGAGTTTTAGCGGCTTACCACAAAGCTCAGTAGTAACAGAGATGATCTCTTTACCCATTGGGTTAATTGTTGACATGTTGTGTCTCCTTTTTGTTCACTCGTCTTGATATAAAAACGATAAGTAACGGGTGCAGAGTTTCTCTTTTACGAAGAGAATTCCTGTATCCACCACTTACAACGCTCGTGACGAGTGATGATTACATTATACCTCATAGGCCTCACTCTCACTAGCTTGCAGACGGTAATTGAACGACTAACTGGCGTCGGACTTTAACCAGTGTACAAAATGGACATACGAGTTCGCGTGGTTTTCATCAACATGCGCATGATCTTCGGATGTCATACGAGCAAGCACTTTGTCGCTGCCTTTTGGAATAAATATCTTAGACAATGCGCTCCAAGCAATATCTGAATGAAAATCGTCGATCTTATCAGTAATCGTGCCGTAATATGGGGCATCCTCAAATACCCGCATCTCACCCTGGCTATCAATAAACACCAGCGAGCTTAAAAAATACCCATCACGGTTAGACTTGCCTTCCATAAATGACATAATTCCGTCGATGCCGACAGTCTCAAGCATGTACTTAATATACGGTCCAGGAAATCCACCGAGTGCATCAATATGAAATGCACTATCATCAACAAGAACAGCTCGTTTTAATTGAATATGGGCTTGCAGGGCCTTCGACTTTGCCACTTCAGTTGCCGTATTAGCCTGAATCTCCGGCAAATCGAGTGACATTTGCGTGATGATGACATCGAGTCCCGCCTGCTCGGCGTGACGTCGTAGCGTACCAACTTTAGCGCTGTTGGTCGTGGCGAAGATAATTTCTTTTGGCATATTCATGACGTTACTCCGTTTGTAATGTCATCAGCATACCACGACTGATGTCTATGCTATACTACCCCTACTATGATCCGTCATGGATCCGCTCGTACTTCATGTTCAATTATTGAACCGCTGTACTCAACTACTAACCTATACGGAGTCCAAAAATGGAAAAAACACGACGCGTCTCGACACGAGGTATCATCTTTAAAGACGGCAAACTACTTTGCCAGCGACTAAAGAATGGCAGAAACGGCAAAGTACGCGATTATTGGTGTACACCGGGTGGTGGACTCGATATTGGTGAACCACTCAGGGACGGTCTGTACCGCGAAATGATCGAAGAGACTGGCATTGCACCAAAGATCGGTAAACTGCTCTTTATCCAACAATTTAGTGAAGATGGCACAAAGGAAGAGATGGATTTCTTCTTCCATATCGAAAATCCTGAAGATTACGAAGTAATTGATCTGTCCGCTACATCACACGGAGAACTCGAAATCGAACATGTCGAGTTTATCGTCCCGCGAGAACACACGGTTCTACCAAAGTTCCTGCAGACAATAGACATTCAGGCAAGTATCGACGGCTCTGAACCGACTCTCGTCTATAGCTACTTATAGTTTCCGAATTTCGATTGCTAGAATGCCGTACGTCGCCTGATCTTCTGCTGGGTAGTATGTATCATACTCCCCAGCGGCTGCTTCAGCGCTCATCGCTTGCGGTATAACCCGCTCGTATCCCTCTGTCTTTACCATCTCGAGGAATGAACTATATTTTCGGATTGCTACTATCTCAACAAGCACCTGGCGTGGTTCGCCGTTTTGCAACTCGCCGTTTTCGTCACGGTGATCACGCCGTAACCAGATCTGGTCACCGGGTTTATATAACGCAAATTTACCTCTATTAAGACGACCTTCGATCGTCTTACGGCCAGCAATAATCTCATCCAGAAGATGCGACTCGCGACCAGATTCCCATAGAGTAGCAGTAGTCATGCAAATGAAAACTCCGCAATTATTTGCGGAGTCCGAGGGCGGCGACGGTTGCCTTGTATGCTTCGAAGTCTTTCGACTCGAGGTATTTAAGCAAACGCTTACGACGACCGACCATTTGAATCAACCCGCGACGAGCCATGTGGTCGTGCTTGTTAGTCTTCAAGTGCTCAGTGATCTCCTTGATACGAACCGTTAAAACTGACGCCTGAGCCTGAGGGCTTCCAACATCATTTTTGTGGGTCTGTGTCAGGGCAAGTGCCTTGGCTTTGTTATCTGCTGTAATCATCACGAGATATTGTAACAGAGTCGAGTGAAGTTTTCAACAGGTAGAAGGGCCTGTTTGCATATTTGCATTAACTAACTTGTAATACCGAAGTCACTCAGGTGCTTAGCATCACTCACATTCCACTCACTAATCGATACTCTTCGAAGACTCGTACAGTAGGCACCCGTCTCGAGAGTACTACCAATATCAACTGCAAGGCTTCGAATATAGGTACCGCTACTTACGTGAGCCCGTACTGTAAGATTTGGGTAGGTATAGTCGATCAATTCCAAACTATAAACCGTTACTATGCGTAAGGGAATCTCTACTTCCTCACCATTTCGCGCTAACTTATACGCACGTTGACCGTTAATCTTAATCGCACTAAAGATAGGTGGGCGCTGACTAATCTCGCCGGTAAATTGTACCAGGGTTCGTTTTACTTCTTCAAGACTTGGCTGTTTATCGCTAATGTCAGTCACCTCGCCTTCAGGGTCACCTGTCGTACTCATCTGGCCAAGTCGGAACGTCGCTTCATATACTTTATCGAGCTTAGTATAGTGTCCGGCATTCTTACATTCCTTGCCAATAACGAGAATCATGAGTCCTGTAGCAAACGGATCAAGTGTACCCGTGTGCCCCACCTTCACCTTCTTGTTCGCTCGCTGGGTCAGGACCCGGCGAATACGCGCCACCACACCAAAGCTGGTCATGTCGCTTGGCTTGTCGATTAAAAGAATTCCGTCATCCATAAGTTCATAGTATATCAGTAGATTGACAATATATTATACACATGGCTTCATGAGAGTAGTCGAGTTATCTAGAAACATTGTTGCTATTTTAGCATATTAATGCTATTGTATTAACATAACCATTATGCCAGCAGAACTACTATCCTTAACACCTCAAGATGAACGCCAACTACCTTACCGGGAGCGAGTAGACGCCTATGCCGATATGCCGAGAGATGAATCGATCACTATTGGTGACATTAGCATGTACGATGGCAGTTATATTGGCATGCCAAGCACCGCCAACCGGCGCGTATCAGTGGTTGCAGAAATGGCAGTGCCTGATTCTGCAAGTCAAGTAAGGAAAGATGGTATTAACTGGAGATATTTAGCAGTTGTTAGGGTAACTAATCACGAAACCAGAGAAACGACGTTCGGCTTACGAGGACTTACGCAGACGCAAGACGGTGATGTCGCAGGTATCGATCCGCCATCAACATCTGAGTACGATAAGAGAGAGTTTATCCCCATACCTTCTGAGGGAAGCCCCATTACGCTTGAGCGCAGTGAGATACACTCCGACGCTTCAGGTGAAAGCCTCTGGGGGTTTGCGCTAGGTGATGTTGCGTCACGAAACCAAGTATCATTCTCGGTTATTGATGGCGAGCTGCGTGCAAAAGATCTGTCACAAAATGGCACGAAGATATACTATGACGACCCTGAGGTTAAAGGAACTGAAGAACATGCAGAGGAAAATGAAAAAGCAGATTGGGGATATACAGAGGGCGCGGTGGATGTTGTTCGTAATCGACAGGAAGTTGAGTGGAATATGGGGCGCATTCCGCGCCACGAGATCAAGCGTGACTCTCCGATATTGAATGGTGTATACCAGGGTAGCTTCGGCGGTGAAGCGATTACTGTTGATTACGAAACAGATCCCACCTATATCGATGCTGCAGTTAACAACATTCTCGCTTCACTAAGCGAGAAGTCAGGGGGAAAGTTAAGCGAGCGACAGCTGCAAATGGCAGCCTACAAAGAAGTACTCGAGACTATGCCATACGACGACGGTTTTAAGAAGATCGACGCCATATTTGACAGGACTGGCAGCAAAGATGGCGCAAAGATTTCTCTAAATGTCTATATTGCAGAAAAAACTGGCGTATGTCGTCACCAGGCGCTATTCACGAGTGCTATTCTCGAACGGTTCGTAGCGTTAGGATACCTAGACGGCCAGGTAAGTGTCGACCGTAATATGTTGAGTAATGACCACGATGATAAGTGGGATGGGCACGTATGGACCCGTTACACTAACGCAGCGGGCAAAGTATCAATTATTGACGTTGCACAGCATAAAGTTGACGACCTCGACACGCTAATGCGCCAATATGATACTGCTCCTAGTGATTTATGGGACTATGGACGCCCGACAGACTGGCAACATAGAGCCGACCAACAGGTCAAAGCCGAATTAGCGCGACTTGCTGTATTCAAGCTGCCACTCTTTGATGACAGCATGAAATAGAATCCAATGATATCCCGCGCAACAATGGGAATAACAGCTACAGATCTCCGGGTTTTATTCGGCAAAAGCAATCGAAGGTTGAACAAGCTTAGTAAGCTCTACCGGGTCCCCTTCCAGACTTATCACTTATACGACACCGAATCAACCGACTCTATCAACTAATGATTGCGGTCTTCTTTTTTATTTCTGGGGCTCATCACCTATACTAGACTTATGAAGAAAATCATCTTTGGCATTTTTGCCCATCCCGACGACGAGGCCTTTGGACCCTGTGGCACGCTCCTACAAGAAATACGAAACGGCACAGACGTACACCTTATTACCCTCACCGCAGGTGAAAATGGCGCAAATCCTGATAATCACCTCGACCTAGGTGGCGTGCGCCTCGAAGAATGGCATGCCGCGGGCAACCTACTCGGCGCTAAAAGTATGCATTTTCTTGGATATAAAGATGGTCAATTAAATAATTTAGCTATGATCGAAGCAACGGGGCGTATTGCGACACTGGTCACCCATACGCTTGCCTCCTTGCCTCAAGATATAGAGATCGAATTCATGGGTCTCGACCTTAATGGCTATACTGGTCACATTGATCATATCGTCGCGACGCGAGCCGCCTGCCATGCGTTTTACACCTTCAAGAAGAATGATTCGCGCTTTAGCCGAATCCGTCTCGCCTGCATGCCACGCGAGATTGTTCCAACTACCAATATCGACTGGATCTACATGGAGCCGGGTCGTACATCTCAAGAAATCAATGAAACAGTTGATGCTCGTACTCTTGCAGGCGATATTCGAACAATCATGCAAGCACACGCCTCACAACGCGCTGACTACGAAACGGCAATTAAAAACCAAGGCGCAAACCTTGGTTTAAATTACTTTATCGTCAAGAGCTAATTCTGACCAGGAATCTTGAACTGTGCTGGGTCGTTTGATTGTGGCGCAGGTGCTGGCTGGGCACTTGGAGTAGCGGCTGCAAAAATATCTTCCAATTTTTCAGGTGGTAATCCGCCTGACACAGGAGCTGGAGCCGTATTTGAAGCTGGAGGGAGCGGTGGCAATGTCGAGAAATCAGGGAGTGGTGGCATCGGTGGCAAACTAGCCACTGGTGCTGGTATCGACTGAGGTACTTCGTTTCCAAGAGGCTGTGCACCACTATTTGGGACTGGACTGTTTGATGGCGTAAATGGTATAGCACCAAATGCTGCATCAACCGCAGCACGCGCATCTTCATGTGGAGCACGATTTTGCTTATCGATGTCGGCAAGCGTGGTTGTTGGCTGTGTTGGCGGTTCGATATAGACAGGCGCTGATTCATATGCAACTGGTGGCAAAACCGTTTCCTTGAATGGATCGACCATTGGTTGATCCTCTTCAGGCTGTGAGGCGGCGTTTAAAGGAGACTGGAACGTCGGCGTACTATCACCAACATAGTTATTATTGCTATTGTGGCTCAAAATTGTATGATTTCGATCATCTTCTTCAGCGCGGCGTTTATCGTCGGCTGCTTGTTCAGTTGTAGCATTGAGTGTTCCGCCCATGCTTGGTTCACCACTATTCGTCCATTGGGAACCGCTAACCGCCCCACTTCGTGGCGCTGCTTCGGCCGCCTTCTCAGCAGCTTGGTCAGCTTCAGCATTAGCCGCTGCAAGATCTTTTTGTAGATCAGCTACAGAAGGTGTGTTTGCCGCTCCCGGAGCTACTGCCAGCTGCCTTGCAAGATTTTGTTCAGCCTCTGTTGCTGCATCCTGCTGCTGTTCGGCTGTTACTTCTTGAGCTCGCTTATCTAACTCATCCTGAGCTCGCTTAGCGGCTTCTTCTTGAGCTTCTCGGGTCGTTTCTTCTGCGACTTCTTCGATACTGCCCTGTTTTTCGTGCGAGATCGTCAACGATCCGTCGTCTGCTTTTGGTGCCACAGGTTCAGCTGGTGTTTTGTTCTGCTTTGCCTGTTGCTTCTTGTTCACCTTAGTAGATTCACCTTCAGATAGGTCAACCGTTCCATCAGAGTTCTGATTTTCAGAAGGCGCGACAGGTGCATCGGGGCCAATTTCGTGCGCTTCTTCAAGTTTTGAGGCGATGAGCTGCTGATTAGCACCAGCTGACATTAGTTGCGCTGCCATCGTCATGACACGTGATGAAGTGTGATCGTTACTAAAACGATCCGTAGCGGCAACAATACCGGTCAAAAAGGCGGTTGCAATCTGTTCGTCGAGCAAAGCCTTATCACTCTTAAGCGCATCAGCCAGGCTAACGAGCATCTCGCTCAGGCTACTAGCGTTCTCTTCACGCCAATCCACACTGCCGAGTTCACTCTTCTCTTGTCCGGCACTCATCGTAACAACGACTGCGTCGTGCAAAATACGACCGTGAGCTGCGAGTGCGCCGTCAAGGTAATCACGATTCTTAACACCGAGTGCGAGTACTAGCTCGACATTGTAGTCACCTTGACTGAAATCAAGATCGTCATTAGTGATGGTCGTACGATATGGTGTGATGAAAATCTTCACAACATCCCCGTCTACCTTGTAGCGGAGGTGGTCAGCTTTTTCTTTATCCAGAGCAATAATAAAATCACGAAGACTATCGACGGTATTTTCAAAAGTCTTTTGCGGATCCAAAAACGTTATAGCCGGTGGGATAGCACCACTAAACACTGCCGTCGCGTGTTTATTCATCTTATTGAGTAGTAGCGTCAGTCCAAGTGCGGCACTGAGTTCGTCAACAGATGGATTAGTACTAACAGTAACGAGAATATTACTATTGCTTTTGATCTTATCGACGATTTGTTGCTTGGCGCCTGAGTCGTTCATGCAAAGTTTGTCCTATTTTTATTTTCTACCTGAGATTTTGTGTTCACTATACCATAAATGGTTTCGAGTAGTCAATTTTTATGGTCTCCATAATTCTTACATTATGTTGCCATTTTTTTATATAGAATTTATAATACGTATAACCTAGGCACGGTGGCGAGTCCTGCCATCGTCGGTTTCACGTTCGTGAACCAGGCGCAGACACCTCCGATCAAGGTGATGCGCGAGAAGCTCCCTCCTACAGTTGTACTGGAGGAGACCGAGGGCATCGGCTTCAGGCTGAAGGGGGGCTAACCCGCGCATGACGTTGGAGCAGCTCCTCCACGTCTGGCGCGGGTTAGCAAGAAACAACCGCTGGCTGGCGCGACACGAGGGCTGACGGTTCGACCCTGCTGGGCGTCCCGGAGTCGGTAATGTCGATTCCGCGGACGCGCAGTATGGGTCTCTTTTTATAAACAGAGGTAGATCAGATGCGGAATCACTTTACAATCGAGCTGTTTTACTCTATAATCCAATTTGATTGTATTCACAAACTTTTAAGTATTTAAGAAATGAAGGAACAGTATGCCAATTATCAAATCAGCCATTAAACGAATGAAACAGACGGCTAAGCGCCAAGAACGCAATGTCGGTATCAAGCGCGACATCAAAAGCGCCGTTAAGACTTTTCTTAGCAAGCCAACCAGCGAAGGCCTTAGTGCTGCTCACAGCGAACTTGATACAGCTGTAAAGAAGAAACTGATGAAAAAGAATACTGTTGCACGTCGCAAATCTCAACTGTCTAAGGTTGCAAAAGAAGCTGGCGTTAAACTCGTTGCTACCAAAAAAGCTGCTCCAAAAGCAACTCCAGCTGCTGCGAAAAAACCCGTAGCTGCCAAGAAGCCAGCTGCCGCTAAGGCTGCTCCAAAAGCTGCTGCCGCTAAAAAAGCACCTGCAGTTAAAAAGCCTGCTGCTAAAAAAGCTGCTAAATAGTTTCCCAATTTCTTATATAAAAAACACCGACTGGTTCGGTGTTTTTTATATGCGCGTAATTTTGATCAATGCCCGCTCGATGAGAAGCCACGGCTCTCCACTTGAGGTCTTCATGCCACTATCTGCCTCAGCCAAAGCCATGATAAGCTTCCGCGCACCAGAAGAGCCGAGCTTTCGAGCGTGTGGTGCCAACTTGGAAAGCACGAAAGGATGGGCACCGAGCTCTTTGGCGACTTCACTCGATGCCTTATCAGTAACACTCAAAGCCGCCAGCTGAAACCCTTGGCTACTCAAGAGACCGAATAGTCGATAAGGGTCTTCGTTTACTTCAAGTGTCTGCACCATTTCCCGAATCCGAGGTGTGTCACCACGAAGTGCTGTCTCGAGCAGATTAAACACATTCTCCGTCGGATTCGCCTCGATCAACGTTTCAATCACCTCAAGTGAAACAGTTCCAACGACAGCCAGCTTTTCAAGCGCTTGCGATAGCTGCCATTGGTCAATCCCGACACGTGCCACTAAAAAGTGCGCACATTTTTTATCAAGTTCAAAACCAAGCCGCTTAGCTTCGGTCACAACCCATTGTTCAGCCTTTAGCCCGTCGCGATCAGTCCAGGATTTTGACTCTTGAATTGAGGCGACCTTTTGCAAATCTTTGTACGTCTTCGTGCGCTTATCAGGTTTCGCTTCAACAAGGACCACATGAATGTCGTCACTTATTCGCGGTAGCCACGTGCCAAAATCACTCCAAAGTGACTTATTCTCAGATAAATTCCGCAAGACAACGAATCGCTTCTCGGCAAATAACGTGGCTCCCATTAAAAGATCAGGCAGTTGTTTAATAGTGAGACTGGCGCCATCGACACGCTCAACTAGAATAGTCGTCTCTGCAACAAGACGCTGGAGGGCTCGCTCATTTTCAAAACTATTTTCACCAGTCAAAAGAGTAATCATTACCTATGTAGTATACCCTACCCTTGTCATCAAATTACTCGTATCCAGTATGGAGCGCTCTAGAGAGTCTGACAGTGCGGACAGATGTGCGTGCCGCGACCAGCAGCTTTAAACTTAATGATCGTCGTACCACACCGTGGACATGCCTGTCCTTCACGACGAAACACACGGGCAAAGTCAAGATAGCTACCCCGCTTCCCTTCGGCATTAACGTAGTTCTTATCGGTGCTGCCACCCTTTTCGATTGCTTTGTTCATCACTGCTCGAAGCTCAGTATAAAGCCTTGGGAATTCATCGGACGTAATACTACCGACAAGACGCTTCGGGTGGATTTTTGCGCCCCACAAGCTCTCATCAGCATAGATATTACCTACCCCCGCTACAACCGTCTGGTCAAGCAGCGCAGCTTTAATGCTGGTCTTAGCTCGGCGCTTAAAGCATCCTGCGAACTCCTCCGGTGTAAAGCCTGCCTCAAGCGGCTCCGGACCCACTTTTTTCATAAAATCTATATTCGGCACTTCCAGCCGCGGCATCAATTTCATCCAGCCAAACTTACGTTGATCATTGAAATAGAGATGCGAGCCGTCACTAAACGTGATAGTCACGCGCGTTGAACGGTCAGGCAATTTACCGATAAGGCTCGCATTGGGGTGGCCTGCCCCGAAAACAACCTCACCACGAAACACCAGTTGTCCGGTCATTTTAAGATGAATTACTAACGTGTAGTCAGTCGCGAGATCAATGAGTAGTACCTTAGCTCGGCGCCGCACATCGACGATAGTCGCATCAATTAAAAACGCTTCGACATCAGCTGAAGCGTTGGGAAAACCCTTCGGAGTATCATGTGCTACTGCACTCACGGTGCGGCCAACGATAAGACCAAGAAGTCCTCGGCGAACGGTCTCTACCTCAGGCAGTTCGGGCATAATTCTTCTCAGTTAATAAGCTGCGCACGTCCGCCACACACTGAACAGAGCTACCACAGATAATCCCCTGCATACCAGCTGCTTTGGCACCAGCAACATTAGCTGGCAAATCATCAATCATAAGACATTCCTCGGGCGTCAGGCCAAGTCGACGAGCAGTCAGCTCATAGATATCAGCATTCGGTTTTACCATACCGACTTCGCTAGATAAGATAACAACGTCGAATACAGCGTCTAGCTCTGATGAACTGAATAGCTCATCAATAACACCGCGTCCAACGTTACTAAGTAGACCGACTTTATGTTCACCACGAAGCGAGCGTGCCAATTCAATAACCACTTCATTACGTACGTACTGAGCATGGATAATGTCACCTATCTCGGCCGCCGAGCGACCGAGGAGATCTCCAACACCCTGAAGATACTCAGCCTTTGTAACGAAGCCATAGTCTGAACTACGACTAAGATCATTAAGTTGAGCGAGATGTTCCGGTGGCGCAAGAGCGCGCAGATGGTCAAGGCTTCCGTGTACGAGTACGCCGAAGCAGTCAAAAATAATAGCGTGTATCACGTTACTAGTATACCCGTTTAGGGGTTATAAATCGATGGTACGAAGAATGGTTCGACTATCAGGGATCTGATTGTGAAACAATGTCTCTAACTGAGTAGTACTTGCTTTGAGTGAGCCAGCTGAACCTTTACACGTCGTGGTCCACAGTCGTTTAACAACATTACCGCCATTGAGCACTTCAAACTCAAACACTTCTCCCGTAGCACACAGACCACGAGTATCGTCTTTATCACCTGAGAATGCGTCGCCTTTCATCATATTGGCTTTATCAAGCGCATACACAAATTCTTCGTACGCCTTGGCATTATTACCATACTGCTTGGCACCAAGCGGTTGATCAAGGTAACCTGAATAGGTCGTAAGTGAGCGGTTAGTCGGATTAACGACAACCTGGTACGAGCGGAAGTTCTCATCAGCTACGATTGAACCACGGACGGTCATGCGAACGCTATGATCAAGTGTCGTGTTAAGTAGCGCGTCACGACCAATATCAACTTGTGTTTTGCCTGTTTGGTCACCACCGAAAATAGCCCGTCCAGCAGACACAAGAGCGGCAACTGCGATTGCAATAACAATCAACACCAGTAAAATCGGAACAACCCGAGATGAATTACCTCTATACATACGTTTATAGTATCACTTTTATGGTTAAAAGTCAATGTATTTATTATACTACAACATATGAATGCCCTGCTTAAACAGTACACACCTACCCAGGTTGCCGGCATCTTCTGCGTGGCCAGATCCGCTGTCGGCGGCTGGATACAAGCAAAGCCCTTCCCTTCAAGCTCATGAAGGTGCAGGGCGGAAAGCTCGTTCCTCTCGGTCCACACCAGAACACACTTCTGGGCAGGCAATTCATTCAGACGCAGACACTCCATGATCTGTTCAAATGGGAGGCTCCTTTCTAAGAGCCTCCGCCCGTGATTCTCCATGCGAAGGCCCGGGCCACGGGCACAACCCAAAATAATTCATATACATACACTGGGGTGATATTTCCTTCTTCTTCGCGCGGGTCTACTATGAAATAGACGGGTATCCCCTAAACCCGCTAGTACGGAGGATCAGTAAGAGATGAGAACATACGATCTCTCGACCGCGGTCTGGGAAAAGAGTTCCCGCAGTACCGCATCAGGCAATAACTGTATCGAGGTCGCCCTCAACCTCCCCGGAATCGTTGCTCTACGTGACAACGAAAACCCCGATACTCCGCCCATGATCGTCACCTTAGCGGTGTGGGATGCATTCGTCGGAGGCGCCAAAGACGGTGAGTTTGACCTATAGGTCGCCGACGCCCTGACGCCTAACAGGTGGAGGAAATGGCGTCTCGCCATTTCCTCCACCTGAAACCCTTTACTACAATTCTCCCCAGTTCTTACCGATGCCAACGTCAACTTTTAGACGGACCTCAAGTGCGGGATAAATTTGCTCCATGGTTGTCTTAAGAAGCTCCGCTACCTTTTCAGCATTTTCAGGTGGACACTCCACTAAGATGCTATCGTGTACCTGTAAAATTTGTTCACCTAAGTCGCCGATTTTTTCATCAACTTTAAGCATGGCCATTTTCATTAGATCAGCTTCAGTTCCCTGGATTGGCATATTGGCCGCGGCACGCTTGGCGCCCTCTCGCACCATAAAGTTAGTGCTTCTCACATCTGGTGTTGGACGTCGTCGTCCGAAATACGTTTCGACGTAACCCTCATTCTCAGCCTTCGCAAGCGTGGCATCGATAAACGCCCGGATTGGAGCCCGCAGTTCAAAGTACTGATCAATAAATATCTTCGCCTCTGTAAAACTCATACCGGTTGCCGCAGACAACCCATGAGGACTCATGCCATAAAGCACGCCGAAGTTAATCACCTTGGCAGCTCGACGCTGCATTTTCGTAACCTGATCTACCGGAATGCCGTAGGCCTGAGCGGCTGTTTTGGTGTGGATATCGGCGTCACCGTTAAAGTCGTTAATGAGTTTCGTATCATTTGCGAGTACCGCAGCTAGACGCAACTCAAACTGTGAGTAGTCGGCACTGACGAATACTTTATCACCCTCAGGAATAAAAGCTTCACGAATTTTACGACCAAGATCGGTACGTACCGGAATGTTCTGCAAGTTAGGATTGTTACTGGAAAGTCGACCAGTTGCCGCCACGTCCTGTCTAAAGTCAGTGTGGATGCGATCGTGCTCATCGGCCATCTCAGGTAACGTATCGACATAGGTGTTCTTGAGCTTTGCCAGTTCCCGGGTACGCTCGATCAACTCAATAATAGGATGCTGGCCACGCAGCTTATCAAGTTCTTTTTGGCCGGTGCTATATCCTGTTTTGCCCTTTTTAATACCCGCGGTTGGTAACTGCAACTTTGTAAACAATACCTCGGATAATTGTGCCGGACTGCCGATATTAAATTCATATCCAACCATCGTAAACATTTCTTGTTCAAGTGTTTTGTGTTCATCACCCAACTCTTTGCTCATTGAAGCAAAGAGTTTCTTATCGATCTTAATCCCCCGGCTCTCCATGCGGTACAGCATGTATGTCAGCGGGAAATCGAGTTCACGGGCGACAAAAGCAATCTTAGGTTCCTTAACAAAACCATTGAGTTGTTCAGTATGTATCTGCCATAAAGCCGCCATCACCTGTCCAGCATTCGTCATGTCGAGTTCCTCGCGAGCCAAGGCACTAATCGAACGCTCGCGCATCAGGGGATCGAGTAAAAACGCCGCCTGAGCAATATCATGCACTTGGTCAAAACGAACTTCTACACCCTGATCGTGGGCCGTGTGATACATTTTCTTCACGTCATAGGCAACAACATTTGTCATTTCAAGTGCTCGCCAAATGCTGCTATCAATGTCTGCGAGTGGCGCAACGGCAACGGTTTTTTTATCGGTCGATAGCCATACCGTGTCATCTTGGACATGCATCATAACTTCGGCATCCGCATCAAGTGACAGTGTCTTTGGCCAGGTAACCTCTTTAAGTGGCGTAATCGAGGATTCTTTTGCAATATCAAATAGACTACCTTGCGCCGTTTCTTGCATGTGCTTAGGCAGACGACGGAGTAGTGATGTAAACTCCAGTTTCTTGAGGAGCGTCGCAAGCTTCGCAACATCGAGATCGCGCGCATTCATCGCTTTTAGGTCGAGCTCGATTGGAGCATCACACCAAATCTTGCCCACTTCCCGACTCATGTAGGCTGATTCCTTACCGGCTTCGAGTTTCTTCGCCACGGTAGGCTTTATATCATCCAAGTGCTCATAAATGGCGTCGAGTGTTCCGTAGTCCTGAAGCAATTGGATAGCTGTCTTTTCGCCAATACCTGGTACGCCAGGAATATTATCGCTGCTATCACCTTTAAGTGCTTTAAGATCCAAAAATTGTTTCACTTGAATACCATATTTCTGCTCAAAGTATTCAGGGGAGAATTGTTCAATATCAGTAAAGCCTTTTTTGAGTGCGTAAACATGCGTTAATGGCCCAACCAGCTGCAGCATATCAAGGTCACTGGTAATGAGACAGGTTTCAATATTTTCAGCACTAGCCTTCTCCGCAAAGCCACCCATAATATCATCAGCCTCATAATCATCAAGTTCATAGAGCGGCCAGCCACAGGCCTCAAGAAGTTCATAGAGCATTGGCAGCTGCGCAAAGAAGTCCTCGGGTGGCTTTTTTCGACCAGCTTTATACGTCGGTAAAATCTCCAGACGTTTGCGAATACTCGTCCCTTTTTTATCCCAGGCTACAGCCACGTAATCTGGCTCAAGCTTTTTCATAATTTCAAGTGCTAGACTTGCAAAACCATAGACGCCACCGGTTGGCGTGCCATCACGTGTACTTAGGCCGGGCATCGCATAGTAGCCGCGGTAAAAGACACTTTTTCCATCAATCACTACCAATCGTTTCATGTTCTTAGTATAACAGAGCTGGGACCCCTTCTTGCCCGTTAAAAATGGTTTCTCCCACGCCGATGAGGACATTTGCTATACTAGTGAGCATGAACCATCTTGAAAACGTCAAAATCGTCGCCCTTGTCGGCCTAACTGGAAGTGGCAAAAGTACCGCCGTTGATTATTTAACTGAAAAAGGATATCCAAAAGTTTACTTTGGAGGCATTTTCTATGAAGCTATGAAAGAAGCCGGCCTAACGCCCGGTGACTGGGCTGTCGAAACTCCGTTTCGCGCAGCTATCCGTGAAAAAGAAGGAAACGACTTCGTTGTTAAGCGTGCGAATAAGCAAATTAGAGACCTCATTTCAGCTGGGCAACATCGTATAATTGCAGACGGTCTCTACAGCTGGACTGAGTATAAAGTCATGAAGCATGAGTTTCCTGGCGAATTAACACTCATCGCCATCGTTACTCCTCGACGTATACGTCAGCATCGCCTTGCTGCCCGCCCTGACCGTCCGCTAACTTCAGCTGAAGTAGACCAGCGAGACTGGAATGAAATCGAGACTATTGAAAAAGGTGGGCCTATAGCCATTGCCGATCACTTCATTACCAACGACGGCGACGAAGCGCAGTTGCAAAAACAACTCGACGCTATACTCGAAGATATCGGATTCTATAAATAGAAGTTCTACACATAAAAAACGCTCGGGTTACCGAGCGTTTTTTTATTCGACTAATCTTAGCCTAGGTATTCGTGTAGCTTCTTAGCATCTTTATGCTTACGAAGTTTAGCGAGTGCCTTAGCTTCGATCTGGCGAATACGCTCACGCGTCACGGCAAATTCTTGGCCAACTTCTTCGAGTGTGTGGCTTTTACCGTTTTCGAGACCGAAACGCATCTTAACGATTTTTTGTTCACGTTCAGATAGTGTCGAAAGAATAGCTTGAACCTGCTCTTTGAGCAATTGATTCGTTGCTGATTCTTCTGGTGTCGCGCCATCTTCGTCTTCAATGAAGTCACCAAGAACTGAGTCTTCGTCTTCACCGTCACGTCCGACACCGGCGTCAAGGCTGGTAATGTCTTGCTTGATCTTGATAACGTACTCAACCTTCTCAGGCTCCATTTCAAGTTCTTTAGCAAGCTCTTCAATGGTTGGCTCACGGTTGAGCTCTTGAGTCATGCGACGCTGCGTACGAAGCAACTTGTTGATTGTTTCTACCATGTGAACAGGAATACGAATCGTACGAGCTTGGTCTGCAATCGCACGAGTAATCGCCTGACGAATCCACCAGGTAGCGTACGTACTGAATTTAAATCCTTTATCTGGGTCGAATTTTTCAACGGCACGAAGTAGTCCTGTGTTTCCCTCTTGAATAAGATCAAGGAAATCAAGACCGCGACCGCTATAACGCTTAGCGATTGATACTACCAAACGCATATTCGCTTCAGCCATTTTATCTTTGGCTTTTTTGTCGCCGGCAACTACTTTTTGAGCAAGCGCTAGTTCATCTGCTGCATTGAGCAGTGGAATTTTACCAATTTCACGAAGGTACAAACGAACACTGTCATCGCTAACATCGTCAAAATATTGACCGCTATTGAGCGTATCGACATCATCTTCTTCTTCATCGATCAGTTCGTCGAGTGCTGGTCCGTCAATATCACTAAGCGGTCCACCGCTAGCGTCTACTACCTGATCATCGTCTGCTACTGGGAGGGTTTTATCTTTGGCCACGAGTTATCTCCTTTATGAGTGTGTTAAGTTGTCCGCGAAGTGCCGATGCACGGGCGTCGTCGCCACTGCCTTCTGCTTCACGTAATTGTTGGGTTAAGTTTTCTTGAGTTTGTTTCTTGTGTTCATTTGCTACTTGGCGGAGCAAGCGTGCCGTTTCAAAGTAGCGATCTTGATCGCTCCAATCGACATATCGCGTGTCGGCCTTCAATAGTAATATTTTCACATACGTATCGTAATTTTGCAAGTCTTTCGGGGTTGTCTCAATTGCAGTATTGGCATGTTTACTAAGATACGCCGCAACCATCTGCCGCTCCTCGCCTGCAAATATGGCGCTATCCGTATGTACAAAGAGTTCTTGGCTTGGAGCATCTATGAGCGCGAGTGACAATAAATTGTCTTGATAGCTATACGGATCCTGTGGTTGTTTACCAAGAGATGCAGTGACAGGCCGACGGACAGGCATCTTTTCAGGCACAGGAATACTCGCAAGTTTTGACTTAATTGCTTCAAGACTTGAGTCGATCATACTAGCAATTTTCTTCTCATAGTGTTCGCGTTCAACCGCGTCTCCCAGTGTCCGTACGACACTAAGCGCCGCAGTGGTAAACGCCCGTTTACCACTCGCTGTCGTAATATCCTCGCGTGCAGAATATTGTTCTAAAACCCAATCCACAGCTGGCTTTGCACTATCAATCGCCTGCTGCCACAGACTGACATCCTGCTGAATAAGTTCATCGGGATCCTTCGCGTCACCGGGTAGCGTAATGATTGTTAATTCAACACCTACGTCACTCGCTATTGGAATGGCACGCTCTGTGGCAGCTATTCCCGCCTTATCGCCATCAAAGGCTAAGCGAACATTTCCTGTGAGACGGCGTAGCGCTCGCAGGTGAAACTCGGTCATGGCCGTACCCGCCGTTGCAACTACTTGCGTTACTCCCGCCTGGTGACTACTGACAACATCGAGGTTACCTTCTACGACTACAGCGTAGTCGCTCGTGCGAATCGCTTCTTTCGCTTGAGACAAGCCGAACACGTGACGACCCTTGTCGTAAAGCATCGTCTGCGGCGTATTAAGGTACTTAGGCGCGTTCGGATCATCACCCGTGATAATACGAGCGGTAAACCCAATCACCTGTCCGCTCGGGTCCATCAGCGGTACAGTCATACGCCCGCGGAATATGTCACCACCAAAGCGGTTAGTCAGACCAGCATCATCCAGCTCATTTCTTGAGAAGCCTTTTTTTGCCAAGAACTGAACCAAAGCATCGCCACTCGTGGGCGCATAGCCAATTCGAAAATCCTGCACGATAGCTTTACTAAGTGCACGCTTCTTGAAGACGTACTCTAACGCGTGAGGATTCTTAAGTAAACTATGCTGATAGTAGTTAGCAGCAAGGCTCAGCGCTTCAAGCAATCGCTTCTTGCGTCGAGCCAAATCCTGACTCCCCTTTGACTCGTAGACGCTCAAATCAACACCCGCCTTGCGGGCCAGGTGCTCTAGGGCAGCGCGAAAATCCATACCCTCAACCTCCATGACAAAGGAAAAGATATCACCGCCTTTGTTGGATGAGAAGTCATGCCAAATGTGCTTGTCAGGACTAACAAAAAAACTCGGTGTTTTTTCACCACTAAATGGGCTGAGTCCCTTAAAGTTACGCCCGGCGCGCTTGAGTTGGACATATTCGCCCACTATGTCCTCAATGTTGAGGCGCGCACGTACTTCTTCCTTGGCGTCTTGCATAGTTTTATTATATCACTCTTTACCTCTGTTATCGCATATGCTTTAATAGAGGAAGTATGGATCCTAACCTTACCCCAAATCAGAGCAAGTATTCAATTGATTATCTTAATCAAATTGCTCCGCAGGAGAAAAAACCAGGACTCGGTAATAAACTCTTTCTATTTATCATAGGTGGTGGCCTTCTCCTCGCAATCATCGTTGGTATTTTCGCCCTCACGAGTAATAGCAACGGACCAACTCAGAAAATGCAAACACTCGCCGCCCGACTTACTACGCTTAAAACTATCTCAGACAAAGCTCAAAAGAATATTAAAAGTGGTGATCTTCGTAGTAGCAATAGTAGTCTTTCCGTCTTCTTAACTGGTGCCAATCACGACATCGTAACACCTTTTGCGAACAACGGTGTCGACATCAAAAAAATCGACAAGACCATCCTCGCTAAGGAGGCTGGCACAGACTTAACTAATAAGCTTGAGGATGCCCGCCTTAACGCTGTCTACGATCGTACGTATGCGAGTGAGATGGGCTATCAACTCCAAACAGTTGCAGCGCTCATGAAAGACATCTACACGAACACTAAAAGCAAATCGCTCAAGGATTTCCTCGTAACGACAGATAATAATCTCACACCGATTAAGAACCAGTTCAAAGATTTCACACAGAAGAGTAGCTAGTTGCCCGCAACAAGATTGTAGCTAAGACGGGCAAAATCATGGATCTCATCTTCTGGCACCTGGCCAGTACACAAAATAGTGTTCCAGTGTTTTTTGTTCAAATGATAACCCGGAATAACGGTCTCATATTTTTCACGAAGTACCTCAGCTAATTGTGGATCACACTTAAGACTCAGGCGTAAAGGCTTGCTGTCGTTTTGGATCAATGCAAACATCTTGCCTTCACCGGTTTCTTTGTGTCCTATTTTATAAACAGAAACCTCTTCTCCAAATGGAAAATCGAGCCAAGTATTAGGAAAGCTAAGGAGATATTCTTCAAGTTCTTTGTGGGTCATATCTCTATTCTACCCCGAAGTGACTCCTCTGAGCAACAAACCACTCCGTAAATAGTGCCGTGACAGCAAAAAGTCTCGCGTCCGGGGACGCTCGAGACTTTTTGCTACGAGCGTGCCGAAAGCGAGACTGCGTGTCAGACACCAGCTCAGGGACGAGCGAGGCGGATGGTGTTGCGTTCGAACAGTGCCCTGCCACCCTTGTCCATCGCTGGACCAAAGATGGTCATGAGATCGGACAGTAAGAAAACCCTCCAACCCCCGCCCGCATCGGATCTCGCAAGCTCATCGAGCGGCGAATACGGAATACTTTTAGGCAAAACCTTACCGTACGCCAGAAGATAATCCATGAGTACCTTCTGGCCAGTGCCCGTGAGACGCACCCATACTTGGTCGTTAAGACTGATTGTGCCCATTCTTAAACCCCATATCTGTCTGACCGCACGCGGTGTGCTTAGCTAAATAATACCATAAAGATGGGATAAGTAAATTTGAATTTTCTATAAAAAATTGGAACGATCTTGGCTACATATGCATTTTTGTCAGGTAGTATTTGAGTTCCATAATGCTACCGCGTATATCACCGAGTGCTCGGTGTTCTTCGGGTTTAGCAAATCGCTTACCGTATTTACCATCAAACACTACTTTCCAAGCACTCACATCGAGCATACGATAATGCAGTCGCGCATCAAGGCGTTGCCACTGGCTCGTAATAAATCGACGATCCATATGAATAGAATTTCCCGCAAGAAGTACTGGAGTTCCCTCTTCGAAATTTTCATCAATAAACGCGAGCAGTTCATTCTCAATATCTACAAGATCTTTGCCACTAGCATTTTGCTCAACGAGACCTTTTTTAGAATCGGGGTTAGCATCCCAAAAAACGTTGTTTAGCTCTAAGCGTTCATGTAAGTTCATATGGTCATTTTTAACAATGCCTTCGTAGGTGGCCAGCTCTTTAAATTCCCAGTCGGTTGCAATAGCTGCAACTTCTAAAATAAGATCGTTATCGGCATCAAGGCCGGTCATCTCAAGATCAACCCAGAGTACTTTTGCTTTTTTAGTCATATCCTCATTATACCGGAACATCCATAGAATATGGAAAAGACAGACGATGAAGCCTGCCCTGCACCAAAATGAAGATAAAGAGTGAAGTTTTATTTATTATCTTGCTTCGTCTCAGATGGTGTGAATTTAAGGCTCAATGAATTAATACAATATCGCTGATCAGTCGGCGTATTGAAACCCTCTCCTTCAAAAATATGCCCTAAATGACTGCCACAGTTAGAGCAGGTCACTTCAGTGCGAGACACACCCGCGCTATCGTCAGTGTGAAAGATAACCGCTTCTGGCTTGGCATCATAAAAACTCGGCCAGCCACAACGAGCATCAAATTTAGTCGCGCTATCAAATAGTACCTGACCACACGCCGCACAGGCGTAGACCCCGTCAGCATATAACCCATCGTACTCACCACTAAATGGCGGCTCAGTGTTCTTTTCACGGAGCACTGCAAACTGCTCGGGTGTCAATATTTCCCGGTATTCTTCGTCGGTTTTCTGCATAGAAACTACTCCTTCTTTTTATCGATTTTATCAAAGCCAAAAACATGAACAATAAGATAAATAACCAGCGCAATCACCAGGAAATTAATGAAGTCATTCAGAAACGTACCATAATGGAGCACTGTTTCCTGGCCAGTTGCCGTTTTACCTAGACTAAGTGTGAGACCCTTAAGACCTTCCGACGATCCGAGCAGTAGTCCGATAGGCGGCATGACGATATTATCAATTAATGACTTAACGACGACCGTCACTGCCCCACCAAGAACTAGTCCCACTGCGAGGCCTACGACGCCTTGTGTGCGGATAAAATTAACAAAGCCATTCAGTTGGCGCGTACTGTGACTACCGACAGACTTAGCGCGCACGCGGCTCTCTTCAATTATTTTATTCTTCATAAAGATATAATTCCTTCTATAAAAAGTATAGCATTTGAAAGTGTCCGGAGGGAAGAACCGTCCGGGCGACGCCGTCTCGATAAATTGGCGTCGCCCCATCTAAAAGACTAGTTACTGCGCAATGAGAGCGTCATTTGCCGTGGAAACCGCTTGCTCAGTTTCCAGTGGATGCGCTTGCTCATCACGAGTTGATTGATGGCATTTTGAAGTTGTGCCGCGTTACAGCCGCTCAGTTTGAGCTGGCGAACGATACTCGTGTACGTGCCGCGTATATCGCCACCTTCGAGTCGCTTCAGGATCTGCTGGCGCACACGGTGCGTCATCTTCCCTCCAGGTTGTGAAATTCCAGAAGGTCAGCGTATCCTTACCTTCCGTACTGCAACTATTATATCATGACGAGCATAGTGGCCCGGGGTCTACATCTTCTGCGGAACTTCAATACCAAGAAGGCTGAGGCCATGTGTAAAGACATGACTCACCTTCTGAAGTAGAGCTATGCGTGCAGCTTTTTCTACCTCACTAACACCCCCCGTAGCTACCGGAGTTTGTTCGTAGTAACGATTCATTTCCCGAGCCAGTTCATATATATAGGTTGCCACTTTATGCGGCTCAAGATCACGAGCAGCGAGACGTACGACAGATGGATAGTCGAGAAGCTTAGCGAGAATCGCTTTTTCAGTCTCATAATCATATGTTCCTATTTCCGCGCTTGAAGTCAGGGGATTATCATTAATGATTTTATTCACACGCACTGCAGCGTATTGAACATATGGTCCACTGAAGCCAGTAAGTGCAAAGATCGTTTTCCAATCAAATAAAATGTTCGTACGACGATCAGCGGCGAAATCGCTGAACTTTATTGCTCCGAGAGCGATTTTCTTAACATCTTCCTCGGTGACCTCACGACCTTCTACGATTTCACGCGCCTTTGCTTCGGCAGTATCAAGGAGCTTCTCCATGAGCACGACGCCCTTGCGACTGCTCATCTTCTCACGCGTACCATCTTCGTTGACCTGGTCGATCATGCCGAACCATAGGTGAATATATTCAGTGTGTATACCTATCTTTTTGCAAAGCGCAAATAGCTGCGTAAAGTAAAATTGTTGTTCGCTACCAACGGCAAGAACGACTCGGTCTGGATGCCAAGTTTCATCTCGGTATAGTACCGTAGCAAGATCGGTCGTTGCATACAGCGCTGCACCGTTCGACTTCTGTACGAGTAGCGGCACTTTAATGCCTAGATCATCAAGGGGAACGATGACCGATCCGTCATCATTCTGCTTAGCAATGCCTGATTTGAGCAGTACTTGTACCGCCTCCTTGCCCCGAGGTGCAAAGAACGCCTCCCCTAGCTCATGGTCGGTTGATATACGCATACGATCCATGACGTCATGGATATGTTTGAGTGATATCTCATTGAAGCGCTTGCTATAGCTAACAGCTTCTTCCTCGTTACGTTCAAGTTTAATCAACCAATCCTGCACCTGGTTAGCAAGTGTGGATTCTCCACGCTCTTTTTCCTCTTTGAGCGCTTTTTTCGTTTCAATATAGACACGACCAAGTTCGTAAACGCCATCTTTTTCAAGCGCTTCTTCGCTACTGAACAGTAGGTAGCCAACAACCCAGATGCCAAATGGTGCACCATAATCACCGAGGTGATTATCAGTAATCACTTTCCAACCCGTGGCGTCCATCAGTCGACGAGCAGCCCATCCCTGATTAGCAGGACGAAGATGTCCGATACTATATGGCTTAGCCATATTAGGACTTGGGTATTCAACAATAACGGTCTTACCTGCACCATCGTCATTTTCACCGTAGCAATCAGACCACGAATGATCAAGCGTATCGGCGAGGCTGCGAGCAGGGACACGAAAGTTAATAAACCCAGGTCCTGCTACGGTTACATCGGAAAAGTCCCCTGCTTCACGTAAACGTGAGGCAATCTGTTCGGCAATCTCCCGTGGGTTTTTGCCAAGTGGTCGAGCCAACTGCATAGCGACATTTGTTGCATAGTCACCGAACTGAGGGTCGGGACGAGTTAAAACTACTTCGACATCCGTGTCGAATAAATCGTGAACAACTTGGGAGATCTTTGTATCCATTACATTCAATTATAACAGAGGTAAAACAAAAACAGCTCCTTTTATGAGGAGCTGTTTTTGTTGAGCTATCTATTCATCACGTGCATCATCAACCGGAATGTATTGATTCGTGGTCGTGGAAACGGCGCTGATACCCTTGATGTTATGGAGTAAGACTCGCAAAACATCGAGGTCGTCGTTGGTGATGGTAGTGTCTTTAGAATTTTCTTCGCTCATAATTTGTTTGTTTTATGGTTTATGTACACTATTAACATTAGCACTTTAAGTACTATTTGTCAATACTTATGCTTTGAATCAACCCAGCGAATAGCGGATGTGAACGAAACGGTCGACTTTTAAATTCGGGGTGAGCCTGCGTCGCAACAAAATAGGTGCTCGTAGGTGATTCGACAAACTCGACAAGCTTACCGTCTGGTGATGTGCCACTGACGATCAAGCCGCCCTTCTCAATTTGTTGCATAAACTTCTGATTCACCTCATATCGGTGACGATGACGTTCAACAACCTGCGTTGAACCATAAATCGAAGCAGCCTTTGAGTTCCTGAGAAGCGTAGCCGGGTAATCACCGAGCCTCAACGTCCCTCCAGTCGATTCTTTGCCGCTCTGCCCTTCCATGATATAGACGACATTATTCTTCGTGTCGCTAAACTCATTACTATTAGCATCTTTAAGGCCACCACGACGAGCAGCCGCAATAACCGCTACTTGAAGCCCCAGACAGATACCAAGATATGGCGTGTTGTGCTCAAGCGCATAGGTAGCCGCAGCAATCTTCCCATCAATACCACGAGCTCCAAAACCGCCAGGAACCACAAGGCCGTCAACATGAGCGAAGTCGTCATTGGTCGCTTCCTCTGCATTAATCCATTTCACCTTAAGGCCAACTTTCGCTTCCCACGCGGCAGATTTCAGCGCTTCAACAATTGAGATATAGGTATCTTCGTTGTCCATGTATTTAGCGACGAGCCCAACCGTCACCGTCTTCTTTGGTTTGCTGGTCTGAGCTTTAACAATGGTTTTCCACGCAGAAAGATCAGGCTCTTTTGTTACTCCAGAGAACTTTGTCAGTAAAGGCTTGAGACCACTTTCTGCAATAGTAAGCGGCACTCGGTAGACGGTATCAGCATTAGGCAAAAGCAGGACACTCTCTTCAGACACACCGCCGAATAGGCTGATTTTTTTAGCAACACTCATCGGTGCGACTTCGTCAGTTCGCACGACAACACAATCCGGTACAATACCAAATCCACGCAAATCATTGAGCGCATTTTGGGCTGGCTTGGTTTTAAATTCTTTACTTGTACCCAAAAAAGGCACATACACGACGTGAACAAACAAACAGTTCTCGCGACCCACCTTCTGTGAAAATTCACGAATAGCCTCAACGAAACTAAGTCCCTCGTAGTCTCCAACCGTACCGCCAATTTCAACAATGTGAACATCGCTGCCCTTGCCTGCTTTTGCGATTGCTCGTTGGATTGCTTGAGTCAGGTGTGGCACCAACTGAACGGTTTTGCCACCAAATTTACCAGCACGTTCATTTGCAATAAGTTCTGATAATAACTTGCCTGATAAAGTGGCGTTCTTCTGGGTTAACTCAATATCTAAAAAGCGTTCATAGTGGCCAAGGTCGAGATCGGTCTCTGCTCCATCCTTAGTAACAAAGCACTCGCCATGTTCCGCAGGATTCAAAAGGCCCGCATCTACATTGAGATACGGGTCACACTTTTGAATAGAAACGCGCGAACCAGCAGCTTGTAACACGGCACCGATACTTGCTGCGGTTATACCTTTTCCTACCCCCGAGAGAACACCCCCTGTTACAAATATGTATTTTTCTTTTTGATCCATGTCGTTTGATATCTCCATGGAATTCCATTATACAACGTTTTATGCCCTAAACGCTACATATAGCGTTGCATGTTGTCTATTCTACGCTACTTATAGTATATGTATGTATTATGTCAAGGAGAATAGACCCTATGCCAAAGGTAACTATCCTCTCATAACAAGGAGCGGATAGTACGGTACTCATTCAAATCTCGATTCATTCCTAGGAGAGCCCAAACATCTCTCAAGCATGAAGAAACCCCGCCACATCCGCAACGGACACGAGGGGGTGTTCTTCATTGCGGTTGTAAAGCGGGGTGGTCTCGTCCTTCCTATGTAGCTACCCGAAGGCTGTCAGACGATTGGGGTGATGTCGCATTCCCCGGTGTGGCACATTTCCAGCTTCCTGCTCCAGATGCGCCAGGCGGGGCGGACTTGCAGCCGGCCTCCCGTGTTTTTGAAGACGTAGCTGCCAATTGACCCGAGCGGGCGCTCGACCTTGACCTTGACCCTCTGGTTCGGTCGTAGGACGATGAGTGCTCTCTTCGGCTGTAGGTGACTGGGAAGCTTCTGCTGGCTGAGTGGCTCGAGTGGCTCCCCATGGAAAGCAGCGTAACACTTAGTGTATGGCGCTCCGTAGGAGAATCCTCCGAGGGTGTGCGACTCGACACGCTCCGTCTGTACTACCACGCCAATAGTGTCAGAAGACACTTCAGTGGAGGCATAGGGGTTCAGTGCGGTGAGTGCGGTGCTCTTCATTACATACTCCTTGCTCGGGGCGGAATGAAGATCAATTATTACAATAACATAAAAACATAATATGAGCAATCTTTTGCATCTGGCGACTAATCCTCACAACAACGAAGAACACCTCGTGTCCGTTGTAGCGCGGAGTATTCTTTATTTCCAGATCCCATAGAATCACCGACTAGTCATACATCACAGCTCATTTGGAGTTCCCAATCTGTTTCCTTGTTGTGAGGGTATCGTCGTCCATACCAAAACATGGACATTAGTACATATTTATGTTAATATAAGCGCATCCGACCTGTGAGTTGGCGTCCTCCGTATTAGGAGTGTGTACTGTGTCCGCAACAATGAGCAAGTACGTTCCGGGCCGCCCCGTAACTGGGCCTGGCGGAAGGTGTCCCTTTTGCCTCGACAACGGCATGTTCAAGGGCGAGATCCTCGTCGAAACGAAGCATGGGTTCGTCGGCAAGATCGCTGACGACCTCGTACTAATCTGCCCCAAGGATCACCAGACGACTGGACCATGGGATACGATGTTCGCCGTCGAGTACTTCGAGCTCCTCCGGCTCACGCTGGAGATCTTGGGCTGGAAGAACTACAACGACAGCTGTAACTACGGCCATGTCGCTGGACAACGACTCGAGCACCTGCATTACAAGGTTCAGCGTCGCGACGAGGACCAGCCGGCTTCCGGATGGGGTCTCGACGCGCTGATCAACATGGTCAACGGCACGATGTAACACACAACTTCATACAGAGCGTTACAGCAATACCTCGCCTGAGGTGAAATCGAATAGAATCAGGCTATAAGCCCCTTTCTCATCTGATTTCCACTCGGCGTCGATCAACTGGGTCCGGCGTGCGCCTCAAACGCACACGACAGGACAAAGTGCGAAGGCATAGCCATTCTTTACTCGTGCTCTCACGGTATGGCCACTTGCCAGTTGATTGAATAATTGAATTGCTTATGCCCCACCAATGGTTCGTCTTTGACGAAGCCCATAGTGGGGCTTTGTCATGTTACGATATAAGTATGAACACACCCTCGGCCATCTCTCATGAATGCCCACTCTGCCCGCAAAATAACTTGTTGATAGAACCTATTATTGCCCAGACGCCAGACGCGTATCTCATAAAAGCATACAGCAATCCGGGGAATTACCTCATTATACCCACTGCGCATATCGAATCTCTCGAAACGCTTCCACCCAACTGGTGGAAATCAGTCAGCACGCTCCTCCCTCAGGTACCTCATGGGCAAAGTTATAATATGTCTATTAATATAGGGTCCGATGCTGGCCAGACCGTCAGACACATTCATTTTTGGATTATTCCACGCGAGGCCGGAAAACCCTCTTCAAGCAAGGGACTTGCTCGTCTGATCAGTGAAGCAGACGCCTCAACTAGCTAAGCGTATATGCGTCAGAACCTACAGCGTACTGCTGCAAGGGTTCACTTTCCATTTGCCACGCATCCAAAATTGGCTGTAAAATCTTCCAACTCGCGAGTACTTCCTCGCTTGAGGTAAAGAGACTCTTGTGCGATCGAATCGCATCAACAAGCACTTGTTCGTAGGCATCTGGGAGAATCGTGTCTTCAGGATAGGTAAAGGCGAGTTGTCGAGATTCAAACTCACGATCATAGCCTGGTTTTTTCGTAAATAGTTCGATCGATACCCCCTCATTAGGCTGAATAGAGAACGTCAAACAGTTGCTTTGGGCTTCGTGACGCTTGCGAAAATGAATTCGAACTTCAGTCGTCTTATGATCAAGTGCCTTGCCGGTAATAAGATGAAGCGGAACGTCTTTCCACTGTGGTGCGCTGGAGATAAGCTCAACTGCAGTATATGTCTCCGTGACACTTCCCGGATTGCCTACCTCAGTTTGGTAGCCGATATATTGAGCCCGGGTAGCACGACGAGGATCAGCCGGACGTACCGCCTGAAGAGCCTCCAGACGCAGTTCGGGTAACTTACTCCAGTCAAGTTCGTCAGGAATATCCATAAGGGTCAGTGCAAGCAGCTGCATCAAGTGCCCTTGCAGAACGTCACGAAGTGCACCCGTCTGTTCGTAAAAACCTGCCCTGCCCTCTATCCCAATTTGCTCACTGGCAATAATCTCGATTTTTTCAATTGCCTGGTTATCCCATATGTGCGTAAACAGTGCATTACCGCCTCGAAAGGCAACGATATTTTGAGACATCTCTTTTGCAAGGTAATGATCGATCCGATATATTTGATCCTCATTATAGTAACGGGCTGTTCGAGCAATCATTTCTTCAGCCGAAGCCAGATCAACGCCGAAAGGTTTTTCGAAAAGAAGTTTCGTTTGTAGCGTGTTAATACCGGCCTCACCCATAAAGTCGACGATCTGAGACGTAGCACTCGGTGGAACCGAGAGATAGACGATCAATTGCTCATCGTCTTTGAGAGCGACGTATTCGCGAAGCAGACCGTAGTCACTCGCGCGGGCTAGGTCCATCGAGAAAATACGCGTTCGAGCAGCGAGTGTCTGCTCGCCAATAGATGACTGCAGCAGCTCAGCGACATTAACTTCTCGACGAGAGACGCCAATAATCTCGACGTCATCGTAGTCGCCGGTTTTAATAAGAGCACTGAGTGCTGGTAGCAGCTTGCGCGTACTAAGATCACCCGTAATGCCAAAGATAATGAGTTTCGTTTTCACTCCCTTAAGTATACCCTTTTATACAATCCGTTGACAATATTATTCGACTGTTGTTAAATATGTATCACTCTCTTTCGATTATTTCATAGAAGGGTTGAGGTCATGGGTGCATTCCCTTTAGACGCTGGGTTTAGGTATAACATCCGGAGAGACGCCAAGATCTTTCCGTTGATCATCCGAAATCTGTTCGTCGCCTACAACAGGCTGCAACAGATAGAGATAGCAGTCCCACTCGCCCAAGGCAACATGCTCTCGATCGTCTTTACGGAGTTCACCCCCAAACGAGGAAGCAGCAACGTGTTCTTCAAGGGTGAAGTCACAAACGGCGAAGCCTCTATGAAACTCAAGGGAGAATTGTACTTCCCTACAGGCGGATGGCTCATCGCTTCCCGCTCGTAGCTTCAAGGTGCATCCCAAACGCCCGCACCAGTCTCCTGGTGCGGGCGGGGAGCCTAAAAATCCGAATTTATACGGCCGATATCGCTATCCGAAAAAAGTCAGCCCAATTAATACAAAGTTGAGAACAATTACAATCGCCGTAATGACACTAATAGCAACCGTTGTTGCTAGGTGGTTCACACTCTCACCCATAATCTTCTTGCTCGCCGTCACCATAGCAAGTGGCACGAGAGCAAACGGAATACCAAACGATAAGGCCACCTGCGAGGCAATCAACGCCTTCGTCGGCTCTACCTGGAGAGCAAGCAGAACAATCGCTGGAATAATCACAATGATACGACGTAAGAACGGGGATATGCGACGATGAAGCATACCCTCCATAATGACCGCTCCGGCGTGACTCCCCACGGCCGTTGATGCAAGTCCTGATACCAGTAGTCCAAGCGCAAATAAGAACGCCACCAGTGGCCCAATGTTCGATCCAAGTGCCGTAAAGATACCGGCCAAGGTGTCGACTTCGGGCAAGCCGCGAAGTGCCGATGCCGCCAGTACGAGCATGGCTATATTGACGCTTCCCGCGACGAGCATGGCTATACCCACATCAACTCGGGTTACCCGCAGGAAGTGCTTCAACTGGTCAACCGAAATCTTACCATGACGATCACGCGCTAAAGCCGAGTGAAGATAAACAACGTGCGGCATAACCGTCGCTCCAAGCATCGCCACGGCAAGTAGGACTGTATCCCGACCATGAAGTTGAGGAATGAGTCCAGCAACAAGCGCCCCACCGTCTGGAGGCGATATAAAAAGCCCTGTAAAAAAGCCGAGTGGAATAATGAGTAGCAGGCCCATGATAAGCCGTTCGAAAACTTTTTGACCTCGTCTGCTGTAAATGAATAGCAGCAGAAGCGAGACAAGACCAGTAATTATCCCACCGACAACAAGCGGAAGTCTAAATAATAGCTGCAATGCAATTGCCCCACCGATGACTTCGGCGATATCAGTCGCGACGGCAACGAGTTCTGCCTGTACCCAATAGGCAATTCTTGCTTTTGTCGGTAACCGATGCGCAATTACTTCTGGAAGTGACTGTCCTGTCACGAGACCAACTTTAGCCGAGAGATACTGTACAAGACTTGCCATAATATTGGCGACAATTAAAACCCACAGCAATAGATAGCCGTACTGAGCACCGGCACTGAAGTTAGCTGCAAAGTTACCTGGATCAACATAGGCAACTGCGGCGACAAAAGCTGGTCCGAGTAGCATAACAACTCGTCGGCTTTTTTGGATCATTTGGCGGTGTCTTTCAACCCGCTGATGATAACCGGAACCGGCTGATCAAACGCAACAATTGGAATGTTAACGAGTTGAGTGGCATCACCTTCTGGATACTGTACTTGGTATGCAGATGTCGCCGAACCAAAGACGGCATCATCCCATGTAAATCCAAGGCGTGCGGCAGCCGCTTTCACCTCTTGTTCGCTCAAGCCTTCAATTTCAATATATGGCTTTAGCCACGGCCACTCATCAAGCACTACCTCTACTGCATCGAGACGCCACGTTTCACGCTTGGTCTCCTGAAATGACTTGTGCGTCAGGCCTGCTTGGTCAAGAAGCGCAATTGTATCCTCAAAGTTACTAACCGTTATTTCAATCTCTCTGGCTCCAGTAAGTGACGCCTCGTGAAACTGCTTATACGTCAGCGTCACCTTATCACCCTCATCACGAACACGCAAAAAGCCGTCTTTGGCCTCGAGTTCAGGTGTTTCAATAATCGCTCGTCGCATCAGGCGCATTGGTTGCTCGCACGTTGCCCCAAGTTGCTTTAACTTTTCTCGCAACAAGTTAAAATCAACATCCAAAAACTTTACTTCGATTTCAGTCTTCATGACGACATACCAACTTTATTCTCAATACGCACAACGGCGCCGAGTTGCTGTTCGTGAAACTTCACTGAAAAAACACCGTCTTTCAGGCCAGCCTCTGGGTTTATCGTCTTATCCATACCCTTTAGTGAAAATGGCAGGTCACTATGACGATCTATAAACCGCTCGAGGCTGCCAATAACAACCAGCTCGGCATGCTCAAGACCCTCGCTAAATGGCGAGCCTTCTTTAGGCGCTGGCAGCTCCAAATACGGTATCGTCCAACTATCCACTTGGAGATAGTCGTTGAGTTCAAAGGTTGCGATCATCCGACCATTCACTTCATTTTCTCCGAGCAACCTGGCATCAGCCGACAATACTGGCAGCAGCGCCTGATATCGCTCGAGTGTCTCAACCCGGTAGCAAATATGATCCATCATAGATATCTCGTCTCGGGCTATCCCTCGTGCCTTTAGACCTTCGGTCAGGGTGCGGATAAAACCTTCGTAGTCACCTAATATATCTTTCATGTCGCCTCCGGGTTGAAATAGCCTGGGGCTTATTTCTTTAGAATACTGGTATTAGGGTCGTTTTCGTCGCGATCGGCACTTGGACTTTGACCAACTGACGTATTCGCTTGGCCCCCACCAGCGTTCACTTCGTAGCTTGTGTTCGTGCTCTCAAAGAAGTTAACGAGCTGTAATGTGTCATTAGCTGCTGCCATCCACTTCGCTGGGTTGCTCACTTTGTAGTGCGCCTCAAAACCAAGTTCTTCTAGGCGACGGTCAGCTAAGTACTTGACGTATTGATTGATGTAATCGCTATTAAGCCCAAGAATACCATTTGGCAGAAGATCACGGTTGTATGCTTCTTCCATATCAACACCATCGAGAATCATTTGCTTAATCTCACCGGCGAACTCTTCAGTCTGAAGATCTTCATTCTCTTCAAGAACGGTCAGAATCAGGTTAATACCGAACTTCAGGTGAAGACTTTCGTCGCGAACCACCCAGTCGATCAATGAGCCGAAGTTGCGAAGCAAGTTACGCTGACGAAATGAAAGTGCCACCATGAAGCCACTATAAAACCAGATACCTTCAAGAATAATGTTGTAGGCAACCAGGTTACGAACAAAGTCTTTCTTGCCCTCAGTGGTCGTAATGTCGAGCGTCTGCTCGGTCATTCGCTTGATGAACTTGGTCTCAAACTCTTCCTTGCGAGCCATACTAGGCGTCTCGACGTGTGCCGAGTAGGCAGTATCGCGATCAATCGGGAATGTCTCAAGTACATACTCAAAACTCATACAGTGGTTTGCCTCTTCCCACATCTGCTTAGCAAGATACAGGTGACACTCGGCAGCATTCACATATGGATAGACGCCAAAAGCTAACGCTTTATTGACGAGCAGCTCGTTCGGGTTGAAGTAGCTCATAAGGAATGTCAGCGCGTGACGTTCCTCTTCACTCATCTTCTTCCAGTCGGCGAGATCCTGACCTAACTGAATCTCATTTGGAAACCAGGTGTTAGCAACTGCCTGGTTGTAGAGATCCATTGCCCACTGGTAGTGAATTGGTTTAAGTAGTAATCCGTCCTGAATACCTGTTCCGAGAATGCCTGCCATGGTGATGTTCCAATCCTTTCATAATTAGTTTTATAACGTTTTTCATTGTGGTTAAGCTCCTACTGGCAACCTTCACACATTGTAAGATCAGCTGGATCGAGTGGTGCTGCGACCGTGCCGCGAGCAGCAGCTTCTTCGTTTGCCTGCTCCTGAGCGTTTGCCATTGCCTTGTCGATTGCTGCTAATTTCTCTTCAAGTGTCATTTCGTCGCTGATGATGTTGTTTGCATTCATTGTGGTGTCCCCCCTTTTTTATACTGCTTGCTTTTTAGCGAATCCGAATCCGGCTTTGCGTGGTCCTGTACCTGATTCAGCTTTATTTACTTTTACGGTACTTTGTTCGGCCTGATGCCGCGGCTTAACATGTAGGTAGTAGGTAGTTTTGAGACCTTTTTCCCATGCCGTCATATAAATGTCTACCATGTCGTCAATGTTACGAGTTTCAAGGTACATATTACGTGAGATTGCCTGGTCTACCCATTTTTGCGCCCGTGCCGCTACTTCAATGAAGGCGTATGGACTGAGTTGAAAGCTTGTCTTGTAGACGTCTTTGATCTGCTGTGGAATGACATCGATCTGTTGTACGTCACCCTGCAGACGTAACACGTCTTCTTTGACTGTGTCCCACAAATCGATAGCTTTTAAATCGCGCACAAGATTTGTATTCACCTCAAGGAATTTACCGTTGAGTGTTGCACGAGAGAAAATCTGTGCGAACTGTGGGTCGATACCTGGTGTAGTGCCGGCAACGTGAGCGATGTTTGCGGTTGGAGCGATTGCCATAAGCGTTGCGTTACGCATACCTTTTTTAACTTTGGCGCGAAGTGTTTCCCAATCAAGACGTGTCTTGCGGTTAACACTGACTTTAACAGCACGGTCTTTCGCGAGTTGATCGACGGTATCAATAGGTAGGATACCTTTGCTCCAACCACTTCCCTTGTACGCTGGGTAGCTGCCGAGTTTCTTGGCAAGGTCAGCAGATTCATCAATTGCCTGGTAGCTGATGAACTCAGTCAGCTGGTCCATCAGATCGTAGGCTTCTTCAGATTCATAGCTGTGGCCAAGTTTTTCAGTAACGTCAGTGAAGCCCATCATGCCAAGTCCAAGTGCACGGTTTTGCATGTTAGAGTTCATTGCCTCTGGAATTGGCGTATTCGTGATGTCACAGAGATTATCAAGCTGACGAATCGCGCTGCGAGTACTGGCTGCAAGGCGGTCCCAGTCCCATGTCTTATCTTCTTTAAGGTGCGCAGATAAGTTAATACTGACCAGGTTACAAACGGCAGTGTTGTCTTTATCCTGTGGCAGTGTAATTTCTGTACAAAGGTTAGAAAGGTGGATCGTACTCGTGTTGTTGTTAAGTGCACGAACGTTGATCGTATCCTTCCACGTTAACCATGGGTGTGAGGTTGCCTGGAGTGTAATAAGAATCTGGCGGAATTGCTCACGAGCTTTAATCTTCGTAAACTCACGCATTTCACCACGATCAGCTTTAGCCGCGTACTCGGCGTAACGTGCGGCGAATTCAGCACCATATAGTTCAGGAAGATCAGCAACTTCAGCTGGATCGAAAAGGTACCAGTCCTGATCCTTGCGAACACGTTTCATAAATTCGTCGCTAATAAATACAGCCGTATTTGCAAGACGGGTACGAAGGTACGGGTCACCTGAGTTTTGTTTCAGATCAAGGAACTGAGGAAAGTTAAGGTGCCAGTTCTCCATGTAGAGAGCGGCGGCCCCTGCCTTCTTGCCTTTACGACTTACCGCAAAGAGTGCCGTATCGATCATTTTCATGAATGGAATTGGACCAGTTGATTCGGTGTTGGTCGTCTTCACAGGGCTACCTGCGGCGCGAAGCTTGTTAAGACTAATGCCAATACCACCGGTACCCTTGGCGATCCACATAACGTCGCGAATACCCTTGGCGATTGATTCCATGTCGTCTTGGACTTCAATAAGGAAACAGTTCGATAGTTGTGGGAATGAACCACCAGCGTTTACACGGGTACTGCCACCTGGAACGTAGTCCAGGTTACTCATGTGACGATAAAAATCGATAGCAGCGGTTGTTGGATCTGCTTCGTTAAAGCTCAGGCCCATAGCAATACGCATGTGAGTAAACTGTGGAACCTCAATTGGGTCGCCACTTTGTTTGCGAAGTGCGTAGCGGTTCTTGTTTGTGATAACGCCGAGGTACTTAGAAAGATTATCTCGTGTTGGATCAAGTGCTGCAGCAAGTTTTTTGATATCAAATACTTTGTCACTCATTCGTACGTCAAGCAGACCGTCTTTTACACCCTGCTTAAGATACTTAGGAAAGTGTGTTTCGTGGAGCTTCTTGAGTGTTTTGTCATCGCCGTAGTCACCAAGAATATTCTTATAGACATTCTTGAGAAGTAGTCGTGCTGCGATGATATCAAAGTCTGGATCATCTTTAATGTTCTGCAAAGCCGTGTGAATAACCGCCTCATCAAGTTGTTCACTGGTAATACCGTCAAACAACGTCAGTTGTAGTTCGGTAGCCACTTGGACTACTTTACTAATTTGATCCGGTAACCCTTCACTTGCTTTCACCAAAGCAAGATTGATCTTGTTGGCGTCAAATGGTTCGCGGGTGCCGTCGCGTTTGACCACATGAATTTCGCTCATACCTTATATCCCCTATGCTACTTATTTCTTATTTATTTTTCTACACAATCCCCTCCCAAAGGGTGCAAGAAAGGTACCGTCGTAGCGGTGCAAATACCCTCCTTGCGAAATGTGTGTTTTTGTTGAACTCCTACGTATGTAGTGTCTATACAAAACTATAGACCCTATATGTGTGGTTTTCAATACTTTTAGTTAGGTTTTTATTACCACAAGTACAATAACACCTTATAGCGCCGTGTTTGTTATTTACAACGCTATATGTAGCGTTTTTTGAGAGAAAGTCAAATAGATAAAAATGTTGATTACTTTATATATATTCATACAGACTTTAGCTCTATATGATAGTCTCAAATGTAACAAAATAATGTCTTATCGTATAAAGCACCTCTTAAGAATAAACTATCTAAGCCTCGGTTGCCACATACAGCTCATGTTGTAGCTCAAGATAGTCATGAACAATTTCTTGAGCAGAGCCGAGATGTTTTACTGCATCCGGCATCGTACGATATTTGAGCTGAACAAGCCCTCGAAGATTCTCCATAGAAAGTTCATTCTCTCCAGATTTCTCATACGTATCGAGTACGAATGATACGAAGTCACGCTCACCTTCTTCGAGTTGTTCAAGGTAATAATTACGAATAATCAGAGCACGCTCATAGCGAGTCATGGTTTCTTTGGCATAAGAGACGTAACGCAATACGTCATAAACGTCACTATCTTCAGCATCAATTAGTTCTTTTAATTTTTCTAGCTTCTCTTCATCGAATCCACGCTCAGCAAGGCCATGGAGTAATGCGCGACGAGTACGAGGATCTGACCACTGTTTCTGAAGATCTTCTTCACTCGTGTAGAAATCGGGCAATTTCCCAAAAAGTAGCTCGAGGAATTCACTTGGTCCGACCGGCTTACCTTCCATATAGAATAGTGTATCGATGCTATATTTTATCTCACGCGATTTACCATCCGCAAGCCGAACAACAGTCTTTTGCTTCTTCTCTTTTTCAACAACACGCTCACCAGTCCAATCATTATCAATAATCACTGGCTCATCAATTTCATCATTACCATCACCATGGACAGCGAGTCCAGCTTGAACTAGTAACGTTTTCGAGCTATCGACATCGGTTGACTCGACCTCAGCAGGTTCACCGTCCCACTCTGGATCCTGAAACTTAGTGTCATTTCCATAAAAGTCTACAATCGTGAAATAATCTTTACCATCATAGATACGAGTGCCACGACCGATTATCTGCTTGAATTCGATCATACTACCCACATTACGCATTAATACGACGAAACGAACATTACGTGCATCAACACCAGTTGATAGTTTGCGACTCGTCGTAACTATCGTAGGAATCTGGCGTTCATTATCACGGAATTTGCGAAGATATTGATCACCCACTTCCTTCTCACTTGCTGTAATACGTACACAATAGTTAACATTGTTTCCGAGTATACCCTCTGGTTTATACTCGTTGACTGCATCTCGGATCATTGCTGCATGCTTCTCATCGTTACAAAAAATAATTGTTTTTTGACTCGGATTGATCTCCTCCAGCATGATCTGTACCATCCTCGCCTCACGCTCGGGCAAATAGATCTTATTGTTGAAATCACTCAGTGTATATTCTCGGTCAGCGTCAACCTCACCACTCTCAACAGTATCAGTAGGATGGAATATGTAGCGGTCCATGGTAGTTGTAATACGTTTGACTTTAAACGGTGTCAGGAATCCATCTTCAATACCTTCCTTCAACGAGTAGACATATCGAGGATTACCAAAATATGCGTATGTATCAACATTGTCATCTCTTTTTGGTGTAGCCGTAAGGCCAAGGTGAGTTGCACCAGTAAAGTGATCGAGAACGGCTCGCCAGTTACTTTCGTTGCTAGCCCCACCACGGTGACACTCATCAATCACAATAAGATCAAAAAAATCTTCAGGATAGTCGCTATAATAGGGTCTTTCGATAGGCCCACCAGTCATCGCCTGGTAGATACTGAAAAAGATATTTCCATTTGTCGGAATCTTGCCCGCTTTTCGAACTGCATCACCATTAATACGTACAATCTCATTCTCAAGTGGATTGAAATCACCCATCGCTTGTTCTACGAGAACATTCCGATCAGCGAGGAAAAGAATTCGAGGACGACGCCCGTCATTACGTTTGTTCCAACGGGCTTGGTATAACTTCCATACTATCTGAAACGCGATAGTTGTCTTGCCGGTACCTGTTGCAAGTGTAAGAAGAACACGTTTCTCACCCGCAGAAATTGCTTCTATAGCTTTATTGACAGCATTCTCCTGGTAATAACGAGGATTAAACTTGCTGCGCTGAAACGGTTCAGTTAGCACAGTCTTCTGTGCTTCACTGAATTCGTCAAACGTCATACTAAAAAGTTCTTCGGGTGTGTGATATCGGTCAACACTCTTGCCTCGACTAGTCCTCATGTCGAAGAAATAAATACCATGGCCATTTGTACTATATACATAGCGGATATTGAGCGACTGAGCATATCCTTTTACTTGTTCAAGGCCATCAGTCACCTCCTTATCCTCGGCCTTTGCTTCTACGATCGCGAGTTTTTGACTTTTATAAGCAAGAATATAATCTGCTTTCTTTTTACTACCACGCTGCCCTGCACCGATAAGACGACCATCAGTAAACCCATACTCTGCAATAACTTGAGAGCCAATCGTTTCATTCAGACCCCACTTGGCGTCACGAATCTGAGGATCAATTAGGTGAAGACGCGTAGTAGCTTCGTTCATGTGACTATTCTACAGCACTTTCTAAAAAAGCCTCGTTGAGCATGGATTGTTTCATCATATTAAATTCCGTTAACTTTCTGCGATATGTAGACTCAAGGGCTACGGCTTGGTGCAAAAGCTTATTTAGTCTATCAACAATTGCTCTCTGTTTTTCTATACCTGGAAAAGGAAAGGTTTGATTCTCAAAAGTACTGAGATTAATATTATCTTGCGCACTACCCTTGCCCATAGATTGTAGCTTCGTTTTGAACGCCTGTAATAGATATTCGACATAATCATTGATCGTTTCGTTAGGATTTACCGTAATCCCTATTACACTGTCTGGAAAACAAGCATCGAAGTTTAATACACCCGTCTCAGCTATATTGGCGGCGATTGTTATACATATAGTTCCTTTGGGCCATAATTTACTCTGAGCCAGACCCAGGTCATTGTAAGTTTGTTTGTATTTTATAATGACATGCTCGCTTCCTCGTACATCTCCAGTTTGAATAAAAGGATACCGTCCACCGTACAAAATCTTATCATTTCTTGGACGGTGTTTCGATTTACCCCTTCCAAAATCAATTGATACATCCTTGAGGGTTTTCATCTTCCAGTCATCGTCTTGCTTCCTAAGTAATTTTTCTAACTCATACTCAAAAAATTTTCGGGAGTTATTAACATTTTCCTGAGTAAGCTTAGTTGCTTTAGTGATTTTTTCAAAAGCAGCATCAAGTTTTGCGACTATTCGCCGCTGTTCTTCAACCGTTGGCAAATTAAACTCAAAATTTTCAATTAGACTGAACTTTAAATTATTAATATTTGTACCATCGGTCAAACCATCAACTAGCTTGCGAAAATGACTAGAAATAAATATCTTAAAAATATATCTCATATATACATCTTCATTTTTTGGTAGAAACATACCCATAAAGCCACCGAATGCGCAGCCATAGTCTTGATCAATATAGGCAACTTTTCCAAGATGGGATCTACTTCCACTAGCAACGCAAATTAAGATAGAGTCCTTTTGTAAAATTTTTGAATTAGGTATACTAATTGTATCTGAGATATACCTAAGTTCATTAAAATTTAAACTGAATGTATCTAAATCTATGTTATTTGCCCGAAGAACAATATTTGAAGAGATAGCAACCTCATCTAGCTTCTTATAGGTTAGACCTCTATGAAAAGTTACAACATCTTTAAGCTTAACAAGCATATTAAAGCTCAATGCCAGTTAAAATCCTAGCGATTTCTTCATCAATGGCCCTGATATCTATTAGAATCTCTTTCGGACTTTTTAGTTCTTTTACTTCAGGTTCGCTTGGATTTTTAACACCCAAGTCAAGTGTAGCTTTACTTATATCACCAATTGGTACAATCCAGCTATTTTCATCGCTTCTTCGAGTCTTATAGCAGTCCAAGAAGTCAGCGAGATCACCCTGATTTAAAGGACGGGTCTTTCCTAGGTTTCGACCAACATTTAATTGATAATAAAGAATTTCTTTAGTTGATTCGCCCTTTCGAAAGAACAACACGACCGTCTTCACTCCGGTTGAACCAGTCGCGCTAAATACACCCCCTGGAAGATCTAAAATCGTGTGAAGATTGAAATTTTCTAGCAATTGCCTGCGAATTACCCCAGTTGCACCAGTTGGCTCATTCGTCAGGAATGTGTTCTTTATAACTATTGCGGCTTCACCACCAACACGAAGTTTTTTCATGAAATGTTGCAAGAAAAGATTGGCGGTCTCGCGAGTCTTAACATCAAAGTTACGTTGAATCTCAGGATGTTCGTTACCCCCGAATGGTGGATTGGCTAAGATGTAATCATAGCGATCCTTTTCCTGAATATCGTGTGTGTCCTCAGTAAGCGTATTAGCGTGAATCATATTTGGCGACTCAATGCCGTGCAAGATCATGTTCATAGTTCCAAGCAGGTAAGGTTCCGGCTTTTTGTTCTTTCCGAAGAAGGTGTCGTGTTTTAGAAAGTTAAGTTCTGAGGGCGTAGTCGTCTTTTCACGAAGATACGCATAACTTTCGGTTAAAAATCCACCAGACCCAGCAGCTCCATCATAGATAGTCTTTCCTAGTTTCGGATCAATTGCTTTAATAATTGCTTGAATGAGAGGACGTGGAGTATAATACTCACCACTTCGACCCGCACCACCCATAAGCTTTAATCTATCTTCATAAAGGGCCGACAGATCATCTAATTCTTCTTCGGTCTTAAATTCGAGGTTATCAATAATATCGATTACTTCACGAAGATTACGACCACTCTGAATCTTGTTATTAACTTCTCCGAAAATCTCTCCAATTTTGTAAAGTAATGACTTTACGTCCTGAGTAGCGTTCTTAAACTCTTTAAGATACGGAAATAGTTTTTGATTAACAAAATCAATAAGATCTTCGCCTGTAAGCTGCGCGCTAACATCCCGAGATCCATCCGTTTTTTTCGGAGCAGCCCAGTTATCCCACTGAAATTCACTTTTAAATAGAGGCTCGTGACTCTTGCTAGAAAAGACCGCCTCTTGCTCGCGAATATCCTCTAGATCATCGAGATATTTAAGAAAGAGAATCCAAGACATTTGCGCCATGTAGTCATTGGCTCCATTAGTGCCGGCATCCTCACGCAGAATATTGTCGATTTTCTTGAACTCGCTTTGTATTCTTGTCATATTAGGCCAATTATACAATATCCTCGTGCTAATCGTCCTCTTCTCAATCACTCTACGTAATAAATCGGATATGACTTACATTCAAAATAAAAAAACATCCAAATCAAGATGTCTTTTCATCTGGCGGAGAGAACAGGATTCGAACCTGCGATTGAGTCACCCCAATACACGCTTTCCAAGCGTGCGCCTTCAACCACTCGGCCACCTCTCCATGCTCACCTATTTTAACAGATAATATCCATTCAAAATGCTTATGCTGATCAGTTGTATAATTTACGCACCCTTTAAGGTTGCTTTTGATTGCAATCGGTTCATATAATAGTACTAGATGTCAAAAGCAAAACTAACACCGGTTATCGAACTTCGTGGCCTCACTAAACAATATGGTGTGGGCGATGCTCAGCACAACGCGCTCAACGGTATTGATCTCACGATCGAAAAAGGAGAGTTCATTACGATCATGGGACCAAGTGGCTGCGGCAAGACGACCCTTCTTAATATACTAGGACTACTCGACCATTCAAACGATGGCGAGTATTTTTTAGATGGGACATCAGTTGAACGTTTCAGCGGCGCCCGTCATGCGAGGATACGAAGTCAACAGATTGGTATTGTTTTTCAGCACTTCAACCTGATAAATCGTTTAAACGTCATTGAAAACGTTGCCCTACCCCTTACCTACAATGGGATGTTCCGTACTCGTCGCCTCAAACAGGCCAGTGCCGTTTTAAAGAACTTTCACCTATCAGAGCGCGAATACTACATGCCCTGGCAACTCTCCGGTGGACAGATGCAGCGCGTCGCTATTGCCAGGGCTCTGGTTAATAACCCATCGATCATCCTCGCGGACGAACCAACCGGTAATCTCGATAGCAAATCGAGCCACGTTATCATGGAAGAGCTCTCAGACATCCACAAACGCGGCAATACGATCATCATGGTGACTCACAACCCTGACCTCACAACGTACGCTAGTCGCGTGATTCATATGCTCGATGGCGAGATCGCCAGTGACACCAAGACACCAATCGAACTTGAGAAATCAAACAAGAAGATACCACTCGGTATGCATCATAAAGAAACAAAAGCAGCTAAGAAGCCAACAAAAAAACGAAAGACAACGAAAGCTAAAAAGAAATGATGCGACTATTTATCATCGAGCACACTCAAAATGCGTACTACTCACTTAAGAGTACGAAAATGCGCACCATACTCACGACCCTTGGCGTAGCCATCGGCGTCGCAAGTATCACCGCCATCCTCTCTCTCGGAAGTGGCATCACCCAAGTTGTGTCTCGTCAGGTCCAGGCACTTGGCGGTAATATCGCCGTCGTACGTCCCGGCACACCGGCGAACGATGAAAAAAATGCAGCCAACCCGGCAATTGAACAGACCTACACGCTCAGTACCTTAAGCGAGCAGGACCTGACTGATATTGAATCTATCGATGGCGTCGATAGTGCAGCACCAATAATGATTACATCGGGAAGTATAAAATCAAGCTCAGCCACTGTTCAGAGCGACCCTATCCTTGCTACCACCCCTGCACTTCTCGACATCGCCAAGCTCCCTATCCGAGATGGACAGTTTATCGATAGCGTCACCAACAAAGATACGGCGGTTCTTGGCACTCAGCTATCGGTCGACCTTTTTGGTACCGATCAGTCAATCGGTCAAACCTTCAAGCTACGCGGTCAATCATTTACGGTTATCGGTATTCTCAAAAGTATCCATGATCCTATTAACTTTAATAACGTTGATTTTGATAATACGGCCATCATTAGCCTCGAAAGCGGCAAAAGCTTCCACCAGGGCATCGCTCAAATTCAGCAAATCGATGTTCGCGCCAAAGACGCTAAAGATCTTCCAAAAATCATGAAAGAGGTTGATGCGCGTATAACGAAAAATCATCTCGGCGAGAAAGACTTCTCTACTCTTGCTGGTGATGAAATCGCGCGCCCAACCAGTCGTTTCTTCACGAACCTCATAAATATCATGACTATTATCGCCGGCATCTCGCTCCTTGTTGGCGGCATTGGCATCATGAATATCATGCTCGTTGGCGTCGCAGAGCGAACACGTGAAATTGGCCTGCGCAAATCTGTTGGCGCGAGTAATAGTAATATCGTCTGGCAGTTCCTCGTTGAATCGCTTATCATCAGCATCCTCGGGGGCATCTTCGGCTACATCGGTGGTTACGCGCTCGCGTTTGTCATCAGCAGCTTCCTCACATTCACGCCCGCATTCACCTGGGAGATCGCGGCAGCTGCCTTTGGCACCTCGCTTGGAGTCGGTATCCTATTTGGCATCTACCCTGCCCTTCGAGCTGCTCGTAAAGATCCAATCGAAGCGCTTCGTCACTATCACTAGAATTAAGCACGTCCACTATTCACTAAAAACGACCGCTAGTTTTCTAGCGGCCGTTTTTAGTAGAGATACTATCTAGTTATCGAGTTCGTGTTTGAATTTCTCGATTAGGTCGACTGGTGTCGGATCAACGCCGTTTAAGATTGCGACGTAGATACTTACAAAATCCGCAAGTATACTCGCCCAAAGCATTTGAGCAATCACTGAATCACCTTGAAGCTGCACAATGATTGATTTTGGACGCTTACCGCTCAAAAGACGGTCGCTCACTTCAAATCGTTTGAGAATGCGTGGGTGCTCGAAATTACTTACAAGATCGAAGACAGCAAACGGCTTTTCAATTGGGTGAGATGTCCAACCGAGGAACTCGTTGTGGTTAAATTCAGGCAGTTCGTTCCAAAAGGCGACATTTTTCGCATTTTCATTCCAGCTGATCTTCCACTTGTATGCCACGGGAGCCATCAGGTTACCAGCATAGAATACAGGACTCTTCCCGACAGACATGAGCGCAAGTTGCTTGGCATAGTTTTTGTCTGTCGTTATGTCACTTGCCCACTGGCGTGTTTGCTCACCAAGCCAGTCCGCCAGATCACTAATCTCAGCGAATCGGTCATAACTCGCAATTTTAAAGTGCGCCAAAATAGCGATGAGTGCACGAAGGTTATAGATAACCGCCATTCGTGGCTGCAAGTGGCCAGGTAGGGTGACGTGAGCGATTTCTGATTCTTCTGCGATCCGAGTCAGGTTTCCACCTGATGCAATAATTGCCACTTGAGCAGACCTGGCACGAGCAACACCAAGACAACTCACTGTCTCCTCGGTATTGCCGGAGTAGCTACTTGCGATCACAAGTGTACTGCTGCCAACGTATTCAGGTAGGTCATATGTTCGTACGACTTCAATTGGTATCGAAAGCTCTTTACTCAGCCACGACTTCACGAGCAGTGCCGCTAACGCTGAACCACCCATACCTGCAACAACGACCTGAGTAATCTCACGTCCATCATTATCAGGATTAAGTACTTCTACGGCAAATCGCGCCTGTTCATTCTGTCCAACGGCCACGCCCAAAGCGTCTTTTGGATCACGTTGTTTTATTACATTATCATCATCTAACATTGCCCACCCCTTTGTTTACTCACTTGCGATGCTTACTGTTACTATGATACAGTATTTAGTAAAGAAGCATAAGTATTAATATCAGAGGTGGGCATGGATATTCAACCAACAAATCAACAACCAATCAGTGACGACCAGGAATTAGCCAAAGTTCTTGCCGGCCTCAACCAGCAAGCAGACGAGGTAGAAGCGACACCTGTAGCTAATGACACGCCAGCAGCTCCAAGCCCAATGGCTGAACCTGCACCGTTAGCACCGACAATGCCTGAGCCTATGGCAGTTCCAGCACCTGTTGCTATGCCACCTATACCAGTCAACGGCGACCTCGAGTCAATCAAGCAAAACGCTCTGACCGAACTCCGACCACTCGTCGATAAATTAAATGTTGCACCAGAAGAAAAGTTCGACACATATCTTCTCTTGCTTCGCTCTACAGACGATCAGGCACTCATTCCACCTGCGTTTGAAGCCGCTCGATCAATTACTGATGAAGCCCGTCGTGCTCAAGCATTGCTCGACATCATTAAAGAAATCGATTACCTCGCCGGCCCTCAACAGCCTGCAGCTTAAACAATCTGCTCTATCATAAAAATAACCCCGAGATAATCGGGGTTATTTTATTAAGATAGTCTATAAAGACTACATGCCCATTCCCATGCCAGGCATACCACCAGGCATTGCTGGAGCATCAGCTTCAGGGATCTCTACCACGAGTGCACCCATTGTAGCTGCAGTTGAAGCGATTGATACCGCATTTTGAATTGCCTCTTTCGTTACGCGAGCTGGGTCAATGACACCATCTTTCTTAACATCAATGATTCCCTTCTCAGGAGTATTCACATTGATACCGAATCCAGGCTTGGCAGCTTCAACTTGAGCAAGCAACGCTTCGCTGTTAAGACCGGCGTTAGCCGTGATCTGCAAGAATGGCTGACGCAACGCATTCTTAAGGATCTGACGACCAGCACTGATGCTATCAACACCATCGGCTTTAATACCCGCAGATAGATTAACAAGCGTGACACCACCACCAGCAACGATGCCATCAGCAAGCGCTGCCTTTGTCGCAGCTACTGCGTCATCAACACGGAATTTTTTCTCGTCAATTTCAGTTTCAGTTGCGCCACCAACTTTGATAACAGCAACCTTGCCGCTCAGCGCAGCGGCGCGTTTTTCATACTGCTCTTTATCGTATTCGCTACTGGCGTTTTCAGCCTGAGATACGATTTGCGCAATACGTGCCTTTACGTCGGTAGCCTTACCGGCGCCTTCAATAATCGTCGTCTCGTCTTTACCGACGATAACCTTACGAGCCGTTCCAACGACCTCAAGACCAACAGTATCGAATGATAACGCCTGGTCGTCGCTCACAACAGTCGCACCCGTTAAGGTGGCGATATCTTGAAGGATTTCCTTGCGGCGGTCACCAAATGCCGGAGCTTTAACGGCAACGGTATTAAAGACGCCCTTTAGTTTGTTGAGTACTAAAATACTCAGTACTTCACCTTCAACCTCGTCAGCGATAAGGACCACGTCCTTTTTACCGGCCTGAGCAAGCTTTTCAAGCATTGGCAGAAAGTCTTGTACGCTACTGATCTTCTTATCAGTAATCACGATAGCTGGCTTCTCGTAGACAGCTTCTTGACGAGCCGTGTCAGTAACAAAGAACTGACTCACGTAGCCACGATCGAGTGAGAACCCTTCAACCACCTCAGCCTCAAGCTCAAGTCCTTGGCTAGCCTCTACAGTAACGACGCCGTCTTTACCGATTTTCTCAATAACATCAGCGATGAGCTTACCGATCGTTTCATCACCGGCACTAATTGTTGCAACTTCCGCAACACGTGCCTTTTTACCTTCGATACTCTCAGCAAGCGTATCAAGTTGTTTCATTACTTCGATACCAGCTGATTCAATTCCCTTACGGAGCTCTTGTGGATTGTGTCCAGCCGCAATGAGGCGGTTAGCCTCTTTAAGAATGTTATAGGTAAGGACTGTTACTGTAGTTGTACCGTCACCGGCAACTTTATTAAGCTTGCTCGCAGCCTGCTTAATAAGTTCAGCACCGACCTTATAACCCAATGTTTCATCGTCATTTTCAGGTAGGTCAACGCTCTCTGCCACCGTCACGCCATCGTGTGTTACCGTTGGACCACCATATCCCTTTGCAATCACTACGTTACGACCCTTTGGTCCATACGTCACCTTGACTGCGTCATAGAGTGCTTTTGCACCGCCGAGTACGCGAGCCCGGGCGTCATCATCATAAAAAACTTTCTTTGCCATAAAATCTAAATCCCCTAAACCGTCGCGAGGACGTCTTCTTCTTTAACAATCAAATATTCAGTGCCATCAATCTTGAGTTCAGTTAGCGGGTAGTCTTTGTAAACGATTCGGTCGCCTACTTTTATACCCTTCACGTCTGGACCGATCGCCAGAACCTTTGCAATCATTGGTTTTTCTTTAGCATTATCTGGTAGATAAATTCCACTAGCAGTCTTGGTCGCAGCTACTTCACGTACCGCAACGACGCGATCAGCCAGAGGTTTAATCGGTGTAGTCATATCTTCCTCCGTTTTTCATTTTATGTAACTCTATTGTAAATAAAAAAATTAGCACTTGCAAGGTGCGAGTGCTAATTTTTGTTGTTATTTCGAGTTATACGAGTTGAGTTAGTTCACCGTGTACGGCAGCGGGAACAAAATTTCCAGCCTGAACAAGTTCGCGAATTTGCCTAAGGCCACCATCGGCATCAATTAATTTCGCTTTCTCTTGGTAGAGTTCGATTGTGTTAACGTGTTCAAGCTCATCGTACCCGATGACAACCGCACCAGACAAGCCTGCAGTCATGACATATGCCTTGGCTTTTTCTTTATCACCATTACCACCATCAACCACGTCCCTGCCCTGTAGTCGCAGCCCTTCAATCGCACCGCGAGCCAGTCCTTGTTGAGCTGGAAGATATACCACGGCAACTTTACCCGTTGTTGGCAGCCAGTCGGCAAGAGCCTTACCAACATTCCACGCACATTCAACGTTTAGACCTGTCTCCTCGGTACCACGGATATCATACGCACTGATTAATTCTTCACTCATTACTACTATTGTAACACTGCGCGGGCAGCTCCTGCCATTGACTTTATGCTTATTTTATGATAAGATGTAAATACAAAATCCAAAAAATAAACATGACAAATCCTAACACACCACAAGTACTCAACCCTGGACGATTTGTCACATCAATTCGACATGATTCAGAATTTCTCGGCGGCCTTCCAAAGGCCGAGTATCAAAGCATGCCTCAAGATCAAAAACGCGAGAGCATGCAGCGAGCGATTGCCGCGGGTGCTTTATCAATTGCCGAGAGGCTTGAAAAAGAACATGGCGAATATGATTTAGATGCTAACCTCTATAAACTCGTTGCGGGCCTCGACGATTTTCACCGGGGTTCAGTAGCCATGGATCAACTACGTGACGAGTACGGGTCTCCTCACTATATGCCTCCTCCGGAAAAACAGGATTTCTACGACCATAAAGATAAAATAACCGAATTTAATCATGTCTTACGTGAAGTCATTAACGCTGGCGCCTCAAGGTTTAACTTTGACGAACTGCTCATCTTTATGACGAATATGTACATTGCTTCTAGCGGGTCTAAGGACGCGCAGTCATTTCACGCTCAAGCACGAATGACAATCGTTGGCATGCGCAATGAAGTCGCCATTGAACAGCTTATGATCGCAGCTGGCGTTGAATATAATCTCGGCACCGCAGCCCAGGATAGCGTCGGCGGAGATATTGTTATCCAAGGTGTCCTTATTGACGTAAAGGCGAGTGAGAAGTCGGCCGAAAAAGCAAAACAAAAAGCAAAACGGTCTGGCCGCAATCAAGATAGAATCGTATGGTCACATATTGAGTTTGCCGACTACGAAGGTGGACTTATGCTTCCCTACAAGAAGAATGATGAGATATTGCAAAAATTATTGCCTGACCTGCGCATAGCACTCGCATCCGAACAACAACAGCTGAGTGCGTAACATATACTTTAATTTAGTATATGATATAATATATATATCTTCACGACCCCGAAAGGACCTGGAGTGAGTATTCGCGAGTATAGCATCGAGGACCCTTCAACGATCGAAGCGTCGGTGCGTCGCATCTTTGACACCCTCATCCATGGAGGCCAGGTGGAAGTAACCGCCACCTTTAGGGCCGATGAGTTGTCGGCACAACGAGGATCAGTCGAAGAGCGCACCTTCACGCTGGCACTTGCGTCAGCCGAAGGCAGTACGGAAGAGCGGCAGATCATTGCCCAAGACACCAAGACGCTGGAATGGGTCTCCATGACGCTGACCAGCAAAGCCATCACTATCATGGTGGTGGACTGGTGACTTCCTATCACTACTCCGCGGTAAGCCCGGATGACAGTATGAGAAAATCGAAAGATCCTCTCTGCTGCCATCCGGGTAGTTTTATTTCTAGAACATCTTGTACAATAGAACTAATGACTATTCACTTCGCTACAGATAATCAGATCACCTCTTGGAATCAACATATCCTTGCCAATCCCGATGGTGGCAATCTATTTCAAGGTAAAGAACTAGCTGACCAAAAAGTAGCGACCGGTTGGACGCCTCGTTTTATTATGGCTGACGACCTCGCTATCACCGTACTTGAAAAAACGGTCATCGGTCTTGGAAAGCTATGGTATTTTCCCAAAGGACCGGGCATTTCAACGGTTCGTGAGCTAGACGAACTGCTTCCCGATCTAAAACGGTTCGCTCGTAGATCAGGTGTCTTCGTCGTTAAAATCGAACCTGAACTTCTCAAGAATGATGAAACGCTAGTGGATCTTATGAAACTTGGCTTGCAGCGAGTACGTCCTATTCAACCAAATTTTTCAACCATCACTCTCGATATTTCCGATGATCTCGACGTTGTCATGGCCCGACTAAACCAAAAAGGCCGACATGCAATCCGACGAGCTGAGCGCGACGGCGTCACGACAAAACTCGTCGATACAACGGATGAAAACTGCCAGATAATGTACAATCTCCTCAAAGAGACGGCAGCGGGATCATTCTCAATTCGCACCTACGACTACTACAGAACATTCTGGCAGCGCTACTCTGATGCAGGTCTCGGACAACTCTTTTTCGCCTACGTCGATAAACGAATCGTCGCAGCTGCCTTCGGAATCGCCTTCGGTGAAAAGAGTACCTACAAGGACGGCGCCTCTGTTCGCGAACGCACCGTGTACGGAGCAAGTCATCTCCTGCAATGGCGAATGATTGAATGGATGAAATCTAAAGGCGTTCGCATTCACGATTTCTGTGGTGCTCCGCCATCGGATCAAATCAAAAATCCTGATCACCCGCATTATGGCATCGGACGATTCAAGACAAGCTTCAATAAAGAGGTGACCGATTATATCGGCGCCTATGACGTGATTATCAGATCAATCCGATATAAAATTTGGTCAAAAATTGGTGAACGCCTCGTACTACGAATTCACAGTAAACTTCACCGCGAAAGTTGGTACTAGCCTTTAACGAGGATTTGACGTACAACGTCACCATCGTTCCATGGTAATCGTTCGCCATTAACGATTCGATACTGCTCATGTCCCATACCCGTAATGAGAATTGTGTCACCTTTTGTTGCGATCGAAAGAGCTTTTTCAATAGCCTCGCGTCGATCGGCGATTTCGGTTGTCTTAGCAGCACCATGGGCAGCCTCAATCCCTTGATACACCTGTTCGCGAATCGCTTGTGGGTCTTCGTTGTAACTCTCTTCGTCGGTTAAGATGATGCGGTTAGCAAGACGTGCCGCGATTTCACCCATGATTGGCCGTTTGCCTTTATCACGATCACCAGTGGCACCAAATACGAGGATCACACGGTTTTTCGTGACTGACTTAGCAGCTTCAAGAAGCTTTTCGAGTGCGTCAGGCGTATGAGCGTAATCAACGATGACATCATAGCCAAGACCTTCAACCACGCGCTCAAAGCGACCTGGTACACCCTCAAGATTCGCCACACCTTCGACAATATCTTTTAACTCGATACCAAGTACATAGGCAACTGCAGCGGCAGCGGTCATGTTGTACACATTGAACTTACCGGGCATAGCCGTCGCGAGCTCTAGTTTCGTCTGGTGGTCGATCACAACCGTCGCTTCACTACCCTTTTTGTATAACTTAACGTGATTAATTCTCGCCTCAGCCTCCTCGTGCTCACCATAGGTGATCTTTTGAGCGCCCGCAGGGTACTGATCAAAGAAGTCGAACCAACTATCATCCCGGTTAAGAACGATAAATTTCGGCTCAGTTGCAAATAGTTTCGCTTTAGCTGCCGCGTATTGTTCCATTGTCTTGTGATAATCAAGATGATCTTGAGTAAGGTTTGTCATAACAGCAACTTCAATTGGCACAGTCGCAAGCTTGTGTTGGTGCAATGCGTGACTGGTAATCTCAAGTACGACGTAGTCGACATGAGCACGCCTGGCATCTCGAAAGAAGCCTTGCATATGCTGCGTCGTGGCAACCGTGACATTCATGTCGTTAACTTGTCGCTTGCCTGCAATCTCGATAACCGCCGTCGAGAACATAGCGGTTTTTAGGCCTGCTTCTTTTAAGATCTCGTTAATATAATTAACCGTGGTCGTCTTACCGTTTGTACCTGTTACCGCAATAACTCGCAGATGACGAGCCGGGTTACCATAGCGCGCGCTTACTAGCTTCACTCGTGAACGCCGATACGTTTCTTCTACCTTACGTACCGCACTGCTTGGCAGCGCAGTCCTGACCCCATTAACTAGCTTTTGCTTTATGCTCATACCATCTATTCTATCACTAAAGGGTTACCGGATTGGCCATTTCTAGGTTACTTTTAGCCAGCAATAAACGCGCTGTCACTCATGGCCACGGCGAAGGGGTTCAACCCCGTATGTAACAGGGGTTATCAATTTATAAAAAATGTTTTATAATCGTACAGATGAAAACGTCGCAGTCACTTGAAGAATTGCTCATACATCGAGAGCAAGCTATCTCCATTCTTATGGACGGTGGCGTTGGTGTTATGCCAAGTGATACAGTCTACGGACTCGTAGCGCGAGCACATGACCCTCAAGCGGTGACACGCATGTACGCGCTAAAAGATCGTGACCACAAGCCGGGAACAATTATCGCCGCGAATGTCGAGCAGCTGATTGAGCTCGGCGTATCTCAGAGCAATATCGATAGGGTATCTCAGTGGTGGCCTAATCCGTTAAGCGCCGTACTCGATATGAATGGTAATGACTATCTCCATCAAGGCGTTGGCGATATTGCTATGCGAGTCGTGAGTGACCTCACCCTCCAGATACTCTTGCAAAAGACGGGGCCGCTACTCACCTCGAGTGCCAACTTGCCTGGCCAGCCCGAATCAAAAACAATTGCTCAAGCTTACGACTACTTCAAAGAAGCAGTAGATTTCTACATAGACGGTGGCATCATTGCTGATGCACTACCTTCGACTATCATTCGACCCGACGCTGATGGTATTACAATTCTACGCCAAGGAAGCATCCGTATTTAGCCCACTTTACTCCCTAGCGGCGACGGTTTATACTGGTGAGCAATGAGAATTTTAGGAATCGAGAGTAGTTGTGACGAAACAGCTGCGGCCGTTATTGAAGACGGACGTAAGATTCTTAGTAATGTCGTTAATTCCCAAATCGATATTCACACTCTTTACGGTGGAGTTGTTCCGGAAGTTGCCGCAAGGAGCCACATCGAAGTCATTAACCCCGTTATCAACCAGGCCCTGAGTGAGGCGAACCTTACTTGGGATGATATTGACGCCATCGCCGTCACCTACGCGCCTGGTCTAATCGGCTCCCTTCTCGTTGGCACACTGGCCGCCCGCACCTTGGCGCTTCTAAAGAACAAGCCTCTCTTCCCTATTCACCACGTTGAAGCTCACGTCTACGCAAACTTCCTAAATGAACAGGCACCAAAGTTTCCAATGCTCGCGCTCATCGTCAGCGGTGGTCACTCCCAGCTCGTTCTTTTTAAGGACCACGGCGACTACGAACTACTTGGCCAAACTCAAGATGATGCCGTTGGAGAAGCCTTCGACAAAGTTGCTAAAATTATCGGTCTTCCCTACCCTGGTGGTCCTTCAATAGCCAAAGCAGCCCTTGTGGGTGACCCGTATAAATACAAGCTACCAAAGGCTCGTATGCAAAATCCGTACGACTTCAGCTTTTCTGGCCTTAAAACAGCCGTTCTACGCACCGTACAAAAAGAAGTGGGTGTTGACTTTACTTTTCCTTCCCACGAACTCTCAGCGCGTCTAAATGATGTTCAGCGCGCTGATTTTGCTGCAAGCTTCCAGCGAACTGCCGTTGAGACACTCATCGATCGCGCCGAAAAAGCATTTAACGACTACGCGCCTGCATCCGTTGTCATCGCTGGCGGTGTCGCCGCCAACCAAGAATTGCGTCGTCAGTTATCAGACCGTCTTCCGCTTCATATAGACTACGCACCGATGAACCTCTGTACTGACAATGCCGCTATGATCGCCACTCTCGGCTACTACTACGCGCAAAAGATGGAACCGACAGACCCGCTTGATCTTGAGGTCGTGCCGAGTCTCTCCATGACGAAAACTGCCTGGGCTTTGAATAAGTCAGCTAACTAATATATCTTCTCAATTTGTAATCAAATAGAATCGTTGTTTTATTATCAACGATTCTTTATTTTCTGTATAACCTTTTTTGCTGCCGGTAGCGCGCGAGTCCAGATGTTATATAGAGGTGACAACGGTTTGTCGTAGGTTCCCGCAAGCATCGTTTCATGATCTGCAAACCCTTGTTTGAACGTACTCACACCGTCGTTAAGCAGCCCATTGAAGTCATAGAGTTCGATGCCCCACTTCTTCATAGTTTGAATAGCGTGCCACTTAAGGGCATAGTTGGCTCGCAAACGCTGACCTTCATCGTTCATACCTCCGTATAATTCGAACGCGGTGCGTTGGCTAATCGCTAGCCATAAAAAGGCAATCGGCTTTGTCCCTTGAAACGCGGCAAAAACAGGTGAATGCTCGCCAAGATTGTCGAAAATATCGTAATAATACTCATCAGCATGAATACCAAAACCAGCTCGCTCGGCAGTTTCTTTATAGATATCGAGACAGGCATCGAGCTCTCCCCTGCCCTTTACTCGTCGAACTTCAATTGACTCCCCGGCAGATTTACGAATATACTGACGAGTCTTTTTTGTCATACGAGCGAGCAGATCGTCTTCATTATGACTTAGATCAAGAATAAGCGTACGAGGGATCAAAATAGTATTCGTAGCGGCCTGCCATCCCTTAATATCAGGCATCGTCTCCCAGTCGGGTTCAATACTAATTGCAACAGCTCCACATGCATCTTTCGCATAGCCTGCAAGTGCTTCAAGAACCACTGCCCTTTCCCGCTCTTCGCATACCGGTCCACGCGGTACATACACAAGTGCCTTAAAGGGTAATGGTAACGTGCGAATAAGTAGCTGCGCAACGCCAATCACCTCATCTCCCGAAAGAATGAACAACCGCTTCACTTTCCAGTTGTGAGCGGCCTTCGTTTCACCCCAACCCCAAAGCTGCAACGGATGCCCGCCTCGCGTCAATACTTCATTGTCCCATTCGGCCTGGCTGTCACAAGATTTTACGGTAGTCATATGTCTGATTATACACCCGGAGGGTGTGGTATAATAAAAGTTGAAAACAAACATGTGATTAACCCCGGAGGAGCAATAAACCATCTTTTCACGTGGCCTTTTCACGCTCGTGAGCGAAGGTATGGTATTGCTGTTTATGGCGCATTTTTCACGTGTAATTTCCTAACGATGAGAGTGATGGCAGATGAAATTATCCAAGATATACGACCCGAATCAATTTGAACCAAACGTTTACGGCCTCTGGGAAACCTCTGGCGCTTTTGCTCCAACGGGGAAGGGCGAGCCTTACAGTATCGTCATGCCGCCGCCAAACGCCAACGGCAATCTTCACATCGGTCATGCCCTTATGGCAAATCTTGAAGATATTCTTGCACGCTATTACCGCATGAAGGGCAGGGATGTAGCTTATATCCCTGGTGCAGACCACGCTGGCTTTGAAACATGGGTCGTATATGAACGCGAGCTTGCAAAAAGTAACCAAAATCGCTTCGACTTCACTCGAGAACAACTCTACTCCCAGGTGTGGAACTTCGTGCAACAACAACGAGGAAACATGGAGCTACAGCTACGAGCATTAGGTGTTAGTGCTAGCTGGGGCGACCTCGTATTTACGCTTGACGAGAAGGTTATTAAGACCGTTTACCAAACGTTCAAACGACTCTGGGATGATGGTCTTATCTACAGAGGTGAGCGAATTGTTAATTACAGTACGAAATACCAGACTAGCTATGCCGATATCGAAGTTGATCACAAACTAGAGAAGGGGACACTCTGGAAAATTGCCTACCCGTCTCTTGATAAAATTAATGAAATTATTGTCGCAACGACTCGTCCTGAAACGATGCTTGGGGATACAGCGATTGCCGTTCACCCTGACGATCCTCGTTATAAGGATTTGATTGGCACCCGCGTTATGCTTCCACTTACAAATCGCGAAATCCCAATTATCGCCGACGAGTATGTTGATCCAAAATTCGGCACCGGCGCCGTGAAGATCACTCCAGCACATGACCCTAATGACTTTGAAGTAGGGAAGCGACATGACCTTGAACAGATTCAGGTAATTGATTTTGATGGGCGAATGATCAACGTTCCTGAGCAATTTATGGGACTTGAAGTCGACGACGCTCGCAAAAAGGTTCTAGCAGCGCTTGAAGCCGCTGAATTACGACGAGGTGAAGAGACAATCGAACATACCGTTGGTTACGACTATAAGAGTGGGTTGCCGATTCAACCGCTTATTAAAGATCAGTGGTTCTTAAATGTTCGACCACTAGCTGATCGTGCCAAGAAAGCGATTGAAGATGGTGATATCCGTTTCTTCCCAGCGAGCAAACAACATGCGCTCACTCAGTACTACGATAACCTCAGAGACTGGAACCTCAGTCGCCAAATTCCATGGGGAATTCCTATTCCAGCGTTTCAGAACGTAAACAACCCCGACGATTGGATCTATGACGAGCGAGTCGATGAAAAAGCTATTGTTGTTGGAGATACAACATATGTTCGCGAAGAGGACACGTTCGACACTTGGTTTAGTAGTGGTCAGTGGCCATTTATCACTACCGATTACCTCGAAGAAGGAGATCTGTCTCGTTTCTACCCAACCAGCGTACTTGAAACAGGCCATGACATTCTGTACCCATGGGTTGCACGCATGATTATGCTCGGTTTGTATGCTACAGATAAGGTACCGTTTAAGGATGTTTACCTTCACGGCCTCGTTCTTGATGAGCACGGTCAAAAAATGAGCAAATCAAAGGGCAACGTTATTAATCCGATGGAAGCGATTGCCGAATATGGATCCGATGCGCTTCGCCTTGGATTGGTTGCCGCTCGTAGTGCCGGTCAGAATCAAGCCTTCTCGCTCAGTAAAGTGGTGTCAGGACGCAATTTCTGCAACAAGCTATGGAACATCGCCCGATTCATCGAAGATAAGCTCGGCGAAGACTATAAGCCTCAGCCCCCAGAACCTCGTAGCCTTGTGGATCACTGGATTATTCGTGAACTAAATGCCACAACTCTTGATATTGGCCAGCAGCTTGAAGGCTACCGCTTCGCCGAAGCAGGGGATGCCGTCTATCACGCCATCTGGGACAACGTGGCCGACTGGTTCATTGAAGCCAGTAAAACAGAGGACAATCCTCAAATGCTCGCTTGGGTACTTGATACAAGCCTTAAATTAGCTCACCCATTTGCGCCATTCGTAACCGAGACCATCTGGCAGTCTCTCAACTGGCACGATGATTTACTCATTACAACCCCATGGCCAACCGCTATCGAATACAATGTGATCGCAGCCGCAGAATTTAAACGTCTGCAAAATCTCGTTATTGAAGCACGTTACGTCACCAGTGAACTACCTGGCAATGAACGATATACTTTGCTCTATCAAAACGACTCACTTGTAGATGATAATGTCGCTCTCATTAGACACCTAGCACGACTCAAGGATGTGACCGAGATCGACATACCTCGAGGTCTGCGACTCGCTAATTCAGGTCGCGAAGCCTGGCTCGACGTAAGCGAAGAGACACTCTATGAGCACCAAACAAATCTTGAAGTGCGCCTCAGTGAAGCACGCCAATTCGTACGTACCCTTGAAGGTAGACTTTCAAATGAAACATATACTCAAAAAGCTCCAGCCCGCCTAGTAGAAGAATCTCGTCAACAACTTGAGACAAAAAAGACACTCATTGAGCGCCTTGAAACCGAACTCGAAGTTCTTAAATAAGCTTTATCTATAGAGGTAGGTGATAGCTATCAAATGACTGATGGCCACGAGTTACATGCTTTTGCATCAAATGTTTCTTATCCTCACTACGAGGTTGCATTCGAGGACTAGGAGTCTTCAAGTCATTAACCACCTGAGAGAGCGAATTTCGCTCAGTGTGCGTATGAAGATCGGCCGAAAAATTGATCGTCCTGTTGTTAATCGGCTCATAATTCGGAGCAGCTACAGGTGTCGTAAGGGCAGTGACGGCCATCTTATCAACTCGAGTGTCGTGAATTAGCACACCAGATGCGGTACTGAGACTAACAAGGACAATTAATGGATGTATAAATATATTTGCGAACATAATGTTTTTTTTGTTTTTATATGGTTACAAACACAAATATAGCATATGCTTTATGAATTGTCAATTGTGTTACCTAGCATTTACTCGTGGTGGTACGGGCCGCCGCTGGCAATCTCCTGCGCACGGTATAGCTGTTCAATAAGAATTAATCGAACAAGCTGATGAGGAAAGACAAGGGGTGAAAGCGACCATACGATGTTCGCGCGTTGATGAATTGAGTCATCGACGCCGTACGCGCCCCCAATGATAATCGTTACGTTTCTTGAGGTCTCAAGCGGCGTGAGAAGAAGAGCGCTCAGGGCAGGGGAGTCAACCAACTTGCCACGCTCGTCGAGCAGCATGACACATTCTGTATTGCTAAGCTTCGCAAGTAGCCGCTCAGACTCTTCCTGGCGGGCGCTGAGACCCTCGCGAGCCGAGTGAGGTAAAAGTACCCAGCTCACGTCAAACGGACGCTTTAGACGCTTTTCGTAACGTTCAATGCCCGTCGCCACCCAAGCTTCATGCTTTTTGCCAATGGCGAGGATACGAATAGCCATTAAAAAGCCAACTTAGACGCTAGTTCAGCCAACAGAGCATGGTCTGATTCGAGGCTCATGTCAGCCATCTGTACGTATTCTTCAGCGTGCGTAAAGGGGATAAGTTGAACATGAGCGTGAGGTACATCGACTCCAATTACTTTTTCACCGACATACGGAACACCAAGAACTGATCTCAGACGTAAGGCAACTTTCTTAGCCGTCTCCGTTACTGCATGATAATCAGCGTCATCAAGATCCCACAAAAACTCCACTTGAGCCTTCGGTACCACGAGCGCATGCCCTTTTACCTGCGGATGGATGTCAAGAAACACAAAGGTACGTTCATCCTCGTAAATTTTATGACTCAGAATATCACCACGTACGATTTTGCTAAAAATAGAATCTTCCATAGAGGTATTTTAGCATTTTTGTTACAATTAGTCGGTAGCTCCACGGAGAGGTGCAGGAGTGGTTGAACTGGCCGCTCTCGAAAAGCGGTGAACCGCAAGGTTCCGAGGGTTCGAATCCCTCCCTCTCCGCCAAGAAAATAGATGTCCATTTGGACATCTATTTTCTTGTAAGATAAGATACTGCTATAATCGAGCCAGTATGACTAAAGAAAAAGCCCCAACACCTACCAACGTAACCCCTCAACCTCAATCCGATAGCAACCTTGCTATCGTCTCGATGATTCTTGGTGTTGTATCACTAACTGGACCAGGCCTCCTACTTGGTATCCCAGCTATCGTCACCGCAAGTATTGCTCTTAAAAGGAATGTTAGCAGTCGAGGTCTCAGTATCGTTGGACTCGTAACTGGTATCATCAGTACGACTCTATCAGTTATTTTTCTCGCGTTCCTCACCTTTCTTGTTATCTGGGGAATTAATCACCCTGAACAATTCGATCAGCAGCAATATCAGACACCACAGCAGCAAACTGACCAAACACAAACATACGGTGGCTCACGCACGTAACGTACAATCGTTCACCAAGAAAAAAGACCCATCTTACGATGAGTCTTTTTTCTTGGTGAACCCGACTAGATTCGAACTAGTGGCCTTCGGCTCCGCAAGCCGACGCTCTATCCAGCTGAGCTACGGGTCCAAAAATGCGGCGTCACACGCTAAAAGCGCATAACTCCGCTTTTCGTGTAACTAGAAGGTGCTTTCATCTACCCATGCGGGCAGAGAACATCGGTTATTGTACCATGTTCTCGACAGTAGTAGCAATACTAGAGACGTAATTTGCGGATAATTTTGTCAACAATGTCGAGTTGAAAATCTTGCATTGGTAAACGGCCACCGAGCATGTCAACAATTGCTTCACCAGCTTCTTCAGGAAAGTAGACTGATACACCTGGCTTAAATCGCTTGATAGGGATGAGCATGACTGAATATTCTTCTCCGTCATGAATGACCCTAAAGCCTTTGAAATCAGCAAAAGAATAGAGACGATCATTGATATGTAGCCCGTGACGACTCAACGTATAGTCGAGAAGACGAGGGGGGCGATTCGCGTACACCAAAAGAGCTGCTGCCATCACAGGAACGAGAATGGCAAACGAGATATCTTTAATCACAAAGACGGCAACTGCCATAAATGCGGTTACAACAATGGCAAATATAATAAACCAAATTGGACTCTTTTCGTGATGAACATATTCGTGAGCCTGCCAGCGAACTGGCTCCTCGCCGGGTACATCATCACCTTCAGGATCTTCTGAAATAGGCGCTTCAGGTTCATCAAGGGTCGTTCCCACTGCTGAAAAACCATCTGGAGCAAGCGTCACAACAGGACCAGGCTGAGGTACGGCGCTCGGACTTGGTGTATATACCGGAAGTGGAGCTGGCGACTCTTTTGGCGTCTGCTCATCAGGTAAGTGGGAATCTGGTTGCATAAATTTAGTATAGCATGAGCAGAACAGACTGTTTAGATAAAATTGCCTCATTTACGTCCGATGAAATTCACCGCAAGGGAAGTAGATTGTCGACAATATTAAAAATAAGCTACTATACAAATATGAGTAAAATCAAAAAAATAACACGACATTCCCTCCGTCTCTGGCTTCTGTCAGTAACAATCGGCGTCGGCCTCTTATTTTTCGGATATATAAGCGTGCAGCAATCACTTCGCTTGGGCTTAAATGACCCACAAGTACAAATGGCTGAAGATATAGCTAGCCAGCTCAGCCAGGGTGCTTCTCCTGTATCGGCCATACCCACCGGCTCAGTTGATGAGTCTCAGAGTCTTGCGCCTTTTGTAACCATTGTTAATAACAACATAGATATCCTCGCTTCCTCTGGTAAAATCGGTGATCAAATTCCATTGCCACCAACCAGCGCCTTTCCTGATTCCCAAAAACCTGGCAATAACTGGTTTACATGGCAGCACGATAAGGTTAGGGATGCTGCGGTTATCGTTCCTTACGGCAATCACACAGGCTACGTTCTCGTTGCTCGTTCTATGGGCCAAGTTGAAAACACCATCGGGTACATTACAACGCTAGCTGGCCTGACACTTCTGAGCGTGCTTATCGTTCCAGCAATAATAATTTTGTTTATATAGTTTTTTTGTTTGACGGGGGATTATCTACGAGGCTAGAAATTATATATTGGTTTGAATAAACCGATTCAATGGTTCGCCAATGCTTCTCTGCCAAAATAGTACCTGCTCTTCACTAGTCATCTCTGAAACATACTTTCCCGTCTCTGGGTCTATCTGAATTGATTCAAGAGGATAACCTGGAACTATCTTCTTACTAGCTTCAGCAACGAAGAGCCGAGGCGATATAATAGAATCTTCAACGCTCGTACCGTCTGCTCGAGCGATAGAAAGGGCATATTCCCACCATCCTTCAAGTTGACCTCCATGACTCCTAATGAGTTCTTTGTAGACTTGAACCATTTCTTCGTCGCTTGAGCGCTCAATACCACCAACTCTTCGCACATAGAGACCCGGTTGGTCCTTATCTTCCAGCCCTTTAAAGTAGAGGGCATTATCCATCGCGAAAACTGTTCTTCCAAGAGCCTTGGCATAGGCTACCGCTTTCTTTCGAGCGTTTTCTTGCGCAGTGGTGCCATCCTCTTCAATCTCTATATCAACGCCAAACTCACTAACACTCCTAACGATAGCGCTCTCACCCAAAGCGTCTTGCACTTGCTGAATCTTTGCCTTATTACCAGTGCCGAATATAAGTTCTTTTGCTTCCATCATAGGCTTATAGTAGCAAATTAAGTAGGAGATAAAAAAAGTATAAACACCATGACATTGTCATGGTGTTTATACTTGGCGGGGAATTATCTACGAGGCTAGAGGCTCATTGGTGTAAATATATTTCAGCCCCTATTTTGCTAAATTAAAAGTGCTACACTGAAAACATTAGTTAGGAGGTTTTATGCGAAAAGGTATCATAATCAGTGCAGTCGCCCTCGTTGTCGTTGCAGGAGGAGTTATCATCTATACCAATCGGGATAGCCTGTTCGGTTCATCAAATTCAACAATGCCACCTATGCCAACAAGTTCATCTACAGCCACACAGTCAACAAACAGTGTAGCCATACAAAACTTTGCGTTTAGTCCGTCGGCGATTACGATCAAAAAAGGTACGACGGTTACTTGGACAAATCAGGATTCAACCGCACATACGGTAACAGAAACTGATAGTCAAGATGGACCAAAAAGTGGGAATCTTTCGACAGGGAAATCTTATAGCTTTACGTATAATACCGTCGGCACGTTTAAGTACGAATGCTCAATCCATACTAGTATGACAGGGACCGTAACAGTTACCGAGTAAGTTGCGACCTCTCATTTATGGTGTACGATCATCTAAAAGATTAGAAGTGAACTACTCGACACGTGATCGTTGATTTGGATGGCTTTCTTTGTACATGTGTTGATGCGTCAGAGCATGTCCTTTACCTTTATTTCATGACTCCATCACGACAAACAAAAACACCATGCCTTCACATAGTGCCTATGCTTGGCGGGGGATTATCCACGATATTAGAACAATTATCGTAGCGGGTTCAAAACTTTAAGTGGATAAGTTAGGTAGTATTGCATCTAGAATATTTTTAAACTTATATCCAAATTTATTTGGCGTAGAAATAGCTTCCTGTTGCAAAACGGATATATCATACCAGGCAACCTGCTCGACTTCCTCCATTTGGAGATGGAGTTTTCTAATATCAAGATTCGCATAGTACACAAACACTTGGCAAAAATGATTGTATTTACCTCTTCTATGAAACTTTAGACCAAGCCCTACATCTCTTAGGATAATACCAATCTCCTCCTCTGCTTCTTTTCGTATGTTAGATTCGTATGTTTCACCTTCTTCGACCGTACCCTCAACGGCAAGCCCCACGCTCCTGGATCTTTCTTCTTGGTTAGCGCTCTCTGGGCCATGAGAAGTTGACCTTTCGAGTTAAGGATAACGAGTCGTGAAACGCGATAGATATCCCTAGAATTTAACTCATCTTTCTCTTTATAGCCGACAATCTTGTCATTCTCGTCAACAATAGGAAGTTTCATGAATATAAGTGTATCAAAAAGACGACCAAAATGGTCGTCTCGATGACTTGGCGGAGGAGGGGAGATTCGAACTCCCGCTCCAGATCTCTCCAGACTAACGATTTAGCAAACCGTCCCCTTCAGCCACTTGGGTACTCCTCCGTGCTGCATAATTGTAACATAAAACAGGGGCGGCGAGTAGACTATTTAGTACCATTTTGCTATAATTAGGTTAATATGGTCTAAAACCAAATGAAAGGAGCATATATGGAACGAAGATACTCTATAAATCTAAGTATTGTAAGCGTATTAGTCGCAACAATAATAAGTATCATTACTGCTCCAGTCAGCTTTGCTTTTAACGGAACCATGAGTGAAGGGGCCAATGCCGCCCGCGGTGTTGACCAAGCCGCCACACTCTTCGGAGCAACGGGCATCTTTACCACTATTAGTAACGTCATGCTTTTTATCGTTGGTGCAATTAGCGTTATTATGGTGATTGTCGGAGGACTCCGTTACGTTATCTCTGGAGGTAACTCAACTAATATTACCGCTGCAAAGAATACAATTCTTTACGCAATCGTCGGCCTAATTATATCTATCATGGCCTATGCGATTATTAATTTTGTCCTTGAAAGCTTTCTACCAGGAAGCAGCGGGGCAGCTGGCGGAACGAACGTATAGATTCTGCAGCTTTTCAAAGATATAGCTACAATCTTAAAACAAGAAAAATACAGTCCTTTCGGACTGTATTTTTCTTGGCGGAGAGGGAGAGATTCGAACTCTCGGTACCATTGCTGGCACGACGGTTTTCAAGACCGTTCCCTTAAACCACTCGGGCACCTCTCCTAATTTGTGGTTGCTGGACTATTTTAACAGATAAGAATACGCTCGTCGAGAGGTTAACGTGCAATATACGCCAGAGTGTCGACTATTCTCATTATTTATGTCTTGATTTAGATACTGTTGCATATAAAACATCAATGAATAATTCGAGACATTTTTTGCAGGTTCTCCTCTATATTCTCTCTATTCACTACTCTGGATAGGTGGCACATACCCTCTATCACACCCAATTTAGACAGTATGATCCTACGTATTGAACATTAGATGTCTTAACGATGTTATATTTACAATTATCCCATCAAGAAGGCCTATTTTACTATATCTACAACAGGGGTGTAGGGTCATAGGAGGTAAGTGGCCACTAATCATTGTACTTTTTACGTTTTGCGCATTACCGTTATTGATTATACTGTAGATGTTGGTTATAATTGAAGAGACTATTTGTCAATAGAGCCTAGAGAAAGTGGAGGATATCATGGCCCGTAAACAAAACGATGATCTATTGATCGAAGATGAACTTGCCGCTGCGTTTTTGAACGACGATGAGCTCACCCAACAACAAGCAACCCAAACCCAAGCACCCGCTGCGAGCGACTCGGCATGGGAAGATAATGAAGATGACTTTCCCGGCCAATTAGCCGTGGATGTATACGAAACAGATGAGCGACTCATTGTTAAAGCCCGCACTGCAGGTGTTAACAAAGAAGACCTTGATGTAAGTATCAGTGATGGTATTCTGACAATCAGCGGCACGCTTTCGAGTGGTGACGATACAGATGCAACAAACTGGCATATTCAAGAATGTTATTGGGGTGAATTCAGTCGTACACTGGCTCTACCCGTTGCCGTTAAGGAAGACGAAGTAGAAGCAGTGCTCAAAGATGGCGTACTGGCAATCAGCTTCAGTAAGATCAAACAAGAACAAGCCAAGAAAATTACTATCCAGTAGTTTACACTAGCGATTTAAAAAGCCCGGTATATCCGGGCTTTTTAAATTATATACTCCTCACTTACTAAATAGAGAAGGGAGGCTAGTCGATTTATCATACAAACAATAACACCCCGACATGCGGGGTGTTATATAAGCTAAGTACAATGAATATTTGTTGGTGTTACTTACCAGCTGCAAAGCTACCGATAACGAAGTTGACGAGTGCGTAGGCAAGAATAGCCACAACAATACCGACAATTGCGTAAAGGATCGTGTTCTTTGCACTCGTAACAGCAGCGCTGTCACCACCGGAGACGACGTAACGGATACCACCGATAATCAACATGATTACTGAAATTGCACCGATGATAAATAGGAGAACATTAGTGATGATCTTAAAGACGCCGTTATCTCCGAAGAGGTCAGTCTGCTGATCGGTACCCTTTGATGAGTCAGCACCACCTTGTAGTCCACCCGTAGCTTGCGCGTGAGCCTCGATAGGCTGTAGGACGGGAGCGATAAAGCCGACACCAAGTGCTAACACTGGTACGATCAGTAAAGCTTGGAAACTTTTCTTAATAATATTTTTCATTGTTGTTCCTTTCTTAGGATTACTCTCTCTATTTTATATCAGATGGCACGTTTTTTGTTAATAGTTTTTTACTTGAATGCTGTAACCACGAAATTCACGATTGCATAGGCCATGATAGCAACAACAAGTCCAACTACAGAATAAAGAATTGTATTCTTTGCGCTCGTTATTGCGCTACTGTCACCATTAGACGTGGTGTACTTTATACCACCAATAACGATCATCACAACCGCGATCGCGCCAAGAATATACAAAAGTATATTAACGACAATCTTAATTGCTTTACCAAGGTCACCACCGCCACCACTTCCACCAGACTGATTAACGCCTGTTTCGATTTCACTAGCTGGTGATGCAACGGCTTGATATGCTGGTACAAACGATACAACGCCCATAAGTGCGACAAGTGATACAACGGCTAATTTTATTTTATTCATAGTTATTTCTCCTTTTAATCTATTTAAATCTATCTATCACAAAGTTCACGATTGCAAATGCCAGCATCGCCACGACCAGACCAACAACAGCATACAGGATGGTATCTTTGGCTGACTTAATCGCGCTACTATCACCATTCGAGGTAGTATAACGGATACCACCTACAACGATCATAATAACAGCAATCATACCAAGCACAATCAATATGGTATTGATGACGATCCTCACCATGCTGCCCAAGTTGTCACTCCCGCTCGCCTTACAGACGGCAGAACTACCGCTTTTAGCACACTGGCTAAAAACATCCACTGCCGATACGTCTGCTACGGGTGCTATAGCACCTACGAAACCCAGAACTAGCGCGAGGCTCATTACTACTTGTTTCCATTTTTTCATTTAAAACCTCCCTAATATGAATTGTGTTCCCACGAATGCACCCATGATTACTATTAAACCGATGATTGAACCCAAAATTGCTTCTTTGGCACGCTTCAGGTTAGATGCGTCCCCAGAAGAAGTAGTGTATAGGTGACCGGCTATTATAATAATAACCACACACACCATACCCGCTCCAGCGTATACCGCAGTGAGTAGGCCTGCAATAGCACCGTTTGCATCCTTTACCGGGTTGATACCGATCGAGCCTGGACTTACTTTTTCACTTGCTGCGACAAGAAATAGAAATAGGTGATTCATTAGTTTATTGCTCCTGCGATAAAGTTAACAATTGCAACCGAGAAGATCGATATAAGCAAACCAATAACAGCATTCTTGATAATCGTCTTGGCCTTTTCTATCTCACCAGCCTCACCAATAGCAGTCATATATTTAAATCCACCCCTGATTATAAAAGCTACGGATAAATAACCAACGAGCTGGAGGCCCAGCTCAATAACGTTCAACACGATCGTCCAGATGAACGTTGAAAGACCACCGGCCTGGGTGGGACTTTTTATATCACACTTACCGTCCGTCAGCCCCTTAAACCAAGCAGGGAAGGTGAGTAGGGTATCATTGCAAGCTGCAAACGATGTTTGCGGAGTAGCAACCGCGAGCGTTGCACCACCGAGGCTTGTGACAAACAATAGGGCGGCTATCCAATTTCGTATCTTTCGTATCTTCATCATTATTCCTTTTTAGCTAAATATCCCGCCGGGTACAAGAAAGTTGAGGAGCAGATACATACCAGCATATGCCGCAAGACCAATAGCAACATTTTGTATAATATCCTTTGCTTTCTTCACTTGTTCAGCGCGATCAGACGCAGTAGTGTAGAGAATCGCAGCGTACACGATACCCCCAACGGCCGCGATACCAACTCCCGCTGTCATAATATTAAGAACAAGAAGAAGGATTCCCCATATACCGCTGTCCTTGGAAGTCGAGTTTTTGCCGCCTTTTTGAGTACAGCTAATAATCGATGTTTTCACACCCGCACAATCTGCATTTGCAGATATCGGAACGGCTGCCGCTCCGATAGAGAGGATAATTCCCAAAGAAATGATGCATCGATTTACTGTTTGTTTTATCTTCATACCTAGTTATAAAATACGATAAATAAGCGTAAGGTGCAAGTATTTCACTCGAGATAGCTAAAGGGTTTGCTGCAATCTGCTCATTCCTATGCAAAGAGAAGCGTCGTCGCAGCTATGTGAAACATACCTACATGCAAGTATCTGAGCATACGTTCTCGGCTCAAATTTCAGCATATTTTAATGAATACGGTGTTATTTACTACACCCGCCCCAGATAACAGACACATTTTAGGTGTATATTATACATTGACTTTTGATCTATAAAGTGGTAACGTAAAAGAGATATGTGGGAAAGAGCTAAAGCACTCCCGTACGGTAGACTATCGTTACGGAATTTGTGTATGTTTGCCGCAGCAATGTTTGTGGCCACTTTTATGTATACAGTGCTTGCATCGCCTACGGTGCACGCAGCTGACGCTGAATGGAGCGGTGATACGATTACGTATTTCGGAAACACCTATACTAAGATTGCACCAGCTAAAGCGGGCGACAGCCACAATCTCCCTGCAGGTAGCCTGATTTATAGATACGTTGCGCCCAACACCTCGAATCCAGGTAGTCCAACCACCAAAGCAGATCTTATCTACTTCGCACCGGGGACCGACCCAACCAAAGAAACCTCAGCTACTTTCGTAACATACGACTACACGCCACCCGACAAATATAAAAACCCTTTCGGCCAAACAGCTATTGGTCTCTCACCACAAAACCCAGTCAGTGCCGGAACAACCTCTTGCGCGGTTGAGGGTATCGGCTGGATCGTTTGTCCAGTTGCCAATTTCCTTGCAAGCGCGATGGACCATCTATTTGGTATCCTTGCCAGCTTCCTAACTGTTCGTCCCGCACAGACAAATCAGGAAACCGCGCTCTACCGAGCATGGTCTTACATGCGCAACTTCGCCAATATAGCGTTCGTGATCGCTTTCTTAATAATTATCTATTCGCAAATTACCACTATTGGTCTTTCGAACTACGACATTAAAAAAATGTTACCTCGACTGATTATAGCCGCTATCTTGGTTAATATATCATACTGGATATGCGCCATCGCAATTGATATATCAAACATCGCCGGCTATTCAATTCAAGATATATTTATTTCCATACGTAATAACTTAGTGGGCTCCGAAGGGAACAGCTGGGATGTCTTCAGCTGGAAGAGTGTCGCAGGATTGGTTCTCTCTGGTGGAACCGCAGCCGCTGCGGCTGGATTCGGCGCATACGGTCTTCTGCTCAGCGCCGGGGCAGTTAGTAGCGCGCTTTACATGTTACTTCCAATCTTGGTAGGCGTTATCGTGGCCGTGCTAGTAGCCTTGCTGGTTATGGCGGCCCGCCAAGCGATTATCACTATACTCTTCATCGTATCGCCGCTAGCGTTCGTCGCATATCTCCTTCCGAATACCGAGCAATACTTCAAGAAGTGGCATGAACTAGGCATGACCATGCTCATGCTGTTTCCTATATTCTCGTTTATCTTCGGAGGTGCACAACTTGCCGGTATGGCAATCATCCAGAATGCTGATTCGTTTAACCTCATTATACTCGGTATGGGAGTGCAGGTAGCTCCCGTTGTGATCACACCTCTACTCATTAAGTTTAGCGGCTCATTGGTTGCGAGAATCGGTGGCATCGTCAACAATCCTGGGAAGGGTCTCATCGATCGTACACGCAAGTTCGCCGAAGAACGTCGAGACCAACGTAAAGCCGCAGTCTTTGCCAGCCCACTAAACCGCAGGCGTGACGCCGTTGCTCGTCTTGGACGTCGCACAGACACAAATAAGCGTACTCGTGAAGGTTGGCAAAAAGCGAACGAAGCCACGGCAGATGCTAACTGGGCGAGTAGCAAAGCCTACTCTGATATTCAACAGCGAGCAATGTCAGCAGATCTTATTAAAAACAGGGGCGAGAGTGATGCGCAAGCGCGCTTCGAAGGTTCTAAGCGTACGAATGCAGGCATACAAAATCTTGAACTCAATGCCCGTGCAAGCAAGCTAAAACTTGATCTTTCCAAAGCAGATGTTGAAGCCGACTGGGAAGAGATTAAGGCTGGTAGTGCAACGCGTATCGTCACGCCAGATGGCTTAGCGGCTGATGCGCTTCGTAGTCATAGAGCTAATACCGATACATTCGTCGGGGATATTCAAAACGATGCAGTACTCTCAGAGGTTGCCAAAAGTCGGGAGCACTTTGGCAAACACGAGCAACAGCAACATTATGCAAGCGCGTTACTCGCCAGCCAAGAACTACAGACAGCTGCAGGTGGTATTGCAGAAACGATGGGCTCCGAATCGGCTCTATCATCGGCTATTGCTACGCAGCGTAAAGAGTATGATGACAACATCCAGAATAAGGTACAGCTTATGAAGCATTTTAACCTTGATTCAACAAGTCGACAGACACTCGCTTTAGGTAAAGATGTTCCTGCAGAAAAGAACGGCGTACGATATGTCTTCCGAAATGACGATGCATTTGCACGCGAAGCTGCCATACAGGAACAACTAAAAACCGGTTCATTCGATGAGATTGAAACGATTATTAAAGAGTCAGGTAAAACTCTACTCGATCCCGCAACGGGTGCAATCCGTGCCGGTAAAACATCCGCATACGGTACTAGTATCGCAAGTGTTATCCAAGCAAACGGTATCCCGAGCAAAGCAATCTACCTGGGTTCAAAGAGTATCGACCAGGTTGCCCAAGGTACGTTCGCAGGTGAAGCCGGTATTGATTCAGCGATCCGATACAATATCTCGGCAGGTAAAGTTAAGGACGAAGTACTCGCTGGCATGGACGCTCAGGCGATCAAGCGTATGATTACTGTTGCAACCACACAGGAGATGCTCGTCGCACCTGCTGATTTGCCTAACTTCTTACTAAATAGACGAGAACTTCAACACAGTGCATATCGAATCCTTAATACCGATATTCTCGGCCAACGAGCAACAACCGCTGCAAAAGAAGCGCTTCAAGGTTTTGCAGCACCTCCACCAACACCTTAGAAAAATTATGTTCGTAAATTGACGTAACATCAACTATTGTTTATAATATAAACACCTTGGATTCTCAGATACTGGTAATCCGAGGTATCCATTCGATCTCTCACGAAAGACGGGAAGTGAAGACTTGAGCAGCTACGACGATCATTACCGGCGCCAAGCGGCTCACAAGGACGCTGAAACGCAACGAGTTCGCGTCGAGCAGTACAACTACTGGACCGGCGTAATCCAGGAGGTCATTAATTCGATCATGCGACGCGTCTCTGTCGCGGCACCGAAGACGCCGGACTGGGTAGTCGAGGACGACACCCGAAAGGTCTCGTGGAGTATCATAAAGTACTCCAACCCTCTCGTTAACCTCCTACCTGACGGTAGGATGGTCACCGTAGAAAGTCGTCCGTTCTATTCACCTCCGAAACCACGGTGGCGAGATAGAAAGAAGCCGGTCATCGACTTCTCGCCCTACGACAAACATGTCGTGAAAGTGATTCTCCTCGACCGCATCAACCCTGCCACTCCATGGCAGGCGTGGGACGGGGCCTGGCAGCTCCGCGCGAAGTTGTGCGAAACACTGGTCCTTTCGAACGACACGTTCGATTTGCCAGTGGACGAGTACAACGATCGCCACCGACGAGTGTGGCCCAATCTACAGCGCAACTGGAACAAGAACCACTAGTTTTTCCGCTCCCCTCAATACCCTCGTCTTTTTGCTTGAGAGTCGACCCCCATCTGAAGAGATGGGGGTTTACTTTCTATTTATCATAGCCATCAACTCTTATTTACAATCTGTAAATCTACATAGCATTCGTTTTTCATATACTCATTACCGGTGTTGGTTTTTATTCATAAAACCTACACACACCATATGTAGCGTTTGTATTATTCATTAGACACCTTGCCTTTTTATAGTTATGATGTATAATAAAGTTATTACCAATGTTTTAAGTGCCCACACAAGTGCGCAAGGAACTAACGATATGAGCGAACGAACCAAAGTACGACCAAATTTTGACGATCCAGATCATAACAATGACAACGCAAACAGTGGCGAAGTCAGTACGTATGATCCGAACAGGGCTAAGAAGTTTCGACGTAGACTAGTTATTGGCGCAAGTGCCACAGCGGCAGGCATGACAGCTGCTGCGGTCTTTGGACTTGGAATGAACAGCCATAATAATACAGAGGCACCTCAAGCTCGACCAACTGCAGCGGCTGGTGCAACTCCAGGCGAAAAGGTGAGTGCAACTGCAACTGCCGAAACTTCTCCAACTGCTGAAACGAGTATCGACAAGATGACTCTTGATAACTTTGATTATGTTGTTGACGGCAAACACTACGTTGGACAGGAAGCTCTTAAAGAAGGCTTTGGTATATCAGCAGAGCAATACGGCCCAAGTGACGGTAAAGCAATAGCCGAAGCATTTTTTGCAAAGCTTACCGAATGGCAGAATCTTCCTGAAACACCTGAACAAGCGAAGCTATTCAAAGACTATGCTTCAGCAGATGGCCACGGTGGCATCGGAGCAATGAACGTAGATTTCATTAATCCCGCCTTCATAAACGCATTAAGCGGCACACCACCAGAGGGAGCAAATACTGCTGGGATAACGCCACCCGATGAGTGGATGCGAACCCAAGCAACGTTTGTCAATGAGGCAAGTGGAAATAGGTATGTAGCCGATCTAGACAAAAAGCCAGGAGACGAACCATATAAGTTACGTCAAGTTATCGATAAAAGTCAGATAAATGTTCACGGCTATACTGACAATCTAATAAGCCTCACCGTTCCTGTTGTCTTAACTGATAACGGTGATAAGAACGCGGTTGGACGCGAACGTCTTGCCGCACCTGAAGGGTTTAACGGAGTTACGACGGCAAATATGCGATATGCTAACACGGATAATCTCAGTTTCATGATAAACCCTAAAACAAATACATGGGATCTCGTGTCTGTTGTGACCATCAAGTAAACAAAACTTCCACTTTATAAAAGGCTCTTCTACGTAAGAGCCTTTTAATTTAGTTAGTTTTACGGCATAATTTAGCGTAAGTACTATGAAAACTAAATTACTTCAGTTTTTTGGATTAGCGATTGCGGCCGCGAGCTTAGCAGTCACTTTTAACGCATTGACCGTCCATGCTCAGGGTGAGAAATACATCTGGACAAGTGATGCAACCATTCAAGCCAGCGGTGGTCAATACACAGGCACGACAACATTTAGTGTCACTCCTCAGCACCAGTTCAGCGGTAGTACAGAAGAGGCCATTACAACCGACATGGGCATTAAGGTTAACTTTGGGTGCTACGACCACACAAACGGTCGCATTGTATTTAGAAATAACGACAAAACAAAAGCTGAACTGTATATTGACCAACTAGCAAGTGGCGCTACCGGAAAATGTGGGCAAGGCATTAGCGTACAAGACTCAAATATCGACATGGATCCGAAGTTTGCCGTTGCTGCTCAGGCAGCTCCAACTCAACCCGCCGACTGTAATACACTTACTAATGCGGACGCAAAAGAAAAGTGTGTTGCCGTCAAGTCTTGTGTCAGTAGTGCAAAAAAGGCGACACCTGATTGTGAGGCTGCCTGGAATACCTGTATTGCTAACCATACGAAAAACGGCGCAATTACAGACGCCGATAAAAAGATCTGTGTAGATGCTGTCACTCATGGGCAACTAGATGTTGCCAATAAGCCACCTGCTGCTGAAGATAAAACAAGTTGTGCAGTTGTAGGTATTGGGTGGATTATTTGTCCTATCGTAAGCTTCCTAGCTCAAATAGTTGATGCCTCCTATGGTCTCGTATCGAGTTTCCTTACTATTCAGCCACTCCTTACAACCGGAGCAACCGCAGGAGTGTATACTGCCTGGTCGGTAATGCGTAACTTTGCCAATATAGCCTTCGTAATCGCTTTTCTTGTCGTTATATTCTCCCAACTTACCGGTGCTGGTCTCACAAATTACGGATTAAAGAAGATGCTACCGAAACTAGTCTTGGCGGCTATATTTGTAAATGTGTCATATTGGATATGTGCAATTGCTGTAGACCTATCAAATATTACGGGCCGATCAATGTATGAGGTTCTCAATAACGTCACCGATGGACTGGCATTACCGAATACAAAAGATTTCGGTGCCACAGGAACAGGATGGACGGGTATAGCAGGGGGACTCCTAGCAGGCACCCTTGCTGTCGGAGCACTCCTATATATCGGCTTATCGGCTCTACTTCCAGCACTTCTCGCCGTTCTCATTACAATTGTGACCGTTCTCTTGGTGCTTGTTTTTCGCCAAGCGCTCGCAATTTTGCTTATTGTCGTATCACCCCTAGCATTCGTAGCCAGACTCCTTCCTAACACTGAGGGTTTATTCAAAAAGTGGCTGGATCTTTCGCAAATAGTACTCATAATGTATCCGACTGTTGGACTTGTTTTTGGGGCCTCGGCACTAGCTTCGACAGTCGTAATGGGTTCGGCAAATGGGCCCTATAAAATCGCCATTCAAATTATGGGAGCCGCTATCTCGGTTATCCCGCTCGTCGTCGTCCCAGGTCTCATTAAAGCAAGCAAGGGAGTACTCGGGAAGTTTGGTGGAATTGTCGATAATCCAAATCGAGGTCCAATTAGTGCTCTTAAAAAAGGCGCTGAAGGTTACAGAGGTTACAGAAAAGACATCTCGAAGGATCGCAGATTCGAAAGATCAAGAGGCACTAGTGCCGTCGGTAGATTCGCCAGAAGAGCGGGACCGGAAGGTTCACGACGTCAGCGAACCGCCAGCTGGATTGCCGGTGCTGGTGTGACAGCGGGGAAAAACAAGGAACTTAAATATGAAAACGCGGCCGACGCATCACGAGCAGAAGCACAAAGTTATGTCGCTAACAGAGCAAGTAGCGATGCCGCTTACGCCGCAAAAATTGCCGGACCTACTGGTGATGTGAGTAAGGTAAGAGCAGCCGCTATATCCGCTCAGGTACGAGAGTTCAATGAAAAAGTTGGTGCAGAGCAGACCACTATGAGTCGCTCCAACGCAGCCGAGCTTAAAACTATTATACAGAACACAAGCGGCAAGGAAACAGAAGAGCGTCGTTCGGCTGCAGCAGGCCAATTAATGAAGGTGGGTACTGATAATGATATTCATGAGGCTCTTAATTATGTTGGAACCCAACCTAAAGATGCCAGTGGACACTTCGCCGATTCAGCCGTATCTTCCATGCAGCAACAAATGGTAGCTGATATGGGTAACCGAAAGCCACTATCACTTGGTGCTGGTGATGTATCGAATCTTAGTAAAGGTAACTACGATGGCGACTTCGATAGTAAAATTAAAACTCGACTTGAATCAGGAAAAATTTCAGCCGAAGCCCTTGCTTCTGCTTCGAAGGATGAACTTGAAAAGATTAACAACTACGTTACTGCAAATGTTGCCACGCTCAAGGCAAATCCACAAACTGCAGCGGCGTTGGCTACACTCCAAGCAGATATCCATAATTTCAGAACCAATCCACAACTTCAAGGAAGACAACCAGCGCACGATGTTGCCTCACAGATGGATAACCTTCATGGTGCACTGTAGAACACTTCATTTTGCAGGAATATTGAAAATTATTTGTTAATAGCCCAGCTACACGCTATTAACAAACATCCGCCCGGCCAAGAAACTCGAATGAGTCATCTTGACGAGGCGGACAATCCGGCAGGTAGAGGGCCAAGGCTATACGATGTTGTCAGCCACGTAGAATGCACTGATGGCCCCCACAAGGGCAGCGATCAACGGAAACATGGCAGCGCTCGGGTCGAGGTGGGTGTAGTTGTAGAACATCAGAGCAGACGGGCCCACCCACATCGTCTGAACGCCGGCAAGCAGGGCCGCGACATGAACAGACTTGATGCTACATAGTGAACCACTCGTCGCGAAGCAAACCGCTCCGACGAACAGTGCACCGAAAGCGGTCGTCCACCCCCAGGGGCCGAGGGTCAGCATGTAGATTGTCGGACCCGCAGTGGCTACGACAATCAGAAATATCTGAAGGGAGCGAACGCGCATTCTTCCGACTGTGACGCCTACGACCATACCGTAGACAACAAGGGTGACGAGCCACGGCCAAAACTGGCCGATGCTGCTCGTGATGGTCATCCCGACAGCAAGAACCATGACGGGTATTACCATCAATGAGCCGAAGCTGACCGCGACACCCGCTGCAATCAGACCGCCGATAAATTTAAACACGTTGTCCTCCGACTCCGAAAGCGCATACCTCCAACAACCTGCTGGAATATTTCATATTTTAACATGATTCTATATTTATCACAAGCATTGTCGGTAAGTTTACGTAATGCTGATATACTAAAATAAATGGCCGTATATAAAGTTCCTCAAGATGTTGAAGCTGACGATAAATTAATCGGGCCGTTTAGCTTTCGCCAGTTTATCTATCTGATTATCGCGGTTATTTCGATTGCTCTAGCGTGGGGATTAGCTCAACTATTCATTGCGCTCGCAATCATACCGTTGCCACTTATCATATTCTTCGGTGCTCTTGCATTGCCACTGCGCAAGGACCAGCCAATGGAGATATACCTTGCAGCCGTTGTATCGTTTTATCTAAAGCCACGCAAGCGCCTATGGCAACCCGATGGCATTCAGTCACTTGTTGAGATCACTGCACCGAAGGTGATCGAAGTACAACGTGCTAAAGACCTATCACAGATGGAAGCCCAGCGACGACTGTCATATCTTGCAGACATTGTCGATACCGGTGGATGGGCTGTACGAGGCGTTGGCGGCATGCCTGCACCAAACAGTGCAATGCAAAACGACGTATACTATGAAGCTCAGCAAACTGAAGATATTCTCGACACTAAAGGTGGTGTCGCTCAGTCATTCGAGACAATGATAAGCCAAGCGGACACAAGACGACGTCGGGAAGTTGTTGAGCGTATGCATCAGCAACCAACGGCTCCTCCACCACAGCAGGCAATGACTCCACCTCCGATCGCAGACCCTTACGCTGCTGCATTTACGCAATCAGTTGCCGTAGATCAGACGAACGACCCGCACCTTACCTATAATCCATACCCAGATTCAATCCGCCAATCTGTCATCTCACCTCTTGGAGAACAGCGAGCTCCCGCCCAACAACCCGAGCCACAGGACCAAGCAATTCCAGTACCGCCACCGATTCAACAAATTCCGCCGCCAGCCACTAGCGAAAAGGTTGTGTCACCTGATATAATAAACCTTGCAAATAACTCCGATTTATCTATCGAGACAATTGCGCACGAGGCAAACCGTATTCATCAGAAGGAGCAACAGCTGCCGGAAGACGAAGTTGTTATCTCGTTGCGATAGTTTGATATAAATCGAGTAAGGGAGAGTGGGACCGTGCCGCCAAACAATCAACAACCTCCTCAAGTAGCACCGACTGGTGCAATTGGAAGTAATCCTCAGGAACCAGCTCCAGTTGGGACCACTATTCAGCAGCCAAAAACTGCACCGCCTCTTAACACAACCCAAAATAGTTTACTTATTTCTGAGATCCGTGATGGTATGGTGATTATGAGTGATGGCAGTTTTCGAGCAGTCATCGCAAGTAAATCAATCAACTTCGACCTTATGAGCTCACGCGAAAGGGAAGGTGTTGAATTTAGTTATCAAAACTTCCTTAATGCACTCTACTTCCCAATACAAATATTCATCCGATCGCAACGAGTTGATATCGGTCCCTACATCGACCGTCTCGCTACTATCCGTCGCTCGCAAGACAACATGCTCTTAAATGTGTTAATGGACGATTATATCAACTTCATTGATATTCTCTCTCAAGAAGCAAACATCATGGACAAAAGTTTCTTTATTGTCATTCCATACTTCCCAACAGGTGACTTAACGAACGTTATCGCTCAGAGTAAGGGAATATTCGGTAAACTCTTCCAAAAGCCACAGACAACCGCAACAAAGATTGACAAGGTGTCGTATGAAAAAGCAAAAGACGAGATAAAAAACCGTGTTGACTCAGTAACAAGCGGATTGTTCCAAATTGGTGTTAAAAGCGTCCAACTCAATACGAAGGAACTCGGTGAGCTCTACTATAATATGTATAACCCCGATACGGCCGTCCGAGAACCCCTGGGAGACTTTGAGCGAGTAACGGGTACCTATGTTCAAAAAGGCCAAGGTGAAGCGCCACGACCACATCTTCAAGAAGGGGGAATGTAACCATGGCGAAAAAACGACTCGATCCTATTGATATTGCCGCTCAACAACGTGCCCGTGAGCAGGTTGAGGTTGAACAAGCTTTCCTAAAAGGCATGACGACGCTTCGTGATCTCATCGCACCAAGCAGCCTCGAGATTCACGCTAGTCACTTCCGACTCGGTACAAAATACGGACGCACCCTCTACATCTACGGCTACCCACGCCAAATCTACACAGGCTGGTTGTCATCACTTATTAATATCGACGAAGTACTTGATATTAGTATGTTCGTCTACCCAGTTGAAAGCCAAGTAGTGCTTAATAACTTACGTAAAAAAGTGACTCAACTTGAAGCCAGCATGTCAATTAACAGCGAAAAGGGGCGAACCCGTGACCCAGGTCTTGAAGCAGCGCTACAAGACGCTGAGGAACTACGTGACCAGCTACAGGTTGGCTCAGAACGTTTCTTCCGTTTTGGCCTCTATGTCACGTTATACGCCGACAGCCTCGACGAACTAAGCTTCGTCCAACACAAGATCGAAACACTCTTTGGACAACAGCTTATCTTTAGTAAGGTAGCAAGTTCACAGCAAGAACAGGGGCTTAATAGTACTATCCCTCAAATGAGCGACCAGCTACAAATCCGCCGCAACATGAACACGGGTGCAATTAGCACCAGCTTCCCGTTCACAAGTGCTGACCTTACCCAAGAGAAGGGCGTGCTCTATGGCATCAACATGCACAATAACGGCCTCGTTATCTTTGATCGTTTCTCACTCGAGAACGCCAACATGGTAGTATTCGCTAAGTCTGGTGCTGGTAAATCATTCACCGTAAAGCTAGAGGCTCTGCGTAGTATGATGATCGGCTCAGATGTCTTGATTATCGACCCAGAAAACGAATACCAGAAGTTATCTGATGCTGTGGGTGGTAGTTATATTCGTCTTAGCCTTAATGCAGATACTCGCATTAACCCATTCGACCTGCCACGTGTTATTGATAATGATGAGGCTGATGACGCCTTACGAGCCAACCTCGTGACGCTTCACGGGCTATTCCGACTGATGCTTGGTGGATCACAGGCAACAGCCGCTGGGCAGATGATGTCCGCGCTCACACCAGCCGAAGAAGCTGATCTCGACCAGGGATTGATTGATACCTACGCTCGTGCCGGTATTACAAGTGACCCTCTTACGCACAACTCACAACCTCCTACTATTTCAGATCTATATGACACGCTTCTGCATATGGGTGGAACTGGCCCAGCTCTTGCTCAACGACTTCGCAAATACACTACTGGGACATTCGCCGGTATATTCTCACAACAATCTAACATTGAGATTAACAACCACATGGTTGTCTTCAACATTCGAGACCTTGAGGATGAGCTACGACCAGTTGCCATGTACATCGTGCTAAGCCACATCTGGAACATTACGCGCACCGAACAGAAGAAGCGCATGTTGATCGTAGACGAGGCGTGGCAGCTAATGAAGTATGACGATTCAGCAAACTTCTTATTTAGCCTCGCAAAGCGTGCTCGTAAATACCACCTTGGCCTTACGACCATCACTCAAGACGTTGAGGATTTTATGGGCAGCAAAATGGGTCGCGCCATTGTGGCCAACTCCTCAATGCAGCTTCTCCTCAAGCAATCATCAAGTGCTGTTGACGTACTATCGGATGTCTTCAAACTAACCGAGGAAGAACGGAAACGTCTTGCCAACTTCCCAGTAGGGCAGGGTCTGTTTTTCGCGGGTCAAAACCACGTGCACATTCAAATCGTCGCAAGTCAAACGGAGCAGGGACTCATCACTACCAACCCACTCACTCCACCGCCACCACCAAATCAACAGCAACAACCGCCGCAACAACAGGTTACTAATAATGGGTACATGAACCCTGGCGAGTATAGCGTATAATAAAGGCATCTTATGGTAAAACTTGATATTAGAACACCAGATAGTAAGGGTAAGGCAGACGAGCAATATGCTCCATACTCAAACGATGAAACCGCAAGAAATCTCCACAATCAAGAAAATGACGCCATCCCTGACTACTCGGACGACTTAGATAGTCACCCTGTAAATTCAGGCGATGCCTCTGGAAAATCAGGCGACCTTAATGGTGGTAGTAAAACAAAGAATATAGACGACACAAAGAAAAAAGAGGAAGACACCGGACCCTGGAATAATTTTTACGTAAATCCAGAAGGCCAAAGAAAAAAAATTACCGTTAAGAACTTCTTCAAGAAGAAAGGTCCAGCTAGCCTTATTATTGGATTACTACTGGGTGGGGGTGGTTTAGTGTCATTCTTCTCACCAGGCCTATTAGTCCTTGACCTTAAGGAAAAGCTGACCGCTGCGTTCAATGATCAACTTTCAGTAATGGACGTTCGCACGACCACAATGCTTAAAAAGAAATTTGGTGGTACCGTCACTGGTATCTGTACGTCCAAAATCACTGTCCGATGTAGATACAATACAATGTCCAACAAGCAACTCAAAAAACTTGAGGCCGCTGGTATTAAAGTAGACAAAAAAGGAAATACGCTCCTCGGCGAAAAATTAGGCCGCAATAAGATTAACGGCCTTGAATTTGAAGGCACGAAGGTGAATGCAAGTAATTTCGCCTCGGAATTAAGGACAAATCCCGCCTTTAGGGGCGCCATGCTCAAGGCGTATAGCCCGAAATTAGCGGGGTTTGCTGATGCGACGTTCGCAAAATTAGCTAAGAAATTAGGCATCACGAAACAAAAAAATGTCACAGGAGCTACCGATAAGGAACGTGAGAAGTCAGTAGTCGATTCGGCGAATGGCGATAAGGTAGCAGAGACGGGTGCAAAAGTGAGCTCCACAGAGGAAGACTGTACGAGTGGCCCTGATTGCACTAACGGCAAGAAAACCGTCTACAGGGACACCGTAACAGGCGACATTATAACCAAAGAACAATATGATACACGTATTGCAAACGGCGACGCATTGGCTGGAGAACTCAAGGCAAGAAAGGCTCTGGCAGAAACCGGCAGTACGGCAGCAAAGGCGACACTAAAGGGCGCTCTAACGGTAACAGCATTAGGACTTGGTGCTGTTGATACCGCCTGTACAGGCTACACGCTCATACGAACGGTCAGTTTTGCCGCCAAGTATCTCGGCGCTTTGCAGTTGCTCCGTTTCGCGCAGGTCTTTATGAATACCGGCGACTCGATTAAAGCGCTTGTCGCAGATCCGGGAGCTGTTGAGTATGCTGGTAAGATCCTTACGAGTACAAACAGTGTCGGCCAAAGCGCTACCGACTCATACGGTTATCATTACGCAGCTTATGGTGACGCAGGACAAATGGCAAAAAGCGATAACCTTCAAGTCCAATCTGCCGGTGCTGATGGTAACAATGTTTCATTAAGTGATAAAGAAAAGCAAAAGGTACTCCTTAACGACGAGACGACGAAATATGTTAGTGGCCAGCTCGTTGGGCGTGGTATTATCAGCACCCTCGCATCAAAGATTAATGGCGGAATTAATTCAAAAGAACTTGATAAAACTTGCAAGTTTATAAAGAGTGGCTGGGGCCAAACTATAGTAATTGGTACTGCCGTCGTAGGAGCGGTAGTGGCGTTCTTTAGTGGTGGACTAAGTGTCGGATGGGGAACTGGTGTGCAGATAGCCGCCGGCGCCGCAGTGAGCGTTGCAATAGCTATGCTCACACCAAAGCTAATCGACATGGCGGCGGGTACGCTAATAGGCAAAGACGAGCTAACAAACGGTAACCGAGCAGGAAATGCAATTGTGTCAGGTATGGGTACATACAACGATCAGGCATCACAGGCTCGTGGTATACCAGTCCTTAAGAAGAAAAACGCAGCCGCGTACAACCAGCTAAATCAACAGACAGTCGCTGAATATAACGCAGCTGACCGAGCTACTCATAGTCCGCTTGATGCAACTAATCCGAATACGTTCATGGGATCACTCGTTTCAAGTATCATTCCATACACCGCGAAAATGTCGAGTCTAAGCGGGGGAATTGCATCATTAACTCAATTTACGACTAGTTCATTCGCCAGTCTTATCCCTCATACAAGCGCCGCTGATCCAAGTGCTCAATATGATATATGTACAGATCCAGAATATAACGACCTTGATCTCGCCGCTGATCCGTTTTGCAACCTCAAACGGGGTATGGATTCAGCAAGTCTAGCGATAGACCCAGACACGGCAGATGATTATGTAGTTAGCCAAGGCTACGCAGATCTTGAGACTGGACTACCAACTGCTGCTGACAATGATTACGCCAATTATATAAAAGAATGTCCAGACCGATCAGTTTCAATCGGTGGCTACAGTGAAAGTGACGGCAACACCGGAGAAGAATGTATTCAAGGTAATGCCAGCGAAACACCGACTAAAGTTATAAACTGTACCACTGTCGGTGATGATGGTATGGCTACCGCTGCTGACCCTTGCAAGAAAAACTGTACAGCTGGCAATGATAACGATAACAAAGAATGTAAATACAATATGTTCCGTCTGGCATATATCGACCTAAGTGTCGATGATGGTATGGAAAACGGTATGGCCAACTCAAGTAACAGCGACCCTAAGGCGAACGCAAATGGACCTGTAAAATCGCCTGTTTCACCAAATCCTACAATCGTAAGTGGTTATGGACCTCGCAGCCAACCTCCAGGCGTACAAGGAACTAGTACGTGGCACTCTGCACTCAGCCTTACCGCTAAGCCTACAGATGTATTTGCTTCAATGGCAGGTGATGTAGTGACGGCTGATAGCGCATCAAAGACTATCGTGATCAAACATGCTGACGGACTTAAAACAGTCTACAAGAACGTAACACCTTTAGCTAAGCCAATAAAGGTCGGCGACAAGGTAACAGCTAGCCAGAAGATAGGTACTATAGACGCGTCTAAGAAGTATCTTGAATTCAGTATCTTAATTGATGAGGTTCAAGATAAGGGACTATACGCTAAGTACCAAACCGCTCCTATTGAAGGGGGAGCTGGCATAGGTTCAGCCATAAACCCTGCAAATTACTTAAAAGATAATGGGGTCACCGGATATGATGGAGCGGTAAATGCAAACTAAAAAAATAAGACCATATCGTGTTATTACTGCCTTCTTCTTAGCGTTAGTTTTGACACTTGGATTCGTCGTTGATAATACAAAAGTATTCGCTATTCCTGATGTTCAATATTACGGAGGTAACGACATTCTTTACTTCGACCCTGATGCGGTTGATTGTGCCTCTGACGGTAGCGGATCCGCATCTCTTCGTGGCAATACAGTAACTGAGAAGATATGGAGCTATCTTGTTGATAAAGGCCTATCTCCAGAACAGGCGGCTGGTGTTATGGGCAATATGGACGCTGAATCAGGTTATGTCGTCACTCGTCGCCAGGGATCAGGGGATCTTCTTAACAGTAATTTCACTAATAACGCCTGGGGTCTCGCTCAGTGGGATGGTGGACGTCGCTACTCAAGCCCAAGCAGTGGTATTCTTGGCAAGCTCAAGTCTAAGCATCCAGAACTTATGAAATACACAGCCGTTGAATACGGTGGGACTGACGGCAACAAAAAAGTACCAGCAACCGACCTTGATACAATTCTTCTCTTTGAACTTGACTATCTCTATCAAGAGAGCACAAACCGTCGTGTTACGGCGTCAGGATTCGGTAAAGCAGCCAACGAATGGGCAACGCTCAAATTACAAAAAACCGTCGAAAACGCTACAGTCTTTTGGCACAATAACTTCGAAGTATCTGCCGACTCAGCTGCACAGGTATTGAGCAATCGTGGCGGTAAAGCGCAAGCAGCCTTTAAAAGCTTCTCAAGTAACACCGGTAAGACAGGGTCGACATCAAGCGGAAGCACTGATGGTTGTTCTAGCAGCGGTGGTGCGGTATCGGGTGATCTTGCTAAAACAGCACTCGCGTACGCTTGGCCAGACTATCACCCTGCAGTATATGCTCACAATAAGCCAGAATACCAAGCAGCTATGAAAAAAGCTCAGTCTTCAGGTCAATATGTGGGTGGTGGTAGAAGTGATAGTGTAAGCCCTGGTGGAGGATACCAAATAGGTGTTGACTGTGGTGCGTTCGTAACAAGATTAATTATTGATAGTGGCGTCGATCCTGCATATAACCGAAGTGGAAAGGGAGGTGTTACAGACGCACAGCAAGCATGGGCGAATGCGAACTGGACAGGTCTTGGAAAAGGCGGTAAAAATGGCAGCAAAATCAACATAGCCGACCTTAAACCAGGTGATGTCGCCTTCGAGCCAGGTCACACGTTTGCCTTTGTTGGAAAAGTACCTGGACTTGGTAAAGGTGACCCTGCATTTAAGGGTATTGTCTCAGCCTCGTTTAGTACAAGTGGACTCAGCTGGCGTTCACCAATGGCAGGACACGAGAGTGCCACGAGTAGCAGTGTGACATGGTACCGTAAGTAATAAGGAGATAATCAGTAATGGGCGATTTCATAAAAAGATATAAACTCATCGTTATAGCAGTCCTATTTCTCTTAGTAGTGCTTATTGGCGTCTCGGGTTTCTTCGTTGTTTCACGATCAAATAAGGAAGCAGTGACCGTTTACCTCCTACCAAGTGATACGAAGCTAACCGTTAATGGTGAGCAGATAAACGAGGGTACCAATTACCTAAAACCAGGTAGTTACAGTGTTGAAGCAAGCCGAAGTGGTTTTGCAAGCAAAAAGGAAACAGTGACCATAGGTAAGCCAAACACCACCGCTATAGACATCGCACTCGATCCAGTCTCTGAGAGTGCTACAAAGTGGAGAAATGACCACCAAGACCTTTATCTGGCATATGAAGGGCGTGCGGGCGTGCGGGCAAACGACGAAGGGGAGGCGTTCACCGCAGCCAACCCAATAACTTCGGCATTACCATTCGAGAACTTTATCTACACAATTGGCTATCGAGCCGATCCCGCAGATAATACAGGGAATTCTATTATCATTGAGATCGATACTATGAACGGATACCGCAACGCTGCAATTGATAAGATCCGTGAATTAGGATATGACCCGACTAACTTTAAAATCGTCTTTAGAGATTACGAAAGCCCATTTGACCATGAATAAGAAAGCTCTCATCACTACCATTACTTCACTTGTCGTAGCGTTTGCGATAATTGGCATACTCTTTTATATGCAAACCTTCAGGACGATTCATTTCGACCTCAAGAAAGAAAATATTAAAGTCGTCATCCATAAAAGCGATTCGACTATCGTTTCATTTACTGCTGATACTGATGTTAAACTTCAAAAAGGTGACTACATATACACAACCGAGGGAGATAACTACGCAAATACTCCCCAGAGCTTCACCGTAGGTGATAACGATACGACTGTTACTATCAACCCACCTTATTCCGACGCATATCGCACCAAGATACTCAACGCCGAACTACCGGCAATCACAAAAGTACTTCTCAAAGCACATCCTATTCTTGGTACTGATTTCACCATTGCTGATGGCGATATCTACGATGATGGCTCGTGGTATGGCACAACACTTACCCAAAAGCCAAATAGCGCTAGCGAACAAGGTGATATGTATCGCATCGTACTCAAAAAGGAGAAGGCTGACTGGGTCATTAAAACGAAACCAGAACTCGTTCTTAGCGCCCGTGATTATCCAAACATACCTTTTGAGATACTTAGCGATCTTAACAAAAAGGTGAACTAGAATCATGATGGATCAATCAAAACGTAAAAAGATTATCTACGCGGTTATCGCATTTGTTGTTATTATCATCCTTTCAATCATTGGGTTTATTGTTTCTCATAAAAACAGTGACCTACCACCAGTTGATTCAACCCCCGCCCAAACCTCAGACAACAAAGGAACGACAACACCTGTTGTGGATGTTACCAATCCTACAAACGAAACGACTACAACCTCAAATGATAGTATTACCTATGACCACTTTGACGATCTAAATCAAGCGGACATCACCGAAGCTCGAATTAATGTGGTTGAATATTACTTATCTGAATACGCCAGTACTCAATCAACAGGTGCTATTACGAGTTTCACACTCGACACATCTTCTATTAAACGCCTAGAAGATGGAGACCGAACCGTCTACACTTTCTCGGTAAAAGATAATGCTAAGAAAGCATACACCGTTGAACTGTCTTACACGTATGCTGCCGATGCCTTCGTGCGTATATTCGATAGAGACAATAACGTCATTCAGACATCTCCCCTCGACCAATAAGTACCGCTACAATTCGATGATATAGTCAGTATGAATATTTGAATCGTTCGTTGCTGAAGTAATAATTATCTGGTTTTCCTTTGTCAAAGAGATGAGCTGATTTTGGCGACGCTCATCTAGTTCACTAAAAACGTCATCGAGGAGAATAACAGGTTTTTTACCTGTTATTCTTTTTATCGTATCCACTTCAAGGAATTTAAGCGCTAAAACGATGCTCCGCACCTCACCACGTGATGCAACAGAGAGGGCAGGTGAGCCATTAAAATTAAAGAGAATGTCATGACGATGAGGCCCAACAGATGTAAAACCAAGGAGTGTATCGCGCTCGACTCTATCGTGCAATTCAGATAATAGCTTTTGGGCAATATTTTCATGACTGTTCTGAGAATATTGAACCGTAACACTATCTTTTGTATGTGAGATCGATGCATAGACATCATTCAGTCGTGCATTTAAATCGTCACAAAACCGAATGCGCTGATTTATAATGTACGCGCCATACTCACTCAGTGCAACGTTCCAGACGAATAGGCTGTCGCTTACTGATCGTTGCTTTAAGAGGGCGTTGCGTTGCTTTAAAGCACGTTCATAGCGACGAAGAGATGTGGCGTACTGTGGATCAAGTTGTGAAATGAAATGATCAATGAATTGTCGCCTACGAACAGGTGAGCCATTCAGTAACCGTAAATCCTCTGGCTCAAAGATAACAACGGGATATTTGTGCTGTTGCGGAAGGCGATAATAGGTCTTTCCATCAATAATGAATTGCTTTTTACCGGATGATCTACTGGGATCGAATTTAACAGTGCGAACGGCAGCATCCTCAAACAGGACATCAATCCGATACCACGATGCTTCGCTTCGCAGTACATCGTTATCGCTTCCTTTGAATGAAGATCCCTGGAGTGCAACATAAAGAGCTTCAATGATCGAAGTCTTACCACTCCCATTAGCCCCTGTAATAACAGTGGTGGCAGGAAAGACGTCCATTACAAAAGAGGAATGAACTCGTATATTTTGAACGCTGATCTTTTCAATGAGAGACATATACTAGCTTTTAAGCGGCATAATGATGTGCTTATAATTAACGTCATCAGCCTTACTTGTCAGCACGCAAGGGGCAAGTTTGCCGCTAAAGCGAAAGAGAACAACATCACCTTCAATAACAGATAGCGCTTCACTAATATAACGTGAGTTAAGAGTTACCTGACCGTCTTCAGACACTTCAGCAGTTGAGCTTGAGGTATTTTCACCAAGTTCAGAGGCAATCGAATGAATCGAAAGACTTTGTTTTTCCTTGTCAGCTGTCAGCGTCACACTACCACCCGATTCACGAGCAAATAAACCGGCAATCTTGGTAATTCGTACGAACTCGCTCGTATTAATGACAATATTTGTTTCCGAGCTAGCAGGGATAAGCTGACGGTAGTCAGGGTAGTTACCATCAATCAATCGGCTTGTGATTTCAGATTCGCCGACACGGAAGCGTACCTGTGTCTCATCAAAGAGCATTTCAATTTCCGTCACATCATCGGTAATCGTACGTAAAACTTCCTGCAAAGTTGAGGTTGGAATAATAGCCGCAACTTCGCTCGTTGTTTCGACGAGACGACGCTCAGATAATCGATAACCATCAGTAGCAGCAAGATATAGGTATCCTTCGAATGAATGCCAATATACTCCAGTTAGAACTGGTCGAGTGCTATCACTACTACTCGTAATGATCGTCTGGGAAACAGCTTGCTTAAAGTCAGCTGTGTTAATGCTGTATTGAATTGATGAAGTTTCATCAATAGTTGGAAGCTCAGGAAATTCATCAGCCAAAACGCCATTTATAACTGAGGTGAAATTGCCTGATGAGATAGTAAGGTGACTACTTTCTACTTTTAAGTCGACTGTTCCCTTAGGGAGGCTTGATACGAAATCACTCACAAGTCGGGCAGGAATAGTAATCGCTCCAGGTGAAGCGATCTTAGCACCGATATAATGCGTTGAGGCAATCTCCAGATTCGTAGCAGCAATAAGTAAACGATTGCCGTCGGTTCGAAGAAGGATGTTACTAAGTATAGGGAGACCCGTCTTACTACTCGCTACGCGTCCAACGTTACTAAGTGCTTTGGTGAGGTTTTCCTGGGTGACTGAGAGTTCCATTATTGTTATTACCTTTCTTTTAATTTATCTGGTTGGGGTTAATAATAGGCACTGTGGAAACTGGGTACAAATAGTGTTCGATCAGAGGTAGAATGGACAATTTAGTTGGGGAAAGGTACGGGGTAAAAGAAATGTATAACTTGGGCGAAAGTGACAGTTGTACACGTAGGTATGCTCCTGCAAGTCTCAATATATGTATAGGTGGGGACGAGTATGCACGAACTGTTCGCCTGTTTACCCATGAGCTACCCACAGATTGTCCACAGTTATTAGGCATATAGTTTCTCTCGAATTTCTGCAACTTGCTCTCTGATCATGAAATCAAGCTTGATAGCCTTTTCTATTTTCTCTACAGAGTGGATAGCAGTCGTATGATCTTTACGCCCTAGTTCACCGGCGATCTTAGGAAAGCTAAGGTGAAGTTCACTCCGCAGAAGATACATAGCAATCTGGCGAGGAACGACAATGTGCTTATCTCGCTTAGGGCTGCATATCTCTTTCGTCTCTATCTGAAAGTGGCGAGCTGTTTTATCAATGATTTGTTTTGGTGTTACGTGTTGAGGTCGAGAGTGACGTACGTTACCAATAAGGCCCTCGGCTGTTGAAATGTCGGGCGTTACACCTCGCATCTCGGCGTAGGCAAGAAGCTGGTTTAAAGCACCCTCAAGTTCACGTACGTTTGTTTTAATGTTATTTGCAAGATATTCAATCGTCTCTCGTCCCAGTTCGATGCCGGAAAGTGATGCTTTAGTTTCAACAATCGCACAGCGAGTCTCGAAGTCAGGCATCTGGATGTCGATCGACATTCCCCATTCAAAACGACTTCGTAGACGCTCCGTTAGGGTCGGGATGCTTTTAGGTGGCTTATCACTACTGATGATAATTTGTTTGTTCGTTTGGTGAAGGGCATTGAATGTATGAAAGAACTCTTCCTGAGTCTTTTCCTTACCAGCAATAAATTGCATGTCATCAACAATCAATACGTCAACGTTGCGATACTTATCGGAGAATCCTTTTTTCTTAAATCTAATGCTCTCAAGGAATTCTTTAACGAACGTCTCAGAGCTAATGTAGAGAATACGAGCGCTCGGGTCGTTAGTAGCGATTTCATTACCAACAGCCTGCATAAGGTGAGTCTTACCAAGCCCAACGCCTCCGTATAAAAAGAGGGGATTGTATTTCGTGCCGGGATTAGCTGCTACAGCTTGGCAGGCGGTGTAGGCGAGATCATTGCTTGATCCCACAATGAAGTTAGAGAATGTATATCGAGGATTAAGGCCGCTTACTCCCATTGTTGAAGAAGAGGCTTGTCGTTCTTGTGGTGAAACTGGAGCAAGGAGCTCATCAACACTTGTCTCGCGAGTTGTGATTATTTCACGGCTAACCGTTTTTTTACCAGTCGTTCGGACGGTGTATGTGATGCGTTCAGGTGAGATACCATTCTTTTCTAAGACAGCTCGAATTTGATCATTAAACTTTACTTCGAACTGACGCTTAGCAAATATGTTCGGTACGGCAATCGTTACGACGTTGTTGCTGTTATCAATAAGCTCGGTATTTTTGAACCAAGTAGTGAAGGCAGCATGTGAAATAGAGAGTTCAATTTCACCTAAGACACTTTGCCATAATGCGTGTTGCATACCTAAAAACCTCTCCCCTTGGACTTTGCTACCTCTACGTTGTTACTAGTAACTATACATTGCTTGAAAGTTTTCCACAACCAGGACAAATGCCGAACAAGAGGAGGGCATATAGGGGTGCTATTTATCCACAGGTGCGTGCTCAATCTGTTAATGTGTGGATAACGCATGCATAAGTGTGGATAGCTTCTACATATTACAAAACGAAGGGGAGTGTATTTCAAGTCGCATCTTGTAAAAAGACGTAAAATTCGGTACAATAGTGCAGATATGCCAAAACGAACTCACCAACCACATACGCGTCACCGCGCCCGCACTCACGGTTTTCGTGCTCGTATTGCCACAAAAGCTGGCCGTGCTGTGATTAAGCGACGCCGCATTAAGGGTCGCGCCCAACTAACCGTTTAATACGGTAACGATACGCTCTTCTTTTTGTAAGATGGGCGTATTTTATTTCTAGGGTATAATAAAAACACATTTATGTTATCAGCTTCACATCGATTCCATGGTCACGGTAGTCTGCGTTATGTTTATAAGAACGGCACGGCTGTTCGTTCGCACCTCATCACCGTCAAGGCTGTGACTAATCCTCATCGTAAACATTCTCGATTTGCAGTCGTGGTTAGCAAGAAAGTACATAAGAGCGCGGTTGGGCGAAATCGCATTCGTCGTCGTATCTATGAGGTAGTGCGGCTTGAACTGCCTAAATTCAAAGCTCCCCATGATGTTGCAATCTTGGTATTTTCGAGTGAACTGATTTCCCTGCCAGCTTCCGAACTGCAGGAGACGGTTCAACAATTGTTCACGGCGGGCGACCTCTACAAATAATCACTTAAAACTGCTATACTATAAGCTAAATAGTTTTCTGGAGTTTTTAAAGACGTGAATATATTCGACATTTTGATTGTGCAGCCAATATTTAACCTGTTACTTGGCCTTTACAGTATTATTCCTGGTGGTGATTTTGGTATTAGCCTGATTCTCTTCACGATAATAGTACGCTTCGCCCTGTTCCCGCTTGTCAAAAAACAACTACATCAAACTCAGGCCATGAAAAAAATGCAGCCAGAGCTTGCGCGTATTAAGCGACAGACTAAGGGTAATAAGCAACTTGAAAGTATGCAGATGCTCGAGCTCTACAAGAAGCATGGCATCAATCCATTTCGCTCAATCGGTATTCTGGTCGTACAGCTACCTATCTTCATTGCTCTTTACCGCGTTATTCAGATCTTTACCCTTCACCGAGATGAAGTTGGCAAGTTTACCTATGACTTTCTGGAGAACATTGGACCAATCAAACACCTAATCGAACATCCTGATCAGTTCAACGAAAAACTGCTTGGACTCGTCGATCTTACAAAGCCAGCGTTTCATAATGGACATGTTGATATCGTTTTAATTATCGTTGCTGTCATCGCTGCTGGTACTCAGTATCTTATGAGCAAACAGACGATGCCTCAGGCTGAAAGTAAGAAGGGTCTTCGTGAAGTTATGAGCGAAGCTGCTGACGGTAAAAAGGCTGATCAGTCAGAGATGAACGCTATTGTTATGGGTAAGATGATGAAAGTACTTCCTTTCTTCATGTTCTTCATCATGGTTACTGTTCCTGGCGCACTTGCTCTTTACTACGCAGTTTCAAACCTTGTAGCTGTAGGCCAACAGACATACCTTCTCAAGAAAGATAGTAACGAGATGGATGAGATCGCTGATGAGTCATCAGTAAGTCCAGCAGCTCACAAAAAGGCAACCGCCAAGGCTCGTGAAAAAACAGCACAGACGGGCAAAGTAACAACAACTGTAACGAAGATCAAAGCTAAGGATACTAATAAGAAAGCGAGTAAGTAATGAACGCTCAAGAATCAATTGATTTTGCAAAAAAATATCTTGAGGACCTCCTTTCTTTCTTTGGTGTAAACGTAGTGGTCGAAGCTGGCCTTGAGGAGGATGTGATTGAACTCTCCGTCCCCTCTACCGACCTTAATAGTATTTTAATCGGTCGCAATGCCGATACGCTTCGTAGTTTGCAATATACCATCTCTACAACGCTTCGCAATAAAGAAGCGGCACTTACGCGAGTCAATGTTGATATTGCTGATTACAAAAAACAAAGAGCTGAAAAGGTTGCTGAACAGGCTCGTGAATGGATTGAATCAGTCCGTCGAACCGGTGATTCATATATCGCAGATCTCAATGCCGCCGATCGACGCGTTGTACACCGCGTTGCGGATGAGTATGATGATATTCGTACCTTCTCTGAAGGTGAAGGATATGATCGTCACCTCGTTATTGTACAAAAGAGCTCCTAGGAGCTCTTTTTAAGTGCGTTCATGTAGACTGTGTGAGTTTGTTTGGCCATACGTTCCCATGAATATTTCTTCACTTGTTTATATCCCTTTTTGATTAAAGAGTTTCGTAACTTTTCATCAGTCAATATGTCATTGATCGCTCGTGCCATATCGTCGGTATCAAGTGGATTAAAATAATGTGCAGCCGTTTCGTATAATTCAGGTAGGCAAGTAGTATTACTGCTGGCAACAGGTGTGCCGTGGCCCATAGCTTCAAGGCCTGGTAGTCCAAAACCTTCCATGAGTGAAGGAAATACGTAGACACGGGCATTTTTAAATAGCCAGTCACGCTGCGAATCTTCGACAAAACCAGTGTAATGGATATTTTTATATCCCTTACTGATAAAGTAAGCCTCGTTCTTTAGTGCGCCTGGTGTCTTTCGACCGACAAAAATAAGTCCTAAATCTGGATTATTCTTTAGTAATTTTTGGTGGGCGTCGCCTAGTCGCTTAAGATTTTTATAATCACTCTGCTGGCCAACGTACATAATGTATTCTTTAAACGGATGTTTGTAGGGTGTTAGTTTATCGATAAAGACATCAGTTGCTTCATAGGTTTGTGTTATCTTTTCTTCGGGGATATGAGAGTAGTTCATATACTCGTTTTTAACGAACTTGGTCGGCACGATAATATGTTTGTTTGTTATCGCAATTCGTTTAAAAAGATACCGTCCAACTAATTGTTTAGCGTGGAAAACAAACCAGTTCTTGTCTGAGTTGTATGTCTTTAAGAGATTGAGGTCATGGATAGTGGTTACCTTTGCGCCTTTATACAACAGAGGTTGCTGAGGCATACAGAAGTGAACTAAGTCAGCGTCGAGCTCATCAAGAAACGTCTTAAACTTCGTTTGTTCCGCGAAGGAATAGTTTTTAAAATCGGCAGCGACAAGTGTGACATTTTTATTCGTTGGAGTTATAAAGGTTAGATCTTTAGAAGGGACTAAAATTGTATACTGATTGGTCGTATCTACCTCCTGTAGGTAGTGAATAAGTCGTTCAACGTAGCGACCTGTAGAGGTGTTTATGATTCGAGCATCAATGGCGATGTGCATATTACTAATTATTATACGGTATAACGATACAGATAATGCATTGTTTACAGTAGTATGGTGTAGTGCAATTTACTAAGAGTGAGCATTATTGTCTTGGAGGGGTGTTGAGCCGGTATGTAATCAGGCTGGCACGGTAACTTGATTGAGCTATTGAACGATGAAGATTGTTATAGGATCAGGTTATTGAGGCTGATCTTGGGGCTCATGTTGCTTAAATACAACTCGTGAGTAGAGTATATAGTTCCAAGTTAATGACGCGACAGAAGCACATAATTTTGCGACAAGCAGAATGACGGCATCTGGCCAGTGTGTATTGGAAAGGGCGATAGTAATAAAGTGGATGCCAATTCCCTGCAATACCCAGAGTCCGAAAAGAGTAACAAGTATAAAGAGAATAATCTCGCGCTTGATGTTTGAATTCCTGGTTTTAAATGTATATTTCCTGTTGGCAAAGAAACTAAAACAAAAAGCACATGATGTTGAGATGATATTGGCGGGTATTACCGGAAGACCTAGGGACTTTAATAGGAAAAGAACGCCGAAATCAATAACGGTATTGATACCACCAATGGCTGTAAAACGAACCTTTTGTGAACTATTTTTTATCGCCACTTTGGTGATACTCCTCTATGAAATACAATGGTCGGTTTTTAGTTTCGTTAAAGATTCGACCGATATATTCACCGATCACCCCAAGAGATAGTAATTGAATGCCCCCAAGGAAGAGGATGACCGCCATCATTGATGGGTAGCCAGCCAAATCACTACCATAAAAGGTAGTACGAATAACAAGAAATAGTATGTAGATAAATGAGGCGAATGATATAAGAATACCAAGTACAGATGATATACGAAGCGGTGCTGTCGTAAAAGACGTGATGCCATCAATAGCAAAATTTATCAGCTTAAAGTAGTTCCATTTTGTTACGCCGGCGGCGCGCGGGTCACGATCGTAGAGTATTTCTTTTTTCTTATAACCAATCCAGCTGAACATACCTTTGGTATAGCGTTGTGATTCACGGAATTGACGGAGCGCCTCAATACAGCGACGACTCAGTAAGCGAAAATCACCTGTGTCACGCTGAATGGGAATACTAGTTGATTTTTGGAGAAGTTTATAAAAAGTCTCAGAGGTGACTTTCTTAAACCAGCTTTCTCCGGCTCGTGATCGACGTTTGGCGTATACGTCATCATATCCTTCTTCCCAAAGAGCGATCATTCGTGGAATGAGCTCAGGTGGATCTTGTAAGTCGGCATCAATAATAACCGTGGCGTCACCTGTGACGTGATCAATACCTGCGAGCATGGCCGTCTCTTTGCCGAAATTACGCGATAGGTTCACGTACGCAATACGATGGTCACTTTCGGCGAACCCTTTAATAATATCAAGTGTTTTATCGCGACTGCCGTCATTAATAAATAGAAACTCAAAGTCATAATCTGGTGTTTGGCCAGCTAATTTATTAAGGCGTTCGTATAGGTGACGTAACACTTCTTGCTCATTGTAAGCAGGTATAAGTAAGCTAATTTTTTTACGATGTGTCATTGAGATTAGTATATCACTTCACTGATTCGATGAGCGTAACGATACTTATACTTGTCGTAACGCCTGCCTGTTGTAATGCCTCCGTTTTAGAAGCGGCTGTCTCGCCCTCACCCCCTAAGATTGCTCCAGCGTGGCCCAGTTGAATACCGATAGGGGCTGAGTGGCCAGCTATGTAAGCGTATACCGGCTTTGAGACATGGGATTTAATGTAATCAGCGGCATGTTGTTCGGACGAGCCGCCAATTTCTCCTATAAGTACGATCGAGCTTACCTCGTCGTCCTCTTCGAATAGTCGCAGACAATCAATAAAATTAGTACCTTGGATACGATCACCCCCAATACCGATAATGTATCTTTGGCCAATACCACGAGCGGTTAGGCCCGCGGCTGCCTCATAAGTGAGTGTCCCTGAGCGACTAACGATGCCGACTCTGCCAGGAGTACCCATGCTCGCCGGAATGATGCCTAATTTATTAATGCCTGGTACAAGCACCCCGGGACAGTTTGGTCCAATGATTGTTACGTTACTCTGCTCGGCTTGTTTTTTCACCTCGAGCATGTCATGTACGGGTACACCCTCGGTAATGCAGATAATAAGGGGAACTTTTGCTTCGATGGCTTCAATCATGGCATCTTTAGCAAAAGGTGCGGGGACGAAAATGACACTTATGTCCACTTGGTGGTCTTGTTGAATGGCATGAATAGTAGCGTATACTGGCACGCCGTCGATGACCTGGCCGGCCTTATTTGGAGATGTACCAGCTACTATGTGGGTTCCGCTAGCTCGCATAGTAGCAGTATGAAAAGCCCCATGGGAGCCGGTAATGCCTTGGACGATAACATTTTTAGCAGTGAAGAGTTCTTTACGCATGAGTCACCTCCTTAGCAGCGGCAAGGCACTCGTCGAGCGAAGCCATTGTTGTTATATTCTCCGCCGCTAGTAAGGCAACGGCTTCTTCGAAGTTCGTGCCAGCCAACCTAATAAATAGAGGGGGAAGTGAATCGATCTGTTTCTTTGCTTCGATAATGGCACGTGCCACCTCATCACAGCGCGTAATGCCCGCAAAGATGTTGATAACAATCGCATCAATCCGTTTAAATTCCATAATCCGTTTGAATGCTATCAGAATGCTTGCGGTGTTGGCGCCACCACCAATATCAAGAAAGTTAGCTGGCTTCATCTTGCGGGCTGCTACGGCATCAACGGTTGCCATAGCCAGTCCAGCGCCGTTGGCGATAGTAGCTATGGAGCCGTCTGGATCAAGTGAAACGAAGTTAGTGTCGCTTGGCTTGTCTTCAAAATTCCACTCGGGATGACGAAAACGAGCTGCATCGTCGAGCTCCATCTTACAGTCACCACAAATTAAAGTACCTTCTGTTGTGTAGATGAGGGGGTTGATTTCTAGGAGTGTGGCATCATTACGTGTAAATGTCGCGTAGAGATGGACGAGGAGGGGGCGAACGAGTTTTATGTCGTATTCTAGATATGAAGCTAACTGTTTCGCGTCACTATCTAGTGTTGATTCATCAATCGCAATATTTAAGAAGTCGTGTGAGGAGATATTATTCTCTACTTCAACACCACCGTCTTTGTAGGCAATTAGGCGGATACTTGCACTGTCTCGATCGATCAATAGGGAAACGTAATGTTCACGCAGAATCGATATCTTCTCTTCAGCTAAAAGAACATTTGGCGTGTAGTTTTTAATATCAAGCGAGAAAAGGGTGTCGATTGCACTTTCAAGCTCTTCTTTAGATTTGACAACAACAACACCACCTAATTTACCCCGCCCGCCTACTGGGACTTGTGATTTCAAAACGGTAGGTAGGTGGATAGAGCTACGCGTGTCGTGCTTCGTGATGATCACGCCCTCAGGAATGGGGATCATGTTTGCACGTAGAAGAGCCTTAGCTTCATGTTCGAGGAGACGCATAAGTTCTAGTCCTTACCTGTAAATACTTTACGAAGTTTACGGATTCCTGTTTGATCTGGGGGTAGATCACGCCACAGCATATCCTTAATATAAGCGGTTGGAACCTTTTTATGACGTTGAACGCCACCTCGTAATCTTAGCGCATGAAGGCTTCCTGGCACGCTCTTAACTACACCCGCAAATGCGTATGAGGCATTGCCATTTTTAACGGCATTAATGAATATAAGCATATAGGCAAAACACAATCGAACGCCGATTGAAAAGAGGAGGCCTCGAGGCACGTTTTTTATAAAGACAATTGGAAGATTTTTAAATATCTGCTGGACGGTGAATCCAGGCATCTTTTTGCTCGTGGCACCTTGCTTATGAAAAGCTACGGCTGAAGGCTCATAATAGATCTTCCAATTGCGTAGTTGCGCGCGGAAGCTTATGTCTATATCTTCGTAATAAGCAAAATATATGTCGTCAAAGATGCCGATTTCATTCAGCATATCCATTCGATAGAGACTGGCTCCCCCCGTAGCGCCAAATACATATCCACCCGCAGGGGCAGATACTGTCTTTTTGTTACGATCACGTGGAAAGGAGAGTCCCCATGTGCTGTATTGCTCGCCAGTGCTATCTATTGTTTTCCCGTCCATATGAAGAAGAAGACTTGTAATGATACCGCATTCTTCATTTGCCTCAGCTCTGTTTAAGAGAATCTCAAGCCACCGCTTATCGGCGACGGCATCATTATTAAGTAAGGCAACATAATCATACCTCTCATTTTGAGCCCATTGAATACCGGCGTTTACCCCACCAGTAAAACCAAGATTCTTGTCGTGACATATCAATACAATTCTTGATTTATACTGTATCTCTATCTTTTTAAACTTCTCGACTGAATCATCGTGAGAACCATTCTCTACGAGAACAATAGTAAAGTTTGAAATCGACTGCTTCATTAAAGCATCGACACACGCTATCGTATCGTCGGCTGCTTTATAATTAAGTACTACAACTGCAGTACGCTCTATCGACTTATTATTCATCTTTCCCTATAATACAATAAAAGATGGACAGAATACTTTCTAAAAAAAATAGGGTTTTACTTACGGAGCTTGTCCGTACTGATTTTAAATTAAGGTATCAAGGCTCAGTACTAGGATATACATGGTCGCTTTTAAAGCCCTTATTACTCTTCGTCATTCTCTATATTGTATTCGTTTACTTCCTTAAAATAGGTAAAGATGTTCCACATTATCCTGTGTACCTTTTGCTGGGAATTGTCCTATGGAACTTTTTCAATGAAATAACTTCACAAAGTCTTAGCTCAATTGTGGGGCGAGGTGACCTTATTCGAAAAATTCGGATACCACGTTGGATAATTGTTTTTTCAAGTAGCATATCGGCTCTTATTAATCTTTGCCTTAACCTTATTGTTGTTGGAATATTTATGGTTATCAATCAGGTGCCGCTATCTCCATCGATTCTCCTTTTGCCATTTAATATCGTTGAAATATATCTCTTTGCTCTGGGTCTATCTCTCTTTCTGTCGGCCGCATACGTTAAGTTTAGAGATGTAAGTTATGTATGGGAGGTTGTTCTTCAGGCTGGATTTTACGCAACCCCAATAATCTATCCCCTCAGTATGATTACTTCTGACTTTGTTCAAAAACTTCTCCTTCTTAGCCCTATTGCCCAAGCTGTGCAGGATGCTCGATATAATGTCGTCACACATCAGGCAGTTACCTCTAGCTCGATATTTGAATCATTCTTGTACGTTGCCCTTCCTATGATTATTGTAGTCGCAATACTTCTTGGTGGTATTGCGTATTTCAGAAAAGAATCCAAGTATTTTGCGGAGAATATTTAAGTTATGAATGACAACGTTGCAATTAAGCTTTCGCATTTACATAAGACGTTTAAGCTACCTCATGAAAAACAAAACACCCTAAAGGGTATGGTGATTAACTTTGGCAAGCGAGGTTATGAAACTCAACACGTGCTTAAAGGTTTGAATGTTGATGTGAAAAAGGGTGAGTTTCTCGGTATACTGGGGCGCAATGGTAGTGGTAAAAGTACATTACTTAAAGTACTTTCTGGTATTTATACCCCTGATGAGGGAAGCGTGGAGATTAATGGAAAACTGACACCATTCATTGAGCTGGGAGTTGGATTTAATCCAGAGCTATCAGGCAGAGACAATGTCTTTTTAAATGGTGCCCTTCTTGGATTTTCTCGTCCTGAAGTGTCTAAGATCTATGATGAGATTGTCGCATTTGCCGAACTTGAGCGTTTTATGGACCAGAAATTAAAGAATTATTCATCTGGTATGCAAGTGCGTCTCGCTTTCTCGATTGCTATTCAGGCAGACACAGATATTCTTGTTCTTGATGAAGTACTTGCTGTTGGTGATGAGGCGTTCCAGCGTAAATGCTATGATTACTTCAATGAATTAAAGCAAAAAGGTAAAACGGTTGTTCTTGTTACGCACGATATGAGCGCTGTTCAGCGATTTTGTACCCGTGCTATCGTCTTAAGTAAGGGCAAGGTTATCTATGACGGAGATACAGAGTCAGCAACCGATGTTTACCGTGGGCTTAACTTTGAGAGCACTGATAACGCTTCACGAAAGAGCAGTCGTCGTCGTCAACTATCGGGCAAAAACATTGAGACCACAAGCAAAATAGTTGATTTTAAAATAACTGATCCAGAAGGCAACGAAAAGGCTCTTTTTAAACCAGGTGAACCTTTTGTGATAGAGAGCTCTGTTCTATTCAAAGAGAATATACCTAACCCGTCTATTCTTTTCACATTCAATAACCCGGGAGGTACGATCATTTCTGCTCTCGATACGCATCTTGCGGGACGAAAGATGAAATCCGCTAAGGCAGGGCAAACGGCCACGATTAAATGGAAGCTTGATGGCATGTATAACGATGGTAAGTATCTCGTATCTGTGACGGTGAGAGACGCCCTCACTCAAGATGTATCGAGTAGAATTGATGATGGTTGTGAATTTAACGTAATTGGCTGGGATATGCCAAATGTACTCGTTCATCCAAAAATTCAATACTCTCTTGACGTCGTAGACTAATATTTACAAGTGCTAACCTCTTATGCATTGAGGTAACGAACTCTTCATTGTTATTTATCTGATCCGTATTATTAGCCAATATCCCTTGTCGACATATTGTGGTTTAAGGCCGAAGCGCTAGGTAAAAGTAGGCAATTTGTCATATACTATATCTATGGTAAAAGTAAGTAGCTTGAAAAAATATGCACGAAAAAGTGTCAGTGTTCTTAAAAATGAAGGTGCCGTCTCACTTGGTATCAAAGGTCTAAAGAAATTAAGAAAAACACAAATTCAACGTACAAATAATCCTGCCCTCAAACGCAAATTCACTTCACTTGTAGATCGAAAAAATGTTATGGATGCGAATTGGTCGGAGAAGCCATATGACGCAAGTGCTGCAAAAAAAGGTATAAAAGCGCCCTATACGATCAACTGGGTCATGTCTCCTCCTAGCGGTGGTGGTGGACATCAAAATATGTTTCGCTTCATCAGCCTCCTTGATAAAATGGGACACAAGAATAACATCTATCTCTATAGTACTTTTGATGATATGACGATCGCCGAAGCGAAGGAGAATGTTAGTTCGTACTCAGACGCAAAGAACCTTACTTTTAAGAAGTTTGACGGTAATATGGTGGATGCTGATGTTATCTTTGCGACGGGATGGGAGACTGCCTATCCGGTATTTAACGCAAAGTCTAATGCACAGAAAATGTATTTTATTCAGGACTTTGAGCCATACTTCTATCCAATGGGAACCGACTACATACTTGCGGAGAATACTTACAAATTTGGATTTCATGGTATCACTGCCGGCGGCTGGCTATCGAGCAAGCTAAGCATGGAGTACGGTATGGTATGCGATCATTACGACTTCGGTGCCAACAAAGATCTGTATAAGGTCCTTAATACCGAAAAAAGAAAAGAAATATTTTTCTATGCACGTCCGGTAACAGAGCGACGAGGTTTTGATCTTGGAATTATGGCACTTGAGATATTTCATAAAGCGATGCCAGAATATACCATCAACCTTGCGGGTTGGGATGTATCTGAGTGGGATGTACCATTTCCGTATGTTAATCACACGGCATTAAAGATTAGTGAGCTACCTGAACTTTATAATAAATGCTCAGTTGCACTCGTTATGTCTTTAACAAACATGTCGCTTCTTCCGCTAGAACTTCTCGCCTGCGGCACAATACCTGTAGTTAATGACGCACCTAATAACCGGCTAGTAAGTGACAATCCTTTCATTTCCTACACCGACCCATCTCCACAAGCCCTTGCTAACGCTCTTATCGAAACAGTAAAACGAGAGAATCTTCCCAAGTATGCGGATAAAGCCGCCGCCAGTGTATCTGCAGATGGTTGGGAAGTCGCAGGCGAACGATTCTTAGGTGTACTAGATAGAGAACTCTCACGTGGCTAACGTTCTTGTTCTCGGTGCTAATGGCTTTATAGGAAGTCATCTGGTCGATTCGCTTATTACGGCGGGTCACTCGGTGCGGGCATTCGACAGATTTAGCTCACGTCAGCCACAGTTTGATCCATCTGATCGTATCGAAATTACGGCAGGTGATTATCTGAATTTAGATGATCTTGAACGTTCACTCGAAGGTATCGACTACGTATTTCACTTCATTTCAACGACGACGCCTGCATCCGCCGATAATGATCCCTCGATCGATATCAATACGAACATACGAATGAGTGTTGAGCTTTTTAAATTATGCGCACAGGCAAATATTAAGAAAGTAATATTTGCCTCAACGGGCGGTTCAATATACGGCGATGTTACTACTCCATATTTTAAAGAAACAGATACACCCTATCCTGTTTCCCCGTACGCTATAGGGAAGTTAACAATTGAGCACTACCTCCGTTATTTTCGAGTTAAACACGGGCTCAATTCGATATGTCTTCGCCTCTCGAATCCGTATGGTGAACGTCAACCGTTCCATCGTAAGCAAGGCGTTGTACCTATTTTTCTTGAGCGTATCGCTCGTAATCTTCCTATTACTGTTTTCGGAGATGGTACCATGGTAAGGGACTATATGTATGTGCGTGACATGACTGACATGGTAGCGGCTATCTTTGAGAAAAAGACGACGTATGACACGTACAATATAGGATCTGGAATTGGTACAGACATAAATCAACTTATTGAAGTAGCGCATGTCATATCCGGAAAATCTCCTGTCATTGACCGTAAAGACGTACCAAGTACCTTTGTTAAGAAAGTTGTTTTAGATACGACAAGATTCAAAGACGAGTTTGGTCAGCCAGTAATGAAAACTTCACTTGAAGATGGCATGCGTGCAACCTATGAATATATAAGCCAAGTAATTAGCAAGGAATAATGTGAAAGACACTAAGTTAAAAGCGACGATTGTCATACCTACCTATAACGGCCAGGACCATCTCAGAGCTATCTTCGTTGCTATTTTTAAACAAAAAGTTGACTTTGATTATGAAGTTCTCGTCATCGATTCTGGCTCGACGGATAATACCGTCGATATTATTAAGAAGTTTGAGAGCAAACATGAAAATATACGTTTTATTGAGATACCCAATAGCGAATACGGACACGGTAAAACGAGAGACTATGCAGCGCATGAGGCAAGAGGTGAGATTGTTGTATATATTTCCCATGATGCGATACCAGCTCATCCTCGTTGGCTGTATGAGATGGTTAAGCCATTCGAGCTCAACGAGAAAATCGTGGGTGTTATGGGTAAACAAGTTCCACGACCAAAATGCTTTCCTTTGCTTAAGTACGAAATACGTTCTACCTTTCGTAACTTTGGTCCTGACTTCGGCACGACAATTTTCTATAAGGATGACTTCGTAAAAAAGAAGGAAACATACGATTCAATCAGTTTCTATTCTGATTCAAACTCGGCAGCTCGTCGATCATACCTAACAGGAATTCTTCCCTACAAGCATGTCAATTATGCTGAAGATCAAGTGTTGGGAAGGGATATTATTGATGCAGGGTACTTTAAAGTATACGCACCTCGAGCGAGCGTCATCCACTCTAATGACTTGAAACTCAGTGAGTATAGGCATCGCATGTTCGACGAAGCGCTTGCTCTTCGTAAGAACGGTATACAAGTTCGTCGGCCATCACGTAAGGCTATCGTAAAAATGATCATTACAGGGTCTTTAAAGGATGGTATCCGTACGATTATGGATACTGAGTATTCACCCAAGCGAAAAGTTTATTGGTTTATTTTAAATCCATTTTTCCATATTGAAAAATGGCGAGGAATATACGCTGCGGCAACGATAAAGTTAAATGATAGTAAGGCTATTGGTGAGCATTCACTCGAGAGTAAACGCAATACTACGAAGTAGCAAGGACGACATCTGCTCACCTTATGAATCTCCTTAGCTGAGAGGGCTGTCGTCTATGTGTTTTTATAAGAAAATTCTCTATGAATAAGCCTATAAGTGATAGTAATCAAAGATAATTTGTTATATAATAAGCATTAGTAGAATCCTAACTAGTATAGGTTGTAAATGAAGATAAACACAAAACACAATTCTAAAGTAAAAGTGATCGCTATAATAGTTGCGGCATGTCTCGTGGCCGGAATTATATATCTAGGCATTGCCTTCGTTAATCACTACGCTCCCTTTGTAGAAAAGAAGCAGCCTATTGAGAGTGGCGAACAGATGACGAATTTAGAACGTAGCGATGCTGAAAAACAGAAAACACAGCAACTCTTAGATAATCCAGCTTCAAAAACAGAAAACAATCAAACGGATAAACCTAATGCGCCTACCGAAACAACACCTTCAGGGAAGCAGTCGGTGAATGTCTTACTTACAAATGCCAGCATCACAAATAATAACGTACATGCGAGTGGTTTCGTTACAAATCTTGCCCAAGAAGGTGGTGAATGTACTTACGTGTTCACTAACGGTAGTTCCACTATTACTAAAAAATCTAACACTCTCGTAAACCCGACATCAACAACCTGCGAGGCAGTGACGTTCAGCTCAGATGAACTACCTGTAAGCGGTACGTGGAAGGTTGTCCTGAGCTATAGCTCTTCAAATGCCACCGGCACATCAAACACGAAAGAATTTACAAAATGAACCGTAAGTTAATTCTAGCGTTTGCGTTTGTCTTCACGCTTTCTTTCTTTGGAAGTGTTTTTTTGCCACCGAACAATGCAAATGCTACTAATGCGTCAGGTTTTGATCCAGGACGTATTATAGATGATGCTATATTCTATGATCCAGGTAGTATGGGTGGGCCCAGTAATATTCAAAACTTCCTTAATGCGCACGTACCCGCATGCGATACCTGGGGAACTCAACCATCAGGCTATGGCAACTTAAATAATGCACAGTACGCCCAGCAAATCAAAGGTTGGCCGGGGCCTCCGTATGTTTGTCTTAACAATTATTATGAAAATCCATCAACAGGTGAAACGTCATTCGAAAAGGGTGGTGGAGCTTTTAGTGGTGGTGTGAGTGCTGCACAGATAATCTATGATGCTGCCCAAACTTATCATATCAATCCAAAGGTGCTACTCGTTATGCTCCGAAAAGAGTCGCTTAATCTATTTAGTGACTCTTGGCCAATGAAATCTCAATACAAATATGCGATGGGCTATGCTTGTCCAGATAGCGGGCCAGGCTACTCCGCAAACTGCCAATCGGATAAAGCGGGTTTTTACAAACAGATGACATATGCTGCTTGGCAACTACGCTATTACTACGATCATATGGGTTCTTACAACTACGCTCCTGGGCAATGGAATACCATTCAGTATAGCCCGGATCCAAATTGCGGTACAAAGGATGTGTATATTCAGAACTACGCAACGGCGAGTTTGTATATCTATACGCCATATACACCCAATGATGCAGCTCTGAATTCCTATCCGGGTACGGCTCCTTGTGGCGCATATGGTAATCGTAACTTTTATTTCTTCTGGCAAGAGTGGTTTGGTTCAACCATGACAAATGGTAATTTTGTCAGGAGTCCAGATGATGCAACAGTATATCTCGTTGGTGATAAGGTTAAATACCCAATTGCGGACACGAGTCTCATAGGAGCTGCTCCTGCGCTGGGTGGAATAGGATTTGTCTCGCAATCATATCTTGATAACATACCGACAGGCTCTCTCTTAAGTCGATTCATACATGGAACTGATGGTACTATATATTTCTATGACTCAAATATAAAACTACCCTTTGACTCATGCGCGATGGTAAGCGCCTATGGTGGTAACTGTGGATCGGTGGCAGAGTTAACGCAGTCCCAAGTTGATAAGCTTTCTACTGGCCCACTAATGACCAAGGGGATGAAAACAAAGGGTGGACGTACTTACTATATTGATGGGGGTGTCAAAAAAGAAGTATTTGACGATCAGTCATTAAGCGCGGCTGGATTGTCAGTCGGATATAACCTATTGAGTGATGCCGCGTTTAACTATTTACCATACGGTAAACCAATTGTCCGAAAGGATGTTATTACTCAAAGTCGTCAAGATCAGACGAGAAAACTATTCACAGACGATACGACAGCCTATCCGTTAGCCGTGTCCCAGGCAGTCGACGATACTTTCTCTCAGTTTACGATGGGGCAACTTGATAATCAGAGTATCGATTTACTGACGATTGCGCCTAAGACCGTGAATAGTAGTGTCGTTGATGAAACAGGAAAGACGTACGTTATAACACGTGACGGCAAGAAGCTTGTTCCGGATCCATCATCCCTCGGTATATCTCCCGTAGTACTACCATCTACTACAATCGCTAAGTTGAATGGGACGGGTTCATTATCGACTGTATCGCTGCTTAAGTCATATGATAACGCAACTGTGTATGTCATCGTTGGCGGGCAAAAGCGTCCACTTGTGGCTATGGAAGACTTACAATCCATCACTGGCGAAAGTCAGTCGTATATTGGATGGGTTACGAATGATTTAATTAACTCAATTCCAACCGGTAATATTATTGTCGGTGCGGGTAGATTAGTGAAGACTCCTTCGAATGCTACTGTGTATATGACAGATGGTTATAATAACTTGATACCAATGAGTACCTTTGATCCGGCAAAAGATTTAGGTATAAATATGGATATTCGAACAATTAGTGATTCAATTCTTGCAAAGTATACAGTCGACTCGTCCGTATTAGGATCATATGTTACGTGCGGATCAACAAACTACATTGGAATGAGTGGGACGCTGTATAAGATGACATTAAGCGGTGGTACTGTTCCGCGAGTACTTCAGGCGCAAACGTGTAATGTTCTTACTAAGAATGAGGCAGCTCCTGGATTTGTTCGAACTCCAGATGGAACTATAAACCAATTGACGTCGGGAGTACTCCATCCCATAGGTAGTTGGGCTAAGTATGTAGAGTTAAGCGCCAATGGAGGTATTACCACAGGCGTTACTCGATCGACCGCTTCGCTTCTTCCTACTGGGTCAGCGATCTACTAGCCGAAGTAAATCGCTAAGACGTAACAGTCTAATCGATTAGTTTTAGTATTACTCTTTCGTGCAAGTTGTTCTCATCTATTTTCTTCTGCATTGTCGCCAGGGAGTCTCGCTCAACGTAGTAGGTAATCTTTATATCTGGGTCGGCGCAGTCACGAAGAATAGGTGCTACATCGAAATCCTTAGGCCGAACAGAGAACGAAGCACCCTTTACTGAGTCATAACAGGTTCCGTATGGCTTGTTTGTACTTAAGAGCCGTGAAGCAACTTCATTCATATTAGGATTACTACTAGGGTAATATATTGTCACCTCTTTATTATAGTAATGAGGCTGGGAATAATTTGTTTCTAGTGTATTAAATATTTCTTTATTCATAATTGCTGTGGTTGCTCTACCACCTTGTATGTACAAGAATAGAAGTGGTTTCGTATAGACAAATTGTACAGACAGCAAAATGATCATGAATGATAAAATCAATGCCGTTGATCGAGATGTTTTTGATTCAGCCCAACTAATAAAAAACGCAAACCCTACAACACACATCATCGAGGCTGCTATAGTAAATGCGTCTAAGGACTTGAAGTAGTAGTAGAAGTTAGCTTGTGATGCGTATAGCTGGAGCAGGTAGAGGAGGGCTGCAAATGCCGCCATAACCGTGATATACGTAAGAATAGGCTGCAGTCTGTCTGTTTTGGTATTTTTTATCGCTAACACTAAAAATATTGCTAAACCAAGAAAAACGAATTCGTAAAAACTTGTCGGGTATGTCTGAATAGGACCGGGTAGGAGGATGCCTTGTATAAAAGATACAGATCCACCAGTGCTTTTGGAAGTGAGAATCTGTACGATGACTGGGATAAGCGTCAATATAAGAATAAATATATAGCGAGGCATCTTAGCGAGCAGGTCTCTGAGCGTGCTCACAACTCCCCATCGATATAGTAGATTAAAGCCGTACACTAACAGAGCACCAACAAATACCGGGAAAAGTAGAAGCCAAGATAACGCTGATCCCATACACAGCAAGGCAGGCAGAATGAGTGCGTTAAGTAACCCATAACCGTCCTTCTTATTTAAGAAGGACATTTGTATAAGTGATAACACAAATATTGGTACGATGATCAACTGAGGTAGAAAGCTATAGAAGCCGTCCAGAAATGGATCTATTAAAAACCATCCGACAAATAATAATGAAGCTAAACCGATCCATGCAGAGACGACAGCTGATACTTTTTCTTTTGAATAGGTACTGTAGAGACTGTATATAGTTCGGACGAAAAGATAAACGAGGAATAGAAACCAGAAAACCTTGCTTATTGCGTATGCAACAAGAGACTCAGAGCCAGTCGATATGCTGGGATAGAAAGCTTTTATAATAACAGCATTGGCCGAATGCCAGCCTGCGGGGTAGAATGAGACGCCTTTAGTATTAGTATGTCCTTCAGCGTTACTCTCGAAAATAACACCTCGGTTAAACTGGAGCTTATCGTTTAACATTCCTAAGTGGTTAGGATCATCGATCACCCGGTTTACTAATACCGTTATGCCGCTGATTCCCTTGCTCCCCGAGTGATGTATCGGGAATATCACAAATATAATGAAAGTAAGAAGACAGACGACAAGAGGAATAATATCTTTGATTTTTGCTGGTGTAAAATCATTTTTTTGTCGCCTGACTGATTTACTAATTGTTGGTTGTATTAAGTAATATAGGCCAAATAGTACGATTGATGTCAGTGGCCCGCAAATTGTTAACGGAAAGTTATGTGAAAACAGCCAAGATATCAAGATAACGGCTTGAAGTACTAGAACGTAAAAAAATATTGAAATAATAAACACAAAGAACTTACTATCAAATATCTTGTGATTCAATAGTAATAGAAGAAGTTTATATGATACGACGACGGATACTGTAAGTGCAACTAGGGGAATAAAAAACCCTAACAATAGGATAGCTAATATAAGTAGCCAACGCCTCATTGCGTTTGCTTTGAAGTAATCTTGAAAGTTGGCACTGTAGTGATATATATTTTTCATAGTAATTCCCCAGCCAAAGCGATATCCATTACATGAAGTATACCTCAAAAGAATCTGTAATTACCAGAGTGGAAGAGGAATGGTGCGGACATTCAAGCTTATTTCGTATAGTTTCTGCTAGTGTGTCCAACCATTGTTTATTGGTATATACTTACGAGTAGTTTATGAATATAAAACCTATCTTTCAACGCGTTAAGACGACCATGGCTTACTGGATAACGATACCTGAGCGAGTCTATCTCGTTATAGCCCTAATAGGTGTCATTGGATTTGTGTTTATTACTCCACCATTTCAGGGTCCCGATGAGGAAACACATTATGTACGAGTACAGTATATTGCTCATGGATATGTCGTACCTATAGAAGTAACAAACACAAATGTCTCATTACCTAAATCTATAGATAATATAACCAAGACAACATTCTATAATGATGACCTAAGGGGCAAAACGGCTGATAAATATGAGTTCAATCGTACTTCAGAAGCTCTTAAGCTACCGCTTAACGATGGCCATACGTACCAACCTCTTATGGTGACATATAGTCCTCTACCTTATTTACCAGCAGCGATTGGTGTTTTTGTTGCAAATCTATTCAACACCAATCCGCTTATATCGCTCTATATCGCCAGATTATTACTGGGGATTACTTCGGTTATTATTATTTTCTTTGCTATAAGACTTATTCCCCATAAGAAATATCTTCTTGTAGCTGTTGGATTAATACCGATGTTACTTTTTCAGCAGTCAATGGTGACGGCAGACAGCGTTTCGTACTCGATACTTGCCTTGTTTGTTGCATATGTATTATATCTTCGTCAGATAAAAACAATAGCAAGAAATCAATGGCTCATCCTGGGCACAATAGCGGTCGGGATTGTATTGGTGAAGCCTCTCATATTCCTTTTCCTGCCTCTTATATTACTTGTAGCAAAACGAGACAATCTTAAGTGGATAGGTGGTATAACGGCTGTATGTGCCATTGCTCTATTCAGCTGGTTCATGATGACAAACCCAAAGATTGATCCTACTGTTACGCCACATCTTCCAAATGGGGCCAACAGCAAACAACAGCTCAACACACTTATTTCTCATCCAACTCGCATCCTAAGAGTTGGATGGAACTCATACATGACACCCTATGGGGATGAACAGACACGGGGAGTTATTGGTGTCTTTGGTACTGCAGATACGTACTATCCATTATGGATGACGGGAGGCTACGTCGTAATACTAGGTCTCCTCCTCCTTACTAATATGGAAGTAAAACAATCAAAGCGGATAGAGAAGAAATGGAAACTGCTCGCTGTGGTTTTGTGTGCGGGCTATTTTACCGCAATTAATCTTGCGATATATATGGGCTACACACCTGTTAATTTTGATATCGTATATGGCGTACAAGGACGATATTTCTTACCGATAGCCATTATTGCAGCTGCAACGATATTTACAGGTGGTGTGCGTATCCAGCGAAGTGACAGCCGAAAATTTAAACAGGCGATAGTCATTTCTATAGCTGTGCTGATCTTTTTGGCTTTATTTATTACGTATCAACGATATTATTTATACACCCCATGACGTCTGCTTCATTAAAAAAAGATTATATATGGAACACTATTGGCGTACTTGCTCAAAATGCAATTTCTCCCCTACTTCTTATTGCAGTAACGCGAATCAATGGTATCTTTGATTCCGGATTATTTTCCTTTGCCTTCTCGGTAGCCATTATCTTCTGGGTCATTGGCATGTGGGGAGGGAGAACGTATCAAGTTTCTGATGTGAGTAGGGAATTTACACATCATAGTTATGTTATGGTTAGACTACTGTTAGCCGTTGTTGTACTCGTGGGTACACTTATTTTCGTAAGTGTAAATCAATACGATTTAGATAAAAGCAGTATCATCATTGCTCTCGTGGTATTTAAAGTTATTGAATCGATAGCAGATGCTATATACGGTGTACTACAAGTACACGAAAGATTATATATTGTTGGCAAGTCACTTACCTATAAGGCGATTACTGGATTCTGCCTATTTATAATGATTGATCTCATAACACATAACATTTTACTGAGTTGTCTAGGTATAGTAGCTGCAAATATTGTCTTGATTGCATTATATGACTTACGTATCGTTCAAAAGTTATCCGCTGCTGTTATCATGCCCGCGCAGATCAGACGAACGATAAAGGATGCGGTCTATATAATGACCCGCACATGGCCGGTATTCATTGTCGTGTTTCTATCAATGTTTTCATTAAATATTCCACGATACTTTGTCGATCTTTATCACCAAGAGCAGATAGGCTACTTTGGTATTCTTGCGATGCCAATAACACTTATTGGACTTGTCATGGCATTTATTCTACAGCCAAAGGTGGTGCACCTATCTAAACTCTACGAGAAGAAAGATTATGCTGCATTTGGTCGAACTGTTAACAGTCTGATGCTCATAACGGTAGGGATTGGTGTGGTCATCCTGCTCGTCTCGTACGTCATAGGAGTACCGGCACTCGAGTTAGTATTTGGTATCGATTTCTCTGCGTATCAATTGTCACTGTTCATTATTATCACGGGTGGAATTATTAATGCTATGGTCTCTATATTTATAAATATATTTACCATAATACGTTCCTTCAAGTATCAATTTTATATCTTGCTTGTTACAAATATTTTCCTCGCTCTATTTTCGGCGAGTTTTATAAAACAATATGGCTTAGAAAGTGGCGTTACTCTCTTCACGGTCATCAACCTTATCCAGGTGTCGTTACTAGCCATTGCTTACAGAGTAACATTAACAAAGGTCGCCAACACTAACCGTTAGATAGTTTGCTATAATGTACTGTATATGAAGAAACTTGAGGAAAAGAGAATTTTTATAACAGGACGTAACGGCCAACTTGGAAAAGCGCTCGTGGCACGCTATCCAGATGCGACTGCAAAGGGCAGAGATGAATTTGATATTACGGATATCAATCAGGTTAAGGCTATTAGCTGGTCGGATTACGATGTCATTATTAATGCCGCTGCGTATGTTAATGCTGACCATTCAGAGACAAAAGAAGGACGAGAGATGAGCTGGAGCGCAAATGCTGTCGGTCCACGAAATTTAGCGGAAGTTGCTATAGCAAACAACATCAATCTTATACATGTATCTTCAGAGTATGTATTCGATGGCACTCTCCAGAACCATGAAGAAGGTGAGATATTCACTCCACTTTCAGTGTATGGGCAGACTAAAGCCGCCGGCGACATAGCCGTAAGTCTTGTACCCAAACATTATACATTACGAACATCTTGGGTGATAGGCGAGGGCCATAACTTTGTTAAGACGATGAACAATCTGGCAAACCTTAGGGTTGATCCTAAAGTTGTTAATGACCAATTTGGACGTCTGACTTTTGCTTCGGAAATAGTACGAGCTATAGAACACTTACTTGAAAATGATGTAGAAAGCGGAACATATAATATATCTAACGACGGCCCTATTAAATCTTGGGCAGAAATTGCCGCAGAAGTCTTTGAGCTAGCGGGACATGACAAGAGCAGGGTTAAATTTATAACTACCGATGAGTATAAAAAGGACAAACAACCATTTGCCCCACGACCAACATATAGCGACCTAAATCTTCTGAAAATTCAAAAAACTGGATTTGAAAGTCATGATTATGAGCCATTACTGAAAGACTACATTGATAGTTTGGAGAGATCGTAAGTGGTAAAACAGAAAAAAATCCTCAACACACTTTATCAGAGTAACGATAACTATGCGATGGTAAGTGCGGCATCAATTGCGTCTCTTCTTGAGAATAATGGTCACCTCGATGAAGTGAATATCTTTTATTGTGATTACGAAATAAGTAAAGAGAGTCGTGATAAACTTCGTAGTCTTGTGGGTAACTACAAGAACGGTCATATAAAATTTATTGATGCCAAAAAATATCATAAGACCCTCGGAGAGTTAAAAGTTAAGCCATGGCATGGTGTTTACATTACCTGGCTCAAGCTACTTGCGTTCGGAGACTTAAAACTAAATACCGATAGAGTGTTGTTTATTAACGGTCACACTATTATCAATGGTCCACTCGATGAACTTATAGAATTAGATTTTGAAAATAATATCATGGCAATGAGCTATGACTGTTTGCTTAATGAGCATAAGCAGACGATTGGATTGCGTAAAACCGATGGTTATTATAACTGTGGTATTATGCTTATTAACCATAAAAAATGGATAGCTGAGGACGCAACACAAAAACTCAAACAGCATCTAAAGAAGAAGAGCGATTATGTGATTGCGGATCAAGATCTCTGCAATGTAGTTTTTAAGGGTAAGATTAAGACATTAGATTCAACCTATAATTTCTCAAGTGCCTACTATGCTTATGATCTTAAAATGCTGCTTAAAACAAACGATTTAAAGCCCAACTATTTTTATAGTTACGAGTCACTGATGGAGAATTATTATTCTCCTAAAATAATACATTCGCTGTTTGGCATAAAGGGAAAGCCATGGGAAGAGGGCAATGATCATCCTCAACGCTTTCTGTGGGATAAATATATCAATAAGACACCATGGAGGAGTGCTCCACGTCCTGTGGCTGCGCGAGGCGTAAATTGGTTCTTATATGATGTATTACCGAACTCACTCTTCATGAGACTGTACATATTTGCCGTTAGACGTAAATACGGATCGTAAATCTAAGAAATCATTCGATGCAGTCGTGAGGTTATATGCCACTTTGCGGCTCGTGACGCTCGCTTCCACCCCATATCTTTGAATGCTTCGGTAAAGTGAGTATAGGTGTCCGTTTCTTCTTTAAAACGAATGCCATCTTTTGATTTCTCCTTACTTGATAATGAGTTCGCGAAACGACGATAGTGAAATGTGGTAGATGTATCAAAGAATAATACGCCACCATTTTTAATGATATCTAATTCGAGTATGACATCTTCAGTAATTTTGTATTTCGTATCGAAGCCGTATTTTTTAATTGTTTTTGTTTTCCACATAATTGAAGGAAAATAAAGCCAGTTACCTGTACATAAAGAAGCTGCAAGTTTTTCACCAGAATAGATACCATTTTTACGCGGTTGGAGTAGTCGTTTGATCCTATCGCCAAGCGGAAGATAAACCTTACTCTGTCCGTCAATTACATCAACTGACGGTTGGTACATATCTGCATCACCCACGTGTGCCAGGGCCGTTTCTAAATAGGTCGGAAGTAATACGTCGTCACACCCGAGTAATACGCAGTAGTCTGCCTTAGTAGCCTTAAGCGCGAAGTTAAAATTCTTTGTTATACCAATGTTCTTTTTATGTCGGTAGTAGACGATTCGATCGTCAGTCAATGTTGAGAAATATATAGCAGGCTCTTTGGAGGGGTAGCAATCATCGAAAATTAAGAGACGCCAATCATCTTCAGTTTGAGCGATAACTGAATTCACAGCCTCTTTCAATAGGTCGAGGTCGCCCCAATAGGTGAGGAGTATATCTACTTTCGCCATTACTTACCCGCTAATCTGATCGAAATTTCCTGATGAAGATCGCGAATCATTTTTTCGTTTTGTTCGATTCGCCTCCGTTGGTTATTGAAACTATATACCATGTATATAATTACCGTTGTTTGTGCGATATCGAATAAACTTAATTCACTAGAGTCGAAGAGACTATTGCCGATAGCATAATTATAGATTGGAAAAGAGCTTACGAGAACGATGAGGGTGACGATCCATAGAATAATTTGATGCTGGAAGCGACGCGCGCTCATTTTCTTCATTTTATATTGGATGACAATGTTTACGAGTGCCAATAGGATAACTGGCAAATTGAGCAGTACTAGGATGATATATCTCATTCGAACATTTCCTCAACTCTTCTTCGGAGGAGCGATTTAACGATATTTATACCATTCCAGTTGTTTTGACCCTTTGCTTTTGAATATTCTGTATAAATTGCCTGGATAGAGTACTCACTGATTTTCATCTTTTGTTGTTTCGCACGCCAGAGCATCTCTGAACAAAACTCATAGCCACTCGTTTTCCATCGTAGACTCACAAGTGCTTTTCGTGAGAATATCCGCAGACCAGACTGAGAGTCTGTCGAGTTGATTCCAAAAAGTATGTACGTTACAAAGCTCAGGCCTTTATTACCTATTATCTTAACTCGTGACATACCTTCAGTGGTAATAAGTCTGCTACCGATAATTAAGTCAGCGTCGTCCTTTATTAGGATTTTAACACCTTTGAGAACATCCTCAGGTGCGTGCTGTCCATCTGCATCCATTGTCGCGGCGACATCGTAACCGCTCTGCTGTGCATAGCTAAGTCCTGTTGCCGTAGCTCCACCAGCGCCGATATTAAGAATATGTCGTATAACAATAGCGCCGTGTTTTTGAGCTATGGATGCGGTTTTGTCACGACTACCATCATCAATACAGACAATATCAAAATCGTAGGCAGATTTCTTGAAGATGTTCATTACACCGTCGATGACATCCCCTATAACAGCCTCTTCATTATAAGAAGGTATGACAATGCAAACCTTGATCCTCTTTTTGCTCATTTACTTTATTTTATCAGACTTTTGGTTTCTCGACTATATTGTATACTGATAAGGAATAGAGGTAATAACGAATGCAGAAGTTAAAAAGTATCTTTCGCCAAAACTTCCCCGGTGCACGTCGTCGAGATGTGCTTATTTGGCTCTTTATTGTGTTAGGCAGTTCTTTCGTGGGGCTCGTCATGACGTATCTTAGCTTTAGACAGGGGATTGATTTTGGTGACGGCTCTACATTCTTTAGCTTTGCCCATAACCTCGCAAATGGTGAAGTCATATATAAAGATTTCATACACTTTAGAACACCTGGATCTTATTTTCTCCAGTCATTTTTTATACGTATATTCGGAGATCAGCAGGCAAGTGTTCGATTCGCTCTCGGGTTTGAAGCGCGTGTCCTCTATATTTTCTTCTTCGCCACAGCGCTCGCTATCTTCCTTCGATTTAAATATGTACTCCTCGGCGTCCTGTCTCTTCTAATAGTGATAGCATTGCCACCATACGCACAACTTCGAACTGTATTAGCACTTGTCGCAGTGGTACTTTACATACAATCATATAGAGGGGTGGCGCAACATCGATCGATATGGTTAGTCTGCTCAGGCGTATTTATTGGTCTTGCCTTTACTTTCGGTCAAGAAGCGGCTCTCATGGCTATTGTTGCGATTGGACTTATGGAGCTCTTCCAGATAAAGAAGAACACTATTAAGTTAGCGCTGCGCCGAATTGGTGTACTTATGTTAGGTACTCTACTCGGCGTCCTACCACTTCTTTTGTACGTCATTACTCAGTCAGATGTTCCAACCTTCCTGTACTATACGTTTTATTATGCATTTATCCTGCAGCCGCAAGCGATGGACTTAGTTTATCCGCCGATTAGCTATGTGAATGCCATGTTCTATATAGTGTTTGTCTTGTATCTCATTATTTTCTATATCTTCTATAGCAGCAGGAAAATAGGAATAGTAGAAGGCGCCCTACTCGTATTCGGTATTATGAGACTCGTAACCCTACTTGGAAGGTCAGACGCGGGACATCTATTATTTGTTCTACCTGAACTCATTTTCTTGACGCTTTATGCGATTATCCATGTTAAAAATGCTCAATTTACAAAACAGGGTTTCAAGCGGTTCGCACTTTATGGGGCTGCTCTGAGTATTTCTTTCTGGGCGGCCATGAGTAGTAGCGGCATCATTCTGATCGTAAGTGCCTTTATTATATATTTGGCCCTTTATTCCAAGAGGTCGTCTATGCAGGAGGTTACGGTAATGAAAGACGCTAACGCCATTGTGCTGACCGTCATTACTTCTTTCTTCTCTATTCTAATCTATATTCTCTACCCCTCTTTTTCGAGTACGCTCGATACTATGTCGACACGTGGATTAACGGATCTTGAAATAGGTGGACTGAACGTTACCCCGGCAGTGTACACCGAAGTAAATATGATTAATGATGCAGTTAAGCCACTTCATCCAACGACTATATTCTCGTATCCTATCCAGCCTTATTATTACAATTTAGCGCCAAAGCATGCTACGCGCTTTATGACATTTGAACTTGAGACTACGGAGAAAGAACAGGAGCAAGCGATCGATGATCTTAAGCGTACACGACCAGAAGTCATTCTCTATGATCCAGTCCAAGCAACATCTCTCGATAAGCCACTTGGAAAAATTAATGCCTACATTAAAAGTCATTACAAGATTAAACAAGTCGTTGTCTACAGTCGCACATACTGGATAATGGTGCCAAATTAAAGAGCGGTCGTAGTGACCACTCTTTAATTTGAATAGGATGCAAGGAGGGTCGTATTATTTCTGAAGACTAAGTAAATATTCCCCGTACCCACTTTTTCGTAGTGGATCGGCTAGTTCAATAAGCTCCTGACCGTCAATGAAGCCTTCTTTGTAGGCAACTTCTTCTGGGCTTCCGACAATAAGTCCGGTACGACGCTGGATAACGCGAATGTAGTCAGCCGCATCCGTCATAGAATCAATAGTGCCAGTGTCGAGCCAGGCGTCGCCTCGATCTAAAGTCTTTACATTGAGCTTGCCACGACGGAGGTATTCTTCGTTAATGGCGGTAATTTCGAGTTCTCCTCGTTCACTTGGTTTTACATTTTTGGCAATCTCGACGACGTCATTGTCGTAAAAATAGAGACCAACAACGGCAAAATCTGATTTCGGTTCAACCGGCTTTTCTTCAATAGAAATAGCAACATTGTTGTCATCGAAATCAACAACACCGTATCGCTCAGGATCAGATACGCGATAGGCAAACACTATTCCACCGTCTGGATCGGTACATCCCTTTAGTGACTTACCAAGGTCAGAGCCGTGGAAGATATTATCACCAAGAACCAAGGCTACTTTTTCGTCTCCAATAAACTCCTCACCGATAATAAAAGCCTGTGCTAGCCCATCAGGAGTTGGCTGGATGGCGTACTCAAGATGAATGCCCCATTGTGAGCCGTTACCAAGAAGTCGTTGGAATTGTGGTTGTTCTTCTGGTGTGGTGATAACTAAGATATCACGGATGCCAGCAAGCATTAGGGTAGTCAGTGGGTAGTATACCATTGGCTTGTCGTAAATTGGCATAAGTTGCTTACTTATTCCTTTAGTGATGGGCCATAAACGTGAGCCGGCGCCACCTGCTAATATGATACCTTTCATGTAGAATCTCCTCGCAAAAAGATTATGATCTAAATAATTGTATAGAGCCCGCACTATGTATGTAGTGCAAATCCTGTCGTCCTTATTTTATCAAGATTCATGCTACTTTGTAAGACCCAGATACTCAATTGGCGGACTTGGCAATACGCATCAATAGTAAGTTTGATTTAGCGTAAGGCGTGATAGAAGTCTGTAAGTGAGAGCGTTGTCCTTTTGTCGGTAAATGATACAAGTATTTCATGGGTCTTTATATCTTGAGATGTTCTGGCTACTTCACACTGAGCGACGAGTTCTCCAACGAGATGAACAAAGGCACGTCTTTCTACATTTTCACGCCTATGGTTAGCTGCTTGTGAGTAGAGTGTTGCCGCACCAAAGTCGCCCAGGTAAGGGTGCCCGACACTGTTAACAAGGATGTTGTGAGCGTAAATATCACCATGCGTGATGCTACGATCGTGGAGGTGTTGTATGCTTGAAGCGATTCCTCTGACAATCGTGGCTACAAAAGAAATTGAGAATATCTGATCGGGTGGGTATGTGTCACGAATAAGACTATTGAAGTCAGGTGGCAGACCTAGCGATGTAAAATCCTCCGGGATAAGATCCATTACTAATCCTTGCTTTTCGTCTGGTGCGCCACTCAGTTTACCCAGGACAGGTATGATATTTTCATGGGTTCCTATCGCCAGACTTGCTCCTATTTCGTCATCAGTGTAGCCATCGGCCGTAACACTCTCGCCATATAGTTTAATTGCACAGGGATGATTTGTCGCCGTGAGTACAGCCTTGTAAACGATATTCTTTGGACTTCTACCGATCTCTTCACCGAGAGTAATATCGTGCCAGGGTATAGTGTGAGCATTATCCGTGCGAGGCGCGGGTTTGCTCCCGGGATTTCCCGCATCAGAATACCAAGCAAGACGCGGCAGATCTAATAGCCATTCGGGTAACACAGAAAATTGATTAGCGGCAATACGAATAAATTCAAGGTTGGTACAGGCAAGAATATCTCGGGGTAGGTCGGTGAGTCTGTTGCCAGTGACGGTAAGTTTCTGTAAATGTTTTAACTTGCCGATGGATGATGGTAGTGAAGAGAGTAGGTTGTCGGTAAGGATAAGCGCACGTAAACTTAGTGGCAACGATTTACCACTGAGCCGAGTAATTTTGCATGATTTAAACCCAATCATGACAAGGTTTGAGCAAGTACCCAAGACTTCGGGCACTTCTTGAAAGTCATTGTATGAAAAGAAGACTATCTTAAGATTAGATAATCGATTGAAATCATCGGGTAATGTGGTCATATGTCCGAACGACATATCGAGAATTTCAATATCATCGGCTATGCTAAATAGCACTCTCGGAAATTCGGTGGCACCACGAATTGTAAGCTTCTTCAGATTCGAGTCATAGGTATGTGGGACGAGGAGCTCAGGATGAGTCATTACTTATTAAGGTAATCATGAAGAGATACTCTCCAATCACGAGGGGTGAATCCCACCTTTGTTATCTTAGTAAGGTCGAGAGTGCTTTGGAGTGGACGAGGAGCGATGTTATCTTTGCCTTCGTAATACTGTCTCGTTGTAACGGGAGTAATGTCATCAGCCGATTTACCTACCTGTGCGTATACTTCTTTGGCAATGTCAGCCCAACTCACTGGTTCGCCGTCATTTGAGAGGTTGTATGTGCCGTAGGCTGCCTGTGTTTTAATGAGATGCTTGATACCTTTGGCAAGATCTTCGGTAAAGGTGAGTCGCCCAATCTGATCATTAACGACATTTGGCTTGATGCCACGTTCTGCAAGAGATACCATCGTACGGACGAAGTTGTTGCCTTCACCGATAACCCAACTTGTACGGAGGACGTAGTGATGAGGTGAGGTGCTAACGATAAGGTCGCCGGCAGCTTTACTTTGTGCGTAAACACCAAGTGGACTCAGCTGTTCATCTTCGGTATGAATTGCTTCCGTACCATCAAATACATAGTCACTCGAAACATGAACAAGGGTAATATTGTTTTCGTTTGCGATTTTAACTAAATTAGTTAAGGCTGTAGCGTTACTTAGCCATGCATCTCGTCGACCTTCTGAGGTCTCGGCTAAGTCGACTGCTGTGTAGCCAGCGGCATTGAGAATTGTGTCATAATCACGCCAACGACGTTCGGAAATGATCGTAGGGTTACTTATATCGAAAGTATCTCGATCTACCCGTTCGGCATCTGGAAATTCAATAGCGAGTGCACGACCCAGTTGTCCTCTTGCGCCGATAATCAATGTTTTCTTTGATTTTACAGGAGTAACATCTATCAGGAGCGGATGATTTTTATCTTTTTCAGACATCTCCCATTCGTCAACGGGAATTGGCCAGTCAATAGCTAATGCAGGATCAGTTGCACTTAGGAACGTATAACTTGCGTTTGGATACCAGTGATCATTAACGAGATATGAATAAACCGTATTATCCTCAAGCGTTAAATATGAGTTGGCGACACCAGCAGGAACGTAGATTGCTTTTGTCGCATCAATTTCAGCAGTAAACGTTTGACCGTAGGTCTCACTTCCTTCGCGTATATCTACCCACGCTCCAAAAAAGCTTCCGTAGCCAACAGAAATAAATTTATCCCATGGCTCGGCGTGAATGCCGCGCATGGTGCCGCGCTTGCCATTGAATGAAAAGTTATTCTGGACAGGGCCAAAATCAGGAAGTCCAATGGCAAGCATTTTCTCACGCTGCCAATTCTCTTTGAACCAACCGCGGCTATCGCCAAAAACTGATAAATCGAAGATGATTAGGCCAGGTATGGATGTTTCGTGTTTTTTGAGTTGCTTGCTAAATTCTAAAGACGTGTCTGACATGCTATATATTATAGCTTCTTTTCTTTTTCAAGGTAAGCTATTGCAAGTAAAAAGGAGGCAATACTTTCCGTGGCAGTAATTTCACCCGCAAGAATCATGTCGCGCACGACATCAAGAGAGACCTTTTTAATTTTGGTAATCTCATTCTTATCGAAAACTGACATGTCGGTTTCTAGCTCGCGCGCAAGACAGATGTTGCTTCTGAACGTACTAATACCGGCTGCGGTTCTGGCGCGACTGAGTATCATTATGGATGAGGCGCGGAGTCCCGCTTCTTCAAGTAGTTCGCGTTTTGCAGCTATTTCAATAGGTTCGCCATCTGTTCTTCCAGCCACGCATTGCCATGTAAGTTCTCTGGTCGTGTAGTGCTCTTGTTGGACGATGTAGGTATTATTCTTGTCATCAATTGGAATGACGAATACACTTTCGTTTTTCGATTCAACTACGCCGTACAGACCATCCTTTCCATCGGGTGTGATGGTTTTATCTTCACGTACAAATATCCAAGGATTTTCATAGACAATTTTTGATGATTTTGTCTGCCAGGTTGATGTAGCCAATCTGTTACGCCTTTGGGACGTCAACTACTTTTTCGCCAGCCTCACGGTAGCCACTTTCAACGACGGCTTTTTGTGATTGCCACCAATCTTTATTTGCAGTATACCAGTCGATGGTTTGCTGAAGACCTTCACGCATCCCGTTTGTATCGGTATATTGTGGCATCCAGCCAAGCTCACGGCGGAGTTTGCTCGAATCCATTGCGTAGCGCATATCATGTCCAGGACGGTCAGTAACGTGATCATACCAATTCTTTGGCTTGTCCATAAGTTCAAGAATCATTTCGATGACCATTTTGTTGTTAGTGTGGTCATTATCGGCACCAATGATATACGTGTCGCCAATCGTACCTTTTTCAAGGATAGTATGGACGGCATTATTGTGATCATCCACATGAATCCAGTCACGTACATTCAAACCCTCGCCGTATAGGCGCGGCTTCTCGTCGTTTAAGATATTAGTTATCTGACGAGGAATAAACTTTTCAATGTGCTGGTAAGGACCGTAGTTGTTTGCACAGTTACTAATCGTTGCCTGAATGCCGAAACTGCGTGCCCAAGCACGTACAAGGTGATCGGAAGCGGCTTTGCTCGCCGAATAAGGGCTTGATGGGTTATATGGAGTGGTTTCGGTAAAGCGATTCGGATCGTCGAGTTCCAAGTCGCCGAAAACTTCATCAGTACTAATATGGTGGAGTCGTTTACCATGTTTACGAACAGCCTCGAGAATAGTATAAGTGCCCATGATGTTTGTTTCGATGAAGGGGCGAGGATTCTTAAGAGAGTTATCATTGTGGCTTTCAGCGGCGAAGTGAACCACAATATCAGTTTCACTGACAAGTTTGTCCATAAGTTCTGGGTCACAAATATCACCAGTAACAAAATCAATTTTATCAAGAACATTTTTAAGACTATCCGGATTACCGGCATACGTTAGCTTGTCGACGACAGTTACTTGATATTCAGGGCGGTTCTTTAGAGTATAGTGTACAAAGTTTGCCCCGATAAACCCTGCACCACCTGTAATGAGAAGTCGTTTGTTATTCATACTACTTAGTATATAACGCTTGACGAACTTTCATTGTTGTATTATTCAGAAGCAATCAAGTATTTATTTTTTACAACATTCATCTTTTTAATGAGAGTCATGGTCTATGTGAGACTTTAACTTCAAGAATCCTTCACGTACCGAATCAAAGTAAATCATGCTCGGATCAATGTCAGCTATGGCAATAAAACGTGCTTCTGCAACATCATCCTGTGCCTTGATCGGAGGATTACCAATGAGACGTGCATGATAAACACAGCAAAGAACATCAATCGTCTCATCTTTATAGTCGTACGCATCGAGGTCACTAAGCAGGTATTGTGGGCGGGTGTAGTCCGTTGGTTTAAGGCCTACTTCTTCTTCAAGTTCCCGAGCTACACTTGTCTCAAATGTTTCTGCGCCATCATTAAAACCACCGGGTGCATCGAGCATGCCTTTGCCGGGATTGAGAGCGCGAACGACTACTAGTAGCTCATTTTTATCGTTGAGAAGCCATAAGCATGAGGCCGGTGAAGCATTGGCAAAGATAGTATGCCCACTTTCACATCTGTATACATGACCATTTTCCAGAGACAATATGGCACCACAGCGCCGACAAAAGTTCATTTCCATAAAGGTAGTATACAATATGCAGTATAATAAGATACTACCGACATCAGTATGTCTAAGGTAATAATCAAGGAGCAATATGAAGATAGTTATTATTAGTGGATTCTTTAACCCACTGCACGGTGGTCATATTGATTTAATTGAAGCAGCTGCAAAAATGGGTGATAAGCTGGTGGTCATCGTTAATAGCGACATGCAACAGATTACAAAAAAAGGTAAGATTATCCTTAGTGAACAGAATCGCGCAAGGTTACTCGCTGCTCTCCGGGATGTGGACGAGGTAGTCATTGCGATCGATAAAGAAGATCCAAGGTATCCCGTAACGGAAACACTCAGCATGCTTGCCGATAGATATCCGCAGGACGAACTGATCTTTGCGAATGGTGGTGACCGAGTTGACCCAGAAGCAATTCCTGGTCCAGAGGCGGCTATGTGTAGAACAAGAGGTATACAGATGATCTTCGGAGTGGGGGGCGTAGAAAAAGCCGACTCCTCTACGCGAATCAATCAAGCCTTAGGCCACAAAAAATAAATAACGAGTTCAGTTAACCGCTTCATGATGAGGGTATTCACTTTTGGTTGGTACTGAAAACGCCCGTAAGTTTTAGCGAAGACATCCAATTCCTGATAATGACTGAGCCTGACAACATCCATTATCATGGTATAATCAGCTGGTAGGAAGAGGGTATAACGCTATTAATAAGGTGCGTCATTTCAAGGAGTTAGAGGGATTACGTGGTCTTGCAGCCGTGACTGTCGTGCTATATCACTTTTTGTTGGCATTCTATTTGTTGGCATTTTTTGGGCCTATTGGCAATCCAACTTTAGTGCAACATACTCGTTTTGAAGATAACTTATATGGCAATCCAGTCATGGCTCTGCTCTCAGGGACATTTGCTGTCGCTATATTCTTCGTTTTGAGTGGATTTGTTCTTTCTATCAAATTTTTTCAAACGAAAGATCCGTCTGTTATTAAAAGTTTAGCAACGAAGCGGTATACCCGACTTATGTTGCCAGCGCTCGCCTCTGTACTTATTTGTTATCTTTTGATTAAACTGGGCGCATCTCATACAACACAGGCTGCTGTTGTAACGCAGTCGGGATGGCTCGCAATGAACTGGGCATTTGTACCTAGTCTTTTTGATGCTGTTAGAAATGCTGTCTGGGGAATATTCGTTAGCGGCCAAAGCGCATACAACAACGTACTATGGACGATGACGTCAGAATTTGTGGGTTCGTTTTTGGTGTTTGGGTTTGCATTGTTGTTTGCCCATTCAAAACATCGATGGTTCGCCTACACTCTATTGCTGGTTATCTTGTTTAATACGTGGTTTATCCCATTTATCATTGGCATGATTTTCGCAGATTTGTATAGCAAAGGATATCTACAACCTAGGAAGCGCGGTTTGAGCGCAGTACTTCTCGTAGGTATTGCTATTTTTTGTGGCGGTTTTCCAGTAGGGGCTGTTACGAATACGATTTATTCAGCGTTGGAATTACCCGTTACAACGGGCATTAATAATTTTGTACTATACACAACCATAGGTGCAAGTATCGCAGTATTTACCGTATTAACAACGACGCAAATTGCCAAAGTATTTTCAATGAAATATATGAGTATGCTGGGTAGATACACCTTCTCACTTTACCTAGTACATATCCCCATCTTATTTACGATGACAACTGGTCTATTTCTCTATTTTCACCAATTTATGGGATATAACCGATCAGTTGTTGTAGCTATTGCGTGTTCCGTGCCTGTCCTAGCAATAGCGACGTTTTTATTCGAAAGATATGTTGACGCACCCGCAGTTCGTTTCTCGCAGTCCATCGCTCACATATACGAAGGAAAACGAGAATTCACATTACCGCAGTTGGCGATCAACTACAAAGACAAGCTTTTATTAGTATGGGCTGACGTACGTAAACGCTTGAGTGATAAATTCTTACTGAGAGAAGAAGACACGACCGAATAAGGATAAACTATGCCCCGTAGAAAATTGTCAGAATATATATCAAAAAAGATTGTCCATGATGCACTTGATCTGCCCTATATTGGCTGGGGAATCGATACTACTGCCGACTCGCTGAAGGCTATTGCAGGTTTCTCGCGCTACGTTGTGAAAGTCGACCAAGCGGTGAAGGGTCGGTTCAAGCGCGGCTTGGTTGTGCTCGATGTGCCAAAAATGGACATTGCTGCAATTGTAAAAAAATATGTCAGTGAAGGATTCGAGCATTTTATTGTTGAGCCCTATGTCAGCCATGATAGTGTAGCCGAACGCTATATCTCGATATCGCACGGCCGGACTGGGCTAAACTTATCCCTCAGTAAGCATGGTGGTGTTGATATTGAAACAAATCCCGAGAGTATTGTGACCGTTGCGATTAACGAAGCGACCGACTGGGACGCATTGGCTCAACAAACATTGTTTACTGTCGAGCAGCTCTATGCACTTGTCGAAAGCTACAAGCAAAATCACTTCACGTTCCTCGAAATTAATCCTTACATTCAAACAGACAACGGAATTTTACTACTAGATCTGGCGATTGAGGTTGATGACGCTGGTCAAAGTTTTGTGAGCAGCTGGCAAAATAGTGATATACGTGAGCCAAAAAAGACGACGTATTCGCAGGAAACTGCAGTGCGACTGCTCGATAAAGGTTCGGTTGCATCGTTTAACTTGAGTGTGATTAATCCAAATGGATCAATCTTTTTATTGTTGTCGGGCGGCGGCGCGAGCGTCGTGATTGCTGATGAAATTTATAACAAAGGTTTTGGCAAAGGCCTGGCCAACTATGGCGAATATAGCGGTAATCCACAGGCGCACGAGGCACAAAAATATACTAGCGAAGTTCTCGAGTTGCTTTTGGCGTCACCAGCACCAAGGAAAGTACTGTTTATCGGCGGGGCGGTAGCAAACTTTACAGACATTGCGACAACATTTAGCGGGGTGATCGCGGCAATTGATGCGAATGCCAAGCAGTTGGCGGCTCAGCATGTTAAGATCTATGTTCGACGCGGTGGGCCACGGCAGGAGCTCGGACTTAAAAACATCCGTGCAACGCTGGAACAATATGGCATACTAGGTGGCGTCTACGATCCATTGACAACAATAGTGGAGGCGCTCGGCTCGGCATTGGAAGGACTAAGTAAATGATCCAGATAGATGAACTGCGTGCAGAAAAAGATATGAAAATTATTAGTCTTGGTTCGCACTCGGGGATTATTCAGTCGATGCTGGACTACGACTTTTTAATTGGCAAGCAGCAGCCAAGCATTATGGCGATAGTTGCGAGTGGTCGTAAGCAAGAGCGCTATTTTTGGGGTCAGAGTGAAGTTATCATTCCAGTCGTATCAGGTTTGGAAAAACTTACTCAACAGCAACAACGTGCGTGCACGGGTTTTATTAACGTTCAATCAGCTCGCCGCGTCTTATCGTCGAGTAAACAGGCATTTGAGCTACTGCCTAATCTTAAAGTAGGATCAATCTTTGCCGAACAGACTCCCGAATTCCATACGTTGGAAATTTTGAAATTAGCTAAACAAAGAAACATACTCATTGTTGGTCCCTCTTCAGTGGGCATATTGCTACCTGGTAGATTTAAATTGGGGGCTATCGGTGGAACGCAACATGCGCAGATATCGGCGGCTAACATTATTAGTCCTGGTAACTGCGCAGTGGTTTCAACTTCCGGAGGTATTGTAAATGAGTTGATCCACACGGTTACATCCGCTGGTTTAGGTCTCTCATTCGGGTTAGCACTGGGTGGAGATAGGTTTCCATTAACAAGTCCAGCTGACGCGTTGCTGTTAGCAGAAGCTGACCCTCAAACCAAGCGTATCGTGTATTTTGGCGAGCTTGGTGGAGTGGATGAATATGAGATTGCCAAACTTATAGAGCAAAAGAAGCTGACCAAAGAACTAATCGTGTACATCGCCGGTACGGTAGCAGAACTATTCGAAACGCCGCCGCAGTTCGGACATGCTAAGGCATTTGCTGCTACTCATGACGAATCAGCTTCAGCTAAAAAAGACATTCTTCGTGAAGCTGGTGCTACTGTCTGTGAAACCTTCGCTGATGTTGCTTCGACACTTGCCCTGTATAAGAATGAAATGCGAGAGGTGGTATCCGATACGATAGGTGAGCGTCACAAAAGCTTAATCGTGAGTCACATATCCGGTGATAGGCATGGTGAAACCAGCTTGCTTGGTAGTGACTTACTCACAACCATTGAGCGCCAGAGTATGGCTTCACTTGTCCTATCTATGCTCCTTGGCGTGCAAATTGACTCTCAGAGAGCTATCAATTTTACCGATTATGTCTTGCGTATGTTGGTTGATCATGGTCCGTATGTATCAGGTGCGATCAATACTATCGTGGCAGCACGAGCCGGAAAAGATCTTGTATCGAGTCTGGCGGCCGGTATGTTGACGATCGGACCACGCTTTGGTGGGGCAATTAATGATGCTGCCGACAACTGGCTTGCAGGCGTTCAGGAAGAAATAGCGGCACGAACATTTACGGAGAACTTTGCAAAAAAAGGTGTAGCTATACCCGGAATTGGCCACAAGAAATATCGGGTTGATCTACCTGATCCTCGCGTTCAGGCATTGCTTCAATTTGCCGGCAACACTAACGGTGACCGCTATCTTATGTTTGCACGATCAGTTGAACATGTTACGACAGCAAAGAAGGATATTCTCATCTTGAATGTTGACGGGGCAATCGCTGCAATTATGCTTGATATCTTGGAGTCTGAACTCGGGTACGGTCAGGAGCAGCTAAAAGAGTTAGTTGATATTGAATTCTTCAACGCCCTGTTTGTGCTTAGTCGATCAATTGGGTTTACTGCACATTATCTTGACCAGCGACGTCATGACGAAGGTTTACTTCGTCTATCACCAGAAACGGTACGCTACATAGAGTAACGGACGGTTTTACTCATTATTGCTATGCCCTATTGCATGCTTATGCTAAAACTAATATGATCTTAAGTAACAAGGGGTGAAGTTATATGGGTAAAAACGAAGAAACAACCAAAAAAGCGATTGAAGAAGATGTCGACGATTTCGCTAAAATCGACGATTCAGAGCCAAAAGAAACAACGGAAGCGGTAGAAAAGAAAGACTCTTCATTGCCAGAAGACGAAAAGGCGTCTGTCGATAGTGCGACCGTGCCGGTTAAGAAATCAGGCCGACTCAAACGTTTTTTCAGCACTAAACGAGGCAAGGCTGCTGGAATCGTTTTTGCAGTTGTACTCATTGTGGCAATTCTTCTCGCCGTGCCAACAACACGCTATGGCATACTCGGGTCGTTTATCAAGAAAGATATTCATGTTATGGTCATGGATTCCTCAACTATGAAGCCAGTTAGTCAAGCGACAGTTTCGGTTGGTGATAAAAATACTAAGACGGACAAAAATGGCGAAGTGACACTCGGTGCTATGCCAGTCGGTCATTACACTCTTAAGATTGCGAAGGGCTACTATAAAACGGGTGAAGTGACGTACGATGTACCTATTCTTAGTGAGGCAAAAGAAGCTCATGTGTCACTTGCGGCAACAGGCCGGCAGGTAACAGTCCAGGTGACCAATAAGATCACTAATGCTATATTGGCCGGGGCAACGATCACGGTAAATGACACCTCGGCAGTGACAGACGACAAGGGCATCGCGATAATTGTATTACCAGCAGATAAAAAAGCACTTCAAGGCATGGTAAGTCTCGATGGTTACAATAAGACAGCTATTGAAGTTAAAGTAACTGATCAGGCTGATGCAAACAAAGCCGTACTCACACCTGTGGGAAATGTGTATTATCTGAGCAAGCAAACCGGCACAATCAATGTGATGAAATCTTATCTTGATGGCAGTAATGCCAGCGTCGTTGTTGAAGGGACGGGCAACGAGAACGATAATGACACAGTTCTCCTCGCCGCTCGAGATTGGAATTATATGGCACTTTCGGCTAAACGAGATGCAGATGAGAAAAAGAGTGGTCAACTCTATCTTGTTGATGCTAAATCGGGGAGTCTAAAAACCATTGATGAAGGTGATGCTAGTTTTCAGTTAGTAGGCTGGTCGGATCACAGGTTCATCTACATTGTTACGCGCAATAATGCAAATCTCTGGGACGGTCAAACACAGCGACTCAAAAGTTATGACGCCGAGACGGGCAAACTGACGATTCTTGATGAGAAGACAGCATCAGGTTCAAACTATTACGATTATCAGTCTGAGTCGATAGGCTATCCATATATATTGGACAATAAAATAGTTTACACAAAAGTCTGGAATCAAGGTCAGTCCGTTTCGGCACCGTCAGATAAAAAGTCGGCCATTATGACTGTTAATCCTGACGGTAGCCAGAAGCAACGCGTAAAGGAGTTTGCGATGCAGCGCGAGATTACTGTTAATGCATCGCTCTATCAGCCACAAGGAATTTATTTTAGAGTTTCTGCTGATAATGTGACAGCGACGTACTACGAATATGAAGGCGGTACAGTAAAAAGTATTTCAAACACTGATGATAAGTTCTATAACACCGCTTATCCGACCTATCTTGTGTCGCCAAATGGTCAAAAGACATTTTGGTCTGAATCACGCGATGGAAAGAATAGCCTTTTTGTTGGCGACAAGGACGGTAAAGATACTTTAGCACTGGCGAATCAATCCGAAGACACAGCCTATGGTTGGTATGGTGACAAGTACGTTCTCCTCTCAAAGAATAATAGCGAGCTCTATATCGCTGCAGCCGACAAGCCATTTGAGCAGCCACTCAAGATCACTAATTTCCATAAGCCAGCAGTGCGATTCCCTGGTTACGGCTATGGCTACGGTGGGCAATAGGCTACAATAGAGTACAAGAAAAAAATGGAGGCTACGTATGTGCGGGATTGTTGGGTATATTGGGAAACGTGATGCGCAAGATGTATTACTCAGTGGCCTTCGTCGACTAGAATATCGAGGCTACGACTCGGCCGGGATCGTCACTATCGATGGTTCAAATCAGGCAACACTACTGCGAGCTAACGGCAAAGTTGCCGAGCTTGGCAAGCTCGTTTCTACCAATCAAAACAAAGACTCTGTCGGTATTGGTCATACTCGCTGGGCAACACACGGTGAGCCCTCAGAAATAAACGCGCATCCGCACAGGGCTGGCGATATTTATGTGGTGCATAATGGCATCATTGAGAATTACAAGGAACTGAAGGCCGAGCTTAAAGATCACACTTTTGTTAGTGGGACGGATACCGAAGTCCTCGCTGCACTTATTAATTCTTTTTATGGCGTTGATACGTCATTATGTGATGCGGTAAGCAAGGCGTTGCAGCTTGTCGTTGGCACGTATGGTATCGCGGTCGTTTCAACGCGGCAGCCTGACGAGGTAGTCGTGGCTCGAGCGGGAAGTCCTCTTATCATCGGTGTCGGCAAAGACGAGACACTGATTGCAAGCGATGCCTCGGCACTTATTGGTCACACATCCCAAGCTATTTACCTAAATGATGGTGAGATGGCAATTTGTCGACGTGACGGCGTTGAGCTACAAGATCTTAACTCACAGCCAATTTCAGCCCAAGTTGAAACAATCGAAGTTGATATGCAAGCGATCCAAAAACAAGGTTATGATCATTTTCTTCTAAAAGAAATTAGCGAACAGCCTCAGACACTTCGTTCAACCCTTAACGGCCGGGTAATCGTTGAGGATAAACGTATTCAACTCGGCGGCCTCAACCTTACTGTCGAGCAGTTAAAGGATATTGAACATGTGACAATAATCGGTTGCGGTACGGCCTATTACGCTGGCTTACTCGCCTCTTACTACCTTGAACAGCTCGTCGATAATTTGACCGTTGAAGTGGTGATCGCGTCAGAGTTCCGCTATCGGTCCTTCTATATGCCTAAAAACAGCGTAGCACTCGTAGTATCGCAATCTGGTGAGACGGCTGATACACTGGCGTGTCTGCGGGAAGTTAAACGTCGTGGCGTGACTACCCTTGGAATTATCAATGCAGTTGGCTCGACGATCGCTCGTGAAGTTGATGGTGGTGTATACGTGCATGCTGGTCCGGAAATATCTGTCGCCAGTACCAAGGCCTTTACGTCACAGGTGGCGGCGCTGACGATGTTCGGCGTGCAGGTGGCGCAGGCAAAAGGGGTCAGCGTCCAAAGAACGGCGCAATACGTTGAGGAGTTGGCATTGCTTCCTGACGAAATCGAGAAAGTAATCACCACGCATCAAAAAGAGATGGCAGAAGTAGCTAAAAAATATGCCAGCTATGATCATGCGCTCTTCCTTGGACGCGACACATTATTCCCCGTAGCTTTGGAAGGGGCATTAAAGTTAAAAGAAATCTCATACATCCAGGCCGAAGGCTATGCGACCGGTGAACTCAAGCATGGTCCAATTGCCCTATTGGATGATCGCTTCTTTGAAGTCGTCCTACTTATGGAAGGGTGGTTATTCGATAAGTCTATTAGTGGGCTGTCTGAGATCAATGCGAGAGGTGGCCATGTCTTGGCAATCACAAACAGTGCCAAGGAGATTGATGCCGAGACGGTAGTACGCGTGGACACAAAACTTGATATTTTAGCACCGATTGCACTCAACGTATTGCAGCAACTATTTGCCTATTACATAGCCGTAGCTCGCGGTAACGATGTCGATCAACCACGCAACCTGGCTAAGAGTGTTACTGTCGAGTAGTAGAAGCTCGAAGTGCTCCTTCGTGGTAATGCTTAGCAATGATGCTACAATACAATAATATGATAACGACACATCTCGTATATGTAACGGAACCGGACCTTATTAATCTCGATATTGTTAATGTGAAACTATCACAAGATGCATTCCATGTTGTGTCTGGCACCAAATCCTTTGAGGGTAGCGAGTTGCAACAATATGAGACACTTATTATTCGGTCAGGTACACGCGTAACCGACCAAATCAAGACATCTTTCCCCAATTTAAAAAGCATTATTCGTGTGGGAACAGGTTTAGATAATATCGATCTGGCTTTTTGTAAGGCTGAAGGCATCGCTGTCTACAATGCAGCAGGAGCAAACGCGGATGCAGTAGCTGAGTACGTCGTAAGTGTTATGTTACTTGTCTTGCGCCACCTACACCAGCTAACCGAACAAGATATTGTTGAGTGGAACCGACTCAAATTCATGGGGTCTTCCATGAGTGAGCAGATGATCGGTCTGATCGGGTTCGGTAATGTCGGTAAACTCCTTCATCAGAAACTGAGTAGCTTTAACTATAAAGCATTCTTCGTATATGATCCCTATGTAAACGCAGCCGATGTACCAGAGGGCATCACCGTAGTCACCTCTATAGATGAACTGATCAAGCAATGTACTATTGTCTCGCTCCATCTTCCGCTGACTGATGAAACCAAGAATATTATTGATAAAGGCAAGCTCCTTTTACTGCCAGACGATGCCATTCTAATTAACTCGTCTCGAGGCGGAATTGTAGATGAGACGGCTGTACTTGAACTTCTCAATGCATCGGCGCACTTTACGTATGTTGCAGATACAGTTCTCAATGAACCGCATGGCAATCCTGAACTATTCAGACATGAACGAATAGTTATTACGCCTCATATTGCGAGCCTCACGACCCAAGCAAACGTACAGATGTTAGAAGTTGCGCTCGACAATTTTCTTCTTAATAAATCAGTTCACTTGGCGTAACGGCGCAAGTAGCTAAGTATAAAAGCTTATTTGTATTGGTCGGTGATTATTTTTCGCATTTTTGTAGAAAATAAACTCTTGTCAAAGCGTTTCGACTTACGATAAAGCGTCGCAGGTAAGAAAGTATAGGTATCAAATCGCTTCATAGCTTCGACTAATCCTTCGACTGATTGTGTCTCGAAAAGAATACCTGTTTCACCATCTTGAACGATATCAAGCGCACCGCCTTTGGCGTAGGCAATGACAGGAGTACCTGCTGCAATACTTTCAGCAGCTGACATTCCAAAGTCCTCCTCATTAGGGAAAAGGAATGCTTTGCTGTGTTGAGCAATCCTGACGAGTTCTTCGTCACTGATGCGACCAGTGAATGTAATGGTTGGACCGGCCAGTTTTTTAAGACGTTCCGTGTCGGGTCCGCTACTGATGATAGTGAGTGGGATACCGAGCTGATTACAAGCTTCGATCGCGATATCAAATCGTTTATAAGGTACATGACGTCCCCATACAACAAAACCGGTTCGTTTGGTTTTTGGTGGCGGCATAAATCGAGCAGTTTCAATCGGTGGATAGACGACCGTACTCGCACGGTTGTAATATTGTCGGATGCGTTGTTGCGTTATAGTTGAGTTGGCAATGAAGTAATCGATACCAGCAATTGATTCGAGATCAAGCCGACGCATCCACTTCACAAGTAGGGGGATAAATGGCCGTATGAACAGGGTGAATGGCCCAAAATTAAACTCTTTTTTGAACTCCTCATAGTGACTCCAATAATATCGTATGGGGGTGTGGCAGTAACAAATGTGAATGGCGTCTGGACGTTTTTTTACTGCTTTGGACTCGGCGCTAGATGTACTAATGATAATGTCATATTCACTCAGATCGAGCGCGCGAAAGGCGTATGCGCGAAGGACAGGCCAGAGAGTGTGTTTGTAGCGTAGAGATTTCGGAAGGATCTTTTGGAGATAGGTTGTTCGAACGTCGCAATCCTTAAACGCAGGCATCGCCTTTTTGTTATATACCGATGTATAGATAGGTGCTTTAGGATAAAGCTTATGGAGTTCAAGTAGGAGTGGCTCCGCTCCACCCATATTAGTAAGCCAGTCATGAACGATTGCAATCTTAGGAGCAGTCATCTCTTTATTTCGCTCCCTTTTTACGAAATACGACTGCGATGGTCTTGAAGAGAATCTTTATATCTAACCAAAAACTCCAGTTTTGAGCATAGAATAACTCGAGTTCGATACGTTCATCAAACGATAAGTTGCTTCGTCCTGATACCTGCCACAATCCCGTCACACCAGACTTAACGCTATGAAGAAGGGCTGTACGGGTTGGTGAGAAATTCGTCTCTTGTGGAAGGATCGGACGAGGTCCTACAAGGCTGAGGTCACCCCTTAGAACATTGAATAGCTGTGGAAGTTCGTCGAGTGATGTTGTGCGAAGGAACTGGCCAAAGCGTGTAATCCGAGGATCATTTGCGACCTTGCGGTTCTTTTCATATTCCAAGGCTAGGTCTTCTCGTCCCATTTCACGGAAGTCAATGGCAGCATCTCGTTTACCGTATTTAGAATTCATGCTTCGAAATTTGATAAGACGTACTGGTTCAGAGAATTTACTTAGTCGTTTACTGACATAGAATATTGGTCCTGGATTCAAAATAAGTTGCAGTAAAATAAGGACAAGAAAGAGTGGTGATAAGACAATGATGAGCAGGAGGGAGACGATAGCGTCAAATACTTGCTTGGCGATAGCACCCCAGCCGATGAGCGGTGTTTGGCTGACGGATATCATTGGGTAGCCGAGAAAGACATCGACGGTATTCTTGCCCGCATAGAATTCCGCCTCACCAGGGATGAAGTTGTAACTAATGTGGTTAATCTGCGCTGCACCAAGAATGCGCTGGTTACGCTCGGCTGAGTCGTATAGATCAGTCTGGATAATCGTTGTGATACCGAGTTGCTTTATTTCTTTTAAGGCGGCTTCTATCGACGAGAAGTGTTTTACATCAAGTCCAGATGGTATGATTTTTCGTGGGCCAGCTATTGCAACGATTGAGTAGCCACTCTTGTATGTGTTGGATATGCTGTCTGCGATATCGCGTGTCGCATCAGAGTCACCGATCACAAGCACGCGACTCGTTCCTTTGCCAAAATAAAAGAGTAAACTTCTTGAGAGTCGAAGTGTCTCACGTTCAACTAAAATGAGCAAGAACGATCCGATAAGCGCATAGACAGCAACCAGTCGAGCTGGGAAAACGTGCTGTCCACTGAAATATTCCCACCCGATAATAGTTAATATACCGATACATGAACCAATAGCGATTTTACTCCACTCAACAAGCCGACGACTATATGTATTTGATTGGTATAGCCCGAGCGAAGCGAAAATCAGTAACCAAAAAGGAATGATGAGGAGAAAAGTAGTTACGTACTGAACCGCATACACCTGAGTAAGGAGCGGGCGAGGATCGTATTGGACTCGCAGGATGTAGGCAATACCAAACGCACCGAGTAGGACAATGAAGTCGGCGATAATCAGAAGAAGACTATAGAATTTAGTATTTTTAGATGGCATCTATGGCTGTTATTATATCATTTTTTCGCTACACTAGAGGTAATGAAAGTTTCGTTTCTCGAAAAAAGCTTTATTGCTATCCTGATAGTTATATTTGCCGGCATCGTCATACACGCTCCTTTAAGTGTCTGGCTAGGAACACTATTTCCCGACCAGAGCTTACTCATTAAGTCTTGGAAAGAAATACTGATCGTTATAGCCGCCTTGCTAGCTATCACTATTATCTCTCGACGTAGGGTATGGCGCCTGGTCGTGGGTGACCAAGTATGTCAGCTCATTGCTGCCTATATCGTGCTTCATCTTGTGTTGGCGGTGGTCTTCCGTCGAGGACTGTTAGTAACTATGGCCGGTTTAGCTATAGACCTTCGCTATGTTGTATTTTTCGGTCTTATGTACGTGGCGGTAAAATTACTTCCACAATATAGAAGGCGCTTGTTATGGACTGGTGTAATCGGCGCCTGTGTTGTCGTAGGGTTTGCGACGCTTCAGTTACTACTGCCGGTCGATATTTTATCGCATATTGGCTATAACAAGAGTACGATTATGCCGTACTTAACTGTTGATAAAAATCCGGACTTCATTCGAGTAAATAGTACGCTTCGAGGTCCAAATCCTCTCGGAGCATATGTCGTTATAGTACTCGGATTGATAACAGCAGCACTTACTTATAAGAAGCTTGACCTACGAAAGAGAAAAGTACTCATTCTTACATCGATTTTTATACTCTGTAGCGTGATAGCTTTATGGATCAGTTATTCAAGAAGCGCACTTGTAGCGGGATTGGTCGCTATCTCAATCGTTTTGCTCACAACGACCGCTAAGTATATCTCTCGAAAGACATGGATAGTGGGCTGTCTCCTCGTCGGTGTAGCCGTCGGTGGCTTGGTTATTGGTCGCGATAACAGTTTTATTTCAAATGTACTTCTACATGAGAATCAAAATGGTGGTAGCAGTATAACTTCTAATGACCAACATGTTGCTTCGCTGGCTTATGGCCTCGATCGTTTGATTCACGAACCATTTGGGTCAGGAATTGGCAGTACTGGGTCAGCGTCTCTCCGGAGTGATAGCCCACTCATCATCGAAGATCAATATCTGTTCATTGCTCATGAGGTGGGGTGGCTTGGATTAGGGTTATTTATCTCTATATTCACCCTTATTCTCTATCGATTATGGAAAGATCGAAAAGACTGGCTCAGCCTCGGGGTATTTGCTGCTGGTATCGGCCTCGGACTTATCGGATTACTTCAGCCGGTATGGGTAGATGATACGGTATCAATAGTATGGTGGGGGCTCGCCGGTATTGCGCTTGCTGGTAAGAAAGGTATATATGACCGAAAACCGACCAAGTAAGAAACAACGTGAGCTACTGAGCTTTATCGATGGCTTTATCAAAGGTAATGGTTATGGACCTAGTTACCGAGAGATTATGCGAGCACTCGATTACCGGTCGGTTTCTACTGTGGCTGTTCATGTTAACGGGCTGATTGCTCGAGGATTGCTGCAAAAGAAAGATAACTCTGCACGTTCACTTGAGGTTATGAAAAATGATGATGAAGTAGTCGCTGATTCACCTGTCTTGTCTTATGGAAAGTGGCTACAAGAAGAGATAACCAAACGCACTCGATCACTCGAGAGCAAAGATGATGATGCCGTGCGCCATGAGGTTAGTACACTAAAAGAGGCAGCGAGAATCCTTGGATTAGGTGTCACCGATGTATAATGAACAGTAGATGTACAGGTGGAAAAAAATAATTCAAACATGGTTGGTACTGCATAAAAAACAACTACTGATTAGCCTAGGTGTCTTCTTAGTACTGGTTATTATCGGACAGATTGCCTATCCAGGGTCTCGCCTCTTGCCGTTTGCCCAAGTTGATAATATAGCCGTAGGCGGCTGGCAGAAAAAAGATGTAGCCACGGAACTAGATAAGCGATACGCGGCGACTCCCGTGGATATTTATTTTGGCGAAACGGAGACGGCATATCGTTCACCAAAACCTGTCGACATCAAACTTCAGGTCAACAACCAAAATCGGATTGAGGCTATAAGTTATCCATGGTACTTGCGTCTGCTGCCAGGATCCTTGTTATGGGCTAATCTGATAACAAAGCCATCTCAAGATCCCCAGTACACGTACAACGCTAGTGCTGTAAAAAACTATGTCGATCGTGAGCTCGGATCTTCGTGCAGTGTCCAGCCAAAAAACGCTTCATTCAAGGCTAGCGGCAATAAACTTGAAGTAGTGAAATCACATGACGGTGGTATGTGTGAGGTGTTTACGGTTATCGCCAGGCTTTCATCGGTGAAACCAAAAATAACGGACACAAATAATAAGGTCACGATTCCAGTAAAAGTAATTAAACCAGCAATCACCAACGAAACGGCAAGTAACCTCGTGAAACAGCTTACTGCCAAACTAGGTAGCGGCGTAACCATAACAGCAGGGTCGGCCACTCGAACTATTGCTGCCACCGATGTCTTTAGCTGGCTCGATGCGAGCGAACAGGATGGTACGTTGACCTATGCATTCAATAGTAGCCGAGCGGGTGTGTACCTCAATCAGCAGATAGCACCCAGTGTCACGGTGAAGCCGGGTGTTAGTAAAGTAACAACCTATGACTTCGTTGAAACCGCTCGTCAAGATGGCCAGTCAGGTCAGACATTGGATATTATAGGTACACTAGCTCAGTTAAAAGAATATATTGATTCAAAGCGGACATCCGTATCGGCCGTTACTAAATCAGTTGCACCAACTGTTGAATATACCCGTTCATATAGCGCGACCGACACTGGCATGTCGGCACTACTTAAAAACTACGCCGAATCTCATCCCGGTACGTTTGGTATTTCACTCGTTGAATTATCGGGTAAGCATCGCCGGGCCTCCTACCAGGATGATAAGTCATTCACGACAGCGAGCACATACAAACTATTCGTCGCTTATAGTGCCCTCAAACGCGTTGAAGAAGGTTCGTGGCAGTGGTCCGATCAGATTCAAGGTGGTCGCAACTTAGAGAAGTGTTTTGACGATATGATCGTTCGATCAGATAATGCCTGTGCTGAGGCAATGCTGCAGAAGATCAGTTATAAATCTATCACCAGTGAAATTCAAGCATTGGGTCTGAAAAATACCACCTTTCTCAAAGGTGACACTCCACTAACTACGGCTGGAGATTTAAGCTTGTTCAACGCCATGCTGCAGTCTGGCCAAATACTAACCCAGCAGGCGAGTCGTGATAGACTACTGGACGCTATGAAACGCAACATTTATCGTCAGGGTATTCCAGCTGGTACTTCCTCGCAGGTAGCGGATAAAGTCGGCTTTCTGGATGGACTGCTTCATGATGTAGCGATTGTTTATAGCCCGAGCGGTCCGTATGTTCTAACGATTATGAGTGACGGCAGCAGCTGGGCAACTATTGCCGATCTTACACGGCAAATTGAATCGTTGCAGAATCAGTAGCATTCCTTGACGACCCTAATGTATATAGGTATAATACGTGGAGTATTCCGGCATAGCTCAGTGGTAGAGCGGATCGCTGTTAACGATTAGGTCGCTGGTTCGAGCCCAGCTGCCGGAGCCAAACTAAGCAGTGAAAAACCCAGACCGGGTTCCCAGTTCACTTCTTAGTCTGGTATGAATAAATACGACCAAGCAAGACAGAGGTATTTACCCGAGAAAATTCGAGTCTTGTTTATTGCAGAAGCTCCACCGGAAAATATGGAGCGGTTTTTCTATTATGAAGATGTTAGAAGCCATGACGCTCTGTTTGTAAATTTGATACGAGCGTTATATGAAGATTATCGCAATGTTGATATTTTAGAGATCCGTCGCGATAAACAGAAACTGCTCAAGCAGTTTCATGGCGATGGGTATTACTTGATTGATGCTTTGCCCGGGCCGATTAGTTTGAGGTTGAGCCCTAGAGAAAGAGAAAAACTAATTAAGGTTCAAGTTGATAATATTATCAACCAAGTTAGAGAATTGAATCCAGAGGACGGAACGGTGCTTATAAACGCGACCGTTTTCCATAGTTTATACGATAAGGTAATTCAAGCTGGACTGCACATCAGAAACACCGAGGCTATACCTTTTCCAGATTCTGGTCAACAAAATAACTTCCGCGAAGCGATTGAAAATGTAGTCGCCCACGGGTCTATATTCCACAAATCACATGGCTGGGATCCAATAAAAGAATTCGTGTCGCCAATATTATATGTGTCTGGTGATAATTATCAGAGTATGGGCACATTAGTTATCATTAGACCAGGACTGGCCGTAACGGCTAAGCATGTGATAACGCATCACCTAGAAGAAAACGGGATTAACGCAATTGCAGGTAACCACACAATGCCATTCCAGCTTTTAGCTTATCAACTTTCTGAGGATGAAAAAAGTGACGCATCCTGGTTTATAACCAATTGTTTTCTTTCCCAAAGTACCGATATAGCGTATCTAAAATTAGCACCAGGTAACAAACAAGCGGCAGATATAATGCAATGCCCAGATGAGGTAAAGATTATGGCGATGGATCTTGAACCACCAACCGTTGGTAGTAAAGTCTATGGTTTTGGCTACCCCGACACTACAGTAGACAAAGATGACATAATCACCTTCAATTTAAACTCACACACAACCGGTGGTATAGTCACAGAGGTTGATATGCGAGGTAGTGGGAGACTATCATTTCCAACATTTCAACTGAGAGCAATAGTAAATGGTGGCATGAGCGGCGGACCAGTATTTAATGAGAAAGGGAGCTTGGTCGGAATAATGTCGGATAGTTTTGCTGGAATTGAGTATAGTCATGCTGCGCTTCTTTGGCCGTCAATGAGTACGAAAGTAATATTTGATAGGGCAGATTATCCAGAATTAAACGGCCAACAGTACCCGATAGTTGAATTAGCGAAGGACGGCCACATTAGCGTAAATGGTTGGAAGAATATTACTATTACAACTAATGGCGATGAGGAAACAATAGGATATCACAATAAGTTGTAACCCTAGGTCCATGACCTATATGCTTAGCCATGAAAAAATGATTCACTATTTTGTGGATCTTTTTCATTTTTTAGGAGACATTACAAATAATAAAAAAGGCGTTATAGTGCTATTCTTAGTACATGATTAAAGCATCTTCTAAGCAAACAGGCAGTATGCACGTCGTTATTGTTATAGCTATTGTTCTTGTCGTACTGAGCGCATTAGGTTTTGTGTTTTGGAAGAACTTTGTAAGCAAAGATGAAAAGTCTACTGCAAATAAAATTGAAGTTACATCCCAGAATAAGGACAATGCTGCTGCACTTAAGGCCGAGAAAGAAAAGACGCCAATTATTATTGATAATGGAACCCCGATTGATTCACAGAATAAAACAGATAATTCATCATCCGATGCCGCTACGAATAAAGAACCAACAGTTGATTCAAGTGGTCTATCGACGAACTTAAGTAGAGCAGAGGTGCGCCCAGCTGTAGTAGCTGTCTTAGCTCTTTATCAGGATTTCTTAGCAAAGCTACAAGCTGTACCTGCAAGCCAGAGACAAGCGATTGCGGATCAATATCTTGCGGACAATTCTGCTATGTTTAGTCCCAATTACGGTTATTTGAGTAGTTATAGCCTTCATCTATTTCCTCAAAGTGCAGATGTAGATCTGCCCGATAGTGTTAGCATCAATTCTGCTATCGTTAATCCAGATGATTCTAGTCAAACGATTGTTCAGGTCTATAAGTATCCAAACAATTCTTGGAGTATGCTGGTATACGTCAAGATGAATACTGACGGTACGATCGCCACATTGGAAAATCTAGTTATTAGAATGAACCAAAATCCACTTTAGCCAAGGCGGTTGAGCAGTCGTGAAGTATTCTTTATGGTTTAGCGTCTGAATCCGAACCAGTCGCCGAAAAGATACTCACGTCATAATATTAGGGAGCGACAGGTGGGTTCGGATCGGTCTGTACTGGAGCATCACTTGGAGGAGTTTCCACGACGGGCTGGATGGTACCGCTAGCGCCATCTTGAGTGGTAAGGCTAGCTGGATCATTCGTAACGGAAGGAGCAACAGTAGTGTCGCTGATCACTGGGGCAGTTGTCGTCGTTGAAATAGGGGCACTATTCTTAGTAGATTTTACTGGAGTTGTTTTAGTCTGTTGTTGAGTTGAGGTAGATAGGGTCGAGGCTGTATTTGAAGCTGGCTGTGAACTGGTAGTTACGGGTGCTACCTTTGATATTGGTTTTTCCTTATGTACTGCAGGCAGACTACTGGTGCTGGTGCTAGTACTATGAGTGGCATATGCGAGAGCTCCCACCCCGCTTAATACAACGATCACGCCGATCGCTACGGGGATGAGTATTTTATAGTGTTTGGAAATCAAGGATAACTTACCACCAGACACGAGTGTTGCTGTAGGTTCGTGAACATAACGTTTTTGTCCGACTGTGTGTTCAGGACCTTTAACTTTGTAGGTTAAACCTAATCTGAGTGAGCGCACCATGTTGATATTGCGACTGAGTGATAGCCGAATACCTTCGGCAGTTTCGAATACAAGTTGGGCATATTTTTGACCAGTTGTATATTGTCGATCCACCAATACGCCCATAAACTCTACATTATTTTGCTCGTACATACCCGTCTCCCAACGTTTTTTACTATAACCATTTTAGCACACTGTGTATAGGGTGCCGTTGCTTATTAAAAAACTCAAAAAGTGTGGCAGGATGTGCCAGACGACATGCAAATAGCCCCCGGATCATACCGGAGGCTACCTGGGCCTGCAACGATACGATGAGGGGGCTGCACCTAGCTAGTAGTAGGTGTTGTCATCCATCCATCTGCTGAGTTTCCGACGAATGATGATGAGGAGGTTCAGTGCGATGTTGGCGACGAAGATCCAGAAGACGAAGAAGAGGATACCCCAGACGGTTCCCCACCCGGGGTTGGTGTTTCGTCCGGCTTCCACACCGTGGTTGATTGAAATGGCCAGCACGAACAGTAGAATCACGATACGAAGAAGAAAGATCATTGCTCCTCCAGGATCTAAGCTCTGAACGGGTGAACATCAATATCATAATACTATAATTAATGTATGTCCATAGTCGCTATTTCTGAAGAAATGGATCCTGGTTGCGAGATATACACTAATGCGAGCAAAAGATAACATTTAAAAATCTTCGCAAGGAGGGTCTTTTTGTTTGGTATACTAAAGATATGCAAAAAATAGCTACAAAAGTATTTACCTATGCATCGATTGCCTTCGGTATTCTGGGGATTTTAGTCGTTCTGACGGCTTCAGGTCCGGACGAGAAAGACTCTGTTCTTAGCGAAGTACTCATAAGACTCTTATTCGCAACTGTTTTCATCATATTGCCTTCATTCGCTCTAAGCGTTGTTGGTAAGTATTTGAACGGCAAATCCTAGCTTCTGGAGGGGCTAACCCTATCACTGTAAAAGAACTTTGTACGGAAGCTTTTTGCTAGGTAAATGCTACTACCGCGGTGATAAGTTGTACTGATGTTTGATACACTAACACTATGGGCTTTATCGACAGTGTCTTCTATTTTTTCGCACCATACGCTGACGTACGCGAACGGTCAGTGGGGCTCTTTTTCAAAGGACTGACCGAACATAGCAATCAATCGGCAACGCGAGCGAGACTGGGCAGCTTGCTCCAGGGCAATATCGCTATTATTAACCTCTGGACAGAATACCAATACAAAGGGTACCGATACCTGAGCAAGTCCCAGCGTAGAAAGCTGTATGCCAACCTGCAACTAATTGTCGATGATTTCGATCACTTTTATACAAACAACGCACAGCCAGCTGAATCAGTTACAGCACACATTGATAGGGTAACTTCAGGGACGGCTATTGATCCGAGAAAGGCAGTCCTGCTACAAGCGATGATGGACTATTTCTCGCAGGAGCGTCGCGCGTACGAGTATCGCGAGTCCAGTTCGTTTGGGCGACTACTGCGTGATCCATCCCATGAGAAGTTGGTGGGTGACTGTAATCAGATTGTAACGCTGTATATTTATCTGTACTCACGCTATTACGATGTACGCGATCTTCAGATTCGTTTATTGCCACGGCACGTTGCACTGCACTACGGCGGTATTGATATCGAAGCAACTACCGGTCGATTTACAGACTACGAAAAACAAAAAGACAGTACACTTCTGCCGATCGAAGAGATCGTTAGCGTCAACCTGCTGGATGCAACCGATTCATACCTATCCACGCATGAGGTCTCTGCGGAGAATTTTCTGCAAGCATCGCGTTTTGCATTCATACTGTCACACGACCGCGGTATCGTCACGCGTAATTTGGATGCTGCCTACAATAAGCTAATCAATTCACTGATGAAGCGCCATAATTATCATCAAGCATTAAAGTTCGCGACGGCGAGTCATGACGTGACGCTTCTTGGCATGGTTGGTCATAATGGTACGATTTACGAGATGGAACGTCATAACTACGTCGCAGCTCGGCGCTTTGCTAAATATGCGCCAGGTGCAGAAGAGTTAACTCGAAAGAGCTGGGAGTCCGAAGGGGTTCACTATTATCAATCGCATCGCTATCATGATGCGATTAAGGCGTTTAAGCATAGTAATGATCAGGTACGAGTCGGTCAGTGTTACGAGGCGCTGTTTTTTGATGAGCAAAAGAAACTCGGGTCAAACCTGACCACTGAATCGATTAAGAAGTATACTAGTGTTATCAAACGTATGCACGTTTACGCTAAGAAATCTGGTAATAAGAAACTGATTGAATATGCGGCGCATTTAAATAAAGCATTAATCAAGGGGTAAAGAAAATGTCGACAATTATTTTTGAAGCGACACTATACACACTCGACAAATGGACTATCTTACAGTTACCCGAGACCGCAAGTGAAAAGCTGCCATCTCGTGGACAGGTAATGGTAAAAGGAATGATCAACGGTCATGATTTTGGGCAGGTACTGGAACCAGATGGAAGGTGGGGCCATTGGTTCAAAGTTGATGAAAAGCTACAAAAAGCTATTGGCATTGGTGCGGGGGATACGGTCAAGCTTGAGATTGAGCCCAGCAAAGATTGGCCGGAGCCAGTTATACCCGACGATTTCTCAAAAGCTCTCGCCACCGCCCCGCCCACCGTTCAAAATCTCTGGACCAAGATCACTCCAATGGCACGTTGGGAATGGATACGTTGGGTAAATGCGACCAGTAAGATGGAGACTCGTGAGCGACGAGTTGAGGTGTCTATTTCAAAGCTTCGATCCGGCAAGCGCCGACCATGCTGTTTTAATCTTGCCGCCTGTACTGATCCAGATCTTTCAAGGAGCGGTAGACTCATGGAGCCCACGACGAAAGTCGCGGCGTAGAAGAGGTATTTTGTCCATAAGGGCGTGGACATTTTTTACATTGCTTTAAGGTGTTATGGCCGAATATTCGTGGCATTTCCCTATAAGTAAACGGTATAGGTGGGGATAGGCAAAAGGCGCTTTCCCCTTGGCCTCCTCATATATAAACCTCACTCACCTAAAAAGAAACATACCTAGATATCAGAGAGTAAGAGAAAATAAGAACAGGAAGAAATGTCATAGCATAGAAGTATTATTGCGTGATCGCGCTAATGGCTTTGTTGTGATATTATTGATGCAACAGTAATGGGTAATTTGGAGAAAAACTACACATGGATGGGGGACCATTTCGTGCGCAACAAACGCCAGATAGAAGGGTCGTCAGCAGTCGACCTGAGCAGCCACGCCGACAGCCAGAAGAACCTCAACCCGTAAACGTGGAGCCAACAACCGTGCATAGAGCAACTCCAGTACACCACGCTCCAAAAGAAAAGAAATCGTGGAAGCGATTCCTGTTTCCTATTGTCGCAATTATTATCGTTATTCTTGGTGTTATTGGCTGGTTTATGTGGTCAAATATGCAAAGTGCCGGTACGGCAATCGACAGCGCTAAGTACCAGGCGGTCTTCTTTACTAACGGCCAAACCTACTTCGGCAAGCTCAAACCGTTCGACAAAGACTACATGCAACTGACTGATATCTATTACCTTCAAACACAGACAAGTGACAGTACGACAGATTCTAAGAATCCTCAGAAGACCTCGACAGATCAAAAAGACGTCCAGCTCATCAAACTTGGTGATGAAATTCATGGTCCAGAAGATAAGATGATTCTCTCCAAAGATCAGGTTTTATTCTTTGAGAACCTCAAGACGGACAGCAAAGTCGCACAGTCTATCGCAAAATACAAAAGCTCACACTAGCAGCTAGCCGTGGCCACATACGAATAGCGGCGAATCAGTACGTGAGTACAAGTGACCTAAGGGGTTAGCTAAGCGATTTGATGTATTTTATCCAAGCAGCATCATCAATTTTTTCCTGAGACTTGATCAGGATAAGTAAGCTATTTTTTGTAAAGATAATTGATTGCGGTCCTTTGGACGAGGTGCCGGCATAGACCTTGATGTCTCCTGCACTAATCTTGTTGGTTGCGCTGAATTTTTTAGCAAGCTCAGCGACCTGGTCGTCGGTATTACCAACAAATGACTGGGGTAGCGGCTGCTCGCTCACATTAATCGAAACAGCTCCGATCTCGTCAATATAAGCATAGACTGGATCACTTTTTGCTGGGCTGACTCGTTTCCAACCGCCAAGGTCGGTAATCGATTTCCCCTCAGGTAAGATGGTTTGGTATTCAAGACTATCAACTGCTTCCTTTGAGACACTCGTGTCATCGGCATTGCTCGTCATGTTGTGTTGGACGATAAATGCACCGGCTGTAATAAGAAACAGAATAACCACCGCTAAGATAACCAGCGTCTTCCTGTCATGGAGTGATTGCTGTGTGTAGGATACGACCGCCGACTTCAAAGATGGCTTATTAGGTTTGGTTTCAACGATTGGCCTTACCAGGTGGGGTGACTGAACTGGTGTTGTGCTAAGAGAAGGGGCTGGACGAGGGGTGGCACGGGGGTGTGTAAGAGTAGGGTCATTAGGATGTGACCCAGTCTGTGTTGGTCGCTGCCTCCCATATCTATTTGGTTTTTTGAATTCCATATCCCTCGCTAAACAACCAGCGTCTAACTACTCATGTCATTTTAGCATAACAGGGATAGCCTACCAATAGAGACTAATTGTTGCTATATGTAAAGCCAAGGTTCGCTATGTAGGCGTTGGCATTACTGCTCGCGATCATGTTGATCTTAAAGACGATGCTATCACCAGCTGCAAAACTACAGGTCGATGGATCCTCGCTACCACTGGCGGTCTTTGTTTGCCAGGTAGACTGCGAGCCAGTCGATACTGGCATAGATGAGCCACAGGCAGTCATGCCAGAACTGTTACGGTTGCGGTATATCTGGTAGGAGACGTTTGAATTTGAGCTGTCAGTACGACCCATGAGAGAGGTTAGTCCAGCTGAGAACTCCTTGAAGGTAGACGGAAGTTTATAGGTAACATAGATACTCTTGGTTTGAGCGGTACCCTGAGAGGATGTCCAATTGTAGAAGTTATAGGTTTCATTGCTTCCACAAATGGTTGGTTGTCCAGAGGTGCCGTCGTTGATATCAAGCGTGTCGGAACAGAGGTCAGTGGTCATGGTGCCGATACCGTTACCGTTTGTAACCGTATTCGTGTACTCAGGACTGAGGGTGACGAAGGTGTCAGGACTTGATCCACAAGACCCCCAGCCCTTAGCCTCGTAACACTGTAGTTTACCGATTGTTGTGTCGTAGTACATGCTACCAAGGAGTGAGCTATCAGTAACAACTGGTGGAGATGATGCCTTGTCAACAGTGAACAATGTCGGTGCGCCACTTGCTACCCCGTCACCAACCTGGACGTTTGGTGTGCCGCCACTTGAGCTGCCGCCGAGCGAGTAAGGCGTCGGCGCGTTGGATGCGGTTGTTGAGGTCCAGTCGGATCCGTTCCAAAGCAGACTTGCCGTTACATTTTTATGCATGGCAATGTGATTATCAGTACCGCCACCATTGATAGACAGAGTGAAATCTTCCGATCCATTAGCGGCCGTCACGTACATAATGCGTCCAGCTGTGGTGATGGAAGGATCGGGTAGAGTGGCAGTCTGACCGGTTGCACTGAATCCGACAACAACTGCCGCCGCGTTATTGACGGTTGAGTTACTAATCGTACAACTGCTTGCTACCGTTGTACCGCCAGCGTAACAGTTTGCATCATTGGTGACTGTCGAGAAGGTTGGCGTGTTGATCACGACCAGTCCGCTTGCGCCGGTTCCGCTACCGCTACCACCGGCGATTGTCACGTTACCACCGTTAGTGTTACCGGCGTTAGCGTCACCACCTTGGATTGCGAGTGAACCACCACTGACACCAGCAGTCGAACTGCCGGTTGCCTGAAGAGTGAAGCCGTTTGGTGCGGCTGCAGTAACGCCGTTACCAAAGTAGACGGTGTTTGAATTACCAAAGGTAACACGAGTAACGCCGTCGGTATTAACGGTAACCGAGTCTTTTGCTTGAATTGTTGTCGAACCACTATCCGCTGATCCGCCTGAACCAACGATAACGTTTGATGATCCGCCAGCAGTGTTGTTAGCGCCGATGCTGACATTTTGATTTCCTGCACCCGAGGTACTGCCGATTGTTATTGAACTGGTATTGCTCGCACCAATTGAGATTGAGCCATCAGTTCCCGTCCCAGTCTTCGCACCGGCGTTAATGGTCACGTCTCCACCGTTACCATTCAAGCCACCAGCTGCTCCACCTTGAAGTGCGAGGTCGCCACCCGTTGATCCTGAACCGCTTCCGCCAGCGCCACCGGATACCGACAGTTGTTTGCCAGCGGTATTAGGATCGGCCACCGCCACCGAGATAGATTTATCCGCGTTGCTTCCAAGAGTGAGGTTACCAGTTTCATCAACGGTGAATACGTCAGTTGCAGTGTTTTGGAGTTGGATGAGGTTACCGCTACCGGTCTTGTTGATGAAGATGCTACTGGTGTTGGTACTAGCATCGGTTTGGACACCTTGAGCAAGTTGAACGAAGTTGTCCGCCGTCTTACCGTTTACCGCACCCGCGTTAATAGCGTATGGCGTGGCAGTGATGCGTTTCATTGGGAGCATTTCACCATCGGCACCACAAGGAGAAGTACCAAATGTCGTACAAGCTGACGCGCTTCCCGCGACGTTCATCGAGAGAAATAACGTGTCCTGATTCCAGTCCACGCTTGTTCCGAATGGGTTTTGCGAACCCAGACTAACGGAAAAGAAGCCGTTTTTAACATCGACTCCATTTGTCCCACCGTTATTGATGTATGTTTCTGTCCATTTCAATGATCCGCCAGGATTGCCCACTGCCGTGCCTGCGCCATCCTGGTAGATCTTGAACTGCATATTGTAGTGCCCATCAGCAACAACGGCCCCCGCTGCAGTCTGCAAGCGACCCTGAAAGTTTATCGTTCTGTTAGTACCGGCTGTAGCGTGAGAAACACGAGCTAATAATAGCGTTGTGGTTAACGCAACAAACAGCAAAGCTAACGCTACAAATCGTAGCGAACGACGGAGCCCAATACCGGTGGAAAGGTGGCACCACATGTTCTATGTTTATATATATTTCTATTTCTACATCTGTTAGATGAGAACAATATGTTTATTTCACTTAGATGTGTGGTGCCATCAAAAAGCTTAGTCTTATTGTAGCATTAGCGGTAACACGTGACAATAATTTTAAAGTGTTATGTATGTCGTTTTTGCTACGTTTTTCTAGCGAGTCATAGTACGACATGAATTGGTGATAATTACACCACGCAGAGCACTGGCAAACTGGTCTAAAATGCATACAGGTTATGGTATAATTAGCCCAGTATATGATAGGGGTGCATGAAGCATAAAAAACTGTGAAAGTATCACGAATTATTCTTAGCCTGGCGATTATTCTCACTGCGACTACCGTCGCCTTTTTACCGGTGTCCGCAGAAAGTGGTGCAAGTGTTCAGAGTTATTCCAGCGACACCCCACTCGATAACGGTACGATCGTCCAACTGACCGGTAAGGATTCCAATAGCGTCAAAATCGCTACCCAAGCTGAGCTACAGAACATGTTCGGTGTAACGGTAGATCGCAACCAGTTGACCGTGACATTATCAAACGGTTCGCTTAAAAACGAAGTCTACGTTACACCATCTGGCACCTATAACGTACTGGTGAGTACGCAAAATGGCCCAATCGCAATTGGTGACTATGTCACCCTCTCATCAATCAACGGTGTTGCTATGAAAGCCGGAACGGTGGAGAAGACGGTATTCGGCCGAGCAAATGCTCCATTTGACGGTAAAACCATCATCCTTGGCAGCACGACGCTCAAAGATATTACAGGAAAGACAGATAAGACCGTTAAGCTAGGTTCAATCCCAATCACAATCGATATTAAGCACAATCCAAACGATGTAAGCACCAAGGCTAAAGTACCTGATTTTCTTGAGCGAATCGGTAAAGCGATCGCTGAAAAAGAAGTGAGTCCGGTTCGTATCTATTTGAGTATGGCCATTACGGCCGTGAGCATTGTTGCCGCCATCGCCATTTTGTATGCGGGTGTACGTAACGGAGTTATCTCAATCGGTCGTAATCCAATGTCGAAGAAGTCAATCTTCCGGGCTCTTATCGAGATTATCCTCACAACAATTCTGATTTTAGTTATTGGCCTATTTGCGGTATATTTACTATTAAAGCTATGATGCACAAAAGGGGTGGTTGATATGGGGTTATTTCATAAACAAAAAACAAAACGTAAACTAACTGAAGAACAGGCAGCCGCCCTTGAAGGGCATTTTCTTGACGAGAATTTTCATGAGGAGTTACGCAATCATGGTCGTTTGTATTTTGAGAGCGTTATCAATGAAAACGCCAAGCTTTTCAAAGAAGATCTTAATGCAACTATCATTCAGATTAAAGATGAACTCAAGGATCATGTCGTTGGCCGGCTTGATAATAGCATCACGCGAATTAACACCGAACTCAAAGAGCACATAAGTAAACAGCTCGACGACCAGTTTAGCCAGTATGGCCAGGTACTTAAAGCCTCACAAGACGAAGCACTCCAATCACTCAATCAGAGCGCGCAGGCTGTAGAACAAGAACATCAACAGCTGAGTACGACCTTGCAAAAAAGTATCGCTAATCAAAGAATCATGGTCGATACTATGTTCCAGGAAAATATGGACGGCATGGCCGCAGTTAAAAAAGCCCAGGAAGACGCCATGTTGTCATTGAACCAAAGTGTCGAAGCTGTCCAAAGACAATCCGAAGAAATCGCGACAACCCTCCGAGCGAATCTCGTCAAGCAAGAAGAGTCACTGATCAATGCGTTTGAAAGCAACATGGCACGCATTATTGAGCAGTATCTGCTCGGAGCTCTCGGCGATCAATACGATCTTAAGGCACAATTACCATCGATCATTCAACAGATGGAGACAAACAAGCAAGCAATTGTGGACGACATGAAACTATGAACGAGTCCGAGCAACAAAGAACACACACAAACTTTATTTTACCGCTCAATGTAGTGAGTAAAGGTGATGTTTCGCGTCTCGTGAACGAACTCGAGCGAGTCGATAACGAACTAACAGCAGACTCAGTTCGCGAAAGAGTAGGCTCTGATGAACATGCTGAAATTGCCATGTCACAACAGCTGAGTGAATTCATAAGTCAAAATAATCTCAAGCTTGAGAGCGCGCATGACCGTGGAGAACTCATCAAGGAGATGCATCTGCTCAAGGAAAATGCGCCGGTCATTCACATGACCTTTGCCGTGCCTGCTGATGGCGAAAGTTTGCAGCAAATTGCCAAGTGGCTACGCGAATCAGTGCATCCCCAGACAGTCGTTGCCGTCGGGCTTCAACCTGCACTTATCGCCGGTGCTTACATCCGAACGCCAAATCATGTTCACGATCTGAGTCTTCGAGCGGCGCTCAAAGGTGGTCACGAACTACTGGTTAAGGAACTGGAGACGCTTCGTGGCAACCAGTAAGAAATTCGATACGTTAGTCAGCGACGGAAATCCCGTCGGTGAGATTATTGGTATTGATTCATTTATGGTGAGTATCAGGGGCTTGCATCCAACGAACGTGCACGCAACCGTTCGCTTTGAAGATGATACACGTGGCTACGTCCACCAGGTTCTCGAAGACCACGTCGTGGTCATGAAACTCGATCCTTCGCCACTGCGTATCGGTGCAGTCTGTGTGATTGAGGCACGCGATATTATGATCCCTGTTGGCAAGAATTTCATTGGTCGGGTGATTAATGTTTTTGGTGAGCCGATCGACGGTGAGGGTGAGATCATTGCCGACCAAGAATGGGATGTTTTTCATTCTGCACCAATGCTCTATGAGCGTGAGTTGCTCGATACGCCGGTTGAAACGGGTGTGACCATTCTTGACCTCGAATACTCACTGGCACGTGGACAGCGTATGGCGATGCTCGGAGACAGTAAGGTGGGTAAGACGGCACTCGCCGCGCAGGTAGCTATTAACCAGAAGAACACTGACATTACCGTCATCTATGTGCTGATCGCTAAACGTAACCACGATGTGGCGGAACTCGTGAGTACGCTCAAGAAAAATGACGCGCTTAAAAAAGCAGTTGTTGTGGTGAGTAACTCGTTCGAGTCATTGATTCTCACCTACCTCGTGCCGTATGTGGGAGCTGCGCACGGTGAATATTTCTGGCATAAACTCAACATGGACACATTGGTAATCTATGATGACTTAACGGCCCACGCCCAGGCCTATCGCGAAATCTCACTGATCGCCGGTGTCTCGCCGGGACGTGACTCATACCCAGGTGACATGTTCTATACACACTCGAGTCTGCTTGAGCGTGGTGGTAAAACAGCATCAAATCACGCTAGTCAAACCCTTGTCCCGATTGTGTATGCGCCAGGTGGTGATATTACCGCCTACCTACCAACTAACATTATGTCGATCACGGACGGCCAGTGGATTTTGGATGAGAAGATCTTTAAGGACACCATGCGCCCAGCAGTCAGCACGGCTCTCTCGGTAACACGTGTGGGTGGTGTCGGTCAAAACAAACGACAAAAAGGATTTGCAGATAAACTTAACCTAACCCTTGCCGGCTATCGAACGGCTGAGGAGTACGCTCACTTTGGTACCGAACTGAGCCCAGCGGCGCAGGCAGATTACGATAAGGGTAAAGTCCTCTTCAAGATGATGAACCAAGGTATTGGTGAAATCTATAGCTTTGCCGAGCAACAATTTCTGATGAGCATCATCTTGGGAAGCAGTCCCGAGGAAATTATCAATGTCGACAAGCTCAAGGAAAAGGTGCACGAATACGCGCCGAAACTTCAAGAAGACAAAGACATGAAGGGTAATTACGACGAGCTTGAAGCAGCGCTCAAAGCGGAAGTGATGACCATCGACGAAGTAAAACGAGCAGCTATTGAAAAGGCCGCCAAAGCCGAAGAGGAAAAGAAACGTCAGGCTGACGAGGCCGCACGGGCAGAAGCTGCCACCAACGCTCCGCCCGTCGATGACAAAGCCAAGGAGAAGAAGTAGTGCGACGTCCGCTTGAAATTAAAGCCGAAGAAGCAGCCGCACGTTCTGTCGTGAGTCTTACCTCAGCACTTGAAAGTATCAGCAGTATGCAGATTGCCAAGACGAAAAATAAGGTACTGATCAGTAACCAATTTTTCGATGAGGTGTGGAATATTTACAAACAAATTCGTGTTGATGTTATGTTCAACTATGGTCGTGCGGTTGATGAAACGCCGTTTAATAAAGAATTATTAATTCTTATTACCGCTAAAGGCGGTCTGAGCGGCGACATCGACAACCGCCTGATTCGTAAGTTTATGGAACGCTACGATGAGACGAAGAACGATGTGCTCGTGATTGGACATCATGGCACGACAAAACTCAAACAGTCGCATGTCGATTATAATTATTATTTTGATCTGCCTGAACACGATTACATCAACGTTGATCCACTGATGGATATTATGAAAAAATATGCCAAAAGCCGAATCTTTTATCAAAACTATATCTCGCTGTCTCAGCAGGAAATTAAAGAAGTCGATCTCAGCGATGTCGTCTCGAGCAAAGGTCGTGCGGTTGATCTTTCGACCGTAGGGGACGACATGGTGACTGAAAAAACGTATATCTTTGAACCAAACTCGTACGCTGTGGCTGCGTACTTAGAGAATTCGATTCTGCGTCTGACGATTTCGCAGTTCATTTACGACAGCCGCCTTGCGCAGGTTGCGAGTCGCTTCAAGGCTATGTCCGCCGCCAAAGAACGCTCGATTACGAATGTCACCGAGCTACATACCGAGTACAACCGCGCCAAGCGCAACCAAGTCGACACCAGGTTGAAAGAATCTATGTCGGGCCTCAAAAAATTACGAGCCGGAGGAGAAGCATAATGTCTGAACAACAAGCGATTAACAAGGGTATCGTTCGCACCCTCAAGGGTCTGGTTATTAAAGTTCAATTTGATGACGACATGCCCGAACTCAACGAGATGCTCTACGTCGATAACGAGAAAAAGTCACCACTGCTCGTGAGCGCCCTGATGCACGGCGACACGGCGGTTTGTTTGAATATCGGTGGGGACTACAGTATTCAAAAAGGCGAGTCAGTAACGAGAAGCGGGCACAGTCTTGAAATTCCTGTTGGTGATGAAATGGTTGGTCGCGTCTGGGATGCAATGGGACGTCCGATTGACGGGAAACCCCAGCTTGATCAGGAAGTACTAGATAAGATGATCAAGCGCCCAATCTTCGCACCAGCCTTCCAAGAATCAGGACTGGAAAACCGTCCTGATGATGTACTGGAAACCGGACTCAAAGTTCTCGACTTCTTTACCCCATTCGTCAAAGGCCGCAAGATTGGTATTGTCGGTGGTGCCGGTGTGGGCAAGACAGTGCTTACGATGGAGATTATCAATAACGTGGCAACCGGTTCCGGTGCCTTGTCTATCTTCGCTGGTATTGGTGAGCGTATTCGTGAAGGTCATGAGCTCTTCAAAACATTGGATGACAACGACCTACTCAAGACGACTGCCATGTTCTTTGGACAAATGAACGAAAACCCCGTCCAGCGTAGTCTGATCGGTCTGAGTGCCATCACGCTTGCCGAGTATTTCCGTGATGACCAGAAAAAAGATGTGCTACTATTCGCCGACAACATGTATCGTTACATCCAAGCAAAAAACGAAGTCTCAACTATTATCGACCAGACACCTGCTGAGGGCGGCTACCAGCCAACGGTCTTCTCTGACGTCAAGACCTTCCAGGATCGCCTCTCGACGAATGCAAACGGTTCAATCACCGCATTGCAAACAATCTACGTGCCAGCCGACGACCTGTCCGACCCAGCCGTGCAGATGATTCAACATGAGCTAGACAGTACGATCGTGCTCTCACGTGCCGTCGCTGCGCAAGGTATCCGTCCAGCCGTTGATATTCTCGCCTCCAAATCAAGTCTCCTGACACCCGAGGTGGTTGGTGAGCGACACTACGACCTTGCCACTCGCGCAACCGCGATTTTGCAGAAATATGAATCACTAAAGGGCATCATCGCCATCATCGGTGAGTCCGAACTTTCCTCAGAAGACCGCGACGATTATAACAAGGCAAAACTCCTGATCGAGTTTTTCAAGCAACGATTTAACGTGATGGAAAAAGTAACTGGCGTTCCTGGTGAGCACATGACCCGCGAGAAGACGCTCGATGGTGTGGAAGAAATTATCGGTAAGATGGAAGTAAAAGCAACAGAAAGTGAGAAGAAGGTAGTTGAACCAGCCGCCCAAACTCCCGCTGAATCAGCTGAGGTCACTCCTGAGACAAACAAGTCCGAGCCTACGGAAGAAGGCAAGTAGTGGCGGATGAGAAAGAACAGCCACAAGAGGCAAGTGCAGCTGAACTGCTTGCTCAAACTCACGGTGGCAAGCCGACCATAGCCATTAAGGTTTATGCACCTTTCAAAGTTTACTACGAAGGAGACGGCTATAGTATTAGCGCCGTAAACGATATAGGCCCCTTTGATATTCTGCCAAAGCATCATAACTTTTTATGTATGCTTGTTCCCTGCAACTTGGTCATAGAGTCGCCAGAAGGTCAGAAGATCATTAAGATATCCCGCGCCCTCATGCACGTTAAAGCTAACCGTGTCGTCGTGTTTGTTGATGTTTAGGCCCTTGCAGTCATAAGGTAACTTATCATATACCGTGAAATATCATGCGATGAGTAGGGTATTTTTGTTATGATAAGACTAAGAAAAAATCCAGCAGACCTACAATATCAAAACTCTGAGTCACTATAAAATACAACCAATAGAATAGCCAAGCGAGGCGCTAGGGGGCTGTCTTGGTTACACTCTATATTTACCAGGTGGCCTACTGGAGGCCGTTTGGAGTTGGGGTGATGAGTGCTCAGTGCTCCCCGTGAGTGGTTCAGCACTGAATTTTTGATACCTCTCGCCATTTATGATTAAATGGAATAGTCCTCGCGATCATACCAAGGAAATATGTTAGAAGTTTGTTCTTTCCAGCTTGGTCGTTGTGATGCAGAGATCCAAACTGGAGAAAGAAGTATGCAAATCTCGATCGACGTCGGCAATGAATTGCTGAAGGGAGTGGCACCAGGACAGTCGCGCAGTCCTGGTCGGGCCCCGGGGTTGTCATTCCCGGAACTACGTCTGTCTTGCGGGTGGCCTAGTTTACCACTTGCATGCTCGCCGCTGACCACCGTACACAACGCTGAGCGAATTCTTCTTCGTAAGTCACTATTCCATGTACAAACGGTATTACGGTTGACGGTTAGGCTGTTTCTCTCTCGAACTCCCGTGCCTGGCAAGGCGCGGGTCACGAGGGAGAAGAAGATGACTAGAGAGTCGCGCGAAAAGCGCAGGCGGCGCGAGTTTGCCGAGCTAAAGGCCAAGACTCGCGAGTCTCAAGAGCTGGTTGATCTGGCCTTCGAGGCAAAGGGTGGTTCTCGAGCCAACGCAAAGCGCGCACGCGAGCGGATCGGCGACAAGGTCCGTGCTGGAAAGATCAGCCAGAGCCAAGCGGAACGGATGATCCGCGACGCAGCGGCTGGTACGGGCAAGCAGTCGCTTTTGAAGCGATTGCTGGGCTCATAGGGCTTCCGCTTCCATCGAGTGATGAGAGGTAGAGATGGACGAGTGCACTTGCGGAACTGGTCTACCCTGCATCAAGCACGGCGACTGACGGGCGACAACGGAACCTTCTAGCAAAAAGGAGGTGAGTTATGTCCAATGAAAACAAGTCACATCGCTGCACCTGCACGGTGTGTGTCTGCGGCGTGGAAATCTACGTCAAAAGGCAAGCGGTGTGCGATCCATGCCAGGCCGGCGATCACTCGCCAGTGCCACGGTCTTCGAGCTGATGCGCTTTCTGTCCCTTCAAGTCATACGAGGGGGTGAGAAAATGGCAAAGGATGCATGTAAGAAGTGTGGTTGCACCCACGAGCACGGGCGCGACCGCGGTAGTGGTGGTTGTCTCAGTTGCAGTTGTACGTGTCCAGGCACCAACAAATGCCCATGCTGCGGCGCCCGCTAGCCTTTAGAGGTTAGTAGTCCCTCTTTAAGAGAAACGCCCATCACAAGGTACAGCGTCCTTCTCGCTCGCAGCCTGGAGCGAATATGAATTCCAGGCAAAATCCAGAAACTCCATACTTCTCTGGTCAGATGACAGCGTATACAACCCAGCGTAGGTAGGTCGCATATGAGCGACCTCCGCAGGACGTGTAGACGCACAGTCATCTGCTTTACCAGGATTTAGGACTACGGTCGTGAGTCGTGGTGAAGGTGAGAAGCGTAGAGAAGAGCCTCGGAGTGACGGTGAATCAAGTTCCGTTGCTTCCTAATCTGGCATAATGCGATTGCAGCCGAAGCGCCTTGTGTACCCACTTCAATTATCGTTTATATGTATGCATCTTGCTTGGCTACTATCGGTTGTGTTTTATAGTGATACAAAGATTGGGCGGTTCAGATCAAAAGATCCGATACAAAAAGTCCGACAAGCACTTACCGATGCTGTCGTTGCTGAGCAATGGGGCGCTGCTCCCGCTCGGGTGGATGCGAGAGAGGGAGGAATTTAGTTATTGGGATGGGGATATACACGGCACATATACCAAGCTAACTCCACAGGAACTCATCAAACAGGATTGATATGGTCACGATCATCCTGAGCGCAAATTCAAGGCCGTATTCACTATGTACTTGAAGGCGAGCTTGAGCTAACTATCGATGGTGAAACGAATATGCTTCAGAAAGGTGATACCTGTTTTCTCAGTAAGCAGCAGTCTTTCTGTAATTTATATCAGGGTAGGTCTAATTAGTGACGAAGTAGTCGTACGCGAATACTTGGTTGGCGGGAGCAGGACTACTAGCGCAAAGACTAAATCCGTCTTTGTCACGTTCAACGTAGTATTGTGTTTGCCCAGCTGCGCTACCAATAGGACTTACGATTACGTGCGGCTGATTAGTATACACTTGCTGGAACGTAATATGCGTGAAACAGCCAGCGGTTGGATTGTTGCCTGTGTTGACGTTTATAGTTCCTGCCGTGTCTGATCCATTGATTGATGCCGAGCCACCATTGCCGAGCACACCGTTATTAATACTGCGGGTCGGTGCAGGGCCAGTAAAGGATATGTGATTTGGAACCTGCAAGACAGCATTGCCGCTCAGGATAAGTCTCGTGACGGTAATTTGTGAAGCGGTCATAGCACCGCCGAACGACGATGTACCTGAAACATTCAGATCGTGTAGTGTCGTGCTACCTTGCACAGCAGTATTGGTGGCAACCTGCAAGCTATTAATTTGAGCGGTACCAAGATTTGACGTACCAGAAACGGTTAGGTTTGGAGTCTGGACACTGCCTCCGGTTTGAATATTACCAGCAACATTTAAATTGCCGCGCAGGAGCGTTTGTCCGGCAATGACGGCATTACCTTGGATGGTAAGTGTCTGTGACGTGCCACCAACGGTCGCATCGGTATTCGCAAGCTGTTTAAGGGCGTCGGCTGTGAGCCCTTGGTTCGCAATGCCTGCCTCAGTCGGAGTTTTCTGGCTGTTTAAGTAATTGACGATCGTAAAGACGCCGGCAACAACGACCAGTAACACGAAAATCAAAAGGTAAACGTTGACCTTGCGGAAGAAACGCTTGATAGGCGAGAGCTTCTTTTCGGTGGGGTCAGCAGAGGCATTTGGATCGGCATTTGAAGCCTTCTGCTCAGCCTGTTCTTTTTCAAGATCATCTGGCGTACGACTGAGTGCATCAGCTGGAGCTTTCGGCTCTTCTACTGATGGCTTACTTTCGGGATCCGTAGATGTGTTTTTATCAGGTTCCATGGTCGTGTATTTTTATGCGTATATAGTTACGTTTATGCTTACCTATAGATTACTATACTTGTCGGTGTGACGCTAGTTGTATTTTCACTAGCTATCGGTGATAATACAAGCATAAAGCTTATGGGAAAACGGGGATTGTGGCGATACGTAAAACTCATGCTGTTACTTGCAGTTTTGATTGTTAGTGGTGATACAAATTCAGTATTTGCCGTCACTTCAAGCTCTAACAATTACCAGGTGACCGAAACCGAACTTGGAGGTAGTACTTCATCACAAAACTGTTCCGCTAGCTATTGTGCCAAAGCATCAATCGGCGACATGACATCAAGCGCGACGAGTAAGAGCTATGCCACCAAAGCAACGTTCGGCCCCATAACTGGTAGCGATCCGCTGCTTGAGGTCATTGTTGATCCAGGTGTATCAAATCTCGGTGTTTTAAGTGCCGATAGCACATCGACGAAGACGACAACTGTCCGTGTCCGTAACTACCTAAGTAGCGGCTATATGATCCAAATTGTCGGAACACCACCTAAATATAAGGATCACACCTTAAGTACGCCGAGTACACCAACCGTATCAACACCAGGAACGGAGCAGTTTGCAATCAATGCGGCCGCCAATACGACACCACATGTTGGAGCCGGTGTGATTCAGGTTCCCGATAACCTGACGAGCTTTGGCAAAGTTGAGGACAATTATGCGACCGCAAATATGTTTATGTACCATAGTGGTGACGTGGTTGGGAGCAGTGTCACCGAGTCTGGCGAGAGCCAATATACTATTAGTATGATTGTGAACGTGTCTAACAAAACACCCGCCGGACACTTCTCGGGTGACTTCTCGGCGGTTGTTATACCAGTCTTCTAGCCCAACTCGCATAGACGAAATCAGGTTTATCTAAGGAAACTGTGGATAAAACTGTGGATAAGGTAGCTTATTAAAGAGATGCGAAAAAATTCACTTGCACTCGTTATGTCGCTAATGCTAAAATGACGACGTACCCTCCCGATAATAGGGATCAAAAATATAAACCAACTTAAAATAAAAGGAAATACATGAGTACATATACACTCAAATCAGTCGCTCAACGCGGCTCGATGCTAGGTGCTGTTCTTGCCGTCGTGGTAGCAACAATCTTCCCGGCAGCGAGCGCATTTGCGGATTCGCTGAATCCACTAACTGAGCGATCGCTGATGCTATCAAGCTCAGCTCCTGGTTTCGCGAACACAGACGGTTCGGGAAACTCAGTAGACGCGCCTAACGCCGTCGGTGAGAACTATGCACCAGCAGGTTCTGGTCCAAATGGTCGTAGAACTGGTGAGACCTTTAGTTTCAAGGTAAGTAGCGACAACAGCCTTACTGGTAGAGCTATTAAAGCCTTCACTCTTCAGTATTGTACTGAAGCAGCGGGCTTGTGCCAGGGACCTGGTGATAACACTGGTGACGCACGTGTTGCAACAGCAAACCGTGAAACCAATGCTACAGCTCACCCACTTGGCCGAAGCGACCTCGATGTTGTTGGAAGCTGGACGGAAGGTTCTGGAGCAGGTCAGTTCCAGGTACTCGTTGACGGTAGCCCTGTAAGTGGCTGGGCAATGACATCTGTAAACGCTGAAGATGATGCTCACTCAGGTAACTTGACTGGTAAGAAAAACTTAATCCAACTAACAGCTACCGGTGCTGGTGCCGTTCCTGCAATCGGTCACCCTGTTGTACTTAAGTTCAATCCATCAGAATCTACGTTTATTACTAACCCTGGTATCGGCTCGTTCTTCGTAAAGATTAACACGTACGATACTGCAACAAACGCACAATTGATCCCAACAGTACCAGCTGCAACTAACGCGCACCTCATGGATGGTGGTGTAACGGTTGCAAACGTGATGACTGACTCGATTCACATTACCACCAAGGTACTGGAAACGATGGCATTCTCAGTTGGTACTCGAAACCCAGATACGCAAAACGTATCTTCACACGGTTCATGTGACGCAATAGAAAAAATTAATAGCAACCGCTTGAATCTTGGTAATACAGATGCTGAGAACTCTCTAGAGACTACTCGTGCATACGATACTAATTCATACTGGCGTCTATCATCTAACTCATCCGGTGGTGCAACAGTGTATTACTCAGGTAACACACTCCAGAACACCGTTGGTGACTTCATCGCTCCAATCGGTGCAGATCCAGGTAACACAATTCCTAACGATGGCGCAATGGATTATAGCCACCCAGGTACAGAGCAATTCGGACTAGCGCTCGTAAGTCCTGTTGAGACACTTGGTACAGGAACATTCCCATCGAACCACCTTGCCCTAAGTATTTCTCCACTTAATATTGTAGGTAACTACTCTCACGGTGATCTAACCTCAATCAGTAATACAGCAGATATTACACAGAATGCTCGATTCGCATTCCAGAAGTCAAGTCTAACGACTCCTGTTCCAATCGCACAGGAAACCAGTACAGTTATTAGTTGTGCAACCTCAAAGGTACGTTATGTTGCTAACATCGCAGCAGACACACCAGCCGGTGTATACACAACTAAGATTAACTATCTTGCAGCTCCTCAGTACTAGGCTGAACTCAAAATAGTAGAAACAACAAAACCGACCCTGCAAAGGGTCGGTTTTTATTTGTTATACCGAATAGCAAGGACCAATCGATCTTACATAACGAGACCAGCTCTTTGACACCAGTTCCACTACGCATAATGCTCATTGTTTAGTACAATGTAACTATGCACCATAGTAGGTTGGTAATTAGGTTCCACGCGTACACTCACGCATGGCATCACTTGGGGTCTGAGGCTTTTATGTCGCTATTCTTAGCGGTGTTTATATTTATAGTTCCTGCATCGGCTGCTATGCGTTTTCAGGAACGTAGCCTCTATATGAATAGCAGCGTCCCGGGCGCTACGACTTCCTATAAAGTCTCATTTCGCTATATGAGCCTACAGACAGTTGGTTCGGTTGATATGTTATTTTGTGTTGATCCAATACCGTATCATCCCTGTGTAACACCGCCAGGTCTCGACACCTCGAATGCAGTACTTAGTAGCCAGTCGGGTGAGACAGGGTATTCAATTTTATCTAAAAATACCGATCATGTTATATTGACGCGTTCGCCGAGTTTAATTACAACTGGTGGATCCTCGTACACACTCGACGGGATAGTAAACCCAACTGACACGAGCCAGTCATTCTCAATTCGTTTACAAAGCTTCTCGACAGCTGACGCTACCGGTCCACAAATCGACTTTGGTTCTGTAAAAGGTGAGGTAACGGACGGAGTAATAATCGAAACTCAGGTACCGCCAATGCTTATATTCTGTGTTGCAGGGGAAGTGCAAGACGATTGCGCGGACACCAACCAAACTAACTATAGTGACATGGGTCAGTTAGACGCACAATCTACGCTACTTGCTCAGTCGCAAATGGCTGTTGGTACTAACGCAACTGGTGGGTTTGCCATTACGGCTAATGGCAACCCGATGGCTGCCGGTACGAACACCATTGATTCTCCCTTAACACCGACTCAAAGCATTCAGGGTAGTAATCAGTTTGGGCTTAATCTTGTAGCTAACAGTGATCCAGCGGTAGGCGACGACCCAGAAGGTACATGGGCTAACGCTATTCCATCATCTGACTATAGCGTGCCAAACCGGTATAAGTACGTATCAGGAGATACGGTTGCGTACTCACCGAATGTGAGTTTAATGAAAAAATTCACCGTCAGTTATATTGTTAACTCTAGTAAAGATTTGCGAGCTGGTGTATATAGTACAACGATTACGTACATAGCAAGCGGACGGTTTTAATGGTACAATACAGCTTATACTTAAAGAGTAAAATATGAGGGAAGATAAAATAATGAAGCGCTCTAAAAGCATTTTTATGGCCGCATTTGCGGTTTTGGCTGCTGTCGCATGTATTATGCCGACACATCCAGTCTCAGCTCAATCTTCGGCAGCGCTGAGTATTGTACCAAAAAAGAACTATACTATTGAGCCAGGTAAGTCTGTTAAAGATAAGCTGACCATCCGTAATCTTGATAGTGAGAGCCCTCTTATATTAAATCTTCGAGTCGTTGACTTTACGTATACCGATGATGGTGGTACGCCGAAATTGATGCTTGCTGAAGATGCTCCGCTGACAACTTGGTCGCTTAAGCCGTTTCTAACAGTTCCCAAAAGTGTTACGATTCCTGCAAAGTCGAGCAAAACACTTGATATGAGTGTATCAATTCCCTCGAAGGGCGGAGCTGGTAGCTATTACAGTGCTATCGTCTATTCAGCAGGTTCTTCTGAAGGCGGTAATGTTGGATTAAGTGCATCAGGTGTAACGCTCGTATTTGCTTCGATCCCAGGTAAGGTTAATGAAGACCTAAAGCTTGATAAGCTCGGTGCTTATAAGCTAGCTAAGGGTGCTGATAAGGCAGATTATGTGTTTACGACTACTGAAGAACCTCAGAATGTCGCCTACACGCTTAAGAATAACGGTAATGTAACTGAAGCTCCAGTCGGCAGTATTACGCTTAAAGACATGTTTGGCAAGGAGCGAGTTATTAGTGACGTCAATCCTAACGCTTCACTCGCTTTGATTGGTCAAACCCGCACGTACACTGCTTGTATTAAGCTTGCAACTCAATCTATTGAGCTCGATGGAACAAAAAGCCAAGCGAAAACATGTGACTCACCAGGCCTATGGCCGGGATATTATAGTGTATCGGCCGATCTATTTTATGGACAGAACGGTAATAATACACAAGAAATCGTCAGCAAGAGTTCATTCTGGTACTTGCCACTATGGTTCATCATTGTCTTCGTTCTTGTTGTTCTCGTGGCTGCATTCTACATACGAAAGCTAGTCATCAATATCCGCGCTCGACTATACGGTCCTCAGGTTAAAAAGCCATCTCGCATTCGAAAATAACACCGACCCTTTTATATGTGACATAGTCACGCTACAATAAGCACAAGCATGGTACATAAGATTCATTTTAGCGCACAGTGGGCACTGCCGATTATGATCGGTGTGTGCTTGCTGTCGGTTGTTGCGTATGTCCATCCGGCATCAGCAATCACACAACTTCCTACGCCTAATCCAAAGCCAGGCTCTTTTGGGTTGGAAGCAACTAAAACACAGCCGCCGCCAACACAAGGTGCAACGATAACAACGCCAGGCAATGGGGCCTCTTTCTCGACGTCACCGATAACCGTAAATGGCATATGTCCAAATGACCTACTGGTGCAGATATATGACAATGGGGTGATGGTTGGTTCGGTTATGTGTGCGGGGGGTAGTTTTAGTCTGCAGGTTAGTCTATTCGCGGGCACTAATGAACTGACCGCTATTGTCTATGACGTACTCGATCAGGCGGGACCACCCTCCAACGTCGTTACTGTTAGTTATACTGACACCCACTTCAGCGCGTTTGGTGCACTCATTACGCTCACCAGTTCTTATGGCCGTCGATCATCCGCGGCTGGTAGCCAATTGGATTGGCCACTGCAATTATCTGGTGGCGCTGGTCCTTACGCCTTCAGTCTTGACTGGGGAGACGGTGGCTCCACTGAACTGAAGAGCCAGTCACTCGCTGGGCTTCTTACCATTGCGCACATCTATAAAAAGGCTGGTATCTATCAGACGAACATAAAGGTGACTGACACGAACGGCGTGAGTGCCTTCTTGCAAGTCATCGCACTCGCAAACGGTAAGGTGGATACTACATCGACAACCGACAAGACAACTGCAACGACAGCAAAGCCGCAGATACTCTGGTTACCAACTGCAGCATCCTTGATATTACTCTTACCATCCTTTTGGCTCGGACGACTCAGTCAGATTACCACGCTCCGTAACAAGATGCTTAAAGAGCGCGATAAATACAAAGAGAAATAGTTCACAATTGTGGAAAACTTACGTATATTCTCATTGACAAGCATGAGTAGTATTGTGGTAAAATTAACTCGTTAAGAGGAAAAACAAATAACCAGGTGAGGGGTATAGGGAAGAGAAATGAAATCTATTAATAAGTTCTTCGATTTTAAGAGAGCGGGCTACATTGCATCTGTATTTGCAATGCTACTTGCTACCGCTTTGCCATCATTGGCGTTCGCAGACCAAGCAACTGATCGTTCAATTGCACTCAGTAATTCATCTGTTTCGGCAACAGATACGACCTATACGGTTAACTTTAAGTCAGTTGCGGCAGCAGGCGCATTTGTTGTTGATTTCTGTAGCAATAGTCCAGCGATTAGTACGGCGTGTACACCACCGACTGGCTTTGATCTAACGACGCCAACTTCTGCAACTTCAGGTTTTACAACTGTAGCTGCATTAACAAGTAATACACTTCGTGTTACTGGCACGATCGCCGCCGCAACCGCTATCTCAGTTGATGTTGCGCATATCACGAACCCTTCAACAGCAGGGCCATTATACGCACGCATCGTTACTTATACTAATGCCACTGACGCCAACGGGTATACCTCGGTTAACCCAGATGTTGTTGGTCCTCATATTGATAATGGCGGCGTTGCCATGTCAATTACACCTACGATTGGTGTATCGGGTGCTGTACTTGAAACACTTATATTCTGTGCTTCAAATCACGTTTTAACAAGTAACTGTGGAGGCGCTGATGCTCCAAATGTAGTTCTTGGAACTAACGGGATCTTGGGCAACGTAGCTAGCGAAGGTACGATACATTCACAAATTTCTACCAATGCGGTTTCGGGTGCGATAGTTAATCTTAAGAGCAGCGCTGCTGGATGTGGTGGATTACTTCGTGCTGGTACGGGAACTGCAGCAGCAAGGTGTGGGATTAAACCTATACTTACTGCCGGTCCTCTGACTGACGGAGCTTCGCTGTTTGGGGTAAGACTTACAGGTTTAGCAAATGGGACTGGTACAGTTGCTCGCTCAGGCAACTATGATGGTACAAACTTCCTCATGAATTATGACGGTACTACAGAAGCAACTGGAGTCACAAGTACCTATGGTGATCCAATATATAACACTGCTAGTGCACCAATCAGCAACGGTGGTGTAGACCTCGTGTTTGGAGCAAATATCGGTAATGATACGCCAGCTGGTGCGTACTCAGCCAATCTTAGCCTTATCGCAACAGGTAAATTCTAGAAGCGATAGCTATATTTAAAACAGCCCTTGTACAAGGGCTGTTTTAAATTTTAGGCAGTGTTACGTTTCAGGTCTTTAAAAAATAAGCATATATGGTATGATGGAAAGTAATTACGTAAAGGGGAAAAATAGGTGATGAAAAAACATATTCGAATGAATATTACTGCCGTGTTAGTAGCAGCCGTAGCATTTAGTGCACTAGTTGGATCACATACTTACGCACAAGCTGCAAACACAAACGCAAATGTACTCAAGGTTTCACCTGTTCGCAGTGACGTAGAAGTCAAGCCTGGCGAAAGCAAAGATGTTAGAACGACTGTTACAAACCTGACGAATAGTCCGATTACCGTGCGGTCAGTTGAAAATGACTTCATCGCAAGTAATAAAGAAGATGGTAGTCCAGCATTAATCCTCGATGAAAATAAATTTGCACCTACTCACAGTCTTAAGCGTTTTATGAAGCCAATTGGTGATGTGACGATTCCTGCCAAGGGGTCAAAAGACATTATGGTAACTATAACTCCGCCACTACAGGCACAGGCGGGTGGCTACTTTGGAGCTGTTCGATTCGTACCTGTTACAGCGAACGGAGATGCTCAAGTTAATCTAAACGCAAGTGCCGCTTCTCTGATTCTTCTAAGTGTTCCTGGGAATGTTGTTGAAAAACTTGATATGACTAAATTCGAAATTCAACAGGATGGTAAAGCTGGTTCATTCTTCCAAAGCTCAAACGACCTGCAAGCTGCAGTACGTTTCGAGAATAAAGGTGGTGCTCAAGAGGGTCCATTTGGTAAAGTTACTGTTACGCAAAACGGCTCCGTCGTGTACGAAGCAGATTTCAACAACGATACGCCACGCCAAGTTATCTTACCAGATAGCGCACGTGCATGGGATATTCCTCTAAAGAAAATTGGTAGCTTTGGTAACTATACGGTAACGGCAACGTTTAGCTACGGTAAAAAGAACCAAACCATCGAAGTCACTAAGTCATTCTGGGTTGTTCCACAGATTGTCATTATTGCGACAATTGTTGGCGTTCTCGTACTTGTCTTATTTGTTATCGCTATCGTTCTACTCGTTCGAAACAACAAGCGTCATGGCCTTAAGCATCGTGGTTTCCGCCACTAATAGTGGTGTATTAGCTCCCAATACAAAAAAGAACTTCGAGAGAGGTTCTTTTTTTGTTAGCTCTAAAGCTTTTACTCGCCACACCTGATATAATTTAACGCAATGAACAAGCGCTATGCCTCCATCGTGTACCTAAAGAATCCAGCACTTCGAGCTCTGCTTATCGGCGACGGGATAGTTCTAACGGCCACTGCCATGCTGACGCCTATATATGCACTCTATGTTAACAAAATAGGTGGAGACATATTTGATGTCGGTATAACCGCTGCCGCACTTGCTATCGGCGCAGGTATAGCAGCTATGCTAGGAGGCAGGTTTTCGGATTCAATTAAAAACAAGAAGAAGCTGGTTGCTATGGGCTATCTAATCATCGGTGTGGGTTTTCTGTCGCTCACATTAGTGCACGACGTTGTTGGTCTTGCCTGCGTGCAACTTGTCATGGGTCTTGCCAGACCTGTCTATGAAACAGCATTTGATGCGCTCTATTCTATACATCTAGATAAAAAGCGAGAGGCACAAGAATGGGGCGCCTGGGAAGGCATCTCCTACTTTGCAGCTGCTATCGGTGCACTTCTCGGCAGCGCGCTTGTCGCATACTTTAGCTTTACTACCTTATTTATTTTCATGGCCGCGCTCGCTTTTCTAAGCGCGCTCTACGTCGCCAAGTTACCAAAGAGTCTTCTTTAAAGAGGAACAGTTGCTCGTTAGCTAACTTCCACGACGACCTTACCGTGGATCGTTCCGCTTTCACGTGCTTCGAATGCTTCTTTGATTTGCGAAAAAGGAAGTACCTTACCGATTTGAGGAGTAATAACACCGGCCTCGACGAGTCTGCTCAGCTCAGTAAGCATCTCGGTTGTGATCTGGGTCATCTGGCTGATTGCTTGTACGTTGAGTCCCTTGGCGATCGTTTCATCAGCTCGACCCGCCATAGAAACAGCAATACCTTCTGGTTTTAGTATATTAAGTGATCTGGTAAAATCATCGCCACCGACTGTATCGAAAACCGCATCGTACTTCTCAAGAATTTTCGCAAAGTCTTGAGTTTTATAATCAATAACTTCGTCAGCACCGAGACTGGTAGCTGCTTCAATGTCATCGCCTGTCGCCGTTGTAGCGATGTAGGCACCGATGTATTTTGCAACTTGAATGGCAATCATGCCAATGTTACCGGCGCCGCCATGAATAAAGATCTTTTGACCGGCTTGAAGCGTAATGTGCTGGGTTAGTGCCTGCAATGCGCTGACGCCGATAAGCGGCAGAGAAGCTGCCTGGTTGAAGTCAAGTGAGGCTGGCATCTTTGCGACGTGAGCGCTGGCAGTTGCCGCGAACTCGGCAAAAGCTCCACTGTCACCGGCAACGACGTTTGCTTGGCCATACACCTTATCACCGACGGCTACGTGAGTAATGTCATTACCGATTGCTGTAACTATTCCGGCAATGTCGCCACCGATGGTTACAGGAAGCTGAAGCGGCACCATTTCTTTCATATAGCCACTTCGAACCGTACTGTCGAAAGGATTGAGGCTTGCCGCATGAACCGCAACAAGCACGTGCCCTTCGCTAATAGTAGGCTCGCTTACTTCGTTAATCTGAATGACCGATGCGTCGCCGTATTCGTTTATTTGTGCTGCTTTCATTTCATTTACCCTCATCTACCATTTATATCTGTGCTAGTAGTTTCATCATAGAGCACTATATAATATATAGCAAATTAAGCTATATTAAACTGAGGTTATTTTTTATTACGTGACGTATCTACTTAGATGCCAAAACCATTGGTAACATCAATAGCGCTACCCGTAACGCTACGGGAGTTATCGGACAATAAGAAAAGGATGACAGCGACAACATTCGATGGGGTCAAGAGCTCCTTATAGATAGACTGCTTCGTAAGGTTTTCAACGAATTCCTGGGACCAGCCAGCGCTAAGTTTGGTACCAAGAATAGGTGTCGGTCGGACGACGTTTACGCGTACGCGCCTCGTTTTAAACATATGAGTAAATGATTTAGCAAGGTTCTCCAAACCTGCCTTTGCAAAGGCATATTCGATGTTCATATTATCTGTACCGGTTACTGCTCGAATTGAACTCGTATAGACAACACTAGCATTGTTGGCAAATAGGTCGGCGAATAGGTACGTACTCAGGTATTGGTGGTATAGATTAGGAGTTATGATATCGTTAAATCTATCACTCAAGCTTGCTTCATCTCGAGTTGTTATTGAGCCGACACAGTCAACCATGCCAACTACTCTGTAGTCTTCTTTCTTAAGTGTTAGCTACTTCTTTGCGATAGAATTGCTCATTGATCTCGAATTTCCGTACTACTAAGGTCGGGTAAGCTGTGCTAGATCATGTAATTCTTCGGGATTTCTCGCATAGGCAATGACCTGCTTTTTATTTTTACATAAAGTCTCGACGAGATGTTTGAGCAAGGGACGTTTATACGAATTGGTGTACAGGAAATTACTCGACTCGGTGCGACTCCAAAAGATATGCCGTATCTTGCCGGTATCTTACGAGATTGTCTAGACGGTAAGGACGTTAGAGCTGAAGTAGCAGCCTTGAAGTCGAGACTTTCTACTATCAAATATTCTTTTGATCCATTGGCCTAGCAATTATTTTCTATTGTTAAAACAACAAGCCAAAAAGCAACGCATTATTTGGTATGCTTAACATATGAATACACTCACTAGTATGACGGCTATCGCCCGCGAAGCTGGACAATATATGCGCGGCTCATCAGAGACGGATAGTACTGATAAGACAAACACGAAAGACTTCGTAACCGTAGCCGATATTAAGTCCCAGGCGATTCTTCGAGATAGGTTGCTGGAGAACGAACCCGAGGCCGTCGTTCTATCCGAAGAGGATTCCGAAGAGATGCGCGCGGCCATGTATGAACCTGACTTTACAGGATATGTGCTCGATCCAATTGACGGAACCTATAACTTTAAGCGTGACATGAAAGAGTCGTCTATTTCAATCGGCTTCATTGAAGACGGTACGCCAGTCCGAGGGGTTATTTACGATCCATACAAAGATGAGATGTATACGGTCGAAAAGGGTATGGGTGCTTTTCGAAATGGTAACGCGATACACGTCAGTTCGCAGAATGATATTGTTGGCGCGAGTGTTGCGACGAGTAACAGCTATGACGACGAGGCCATGGCGCGTAACTTGAGACGACATCTCTCCATTTACGAAAAGACTGGCCACATGCCATGGACTAATTGTCCCGGGAGCGGCGTGCTTATTATGGCGAATATTGCCTGTGGGCGGTTTGATGTCTATCACCACAATGGTTTAAAACCTTGGGACAACGCTGCTGCTTTTTTGCTTGTTAGTGAAGCGGGCGGTGAAGTGTGCACACTCGATGGATCTCCTGCTCGTTTCATAGACAACGCGGTTATTATTGGCAATTCGGCTATGGTCTCACTTCTCAGGGAGACCTTTACGACGATCGACCCGATTCTTCTTACGTAATCTGCGCTATACTTATAGTTAAGCGAAAGTTTGATTAGTAGCGAGCCTTGGGGGTATATGGGACATTTTTTACATAAATTAGGTAGGTTTTGTTTTGAAAAAAAATGGTGGGTCATCAGTGGCTGGATCATCATTGTCCTTATTTTAGGGTTGCTCGCCGCTAAGTTCTTCGAGGCGCCAAGTAGCGCCATTAGTATACCGGGTACTGAAGCTCAGAAAACCCTCGATCGTTTTGCTGAATTATTTCCGAGTACCGGTAAGGGCAGCGCTCGCATTGTTCTGAAGGCGCCCGAGGGTAAGACTATTGCCGACTATCAATCATCGGTTAATCAACTCATCACCCAGGTGACAAGTGTCAAAGGTATTAATGGAGCGATTAGTCCGTTCTTAAATCCCGCAGCTGTTTCCAGAGATGAAACAATTGCCTATATTCAATTGCAACTCGAGAATGGCGCCGGATCTCTATCAAAAGATGTCACGACCGCAGTGGCCGATCGTGTCAATGATGCCCGTAAAGATGGGTTGCAAGTTGAGATGGGCGGAGATGTTATCAGTAAGACGCCTGGTGAGATTCTCGGTATCGGTGAGGTCGCGGGAGTTGTCTTAGCCCTTGTGGTACTTGTTATGACGCTCGGTTCACTGACTGCTGCTGGCATGCCAATCATTACTGCTCTCGTTGCAGTTGGTGCGAGCATTAGTGGTCTGTTCGCACTCAGCCAAGTCGTTCAAATCGGTGCGACGACGCCGGTGCTTGCCGTGATGCTTGGGCTTGCGGTTGGGATCGACTATTCGCTCTTTATTGTGAGTAAATACAGAAGCTATCTGCTTCAAGGATTTGATTACAAGGCAGCTGTCGCACGTTCAATCGGTACGGCCGGCAACGCCGTCCTCTTTGCCGCTGCAACGGTGGTTATTGCTCTGTCTGCGCTGACGATCGTTCGTATTCCATTCATGTCGACCATGGGACTGGCTGGTGCGGGCACGGTCGCTTTTGCAGCTTTTGTGGCAGTGACGCTTATTCCAGCTATGCTCGGTGTTACGGGTCCACGAGTCTTTAGCCGCCGAGTTCGCGCACGAATCGTCAAGGCGCAAGCAGAGGGTCCTCAATCCGCAGACCATATCAGCCATAAGACAGCTTGGTATAAATGGGGTGAGTTTATTACGAAGTACTCAATCCCAGTTCTGATACTTGCTGTTATCGCGGTTGGCGTGATTGCCTTACCAGTACGTGATCTAAAGCTTGGTTTGCCAACGGACGAGTACGCCGCAAAGAATACAACCGAACGTAAAGCGTACGATCTTTTGAAAGAGGGCTTTGGCCCTGGCTTTAATGGTCCATTGCTTCTCGTGATCGAAGGACTTCCGAAAGTGACCGATGAAGATAAGCAAGTGGTTCGCAGCATGATCCTTGCTCAGTACGCAGCGCAAACACCAAAGATTGCTATGACACCGCAAATGCTTCAAGCTGCGCAGGTCCAACTCGAGGCTCAGGTTGAACAGTATGCACGCCTGCATCAACTCGGTATCATTGCCGAGCGGATTGGAAAACTGGACGATGTAGCCAATGCGACTCCAGGACTGGCAACCAGTGACGGAACGAGCGGGATCATTCAGGTAACGGCAGACTCAGCTCCAGCTGATCAGCCAACACTTGATCTCATAAAGACCCTGCGTGACCCTTCGAAGCAAAAACAGCTCACCGGCAATGCATTGATCAAGGTGGGCGTAACCGGATCGACCGCACTTCAAGGTGACATCAATCAGAAACTGACAAACGCTTTGCCACTTTATCTAGGAACGGTTATTGGACTATCGTTCATTCTGCTGATCATTGCCTTTAGGTCAATCCTGATCCCTATTAAAGCCACGCTTGGCTTCTTACTGTCGGTCCTAGCCATGTTTGGTGTCCTTGTCGCAGTCTTCCAGTGGGGATGGTTCGGCGTAGCCGCAGCGCCGGGTCCTATTGTGAGCTTCATTCCAATCATCGCTATCGGTGTGCTGTTTGGCCTTGCTATGGACTATGAGTTCTTCCTGGTATCGAGTATGCACGAGTCATACAGTCACACGAAAGATGCTCGCCGTGCAGTACTTGAAGGGTTTGGTATGGGCTCAAAGGTTGTTACGGCTGCTGGCATTATCATGGTCTCGGTGTTTGCTGGTTTCATATCTAACCACGATGTAACAATCCAGGCGATCGGTTTCGGACTAGCCTTCGGTATATTTATCGACGCCTTTATCGTTCGCATGACGATCGTACCTGCTCTCATGACGCTCCTTGGTAAAAGCGCTTGGTGGTTACCTCGTTGGCTTGATCGCATTATTCCTCACGTAGCAATTGAGGGCGAAGAGCCAGAGCCTCGCCCAAAACACTAGGGCAGTAAAGAGATACAATAAAAGACTGGTGTGAGCACACCAGTCTTTTATTTTTGGCTCATAATCCAGGCATACATATAACTCCGGGAGTTTGCGCCATCAATCAATGTATCAGGAAACACCTTTGCCTTGTCTAGGGTATCCGCTTTGTTGTGAAGTGCTTTGTACATAAGAATGAAGTCGCCAAACTGTACATCGTAATTGCTTCCAGTAATTGCCTCGTCGACTTGCTGAGAGATGCGATCACCTAGAGACGTCTGATACACTGCAGTCGGATTCATGGGAATGAGGAGGATGCCAAGCATTGCACTTGGCTCAGCGCTAAAGAAGGTGGTGTAGTCACGCTTGCCACCCCAATTAAGTGATACGAGAGAATGGGTATAGCCGTCTTTGTAGGGCGCTGTATTTGGATCGAAATTCAACCAATATGCATTCGTCGCCTCAACTTCGTTACTAAGCATCCAGCCTGATTCGGTGAGCAGCTCGCTATTTCCCGTTTGCTGGGCCCAGAGACTTGTAGCTACCCACGCATTAATAGCTTCGGATGAGGATTCTTGGTTGTTCCCATCGTTAAATGGTGCGCTACCTGAAGCCCATGAGTGCCCGAAATACGGGTCAAAGTTACGACGCAAAGGCAACTTTTCATCATCACGGTAGTTTGCAATATCGGCAACCAGCAGGTCGACCATGGGTTTGTACTGGGTGAGGAAATCAGTATCATATTTGGCGAGAATGCTCGCAGCATAAATAATATAGCCATAGTGGAAGTGGTGATCGTTGAATTCTTCCGAACCAAATGCGACCGTTTCACCGACGAGACCCTGTATTTTGGTATCGTAATAGAAGTCTTTCTTAGTACGGTTATCGGTGCTCATGAACCAGGTATTGAGTTCATGACGTAATTTTTGCTGGATTGTATCAGCAATCGTATCTTCGCCTAGTTGTTTTGCAAGAGTGAGTAGTTGTGCGCTGCGATAGAGTTCTTTGCCACCAAAATATGTATCCTCAGCAACAAAAGTGGTGGCGTTGATATCGCGTCGAAGTGTCGTAGCGAGTAATGCTTTATCTGCTTCGTTCAAGTTAGTCAGTTTGAGCGAATCACTTACTGGTATCGATGGTGTCGTGAAGGTGATATCCGAGCCTTTGACCTGTCTTTGTTTGCCATATAGCGTATCGTAACTAAAACTCTCATGGACGGGATTAGTTTGGTGGGGCAGTAAGCCGAGATAACTCGGTTGTCCGTTTGCTGTGACAAGATGAATTGATGTCCGGTAGTCACTCGTCTCTTTTTTATAGCTGACACTTGTTTCAGTGATGCGGTTACCAGCGCTTGTAAGCAGTGGGTCAGACGTCATTGAAGCGGGAAGGGCATATAGTGAGACGAGTCCATCGCCTGGAAGTGTCGCAGTAAGACTTGTTGTATCGTGAGTAATCGATACTCCATTAAATCCTGCTACCTTTGTCTTGCCTTGATTTCCTACGATTGATCCGGTTGTCTCTGAGGTAGTTACGGTACCACCTGCTCCAGTTGCTGTTAACTGAGTGCTTTGCAGTGCATGAAAATAGATGTACGGCGAACCTGCAGTAATCGTGAGCACGCCGAGTGGTTTGTCGCCGTTGCTATAACTAAGATCTACACTCAGTTCATCGTAGCGGGTTATTCGGTACCTGGTTGCACTTTTTATCATGACAGTTACAGGTTGTGGTTGTGTATTGAATAACGTGTTTGCAGTCGTCTTTACAACCGGAAGACTAAACGAAAAGGACGATTCACTTGGCGTGAGCGCGAGTGGCGTCGGAAAGACGGTTTTTGGTACCTTTTGTAGAGCCAGGCCACTGAACCATTTATTAGTCGGAGGTGTAACGCCAGGTGCAAGGTGTGACATATCGATGTTACTGGCATCTTTGCTCGGTAGGCTGCTTAGTAAATTCTCATCGATAAACGGCACAGGCGTCGTATCTGGTCGGACTTTCAGCCATATAAGACAAACCACTAAAAGAACACTGGCAGCAAGAATACATCCGAAAAGAACACGGCGTCTCTTGGATCGGTTATTTTGAAGCAGGGTGGAGAAGGGATTGAATGGCATTTACAATCTGACTATACCACGTCTTAGTATCGAGAAAGAGCGTGGTCTTCACGGGTGTACCTACTGAAAAGGCGACACGATTGATGTTTTCTTGAGGTATGCGGGCATGAACAGTCGTTACTACCTCTTTGTTGATTGTTTCAAGAGAAATGTCATAAACGGTACCTTCGACTGTTTTATTGTCAGGAAGAGTTGCAGTGATTTTGCTTTTATTACTGAGCCGAGCATAGTCGGGTGAAGATAGCTTGTATGAGGCATCTATGTACAGACCATTCTCAACATTTACAATCGCAATTTCACTGTTGGCGGGTACGAATGCACCGGCACGATATTTAATTGATTGGATTTGGCCGTTGGCAGCTGCCGCGATGAGCACGGTGCCATCGTCGGTTACCGTATAGAGTAATGATGATTTAGCTACTTCATTATTACGAATTGCATCGGCGAGCGTTGAACTGCGAACTTCAAACAAGGGGTCACCTGTTTTAATATATGCACCCTCATCGACATACTGTTTCTCAACGATACCAGAATAGTCGATGCCAACCGTATACGTGTCGGAACTAAGTTGAGCATCCACCGAATTAACGCGTGACATTGAGTAATCGAGATAGACAAAGAGCGCGGCGCATAGAGCGATGACTGTTACGATTCCGATAAAAAATTTGAGACGATTTGTGGCTTTCATACTAATTTCTTCCCCCATGTCTTAATGGCGTTAGCGGGTAATTTACGTTGTTTACTTACTTTAGTTGTGCGACGACGCATACGGGATGATTCGCGGAGGGCGACAAAGAGGAAATAGCCAAACACATATGTGTTCAGGATACACCAGGCAATCGAGACGGAAAACTCATTCGTGTAGAAGCTTTTCCATATACCAACAACAGTTGTGAGGAAAAGGAAGATAAAAATATAGACTTGCATGCGGATATAGTTAAACGGTGAATCGTATTGACCGACACTATTGGTTGCCTGCCAGCTCTCATCACGGTTTCGAAGTGCATTGAAAAATGCCTTGATGTAAATGGGGAATGAAGCGGCTGAAAGAATAAGTGTCTCAATTTTGAAGCCACCCATTGTATACATCGAAAGAATAATTTGCGTAACGTAGAATCCAGAATAAAGCAGTGCCCATTGCCATAACGGAATATCAAGTGCGATTGGTGTTATGTTAAAGAATATTTGGAGTGCAGGAAGTAATAATAGGGTAGCGACGGCAAAACCATTAAAGTAGAATATTGTCGTACCAAGATACTGAATGCGCTGATCAAAGGTTAATTTTTTGTTGAATAGTGGATTGCGGCGGAGAAATATTTCAAAGCTACCCGTTGCCCAGCGGAGTTGCTGTTTCGAGTAGGCCTTGATTGTTTCAGGGGTCTTGCCGATGGCCAGCACTTTATTAATGTAGATTGATTTAAAACCATTTTCATGCAAAATCATTGAAGTCCAGATATCTTCGGATTTTGACTGAAAATGAATACCACCGATGTGCTCAATTGCTGAGCGACGGAAGATGACATTTGTGCCAACGCAGAATGCTGCATTAAAACGGTTCTTCCCCACCTGAACGAGTGAGTAGAAGACATGTTGCATAAAGCTCGCTGCGGTCGATACGAAGTTAGTCTGATTACGATAATACTGTGGTGTTTGCACAAACGCCATGTGGTCGTCCTCGAAGAATGGCAATGTTTCATAGAGGAAATGCTTACTGGCAACAAAGTCGGCATCGAAGATGGCAAAATACTTTCCAGACGTATGTGACAAGGCGTAGTTAATGTTACCCGCTTTAGCGTAGTCATTTTTCGGACGGCGAATATACCGGACACCAATTGATTTAGCCATTAGTTTAAGTTCGTCAGACTTACCGTCATCAAGAATATAGGTTTCATGTTTGCCATATATATCACGAGCCGCGATAGCAGTCTCGCGAACTTCGCTCACTGCTTCGCCGTATACCGGAATGAATACATCGACCGACACCATCTTTTCGTTAATATACATTTGTTTACTACGAGATAGTTCGACGGAAACGGTGCTGAGTAACTTCGTGATTACTTTACTACTTGGGCCAAACAGACGGTCTTGAGCGTGATGATAATCGAAGTTACGAGGATTGATACGGCCACTGAGAATGGTCCAGAATGACAGAATGCCATGGAGTATAAGGAAAAGCTCGGCCATAATAACCATAAGGTAGGGGAGAAGATCGCCACGATAGGCTGGTTGTAGCAAAAATACCATGTATACGACTGCACCAATCGTTGCTGACGCCAAGATAAACGTCACACTTGGTGAGGTCAAGTGTTTTTCGAGCGCTAGGGCGCGCTGTTCGAGATTTGTAGTTGCTGATTTTTTCATAAAGATTGTTTCTTGGACGGAGTATAGAACCTACTGAATAAGAAACCATAAAACATCTTAAGTATTATAACATATGTTATATGTATGTAAAATAATAGTGTATATAGAAGCTGTGTATACATCGCTATTCGTAGTACGTAGCCGTATAGTGTGAGATATAAATCAAATGAGATGACGGTAGGGTACTATCTCATTTGCAGAAGAAGTCAATTATCCACCAACTATATAACACCAAAGGATTGCGTGACTACACCAGTCCTTTATTTTATTGTGATTATTATCCACTAGTCGTATACTTATACCTACTGCCATGAATTAACACTCTGTTTAGTTCGGCGTCTCCATCTCTGGAGAAGGGGTCTTAACTGATGCTCAATCTATCAATAAATATACAGGGTCATAAAGACCAAAGGATTTACATGTCAAATATTATAGGGACTATTATTACCGATTGCGCTGATGCGAATGCTCGTGCTCGCCAAGAACTACGATTCGACAGCCTGTTTGGCGTTAAGCCAAGCTTCCTCGGAGTAGGGTCGTATTCTCCATTTGAAGCTGCCGGCAACCTTATTGAGCAGCTCGATGTGTTGACGAACTTTCCAGTTAGCGATAAGTCTCGACAAAATGTTGTACTTGTGAACGTGGCTCCTCGTGGTGAAGACGTACAGAAAAAATGGGATAACGGAACGCCATTTTGTTACTTTAAGTTCGGACAAACATTAGTTGTTAGTACGTATGAAGGCCAGAGCTTGGCTCTCGCTCGTGACTTCGGTATTGTCAGTACGGTTGAACTATTTGATATTCCTACCGTTACTGCTGCAGCTGTAGAATGGGGTGAATTAACTCCCGAAGAAGCTGAACGTATCAATCATACACAGTTCCGCAGTCTTGAATTTATGCCACTCGTTGCTTATTGGATTTGGCAGGGGAAGCCAGTTCCATCAACGGCTCAGTCTCTTGAGGAACTACCAAGTGCAAAAGGCAAGGCGTGGTTTATCGATAACTTTGATAACGTTAAGACAACAATGCTTCCTGAAGATATCGATTTTGCTGATGGTAAGCAAGTCACCCTTGACGGCGGCATCGCTGCAACATGCTATACGCGACTCACCGACGTACCTCAAGGGGTAACCGCATTGACGATCGGTAGCTCTGGCTACGGTGATCACCGCTTCCTCGAAATAGTCATCGGACACCGCGGACGCGCAGCAACAGAACTCGGTCTTACTATCGGTGCATCAGTCCTTCCGATAAATTAAATCAAGCGACATACTTGACATACATTTCATACAGGCGTATTCTTAGCATAAAGGAGTACGAGAGTATGTCACAATCGCAATCACAACTACACAACAAGAAACTCTATGGTACGGCAACAGTCGGCACCAAGGGTCAAGTAGTCATTCCAGCTGAAGCACGCGCAGAAATGGGTATCGCCAGCGGGGATCGTCTCTATGTTATTGGTTCTCCTGAAGGTGGGTTCTTAGGGTTGCTTAAAGAAGAATCACTCGATTCTATCATGCAGCATCTCACAGAGCAGATCGAAAGTTTCCGTGTACTAAAGCAAGATAAAGATAAGGAATAACAATTCATGCATCACCATTTAAGCTTGCGAAGCAAGTTAATCATCATGGTTTCAGTCATGGCTAGCCTCTTTTTAGTGGCGCTTGACCAAACCATTATTTCAACCGCACTCGGTAGGATCGTTGAAGAATTCAACGCGTACACCTCACTCACTTGGGTCGTAACCGCCTACCTCATTACAACAACGATTACGACACCAATTGCTGGTAAGTTTTCCGACCTATTTGGCCGACGTCTCATTCTTATGATCGGTGTAGCCATCTTTAGTATCGGCTCGCTTCTCAGCGGTATGAGCGGTAATATTGACCAGCTCATTATATTCCGTGCCCTTCAGGGTATCGGTGGTGGTATTATTACCGCCAACGCCTTTACGATCATCGGTGACCTATTTGCCGCTCGTGAACGTGGTAAATGGCAGGGACTAATTGGCGCAGTATTTGGTATCGCATCAGTCATTGGTCCACTGCTTGGAGGTTTCCTGACAGAAGCACACAGCTTCTTTGGTCTGACGACTGACTGGCGCTGGACATTCTTTATCAACGTGCCTATTGGTATTGCTGCATTTGCGGTTATCGCAATCTTCTGTCCGCCGCTTAAACACGCGAAGAAACCTCGTATCGACTACGTCGGAGCAAGTCTGCTTGCTGTCGGACTCGCTACATTAGTACTCGCCGTTGATAACACTGATAAGATTTTTGCCGATCTTCTGACAAGTACCGGCATGAGCCTTGCGGTTCTCCGTATGATCATGGCAGCAATTGTTGTGGTTGCCACCGGTGCATTCATCTATGTTGAACACCGAGTTGAAGAGCCAATTCTGCGACTTGAGTTCTTTAAGAACCGTAACTACTTAATCCTATCAGCAATCGCCATGTTTGTTGGTGCTGGTATGCTCGGATCGATCTTGTATCTGACCCAGTTTAACCAACAGGTGTTTGGTGCGAGCCCAACTGAATCCGGCCTCATGCTCCTCCCAATGATCGGTGGACTCATGGTAGCAAGTATTGGGTCTGGCCAACTCGTGTCTAAATTTGGTAAATACAAACGATTTATGATTACCGGTTTTGCCCTTGCATCTGTTGCTATGTTCTCGCTCGTGACACTGTCGCCAACAAGTCCATTCCTGCAGGAAGCGATCATCATGGTATTTGTCGGTATGGGTATCGGTGCCGGTATGCCGCTCATGAACGTAGCCGTACAGAATGAGTTCGAACAAAAAGACCTCGGTATGGCAACGAGTTCCAACCAGTTATTCCGAGGCCTGGGCTCAACAATTGGCGTTGCTATCTTCGGAAGCATGCTAACGATGGGTATTACCAGCTCACTTGGTAATATGAATAACGACAGCTACATTCAAACATTGAAGCAATCTCCTGCCTCAAGTCAGGTACTCGCCGGTGACGTGAATGACGCCAACACATTACTGACGCTTAACATGCCTTCAACTAAAGATAAGATCAACGAAGGTTTCACAAAGAGCCTCACGAATGTTAAAGCGCCAATTGCCGTAAAGGACGTATTGAAGAAAGACTTTACCGCTAAGCAAGATGGGTACGCAACAAAGGTAGTCGATGCTTTCTCAACAAGTATTCACCACATCTTTATTGTTGCTGGATCAGTCATGCTCGTCGCGTTACTGCTCAGTATCGCTATCATTGAACGACCACTTCGTTCAGCTAAGCCTGAAGAGACACCAGGCGAGTAGCACAGGGGAAACAGCCTCTCTTATTACCACCTCTTCCCATACGGAAAGAGGTGGTTTTATGGTAGCCAATGGCTTATACTGCTTATGTATGCTCAAGTACTATGTGAGGCGCAGCAGTGGGGAAGAATACCAACCAGTTACCACGCCGCCAGAGAATAATGTGTGGATTCATGGTGAAGCCATTACTTATGATGATCTGCATTCCTTATCGCACATGTACGGTATGGATATAAACGTCCTGCGCGACGTTCTTGACCATGACGAGTTGCCACGCGTTGAACAACATCCAAATGGCTTGTATGTCTTTGTACGCATTGTCCAGCGCGGCAAGCACGGTAAGATCGTGACGACGCCGCTTCTGATGGTCGTTAAGGATAATGTCTTTGCAAATGTCTCTACGGCGCTTGCGACTGATCCAAGGCTGGTTAAGCCTGGAATGGTTCCACAATCAAAAGATACGATCAGCTTGCTTCTCGGCACCTTCGCTGCAGTCGTTAATGAATACGAAGCACTAATGCAACGTACGGCTCGCTACGTTCATGATACCGGCCAGCGCCTTCGTTCTCATGAAGTAACCAACGACGACTTTATTAAATTCGTCACGATTGAAGATAACCTCAATGAGTATCTTATGAATCTTAACAGTATGATGGTGGTTGCGGAACGTTTGCGGGAAATTCTTCGTGACAGCAACGACGCCGAGGCAATTGAAGATATTTTGCTCTACATCCGCCAACTCGTCGTTTCGATTCAAAGTCACAACCAAAGTATCACGAGTATCCGCAATGCGTATGGAACGATCGCTAATAATGTTCTAAACCAACGCATGAAAACGCTCACCGCACTGACGCTTCTCATTACGTTACCGAACATCTTTTATGGCATGTACGGCATGAACGTGCCGCTGCCATTTCAGGGCGAGCCATGGGCATACGGAGCTATGATGGCGTTTACGATCGTTGTAGCTGGTTTGGTGTTTGTGATTGCACGAAAAAAAGGCATTTTTTAGACTTGGTACTGGGGTGGCGCACATTGCGTTAATGGTTGTTTTTAGATAAGCTTAAGGTATCGTGGTTTTAAGAATACGGCAGAGTTTCTTAGGGATATTTAACTGGAGAACGGCTCGCGATAGCTCTAGACGTACTAAAGGTGCTATTTTTTTGGTACTACTTGCGGCGATCGCTCTTTCTGTCGGCATCGTCAAGATTCATACGGCAACGGCGACGGCATGTCCGTGCCATGTATTCACGACTGATCCAACGCCCGGTTCATTTAATGATTCAGGCGGCATTGAAGTTGGCGTTAAGTTCAAGACGGATACGGCAGGGTATATATCTGGCGTCCGATTTTATAAAAACATCGCCATGACGGGAACGCACACTGCCTCCTTGTGGGACAATATGGGACAGCGTATTGCTCAGGCTGCCTTCACCTCAGAAACACCAACCGGGTGGCAGGAGGTTAATTTTAGTCCGGTTGCGGTCACCACTAATACGATCTACACGGCGTCAGTGTATATGGCAGATGGAAACTATGCGGCAACGTCCAATTACTTTACGAGTGATATTGTAAACACTCCACTTACTATTCCTAAAGACGGAACTGCAGCAGATGGTTTTGGTAACCTGAAAAATGGAGTGTACAATGTATGGACTTCGAGTGCGTATCCAACGAATTCGTTTAACGCGGGTAACTACTGGGTTGACGTCACCTATATTGGCGCGCTAAGTAACGACCCGCCTGTCGTGACGAATACGAGTCCAGCTTCAAATGAGAGTACGGTATTCCCAGGGACCTCCGTGGCGGCGACATTTGATCTCATCTTGGATCCATCGACGGTAACGCCAGCTACTTTTTTTGTAAAAGATAGTAATGGTGTGACGGTACCAGGCACACTTAGCTATAGCAGTACATCCAAACAGGCGACATTCGTGAGTACCGCGGCCCTGAACTTGGGAGCGACCTACACAGCAACGCTTAAAGGCGGTTCGGGTACGGCTATTAAGAGCCTTGATGGGATTGCGCTTGCGAGTGATTATGTGTGGTCCTTTACGACGACTGCTCACGACCCTTGTCCTTGTAGCCTTAAAAATAATGTCGCTCCACAGGGATCAGCCACGTTCAACGAGGGAGTGCCACTCGAGCTTGCTACGAAGATAGTTCCAAAATCCAACGGATATATATCTAAGATTCGTTTTTATAAACCAATCTTAAGCCCGGACACGACAAATACGGGTAATATTTGGGATAATCAAGGTAATAAGCTCGCGACTGTCGACTTTACGAATGAGACTGAGTATGGCTGGCAGGAAGCCACGCTGAGTAGCCCGCTTCATGTCAATCAAGGGCAGCCGTATGTTATATCGTATGGTACGCCCTCTGGCTACTACCAGTCCACCACCGGTGGATTAAGTAGCGATATATCGAGTACCGCACTTATCGCCTACGCTAACAACAATCCGCTGAATGCAGCACTAGGAAGTGGCAATAATAATGGTAGCTTTAAGACGGGATCGGTAGGGCTATATCCGAATTCGGGTGCTACGGCTGGTAACTATTATTGGATCGACGCCGTTTTCTCTACGAGTACCGTAGCAGCAGACCCCTTAAGCGTGACGAGTACTCAGCCGAAATCCAATGGGTATGGTATCAAGGCCAGTCAACAGTTTGAAGCGATATTCAATAAAGCACTTAATTCAGCCTCCATTAATGCTACGAATATAAAGGTATTTAATAAAGCGGGCACGCAGGTATCCGGCACGCCTGGATATAATAGCGATCTTCACCAAGTTACCTTTTTACCTACGGCTGGTTCGTGGGCGGTTAACGAAACCTATACAGTTCATCTGAGCACTGCTGTAGCGGCGCTCGATGGGACAACACTTGGAAGTGAATACGCCATGAACTTCAGCGTTGGAGGCACGCCAACGACCGACATTAATAATGGACGAGGGGGACCAGTTCTCGTTATAACATCCAGTTCAAATACATCCGATTCGTATTATGCTGAAATCTTGCGAGCTGAAGGTATTACCTACTTTGACGTCAAAGATATAGGTGCTATTAATGCCTCGGTTCTTGCAAATTATACATCAACGATACTCGGTGAGATGCCGCTCACGCAGCCGCAAGTCGATCTCCTGAGTAGTTGGGTGAGTGAAGGTGGTGATCTGGTGGCAATGCGCCCGGATAAAAAACTAGCAGGACTACTGGGACTTCAGGATGCAAGCTCATCGCGCACGAATCAGTATATGGCCGTCGACACCAGCACGGCGCCAGGCAAGGGTATTGTGAGTGGCAGTATTCAGTTTAAGGGTCAGGCGGATAATTATACCGCAAATACGGCTCGTGTCGTCGCGACGCTCTATAGCGACGCGACCACTTCTACATTTAACCCCGCGGTGACAACCCGTGCAGTGGGTAGCAAAGGTGGCAGTGCCATGGCGTTCATCTATGACCTCGCAAAATCAGTCATTATGCTTCACCAAGGTAACCAATCATGGGCAGGGCAAGATCGAGACGGTGATTTGACTATACGCGCAAACGATCTCTTTTACGGTAATATGACGGGTGACGTCCAGCCAGATTGGGTTGATCCCACTAAGATGCAGATTCCTCAAGCGGACGAACAGCAGCGCCTCCTGGTAAATATGCTGAGTGAGGCAAGTAAAAATAACCAACCCATGCCACGGTTTTGGTATTTACCCCATGATGATAAGGCGGCGCTTGTGCTTGCTGGAGACGACCACAATGTAGGTGTGGCTGTCGGTACGGCAATACGTTTAAACAATTGGCTCAATGAGAGCACAACAAATTGTTCGGTTATAGATTGGGAGTGTGTGCGGGCGAGCCATTATATATATTACAACTCGCCAATTAGTAACGCGCGGGCGGTTGAGTATAGCCAGTTAGGTTTTGAGGTTGGTGACCACCCATCGAATGGCGGCGGTTGTACTCGGTTTACGTCATCCGCTGATCTTACGACTATATATACCACTAGCCTCGGGTTGTTCCGTTCGACATTCCCAGGCCTACCGAATCAAACGACTGACCGTTTCCACTGCTATATCTGGAGCGATTGGGACACAATGGCGAAGGTATCCAGGGCTAATGGTATCCGTTACACCCTTGATTACGTTGCCTATCCACCCGCATGGATAAACGGTAAAAGCCCGCTCGTAACCGGCTCGGGCATGAATATGCGCCTGACCGATGCTAGCGGTGGCATGCTCGATACATATCAAGGTGTTACTAACTTTGATAATACGGCCGCAAATGTTACCTCAATCAACGCATTATTCGATAATGTTACAGGAAGTACTGGCTACTACGGTGTATTTGGATCACACTATGATATGAGTGATTCCTATGATCAGACATTGTTTGCTGCAGCTAAGGCTCACAATATCCCACTCATTAGTTCTCATCAGGCTCTTGACTGGCTTGACGGACGCGGCAGTTCTGAATTTACCAACTTGCAGACGGCAAGTAAAGGAAAGACGACCTTTACACTAAAGCCAGGTCAGGGCGCAAGCGGGCTACGGGCGATGATGCCGGTGAGTGACGGAACAGGTGCGCTTATTGATATTACGTCTGGATCAAGTTCGGTTACCTACGATACAAAGACGATAAAAGGGGTCGACTACGCAGTATTTGATGCAGCACCTGGCGAATATACCGTTATGTATAGTGATTATGACCCTAATCCACCGGTGACACCTACTGACAGTACCGGAGGGGGTAGTGGAACTACGCAGTCATCAAGTAAAAGCGGCACGAATAGCAAGACCTCGACCAACGCTCAAGACGAAGTGGATGCTCAAACGGCCTCACCGACACGGGAAGATGATACATCTGCAGGATCGAATGGACAGAGGATCCCTGGCGGCTCGACCGATAATAAGACAGCGGATACGCCGCAAAAGACCGCTTCGGGGTGGTCTTGGTGGATAGCTGGAATAACGGCGCTGATTGTGCTCATCGGTGGACTCCTATTCGCCTGGCGACGACATCACAAGTAAGTAGCTGTCGTTATTTTAGCTACGATAATATACTTGTAACTAAAGGGCTAATCTCTTATAGTAAGAACATAAGCACCTTAATAGGTGTAATGCGCTTGACGTGTGTATATGCGTTTGTTACTATTCTTGATGCGTCCCGCGTCAAAACAAGTAAAATTTCATTTTAAAGGTCGAAGTACGCCGGGACTGTACGTAGTACAAGGAGTACCCAAGTCACATGCCAATAGCCGTCGAATTTGTGTCTTCACGACGCAAAAAGATTGCAGTGGATGTGGTGCCTGCCGAATGGCAACTGTATATCGCACATTAGAACATGTGTTCAACCCCGAACTCTGTACGTGAGTTATACCTCCGAGAGTTCACCTCAAAAAAGAAAAACACCCCAAGGCACCGGGGTGTTTTTTAGTAGGAATTATATAGCTACTGCGCTGCAGGCAATGCGATACCGTTCTCTTTCAATGTGTTAGCAACTAACGTATCAAGATTCTTTTGATTGCTCCAGTCATCTTGTGAGACCGCCTTGCCGTTCATATAGATCGTTGGCGTGGCATTAACCTTAGCTTTTTTACCAAGAGCGATGTCGTAATTGATCTTCTGGTTTACCTTGCTACTCGCAAAGTCTTTATTGTAGGTATCTACATTTACCCCGACGCTCTTTGCATAATTTGCAAAGGATTGACCGCGTTGATCGCTACTAAGCGTTCCCCATTGTGATTGGTTCTCATAGAGTATGTTGTGCATCTCCCAGTATTTACCCTGGAGGCCCGCAGCTTCCGCAGCAGCTGCCGCTGCTCGTGCGTTCGGGTGAAGAGAGGACAATGGGAAGTTACGGAAGATAAAGGACATCTGGTCCTTGTATTTGTCGGTAACCGCTTTAATGTTTGGATATGCGTTTCCACAACCAGGACATTGGAAGTCACCATACTCAACGAGCATGACCTTACTGTCGGCTTTGCCGAACACATGGTCAGCTATATTGCCCGATTGCTCTGAGGCTGATTGAATTTTATTAATATCAGCTGAACTAACGTCAACCTTATCTTTACTCGATACATATACCAAGCCACCCAGCAAAACAATACAAATGGCGGCAAAGATAATCCATGCTTTTTTACTCACGCGTAGAACTCCTTATGATTACTGTACCAAGTGTAGTGGAAAACAGATGCGTCGGCAAGCAGTTATAGGGTACAATAAAGTCATATGATGGTATTTATGGTTATTCTGTGCGTCGTGGTTCTGCTGGCTTTGTTATTGGTCGAAGGTGTTAATCCGAAGCGTAATACGATGAGCCGTTTTGAACTCGAACGTCGGAGTAATATGGGCGATAAGGCTGCCATCGCCGCTGTTAAACGTGAAGAATTGCTGATTGATATATTATCACTGCAACGCGTCCTATCGGCGCTGCTACTGGTACTCTTCGTGGCTCTAAGCGTTGCGGCGTTTGGCTGGCTACTCGGTATAGTGTTTGCGGTTGGTGTTGCCCTAGAGGCGGGTGCCATTGCTCGTATGTCTTTTTGGCAACGTCGAGCACGGTCTCTGTATGAGCAACATGAACATACATTGCTGCAATTCGTAAAAAAGTATAGCGGCATATTTAGATTTATGCGTAGTATCACTCCGATTCCGCCACTCCGTGCGCAGCTTGATTCACGTGAGGAACTGCAGCATCTCGTTATGCAGTCAGGTAATTTATTATCGGGTGATGAGAAAAAACTCATTCAGCATGGTCTGCAGTTTGAGCAGAAGATGGTTAGCGAGGTTATGACACCTAAAGGCATGATCGACAGCATCAGCAAGAAAGAGCTGCTTGGCCCGCTCGTGCTTGATGACCTGCATAAAACGGGGCACAGTCGATTTCCTGTCATTGACGGTGATATCGATCACGTTGTTGGGATGTTACACATTCATGATCTTTTCACGCTTGATACGAAGCGCTCAACCACGGCTGAAAAGGCCATGGAAGCACGGGTATTTTACATTCGAGAGGATCAGTCGTTGCAGCACGCACTGGCTGCATTTATTCGTACGCATCACCACCTGTTTATCGTGGTCAATGAATACCGCGAAACGGTCGGTATCGTCAGTCTTGAGGATGTAACCGAAGCGTTGCTTGGCCGTAAGATTGTTGATGAGTTTGACACGCATGACGATCTAAGACAGGTTGCTATGCGCAATCCGCGTGATAACAATCATCCTGAAAAACGTGAGGACGTCTAGTCGCACAATTATAGATCAAGATTTCCACCTCTGTAGTATGAGAATAGATTATCTGGTATAATAACGGTAATTATGGTGTATATCACGCGTGATAATGACAGCAATCAACGGGTCGGCAATTAGCCCGGCGTGCTTTTTTGTGCTATCGACCCATCTCAGCTCTTTCAACCAACGTAATTAACAAGGAAATCTTATGACACGAACATTAATACGAGATCTCAACAGCAAGCTTGGTGAAGCAGTAACTGTTAGCGGCTGGGTTCATACTCGTCGTGACCATGGTGGACTCATCTTTATCGATCTGCGCGACCATACAGGCATCGTGCAGCTAGTCATGCAACCGGAGAACGCTGAGGCTTTTACTATCGCTGAACAGGCCCGTGATGAATTTGTCCTCTCCGCTACTGGGCTACTCAAAGAGCGTGACGAGGGTCTCAAAAATCCAAACATTCCAACTGGTACTATCGAAATTGTCGTTGAGACAATCAAGTTGCTCAACCGCTCTGAGGCATTGCCGATTCCAGTTCATGACGATGCTCCACGAGCGAGTGAAGAGCACCGTCTGAAGTATCGTTATCTTGACCTACGTCGCGCAAAGATGCAAGAGACGCTAAAGCGTCGTTCTGAATATAACAAAGTCCTGCGTGACTACATGTATGAGCGTGAGTTTACGGAGGTAGCAACGCCAATTCTGGCTAACTCAAGCCCAGAGGGTGCCCGTGACTTCTTAATTCCGTCTCGTATTCATCCTGGAAAATTCTACGCATTGCCTCAGGCACCTCAGCAGTTCAAACAGTTACTTATGGTCGGCGGTATCGCCCGTTACTACCAACTGGCAACGTGTTTCCGTGACGAGGACCCACGAGCTGACCGTTTGTATGGTGAGTTCTATCAACTCGACATGGAAATGTCATTCGTTGAAGACGGGGAAGTCGTCCGCTCAACTATGGAGCCACTCATTAAGAAACTAGTAACAGAATTTGCCGGTAAAACGCTCGTAAGTGAAGACGTCCCACGTATCCCATACAGTGAAGCCATGGACCGCTTTGGTTCTGATAAGCCTGACCTACGTTTTGGCATGGAGCTTACCGACCTGTCTGATGTGCTTGCTAATACTGGTTTTGGTGTATTCGCAAACACCATTAAAAGTGGTGGTGTCGTCAAAGCAATCCGCGTCGAAGGTGGTGCCAGTCTCAGTCGTTCACAAATTGATCAGTTTGCCCTCACTGCTAAAAGTGAAGGCGCTGGCGGCTTAGCCTACCTTACGTATGACAACGGTGAAGTGAAATCACCAATTGCTAAATTCCTTTCTTCTGAAGAACTCGCAGCGATTAAAGAACGTATGCAAGCGAAAGATGGTGATGCTGTCTTCTTCGGTGCCGATACGCGTTTAATCGTCAACAAAGTACTTGGTCGTCTGCGCTCTGATTTTGCCACGCATTTCGAACTAAAAGATCCAAACAAGGTCGCCCTTGCCTGGGTTGTTGATTTTCCATTTTATGAATGGGATGAACGAGCTAAGAAGATTGATTTCGGCCACAACCCATTTTCTATGCCAAAAGGTGGTGTCGAGGCGCTTCAGGTCGAAGACAAGCTCAGTATTGTCGCCGATCAGTATGACATGGTGATGAACGGCTATGAAGTATGTTCGGGCGCCGTACGAAACCATAACCCGGAAGTTATGTATGAAGCATTCGGAATTCTAGGATATGACACTGACTACGTAAACGCCAAATTCGGTGCCATGATCAACGCCTTTAAGTTTGGTGCACCTCCTCATGCCGGTTGTGCTTTTGGTATCGACCGAATGTTCATGGTACTTGTCGACGAAGACAATATTCGTGAAATCGTTGCGTTCCCTAAAAACGGCTCGGGAATGGACACGATGATGAACTCTCCGAGTCCTATCGATGAGGCTCAGCTCAAAGAACTTTCCATCACCTCGGATATCGCGGTTTAAGCTGTTTCTTAGTATTAATGCTATACAATGAATACCATATCTAATGTTAAAAGGGAGATAACAACATGCCACTACAAAACCAACCGAAATTGATTGGGCTTGTCGTTGTTGCTCTTCTTGTAGCAGCTGGAACGGGAACCGTCATTTGGATGAATCGAAACGACGCCTCGAGCAACGCGTCGTCAGGTAATACACCAACTGACACATCGGCATTAACACAATCTTCTCCGACCACCGCCCCCTCATCGACTCCAGTTCCCTCAACTGCTACGTACAAAGACGGCACGTATAGTGCCGATGGTACCTATCGTTCACCGGGTGGAAATGAAAAGATCGGTGTTACCCTTACTATTGCAAGCGGTACTATTAGTGACGTATCAATTAAAACCTATGGTAGCGGTAGTGATGCTGAGGAATATCAAGCTCAGTTTAAAGACGGTATTAGTGCGGTCGTTGTGGGCAAAAAAGTAAATGACGTTTCCGTGTCACGTGTTTCAGGTTCGTCACTGACATCGACAGGATTTAATAATGCCCTCGAAATCATTAAGTCCGACGCTCAAGCCTAGCATCGAGTTCGAAGCCCTCGGAACCCATTGGTTTATTGAGGCCGAATCGGGAATCACACCAAGACAGGAACGGCTAATTCATACGACACTCGGTATAATTGATCGTACCTGGTCACGTTTCCGTGACGACTCATTAGTTGCAACCATGTCCAGGCGCGTTGGTGAGTATCCTCTCTCCGTCACAGACAGAGGGCTCATGCAGTGGTATCACCTACTATATAAGGCAACTGAGGGGTATATAAACCCGCTCGTCGGACAAACGCTGGCTGATGCGGGGTATGATGCCTCGTATCGTCTTGCGCCAAAAACGACCATTGCCACCACGCCTTCCTGGGATGAAGTCATCAAGTTAACGGCGACGGGCATTACGATCACGCAACCGGGGATAATTGATGTCGGCGCGGCGGGTAAGGGGTTTGCTATCGATGCAATTGCCGATCTTTTCAAGACTCAGTCGTACACGATTGATGCTGGTGGTGACATACGTATCAAGGGGACGCCGCAAACCATTGGCCTGGAGCATCCGCTGCATAGGGGTGAACTTATTGGTACTATTACGATAAAAGATAAAAGTATTTGTGGCTCAGCGGGAAACCGTCGCCAATGGGGTGATTGGCACCACATTATCAATCCTCGAACGTCGCGTCCGGTAGAGAATGTCATTGCGACATGGGCGGTGGCCGATACGGCTATGCATGCGGATGGCATCGCCTCGGCACTCTTTTTTGTACCGCCCGAGCAACTAACGCAGCTTGGTGATTTTGCCTACGTTATTATGTACGAGAACGGCAAAGTGTATCATACTAACACTCAAGATATACGATTATTTACATAACGAATAGGACAAACGGATGAAGCAACTGGTTGAATCATATATCAATAAGATAACGATGTATTGGCTCGTCGTTTATGGCTTGATACTTATAGCTACAGTCGCCTTAGTGCTAAGTGCTGGCGGTGTTTTGAACATCTCATTTGTAGCCATGGCTACCTCACTTACTGTGCTCATTGCCGTATCCTACGGAGCAAGTAGGTTATTTGCCTGGATATTCTCAACGAAACACAACCGAGAGTCGTGGGCGATAACCGCACTTATTCTTTTCTTCCTGCTTCTACCTGCCAGGAATGGCAGGGATCTTCTGGCTACCGCGCTTGTGGCGGTTATCGCCGTGGCGTCGAAATATCTCCTCACGTTCCGTCAGCGCCATCTCTTTAATCCGGCTGCAGTTGCCGTGACTATTAGTGGACTGATAGGATTAGCGCATCCCGGCTGGTGGGTTGCTACGCCGTATCTACTACCCGTCGTGCTTATCGTTGGTCTTCTGATCGTATGGAAGATTCGTCATTTCACTATGGTAACCATGGGGATCGGCATGGCGGTACTGACCGCACTTGTTGTGGCTCTTATTAACCACTATCCACTGGCTGAAGAAATGTCATTCCTCTTCTTATCGAGCCCGATTATATTTGCTGCAACAATTATGCTAACCGAACCTTTCACGACGCCTCCCACTCGAAAGTGGCAGCTGATATACGCGGCGGTTGTTGGATTCTTGATGACCTGCCAACTGGCTTCGTTCTTAACACCCGAACTCGCTATTGTTATAGGCAACGCTTTGGTATTTATTGTTGGCCAAAAGGGCGCGGTTGTGCTCGAATTCGTAGGAGTAAAGCCAATTGCTCCACGAACCGTTGAAGTGGTAATGAAGCCAGTTCGTCGATTTACGTTTACTCCGGGCCAATATCTTGAACTTTCACTTCCGCATACAGATACGGATGCTCGAGGTATGCGCCGTACTTTCTCGATTGCTTCAGGCCCCGAGGATGAATATGTTCGTTTTGGCCTTACGGTATCCGACCCCGGGAGTAGCTTTAAGCGAGCACTGCTTAATCTAAACAAAGGTGCCATTGTACGAACAACCCGGGTAGGGGGTGATTTTATCTTACCAACAAATACCGACGTTCCGCTGCTTCTGATTGCTGGAGGCATTGGTATGACACCGTTTCGATCAATGCTCGATGACCTTGTTCGACGCAAAGAAGCCCGGGACATCGTCCTTGTATATGGTGCCCGCAGCGAAGAGGGTCTCGTCTATTCCGAACTGATCGAATCTGCCAAGAAAACACTCAAGCTTGTCTGTATACCGGTTATTTCAGAGGCGACTCCATCTTGGGGTGGCGAAGCCGGCATTATCACCGTCGACACTATTACACGCCTCGTTCCTGATAGTGCTCTTAGGAGGATCTATATATCAGGCCCAAGTCTTATGGTTGATGGGCTGCGAGCTCAACTTATAAAGAGTGGAATCAAACGAAATCATATCGTAAAAGATTATTTTTCAGGATATTAAGACACTATATCTTCATAAAGCTATTGCTTAAATGTCAATTTAATGCTAAAGTATAAAAGTTGTTATACATCAACACAAACATCAATTTAAAAAAGATTCACGTAAGAAAAACTTACTGCATCAACATTGTAAAAAAGCTATAATAAGCTTGTATACAAGTAACGCAAGCGAAAGGAGAAGTTCATGGATGTAAATATCCTAGTAACGCTATTAACGATTGCAGTTATTCTACTGTCAGTTGTGATTATTGCGCTACTGGTTGTCGTAACGGTTGTACTCATAAAAGTGCGCCAGGTTGTGAATAATATCGATATCGTAACCCGAAACCTCGCATCAGCCACAGACTGGTTGTCACCTGTAAAAGTACTTAACCAAGTTGCTAAATTGTTCCGTAAGTAATTAATAACAAGGAGAAAAAGAAATGAATAAAGCAGTTAAGATTGTCGCTGCAGCCGCAGTAGGATTCGTAGCCGGAGTATTGCTTGCACCAAAGAGTGGTGAAGAGACTCGCAAAGATATCAAGAACAAATCACTTGAAGCAAAGAAATATGCAGGCGTAAAAGCTCGCGAAGCAAAAGAAGTAGCCCGCGAAGCGGGCAACACTATCAAGAAAGGCGCCGCAACTATCGGCGAAGAAGCTGATGGTATGGCACAAAGTGTCCGAAGCTCGGCAGAACGCGTTGGTAGCGAAGCGACGAAACTAAGCGAAGAAGCTAAAGTTCGTGGTGCTCGTGTTGCAGAAGATGCAAAACAGACCGCACGCCGTGTCCAAAAGGATGCAGAACGTCACGTTAAATAAACGTTTCACACTCATAAAAAACGAGCCGCTCTACGAGACGGCTTGTTTTTTATTCGAGAATGGCCGGCTTATTATCAAGGGCCTTCCAAATATACCAACTGGCAACCGATTCGTACGGGTGCCAGTTATTTTTTAGAGCAATATCCGTTACTTCCGCCGGGATTGGTAGATGGTCGAGCTGGTATAACTTTTGCACCCCGCTACGGATACCAAGATCGCCAATAGGCAGGATGTCGAGCCGTCCCATACAAAACATCAAGAACATATGGACTGTCCATTCGCCGATACCTTTTACAGCAGTCAGCGTCGTAACGATCTCGTCATTTGACAGTGCGTCTAGCTGGTCGAGCCGTAATGTGCCATCAATAACATGCTTCGCAAGATCTTGAATATAGCTGACCTTCGGACGAGACAAACCGGCGCTTCGAAGCTCTTCGCTGTCCCGAGTGAGTATTTGCTCGGGCGAGGGGAACTGGTCAAATAAATTGACGAACCGTGTCCGAATGGTACGAGCCGCCTTGACGCTCAGTTGCTGGCCGATAATGCTCTCGACCAATTCCTGATAATAGTTCGTGTGTGCCACGAGTTCAGGAAGCCCGGACGACACGACAACGGGTGAGAGGACGGGGTCTGTTCTAGCAATATAATCGGCCGCTGCTTGGAGAGATGACATACTTATATATTGATCGGACTACTAATGCGTTGGTAAAGGATGTCTGCTTTGCTCGCGGTGTCTTGAAGGCGACCATCGATAATCTCTTTTCCGACATCGGAAAGGATTGCGTCATGGGTTGGAAAAGCAAGACGAGGGTGTATGGTAGTGAGAAAATCCATTACCTCACTTATTTTTAACCATGGCGCCGCTATGGGAAGGGCTACGGTGTCAACGGATTTATTCGGCACAGTAAAGGAGTCGCCAGGATAATAGAGCAGATCGTTTATGAGTACGCCGAGGTTCGCAATAGCGGGAAGAGACGGGTGAATGATCGCATGTTCGCCGCCAAAGAACTCAAGGCGGAACGGTCCGATCTCGATCAAGTCGCCGGCTGCAACGGCCTTGGTCTCGAAGACTTCTATGTGTGAAACGATCTCCTCAGGACCAATAATGATTGCTTCGGGATTTTTATCGATAATCGCGGTCAGTTTTTCACGATCGAGATGATCAGGGTGAGCATGGGTGATAACGATGCCCTTCACATTTTCTGGGGCAAGAAAGTCGGACGAAAATTCGCCCGGATCAACCACGAGTATCTGTTCATCTTTTTCGACTGTGAAACAGGCGTGTTCATATTTGGTAAGTTGCATAGTTAGTCCTCCTTAAACCATTGTTTATACGCGGCCCTGGCTTTTATTACTTTTGGTACGATAACAATTGAGCAGTAGCCGGCTTCTGGATTTTTATTGAAAAAGTCCTGATGCTCATCTTCGGCAATAAAGAATTGCTTGAGTGATGCAATTTCGGTGACGATCGGGTTCTCCCAGAGCTTGCTGGCGCGAGTTCTCGCCGCTTCAAAGGCTTGCTTCTGGGCTTCGTCGCTGTAGAACATGATCGATCGGTACTGGGTCCCGACATCTGCACCTTGGCGATTAAGCGTGGTGGGGTCGTGCATGAGAAAGAATATATCAAGAATAACATCAGAAGGAATAATCGTTTCATCGAATGTAACGCGAACTACTTCAGCGTGCCCGGTCTTTCCCGACGCAACACGATAATAATTTGGCGTCGGGTCGTCACCACCGGCGTAGCCACTTTCAACTTTTGCGACCCCTCGAATCATGCGATAAATCGCATCAAGGCACCAAAAGCATCCACCTCCTAAAACGTAACTAGTCATATCATTAGTATACGCCTTATAATAAAGCGGTGGATACACAATCATTCCAAGCACTTATTTGGCAAAAGGCCAATGAACTCCATCGCGATATGCCATGGCGCGAAGACACACGTCCGTACTACATCCTTGTCAGTGAGCTTATGCTGCAGCAAACCCAGGTTGATCGGGTTATACCGAAGTTTGAAGCGTTTATTCAACAGTTTCCAGATGAGAGGAGTCTAGCGAGCGCGTCACTAGGCGATGTCCTCAAGGTATGGAGCGGGCTAGGATATAATCGTCGGGCTAAATTCTTGCACGAAGCCGCGAGAAAAATAGTCGATGAATATGTTGGTATCTTCCCCGATACGATCGAAGGCCTTGTGTGTTTGCCAGGTGTGGGCCCGGGTACGGCAGGGGCAATTGTCACGTACGCCTTCAATCAACCGGTAGCCTTCATTGAAACAAATGTTCGGACGGTCTATTTTCATCATTTCTTTGAAACCGGTGAGAAGGTGAGCGATGCCCAACTCCTTCCGCTTATTAAAGATACGGTCGACAGGGAACATCCACGAGAATTCTATTGGGCACTCATGGACTATGGCACATGGTTAAAACGCAGTGGTGCCGGTCGAATAACCCAAAGTAAGCATTACGCAAAGCAGACGGCGCTCAAGGGCAGTCTACGAGAGGTACGTGGTCAGATTATTCGCTTGCTGACAACCGGTGATAAGACCCGCGATGAGCTTCAAAGTAAGATCATTCAGGACGAGCGTTTTGTACCAGCGCTTGATGGATTGATACGCGATGGCCTGATTGATCAAACTGACGACGTATTCCATTTGACCAAATAGGGTCTCCCGTTAGATAATAGGAGAACATGAAGCGCGTTATCATCTTTATCTCTATTGTAGCTACGGCTATGGTCGCCGGTATTATCTGGCAAGGTTCAGTTAAGGCTGACAATGCGCCTATGACCGAGGCGCATATTGCTCGTATCAGAGCTAACTGTGTCGATGCTCAATCAACGTTGAGTCAGCTTCACGCAAGTGATGCCTTGCTTCGCGTTAACCGAGGTCAATTATACGAATCGATTTCAACGAAGCTCATGGCTCCTTTGAATAGTCGTATCAGTCTCAATCGTCTCGACGGGGTCAGCCTCGTGGCGATAGCGGCAACCTATGAAGGCCAATTAACCTATTTTAGGCAGAGTTATCAGCAGTATGAAGAGGCTATGTCTGACACGCTCAAGATCAATTGTACGAATCAGCCCGTAGCATTTTATGATAGCGTCACCGACACGCGGGCAAAACGCAAGAAGGTGCATGAGAGTACTGTTGCGCTTCATGATACAATTCGTAATTATAAAGACGAGTTTGAGGCGTTTGCCAAGCAATTCGATGGAGGATCACAGTGAGCGAAGAAGAAACTGTAGCTACTGTTGATCATCTTCCTGATCGTTGGTCTCGTCACCGGTTCATGGGACTGGTCGGCCTCACTATTTTTGTCGCACTATTCCTCGTGAGCGTTGCACTCGCCTTGTATAACAGCAGTGGGGCAGCTCAACTCGATCTTACTCGCCCGGGCTATCAATCGGTTCGTGAGCAGGCAGGACACTCAACTTCTTTCGACGGCTTTGCAGCTAACGGTCCGCTTAATAAAGAGACGACCGATCAGTTCCGTACACTTTACGATACACAAGCGGAAAAGGCGACGAATGTCGATAGCTTTGCGGGTAATGCTATGGACGAGCAAACCCTGTCGATTGACGCTCCGTCTGAAAATTAGTTCCTATTTCTTCGCTGGTTGTTGAGCAATAGGAAGCATACTGCTGAGTTGGATTTTATTCTTTTCGAGTTCAGAAAGAAGGCGTCGGCGCATTTCGGCCGTTACACCCCATTGATCAGACGGTTGGGTTTTAGCAGAGATGAGCATGCTTACACTGTTGGCTGTAAACTCACCAATGGATACGAAAGAAGGAGCTTCGATGATTTTCGACTTCCACTTAGCTTCATCTGCCAATTTCTTGCCGGTATCGTTAATGATGGTAATAACATCATCAAGATCGCTTGAAGGATGAACATTAATTGAAAAGCGCGCCATGCTATAGTCCATCGTTTTGTTAACGACGTGCTTAATCATGCCATTAGGGAAATAGTGCACATTGCCATCAGCGTCACGAATAACGGTCGAGCGCGCGCCGATTCGTTCGACGGTACCACTTGCACCTTCTATATCGATAATGTCGCCAACACGGTACTGGTTCTCGGAGATGATAAAGAGTCCCGAGAGAAAATCCTGAACGAGTGACTGGGCGCCAAAGCCGAACGCCACGCCGATGATACCCGCACTGGCAAACAGAGGCGCGAGGCTAACATCTTTAAAAAATAAGTGGAATAAGGCAAACGTTCCAATGGCAAGAACTAGAGCTCGCCAGATGTTCTTAAACAGTGCAGACAGCGTCCGTTGGCGTTTTTGAATATCTTTTTCCGACCAGTTGTGTTTGGTCGTGTGCAGTGCCCGCATAATAATGCGCTCCATAAACATCGAACCCACATAGTAGAATCCAGCACTGATGATGACAATAACGACGATACTATTACCGTATGTGGTGAACCAATGAAACACTTCATTCATATCTGTTAGTATAGCATGTTAAACATGAGCATCGATAGCCAACTGGCAGAATGATGTTTCGATGTGTTTTATAAATGATTAGTCAAATAAATAATATATGTCTCATATCATTGATCATATCTATATTTCTTAGATATTAATTTAACAGATATAAAATAATGTAATAATGGTATGATAATAATTAATATAACATATAACTTGAGTCAAATATGAATGAGAATATAATTCCAAAACATCCGGTGCAAAAACATATTCTCACCGTTTTGTCGCACCAACAAACGGCTCGCTTTAGTGAACTTCGCCCACCACGGGTTGATACGAACCTCTTTAGTTATCATTTGAAGCTGCTCATCCACGCTGGATTTATTCGTAAACTGGATAAGTACTACGCTCTTGGTCGTAACGGCCTTATATATGTCGATCAGATAGGCAAGAGCGCGTCGGCGCCGTACCGACCGAGTGTCATTGCGATGCTCATTATTCAAAATAGCGATGGTCAAGTGTTGCTACAAAAACGCAAAAAACAGCCATACATGAATACCTGGACGGTGCCATATGGAAGCATGCTTGTCGAAGACGGATTAATCGACGTCGCTGCTCGTCGCATCGCATCACAAAAGCTTGGTCTGCAGGAACCCGAGGTCCGTCACGTAGGGGATTGTTATATTCGCGTATCAACTGGCACTACTTCTCTTACGACAACCTTCGTCCATGTATTTCGCTATGAGATAGACAAGACATTTTCAGACGACTCAATTGCCTGGGTTGATCCAATAAAACTGGGCAGGTATGATTTGGCGCCGGCTGTCGAACAGGTCATTGCCCGAAGTTTCTTCGGAGACGAGTATTTTTTTGCTGAGTTCGAGCACGAATGGCCGACTAACTAAGCCGTAAGTTGGTCTCGGACCCATTTATCGATCGTTCCAGCACCCATGCAAAGAACAAGCTTACCTTCATTCCGAGCTTCTTGAATATTGCTCCATAGTTTGTCGTTTAGCTCAGCGATATGAACGGCGTCTTTATTTGTGATGTCTTTTGTCAGTTCTTCCGGAGAAAGAATTGAAAGATGAGGATCTTCTCGGGATAGATAAGTTGGGAGCCAATAGACCCTCTCGGCAAGCGTGAAGCTGTCAGTATACTGCTCTCGTACTTCATGTTGACGAACATTCTGATGAGGTTGATAGACAAGTACGACATGATCGGATATTTCGCGTGCATGCTGAAGCGTCGCAGCGATTTCTACCGGGTGGTGACCATAGTCGCTATACAGATTATTCCCCAGCTGTTCAAAGCGACGGTTTGTTCCAGGGAACTGAGCAAGGATGCTAATGATCTGCTCGTTTGATGCTAGTTTGAGATACTCAAACGCCTTCACGGCCAGGGTTGCGTTACGTCGGTTGTGAATGCCGGGCAAGGCGATGTCGAGCACTTCGTTCTCATCAAGTACCCAGCCGGAATCAGCAGTTACATCGAGTCCACGGTTATCCTTCTGCCAGAGAATAACTTTCTGACATTGGGATGCAAATTGTCGGAAAGCATCGAGGTAGTCTGCCTCAGTTGAATAGGTATCGGGATGATCGTAATCGACTGAAGTAATTAGCGCGACGTGAGGAGAGAAATGAAGGAAGTTGCGATCGAATTCATCACACTCGTATACGAAATACTCGCTGTTAGGATCAAACTTGCCGCTTGGCCCAAAACTAAGTGTTGTACCTATCGAGTAGCTAATGGGGACACCCAGCTGTTTAAACGCCCATACGAGCATGCCAGTGGTCGTTGTCTTGCCATGGCTACCTGCTACCGCAATCAGCTTTAAGTTCTTCTCCTTTATGATGCGGGCTAGTAGCTCGTCGCGTTTGGCAGTCTTGATCCCGAGTTCGTGTGCGAGTAAAAGCTCTGGGTGGTCAGCAGGCAGGGCGGCGGTGTATACATACCAGTCTATTGGCTGTTGGGCGTGACACGCTTTTAAAAAGGTGCCATCTTGGCCGATTGATACACTCACTCCTCGGCTACGTAGTTCGCGGGTGAGTGGGCTCTCGTTTGCATCTGATCCTTGTACGGTATATCCGGCATCGAGCGCGATATGGACAAGAGGTCCAATCCCAACGCCACCTACTCCTGAAAAATAAATATTCATACTCATTACTATATCATTTACCGCAAGCGATATCAGGAAGATTCATCTCTTCAAGCCATAGCGCTCATGCTACAATAATAGAAGTATCACGAGGTGGGACGTTTTTCAGTGACAGATAAAAGGCAAGTCAAAAGGAGTATCCGACAGTTGCAGCGTATAAAGACGTGGCAGCTACTTGTATTACTCTTGCTCGTCAGCTTTGTCGCAGCTACCTTTTTACGACTAAATAACATTGGCATGGTTGAGCGACGCGATGCCGTCCTTACGGCTGATAAAGAGGGCGACGCAAGTGCTACCGAAGCTAGATTGTATGATTTACAACGTTACGTAGCTGATCATATGAACAGCGGGACGGGTGGTTTTTATCTTGAAGGGCAGTACCGCCGAGACGCACAAGATATTGTTGACGCGGCGACAAATGATAACAACCCAAATGGGAACATTAATGTCAAAGCCGAAGCCGTTTGTAAACCACAATATAAAGTATGGTCACCGGCTTACGTTCAGTGTTTTACAGATGAGCTGGCCAAATATCCGCCCTCTCCCGACCCCGCGCAGAACGTAACCCTTCCAAGCACCAGTTTGTACCGTCATGACTTCTCTGACCCCCTCTGGTCACCCGATTTTGCTGGCTGGTCAGTGGCAGTAGCCTTGGTGATTGTGCTCATGATTATTACTCGTTTGATCAGTCTCGGCGTCTTGCGTTTACTCTTAAAACAGCATTACAGGGGTATTTAAATGTTGACACCGGTCGTCAGAGGCGGTACTCTAGCAAAGTAACAGCTAACAGGAGGTATAAGACCATATGGCTTACAAGCACACAAACTCGAAGGGTATCACTTACTACTTGCACAAGACTGAAGTCACACTGCGTGGTGGTAAACCACAAACTATCTACTTTTTTGCTAAGGTAGAAAAGAACGCAAAGGGTGAACCTACCGATCTTCCAGAAGATCGTGAAGTAAAAGAGAACCCACGTAACGGTTTCCTTACAATCAGCAAGAAAAAATAATCTTGAAACATTAGCACGTTTAATGGTACAGTAGTATCAAACAAACAGGTGCCAAATTAGCCCCACAAGGATGCGCAAATCATCCTGAGGGGCTTTTTTGATATTCATGAATAAGTACGGGGAATGAAATGAGATCAATCTGATAGAGCCCAGGATAAGAGGATGTTCATCCACTCACATCCAGGGCTCACGTCTTTTTTGATGATAGATCACCGGTGGCCGACATGGGGTTATATCGTCCATGCCGGCCACGTACCACTCTTGGGGTCAGGAGCGGAAGTCGTCCAGGAACGGAACGATCATGCTGTCGTAGTAGACCCAGAAGTCACGGAGCGGCGCGAGTGCGGCGACCCGGTTCTTGGGGCCGAACACGCCATCGCCGTCAGCGAGGAAGAGGGACGTGTAGACGATGCCACGTTCCTTCCTCCTTTGTCCTGGTCCCATCTCCTTCTCCATGAAGCGGGCCCATCGCTCGGCCAGATCCACGTAGGTCTTTTCCTGGCGGCGAGCCCGCTTCTTGAGATTGAACCATCCATTCCCATCATTGACGGTCATGGATGGAGTCGTGCGCAGCAGTTGCGCGCGAGTGCGTACGTTGCTGTGAAGCGAGGTGGAGAGCTTGGGTCCGAGGTACGGCTGGTGCTCGCCTGCGACGCGATCCTGCCAGCCTCTGGCGAGCCGCTCCTGGTCGGAAGACGACTCGACGACCATGTCGGTCATGAGCGGCAGCCGGAGAGGAATAAAGAGTCCCGTCGTTTTTGCCCACAGCACCGCCTCTTCGAGGTAGGGGGCGATAGTGAGGGTTTCCGGTGTGCCTGCCTTGATCAGGAAACCGACCCCCGCCCTTTCGAAGAGCAGTGTGCCCAGTTTTGCAGCCATGCCTATCCCTTCCGGGGTTCATCATCCTTGATCGCGCCGCTAGTGACGCGGGATGAGAAGGATACACGCAAGAAATGTGTGCAAGCTTCTCATCCCATGGACCTATCAATCAAAGAACATGCTCAACCTCCCTCAAGGGGGGGAACAACTTATTCATACTATACAATTTAAGAATAAAATCAATAGTTTGTCAGATAGAACATAAGGATTCTGTAGATTATTTTTTAGTAGGGTGTTGTGATTGAAGTCAAAACCACAATAATCAGTGTGTTATCATTAATGTAATGATTAAGAGTTCAAAGACAAGTTTAACTTCTTCAAACTCTTTTTACTTTTCGTTTTTTGCTGCCTAAGCAGCATTATTTAATCTTCACTATTTCTATTCAGCCAACCACCTAATTTCAGGAGAACTATTTAATGCAAAACAATACCATCACAGTCGCCATTCAGGGCGACAGAGCCTCGTTTCACGAGATCGCGGCGATGCGCTACTACAAACAACCAGTGACGCTTGTCTATTGCCAATCTTTTGAAGAAACTTTTTCTAAGCTAGCAAGCGGTGAAGTAGATAAAATATTTGTTGCAGTGAGCAATAGTAACCATGGTGAGATTCATGAAGTGAAGATGCTTCTGGATAATAACGATTTAACCACGGAGGGTGAGTATCTTCTTCCTATCGAACAACATATCATAGGTCTTCCTCTTACTGATCTGAGCAAGGTGAGGAAAATCATCTCACATCCCGTTGCCTTGTCGCAGTGCAGTGAGTATCTTGCGAAACGATTCGCCGACGTGGAATTAGAAAACTATCACGACACATCGGCCGCCGTTGCTTTGGTAAAACAACAATCCGATTCTTCTCTCGTGGCCGTCGGTAGCGAGAGGGCTGCGGACATTCACGGGTTGGTGATACTGTGCCGTGCCATTCAGGATGATCTGAATAACGCAACATTGTTTAAGTCTTTATCTAAGAAATAACAAAAAAGCCCCTATCTGTGAGACTTTCTTATAGCATGTATGTATAGTGGGGCTGGAACAGAGCTTAATCGAACTATTTAAGCTGCTTGTTGCATACTCTATGGATATAAATATGATTGAGAATGACGTTTCATCATCTATTCCGACGAAGCATGAGCACGTGATCATTTATTAGGATCTTTTCGCTCATTTGCAAGTCTAACCATGTGTTTTATACCACTTATGTTTGACTTGACGGGTGTAAAATGTGCCGGGAATCCCGGCTGAAAGGCAAATGAACTCATTCCCGGACGCCGGTGCTATTGTGGCGGTTCAGTACTACAAGAAAACCAATACTATTCGTATAGGTATTGTCGATTCAGGTATTGGTATAGCGGCGAGTATGGTGGACACGTATCATCCAAAAGACGACCTTCAGGCTATTAAATATGCTCTCGTGCCAGGTATAACTGGTACCACTACAAGGGAAGGTGGTACGGATTATAACGCCGGTGCCGGTCTCTTCTTCATTAAGTCGATTGCCTCGATTAACGAAGACCTATTCTTGGTATACAGCGGCTCGTCTATGTACAAACTGCTGAAGAACCCCAAGAAGAGGCTACGTGCCGACCCAGAAAGGGACAAGCACTCGGAGAAAGATAATTTACCTTACTGGCAGGGTACGGTCGTCGGGATTGATATCAACCTCAACTCTACTGAGGCGTTCACTAATCTCCTGACATTAATCCAAAGTACATATTCTCAAGCGGTAAAAGAGCGACGTAAAGAAAGGTATAGAAAGGCCAGGTTTATATGATAGATGTAAATGACCTCAACACTGACAACTCAATAACAATTTCCTTATTGGAGATTGTTGGTCCATTTGCAGAGAATAAAGATCTAGGTAGAGACATAAGAGTCAAGAAAATTGAGTCCAATCTAGCGAAAGATAAAAAAGTGATTCTTGATTTCGCTGGTATTGATGGTGCTACACAATCATTTATTCACTCTATGATTAGTCAGGTTATTAGAGATCATGGTAGCGTTGTTCTCGAATCACTTTTCTTTAAAGAATGTTCTGAGCCAGTTCAAGCCATTATCGCTATAGTTGTAGACTACATGCAACAGATCGACTAGATTTGTTCTAAGCAAATCTTTGGTAGCTATTTTATTTCTAATAGTGAAGAAAGCTGAAGGTATGCCAGTGGATGAAGCGTAGCGGTTTATAACGGGTATTGAGTTTCGTCTTAGGTTGACGAATGCTATGGAAACCTACGATAAAGAGTGAGGAATTACCTTTCGAACTTCACTATCAAAGACTTAGGAAAGGACGTTCAACAGAGGTACGAGATCACCTATAAACTAAATGAACCCTGGGCAGGGTTCATTGATAGCGAAAAAATCATTTCTGGTGGGGGTGGGTGGAATCGAACCACCTACCAAGTGGTTATGAGCCGCCTGCTCTAACCGATGAGCTACACCCCCATGCTCCTCGCACATTATAGCGTATTCTTATCCGTTGGGCTATAATAAAAAAGAACACCATGAAAAAAACAAACATCCGCAAAATCTACTACCATATTCGGTATCGCTACCTCACGATGAATAATGTCGTGATTGCTATTGCTTTGATGATTGGTGGTGGCTGGGCTTGGGGCTCGGTTGAAATGATGCAGCGTAACTTCGATCTCCAAAAGGGTGTTGATGATAAATCACGCCAGCTTCAGCTCGTCGATCTGCAGACACAGAACCTCGCCTATGAGCAACGATATTATAAAAGCGCTGAATATCAAGAGCTGGCCATTCGGGCCCGTCTAGGGCTTGCTAAGCCGGGTGAGAAGGCAATTATCCTACCACCTAATAGTGAAACAGCAAAGAAGGCTGATACGCTTCTGACAAACCGTACCGTACAAACGACTCAACCGACAGACAACTTCCAGCAATGGATGAACTTCCTGTTTGGCGGCAATCGGAGAGGGTAACCTCTTCGTAACAAAAAAGAACGAGTCAGATGCTCGTTTTTTTATATAATAACGTCACAAAGAAAATCAGTAGTAGCCCAAGAATAAATGAAACTATGAGATTACCGAAACCTAGTCCTCCCGCTGCCGTAGATTTACCGAACCAATCTGCGAAAGATGCTCCGATAGGTCGTGTGAGTATATAGGCAAACCAAAACGTCAATATTCCATTCACCTTCAGTCCCCAGTACATGAAGCATGGGATGCAAAACAGAAGAATAAAGATGATGGCCGAATCAAAGAATCCTAGATGGAGCGTAAAGGCTGTCAGATCACCAGTAGCAGTACCAAGGGCAAAGGTGAGTAGTACTGCAGCCCAGTAAAAAACTTCTCTTTTACGCGTGTAGACACTATGTATGCTCAGTGTTCCTTCTGATCTATGCCAAAGTACAAATACTAATGCCAAAGCAATGGCATAGAATGATGCTGATAACGCGTATGGTACGCCAAAACCTACGTGAACAACATCTGCCCCCATTGTTCCCGCCACGCTTACTCCCAATGCCGCCAGCCAATAGGCCGCTGGTTCATAACGTCTAGTCTTGAACTGCCATGCGAGGGTCACGCATAGAATAACAAAACCAATGACTACCGCAATGTAAGGGCTGATGGTGTTCACGAGGAAATCTGATGTTGACTCGCCCAGTGCGGTAGTGATTATTTTTATGATCCAAAAATAAACCGTTAACTTCGGTACTTTCGTTAGTATTTGCCACGCCGTGCGGTTATTCGTTTCTGTCATCATGATCCTTATTTGAAATCAAGAGAGAAGCGTATTTTGTCAGTACTGGTCGTAACATTCACCGTCCCTCTGTGTGCATCCATTATTGCTTTTACTATTGCCAGACCGAGTCCAAAACCGTTCTTTCCTTGCTCTTCTTTTGGCTGGAAGAATCGTTCAAAGACGTGTTTTTCTTCCAACTCACTCATTTCCACTTTTGGTTGATTCTCCACAAAAACAACAATGGTTTTGTTTTTCACTTCAACACCGATGATCACAACAGATTTAGATTTCGAGTACTTTAGGGCGTTTGATATAAGATTGTCCAGAGCAGTAAGAATAAGACCAGCATTCACAACTATATGGCCGTTAGTGATATCAGATCGGAATGCAAGTGTATGGCCAGCGTCTTTTGCTACCTTTGTATTACGAGAAATACTTTCACTCAACAGTTCGTTAACGAGGATAGCTTTCGTGTTCAGAGATGTCTTCGACATGTTGTTTTCGATTCTCTGAAGTTCCAGGAGCTGATTTGTCATGTGATTCAGTCTTTCTAACTCTTCTTTTGTCGAAACGATAGTTTTTCTGTAGTAATCGTTGTCGCGTTCACTTTTTAGCGCAAGTTCGAATTCACCGCTCATGACTGCGAGTGGCGTGCGTAGTTCGTGTGATGCGTTTGATATAAACCGCTTCTGTGCCTCGTTCGCAGCAACAAGCGGCCTCAGCGACCGTCTCGCAATCGTATAAGACGCAAATGGTACGACAATCATAAATACAACGTCAGCTACAAGTAATACGGTACGGAATTGTTCTACCGCCACTTCTGCTGCTGCTGTGACGGTTCGTTGTTGCTGTGCGGTCACGGCAAGATCATCGTTACTTCCGAGACGGTTTTGAACTTCTTGGATGTATTGTGTGTCAAACATATTATCAACCCACCAATAGAGTCCCACACTAAATAACGCCAGAACTGCCAGAATCAGCAGCGAGTACTGTAACGCTAAGCGAGTAACTGTTTTACGATACATTTTGCTCCTCGATCACATAGCCAAGATTGCGGATAGTTTTTATGAAATCGTCAGAAGCCCCACATTCACGTAGCTTCTTGCGAAGGTATCGCACGTAGGTCTCAACGACGTTCGACATTCCGTCATAGTTCATATCCCATACATGTTCAATTAATTCTGTCTTTGGTACAACCCTCCCTTTGTTGACGAGGAGGTAGTGAAGTAAGCCAACTTCCTTTGCTGTAAGAACCAATTGCTTACCATCGTATACGCCAAGTTGTTTATTTGTATCGAATGATAACTTTCCTGCGTGCAAAACCACTGGATCTGCACGTTTACCCCGCCGAATAAGTGATTTTACGCGAAGTGTTAACTCTTCGAAAGAAAATGGTTTTACTAAATAATCGTCGGCTCCTGAATGGAAGCCTTTTACCTTATCATCAATCTCACCCAGTGCTGTAAGCATTAGTATCGGAATCGTCGTATCGGTTTCACGAATCTGTTTTGCTACGTCAAAACCACTTTGCTGTGGCATCAGGACATCGAGAATGACGAGATCATATTCGTTTATATCGAACTTATCAACAGCTTCATCGCCATCCCTAGCAATATCAACAACAAAACCATCTTCAACTAGTGATTGTTTCGTTAGTCGTGCAAGTTTTTGATTATCTTCAGCAAGGAGTATCTGCATGATTCTAGTATAGGGGTTTCTTCGTGATACGAACATGAGAATAGAGTAGTATCCACTCACGTCTATCCCACTCGCATGTCGCTATGATTGACCTATAACAACATGAAAGGAGAATTGTTATGAAAGTATTACAAAATATGAAGGCCACGTTCCTGTCGGCCGCTCTCGCTATCGGTGTTGGTACTGTCGGGTTTGCAATGTTTGCAAATGCCCAGAGTGCTCCATCCGTATCCCAAAGCCAAAAGGATACCGACAAGGAGACACCCGACGATGCAACAAAGGCTACCGACAATCATCAAGATGGTGAAACAAATGATGACGGTACGCCAACAAAATCACCTAGCGCTAACTAGGTTGTTGTAGCCTCATCAACCACTAAAGCTTCCGTTGATCCCGACGGAAGCTTTTTGTATTCACGATAGACAAGCCAAATAATAAACACATCGAATATTGTGATAATGACCATCAGGATGCTAAATTTGTGCGCAATATCGTAAGTCTGATAGGCGATCATGGCAGCTAACGTGACAATAGAAAATGGGTAGGCCCAACGATGGTTTCTGAGCAGCCCAATGACAATCACGAATTTCACGCCAGCATGGACAAGGAGAAATGCAATGGCAAACGTATGCTGACCCGTCCACAAAGAATGTTCAGAATTGAGGATCGTAGTAGTGATAAATCCATTGGGCAAGATGCTTACAGCGCTAGTCGCGATGGAGTTTGCCAGGCTTTCTGGAACGGCAATGAGAATAATCGCACTAATGAATTCCACAATACCAGTCAGACCCTTGATAATAAGCCCGCCCTCGAAAAACGTATCGAGTAGCGAGTGTGGTCTAAACCATGTCATCTTCTTCATCCACAGCAACCATCTCAGGCTTCAACGGTCCTGGTGAATCAACTCTACTGAACGAGATATAAATCACTAAACAGGCAATTGCTGTCAGGAATATTACGCTAGTCCCGATAGTTCCCAGATTCAAACCCCCATCACTTGTTGCCTGGGACATAAAGTCGCCAATAGATGCACCCAGTGGTCGTGTCAAAATATATGCCAGCCAGAACGCAAGTACAGCATTAAGCTTGAGTTTGTAGTGTGCAAATGTAATTGCGGCAATAATCCCTGCAAAGATAAGCGCCGACGGGAAGTAACCAATGGCGAATTTTTCTGCAACAAGATCACCACCAGCAGTTCCAAGTGCAAAGGTGAATAGAATTGCCAGCCAGTAGAACGACTCTCGCCTCGACGTTCTAATGCTATGGATGGATAGTGTCTTCTCTGACTTATACCAGATGAAAAATGTTATTGCGAGTGCAATCGAGAAGCCGATGGTGCTCGTTATCAATGGGACTCCTAGATTATCTGAAAGATTATCGGTGATAAGTGTCCCAACTACGCTCAATAAGACCACGACCATCCAGTAGTTCGATGGGTTATATTTTTTCATTCGGAACTGTGCTACCAAAAAGGCTATCAAAATCGCGCCCATCACGTAGGTTGTATTGGTCAGCCCAAAGCCAAGAGCCATATTAAGGTAGTCGGCGGCTGTTTCACCAACGGTTGTACAGAGGATTTTGATAATCCAGAAATAGATTGTGATTTCAGGAACTTTGTTCAGGAGTTTTTTTACGTCGGTCATATCTACAATTTTAGAGATACCTAGATGAGAGTAGCGTGAGAGAGTGCACTAATCAATAACATCAGGCGGGATTCGAATCGACATAACTGAGGCAACAACAAAATAGAGACTCGCATAAAAACGAGTCTCTATCTATTATATAATCTTGGTTGCGGGGGTAGGATTCGAACCTACGACCTGATGGTTATGAGCCATCCGAGCTGACCAGACTGCTCCACCCCGCGATACGTTCTCAATAATAACAGATATGGTTACTGATTACAAGAGAGAAGGCGGGAGCTAGCTAAGTTTAGCCGCGGCGACGCGTACCGCTTCACTCCAGCTTAAGAAGGCGTGGGGAGTGCTCGCGACATCAGCCGCGGTAAGCTTATGTTTTACGGCCAGAACGAGTTCGTGGATGATCTCACTTGCGTGAGGGGCCACGACGGTGGCACCAAGGATAACGCCATGCTTGTCGGTAATAATCTTTACGAATCCATCGCGGAAGTCGGAAGTATTGCTCCGAGTGACGATATTAAGAGGAGCAATGGCTTTATTGATCCGTAGGTCACGCTTCAAGCAGTCATCTTCGGATAGCCCCACTGAGGCGATGCCCGGGTAGGAGAATGTTACGCGAGGCGTCGCGGTATAGTCAGGTGAGATGCGTGATTTCGGGTTAAGAATATTATTAGCGGTAATGCGGCTTTCAAGCAGTGCGGTGTGCGTCGGGCTACCATGACCGAGTACATCGCCAGCGGCGTAGATGTGCTTGGCGCTTGTTTGAAGGTATTCGTCGACCTCAACCCCTTTTGGCGTGTAGTTTACGCTGGCGTTTTCCAGGCCAAGATCAACGGTCGGGACGCGGCCCGTGGCGATAAGAACTTCGTCAACATGAAGTGATTTTTCAACGCCACCACGGTTAAAGGTGATACGTTTACCAACTCCATCTTTGACGACGGAGAGAATACGGGTCTGCGTCAGGGATGTGACGCCCTTTTGCTCTTTAAGTAGACGTTCCATGAGGACGCCCGCTTCCTCGTCTTCATGTGGCAACAGCCGACTGGCGATCTCAGCAATGTATACTTTTGTTCCAAAGATAGCCATCAGTTGCCCAAGCTCGACGCCAACCGTGCTGCCCCCGATGATAAACAGACTTTTTGGGAGTCGCGTCGCTTCAAGTAATGTCCGTGGTGTTAGGTATTTTACGTTTTCTAGACCTGGAATATCGGGTGCTTCAATATGTGAACCAGTAGCGATAAGGAAGTTTTCTCCGGACAGGTGACGACGGCTGACGCTGATCTCATTGGGGCTTAGAAAGTGGGCGATGCCGCTAAAGGCGCTAATACCTTCATTTTCGTAGTACTGTCGATTGCCGCCAGCACCGGTGCGCTTGATCGTAAGGTCTTTCCAGGCATGAAGGGAAGGGTAGTTATATCCCATCATTGAAGAGCGAATACCAAAGCGAGCGCCGTGCTTCGCCTCGTCGTAGAGTTGTGCGGCGTGAAGCAGGGCTTTTGTCGGTACGTCTCCCCAGTTAGGGGATTCACCGCCAAAGACGCCGGCCTCGATAATAGCGACGCGTTTGCCCTCGCGAGCAGCAATCGTAGCTGCGGCGCTACCACCGGCACCGCTGCCGATAACAATGAGGTCATAATCAAATGTGTGTTTTTTTGCCATTAAGGTCTCCTTACATAACCAATCGGTGATGTTTGTATAAATATGCTGCGTCAGGATGATGTTGATGTAATGTTTCGGTGGCTTTGCGGCGCAGGTCGCTACTGGTCACTTCGGGTTTCGTCTCAAGCCAAACAATCACGGCATCGCAGACAGTGTCAGCAATTGTCTCCGCTTCGCCATCGGGGGTCCGAACGCTGAGGCAGGCTGCACGAATGCTGGCATGTAATTTTTCGCGCTGGAAGGGTTCGGTCGGTCGCTGACCGTCACGTTTAATGATATCAATTGCCTTACCCATTACAGACCTCCGTGTGCCATGGCGGTGGCGGTCATGACCTGCTCGACGTAGACGTAGAAGCCAAGAACGAGGAGGCCGCTACCTGCGGCAAACTGGAGGAAGCGTTTATTGTTTTCGCGCCATTTTTGAATGTGACTCAGCTTGTGACCACTGCCAACAAGTCCGCCGACGATAAGCAGTGAGAGAAGGGAAATAGCCGTGTATAGGGCAATTCCAATGAGTTGCATAAATGGTTGAAGCTGAATGAGGACCAGCGCACTCACGACAATAGGGGCGAAAATGAAAAGCAGCTCACCGATGACACTGGTAAGACCTAGGCCAAACGCCTCAGCGCTTTGTTTAGTGGCCTTGGTGCGATCACTTAAGTAGCGTGCCATCGTGCGGGGAAGCCACAGGCTCGTTCCCTTTTCGCGTCGATAGTAAAAAATCCAGACAGCGATGCCGAGTCCGAACAGAAGCCCGCAACAAACGGCCCACGCGATTAGCGGGACATTATTGCCAAAGCTGTGCTGCAACAAGAAGGCGGTGAACGTGAGTAACAGCAGGGTCATGACCGCAACACCAAGTGAAAAACCACCGGTTAAACGAATCAGTTTTGTGTGGGCTGTCTTACTTCCAATGGCATGTCCGCTCAGCAGCGTCAGCATGCTAACACTCAACTGAAAGCTGGTGTGAATCAGAGCTGCGAATGCGATAATGGCGAGAGAACTTATCATTATATGTTTATTTTTGCCTACCTCTGTAATAGTTATACCATAAGCGGTCTAGTATGGTCAAAGGTATCGCCCCCTAAGAGAGGAATTGCTCACGATTGCGTTGAATAAGCAGGATAAGGTCACGTTCTTGGGAGAGACGAGTATGTCGCTGAATATCGAGGAGCAATCGGTTTCGCTTGGTCGCATCAAGGTCAAAAATCTCAAGCAGCAAGTCGTAGACGTCCTCGTTGATCTTACGCAGTGCCTTAAGACTCTGAGTACCGTGGGACTTGGTGAGCTTCTCAGCTTCACGGTCACGAAAACTTTGGGTGACACGCTCAAATAACTTAAGACGTTTGTTAGGGTTTTTCAGGTCATCTTTCGATAAGCCATCGACATGTTTCTGGTACTTTGAGCGCAGATCAAGAATAGTGATAAAATTCCATTCTTTTGCAACAATTTGTCCAACAAGGCTCTCAGGATCGTGCGCGATTTTCTCGAGCTGGTGCTCGATTTCTTCAAGGCGCGTATCTTCGTCTTGAGATGTGCGTTGGCGCTCTTTATTGATCTGGAGTGCTGTGCGTTGGCGCTCAAGCCACGAGCTGTGCGGGTCGCATAAAAGGACGTGGTGTTTCTCAGACGCATCTATGGCTTGACTGAAGTCAATATAGCGTGAAAAGAAGTCATTAATGTCAGTATCTGATCCAGCTAATAAATTTTGAGCATTGTGGCGCTGAAAAGGCACCTCGCCATCATGAGACGGATACAGGTTGCCAAGAACCTCATCGAGGAGTGATTGTTTGCGCTCATCGATAAGATAATCAAGTGCGCGGTCGGCATCGCCGTCACCAAAGCCAAGTGCTTTGATAAGTGAGTTTTTAAAGCGGGTGTCGCTTCGTTTTTGTTCAAGATCCTGGTGGATCGGTTCGATCTGTTCAGCCCAAGCGCGTAAAATGTCATCAGTTGAGGTGTGTTCTGTTTGAAGACTTGCAGCGAGTTCACGGTCGTCGGGGGTGAAGAGTCGTAAGGCATCCGTGGCTTGCGCGCGGAATACTTCGCGGTCAGTTTTAATAAACTCTTCGAGTGCGTGATTGTCGATGCCCATGCGACGATTATACCATAGAAGGATAAGCGTTTTAGGTGATGAATGGCGTGAAAATAGCCAGAAATGGATGCCGAAAATAAATCACCATGTCGCCTCCTTGTTTGTAGTAAAATGTTCCAAATAGAAGAGCCCCAAGAGGAGCTCTTCGTTGAGTTAGCCTCTCGGGGCTGAAGGGAGTCAGCGACGATTGTCGCTGACGGATGACTTGAGACCGGGGTCGATCGTGTAGTGCGCAGCCTTCTTAATTGTGACCCGTTTGATCCGGGCCGGAACCTTGATGGTTACTACGCTGTCACTGGGAGCTGTTTGGCCGCCTCGCCCACCGATGTAGCCAGTGTTAGCGATGCCACCGCCGGTAGCGGTAGCAGGACCAGTATTGGATATCCTGATGGAGCCTCCGCTTTGAGGAGCGGTGCCCGAGCTCCATCGAATGACGCGTCCGCGTCCGATCAGCTTTTGAGCGATCCGCACGTGGCGGGTGCTTGAGACCACCACGAGCTCTGTGTCGCTATTGACCAGGGTGATCGTTGCCTCAGGTAGGTCGATCTCCAGCTGGTCGTCGACGGGTGAGCTAACATCCATGGACTTCTCCTGTCAATCGTTCTTGCGAGTAGTACAAGTCTACTATATTATAACATGTTATATGCAAATTGCCATAAGTAACCATCAATCAGTGTTCATATTTTGCATTAAAATGCTATTGCTTTTCTATTACAATTATGCTTAAATAAGTACATAAGAAACTAAAACAAAAAAGGACGCAAACAAATGGACACACTCTCTGCCGGCATAGATGCAGATACGGTCGCTCCTAGCGCTGAACTCGCTAGCTGGAACCGTCCACGTACCTCTGAAGAATTACGAAATTTTGTTAATTCTCACCACGCCATGTTGCCTGATGGCATTAGCCTCGATTAGTTCCAAAAGATACTCGATCTCGTGTTGGCTGACGTCAAGAAGCAAGATCGTTTGGCACTTATGGCTCTGGGCGTCAGATACCTTCAGAGCATCATCAGCGCTAACACGATCGTTTCAGACAAGCTAGTCAACGCGTAACTTGCTTCCCCTGGAGAGGCGCCACTCTGTGACCTCTTCGGAAAACCGACCTAAAGTGAGCGACCTCACCCGATATGTCGGGAAAGTCCCGCAAGTAGGGTCGTTTTTGATTTGATGATTTAAGCTGAGCAGGCCATACTAGTAGGTAATGAACCGTCGCGTTGGCGTATACCCAGGTACATTCGATCCTATCCATCAGGGTCATCTTGCATTTTGTCTTGAGGTGATAGAGCGCGGTGAAGTGGACGAAATTATCCTTTTGCCCGAACGTATGCCAAGAGGCAAGCCGAATGTCACCTCACTTTCCGAGCGGCTTGTGTTACTGAGCGAAGCGATAGTACCGTTCCCTTTCATGCGTGCTACCTGTCTCGCTTCAGATCAGTTTACGGTTAAAGAAACATTGCCCGAGCTGAACGAAGCGTTTAAGGGCGCAACGCTCAGTTTGCTTATCGGGTCTGATGTCGTGTCGTCGCTTGGTAGCTGGAAGGGCCTAGACAGATTACTCGATACGATGTCACTGATCATCGGGATGAGACAGGCCGATGCGGTAGGCGAGATTAGAGCCGTAGTCGAGCAAATAGGGCAGACCCAAGGCAAATCTATCCGGTATAGCATGATTGAGACAGCCCATGCGGATGTGGCCTCCTCACGTATTCGTCGGGGTGAAATGGCAGTCGATTTCGAGATGCTACGCCAGCGAGTTTGACGCCAAAAAGAGGGGCACTATTTTTATTGCGTAAGCGGTATATGGTACGCTATAAATACAACTAAGTGAGAGGGAATTCGTTATGAACGGAGATCAAGAAAAGAAAACGACTGAAGTACGTAACACCAATGAGCAAGTGGGTGATACGAATATTCGTCGTCAGACGGTTGAGTCATCCAAGAAGATCAGTACGAGTGTTATCTTACAGCGAATTATCTACTACGTTGCCGGTGTCATCGTTGCGTTGCTGGTGTTTCGTATCGTGTTGCTCCTTCTGGCTGCGAATCAAGGTTCGCCATTTGTCGACTTTATCTACGGTGTGAGTGGTTTCTTTGCCTGGCCATTTTATGGCGTCTTTAGCTATCAGCCAGCTTACGGCCAATCAATATTTGAGATAAGCAGCGTCGTAGCCGTGTTGGTGTACGCGCTCGTTGCAGTAGGGCTTGCTAAACTCCTGACGCTTACCAGCAGTCATGACGAATAAGAGGCAAGTAGGGTACTTATTTAAAAAACGGCAGGGGATGGTGGCGACAAAAAGTCACCTCCCCTGCCCTTTTTGATTTGTGACTTTTGTGACGATAAAAAATAAGTATAGTAGGTGCCAATGCAACGTAACAAAAGTGATAAAACGAAGAAACAGCTGAAGCTACTCTTAGTGGATTTTGATGGTGTTCTCAGCAATGGCCGATTTTATCATCTACCAGATCAAACACGAAAAGAAATAGGTAAGGCGGCATCGGAGATTATTTTCAGCAGGGAGAACACAGATCTTGTCGATGGTTGGATGAGGGGTGAGTATCACTTCAGAGACGTTCATGATGAGGTCGAGCGGCAAGCGGGAATTGACGCTCGTCTGCTCGATAGGATACTCGAAGAGAGCATAGAACATATGCCGCTCAACCCTTCCCTGCTCCGGTTTGTTGCAACACTACGATCACAGGGTGTTGTCGTTAGTTTATTTACGAATAACATGGATATCTTCGATGTCATATCGGTGAGACAGCATCGGCTCCGTGAGCATTTCGATTATATTTACTCCTCCTCTCTTCACGGTCAATTGAAACTAGAGAACGAGGTACTCTTGCAGAAGGCGGCGGGTGAGGCTGGTGCACCTCTTAATACGGTCGTACTTGTGGATGACTCGCTCCAATCATTTGCTCGAGCGACAGGCTATGGGGTAGCTACATTTTTGTACAATCAATACGAAGCATCGCAGCTGGCATTTGAAACATGGCTTGAGCGGGGATATACCTGGTAGTAATAAGTTCATGCAAGACAAACGCTATGCTGCCGTTATGTCGCCAGGTCCGATGAATGTTCAGGTAGGTGATAGTGAAGGATAGCGCGTTCCCCTCCCCTTTTTCACTAAATTGTATACGTTCGATAAATCTAGCCGAGCTTTATGAGAAACGAGCAGGGCTATATACTAGTAAGAAGAGATGTTTGATTATCCAGTAGTATTCGTCGATATTGAAACGACTGGTGGGAGTTATCGCAACAGCCGAGTACTTGAGGTTGCCGCGATTCGATACGAAAACAGTGAAGTCGTAAGGGAATTTAGTACACTTATAAATCCTGAAACCTATATTCCAGCCAGTATCACAACGCTCACCGGCATTACGAGTGGTGATGTCGTCGACGTACCACGTTTTGAAGCTATAGCCGATGAGCTTTTTGAGGTGCTCGACGGGGCGGTATTCGTTGCACATAATGTTCGGTTTGATTACTCATTTTTGAAGAACGAATTTTCCTTGGTTGGACTTGCCTTCTCTCCGAAAATGCTTTGCACCGTCCGGCTTTCGCGAGCTCTATATGCGGAGCATAAAGGACATAGTCTTGCAAAACTCATTGAGCGTCACCATATTCCTGTGCTTGCTCGCCACCGAGCACTTGATGATGCTCGGGCCATTCTCTACTTTAGTCAATTAGCCTACGACGAACATGGTCCGAGCGTCTTTCAAGAGGCACTACAGCGCCAGCTTAAAACGCAGTATCTTCCGCCAAATCTCAATATTGAAGAACTAAACGAGGTCGAGAACGTTGCCGGTGTTTACGTTTTCGAGGATGAGGTGCATCAGCCACTCTACGTCGGTAAGAGTATCAATCTCAAGAAACGGATTCTGTCGCACTTTCAGGATCAGTCGAGCAAGGAGCTTAAGATTGCTCAGGCTGTTCATCATGTTCGTACAATCGTAACAGGCAGTGAACTCGCCGCTCTTATTCTCGAATCGAAAATGATCAAAGAACTCTCACCTATTTACAACCGAATGTTGCGTCGGATTTCTCAATATGCAATGTATGTAAAAGCTGAGCAGGACGGGTACGATACGATTCGGATTCAATCAGGTAACGTGGATAATACGACCGACCTTGCACGGATATACGGGCTATACGAGACACGCACCAAAGCTAAGCGTCAACTCGAGCTCCTAACACGAACCTTCATGCTCTGTCCGAAACTCATGGGCATAGAAAAGGGAACTGGCGCCTGTTTTTCCTATTCACTTGGGCGATGCAAGGGTGCCTGTATCGGTGAGGAATCTACCGAATTATATAATCGTCGCTTTGAAATTGCGATGGAAAAAAATCGCATTGCGCTCTGGCCGTATGAAACGGCGATTGCGATTCCACTTGATACACAGAACAATGGGGTGGTTATACATAATTGGATGGTGCAGGGGTTTATTCGAATGGAGAGATTGAGACTCTTGAAACGATAGAAGCTACTTTTGACGTTGATGAGTATAAAATTATTCGACGCTTTGTTCGAGAACATCAGACACAGCTTATTAAACTGTTGTAGCAATCTATCTATGAACGGCCTTATGCTTTCGGGTAGATCGGCGACGTGATAGTATCTCGTACTCCCCTAGCCAGAAGCTGGCGATCATGAGTAGGATAATGATGTATGCAGGCCAGATGATCCACAGGTAACTTTGAAAATCACTCGACGAAGTATTGTGTGAGAAATCAACGGTGGATGTTTTGGAAATCGCCAGCGTTTGGATAGTTGCTGACTGACCAGCGCCATCTGTGACACGAATGATGGGTTGGTAGGTGCCACTAGAAAGAAAGGTATGTGTCGCTTGGTAGGCTGCTTGAACATTGGATTTGTGTGTCGTCTTACCATCTCCCCAGGTAATATCGATGCTGTACGGCAGGGTTCCCCCGGTGATCTGCATGTTCCAGCTCCACAGTTCTCCCGGGTATCGTACTTGGTAGCGATAGTCTGAGCTGACGATAAGCTGTGATGCAGGCAACTTCGGTACTAATAATGTGTCGAGGTAGGTTGTCACGAGTATGTACAGTCTTGGGGATGAAATTGTCCTTCCGTCAGGAGTTGTAATCACTATATCAACGTAGTGGCCACCTGCTGCAAGTTCCGGAGTGAGTGTGCATGTCCACCAACCGTTGGCATCGGCCCTGGTAGTACATTGTGTGGGATCGGAATGGAAGGTTAACGTAACGAGAGAATAAGGGGGTGCAAAACCGGTAACCGTCGGTCTGTTGCTTGTTTGTTGGATGGCATCTTTTTTGTATGGTGATCCGTCAAGTGAGTTAATCACGGTCTCGGGATGAGGTTGCGTGGGTTCTTTTACTGAACTCGTTAGTTCGTCATAGTAGATTGTAGTCGCAGAAGACGCGGGTCCTTCGTTGTCCGTAATATTGTATACCTTCGCCTGCAATGAGTTAGCACCAGGGACGAGGCTGGTCCGTATGGTAAATGCACCGCTACTACATAAGGACACTCCATTGAAGGCGTTATTTATGTGTAGTTTGACATACGACTGATCTGGACAAGTTCCGGAGATAGTAACGCGCGATGAGGACACATGTTCTTGATCGGAATAAGAAGTGATGACAGCGGGGCTGGTGGGTAGTGGTGCAGGAACAGTGGCGGTGACCTCATAGGAATCGGCATGAGTCTGGAATGTTGCTTTAACGAGCAGAACACCAACACAGAGAATAAGGAATATGGCAAGCGGATGAAGCAGAAGCTTCTTATGAAGCCGACGCGGTTGTCTCGAGTGACTATTTTTGGGACTAAGCAGTTTTTTGTGATTGTTTTTTGTTTTCATGGCCTATACCTTGTTGGCTGTATGATACCATTTATGTTGTCTTCTGCATATATATCCTCGTTTATTGAGCGTTAAAAAATCGATCTTGCCTATGCTGGTCATTGTGGTTATACTTACACCAAGTACACTATAAATTAGTAATTAAATTGAAAAACAAACGAAAGAAGTACACATGCAACACTTACGTTCAGGTCTAAGAAATATAAAAACCACACGCCTAGCAGCTGCCGCTTTTTTAGTTTTCTCCCTTGTTCTTCCGATTCTTTCTCACTCTCTAGCCTATGCCGCCGATTTAACACAATCGTCTGTTCGATTCGATCGGATGCAAACGAGTACGGCGACAACCGGTACGATATGTGCTAAACCAGCGACGGTAGCTACCGAAGCAGATGTTCAGGTAGTATTTCCAACAGGTTATACACTTGGAACAGCCGCTAACTTCACCGTTAACACAACCAACCTTGCATGGCCTACGGGAGGTACTGCCTGGCCGAGCATCGCCACGGCTACGAACGTTACTTCTCAAACGGTAACATTCCCAAGCGGTGATCTTACTGTTGGTACGTTGTATTGTTTCAACTGGGCCAACACTGCTGCAGTCTCAATAAAATCATCTGCAAGCAGTTCCAACACGGGTACGATTACTACTCGTACATCAGTACCAGCAAACATAGATACAGCATCATACAGTACGGCAAGTGTGACGAGCGATCAAATCGCAGTATCTGCTACAGTTCCATCAACATTCTCCTTTGCATTAAGCGCATCAACTGACGCACTCGGAACGCTCGCAACAGGTAGCGTTGTAACCAGTCCAACGCCACGTACGGCAACGGTCAGTACGAATGCTAAGAACGGTTGGATGGTATGGGCGAAAGATGCCAATACGGGTCTTAACTCCACCTCTGCGTCGAGTACGCTCGCTTCGACAACACCAGGCACTAACAGTACACTCGTCGCGGGTACTGTAGGATACAACACTGGTATCACGACAACTCAAGCAGGCGGTTCAGGTTCTATTACCGTTGCAGCGCCATTCGTCGGTACGGCAACTGGCCAAGGTGGCGGCCTTGATACGTCACTCCGTGCACTCGCAAGTTCAAATGGTACTGCTGACACTGCGGTTATGACCATAAAAAACAACGTGGCAATTAGTGTCACGAGTGCTGCAGCAAGTGACTACGCTGATACGCTCACGATCATTGGTGCAGGACTATTCTAAGACGACACACATGGTAAACAGAAAAATACGTGTTCTCGCTGTTATAGCGACTGTAGGCCTGGCAAGTATTGCTGGGCTTATAGCTATATCAAAGAGCGTGTCCGCGGCTGATAATACAGGCGATTTTTCTTTACAGATATCACCATCCCCCCTTGTCCTGACATTGAAGCCCGGTCAGGCAACAAGTGTCGAATTGAAGGTTAGAAATACTGGCTCGCAAACAGAAGATCTTAAAGTGTCGCCACGAAGTTTCAAAATTGACGACAAAGAGTCACTCGTCTTTGATGACGTCCAGACGCCCGAAGAAGCAAAATGGATTACTTTTGGATCGCCTACATTTACCGTGGCTCCTGGCGAGGTTATGACTGAGAAGGTAACCTTCGCCGTACCTAAAGATGCGGGATTCAGCTATTCTTTCGCTCTTGTCATTAACAGGCAGAAGAATGCTCCTAGTACTGGCTCAGGAAGACAGCTTAAAGGCTCGGTGGCGCTCTTTACCCTTATTAACATAGACAGGCCTGGTGCGGTACGTAAACTTGATCTTTCTCAGTTCACCAGCGATCAATCTATTTATGAATATTTGCCGGTAAAGTTTGATGTAAAGTTTAAAAATACAGGTAATACGATCATTCAGCCGTCAGGTAATGTCTTTATACAACGCGGCTCGAATGATGCGACACCGATAAGCACCCTGCCCGTGAATAAGGCGAACGGCTACATCTTGCCTGGCGTCACCCGAACGCTTAAGAGTGAATGGAGTGATGGGTTCCAAGTGGCGCATACGGTAATGGCTGTCGATGGGACAACAAAACAAGAGCTTTCGTGGAACTGGAACAACCTGTCTCGTATTCCCATTGGGCGCTATACGGCCAAGGTCGTTGCAATATACAACGACGGCCAACGTGATGTGCCGATTGTCGGTGAGGTCAGCTTTTGGGTGATTCCTTGGAAGCTTCTTCTGGGGTTGTTAGTGGTTATGGTCCTTGTTGGTGCTGGTTTGTGGACCTTCATTCGATCCATCTTGCATATGAAAAAGAAGCATATGCATTTTCGATCTTGATGTAGTGCCTAGTGTGTTGCTATACTGACAGATAAAGAGAGGGTGTTGCGTGAGGGACAATTTGATTAAAAAAATATCCCAAAAAGATATTACCCGAAAGGAATTTCTCCAATTCTTAGGAGGTTCCCTTGTCGTACTGTTTGGTTTTAGCAATTTGATCTCGTTGCTCACCCACTTCGCAAAAACAGCCGAAACACCAAAGGTGGCTGAATCTCAGCCCGATAACTCTCATGGGTTTGGTTCAAGAAAGTTTGGAGCATAGCTCATGGTCCAACAAAGACTCCCGATTGTAAATAGTGACGATGGTTTATGGGGTGATATCATTCGTCAATTCCTCATGAAGGAGCATTACAATGACGACACCGACAATGCTGTTAACGGTGGCCACAAGGCAGTAACGATACGCGCAGGAACGGCAACGGCAGGGACGGCCCCGTTGAAGCTTACCTCGGGTACATTACTCAGCACAGCTGAGGCTGGAGCAGTTGAATTCAACACAGATAGTCTCTACTTCACTATCACCACAGGAGCCGTGCGTAAGAAGGTTGCTCTTTATGATGATGCCTCAGGAGCGACAGGCGATCTCTACTACCGTGATTCATCTGGCAACTTCGTCCGTCTAGGCATCGGCGCAACTGGCAAGACGATGAAAGTGAACAGTGGGCTGCCAAGCTGGGACGACGTCACGTTCGCCACGAGTACCAAAACCAGTAATTATACGATCACAGGTACTGATGTCGTTATTTTTGCTAACGCGACGAGCGGCAACGTCACCATTACCCTGCCGGTAGCTTCAGCAAATGCAGGATATCGATTCTATGTTAAGCGTATTGATGGATCGGCTAACACCTGCGCGATAGCAGGTTCCGGGGCAGACACGATTGATGGACAGGCGAGCGTTTCACTCGATTTGCGGTACACGTCGCTCACTGTCGTTTCTGATGGAAGCACGTGGTATATAATATGAGCAAGACATGACATATATTCCTCCAATGAACGGCGGCCGCATCAATGCGACTATCGGCGGTAACACAGCCGGCGCTGGTGCTTTGGTGTCCTCGGGTACAATGACCCTTGTGGGTGGCAATAACGTCACATTGAGCCAAAACGGCAATGCGATCACCATTAGCGGCGCTGCAGCAGGCGGTGGCTCTCAGACATTTGGCATGAGCAACCTCGGCAATACAGCTGGTATAAGTGGTGTGGTTAGCGGATCTGCTGTTCGGTATGCATTTGCCGGTGGCAACAACATTACGTTGAACCAATCGATTAATGGTGTATCTGGAACGATGACTATTTCAGCGGCTAACCAAACGGTTCAAACTCAGAACCTCCACAACATGTCTCTTGCTGGCAATACAAGCGGTGTTATGGCACAGATTAGCTCGGGTACGTTGATGCTTGCGGGTGGCAATAACATAACCCTTAGCCAGAATGGTAATGCCGTGACGATCTCGGCGGGCGCAGGCGGTGGTGGCGGTGGTATTGCACTTGCGAACTCACAAACCACATTATCAAGCGGAACAGTTAATCTTATCGCCAGTGGTGCGTTAACGATCGCTTCAACGACAGGCCAGTCATTTAATCTTTCTGTTCCTCAGACTTCAAGTCTCTCGGCGACGGGCGCACTGAGCATCTCGTCCAACGGAGCGACGATTAGTATTGGTGCACCTGCCTTTTCCGCTGGCATGAGCAACCTCGGCAATACGAGCGGTACAAGTGGTACCGCGTCAAATCAAGTGGTCTTTGCCGGTGGTAACAATATCACTTTAAGCCAGGCAACTGGCGCCGGTGGTAACACGATTACAATTGCAGGCGCAGGTGGCGGTGGCGCCGGTGGTACGCTCTCTCGATTTGAATATATGGAGGGTCTCTTTACGTCACTTAACACCGTAGTAGCGGGATCACTCTCGCTCAATCATATGTATGTGCCATTCAACGTGTCTGGATCGGCTATGAAGATAGGTGGATCACTCTCTGCGGCGACGAATACATCGGCGACTGTAGCATCAGCGAATATATCCCTATGGATGGGGATATATACCCTAAACGGCTCAACGCTCTCCCTCGCATCATCCGGTAGCGCCAATAACGGGTTCCAATGGTCCCATTCGGCGAGTACAACGGCTAACAGTTCCGTACAGTCAATGCGTCAGATGACCGTTCCGATGAACGTTAACATGACACCTGGTGAATACTGGGTTGGAGCAGTCCTCTCAAGTGCAACAACGTACACAAGTGCCGCCTTTACGATATACGGCAATGATCGGGTGGCGAGTGGCGCGACGAATGCCGTTCTGACGCCTATCGGAGGTAACACGACCGTCGCTCGTGATGCCATGCTTTTCCAGGGAATCTATACGGCTCTAACATCCGCTGGACCGACGACGATTGTTGGATCGCAGATTAATAATACGAGCGCTTCGAACGTGCAGCGCGCCAATTTTTATAATGTTATCTACAATGCGACATACTAAACACATTCTGCAAGGGAATCTAATGAGCGGTACAAAGGTTACGTTTTATAGGAAGGTCTCTTAGCCATGGCAGTAGTATTTGACGCCGTAGGTCCTAGTTCGGCTGGAACGGCTGCCATCGCGACGAGCCTTTCATGGAGTCATACCTGTAGTGGGAGCAACCGTTTACTCGTTGTTGGATTAGGGTTTGGTGGTTCTGATAGTAGTGTCATAACGACCGCGACGTATAATAGCGTCCCTATGGTGTCTGCCGGGAAAGTGCACGCCAATAACCAGACCGATGGATACGTCGAGCTCTTCTATCTCGTTGCTCCGGCCACTGGGGCTAATACCGTGGCAATATCTTGTAATGTATCGGGAGATCTTATCGGTGGCTCAGTGAGTTTCGTCGGTGTTAATCAAAGCGCGCCAGTCTCAGGTGTGACGACTAACTTTGGCAATGGTGTCTCGGCAAGTCTCTCCGTACCAAGTAATGTTGGTGATATGGTTGTCGATGCTGTTGCTTGTGGAAACGGAGTGACAAGTTCAGGGCAGACAAATTGCTGGTTGAATAACTTCAGTTCTACGTATGGGGCAGCCAATGTCGCACAGTCTACCGCCGCAGGTGCGACTTCCGTGCCAATGTCATATGCGATAAATAGCGACTGGTGGGGTATGATCGGCCTGAACGTCGTCGCGGCGACATTCACGCCCCCAACGTTTGTCACGTCTCAAAGCACGTCAAGCTACACTACTACAGGGTCAACAAAGTCGGTTTCTGTGACAACGCAAGTTGGCGACAGGCTGGTTGTGTATGGCGGCGGGGAAAATGAGATCGCGGTTTTGTCTGGGTTAGCTGGTAATGGTATTACGTTTACCTTACAACAGTCTGACACAACGACAGGATTTAGCTCAGCATATGTATGGACGGGTACCGATACGACGGGCGGCACAAACTGGACACTCACTTGCAACAACGGCTCATCATCACGACAATGGGGTTTTACCTGTTTAGTTTTTCGTAACTCTGATGGGTTTGGAGCTTCGAATAAGACCCAATCAGCGAGTGGTGCACCGTCGCTTGGTCTAACGACAACCCAAGCAAATAGCGCGGTGGTTGTTTTTAGCGGTGACTGGCTTGCTGTTGATGGGTCGAGTCGCATCTGGCGCACCGTTAACGGTGTTACTCCATCAATTGGCAATGGGCTGGAGAAGACCTATGCTACATTTGCCGGTGGATGGACGGCATATGGGGCGTATCACAATAACGTTGGAGCCGTTGGGACACAGACCGTCGGCCTGTCTGCCCCGGGTGCTCAAAAGTATAATATAGTGGCTGTTGAGGTCCTCAGCACGTCGACTCCGCAGCCTGTGGCCATGATTGCCTGGCTAATAGCGTAGAGAGCGTATATAATCAGGGTAACTATGCCGCCGAAACCTTCTATCCTCATTCCAGACAACATAGGTATTCATAATGCAAGCGACTATACAGCTCGTCTTGAAAAAGAAAAAACCTATCGTGATTTGTCGACTATCATTGTTTGCCCTACTCGTGGAATGATTCCAGCGCGTATTGTTCAGAGTTGGCAGGGCATGATACGACCTATGAACCAAAAAGTAGTTGGCCCGATCTTTATGGAAGGCATGGAAGTTGGCGAAGCCTACAACCAGGTCATTAAGATGATACTCGAGAATCCTGAACTAAGTAAGTTCAAATTTATGCTGACAATTGAAGAAGACAACGCACCTCCGGCCGACGGCTTGATGAAGCTCTACGAGGCAATTGATGAGTATGACGTTGTTGGTGGCCTGTATTGGACAAAAGGCGAGGGCGGACAGCCAATGTGCTATGGCAACCCTAGTGTTATGCCCGTTAACTTCATTCCCCAAATTCCTCAGCCCGGCGCCATTGTTCCTTGCAACGGGCTAGGTATGGGTTTTACACTCTTTCGAATGGAGATGCTCAAAGACAAACGGTTTGAGTATGGCAGCTGGTTTAAGACTAAGCAGGGAATAGATCCTGATGGCAGCGTCCAGGTCTTCACTCAGGACCTGTGGTTCTTCCAAAAAGCGCGCGAACTTGGCTATAAGGTTGCGTGCGATTCCCGTGTGCGAGTGGGCCATTACGATGTAGCTAATCAGATAATGTGGTAAAGGAGATTGATAAATTATGCCTACTAAAACGACTAAGAAACAGGAGGAAGTACCTTTGAAGCTTTCACTCGCCTGTGGTGGTAATAAGCCAGAAGGTTTCATGGGCGTTGATATCGTTAAGACCGACTCAACCGATTTCGTGCAGAACCTTATGGAATTTCCATGGACGCAGTTTGCAGATAATTCAGTTGACGAAATTGAATGTTCAAATTTCGTCGAACATATTCCGCACGGTGATAGTCGAGATGATCCTTTTTTCCAGTTTTTTGATGAAATACATCGTATCCTCAAACCTGCCGAATTTAATCCAGAAAATCCGAACATACCAATTAAAGGATTCGCACGTATTGTCTGTCCCTACTACTCAAGTATGCGTGCATGGCAGGACCCAACGCACCAACGAGCAATCTCTGAAGCAAGCTTTTTGTATTTAAATGAGCAGTGGCGCATCGACAACAAACTTGACCACTATCCTATTTCATGTAATTTTGACTTTAGTTACGCTTATATCTTGACGCCCGAGTGGCAGAATCGCAATCAAGAAACGCAGACATTCGCAATCCAACATTACATGAACGTTGTGTCGGATATCCAAGTGCAGCTTATCAAGCGTCCTGTAGTACAGGGTTAAGCGTGTGCTGAAGCGCACTCGATCGTTTGTCGTCATACTGATCGCTGTGTTGCTGGTGTCCATCTATTCGTCGACGAGCTACGCGGATGTGCAGTCAAGTAATAGGGGACTGTCTATCAGTCCGATTCGTGAATATGTCAATGTGACGGCTGGCAAGGTGGAACGCAAATCACTTACTGTTGCTAATATTACGGATAAACCAGTGACGGTGACACTCTCGGTTGAGCAATTCTCTGTCGCTGATTACACTTACGACTATATATTTACCGCTCCAAAAGAAGACTGGGTAAAATTAGAATCGACGCAGTTGGAGCTAGGGCCCGGTAAAAGTCGGTCCGTCCAATACGCAGTGGCGGTTCCTAAAGACGCCACACCAGGTGGACATTATTTTACTCTTTTTGCCTCTACTTCTTTGGATAGTGGCGACACGGTAAGCAATGTCCGTGCGGCGACGGTTCTCTACGCGACGGTTGAGGGGAAGTTGCGACGGACAAGTGAGATCTTAAAAGAAAGTTTCCCTCCGGTTTCATTCGGTGGTGATATGACATTTACTATGGACGTAAAAAACACCGGCAATACCCACTTCTTTACGTACGCATCCGGACAGCTGCATGGTTGGACGGCAAAACCACAGGGCGAGGAAGTCACGCATTTACTGCTTCCGGGAGCACCTCGATTAATTGGCGCTACGATCCAAGCGCCAATTCTGCCGGGTATTTACACAGCGACATATGGTTTTCGAACAGACGATGGACAGACTATCAGTCGATCCAAGCACGTACTCTATGTACCTCCATGGTCGCTTGCGATTCCACTTGGTATCACCTGGATCGGGGTGCTGCTTAAAAAGCGCTCCAAAGCAAAACAGATCTAGAGTATTATTGGTTTTTCGCAACGGCGGTGTAGGTGACAGCTACTGAATAAGAACCAGCATCTTGTGTCTTGCTAACGAGTGCACCATACGTCACTGTTGTCGGATCACCACTTTTGTATGGTCCGCTTGCATCCTTTAGCAATGAATTGGTCGCAGCCATGCCTAAGAAATTTGAAGGAGAGCCCGTTGTGTTATATCCCCATGAACCAACCGCTAGGGGATTGGCTGTTGAATTGCTGCTGGCTGGAATCGTTGAACTCGAGCTTGTCATATTTGTACTGCCTGTCGTATGAGCGTACAGCATATAGCCAACTACGTCCGTTGAAGTAACAGTCACGATATGAGAACCGGTACCACTGTAGTTGCCGCCACTGGGAGCGAGCGTTAGCGCAACGTTACCGCCAAGATTAATTGATAAGCTTGTCCCCGATCCAAAGGGGACATCGGCTCCAAACAGCCCTTGTCCGAAGGGCGAAGCATAGGCAACGGATGAAGAAAGAATAGCCGTCATAATAACAAGACACGAGAGCGCGAGCTCTTTTTGTGCTAAACGACGGACGAAAGTAAACATACTCACAGTATAGCAGTTGTCGGATGTAACAAACCATTCATCGGGTCGATAATTATGCTAGGGGAGTGAGTGTCACTTCCCTGCTCCCCCACTTCCCTTCACTACCGCCTCGCGCAATGAGTCGTATGAATTATAGATACTGAGCGATGAGCGTTTTTGTGTCTTTGAGGAGTTCGGCTGGCGTCCCTTCGAACATAACCTGACCACCCTTGTTGCCGCCCTCGGGTCCAAGATCAATAATCCAATCGGCGCTGCGGATAATGTCGAGGTTGTGCTCGATGGTAACGATTGTGTTGTTGCCTTCGACGAGACGGTCGATCAGCTCCTTTAAGCGAGTGATATCAGACATGTGAAGACCGGTCGTCGGTTCGTCGAGTACGTAGACACTGCCTTTTTTATGCAATTCACTTGCGAGTTTGATACGCTGGCATTCACCACCCGATAATGTACTAAGTGGTTGGCCAAGACTCAGATAATCGAGCCTGACATCGCTCATTGCTTGGAGCTTCTGGGCAATCTCTTTAAGATCAAAAAATTCAATTGCCTGAGCAACGGTCAGCTGCAGTGCTTCTGAAATTGACTTGCCATTATATTTGTAGGCAAGTACTTCTTCTTTGAAACGGTGGCCTTCACATACGTCACAGACTGTTTTGGCATCGTCTAAAAAACCAAGATTGGTCGTGAGCACGCCAGCGCCCTTACAATTTTCGCATGCTCCCTTGGAGTTGAAGCTAAACAAACCAGCATCAACTTTATTAGCCGTGGCAAAGGCCTTACGAATAACATCCATGATGCCGGTATAGGTAGCGGGGTTTGAGCGTGAAGAGGTGCCAACAGGTGATTGATTAACGACAATCGCATCGGGGTGTTGACGAAGGAATACCTGGTTGATGAGGGAGCTTTTGCCTGATCCGGCCACGCCGGTAATAACTGTAAAGATACCGGTTGGGATGTCGACATTGACGTGCTGGAGGTTGTTAACATGTGCATCAACGATAGAAAGCTTGCCAGTTGGTTTACGGAATTCGCTCTTAATAGGCAACTGGTCTTTTAAGTGATTACCCGTAAGAGTGTCTGCTTTGAGGAGTCCCTCGTAACTTCCCTCAAATACCACTTCACCGCCACGCGTACCAGCGAATGGGCCGATATCGATAACATGGTCAGCAGCCTTGATAACATCTGGGTCGTGTTCGACGACAATGACCGTATTACCGCGATCACGTAGCTTCTTGAGCAGTTCGTTGAGACGGTGGACATCGCGTGGATGCAGGCCGACGCTTGGTTCATCGAAGATATACATCACGTCAACGAGGCTACCGTTAAGATGCTTTACCATTTTAACGCGCTGTGACTCGCCACCTGAAAGTGTATCGGTAACACGATCAAGGCTCAAGTAGCCAAGACCAATCTCAACTAAGTTAGATAGCCGTTCGCTAAGGAGCTTAATAAGCGAGCTTGCCGCCGGATCATCGATTTCTTTAATCACGTCAATCAATTTATCGACTTGGATGCCGGCAAGCTCAGCGACATTGTAGCCACTTATTTTGCAGGCGAGTGCCTGTTGGCTAATGCGTGCTCCATGACAAAGCGGGCAGGGACCAAGTGTAATAAAAGGAGCCACGGCTTTTTGGGTTCGCTCGGACATCGTTTTGAGATCTCTTAGGATATACTTGCGATCAAACTTATCGACAACGCCTTCGAAATTCAACTTCATGCCACCGCCAAGATCCACTTTAACGGGCTTGGAGTGATACAGTGTCTCAAGTTCGGCCTTGGTGAAGTCTTTCAGCTTTTTGTTATTATCAAACAAACCCGAAGCGAGGACAATTCGCTGATACCAACCATCGGCTGCGTAATCAGGTAGGACAATTGCTCCTCCGCTGAGTGATTTGTTCATATCAAAAGCTGCCTCATAGTCGATGCTCATCTTGCGACCCATACCGTTACACTCTGGGCACATGCCTTGAGGGTCGTTGAATGAGAACAGGTTAGCATAACCAATCGATGGCTTGCCGATGCGAGAGAACAATAGTCGCAGCGCAGTAGAAATGTCCGTTACGGTTCCAACCGTCGAATGCGAGCCACCGCCGAGTTTTTTCTGGTCAACGATAACCGCCATACTCAGATTCTTAATTTCTTCGGCCTGGGGCTGGGAAATATGAGGCAAGAAGTTCTGCACGAACATACTGAAGTTTTCGTTAAGCAGACGCTGCGCTTCGGCGGCTACGGTATCAAACACGAGGGATGATTTACCCGAACCGGAGACACCGGTAAAAATAGTTATTTTGCGTTTAGGAATACGCACGGTGACGTCTTTGAGGTTGTTTTCGCGTGCTCCACGGATTTCAATATATTCTTGCATGATTCTGTCATTATCTCACGTATAGGGAGCGTATCCAAATAGCGAAAGAGGCCGCGCGGGCGGCCTCTTCATGTCTACAATCGTTATTTAGTATCGTCTTTTTTGTAACCGTGGTCATGCATGCTGTTGAAATAGCCATTATGCATCATGAGGTACTCAGGATTAATATTATTATCCTTAGCCCATTGCGTTAGTTCGGTTCGAGCCGCTTCATGCTTTTGTTGCAACTCAGCCCGCTTAGCTTCAATGGCTGTCTTTTGTTCAGCAGTGATCTTTCCGCTCGTAACTAAATCTTGAAGATTGTAGTTATGCAGGTATGAAACATCAATACCTTGCGTCTGAGCCCACACATTCAGCGAGTCTTTCTCAGCCTTCATGTCAGCCCGGACAGTTGCTAGCTTGGTTTCGATCAAGGCCTTTTGTTCAACCGTGATCTTGTTGCTGTCAACGAGCTTTTGCAGGTATTGACCTACCTTAGCTTCCTCTTTGTCCGATTTATACTCATCGAACACGGCTTGTACCTGCTCCGGAGTAAGGTTAAATTTTTGTGCAATTTTATTAACGAGATCGTTATTGTTAGGGTTCTGATAAGCAAATGCAGTGTTCAATCCGGCTACTCCGGAGATTCCTATTGTGGCAACTGCACCTGAGATTAGTAGTGATTTTTTGGTTAGCATAATAAAGCTCCCTTTGTTTACTACGTACATTGTGCGAACTGTGTTATCAAATCGTGTCGTACACCTTCTTTGGTTTAAACGCCGCTGCGCTATAGGTCTATCTTCTCGACATATTCTTCAGCTGCAGTCCTAATGGTATCGACCTATTATGAGAGAATGCTGAAGTAAGCCCGTTCTCGTACAATAGGACGCGCACGACCCACCTAAGAATCTCCTTAGTGCTGAAGGGCTTCGGTTGGTTACATTGTAATTAATGCATCACTATGTGAATGCAAATAAAAAAAGCCCTCGTGAGGACTATATACAAAAAGGGGAAGATCTCTCCCCCGAGGCTTTACGTCTGCGTCTTTTGAATGCGACGGTAAAGTTTTTTAATCCTCGAGGGAGACGTACAACACCTGAACGAAGGGTTACCCCTTCTTGTTCCAGCGCTTGAAGAGCTGGAACACGACCAGGCTGGCGACCACAGTGACGGCCGCGACCTTGATGAGCAGTCGCTGCTCGTCGGGCTGCAGGAGCGGCTCGCGCGGGTAGGCCGGAAGCATGTCCACGGTGACGTGGTGGTCGTGCGTGACGATCGCCTTGTCTTCCACCTTCTCCTCGGCCATCAGGGGCAGCGAGGCGGGAAGGTTGAGGAACGAGGTGAGCAGGATGGTTGCGCCGAAGCACACCACACCTGCGAACAGCAGGAATCCCCGGGTGAACCCCCAGCTGACCTGGATGCCGTCGGCTTGTGCCGAGCAGATACTCCAGACGAGAGTGAGGTAGATGACGGGGAAGAGGGCGATAACGGCTGCCCTGATGATTCTCGACATGGCAATGCCTCCGCGAATTGTCCAAAGTGCGTACGGGTGCAATAATAACATAATCATATTAAAAAGTCAATACTCCGCCGCATAACAACAGAGACGATGTCGGACATTTTCCTATACAAAACCAGTCACTATTACTCAGGTTCGGATATCGCTTATACATAGGCTGTTACTATAAAGAGATGAAGAAGCAACTTGTTTTGATTAAGTTCGGCGGCAGTCTTATTAGCGATAAAGAAAAAGAGGATACGGCAAGACCAGACATAATCGCACGGTGCGCGGAGCAGGTGAAGGAAGTCAAACAGGCTCTTCCAGATGCTGATTTAATTATCGGCACAGGAGCTGGTTCGTTTGGCCATATGCAAGCACTCAGGTATATGCTCAAGAAAAACATCGAACCAGCCGAGCAGTTTTACGGTATGTGTGTTATCCATAACAACGTACGGAAACTCAATGAAATGGTAGTCGATCAGCTTACCGAGAGGGGCATCCCAGCCTTCTCTATCTCTCCTTCAGCTTTTTTGATGGCCAGCGACGGAGCGGTCACTTCCTCGTTTCTACAGCCACTACGGCAGCTGCTAGCTTCCGGCTGTATTCCTATGGTGCACGGCGATGTAGCACTCGATTCCGTACGCGGCCTCACTATCATGTCGACCGAAAAGATACTGCAAATATGTCTCGAAGACCTACGTGAACTCTATGAAGAGATCATTGTCATTTACTGTATGGACTCTGATGGCGTATGGGATGAGGATCGTAAGACCATCCCGGTACTTGAAAAGGATCAGCTGGTATTTACCTACCAAAGCGACACAAAAGACGTGACGGGTGGCATTGAAGGCAAGGTTAAAAGTGCTCGTAAGGCGGCAGAACTTGCCGACAGCGTCTATCTTATTTCAGGCATGGAACAGGGGGCATTAAAAAAAGCCATGGAGGGTAACCAGATCGGTACGCGAGTAACATAGAAACTAGCCATGGGTTCAGCCTGTGTCGAACATGCATTTGAGGGTATTGTAATGTATAAATTATATATTACAATATATAACGATCCGCACACCATTCCGAACGGAAGGCCGGTTAGATGCCCAAACGCATGACGGACGAAGAAATGGACATGCTGGTGCTCGAGGCGCTGCGAGCAGTCGCACGTCGTGGCGCCAGGGCCCGCATCCGCGGGAAGGCTGTCCGAGAGGCTGCGCCTCTCAACGGCGTGTGTGTCTACGTGCGTGTTGCTGCTGAGCTGGAAAAGCTGGGGGTTGAGATTCCTCCCCTCTTCTCACCCGATCTCGCGTCTCAGTTCAGGCTGATGCTGGTCTCCATGAAGCGCCTGACCAGCAACGACATGCTCTTCAACCACGGCGGCGGGGACTTCGAGGATAGGAGGTTCTGGGTGGTGATGGAATAACCTGTCACCGCGCTCGTCTGACCAACGGATCGTCCCCGTGGCATGCTGTGCCACGGGGATCTCCTTTTACCACCAACTCGATTTCTATCTTATCTTTAGAGCCTAACCATTGATTAGAAAACGAACAGACTTTACTGAGTGTGCTGTTTGGCAAAGTCTACCATTTGCTTCAGTGCCTGTTGTCCGTCGCTTGTGTCAAGATTGAATTGATACTCGTGATTGAGTTCTGGCCGGTGATTAGCTGGATAGAAGAGAGTTGATGTAGGCACTCTGAGTGCTTCTAGCTTTTGTGCAAGTTCTGTCGATTGTGCTAATAATGGATCAACGTTACCGGCCGTAATAAAGGAAGGAGGAAAGGCAGGCGTAAGGTAGTTAACGACGGATGCAGTTTTGAGTTTTGGATCATTAAGAAAATCTTTATCTCCAGAATACGCCCATAGTACCGTATGGAGAAGTTTGCCGAATTCTCCGTTGTAATCAGGCAGCGCAAGATCGTATGCGCCACAGTTTAGAAGTAATCCTTTGAGTTTGTCTGCTGTCAGCTGCGGATGAATATCTATTTCTTTAGCATAGGCCTGACTCGTTATGATGTTCGCCATTTGGGCTACAATTTGCGAACCTGCTGAGTCACCCCCTAGCATGAAACGTGAGTCGTCAACATTGAGTCGTTTAGCGTTTCGTTGTAAGTAGCCCAAAGCGTCATTGAGCTGTGTAATTGGTGTTGGGTATTGTTTTTCGGGCGCAATGGTATAGTTCACGCTGACGGTTGTAAACCCATGGGATGCGAGAATCTTCATGTAATTATCGACGTCATCCTTATCACCAGATACCCACGCTCCGCCGTGTACCCATACGATCGTAGGCAGCGGAACTGTGGTCTTATCTGGGTAGAAAACATCAATACGAGCATCTTTATCGTTCGCTCGATACTGTTGATTCTCTATTTGAGTAACAGTATTCGGAGTATATTTTTCAAGCGCCTGAGAAGTCTTGAGGCTTCCTTTGTCGAATCCCTGACGAATGAGAAGTGCGTTAGGCCAAGGGCTTATCTGGAAAGCAATGTAGACTGCCAGGATAAGTAAAAGGGTAGTACCAAATATACCCAGGAGCCATTTACAAAGCCGTCGATGCCTATTCCAAAAACCGGATTGTTTCTTAGATGATCGTTTTTGAGGCTGTTTTATTTTTTGAGATGTCATATTTATTTTGCCAGTCCTTTTTAATAAATTTAACATAGAAACACGTTGCGATCTATCCTTTATACGTCATGAAATAAGTCTAAAGATATTCCGCTAGGGGCAGAAATATTTTCCTTGGTAAGAGTGACCGATTCGAAGTGGGGCTTAATCCTTCACGAACTGATTGTAATAAGTGACATAGTGGAACATTCTAAAAACTCGCAATAAGTAGGAGTTCAGGGGTAGGGTTCGAGCGTATAGTGCTGTGCCATACTTGCGTTTAAAGCATAAGTATGTTAATATAAGCAAATGGAAAACGTTACAGAAACAAACAATGAAGAACTTGATAATGACAGAGAAGAGCTTGAGGACAAAGAGCACCTTCGCATGCTTGCCGATTTGACTGGACGTATTATGCGTGGCGAACTACCGCAAGGTCTTGATGAGCTTGAAGATGCAAATAAGAGTACCGAAGCACTATGGAAAGAAGAAGGCTACGGAAAGACGTCATCGTATATAAATGAGAGCGGAGAAGTGGTGATGATCGCTGCTAAGACAGATCATGACGTGCCGTCAACTGCTTACAGGTTTTTAATGAATGGCGAGCAGAGCGATGTTGTGATTCCTCCTGAGTTGAAATCAAAAAGGTTAATGTGGAGAGACCACAATCCGCTGATCTCTATCTATGATTTAACGGATTCTGAAGAGAGCGCAGTACCTGAAGCTATGCGCCCACTCGTTGCAAAGTTTGGTCGTGTTTTAGACTTTCATGTTCCAGATGAAGATTCGGAACCGAATGTCCCCGTCCGCTTAAATGATAAGTACTATGGGTTGGATGACATTCACAAGGAAGCGGAACGTCAATATCTGAAGGCAGAGCGAGAAGCGTACGACATCGAGAACGGCGCAAAAGACGTATCTGCTCAAGTAAAAAAAGGCTTGTTCATGAGCGCTCTGAAACACTCTGCTCTTCAAGACCAGGCATATGGAGATGAAATCGCACGTCGCAATTCTGATAAGTAGACATTTCTGTAACTTGTCATATATTTGTTAAAGTTGAGCGTCATCCTTTTCTACCATGAAAATACCCCCATCTTTCGATGAGGGGATTTTCATGGTAGCAGCAACAGGGTTCGAACCTGTGACCTTAGGCTTATGAGTCCTACGCTCTAACCAACTGAGCTATGCTGCCATTTACCTTGGTTGATTGTACCAAAGATGGGGATGTTTTTCCAGTGGTATACTGGTGAAATGAAGATAAGTGCTCCGCGAATCGCAACAGTTCTTGAAGATGGTTCACTCGATGATTTACTCTCGGGTGACTTAGAGGACATTCGACTTACGGATATTGATGCAACTAATCAGCCAGTGACATCACTTGAAGTCAGCAGTGTGATGCTAGACAAGGTAACCTTTACCGCCGCGCACTTTGAACGGATTAGTGTCCGTGACTTGGCTGCTAAGCAGTGTGATTTCTCAGCCGCTTTAATGGCGAGAGGAGCAATAAATCGAGCGACGTTTACCGGTTGTCGGATGACAGGTGTTGATTTTAATAAGACAGATCTGCATGACGTAACTTTCACGAGTTGCAAACTTGATGTGGCCAACTTCCGATTTGCCGATCTGCGCCGGGTGGCATTCATTGATTGCACCCTGACCGAAACCGATCTTCTAGGCGCAACTCTTTACGACGTTACGTTTCAATCCTGTACGCTTGAGCGGACCGTGTTCGAACAAGCAAAGTGCAAGCAGGTGGATCTACGTGGATCACAGCTAAACGAACTTATCGGATGGCGCTCGCTCAAAGGCGCGATTATCGACGATCTGCAGCTTGTAACGGCCGCGCCCTATTTAGCCCATGAGCTCGGTCTTATCGTTAAGTAACAAAGGCTTTTTTGACTACCCGTGGTTTATAGGATATAAAAGAGATGGTCCGTCGGCACTGTTTAAGGAGTGATCATGTCATCAGATATACTGGGATTCGACAGCCTGACCAGGTACTCCGACCTGGGCCTGCGACTGCACCATGAAGACCTCAGGGCTCTCTGGATGCATCTCGTGACCCGTCCAGGCGGTGCAACTCGAACCAGAATCCTGCAGGTCAGAGACGAAAGAGGGAGGCGTGTAAGAAGGAGCTCGTTCGGATCATTCGACGAGACGAACAAGCTCGTCGTGACGCGCAACTCGCTCCAGACGTACGGCGCACAACTCCGTATGATGAGGGGAAGCTCCCGTTTCTTCGCTGAGACAAAAGGCCTGAACACGGACATGTGCGCCTTGCTCATGGACTGGTTGAACGGTCTTAACCCACCATTGTCGGCTTCAAGGAGGAGATGACATACGTACCACCGTGGATGAAGTTCATCCATGCCAGCTACGGTTAAATGCTGGTGCACCACCTGTGGGCTTGAATAGAAGGTTCGAGGTTGAAGGTAGTGACTATTAGACCTTGCGGGGAATATGCTAAAGTGATTACGGTTCTCGCCAATGAGGACTTCACGGAAGAGGGGAATTGCAGTGGCTAACTTGCCGCCGATCAAGGTCAATCCCGAGAACACCCCAGGTCAGCACATCGACTATCTCGTGGGGTATCTTAGCCAACTGGGGGAAGGAGATGTACGAGGTCTTGCCGAGCCGCTGGTGAAATCTTGGATTACCAATACGCAGCGGAGCGGCATGGTTCCTCTCCTGGCAAGAGCGCTCGGCAACGCGGCGCTGGTCTTGTTTCATGATGGACAGCCGCCATTAGGCCGTCACGTCGATGATCTCGTTCGCAGACTCAAAGAGGTCCAGGCAGAGGCTGAAGCGAAGCGGCATGACCCGAGCCGCAAGGCGACGGCTGCCCAGAGAGCCTGGGAGAAGAGTTTGCGGAGGGAGCGCCTACGGCCAGATGTCCTAAAGGCGCTTCGTGAAGCCGGCCTCATGGCTCACCAGCACTTCAAGAAGACGTCCTGAGTTCCAGCAGGTGACGGCGGGAAGTCCCGCCGTCACCTGCCTGGCTCCTCTTCCGTATTCGACTCCATAGCTACTTCGCTATGCTGATGAACTCCCATGATAAGAGTGAAAGTTGAAGTGATTTGCCAGGTGTGTATTCTACAGCGTATAATAGTAAGTACTTCCAAGCGATACACACTAGCTTTTTATAAAGCAAAGCGTCCCTCGCAACTGGATCATTCATCGTCTTCGGATTCCATGCTAGAAACGGGCAAGGAAAACGGGCGATACAACTAAAAGATCGTTTCTCAACTAATTATTTTTTGAGGATTTTTGACGATGAATGATGAAACTTTTTTGAACGAGCGAGTAGAGGTATTAGCGAGTTTTGGCGAAGGACTAAACCCCTGTAAGCCACTGTGTTTTCGCCGAGCAAGCGGAAGAGAAGTGAGTGTGAGCGAGATAGGCTTGCGTCACCCCAGCACTAAGGGAATGCGGACAATCCACGTATTTGACGTAACTGATGGTGGGGCAGACTATCGTTTGGAATTTGACACCGAACGACTGACATGGCACCTGACTCGTGAGGCGGACCATTATGATTGAGTACTATAATGCAGAACGGCCTCTGATCATGCATATTGACCTCAACTCTTGTTTTGCAACAGTAGAACAGCAGGCAAGGCCGATGTTACGCGATAGGCCGGTAGCGATTGTGAATCGCCGAACGGAGAGTACGTCAATCGTAACGGCAAGCTATGAGGCAAAAGCATTCGGCGTGAAGGTGGGCATGCGAGTAAAGGATGCAAAGAGACTGGTTCCTGGTCTCGTCACGCTTGAAAGCGATCCGGCAAAATATCGGTATGTGTACCATAAGATGATGAGCATTATGAAGCGTTACTCGCCGCACATTACGATGAAAAGCATTGACGAGGGGGTAATTGATTTCCATGTCACAACCGACATTATTCGTGATCGTGACTTGGTCGACGTTGGTCATGAAATGAAATTGCGTCTAAGACAAGAAATCGGACGGGCAATGCGTTGCAATGTGGGCATTAGTACCAATCGGTTCCTCGCCAAAACGGCAGCTAGTCTTCATAAACCCGATGGCCTTGATATCATTGATCATACTAATTTGCGTCAAGTACTGACTGGTCTCAAACTAACCGACTTAACGGGTATAGCTAAACATAATGAACATCGTCTTAATGCTGTGGGTATTTATACACCTATCGATTTTCTAGATACAGATGCTCATACATTGCATACGATGGTGTTTAAAAGCATCCTCGGTGAGCAGTGGCACCAACGGCTACGCGGCCATGAGGTCGACGACGTAACGCACGACCTAAAGACAGTTGGTCGGCAGTATGTGTTGGAGGCGAAAAACTTACCGCATGCCCTGATACTCCAGCGGCTGCATCATTTATGCGAATCGGTTGGGGCTAAGTTACGCTCCCAAGGCAAACAGGCTCGTGGGGTGCTGGTATATGCCAAAACCACCGAACGCGGCTACTGGCATGCTCGGCACATGTGTGAGCTGCCGTTTTTTAGCAATGGTGCCATCTACGCTCAGGCTTCAATGTTATTTGCGGGTGTGCCGGCTGGCATTTACGAAATTGGGATCAGCTGCTATGAGCTCAATGATGGAGTCGATGATCAGCTTAGTCTATTTGGCGATAGTCTGGCGCGCGAACAACAAGTCACGGAAGTGATTGATAGTATCAATAAGCGATTTGGTGATCGGACTATTCATGCTGCCGATACGCTTGGAACAGGTACCCATGTAAAGCAAAAAATTCCATTTGGAAGTACGCGGTATCTCTAACGTTGTGCGTATTACCGCAAGGTGATAGCATAAGTAGTATATGCAAAAGGCGCGGTCAAACGGTAAAGGTTTTACGATTATCGAGCTGATCGTTGTTATTGTTATAATCTCGATCCTGACCGCCATAACCGCAGTAATCTATAATGGCATTCAGGTTCGTTCACGCCTAACTAAGGTGAAAAGCGATATCACCGCTGTTCAAAGATCAGTTGAAGCGTACAAAGCACGCAATGGCACGTATCCGGTTACTGCTGCAAGTTTGAACCCAGACTGGGGTACCGCGACAGCCAGAACGGACGCTAACTGTTCATTTGGTACGCATACGGCAGACTGGGTACCGAGCTTGAGCACGACATTACCTCAGAGTAGCCCAACATCTCGAGGAGTTAATAGCTTCCCGGGATGCTATATGTATGTAAGCGATGGAACGAGTTACGTACTCTCTGGCTGGAATATGCTCGACAGCCCTCAGACGGATACGATGTATCGTCGACTTGGGTTTAGAGAGACAGATGTGTCGCACTCATCTCTAGAGTTTTATATATGTAACCACACGGCTATCGGCGGTGCTAGTGGTACTTATGATATAAACATCGATTATTACAAGCGGTCGTATACTGTTTCAAACATAACCTCAGCACTTTGTAACGAGACACCTCCAACGGGAGCCTAGTTGCCTCGGCGACTATTCATCCATATACTATCTATATGAGTAAACGTGTAATCTTATTTTTCGCGACAGTCTTTGGAATCCTTGGGGGTTATGTACCCATGTTGTTTGGTGACAAGGAGCTCCTTGATGGCTGGGGTCTCTTAGGCGGTCTCCTTGGTGGCTTCTTTGGTATTTGGCTCGGTGTTTACGTTTCTAAAAGATGGGGCTAGCCAGTTATGCGATGTATCATTGCTGTTAGTGGGGGTATTGATTCAGTTGTCTTGCTCGATATGCTTGTACAGGCGGGCGGCCATGAACTTATCGTGGCTCATTTTGATCACGGTATCAGAGAAGATTCTGCGGCGGACAGTCGATTCGTCGAAGGGCTTGCTAAGAAGTACGGACTTCCCTTCGTAGCGACTCGAGAAGAATTGGGCACCTCGGCGAGTGAGGAAGTGGCTCGCAATCGTCGCTATGCATTTCTTCGCAAGGCCGCTCATGATCATGAGGCGACGATTGTCACCGCTCACCACGGGGATGATATTGTTGAGACGATTGCCATCAATACGATGCGTGGTACTGGTTGGCGAGGTCTCGCAGTGCTCAATGCCTCTGACGTCTCCCGTCCCTTGCTTCGTCATACGAAGCAAGGGATCCGTGACTACGCACTAGCTAACCGCCTTGAGTGGGTAGAGGACAGTACTAATGTGAGTAACCGCTACTTACGAAATCGCCTCCGCCGGGTGATAACTGAAAAAATATCATCCGGTGATAAGCGGACGATACGTGCATTACGACAAAAACAGATCGCGCTAAAAACCGCCATCAGTAAAGAGATCGATGCGTTTATCCAAAGTGAGGGCGAGTATTCACGCTATCTGTTCACGCAGCTTGAGCCGAAACTGGCCTGTGAACTTTTGCGTGCGGCCTTGCAGGCTGCCGGCGGAACGAGCCCAACGCGTCCACAAGCGGAACGAGCCCTTATCGCTATTAAGACAGCTCGGCCCAATACGCGATACGAAGTTGGTGAACAAGTAAGTCTTCAGTTTACAACGCGTACTTTTATTGTCGAAACACCTTGAAAAATGTTATTATTAGTTAGAGCAAAAATTTCTTACATGAACTGTGACCAGAAAGGTACAACCGATTTTTTATGGCAACAAAACAACCACCGAAAAAGAAGATGAGCAATCTGATTCGAATCAGTCTTTTTTGGGCGATCCTCGTATTCGTAGTATTGGCAATCATTGCCGTACTTTCACCCCAGAGCAGCCTCAAAGACGTATCAATATCTGATGTAATCTCACGAGCTAATGCTGGTAAAATTTCCAAGCTAGAGATCCAAGGTAATGACGTCAAGGTAACTCCAAAGGGTCAAGAGAAGCCGACTGAAAAGTCTGTCAAAGAAGGCAGCAGTAGTATTTACGAACAAGGTCTTGAGCAAAACAAAACTGAAGTAGCTGTTGCAGCGCCTTCAGAGATGGGAAACACGGTTTGGAATTTGGCGATCATTATCGTTCCTGTTCTATTAATCGCTGGCTTCTTCATGTTTATGATGCGCCAGGCCCAGGGTCAAAACAACCAAGCGATGGGCTTTGGTAAGTCGAAGGCTAAACTTTACGGTATTGATAAAGAAAAAGTCGTGTTCGCTGACATTGCGGGTAATGACTCTGCTAAGCAGGACCTTGAAGAAGTCGTTGATTTCCTCAAGCATCCTAAGAAGTATGAAACACTTGGAGCTAAGATTCCAAAAGGTGTCCTTCTTGTCGGTAACCCAGGCACTGGTAAAACGATGCTCGCACGTGCCGTGGCTGGTGAGGCAAACGTTCCTTTCTTCTCGATCTCAGGTTCTGAATTCGTAGAAATGTTTGTCGGTGTTGGTGCCTCACGTGTACGTGACCTCTTTGCTAAGGCAAAGAAGAATGCACCAGCCATCATCTTCATTGACGAAATTGATGCTGTTGGTCGTAAGCGTGGCTCAGGTATGGGCGGCGGTCACGACGAACGTGAGCAAACGCTGAACCAGATTTTGGTTGAGATGGATGGTTTTGAAACTGGAACAAACGTTATTGTTCTAGCTGCAACTAACCGTGCTGACGTACTTGACCCTGCACTTTTGCGACCAGGTCGTTTCGACCGTCGTACGAACATTATGCTGCCTGAACGTCGTGATCGTGAATCAATCTTGAAGGTTCACTTTAAGAACAAGCCAACTGATGAATCTGTTAACCTTGATGCGCTTGCGGCGAAAACGGCCGGTTCGAGTGGTGCTGATCTCGCCAACATGGCTAATGAGGCTGCTATCGTAGCTGCCCGTCGAAATGCTAAAAAGATTAGTAACGCTGATTTGACCGAAGCATTTGAAAAAGTTGCGATTGGTCCAGAGCGCAAAACAAAAGTTATGAACGAAAAAGAGAAGAAGATGACTGCTTACCATGAAGCTGGTCACGCGCTTGTCGGACATATCCTGCCTGATAGCGACCCTGTTCACAAGGTAACGATCATCCCTCGTGGCGGTACTGGCGGCGTAACATGGTTCTTGCCACCAGAAGACCGTAGCTACACAAACGTCTATGAGTTCAAGGATATCCTTGCGCGTGCCCTTGGTGGTCGTGTCGCTGAGAAAATCATGTATGGTCCTGATGGTATTACGACAGGTGCCGGTTCGGATCTTCGCAAAGCAACTGAAATTGCCCGCGATATGATTATCGAACAAGGTATGGGCACGAAACTTCGTGACCAGGTCTTCCATGAAGACAATGGTGGAATGATGTTCGACCGTATGACTCACGAACGTCCATACAGTGACGACACGGCGCGAGAGATCGACAAAGAAGTCGAAGTACTTATGCGTGAAGCAGCGAAGCGTGCCGAGACGGTCATTACGCATAACCGAGCAAGTCTTGATAAGCTAGCTAATGCATTACTTGAAGATGAAACGGTTGAAGAAGGCACGGTAAAGGAGCTTCTAAAAGATGCTACGCTCCCTGCGGAGGCCAAGCTTTACTAACAAAGCTTTAGGCAAAGAGCCATATGGGTCGAGTAAGAAGCGCTGTTGCAAGAGCAAATATGAAGTTAACGATTCAGCTGGCAGCCGCGCTGCTTGCTGGGTCGACTCTTATGTCGAGTGGACTTGGGTTCTTTCGTGACCGCCTTTTAAACGGATACTACTTTGACACGTATCCCCTCGGTATTGACGCGTATACGGTTGCGTTTACTATCCCTGACTTCATGTTCTTCATCCTTGTCTCGGGTGCGCTGAGTGTCACGTTCATACCCGTTTTTAATCAGCGTCTGGCAAGTGGCAACAAAAAATCCGCTTGGGAACTTTCAACCAGCATGGTCAACTTCATGGCGCTGGTTACGCTCGTTGCGAGCATACTCATTATTATTTTTGCCGAGCCGTTAGTCCGATATGTCGTAGGGCCGGGACTTGATGAGTCGGGTCGAAGTCTGGCTATTAGCATGATGCGCGTTATTGCCGTGAATCCATTCTTGTTCGCGGTCGCAACGGTTATTGCGAGCATGCAACAGGCGGTCGGAAGGTTTACGTTTTACGCTCTGGCGCCGACGATCTATAACATCGGTATTATTATTGGAACCGTCTTCTTTACTGGCGGTATTAATATTTTTGGCTGGCAAATATTTGAAGGCGGTATTATGGGCGTGGCACTTGGTGTCGTCCTTGGCTCGATTCTCCAGCTGCTCGTAAGCTCGATAGGACTTATGGGTCTTGGTTTTGATTATCGGTTTAAGATTTATTGGAAAAATAAGGGCTTTCGTGAAGTACTACGCCTCTTGCCTCCTCGTTCACTTGACCAGGGTGCCGATTATTTAAACAGTATTGTTGAAATTAACATTGCCTCGCGTATGGTAGCCGGAACAGTTCGTGCCTATCAGCAAGCATCCACGCTTCATATGCTACCGATTAACCTTATCGGGGTAGCTATCAGCACCGCAGCGTTTCCAAAGATGAGCGAACGCCTTGCCGAAGGTCGCCCCGATTTATTTAGGAGTGAGTTACAATCTATTCTGCGAGTGATCATATGGCTTGCGCTACCCGTTGCAACCATTACATACTTCACTCGTGGCTACCTGGTTAACTTCATTAAGAATGGTGGAGATACGCTCATGGCAGGACTTCTGGGCGCACTCGTCGTGGCTATTTTGTTCCGTTCGATCTATCACATTGCGGCACGAAGTTTTTATGCCCAGCAAGATACAAAAACACCCCTCTACATCTCAATCGTTGCCATTAGCTTAAACATTGGCCTCGCGATCTGGTTTACGTTAATCCTCAACATGGGAGCCTACGGACTCGCCTGGGCGCAGTCGATCGTCGCTTGTCTCGAGGTCCTGACATTATTCTACGTCATGTCCCGACGTATTAAGGGACTATTCAATCTCGACTTTCTCCATGCCATTTCGCGCATGGCGAGTGCCACCGCTTTTATGGGAATCGTGAGTTATATCATGGTTCAGCTGTTTCAGCTCGGTGCCTCAGATCAAAGCTTCCTCGCGACATTCCCTAAGTTTGCAACCATCGTCGTGGTTAGCTGCGTGTCCTATGTGTGGTTCAGTCGGATGCTTAAGCTCCGTGAGTCCGGCCCGATTGTCGATCGTGTCAAATCGCTGCTGTTTGGGCGTGCTCATTCAAACTGATATAATCAGGCGTAACTACCTATGAACCAAACAACTATTCGAAACTTTTGTATCATTGCTCATATCGACCACGGAAAGTCGACGCTTGCCGACCGTATGCTTGAGCTGACCGGTACGGTACAAAAACGTGATATGAAATCACAATTGCTCGATAGTATGGATCTTGAACGCGAAAAGGGAATTACGATCAAGTTGGCGCCAGTTCGTATGCACTATAAGGGCTATGACCTGAACCTGATCGATACCCCGGGTCACGTTGACTTCAGCTACGAAGTATCGCGAAGTCTTGCCGCCTGTGAAGGAGCGGTACTTGTCGTTGATGCAAGTCAGGGAATTCAAGCGCAGACACTCGCTAACGTCTATCTGGCTCTTGCCGCCGATCTCACAATTATCCCTGTACTTAATAAGATTGATCTTCCAGCAGCGGATGTTCCGAGAGTTTCAGCTGAAATCATTAACCTGCTTGGATGTACGGAAGACGATATCTTAAAGATCAGCGCCAAGACGGGTGAGGGTGTGACTGGCGTACTCGATGCAGTCGTGGAACGAATCGTTGCTCCGCAGGGTGAAGCCCAGCAGCCGACTCGGGCACTTATTTTTGATAGTTATTATGACGATTACCGCGGCGTTATTCTGTATGTTCGTGTGGTTGATGGTGAAATAAAAAAAGGCTCACACATAAAGATGCTTGCCACAAGCGCCAAAGGTATTGCACTTGAAGTTGGTGCGCTAACTCCCGGCATGATCCCCTTCGACTCATTGAAGACCGGTGAGATTGGCTACATCGTGACCAACCTTAAGACAACCCGTGATGCAAAAGTTGGCGATACGGTCAGTCTTGTCGGCGTACACGGTAGTACGGCGTATGATAATGTCGAGCAGCTTCCTGGTTATAAAGAAGTGAGGCCATTTGTGTATGCCGGTTTCTTCCCTTTGTCCAATGAGGATTACAATGAGCTCAAAGAAGCCGTTGAAAAGCTGAGCCTGAGTGATTCAGCATTGCAGTTCGAACCAGAAAACTCACCGGTACTCGGGTTCGGTGTGCGCATTGGTTTTCTTGGTCTGCTCCACATGGACATTGTACGAGAACGCTTAGAGCGCGAGTATAACATTGACCTAGTGGTTACGAATCCTTCAACCGATTACCAGGTACGTCTTAGCAATGGCGAGGAGCTCGACATTAAATCAGCGAGTGATCTCCCTGATCCAAGTAAGATCGCCGAAATTAAAGAGCCGTGGATTAAGGGTGAGATTATCGTGCCACAGGAATATATCGGTGGCGTCATTCAGCTTATCGTCTCCAAACGTGGCCTTCAAAATAACCTCAGTTATATTGATGAGCGAGCGCTTATTAGTTTTGAAGCGCCGCTTGCTAACCTTCTTACCGATTTTTATGATCAGCTCAAATCGGTCACCAGCGGGTACGGTAGCTTTAACTACGAACTTGATACCTACCGTGTGGAAGATCTCGTAAAGGTTGATTTCTATGTTGCTGGTAACATTGTCGATGCCCTGAGTATTATGATGCACCGCAGTGAATCAATGCGCATCGGCCGAGAAGTTGTCGATAAGTTAAAGGATGTTATCCCTCGCCAGAATTTCCAGGTAGCGTTGCAGGCAGCTATCGGCGGCAAATTTATTGCCCGTGCCGATCTCTCCGCCTATCGAAAAGATGTGACCACAGGTCTTTATGGTGGTGACGTGTCTCGTAAGAAGAAAGTCCTTGCTAAGCAGGCTAAAGGCAAGAAGCGTATGAAACGCTTTGGTAAGGTCGAAATACCATCCGAAGCATTTACGGTGATGCTTAAGCGTGACTAGTCGTCTTTACTAGCAAGTACTAAAAGTCGGGCAAGGATACATTCGATAACTTGATGTTTCTCAGCATCACTATTAATCTCAATGAGCATATCTTTTTTACGGTATTCTTCGATCACTGGAAGTGTCTTCTGCTGGAATTCTTGAATGCGGGTATCGAGCACGTGTTCAGCGTCATCAGCGCGATCTCCGCGATCACCCTTTTGCTGAGACTTCGCCCAACGCTTATGGACGACTTCTTCAGCCAGGTGAAGGTAGATGACCGCTTTAGTGGGATGTCCACTCATTTCGGTGGCTTTAAGGATGCCTTCTTCTTCGCCGATCCATCGGCCAACTGAGCTAAGAATCAGTGGCTTGCCCTCGAACTCTTCTTTACTAAGATACGGTGTTACGATGCGAAGATATTCATCTTGAGGTGTCAGGATACCGGCATCGAAATCCTTTTTTAACTCTTGAGGCAAGGCGCCGCTACGCAGTATTTCGCCGCCACCGATAAGGGGAGCGTCGAACAGTTCAGCTAAGGTACTGCCGTGTGTATCTTTGCCAGCGAATGGCAGGCCAAAGATATTAATTGATCCGGTTTTTAGCCATGATTTAATATGCGCAAGATGTTCGGGTGAGAGCAAGGTGTCTGTCATGAGTACAGTATATAGGATGCCCTTCATTAGTCAAATCTGTCAAATCCCTGGCACTCTAGTTGAATGAGTGCCAGATCGTGCTAAAATAGAGGTATGACCGACCGACAAATCGCCATTCTCGCCGCTATTATCGAACAATACGCTGAAGTAGCCGTTCCTGTAGGGAGTGTTACGTTAGCTAAGTTATTCGGCGTATCGAGCGCGACAATTCGTAGTGAGATGGCACGACTTGAAGAGATGGGACTGATTATGCAGCCTCACACCAGTGCCGGTCGAATTCCAACAGACCAGGGTTATCGGCTGTATGTTAACAGTATTACCGAAGCTCAGATGAGTGAGTTACCAACCTTTGATCGCAGTGCGAGAGCGATTGAGGCAAGAATTGGAACTCACGGCGATTCAACGACGCGTGCGATTCGTAGCGCGGTCGACAGCTTGGTCGATCTGACTCAAAACTTAGGTCTGGCAACTATTGGTGATCAGCTCTATATTAGCGGTATTGGCAATCTGTTTAGTCAGCCGGAGTTTTTACAAGGTAATCATACTCAAGCGGTCGCTCGGCTACTTGATAATCTTGAGCCATGGTTACGCGAAGCGGCACCTAATGAGCCATTGAATGTCTATATCGGCGCTGAAAATCCCATTGGTAAAACCAGCGGTGCCAGCTTGATCATCAGCCGATTCCGCTCACCATATTCAGATCGAAGCTATATTGGCGTGCTTGGTCCAACCCGTCAAAGCTACGGCAAGGTAATGCGTCTCGTGCGTCATGCCGGGGCTATGCTTGAAGAAGTACTATAAAGAGGAGAATGATGATGCCAAAAAGCAAGAAACAAGAAGAACTCGAGCAACAGGTAGAAGAGTTAACACAGGATTTACAGCGTACGCGCGCTGATTTTGAAAATTATCGCAAACGTGTCGAGCAGGAGAAAACGGCCGCTCGTGAAGCGGGTCAAGCCGCCACTATCTTGAAATTATTACCAGTCATCGACACAATCGAACGTGCTACTAACCACGTTCCTGACGCACTCAAAGAAGACAAATGGGCTCAAGGTATTGTTAATCTAGCTAAAAACCTTGAGAAGGCACTCGATGGACTTAACCTGAAGCGAATCGACGCTCAGGTCGGCGTTGAATTTAATCCTGAGCTCCACGAGGCAATCCAATTCGACGAAGATGCGACTGGTGAGAAGGAAGTGATTGAAGAAGAACTTCAGGCGGGCTACACCTTGCACGCTCGCCCTATCCGACACAGCATGGTAAAAGTTACTCGTAAGTAGCTGACTCTATAGATCACTATAAAACTGTATATCAGACGATGAATATCGTGTGATATATTTGAAATATGACTGAAACGGTTCGCGATTTTGATGTTAATTTTGGTTCTGAATTTGATGACAATGAAATAGAAAAAAAGAAGAAAAAGAAAAGAGCTGAAGAACTTGGACACTCAACCAATGCGGTCACTTTCATAGGCTCCAACGGACCCGTCGTAGTGTATGAACTTGATGGCGTGATTGAATACGGGGAACCCGACCCCGACAATGCTATATGGGTTGAGTGGGGGATGATGCTCAGGGAACGTGCTCTATGTCTTGGAGCTGATGCAGTGAAATATGCGATGAAGGCGCCTTAGTATAAAAGATACAGAATAAAATTAGCACTCTTGACATGAGAGTGCTAATTTTATTACAATGGGTGTATTGGCAATCTATATAGTAGAGTGCTAAAATATAGACATACAGACAGTAAAATAATCCTACAGGAGGAATTTGTTTATGGGTAAAATTATCGGAATTGACCTTGGTACTACCAACAGCGCATTCGCGTACATGGTAGCTGGCAAGCCAGAAGTTATTGCTAACGCTGAAGGTAACCGAACGACTCCAAGCGTGGTTGCTATTAATAAAAACGGTGAACGTCTTGTTGGCCAAGTGGCTCAACGTCAGCGCGTAACGAATGCTAAGAACACTATCTATGGTGTAAAGCGTCTGATTGGTCGTAAGTTTAGTGACGCCGAAGTACAAAAAGATCTTGATATTATGCCATACGAAATCGTTAAAAAAGGCGATGGTGTTGCGGTAAAGATGGGAGATAAAGACTACACTCCAGAAGAAGTAAGTGCTATGATCCTCTCAAAGATCAAGGCTGATGCTGAGGCCTTCCTCGGCGAATCAGTAACCGAGGCAGTTATTACGGTTCCTGCCTACTTTGATGACTCACAGCGTCAAGCGACTAAAGATGCAGGTAAGATTGCTGGCCTTGAGGTTAAGCGTATTATCAACGAGCCAACCGCTGCGGCACTTGCCTATGGTCTTGATCAGAAAAAAGAAGAGAAGATTGTTGTCTTCGACCTCGGTGGTGGTACATTTGACGTGTCAGTTCTTGAGCTTGGTGACGGCGTCTTTGAAGTTCGTTCAACTCACGGTGACACACACCTTGGTGGTGAAGACTTCGACAACCGTATCGTTAACCACTTCCTTGACGTATTCAAGTCAACTGATGGTATCGATCTGAAGAATGACAAGGCAGCTATGCAACGCCTTAAAGACGAAGCTGAAAAGGCTAAGAAGGAACTATCTTCTACTCCTGAATATGAAATTAACCTGCCATTTATTACAGCTGATGCCGATGGTCCAAAGCACTTCGAGTACAAACTGACTCGTTCTAAGCTTGAAGATCTTGTTAAAGATCTGATTGATCGTCTGGCTGATCCTGTAGAAAAGGCGCTCAAGGACGCTAGCCTTACCGCTAAGGATATCGATGAGATTGTCCTTGTTGGTGGTATGACTCGTATGCCAGCTGTCGTTGAAAAGGTAAAATCTATCTTTGGTAAAGACCCACTTAAGGGTGTAAACCCTGATGAAGTAGTTGCCGTTGGTGCTGCTATCCAAGGTGGTGTCCTTGCTGGTGATGTAAAAGACGTACTACTTCTTGACGTAACACCACTCTCCCTTGGTATTGAAACCATGGGTGGCGTGACTACTAAGTTGATTGAGCGTAACAGTACCGTTCCAACCAGTAAGTCTGAAACATTCAGTACAGCCGCTGATAATCAGCCACAGGTTGAAATTCATGTCCTTCAAGGTGAACGTGAAATGGCGAATGACAACAAGTCACTTGGTCGCTTTACACTTGATGGTATTGCCCCAGCTCGTCGTGGCGTGCCACAGATCGAAGTAACCTTCAGCCTCGACGCTAACGGTATCTTGAATGTGACCGCTAAAGATAAGGCTACTGGCAAAGAAAACAGTGTCACGATCCAAGATAGCGGCAACATGAGCAAGGAAGACATCGAAAAGGCTCAGAAAGAAGCTGAAGCCCACGCTGATGAAGATAAGAAAAAACGTGAAGCAGTTGATGCTCGCAACACTCTTGAAAATGCTATCTACCAAGCTGAAAAGATGCCTGATGAGTTCAAAGATAAGATTAGTGATGAGGACAAGAAAGTTATCACTGATGCTGTCGAAGAATCTAAAAAGCACAAAGACTCAACAGATAAAGAAGAGCTTGAATCAGCTGCTAAAGCATTGAATGATGCAATCATGCCAATTGGCGCTAAGATGTATGAAGCTGCAAGCAAGGAGGACGCACCTGCCTCTGATGCAGACGCTGAGAAAAAGGCCGACGAACCCGTAGAAGGCGAAGTCGTCGACGACAAAGACAAAAAATAGTACGAGTAAATTACTACGAAAAATGGATCCATTATCGGATCCATTTTTAATGATCTCGTAAAAATGAAATTGTGCAGGGGACACGCAGCACCTGTTGCCGGATGCTGCGTGTCCCCATGCGCCTATGGTTCCTCAGAAGAAGAGAGCCGGCGTTATAAGGCCAAGCATATTGTATACTCAGATTATGCGTATATGAATTTTTACTATTATTGCGAAAAGACTTCAAAAGCTTTTGAAATACTAGTATAGTGAGTGTATTATGAATACGCTTGCAAGGCCTCAATCATATCTACTCACCGATACGGATCTTATTATGGGTGAAGGGGGAGCCCGGTATGTTCTCCGCGTCAGAGATCTGCCACTTGAGGATAAGCCAAGGGAGAAATTATTGTCTACCGGTCCAAGTAATCTAACTCACGTCGAGTTGATGGCTGTACTGCTTGGTGTCGGGACGCGCAAAGAGGAAGTGATGACCATGGCAAGCCGGATTCTGCGCGAATATGGCGAGCGTGCAATTATGAATGAAAGAAATCCGCAGCGCTTAGCCGAATCGCTCGACATTCCACTCGCAAAAGCATGCCAGATAGTTGCCTGCTTTGAGTTGGGACGTCGTTCGTATCAAGACCGAGCAGGTAAGCCGTTATTCGTACGAAACGCCACTCAAGCTTTCGAACATTTACGGAGTATGGGTAATCTGCAGAAAGAGCAATTGCGAGGTCTGTACGTCAATAGTCGATACCAGGTGATCCATGAAGAGATTATCTCAATCGGCAGCCTGACAGCAAACATTGTTCATCCTCGTGAAGTATTCCAACCGGCACTTGAGTACAATGCCGTAGCTGTTATTATCGCCCATAACCATCCATCGGGTACGCTTGAGCCTTCCGAGGGTGATATTGAGGCTACACAACAGCTCGTTGCTGCGGGCAAGGTGCTTGGTATTGAATTGCTCGATCACCTCGTTATTACAAAAGACGCATTTATAAGTATCGTAGAAAGGAATTGATATGAATAGTGGACTTCTCAGTTACCAGTTACCAACCTTCACGGGTCTTATGAGCCATGATACTTCAGAGGCACTGTTGCTTCGTGACTGGAATTTCAATCATAGTATCTTGAGCAGGAACAGCGTAGATGTCCAAGTGCGGTCTGGTGATTATTTCGTGACGCTCGCCACAGTTCTCGATGGGCTATCAAGTGATACGGAGGCGTATTCTATTCGAGCGAAGCTTGAGGATATCGTATCAGATCTCATCTATTTGCAGGACAATTACACCATCACGAAGAACGACCCACGTGTCGTAGTAGATACCGACTCAACACGATAATACGCTATGAGCATACTCATTCTCGGAGGAGTCATTTATATTGCTCAACTGTTTAGTTACTAGCTGCAATGTCTAGACACGCTATATATTTTGCTTGTGCTTAGCTGTTAAGAGGTGATACAGTATGTATTATGGATATCCAAGCAGAACTTTCAAAGATTTTTAAAGGTGAGATTGACACAACGCCTGAAACGCTCGAATTTTACAGTCATGACGCCAGCTTGTTTGAACTGGTACCAAAAGCAGTCACCTTTCCTAAAGATACAAACGACGTTAAGTCGGTTGTATCATTTGTGACCAAGAATAAGGCCGCCCATCCCGAACTGAATATTACACCTCGTACTCGTGGTACCGATATGTCGGGCGGTGCGATCGGTGAGTCAATTATCGTAGATGTCAGCAAGCACATGACAACGCTATACGAAGCAACGGCAACGAGTGCTCACGTGCAGCCAGGTATGACGTACAAGAACTTTGAAGTTGAAACACTTAAGTATGGCAGTATCATGCCTAGCTATCCAGCTAGCCGTGAGTTAGCTGGTCTTGGCGGTATGGTCTCTACCAACGCGGGTGGTGAAAAGTCACTGGAGTTTGGTAAGACGGATAACTTTGTTACTGAACTTAAAGTAGTGCTTGTTGATGGTAATGAATATACGGTCGGTCCACTCACACGAGATGAGTTGAATGCCAAAATGGGTCAAGACGATTTTGAGGGTAATCTATACCGTCAAACATTCGAATTGGTCGATAAACATTACGATGAAATTCATGCTGCGGCTCCCAAGGTAAGTAAAGACTCAACGGGTTACCACCTGTGGAATATTTGGAACCGTGATACGGGTATATTTGATCTGACAAAATTATTCGTTGGTGCGCAGGGAACGCTTGGCATTGTCACGGATATTAAGTTCAGACTTGTTACAAAACCAAAATTTTCCGGTACGTTGGTTTGCTATATGCACACCATCAATGAACTTGGCGAAGTGATTCCGGCGGTACTCTCACATAAGCCAGCGACCTTCGAATGTTTTGATGATAATACCTTATGGCTTAGTTTTAAGTTCTTCTTTGCCTTTTTAACCCGACTTGGTCTATGGACATGGATTAAACTCGCCCTTCAGCTGATTCCTGATGGTCTTATGATCATTAAGGGTGTGCCTCAGCTCATTCTTCTCATTGAATTCAATGGTGAGTCAGTCGAAGAAGTGAAGCGCAAGATTCACGAAACGAAGACCGACCTGAAGCGATTCTCAAGCTTCACGTATATGGAAGAAGACGAAACCGAAGCTAAGTCACGTAAATTCTGGATGATGCGTCGTGAAAGCTTTAACCTTTTGCGCAGCAAAGTGAAGGACAAACACACCGCTCCATTTATTGACGATTTCGTTGTCCCACCAGCGCGATTGACTGAATTCCTACCTCAACTCCGTGAGATCATAAAAAAGTATAAGTTGCTCGCAACGATTGCCGGTCACTTAGGTGATGGTAACTTCCATGTTATTCCTCTTATGAAAATTGAGGATCCTAAAGAGCGTGCTAAACTCAAACCTGCCATGAAAGAAGTGAACGATCTTGTCATTAGCTATGGCGGATCAGTCTCCGGCGAGCACAACGACGGCATGGTCCGTGGTCCATGGCTCGAGCAGATGTATAGCCCAGCAGTCTTAGGATACATGCGTGAAATGAAGCACCTCTACGACCCAGAGAATATCTTCAATCCACACAAAAAAACCGATGCGACATGGGATTTTAGTTTTAGTCACATTCGCGAATCATTCTAGAACTCGCATACGGCACAATAAAAATATAACCCCAGGATTCCTGGGGTTATATTGTAATAGTTGCGAATCCTATACGGCTGGAATAGGAAGTGGGGCAACTGGAAGAACTGGGACGACAACTTTGTTGTCACTTAGAATGTCGACGTCGTTGTCTTTAACGATGACGTTGTTAGAGTGAGAGTTGTCAGTAGTCGTCACATTGTTTGTTACATTATTAGTTGTCTTCTTGTCGATGTCGACGGTGTTGTTTGAGTTAACATTTTTTGTGTTGTTAGAATCGATGGTAACCTCGTTGTCTTTAACGACGACTGTATTGTTACTGTCCTTACTATTGTCGTTGTAGCTATCTTTATTAAAGCTGTCTTTGATGACGGTTGTTTTATGGAGTTCTGTGTTGGTGATGTTATTCGTTGTCGTAACATTACTAATGTTCGTACTGTTGAAGGAATCATTTATTGATGGAGCAGCCGGTGCGTGCATGGGATGAAAGCTCGTTGTCATGAGTGGTTCACTCGCTGTATCTTCTTCGGACATGACAGAAGGTGTTGCTTGATCTGTTGGTGTTGAGGTATCTTGTTCACTTGTAGGAACGGCGCAGGTTGATGTCACTTGAGAAGTTGGTGTTGAGTTCTGAACGTTTGACGTGAGTGCATTCGCGATTTCTCCGCGCATGAGTGACATGATAAGAAGTGTCGAGACAATAACGGCTGCGGTTACAGACACGAATATAGTCGATCCCATCATTAAAAGTTGTTGACGATTTGCCTGGTAAACTGAAGTTTGCATAGCTAACGCTCCTCGCATAAATTTATGATATTAATTCTCTCCAAGAACTCCACAGTTCTTAATATTAATAATATTCCTTTCTAAGCTTAAGCACAATAAATATTTATGTAGTAGAATAGTCAACATATACTAGCACTCTAGACACTCAAGTGCTAATTCGGTACAATAAATACAGATGAGCAAACGTGATTATTATGAAGTTCTAGGAGTGCCGAAAGATGCTAGCGCCGACGAGATTAAAAAGGCGTTTCGTAAGGCTGCCGTAAAGCATCACCCTGACAAAGAGGGTGGTGACGAGGCTAAATTTAAAGAGATCAACGAGGCCTATGAGGTACTTAAGGATCAACAAAAACGTCAGCGTTATGATCAGTTTGGTCATGCGGGCGTTGGTGGGAATGCTGGCGGTGGCGGTGGGGCAAGTGGCAATCCGTTTGAGGGCTTCGGTGGCAACCAGAATGTCCACTTTGATTTCGGTGATGGCGGATTGGGCGATATCTTCGGTCAGTTCTTTGGCGGTGGTCAGCAACAACAACGCGGTCCTGCTCGTGGACGTGACGTCGAAACGACACTAAGCTTATCATTTGAGCAGGCAATTTTCGGTGTTGAAGAGGAAATTGAACTTGATATGGATGATGAGTGCTCGCACTGTCACGGTACAACCGTTGAACCTGGCTATAGCATGAAAACATGTCCGACTTGTAAGGGTGCTGGTCAGCAAGCTCGGGTAATGAATACGATCTTTGGTCAGATCCAGCAAGCAGTTACTTGTGAAACCTGTAAAGGTCGTGGTTCGATCCCTGAAAAGGTCTGTACGGTTTGTCGAGGTAAAGGCACCGAACGTCGCAAGCAGACGATGACGCTTAAAGTGCCTGCCGGTATTGACGATGGTTCGACAATCCGACTCAAGGAGCGTGGTGAGGCCATTGGTGGTGGTGCTCGCGGTGATTTGTATGTACACATCCGCGTACGAGCTCATAAGAAATTTACACGAGAAGGCGACATCATCCTGAGCGAAGAGCACATCAGTATGATCGATGCGGCTCTTGGAACGGAAATAAACGTAGCAACCGTTGACGGTAACGTACGCATGAAGATTCCGGCCGGTACCCAAAGTGGGACTGACTTCAAGCTCTCGAGCCACGGTGTCCCCCATATGCGCAGTAGCGCTCGGGGAGCGCACATCGTCAGTATCATTGTCGATACTCCTACGAAGCTGTCTAAGAAACAGAAAGAATTGCTTGAGCAATTTCATACTGTTAAAAAACGTGGCATATTTTAATGACGTACGCCGCCTCTGTTAGCAGCATCCTTGTAATTGACATATTAACATAAATATGTTAATATCAAGAGTATGGAACAACTTACATTAGAGGATACCGTCTCCTCTCAATTTAAGACTCTCGAAGAGCTTAACAAAAGTATCGTTACAAGCTTTGTACCCTCAGACGCTAAAGAACAGAAGCGGGCATTTTTAAAGGGTCAAATAGTCAATCCTGATCACGACTATTCGAAGCTCGACAATAGAGACTACGACGAGACAGCTGAAGCTATTCAGGTGGCAGGAGAGGTGATACTCACCAACCCTTTGCTGAACCCGAAATTTAAGACTGAGTACGAGCAGTTTATAGATCGCTACCAGAAAAATAATCGATTAATGCAGCTTGCCCGGGAATATAATGCGGCCTTTGATCCGATTGAACGTGATGAGATAAGACGTGAGTATATGCGGCTCAACATTGAATTATTTGGTGAACCAGATGAAGGTATATACCGATCACTTCTTCAAGATAAGCTACAGGCTATCGCTGGGAAAGAACTCACAGGTAGAGCTCTTGAGCTACGGAATGAGTTATTTGAAAGGGTACAAATAGACGATTCAGTTGAGGCGATTGAGCGTTTCAAGCCTTCTGATGAGACGGTGGAATGGATGCACGGTGTAGCCGAGACTATGTATTCTGGTATGCTTTCGCATGTGCCTGATGGAGAATCTTTCACTGAGAGAGAGGTTCAAGAAATCTTTGAAGCCATTATTAAGGAAGAGTTCGAGGAATCTGCCGATAGTTGGACGGTTACTATTGAACCAGCGAAATCGATTAATGTAAAGGTAGACAAAAAACGAGTCGTTATACCCGATGATCGTGGCAATATAGACCGCAAAACAGTACGAGAACTGATCGTACATGAGCTGGGCGTACACATGCTTCGTTCGATTATAGGTGATGAAACTGATCTTGAACTACTTAAAAATGGATTGAACGGCTTTGCGGATGCTGAAGAGGGTCTGGGCAAAATTATGGAGCAGGCCTTAAACGGCACATTCGTGGAGGCCGGTGTAGGTCACTATATTACGGCTGGTCTCGCATATCACGATAGTAAAGATTTTCGTGAGATTTATGAGATAAATTGGCGCCTCGCCGCACTTGAGGGCGTGAATGAAGACGGTGACATAACCAGCGAAACCATTGAAGAAAAGCAGGATAATGCTTACGGGGCTACGATGCGCATTATGCGTGGAACTGATGAATTACCTTTGTTTAAGGACTTGTCGTACTATAATGGATCAATTGCTATGTGGCGCTTCTTAGAGTCTATCATCGGTGACGATGTGAAGTTCATGTTCGTATTCATGGGTAGGGGTGATCCTTCTAATATCAAGCATCAACGGGTGCAATACGAAACAGCTACAGTCTAGCAGGCTTTATTTATGCATGTAATGGACTGGAAATGAGCCAGTCGACGTAGCGAGACACGCAGTCACTTGATGTGCCGCTGAATGGATCATTATGAATATCAATACCGGGAGTAGCGTTCACTTCGATGAGGTAATGCTTGTTCGTTGTCTGGTCCCACATCATATCAACGCCGCATATACCAAGACCTAGCTTCTTTGTTATTGCTTCTGCGTCTGCGATCATCGCAGAGCTGACTAGGTGAGTAGCTTCATGGAGGCTGCCGCCAAGACTGACGTTTGCTGGACCGACGACGCGGACTTCTTCGCCGCTCTTTACGACAACATGATCAATACTATCACCCAAGAACCTCGCCGCCGCGTTTTGATTGATATGCATAAGAGACGAGCGCGAATCATCGTTCCGTGCTACTGTTCCGTTGGCTACGATGATTAGTTCTCGGATAGTTGAGATACCGTCGCCAATAACGTGGGCTGGTTTACGAGTTACCGCAGAACAGAACACTCCATCGATAACGAGGAGTCGTACATCGTCTCCATTAATATATTGCTGAGCTACGATATCATGGTTGTACTTTTTTGCGTACATGTATGCGTCCTTAAGCTCAACATTCGAGGTGATATTAGTACTGACGCCTTTGCCACCACTCCCTAATACGGGCTTAATGACGATCTGTTTGTGTACCGATAGGAGCTTACGTACTTTACGTATATCTCGCGAAATAATTTGTGCCGGAACAGGAATACCTAAGCGAATCGCGATAGCTGCTGTCCGGGCTTTGCTATTGGCGATAATGAGGCCAGTAGCTGACGATTTGTCGCTGCAGGTACTGAAGATGAAATGTCGTACGTCATGGGAGTCGGTATATTCGAGGAGACTTGATCCTATATCAAGGATGTCTACGGCTATATCTCGTCGGATCAGTTCGTCGTATATAATGCGTGTTGATATTTGAAGTTGATCACGTAGAGAAGTGTTGTTCATGGTATACCTTTCAGTTTAGACCTGAATAATGATGACATTCTGGGTAGTATCGAAAGACAAGAACAACAGTTAAAAAGGCGAGTAAGTTATATGTATATTATACAAAATAAATAAGAAAAAAGCAAATCACCGATTGACGACTGAGGAGGTGTCGGTCAAGAGGCGGTACAATGTGTCGTAGTTATTGATCATCGTTTTCAGGTCGAAGCGTTCGGCGAATTCCCGACAATCTGTGCGTCGTATGTCGTTGATGTTGTGAAGCGCATCAATATAGTCTTGCTCACTACTACATACGAAGCCTGTTTTTCCATGCTGTACGAGTTCGTTTGAGGCTCCGATGTCGCCAATAATAACCGGTGTACCAGCTGCCTGTGCCTCAATAGTAACCTGACCGAAAGGTTCTTGGCTTTGGGTGGGGAATAAAAAACCTTTTGCTTGAGCGACTAGTCCAGCTACCGCTGTTTGTGATTGTGGTCCGAGGTACTTGATTTTCACTCCATCAACGTAGGGAAGAATGCTTTGCCAATACGGCTGATCGACGTCATTAATCTTACCGATAATATCAAGTCCAACGCCCGCAAGTGTGGCGTATTTAACGGCCTCACGTACACCCTTACGCTCGGTGATCCTCCCGACAAATATAAAGCGTTCACGTATTGCTAGTGGTGAGGGGTGAAAAAGTGACAGATCGATGCCATGATAAATTAGCTCTCCTGTCTTAATTCCAAGTTTCACGTCCTCTTGGAGCATGTAATTTGTCACGGGCACGGCGGTAACGTTTGCGGTCGTATTGAAGGTTGCGGCCGCTGCGGTTAATGTATCGGGAAACCAATGCTGCGTAGCAACGACTGGCTTTGTTGTCATGTCAGCGAGAAAATAGTGCATGTAATCGAGATGACTATGGTATATATCATGCTCTCGATTCTGAAATGCTTCTTTAATAAGCGCGATATTATTCGTCGTCTTATCTTTAAAGGGAGCTTCAATTGAACGCCAAACGATAGGCGACTCGTCGTGAGAGCCAGGAGCGGCGTAGACCGATACTGTATGACCTTGTTGAGCCTGGATACGAGCGAGACGCAGTGCCCATTCGTAACGTCCATTATGTTTAACGAGCGGGAACTGAGCTGTATAAGGAAGCAGATGGGCGATATTCATACTCTAGGCTACCTCCACTCGCATACGGTCAACCTGATGGCATAACGTGTCGAATGTGGCTTTATCTTCATTGACAATAATAATCGTCGCGGTCGCTTTGTGGCCATTTTTAGCGGGACCAATAAGCTGACCTTCTTTCGGTCGGATATGAAAGTATTTGAAGGCATCAGTCGTGGCTAGCGCTGTGTTGATCTTAACGAATGACCCTTCAGTTTCTGGAAACAGTTCAAAAACTGACGAATATGCCTGAAAAGAACCGCTGAGATTAGGAAGTTGCTTGATGGCTAATTTTACTTCTTGATCAATAAGGTTCATTCCGTAGCTGTATTCATACATGCGGGGTCGGTATCCACCAATTCGAGCGCCAATTTCAATGATTTTTACGTCCTCACCGTCGTACATGAGTTCGATATGAGCGGGTGTCGAGCGCATGTCAAGCGCCTTAACTCCTTTTTCGGAGACGGTGAATATCTTCTGAGACAGTGCGTCGCCTACTTCAGAAGGCAACTGTCGGCTATAGAGATACGTATCCGCCATACCATGTTCATGTGCTGTCGTAAGTGAGACGATACCTTCGCAAAAATGAGGCACCCCTTCGTGGTCGACGAATGCCGCGACAGAACAACTTTTGCCAGTAATAAACTCCTCGACAATAAGTTGAGGCTCACGGTCGTAGATATTATATTTTTGGTAGAGTTCATCAATGGTCGCTTCTGCGTAGGCAAAGTTCTCAAGCAGCTCTTCTTGATTATCACAGCGCAGAACGAGGAGGCTTTTGACGAGATTAGTTGGCTTAATGATTAGCGGGTATACCGTCGTGTCGGCAAACGCCAAGAGCTCCTCTTTTGAAGATATGGTAGCGAAACGAGGAGTGATTGTACTATCCTCACGTAAGAATGCCTGACGCATAAGGTGCTTGTCAGTTGCCATTTCGGCTGACGCAACGCTTGAAGAAGGCAGACCTAGGTACTGAGCTAGCTTGCATTTAGCGATGACATAATTTTCGTAGGTACAGACGAGACCGTCAATGGCAAGTTCGCTTGTCTTTAAGCGCGCCATCTCGTCATCAAGCTGGCTAAAATCGATCGGGATAATAGTGTCGTATGACTCAGGGTGTTTAAGTGTCAGATTGCTATCTTGAAAAATACCCACGTTATACCCAAGACGTCGAATTGCTTGGATTGACTCTGAATGTGGATCCGATTTACCGACAAGATAGATGAAACGTTTCACGTCCCGTAGTATTAGGGATTCAGGGGTTAAAGTCAAGCAGAGACTGAGTAAGCGCACTATTGCAAATTAGACAAATACATGTTATAATTCATCAAGAAATTTACGAGTTTATCATAACTCATTTATAATACGATAATGAACAAAAAAGAACTGACAATCACAGGACGCAACGCATCAGTCGACTTTGTCGGTCATGCTAAGCATGTCCCGGCCAAGGTTGATACCGGTGCCGACAGTTCATCTGTATGGGCGACCAATATCCGAGTGGATGAACATGGCGTACTGAGGTTTACTCTTTTTGACGAGGGTTCTAAGTGGTATACGGGTGAAGTGATTGAACGACCGCATTATAATGTTGCCATGGTTCGTAGCGCCTCAGGTCATGAGCAGATACGGTATCGTGTCGAGTTCACGATGCGCGTAGAAGGGCGAAGGATTCGTGCGGTTTTCAACCTATCGGATCGATCTCGCAATAAGTTTCCGGTGCTTATCGGAAGACGCTCTTTAAGTGGTAAGTTTATCGTTGATGTTTCAAAGGCACGCTATAGGGAGTCGGGTAAGGTCTTTGAAATGGAAAATGGATTGCTTAATAGGGAGCTAACCAAAGATCCATATGAGTTTTATAGAAAATATTATGGTAAAGATATACAGTAAGGAGGACACATGAACATCGCTATTCTCTCAAATGGTCCCGGTAACTATTCCACGAAACGCCTCAAAGAAGAGGCTCTTAAACGTGGCCATACGGTAAAGGTAATAAAATATCGTGACTGTTATGCTTCGATTGAACAGAACAATCCAACTGTTAGTTATCGAGGCAAGGATCTTATGCGATTCGATGCTATTATTCCTCGTATAGCCAGTCATATGACACGGTACGGTACCGCTATCGTCCGTCAGCTTGAGATGCAGGGAATGTACAGCGTATCTAGCTCGATTGCTATCAATCGTTCTCGTGACAAGCTCCGTAGCTCACAGGTACTTGCTCGTGCTGGCGTCGGTATTCCTAAAACGGTGTTCTCACGTAACACGACAGATATTGATGATCTTCTGGATCGAGTCGGTGGAACGCCAGTCATCATTAAGCTCGCGAGTGGTACACATGGTAATGGCGTTGTGCTTGCTGAAACGAAGAAAGCTGCTAAATCAGTACTTCAGGCGTTCTATCTTACAAATGACGACGGTACGAACATCCTCTTGCAGGAGTTCATTAAAGAATCTGCCGGTACGGATATTCGTGCGTTTGTTGTCGGTAGCCGCGTTATTGCCAGCATGAAACGTCAAAGCCTTGATGATGATTTTCGCTCCAACCTTCACAAAGGTGGCGAGGGTACCCCCATTAAACTTACTGAAGAAGAGCGAAAAATGGCAGTAAAAGCTGCTAAAGCCATGGGACTTAACATTGCTGGTGTTGATATGATGCGCAGTGAGCGAGGTCCGTTAGTGCTTGAAGTTAATGCGAGCCCTGGCTTTGGCGTAGAGAAAGTAACGGGCCGTGATGTTGCCAGTGCTATTATCGAATATGTTGAGATGAACGCTAAGCGCAGTAACAAAAAAGATAAAATTGGCGCCTAAGAACTACTTTCCCTCTTTCCCTGATATAATAAAGTTTATGGTAAAACAGGCGCTCCGAGTATGAGTCGGCGAAAAGATATATTTTCGTGGGGCTTAATTGTGCTCGTGCTTCTATTGGTTGCCGCGGCTGCCGTCTATATTCTTTGGCCCCAGCTCCAGCCACACACCACGGTACGGATTGGCGATGGGGTATTCGCTGCTAAGGTGGTAAACACACCAGCTGATCGAGCGAAAGGTCTATCGGGTACCGATAATCTGCGTCAAGATCAGGCGATGCTATTCGTCTACGATACGGATGACAAACAGGCAATTTGGATGAAGGATATGAACTATCCAATTGATATCGTATGGCTCGATAAAGATAAAAAGGTAGTCTACATTGTCAAAAATGCACCGCCTGAAAGCTATCCTTATGAAACCTTTATACCGAAGCAAGATGCTCGTTATGTTCTTGAGCTACCGGCTGGCTCGGTAGGCCAAAAATCGATTACAATAGGACTAACAGCGATGTTTGACGAGAACACACTCGAAGGATTCGGACTATGAGTTTTCTTATACTATTTCTTATCATTATCGGTTTGCTTTTTGCGACAGCCTACATCACGAAGCGCCGTTTTGGCGTCCTTGGACTCGCTCTCGCCGCCGGTGCTATGCTCGGCAATTTATGGGTAGGTAACTTAACGCCGCTCATCGCCCAAGCTGGTATCGTTCTCGTGAAGCCACCGCTTGAAAGTGTGGTTTTGGCTGCATTAATTTTGCTACCAGCGCTACTCCTTCTTTCGAGTGGTCCTAGTTACAAGGCGCAAACTCAACGATTTATTGGTGCCGGAGCGTTTGCCGTGCTGGCTGCGGCACTTTTACTTGAGCCGCTCGGGTCAGCACTAGTGATAGACGGCGTTGGCCAGCCAGTGTACGATTTCTTCGTACGTAATCATGTCATTATTATCACGGTCTGTCTTATCCTAGCAATCTTCGATCTTCTTATGACAAAATCACCTAAAGCACACCACAAAGATCACAAAGAATAAATCCTCAAACATTGACAAACTACCCCTTAAAATGATATCTTTGCTAAGAAGCAATGCTATGGGCCCATAGCTCAGCTGGTTAGAGCACCTGCCTTTTAAGCAGGGTGTCGTGGGTTCAAGTCCCACTGGGCCCTCCATAGAAAAAAGTCCTGTCCATTATGGCTAGGACTTTTTTCTATGGAGGACAAAACTCACCTTGTCTTTTTGTTTGCTATGATAAAAGAATGGTAAATGACTACGACCAATACGCCGCTCAGAGACAAAAAGAATTGAAAAAAGGCGAAAAACTTCCTCATCGTTTTGTCGAGAAGCCAGCTATGCGAAAGCTCTTGCCTAACTTGAAAGATAAGAAAATATTACTACTAGGCTCGGGGACGGGTGAAGAATCTATGCTCCTTGAAGAATTTGGAGCTGGTCCAATGGTGGGCATAGACTTATCAAAGGAATCTGTAAGGCTTGCCAATGAATCTTATCCGAAGCATGAATTCAGAGTGGCTGATATGCATAAACTACCGTTTGATGACAGTACATTCGATTTTGTATATAGCAGCCTAACCATACATTACTCCTCGACACCTATCGAGGTTTATAAAGAAGTAATGCGTGTTCTCAAGCCAGGCGGAGTGTTCCAGTTCACAGTTGCTCACCCTATGCGCTGGGCTTCTGAAAGAATTATGATTAATGAGGTGCCGACAAAAGTCATGGGTTATACAGAAGGTGACAGGCCTCCGCGCCTATACGGCAACTATTCCGGCTTTCAAGTATACGATGAAACGTTTTCAAGCGGTGAGACCTTACGATTTTGGGTTGGACCACCAAGCATGCACTTTGGGCTTCTGCGACAAGCTGGCTTTGTAGTAACGGATTTTGTTGAAACGAAAGCAGTTGAAGAAACTAAGCAGGTGGATGAATATTACTTCGAGAGGTTTAGTAGATTTCCGCAATTCGTAGTATTCGTGGCTAAGAAGTCCTAATTTTAGTCCCCATGAAGCTTCATGCCGGTCCTCTAACTGAAGGACATCGAGATTTTATGAGCTTTGAAGAAGGTTAGTCCGCACCGTGGATTAAGTTGTCTGTATCTGTTATACTAAAGGAAATATATACCGATTAACCACGGAGATTTCTTATGTCGGGACACAGTAAATGGTCAACAATCAAACGCGAAAAAGGTGCTAAAGACGCTAAGCGTGGCGCTGTCTTTACGAAAATCGGTAACTTGATTGCTATCGCGGCTCGTAGTGGTACGGACCCTACGATGAACTCTGCACTTGCTCTTGCCATCGAAAAGGCGAAGCAAGCAAACATGCCAAACAATAACATTCAGCGAGCTATCGATCGAGTTAGCGATAAGAACGCAGCTGTTATGGAAGAGGCGACGTACGAAGGTTACGGGCCAGGTGGCATCGGTATTATTATCGAGACGGCTACCGACAACAAGAATCGTACCTACCCAGAAGTTAAGGCTGCTTTCACGAAAAATGGTGGCAGTATGGCCGAACCTGGCAGTGTTGCTTTTCAGTTTACTCGCAAGGGAGTTATTAACGTAGCTGCAACTGGTGAGGATGCACTCCTGACTATCCTTGATGCTGGCGCAGAAGATGCCGTGGAAGAAGAAGGTGAGATCGTTGTCTATACCGAGCTCAAAGAGCTTGCTAAAGTGCGCACGGCTCTCATTGAAGCTGGCCTTGAAGTAAAAGGCGCCGAATTGCAGTATATTCCAAATGCACAGGTAGAGATTAGCGATCCTGAAATTGCTCGTAAAGCCTTGAAACTACTTGATGCGCTCGACGACCATGATGATGTCATGAGCGTTCATACCAATGCCGACATTACCGTTGAGCCTAACGAATAGACTTCATAAAGTATACTTAAGGTATGAGAATTATCGGTATCGACCCGGGAACGGGCATCTTAGGCTTCGGTGTCATTGATTTTGTTGCTGGCAAAGCTAAGATGGTGACAGCTGGAGTTATCACAACTCCTGCGCATACGCCGCTCGACCAGCGACTAGAAGAGATCTTCGATGGCCTTACGGATATCATTGCCGAGACAAAGCCCGAGTGTATGTCGATAGAAAAACTTTTTTTCGCCCAAAATGTAACGACCGCCATGAGTGTGTCTCATGCCCGCGGTGTCGCCATGCTAACTGGTCGCAAGGCGAAATTACCAATCTTTGAATATACGCCGCAACAGATCAAGCAGACCCTTACTGGGTATGGTAAGGCTGACAAGAAACAAGTGCAAGAAATGGTTCGACTTCAGCTGGGCCTGAAAGTTGTTCCAAAACCAGATGACTGTGCCGATGCGTTAGCGGCGGCAATTACCTACGCACTGATGAGCCGGCAATCATCTTGATCTAAGCTAGAAATGATTGATTAGATTGAGTTATATGTCGTCTAGGCGACGTGTGTTTTATGGAATTGTTCTAGCTGTCCGATGATGTGCGGGTCGGTCGTCTCAAGTGCTACCTCGCGTGTGCCAAACATGACGCCACTGTAGCTAAAGTTGTGAGAGCCGGTGAGTGCTATCTTTTCACCACCCGGCATTGTGAAGATCATGAATTTCGCATGGAGGTAGGGTGCGCGAGTATATTGCGAACGAAGCCCGGTGCGAACTTCGCCGTATTCAACAAGCAGTCTGGCAGGGAAGGGCATCTCGCTTGGTTGATTGTAGTAGACGTCTGATTTGTGACGAAGAAGACTCGCTAGCCCTCCACTCGGGCAATACTGTGTAACCACAAGGACATGTTCAGCTTTGGCCGCAAGATCCAATAGGCGGTCGTAGATTGTCGATTCGTACGGTTTGCCGTTATCGATATAGATTGTGCCATATGCGCACTCTGATGTATATCCTGGATATGGCCTGTGAGACAACCTGCTGTTTATAATTGCTTGGTGTTGCTCGCTCATCTCCTCAGCAAGGGCGGGGAGGGAAGCCTTGAACATAAAATCGGTGCTCTCTATCCCCTCTCCGTATAAATTAACTCCGCCGAAGCAGTATGTGATATCATCCACGATCACCCATTTTAAATGAGTCACGCCGCCGAACGGGTTAAGCTTAAAGTTGCTGCCGAGCCATGTGAACGTTGCTCCTGCCTCCTGCAAGCGATGAGCCAGAGCTGTCACCGAACGTGACTCACGTGTCCTGCGCTGAAGTGGTGAAAAGTAGCCGCCGAATTCACCATACGTAAAGACATCAGCGGCAATGGTTACCGTGACTCCACGACGAGCCGTCTTAATAAGCGCTTCGATCAACTCATGAGTGTCTGAATCGTCTGCAAGGACGAGACTAATAAGATTGATTCGTGTTTTTGCTTTGCTAATGCTTTCTATGAGGTCTTTAAGGTATGTTTTTGTGTCGAGTAGGTGAAGAGGAGGTACTTTTGAATTCATAACGTATTTTATTATAGGGTATAAACCTCAATGAAAAGACGATACAGCTCATTTTAAAGAATCAATCATATAATCCTATCGACAGGAACAGTGAATCAAGAGGAGGATATATACGTTTTAATGAGGGCAGCGTAGTATACTAATAGCATGGTCCGTCAAGGAAAATATACAAAAAAAGTCTCACTTCTAACCCGTACCAAACGTGCCACTCGGCGCAAATGGCGCTGGTTTAAAAGTCTATCCAAGCCAAAGAAGGTGATGCTCATCAGTGCGCCTATCCTGGCATTTTTAGTGTTAACTCCCCTACTCACTTACGCCTATTACTTCAATGATATCGCTGACCAAGAGCACCTGATGAATCGGAATAATACCGGTATTGTATTGACCGATAAGAACGGCGAGACGATCTATAGTACCGGTCGCGCCGAGCATCGAAAACTTATTCCAATTGAGGATATATCGCCCAATCTCAAAAACGCACTGGTTGCATCAGAGGATAAAGATTTCTATCAACATAGTGGCTTCTCTGTAACGGGTATCCTACGGGCATTTTATGACAATATCATATCACGTCAGATAACCGGTGGAGGCTCAACCATCACTCAGCAATTAGCTAAGAATACTTTGCTGAGCGAGAACCAGACATTCTTCCGTAAGTATCAGGAGCTGGCGGTGTCGATCGCTATTGAGCAGCGCTACAGCAAGGATCAGATTCTTGATATGTATCTTAACTCCGTCTTCTTTGGGGGCACTACCTTCGGCATCGAAGACGCCTCGCAGAATTACTTTAATAAATCCCCGAAGGACTTAACGCTTGCAGAGAGTGCAATGCTCGTCGGTATTCTGCCTGCACCAAACGTTTATTCACCGACTCTCGGTAATCCAACCTATGCCAAAGAGCGCCAGACAACTGTACTCACGCGTATGGTTACTAACAAATATATTACCGAGCAGCAGAAGCAAGAGGCGCTCGCTGTAGTATTGACCTATGCACCGACTAAAGAGGTAAATGACAGTGAAGCGCCACACTTTGCTGAGATGGTGTTGAATCAGCTTTACTCCCAGTATGGTGAGGAAAATGTACTTCGTTCTGGCTATCAGGTACGAACGACACTCGATCTTGGATTGCAGCGTAAACTCACGGCCAATATCAATAGTCATATTAGCTACATTCAGCGTAATGGAGGTTCGAATGCGAGTGGCGTAGCGATTGATCCTACTTCAGGTGAGGTGCGAGCACTCGTTGGTAGTGCCGATTGGAAGAATCCAGATTGGGGCAAGGTGAATATGGTGACGACGGCCCGTCAGCCAGGCTCAAGTTTTAAGCCGGTATACTACAGTGATGCACTGGCCCAAGGTATCATTACCCCGGCGACCATTCTGGCTGATGTGGCGACGGACTTTGACGGGTACAAGCCTCAAAATGCGAGCCGCACATACAGCGGGAACGTTTCAGTTCGTAATGCCCTTTCCCGCTCACTTAACATTCCATCTGTGAAGGTTATGCAGAAAGAAGGTATTGAGAATGCCGTTAAAGCAGCTCAACGCATGGGTATAACGGCGATTGATAGCAATAAAACGTACGGGCTATCTCTAGCGCTTGGTGCGGCAGAGGCTCCACTTCTTCAAATGACTAATGCGTATGCGGCTTTTGCCAATCAGGGTCAGCAATACTCCACGACAATGATTCAGCAGGTTAATAACAAATACGACAATACGATTTTTAAAACAGCTGAAAAAAGTAAACAGGTACTTAGTCCTGAAGGAGCATTCCTTATCTCGAGTATTCTCTCAGATAACAATGCGCGCGCACCAATCTTTGGTTCATCACTTACCGTTCCTGGCCGCACGGCAGCAGTAAAGACAGGAACGACAGACGAAGAGCGTGACGCCTGGACGATCGGGTATACGCCACAACTAGCAGTCGGGGTATGGGTAGGCAATAACGATAATACGACCATGCTCAATGGTGGCTCGGGCATGGCCGGACCAATCTGGGTAAATACTATGCGTCAGGCGCTCGACGGCACACCTAACACTCCTTTCACTCAACCCTCAGGAGTCATTCAAAAGCCTATTTGCTATAGCAACGGCGGGTTAGCCAGTGGAAGTGGTACTGGTACCTATACTGAATTTTTCCTCGCCTCTGCCCTTCCTACCACCACCTGTTCTCCGACACCTGAGAAGAAAGTTGAAGATAAGCCAAAAGAAACACCGACTCCAGTCGATACGACACCTAAAGACAGTACCTCATCCGGATCCGGCGACGGCACGACAACACCTAGTTCAGACGGCACAACCACACCCAGTAGTGGTGATAGCACGCCTACGACTCCAGTCGTTCCACCTATTATTAAGCCATAGTGTGTCATAATAAGAGACATGATTGCACACGTATCTGGTATTGTTGCTGAAAAATTCAATTCATCGATTATTGTTGACGTTCACGGTATTGGCTATGAAGTATCGGTTGCGCTTGGCGACTACGAGCACGCTCTTTTGAACGAGCCGATTACCTTCTATACCCATCATCATATCCGGGAACAGTCACAGGAATTATTTGGGTTTACAAGCCTTGCGGCGAAGAAGTTATTTGAAATGCTCATCACCGTACAGGGTGTTGGGCCTAAAGCTGCCTTATCTATCTTAAGTCTTAGCGATAGTGAGACGGTTCGAAACGCAATTGCCAGCGGAGACAGTGTCTTTATTACGAAAGCGAGTGGCGTCGGTAAACGTATTGCTGAACGCGTTGTCGTTGATCTTACTGACAAGGTGGGTTTGGCGCTACGTACAGACGTAGGCCCTAGTGGAGTATCTCGTGAGATTGCTCATAGCGATGAGGCACTCGAGGCGTTAATGGCACTTGGCTATAGTTTGAATGATGCGACACGAGCACTTGAAGGCGTGCCAATGGATCTCTCGACAGCCGATCGTGTTACGCAGGCCTTAAGAGGCTAGTTTTCTTCGACAGGCTGGAGAGAAACCTGACTTCTTGTGAGTCGTAACTGCTTAGCTTCTTCAAGAAGGCCTCGGAAATGAGTCTTAACCTGTGCGTTGATGAGCACCTTTTCGTTTTTCGATAAACTGTAGTCCGTCGGCTTTAGCTTGTTAAGCAGGAGACTTAATTCGGTTAGTTCGAGCTCGGACAGACTGGCGGAATGAAGGCTGTGAACATGTCTTGCGATGACGCCGCGGATAAACGGGCTAACTTTTTCCGATAGGTCAGCTGGACCTGTTATGAGAATGGGACGATCTTTTAACATAGCGTAGGTAATCTGAAGAGCAATCTCTTTGTCAATGAGGCCATCGTTATAAATAATATGAAAGGGTGAATGGGCGATTGAGCTATAGAAGGCTAGCTCGTTGTCATATCGTCGCCAGGCAGCATGCGAATCGGCCTCATAAAAAAGTGACTCATCTCGAGAAGAGTGAGCCACATGGATACCGATAAGTGCTAACATGGATTTTAACGCACGAAGAGGTGTGTTGCTGGGAAGAGTGTTGCCGCTGATTTGGGTGACTACGTTCATATCGCTACTCCCATTTAAGTATACTTATATTATACACATATTTCATCTAATTATGCAAATTGTAGTCTAATAGTAGAGATAATCGATCCCTGCTATTGAAGCCTTGTATCATCTCGGTGTCTAGTTGAGAGTGAATTCGGCAAATATGTACGTGTTGAGTCTATCTTGGAGGTGGGCATAGCCAGACGGTTCTTCGAATGTACTGACGGCTTTTAGCGTAAAACCGTTCTCTTCGCCAATGGTTTGTAGTTCTTCCTTTGAAAAGAAGTGTACGGGAAACGGAGTGTGTCGCTCAATACCGTAGTTGCGAAACATAATGCCAGAACAATCATTGATACCCTGAGGACTATAGGTGTCTCCTAGGGCTACCGCCTTCCAGTCGGCGCTTGAAGCAACGGTAATGAATACTTTTGCATTCGGCTTGAGTAGATCGTGAATATTTTTAAAGATGTCACGATAATATTCCGGGGCGATGCCATGAAGAACGCGCCATGAAACAACTACGTCGTATTTTTCATCCTTAATATCAGTCATTTGATCTAGTTTCGTTATATCTCCAACAAGAGCAATGTCTTTTCCGTTCTCTTGCTCTAGGAATGTTTCTTGTAGTTTATCTATTGCAGCAGGTTCAAGATCAATTGATGTAAAGCTATAATTTCGATTCGAACCGGCGTGATGCTCTAGTGTGCCATCGCCGCAACCAAGATCGAGCACACGTGACTCGGTAGGTAAGGTATCTAGTTCGTCCATAACGTATAAAAGTGTTTCAGAAGGACTTCTATCTAACAGACTGTAGTCAGTAGACTTGGTAGACCCGCTACTGTCATCTTTATATCCATACATGAAGTTGTTATGAGGTGTGGATGGTGAACTCAATTGTTTCTCCGGTTTGCTTGATGAATTTAATATTTGTATAGACTGATCTGCCTTAAGTATACGCAACATATATGCAGATCTCTAATATTCGTTTAGTATTATATAATAAAATTATACTATTTCATATAGCTTGACAAATATGTGGTATACTAATAATAGAAAAATAACTAGTACTAAGGAAAATATAATGCTTGTACACCTAGTAGGCTCACGATACGAAATAGCAAAAAACGTAGATGCTCTTAGCCAACTTGTTGATATTATTACGGAAGAAGGGCATTCTTTAGTACATGACTGGGTTAAGCCAGAGTATGATAGCCAGCATAAAGAGCGTAAAGAATTTAGCGAGATGGACTGGTCTCTCTTATATCGTGAAAGTGTTGAGGCTATCAACCGAGCTGATGTTATTATCGCTGAAACAAGCACTGCAAGCTTTAGCGTCGGTTACCAAGTAGCTCTCGCTGTGAACATGAAAAAACCTACACTCGTATTGAACCGAGAGGGTGTCGAGAAATCTTTCTTTGCTAGTGGTATTGAAACAGGTATCGAATATAATAAATATACGCCTGAAACAGTCAAGGAAATTCTCGTGAAGTTTTTGAGGGAAAATGATATCGCTACTAAAGATATGCGTTTCAACTTCTTTATTGATCGTCCAATCTACAATTATCTGCGTTGGTCAGCACTCAAGACAGGCAAGACAAAAGCAGAGATTCTTCGTGAACTTGTACAACGCGAGATCAAAGGCAAAGAATAGTAAGTTTTTCATATACTTGCTTAAAGATAAACAATCTTCTCCAATGTATTAGCGTAACTGCTATACTAGAAATAATGAGTAGGTCCTATATATGGTAGTAGAACGCATTGTCGATACAAGCGACCATGAAGAAGATTTTGATGAACAACAGATCGAAGTAACTTTACGTCCGCAAAACTTTGCCGATTATATTGGACAAGCACGGCTTAAGAAAAACTTGAAACTGGCCATTGATGCGGCGAAGAAGCGTAGCGAACCGATTGATCATGTTCTTTTGTATGGCCCCCCAGGAGTTGGCAAGACGACCATGGCAACGGTAATCGCTAACGAAATGGGTAAGAATATCCGCGTTACGGCAGGTCCTGCAATTGAGCGCGCGGGAGACCTCGCTAGTATTCTCACAAACCTTGGTGAAGGTGACATTCTTTTCATCGATGAGATTCACCGACTCAGTCGGGCAGTCGAAGAAGTGCTCTATAGTGCTATGGAAGATTTCAAGCTCGACATCGTAATCGGCAAGGGACCGGCCGCACGGAGCGTCCGACTCGATTTACCTAAGTTTACGCTCATCGGTGCAACGACACGCACTGGAGCGCTTGCAGCACCGCTACGCGACCGTTTTGGCCATATCTATCGTCTTGAATTCTATACGCCAGATGAAATTGGACAGATTATTGTCCGAGCTGCTTCGATACTCGAAAGCAATATCCATCCGGCCTCGGCTCAACTACTTTCTACCCGGGCTCGTCTTACACCGCGTATTGCCAACCGACTGCTCAAACGCGTGCGTGATTACGCTGACGTGAATGGTGACGGTATTATTGATACCGTTACGACGACGCGAGCCTTGGAGCTGCTTGAAGTGGATGAACTTGGCCTTGATCCAGCGGACCGTCATTTACTGGTTAGCATAATCGATAACTACGGAGATAATCCGGTAGGGCTCAATACGATTGCCGCCTTAACGGGTGATGAGGCAACGACGATCGAAGATTTCTACGAACCGTACTTGTTACAACTTGGATTTATCGAGCGTACTCCTAGAGGTCGTCGCGTGACTCAGAAAGCGTATACGCATCTTGGTCGCAAGATGCCTGAAAGTTAGCCAAAGATTGGTATAATAAAAAGATGGATAATCAGCCTTCGCCCGAACAATCGCCCAGTGACCCTCAGCCCGTTGCCTACGACAGTCAGGGTCGTCCGCTCTATGCTGCTCCACCAACCCAAATGAGCACCAGCCCTCGGACTGCACCGCAATACGTTCATCTTAGCCGTGCTGTCGAGCCGGTTAAGCAGCCGGTATCATCTGAGGTGAAAGCTCGCCACGACCAATCGCTAAAAGATTTTCCAGGACTCAATCTTAGTGAAGGTGAGTATGTCATCAGTGCGGTACGACGTCATCCAATCGGACTTGTTTTGCCTGTCACGGTGACGATATTTCTCGTGGCCCTTACCGCGTCACTAATGATTAATTTCTCACTTATTATCGATTCGTTTGCTCTCATTACCCCTCCTAATCCGATGGCCGTCTTCCTCGGGGGTATCTTGATGATTCTTTTGTTCCTTATTGGTGGCTATATCGCAGTATGGATATACAATAGCAATCGATTTTTCCTTACGAATGAAAGTGTGATCCAAGAAATTCAAACCGGTCTTTTCTCACATTACGAGCAGACGGTGAGTCTGGTGAACATTGAGGATGCGAGCTACGTGCAACAAGGAATTTTCCAGGCGATGTTTAATTATGGTGCCATTCGTCTCAGCACTGAGGGTGATGAAACAACTTATCGTTTTAGCTATGTTGCTAACCCGAAGCAACAGATTGCTACCCTTAATAATGCGGTTGAATCATTCAAAAATGGTCGTCCAGTTATAAACGACTAATACGACTTAACGATTTTTCTTAGTGTACGTAGCTTCTTTTTCAAGCTGAGCTTCTAAGACGTAACCCTTACATTGGTCATTATTACAGTTATTGCCGGTATAGCGATAGTCGGAGTCTTGTTCGTTTATTTTAATGCCGCTAGGATCGGTAAATAAGGCAGGGTCCATAGCACGAAGTGTTTTACTGTCGATCTTGGCTGGGTAGTAACCATTCTTTTCAAAGAAGACTTCTTCGAGATTATAGTACATGGCGTTAACGGCTGTTTTGCGCTGACCATCACGCTGAGCCGCTGATAAGTTATTTTTCTGAACGAGGAGCAGAACAGTCGCAACACTTAAAAATAGGATGACGACAATAATTTCGATAACGGTAAATCCGTGAGAGCGCTTCATTACCTCTATTATAGCAAATAATGTTATAATAAAAGGAGATAAAGAGAGGGAATTTTTATGGCGAAAAAAGCTGAAAAGGCAGAAATGGCTGAAAAGGCGACAAATAACGAGGGTAAGCTCAAAGCGCTTGGCCTTGCGATGGACCAAATTACGAAGCAATTTGGTGATGGCTCAATCATGAAGCTTGGTGATGCACACAAAGTAGATGTGGAATTAATTCCATCAGGCGCACTTAGTATCGACTTAGCGCTCGGTGGTGGTTACCCTAAAGGTCGCATCATTGAGATTTACGGACCGGAATCAAGCGGTAAGACGACATTGAGTCTGCACGCAATTGCGCAGGTGCAGAAGAATGGAGGCACAGCCGCCTTTATCGACGCGGAGCACGCACTCGATCCAGCGTACGCCAAAAGACTTGGTGTTGATACGGATAATCTTCTTGTCTCACAGCCAGACAACGGCGAGCAGGCTCTTGAGATTGCTGAAACATTAGTTCGCTCAAATGCGGTCGATCTCGTGGTAGTCGACTCAGTTGCGGCACTTGTGCCACAGGCTGAAATTGATGGCGATATGGGCGACAGCCACATGGGCTTGCAAGCACGTCTCATGAGTCAGGCATTACGTAAATTAACGGGTATTATTAGCAAGAGTAAGACAACCGTCATCTTCATTAACCAAATCCGTATGAAGATTGGTGTGATGTTCGGCAACCCCGAGACAACGACCGGTGGTAATGCTCTTAAGTTTTATGCCTCAGTCCGTATCGATATACGTCGTACCGGACAGATCAAAGTGGGTGAGGATATAGTCGGTAACCGAACGAAGGTAAAGATTGTTAAGAACAAGATCGCGCCGCCATTTAGGATTGCCGAATTCGATATCATGTATAACGAAGGTATCTCAAACACAGGTGACGTACTTGATCTCGCAGTGCAGCACGGTATCGTCGGTAAGGCTGGTGCCTGGTTTGACTACAACGACGCTAAGATCGGACAAGGTCGTGAAGCGACGAAGGTTTATCTGAAAGAACATCCTGAAGTTTTAACTGAAATTGAAACCAAGGTTCGTGAAAAAGTAGCCGAACTAAGCGCATAGCTCGTCGATTACTTGTAAGAAAGTCTATCAATCATGAAAATTACCGCCGTCACTGCCCAGCAAAAGGATAAGAACCGCGTTAATATCATGGTTGATGGCAAATATCGGTTTAGTCTCGATATTTTTCAGTATGCTGATTTAGGTATAAAAATCGGCAAAGACTACACCGACGAAGAACTAACGGAACTTGAAACCGAGAGCCAATTCGGAAAGGCCTATGCTAGGGCACTCGAGTATTGTTTGATGCGGCCTCACTCCGCCAAGGAGATGCGTGACTATCTTTACCGCAAAACACGAGATGCTCGTACGAAGACGGGTGAAATGAAAAAGGGCATTGCGCCTGAAATTACCACACGCGTATTTGAGCGACTCGTCGAAAAAGGCTATATAGATGACGAGAAGTTTACTCGTTACTGGGTAGAGAACCGTAACCTGACCAAAGGCGCAAGTAGGCGAAAACTGACAGCCGAGTTACGATCGAAGGGGGTGGACCAATCTACTATTGACCACTTTCTTGTCGAATCTTCTCGTTCGGATGACGACGAGATTATCAAGATTATTACTAAAAAAAGAGCTCGCTATCCCGATGACCAAAAACTAATGCAATATCTAGCCCGTCAGGGGTTTAGTTTTGATGATATAAAGCAAGCGCTTGCACGTGAGGACTAGTCTTGGTCAATATGTTCAGGTTGCGTGCCAGGGTTTTTGCGGAATGGGTTGTGATAACTATTCTGAACATTTTGAAGCATGGGTTGAACTTTAACTTCGGAATTGACGATGATAGAGGTATTATTGATTTCACTGATCTGTGTTCGGTGAATGAGGAGCTGGGTATCATTGAGACTCCTAAAGAGTGGTCGCTTGACACTTAGCTGCTGAATAAGAAAACCACTCGTTTCAATAGTGTAGCCGTCAACCTTGCCGAGTTTGCGGCCCTTTTCGTCTATGACAGCCATGCCGATAAGCGTAAAGTGAAGTTCGTAGACATCATTTAGCTTAATAATATCGCGTGGTGAAACGAATTCGTCGCTTGAATCAACAATTAATCCGATATCACTAAACTCGCGTACATCCATAACGCGGATAACCGAAGGATGAGTATCGAGCAATGACCCGGTGAGTTCGTAGGCGACTATTTTGAGAGTACGGGGGTCAATGATGGCTTTACTCGTGCGGGCAAGTTCGCCGCCCGTCTGTAAACCCATAACAGGCGCATCTATCAGGCGGGATCCAATGATTAACATGTCTATAGTATAAACGTTTTCAGTCAGCTACTCAACAAAAGGATTAGTTCTACCTTGCGAAAGATCGAGATCGTTACCCGATTCCTCTCGAGTCTTAAGATCGTTGATTCGTTTTATCGTATCTTTATCGAATGAAGTATTAGTGGTAGTCTGTGGAATGTTGCCGGTATCAGTTGACGAGATAACGATGGTATAGAGCAAATAAATGATAAACGCCATACCGAGAAGTACGACAACAACGAAAATCATTATGTGAAAACGATGCAGAAAGGCAACGATTAGTTTTTTGATTGAGGTAAGGGAAATGGTTAAATTCATAAGATTGCTTCCTATCGTATATAGACCTCTATGGTTAATACTTGACTTGTCACGCCACCGCCGGAATCTTTTGCGAGGCCTATGCTTGAAATTTGCATCTTGGTCAGGTTCTCTTCGATAGACTTGATGAAACGGAGTAACCTATCATACTCTACTGGATTTTTAATAGTCACCGACACAGATGTTGTTTTAACACCGGCTACTGCTGTGGTGCCACCGGTAGGTGCGGGAGTAGTAGTGCCCGATGGGGCTGTTGCTAGGAAATCAAGATTCGTCAGGGTTATATTAGCACGTTTTGCGTAGTCGTTTAGATCGGTTATGATCTGGTCTTGGTATTGGTAGCTTTGACTATCCGCAACAATGCCGTTAGTACGTGCGATCGCATCTTTATTTGCAAGTAATTCTTGTTGGATCTTCCGAAGTGTTTGCACGTTATTCTGACTTGCATTGGCGTCTGCTCTTACTTGACTTACTTCGGCCGCGTAGGACTTAAGTATCCGATCGGCATTAGTGACAAACAATGAACCGAGTACTTCGATGAGCAGCAGTGAGACTGCAAGAATGATGCGTAGTCGCGTGGCGGTGAGTGCTCCTAATTTCATTATTTTGCCGCATCCTTTGTAATCGTAACGTTTAAGTTAATCGTCACAGGGTAATCTGCGTTAGAGGTGCTGTCGCCATTAGCAATACTGTCAAAGTGTACGTCAGAAAATAAGTTCGAGGTCTGGAATGACTCCTTGAGCGCAAGTGCTCTTGAAGAATCCTTAGCGTGAGCTACTAAAGTTGTGGAGGTGCCGAATGTTTGGGAGTCTAGAGTGAGATTCTCGAGGACGACACCGCTGGGTAGTACCTTTGCAATTGCAAGAACGACTTTAGTGTAGGTAACTTCGCGATCAAGGATTTGCTTCGCGGTCGCAAGATTTGTACGAAATTGATCTGCCTGGTTCTTTATAGGAATAAAACTACTCGACTTAGTATTGTTGTCGGTAATAGCTGTCTGGGCAAGCAGCTTTGTGTTAGTGAGTTGGAGGTAGGTAATACTGACAGCAATGACGATAAATATGACTGCCCCAAGTAATAATACGTTGTAGCGCAGAAGCAGTACGTTCGTGCGGGCCGCACGGAGTTGACGTTGCTCCTCATGTGGTAGAAGGTTTATCACTTCCACAACTCCTTCTGATCGATGCTTGCAAGGCCTGCTACTGTGATATATCGAGGACGAAACTGCTTACTTGGCTGGGGGAGTGTGCCGAAGTCGAGCTTCTGCCATGGACTTGCGACACGTGCTGGCATGACGAGCTCATTAGTAAAGTAGTCGCCGATACCAGGAACATTGCTACCGCCACCCACGACGATGACCTGTTCGAGCTTGCGATCGTCGTTGAGACGTTCGTTGTAATAGCGAATAACCTTACGAACTTCAGTCAGGATACGTTGTAGACTTGGCTGCAAGGCAGTCGTTATTTTGGTTTGACGAGGTCCGGCGCTCAGTCCGTTGAGTACTTTAAGCTGGTGCGCGTTTTCAAGTGCGACGCCAAGTTTTTTAGCGATATCAAGCGTGAATGTGTTGCCTCCAATACCTAGACCACCACTCACACGAATTGCGCCGCCGTCAAATACGGCGATATCGGTGCTTGCAGGTCCAATGTCAACGATAAGTGTCGGCAAGTGGCCCTCTTCAGTGGATTCGAGAACTCGCGCAACAGAGTTGATGCCAGGTTCGATCATAATCGGAGTTAACCCAGCAGATTTAACAGCAACAAGACAGCTGTCAACGAGAACTCGTGGTACTGCCGACATGATTATCGTTAGCTGGTCTTTCGTGCGTTCAATGATGGCGTAGTCGACGTAGAGAGCTGACATAGGGATAGGAATATACTGATCAACCTCAATTTCTACCGCATCAGCTAAGGTGGCTTCGGCTTTAGCAGGGACCGTGAATGTGCGCGAAAAAGTACGACTCGTAGGGACGCCAACGATGACATGATTACTCGGCAATTGACCGACAAGCTTATCGGTCATAAGAGATTTGATATTCTCAGCCAGATATCCATCGTCGCTTTCAAGTGACTTTTGAACTTTAGAAGGGTCAAGATCAACAGACCCGTAGCCAAGAACGAGCCATTTTTTGGGGTCGACAGCCATCACCTTGATACCAGTTTGACTGATATCAAGTCCGATGATTGGCTTGTCTTTATAAAATAATCTTCCCACTATGTGCCCACCAAATTCTTTATTATCAGTATACCATGAGCGGTTTATTTTATAAGGGTTTAGCCTTTGATACTTTGCGAGAGACCGGCGATTGGCAACATGACACTTGCTGCGATGAGTCCAACCATGCCACCCATGACAACAATCATGACTGGCTCAATAATTGCGCTAATGCCATCAATAGCGACATCGACCTCTTCCTCGTAAAAGTCAGCTACCTTAACCAGGACAATGTCAGTTTGGCCGGTCTCTTCTCCAACAGCGAGCATCTGGGCGACGATCGCTGGAAATAACGGGTTCTTTTCGATAATTGACGAAAGGGTTGCGCCATTTTTGACAGCCTCAGCTGCATCGGTGAGGGCCTTCTCATACACGACGTTACCTACGGCTCGTGCCGTAACATCAAGCGCCTCAAGGACGGCGACACCTGCACCCATGAGTGCTGAGAATGTACGTGCAAATCGGGCAACGGCTATTTTTATGATGATTGTTTTAATACCGGGTACTTTTAGCACAAAATGGTGAAGCTGTGATTTGCCGGCAGGCGTCTTGACGTAACGCTGTAGTAATACAACGCCACCTATAAGGCATGGGAACACGATAAACCAATAGCCTGTAATAAACCCACTTATCGCAAGCATCGCCTTAGTCAAAGCTGGAAGCTGAGCATCGGGTCCACCAAGGTCGGTCAAAATTTTGCCGATCTGTGGAATGACGAATAGCATGAGACCAAAGAAGGCGATGACGGTGATACCGACAAGAACCATTGGATAGGTCATGGCGCTTTTTACTTTTTTACGGATTGTCGCATTCTTCTCCTGTTGCTTGGCAAGGCGCTTGAGGATCTCGTCGAGGATACCGGCGGCTTCACCTGCGCGTACCATGTTGACGTACACGTCGCTAAATGTGTTAGGAAATTTGCCTAGGGTATCGGCAAGCGGTGCACCGTCTTGAACATCTTTAATGATCACGAGTAAGAGTTTTTTAAGTGCTTCACTCTCAGTGTGGTCTTCGAGCGAATTGAGCGCACGAAGCAAAGGAACGCCAGCGCTTACCATGGCGCTTAGCTGACGAGTGAACATTACTAAATCGTCACTCTTTACCTTTCCAGATCCAAAAAAATCTCCTAAGCTAAATTTACCCTGACTCGTTAGTATCTCTTTGACGCTAATGGGATGGAGATCTTGTTTTCTGAGCGTACTGATGACAGCGGATTTGTCAGTGGCTTCAAGCGAACCAGTGATCGTTTTATTTTGTGCGTTAGTAGCGATATAGCTAAATTGTGCCATATTATTCCTTGGTTACTCGGAGGACTTCTTCGACAGTTGTGTTGCCTCGAAGTGCTTTAATGAGACCGTCAGTCTGCATGGTGACCATACCTTCACTTATTGCTTGATCCTGAATTTGGTTGCTTGTGGCGTTGCTGATAATAAGTTTCTGAATCGGAATGGTGCTTCCGAGCACCTCGTAGATACCAATACGGCCTTTGTAGCCCGTGTGGTTACACTCTTCACAGCCATCAGGGGATGCTTTCCAGAGTGAAGTGATTGTTGTCTCGTTGGTGCCAAACGGCGTGTCAACGCCAATATTCTGTGCGAAGGCTTGTTGTTCGAGCAGATGAACATATCCAAATTTTTGATCTTGGCGTAGGTTAAAGAGCCGAATAATGGCAGCGATCTCTTCCTCTTGGGGAACAAAATTCTGACGACATATCATACAGAGACGACGCACTAGTCGTTGACCAACGACTGCCTTTACCGTGCTGGCAATCAAAAACGGTTCGATATCCATGTCGAGTAAACGAGGTAGGGTAGTGGCGGCGTTATTCGTGTGGAGGGTACTGAAGACAAGGTGACCCGTCAGGGCTGCTTGAACGCCCAGGTTGGCAGTTTCGGAGTCGCGAATCTCTCCAACCATGATGATGTTTGGATCTTGACGCAAGAGTGCACGTAGACCAGTTGCAAAAGTCATACCCGCTTTAGCATTAGTTTGAGTCTGGTTGACACCTGGTATCTTATATTCGACTGGATCTTCGACGGTAGAGATATTAACATCTGGTGAGTTGAGCATAGTGAGGATGCTGAAGAGGCTAGTCGACTTACCCGAACCTGTCGGACCAGTAATGAGAACCATGCCGTTAGGCTCAGTGAGGGCCTCAGATATGACATCGAGTGAGTGGCCCCAATATCCCAGGTCTTTGAGGGTCACGGCCTGATTCGATTCATCGAGAATACGCATAACGACTTTTTCGCCGTCAATGACTGGCAATGTGCTGACACGGAGCGCGTATTGCTTACCGGCAACCTTGATTTTAAAACGACCATCTTGTGGAACGCGCCTCTCGTCAATTTTGAGGTTCGAGAGAATTTTAATGCGACTAATTAATGCATTAATAACATTGCGAGGTAAGCGGTTTACTTCTTTGAGTACACCATCGATACGATAGCGCACTTGCACATAGTCTTCCCGTGGTTCAATGTGAACATCGCTGGCACTTGAGCGGATTGCATACTCGAGTAAGAGATTAACGGTTTGGGCGATTGGGGAGTCTTCAGAGACATCCGTTTCACTTATAACTTGTGCTTCACCATTATCTTCACGTTGGACATCGATAACCTGGTTAAGCTCTTGGTTAACGTCGCCACGATAATTCTCAAGACAGTTTAAGATATTGCTACGTGTCGCAATATATAATTTGATATTTTCACCAATTTGTTTTTGGATGAAATTAACTGCCTGGACATCATCGGGGTCGTCCATGGCAAGATGCATGACGCCGTCATCGCTGATCTTAAAGAGTACTGCGTTGTACTGCCGGGCAATACGTTCGGGTATTTTATTAAGAACATCTTCGATTATGTCTTTTGGTTCTATTTCAACGAAAGGAATTTGCGCATACTCAGCGTATGCTTTAACGAGGTCTTTCTCGGTGATAAGTTCATTTTGAATGACAAGCGCTTGCAGGGGTCGTCTTGAACGAACCGCCTCCTCTTTTAAGACGTCAATCTGCTCCTTCGTCGCTACGCCAGCGCCTTCGAGCAGTTGTTCAATCGTAACATCTGAAATACGCATAGTGCTTAAGCTCTATTGTACGTGAGATGCTCTGAAAGTGCTACACTTTCTCACCCCGTGGCGTAGTGGTATAATACGTGATAATGATCGTAGAGGTACATAACGAGACGGAGATGAAAGCATTCGGCGCACGGCTAGGCAGTCTATTGCTAGGCGGCGAAGTAATTGAACTCGTTGGTGACGTAGGTGCTGGCAAAACGACTCTCACTAAAGGTATTGCCGCCGGACTTGATATCGACGAGGATGTTCAAAGTCCAAGCTTTACGATTAGTCGCGTGTATGACGCGCCATCTGGCCTCCGTCTGTCGCACTATGACTTTTATCGCTTGCATGATGCCGGTATTATGGCGGATGAACTGAGTGAAACGGTTAATGATCCTCTTGGTGTGACAATTATCGAATGGGCCGAAGTTGTTAGCGGGGTGCTACCGACCGACCGGTTAACAATCCACATTACATCTCCTGCGGAGGCTACTCGCCGAATCGAATGCAACGCCGGTGGTGAAAAGAGCGAGACGCTTCTGAAGGGATCTGTATGATTCTATTGCTTGATACGTCAACGCCGCTCTGTAAGTTGACATTAGTTAACGAGAACTCACGTTATCATGACGAGTGGCAGGCTGATCGCCAGTTAGCTAAAGGCTTGTTAAAATATCTACAGGAACAATTGCAAAAGAACGATAAAACGTTTGCTGACATTAAAGGCATAGGTGTTTTTGCGGGTCCAGGTAGCTTTACTGGTCTGAGGATTGGCCTCACAGTCCTTAATACTATTGCTAGTAGCGAAAACATCCCTATTGTTGGAGCTAAGGGTGACAATTGGCAGACTGAAGTTATCGAGAAGTTGACAGCCGGTACTGACGAGGAGATCGTCTTACCTTTTTATGGCAGTGAAGCTCACATTACAAAACCTCGTAAATAAGCTTGCTCCTATTATGTAAAAAGCGCTACAATATAGAAAGTCTATTCAGGCTTTTGATGAAACTTTTTGAAAATTTCCAACTCTCGTTTATATTTGCTTAGTACCAATGCACGCTCGATAAAATTATTGCAAAGACGAGTCCTTGGAGAAAGGAACAACTATGATAGAGGGAATTATTGCCGCAATAATTGGGGTAGTTTTTGGTGTTGGCGGTACAGTGGTGTACGAAAAACGTCGAATACTTGATGGCAAGAATAAGGCTGAAAAAGAGATTGCCAGCGCTAAGATTAAGGCTAGTGACATTGTCCTAAAGGCAAAAGACGAAGCGCTTAATCTTGAGAATGAACGCCGTAAGGAGTGGCAGAAAACAGAAGGTCGTTTGGCGGATCGTGAAACGACACTCGATACGAAGCTTGATCAGATCGACCAACGTGCTGAGAAGCTGCGACGCCAAGAGGATGAAGTTGAAGAACTAAAGACCGAGATTCGTGAAATTCGTACAAAGCAACAAGAGAAACTTGAAAAAATCGCAGGGCTAAAAAAGAGCGATGCCGCCGATAAGCTGATGAAAATGACCGAACGAGATATCAAAGAAGATCTCGTCGGTCTTATTACGAAGCTGCAGCATGACGCTATGGAAGATGCTGAAGAGCAAGCGCAAACTATTCTTGTAACTGCGATGGAGCGCATGTCGAGTGAAGTGACCGCCGAGCGTACCGTAACCGCTGTTAAGCTGGTTGACGAAGAAATGAAGGGACGCATTATTGGTAAGGAAGGTCGTAACATCCAAGCACTTCAACGAGCAACTGGTGTTGATATTCTGGTTGACGATACTCCTGGAATGATTGTGCTTTCAAGCTTTGACCCGATCCGTCGTCAAGTGGCTCGTATTGCTCTTGAGATGCTGATGAAAGATGGTCGTATCCATCCCGGACGCATCGAGGAAGTGGTGGCGAAGGCTGAGAAACAAATCGAGAAAGATATTATCCGTGCTGGTGAAGACGCGGCTCGCGAAGTGGGTGTTGCTGGCATTCCAAAAGAGATGCTCAGACTTCTTGGTGAGCTTAAGTTCCGTACGAGTTATGGGCAGAACGTCTTGATGCACAGTACCGAAATGGCACATATGGCCGGCCTCATTGCTGCCGAAATTGGTGCTGACGTACGCATTACTAAGATTGCCACACTCCTTCACGATGTAGGCAAGGCTGTTACGCACAAGGTAGAGGGCAAGCATCATCACATTGGAGCTGAGCTAGCTCGGCAGAATGGTATGGATGAACGAATTGTTCATGCTATTGAGGCGCACCACGATGATATTGATGCCACTACTCCAGAGGCATTGATCGTACGAGTATGTGATGCCCTTTCAGCGGCACGTCCTGGTGCTCGTAATATTAGCGCTGAGAACTTCGTAGAACGTATGCGCGATCTTGAAAATATTGCCATGGGCTTCTCGGGTATCGACAAGGCCTACGCAATTAGTGCTGGCCGCGAGATTCGTGTAATTGTTAGTCCAAAGAATGTTGATGATCTGTCTGCGATTAAACTGGCTCGTGATATTGCGACAAAGATTGAGAGCACGATGCAATATCCTGGTACGATCAAAGTGAATGTTATTCGTGAAACTCGAGCAATTGAATTTGCGAAATAAATAGGATTACCTTTCAACCTATCAAATAGGCACAAGCATCTTGTATACTGGTAGTAGATGAGAATACTGACGCGAAATAGCAATAAACGGTGGCTAAGAACATTGCCAAAGCGTGTATCGAGCTCGACTATGATACTCGAAAACAGTATCGGCCAAGTATTGATTGTTAAGTCGAACTATAAGCCATACTGGACGTTTCCAGGAGGTATTATTGATCCTCACGAAACACCAAAAGAGGGCGCGATTCGTGAAACATTCGAGGAGGTGGGCATTGTTATTGACCCACAGAAGATAGAATTTGTTGCGGTTGTCGATAGGCGAAGTGACTATGCCGAAACATATCAGTTTATTTTTAAGTCGCCACTTCTCACAGGCAGTCTCAAAGAGATAGTCCTGCAAACGTCAGAAATTGATGAATATATGCTCGTCACCCGTGATCAGGTGAGGACGGATGATCGAGCTTATGGTAAAGTAATTAAGTATTGGGCGACTGGTCGCTCTGGTTATATTGAACAGACATTTGGAGAAAAAGAACGTGCTTGAGATTAAAGTTAAACGTCGTCGCTGGCCGGGTATACTCGCCGGCATCATTGGTATCATTCTTGTCAGCCTTTTAGGGTATGCTCTTGTGACGATGTTTTCGCCTACATTACCAATTCTCTCAGGTAAGACAGGAAATGAAACTGAGAAGAAGCTAGCTAAGCCAGCGGGCACCTATGGTGATCGTCTCTATATTTCTGCGATAAATATCAATATAGAAATTTCACAAGGTAGAGACAGTAGTGTTCTTGAACAAGGCGCTTGGAATCGCAAGCCCGAAAACGGTGATCCTATCAAAGGCGGTAATTTCGTACTAAGTGCTCGTCGATTTGTCATGGGCTATACGCCACAAGAGACGGTTGAGAAGTCGCCATTTTACAACATCGGTAAGCTACAAAAGGGCGATCACATAGTTGTCGATTATAAGTCAAAACGTTATGAATATGAGATTAGTGAGAAATATACCATTAAACCAGCTGGCGTAGCAGTCGAGTCACCCACCAAAGACCCGCAGCTAACGTTATACTCATGTAACCTAAAGGGTGATTCAGATGGACGCGACGTACTTGAAGCAAAGCCAGTGAAAAAAGACTAAATAAAAAGTATAAGCGGGTTTTATTGACTTATTGACCGACCTAGACCTAGAATGGTCTATGGAAGATACCTACACACTCGCCCTTACATTTAATGACGTATTGCTTCGTCCGGGTTATTCTGGCTTTGCCCGTCAAGATATCAGTCTCAAGACTCAACTAAGTAGACATATCAGTATAAGTAGCCCTCTCGTGTCCGCACCCATGGATACGGTTACTGAACACAAACTTGCCATTGCCCTCGCTCGCCTCGGGGGCATTGGTTTTATTCATCGTAACCTAACCATAGATGACCAAGCGGCTGAAGTGGTAAAAGTAAAGAAACAAAAACTACAGGTAGGTGCTGCCGTCGGCTCAACTTCTAGTTATGAAAAGCGGGTTGACGCCCTCGTTGCAGCCGGCGTTGACGTGGTATTGATTGACTCGGCTCATGGATATTCTCGCAATGTCATTAATGCCGTAACCTACATAAAGGCGCATTATACGATTGATGTAATCGCTGGTAATGTGGCTACGGCTGAAGGTGCGGAGGCACTTATCGCGGCCGGGGCAGACGGACTGCGAGTAGGCATGGGTCCGGGAGCGATATGTTCAACCCGAGTTGTATCGGGCATGGGTGTGCCCCAACTGACGGCGCTACTCGATACTGCTCGCGTTGCAAGAAATCATCAGGTACCTGTTATTGCTGATGGGGGTATTATGTATTCGGGTGATATTGTTAAGGCACTTGCCGCCGGAGCCTCGAGCGTCATGATGGGACGGATGTTCGCTACGACCGAAGAAGCCCCTGGCAATACAGTGAAGCTTAAGGCGGACCAAGTTCCTAGTCGTTTCCAAAATATTATTGATGGATCACCCGACTATACATTTAAGGAATACCGCGGCATGGGTTCGATTGCAGCTATGAAACGAGGTATGGCCATAAGTTCTGAAGACGAGTTTCACGGTAAGAGCTATCAAGGAGATGCGCTGGTTGCTGAGGGCGTCGAAGGACTTGTTCCTTGCTCGAGCACAGTTAAGATGCTTGTGGATCAGCTTCTTGGGGGTATCTACTCTGGCATGTATTATGTCGGTGCTAAGAGCATCCCGGAACTTTGGGAAACGGCTCAGTTTATACGAATTACCCAGGCTTCTCTTACCGAAAGCCATCCCCACGATCTTTTCATTACTAACCCAGGTGATAACTATACATAGGAGTTCCATGCAAACACTCGTAATTCTTGATTTCGGTTCACAGTACACGCAGCTTATCGCACGACGCGCCCGAGAACTCAATGTTCACAGTATTATTTTGCCGTTTAGTACTTCCATAGAAAAGATAGCCGAATTGGCTCCACTCGGCATCATCCTTTCAGGTGGTCCCAACTCTGTGTATGACGAAGGGGCACCCGATCTCAACGAGGCAATATTAAATCTTGAGGTTCCTATTCTTGGTATTTGTTATGGTATGCAGCTGCTGGCTCAGCATCTCGGCGGTACGGTCGAGGCCTCAAGTACGCGCGAGTATGGCAAAGCTACGCTTAAGAAAGTAGGCGAGAGCGTTTTGCTTGATGCGTCGTTTGATAGGAGTACAATCTGGATGAGCCACGGAACTCATGTTATCGGAGTACCCGAAGGGTTTAGCGTAACGGCGAAAAGTGGTGATACTATCTGTGCCATTGAGGATCCAGTTCTTGGCCTTTTTGGACTTCAGTTTCACCCAGAAGTCGTTCATAGTGAATACGGCCGCCAAATACTCGAAAACTTTATTGAGCTTTGTCACTTTACACGAGATTGGACGGCAGAGTCAATTATCGAGCAGCAAATTGAAACGATTCGTGCGACGGTCGGAACGAGTAAGGTTATCTGTGCACTATCGGGTGGGGTTGATTCTTCGATTGCCGCCACGTTAGTCGATCGTGCTATCGGTGATCAGCAGATTTGTATTTTTGTAGACAACGGATTGCTTCGTCAGAATGAATATGATGAGGTGCTGGCAGTATATAAAACAATGGGCCTGCAAGTAAAACCAATTAGGGCTGCTAAGCTATTTCTCGATAAGCTCAAGGGCGTGACGGATCCAGAACAGAAACGAAAGATTATTGGTGGTGAATTCATTCGTATCTTTGAACGGGAAGCCAAAGCGATTAAAGGTGCGAACTTTTTAGTACAAGGAACATTATATCCAGATGTGATCGAATCAGTAGCTGTACACGGTTCGTCAGTCGTTATTAAGTCGCATCACAATGTCGGTGGCTTGCCTGAAAAGATGCAGCTAAAACTTATCGAACCGTTGCGCGAAACATTTAAGGATGAGGTGCGAGTGATAGGTGCTACGCTTGGGTTGCCAGAAAGCATTGTCCAGCGTCAGGCATTTCCTGGGCCTGGCCTTGGCGTGCGAATAGTTGGAGAGATCACGCCCGAACGGGTCGTTATTCTGCAACAGGCAGATGCAATTGTTCGTGAAGAGATCGAGCGTCTGCCGGAGATTCGTAAGGACCTCTTTCAATATTTTGCTGTGTTGTTGCCTGTTAAATCAGTCGGTGTCATGGGCGATCAACGCACTTATGAATATGCAGTTGTTATTAAAGCATTTCACTCGGACGATATTATGACGACCGATTGGGCGCGTTTGCCCTACGATTTACTTGCGACAATGTCGAGCCGTATTGTCAGTCAGGTGCATGGCATCAACCGCGTCGTCTATGAAATTACGACTAAGCCACCAGCAACTGTTGAATGGGAATGAGCAGCCGTAGGTAGCTTCTACTGTGTATCCAATCTTTGTTACTAGTGCCGAAATCTATCAAATCATTGCGTGATATTTGGTCATATATATCTCGTAAACGAGTTTGTATTTGCGTGCAAATTAATCAAAACAACAACAGATGACGAGAAGGGTGCGGTCAATAAAACGAATATGACAAATACCTTATAATCACATGGTTTATTCATTGTAAAAGCATAAGTCCTATGTTATTTTCAAGTTATAGGAGGGAGATCGAATTTGAGTAGATTATACGATCATGAAACGAGGAAGTCCTACTAAGAAACCAACTCGACGTAAACGAATTGCCTTATTATTACCCGCACACAATGAGCAACTAATACTTGCAACGACAATCCACTCTGCCATTGTGGCTGGTATGAATAAACGAGATATATATGTCGTCGATGATAATTCATCTGATGACACTCTGGCAATCGCCCAACGGGAACTTTCCCCAGAAAATGTTCTCAGCGTCGCCCGTAGCGGGAAAGCTCGAGCTGTCAAACAGGCTCTCGTCTATTTTGATATTGAAAAACGATATTGCTGGCTGCATGTGGCAGATGCGGACAGTATATTTTGTCCAGATTATTTTAAAATATATCGTAAACACCTGAATAGCAAGGATTGGTCTGCTGCGGTAGGATTTGTCCAAAGCCTAGGTGGTAACTGGATAGCAAATTATCGTAGCTTTAGCTATACCTACGGACAGCATATTTTTAAAAGGATCCAATCTTGGTTTGGAATAATCGCCGTTCTTCCCGGACCTGTAACGTGCTTTAAGACGGACATCATTAAAAGCTTGGATTTTGAAACGGAAAGTCTGACCGAAGATTTTGATCTTACCATACAGATCCACAGGAAGCATTTAGGAAGAATTAGATTTATTCCCGAGGCGGTGAACTTCACTCAGGATCCCCGAACGCTTAAAGATTTCTACGATCAGACGATTCGCTGGCAAAGAGGTTTCTTCCAGGGGGTGCGTAAATATCATATCGGACTTCGTCCGCACATCATTGATCTTGGAGTAGGGTATCAGATGAGCGAGAGTGTTTATTACCTATGCCAGCTTGTTATCATAATGCCACTTCTCGTTATGGTTAATCGCAATTGGAGTCTATCTCTTGGTCTTTTTCTCGCGGACTACTTAGCTATAGTGACACTTGCCGTTTTCTCAGCTATTGCTGCCAAGCGCCCGATCATTCTTGCTACGCTTACTTATTTCTATGTTCTGAGACTTTTTGAGCTCATGATATTCATTCAAGCCTTCATCGAAGTGATGCTACTAAGGCGTTTTAAGACTGTTCCGGTAGGATGGGGGACTGAAGGGCGCCGGTATGAAATTGCAACTGATGATGCCAAGGTGACAATCCAGTGATTGATGTGAAAGCACGGGCAAGGCGATATGCGAGCTGGAAGCGAAATGTCGCTTCCGCCTCAACGTTTGTTGTTATCTGTGGCTTTGTCGCCGCGTTGTATTTCTTTTATCGTCTGGTTCTCATAGCGGCACCTATCGTTGCGATCGAACAATCAGTTTTTAATCCGCCCAGTACTGCTCAAATTGTGTGTCAGGATCAGGATGAGGAAGGCAAGCTCCAGGATCCACAGCCACTTCTTTCATTAGCGTACCAAAATCGTATTCGACAGCAGAAACCGATCACTTCCAATGGTGTCTCGAACGCAGATCTATCTCAAGTAGATAGCTACACGGGTGATCCAGTTGGCTATTCGCATAGTATTGATGATGACAGTGCGTCGTATCAATATTTGACCGAAAAGAGTGATGATACTAAATTTTTACGAGTCACTAATACCAAGCAGCGATCGAATGGGCAACTTTCGCCAGCTTGGGAGATGGATCCTGTCGCTATTTCTCCTGATATGAAGACGTATGCGTATAGCTTCTGGTATCGCAGTACCGTTCCCGTTCACGTTTCAACTGAGTACACCGCGGATACTCGAACGCGATATGGTGATGTTATGACTCTTGATGCGACAGATACCTGGAAACAGTTTACGGCCCACTTTGACAATAATGATAAGGCGACGACCTTTCGAGTTGATATTAATAGTACAGGTGTCGGACAGGTAGACACAAAGGGACTCGACGTTCATAAGATAGCCAATGCAAAATTAAATAAAGGAATAGTGACCGTTACGTTTGACGACGGATGGGAGAGTATTAAGACTAAAGCACTTCCATTGCTCGAGAAGTACGGCATTCGGAGTACTGAGTTTATTATTACCGAGGTGGCCGCGCATAAAGTTCCTGGCTATATGACCTATGGTGAGATTGCGAAGTTAAAGGCAGCCGGGCAGGAGATTGGATCCCATTCGCTTACCCACTGTAACCAAACGGAACTTTCCCCGAGCTTACTCGAAGATAATGCGGTTAAAAGTAAGCAGGCGCTTGAGCAGCAAAAACTAGGGCCAATAAAAACGTTTGCCTATCCTCTTGGCGAATATAATAAAAAGACACAAGCAGTGTATGAAAAACAGTACCCTCTCATACGCACATCTATCGCTGGGTATAATGATCGTTACTATGATGAAACAAATATCCATTCTATGGCTATTGCGAATGATACCAGCGATGCGGCATTTGAGACATGGCTGTCGTATGCGGAGACCCATCGGTTATGGCTGGTGCTTGTATATCACCGAGTCGACGAAACGGGTCAGTACAGCATGACGAGTCAACAATTTGAACAGCAGTTAAAAATGATACAAAAGAGCGGACTAGGCATCATGACAATGAGTGAGGCCGCTGCTGCAGCTCGAAAGTAGGCGTCTGTTTTTACGGCTTGGAATCGTATAGTGAAAGATGAATTTGGCGATTGTGTAGTTGCTCAAAAAAAGCTTTGAAAAGACGGGTATCGGGACTATCCGAATAATTTCCAGCTGGCCAGTACGACCAATTGATGTGCTCCGATTCATTCGTTTTGTCCATCGCAAAAAGATTCAAGGAAACATCGAAACCTTGATCGTGAAACTCGGAGGCTTGGCGTGCAATACCGTCGAGTGTCTGTTGACGCTGAGACAAGGAGAGTGTCACCAACTGAGCATCCGAATCAGTATGGGCGTATCGGAAGGTTCCGGTATTCAGCCATATTTTTTTTGTATGCAATTTGTTAGCCGCATTGCGCGCCGTAGCAAGCGGAAGGAAATCCTTCGCATCAAGTTGGTCATATTGTGTTGATGCATCCTTAGGCGCAACAAATGGAAAACCTTGATATCCGAAACTGTCCAAAGTTCCCGCTGGAATGGAATTAACATAATCTCCGAAATCCTTTTTCACTCCATGGCTCCACTGTTCGTCGTTGCTCGTGTATGTTGTGTTATTGAGTAGTATCGTAAGCTGGCAATCTGGGAATACCTGCCGTTGAATAGTTGCTAGTTTCATGACATTTGCAGTGAATGTAGCTGGGTCTGTATTATGCCACGTTGGGGTATTGGCTTCAGGAAAAAGAACCCATGTTCCTAATTGCTCGCTCGAAATACCAGCCGCCTTAAGATCTTGGAAATAAGAAGCAAGAATAGTGTCATATTTGCCAGCCCGAATGTCATTAATTATCGTCGGCATATCCGCATTCGGCTCGAATGAAACAAGCGGCTGTATGTTGTACTTTGCAAATTCCTTCAATCGACTCGCCGTATTTTTTGCAGATGTACTCGCTTCGTCGTCTGAGGTAGGCATTGCCGCGAAGAGCATCATCGTATCAATAGGTACTCCAGGGCAAACCGTCTCGTACTCGCTTAGCTTTTGAAGCACTGCATCATCGCTTGAGGATATCGAAGCATGGGCGGGGTTGCCATTGCTACAGCCTGGCGGGGTATGTGCTATTGTCGGCTTTGGAGCAGTGGTAACGGCAGGGCGCGAGTGACGATATCCTAAAATGCTGAGGCCAATAATAATTGCAAGAAAACCTACGAGGAGCAGATACGACTTTTTTTTGATATCCATAAACTCTATTATAGTAAAAAATGGGTAAACAAGAAAAATCCTGTCCAATCGGACAGGATTTTTCTTAGTCACCACTGAATAATAGCCTTAAATTATAATTTAAAAAGTTATCATAAAAGACACTATCGGAGTAGAATAGGCCACATAGGATCCAAGCATAATTATTATGATGTATAACGTGTATAGAGTGGTCATACGCCACAGACCAATTAGTCTAGTAGTGCTCGTCGGAGTAGTCGCTACGCTCATGTGGTATCCAACTCACGCCGTCAAGAACATGCCCAGCCCAACCACGCATCATGTTCTTGGTGCTACAGCGGCTTCAGCGCTAGAATCCCAGGATTCAATAGCGGTGATAGCTCAGGCAAATATTACTCAGACGTTTGCTCAATTTGATGAATCACTTTCTAGAGGTGATACAAACGTAGCAGAAGTAGCACTTACGATGCTGCGGAGCTACCAACAGCAGGTTTTAATTCTACTGCCACGGCTCTCGATTGATCGAAAGGTGTCGTTGGCGCGAATTTGTTCAGAGAATAGAGATATTTTTGAAACTGATCTGCATATTTTACCGGAACATGATCAAATGGACGGCATGCTTGTACTTGCCGGATGTCAAGCAATAGAGGGCGGGGCCAGGTGAAGCGAAAACGACGTTCCCAGTCAACCTATCTGCTAAAGTTATGGCACCACCCGCTGAAACTATCTCGGATAGTAAAGCATGCATTAAAAAAGATGCCTCTATTGCGTATCGTAATAGGAATAATAATGATCTTACTAGTAGGTCAAATTACTTTGCTTAGTATAAATAGTATACGAAATCAGGAACCAATACTGGGTTTACGGCTTGAGAACCAAACAATCAGCAAACTATATGGCAACAACTCTGAGCAAGTACGGGCTCTTATTCTGGCCTACGAAACGAAGAACTTTACCGTCAAGACAGCCGATAAGACGCATGTAGCTAATCTGCGTCAATTGGGTGTAAAGACAGACATAGAACAACTCAAAATGAGACTACTATCTGTTGGTCGATCTAAAAATGAGCTTTCAATACTCACTGACCAGGACTTAGCATTGATTGGTAGACGTACTGTGTTCATTGGACAGCCCAATTTTAATAATGGTCTGGCCAAAGCGTATGTCGCCACACTTGATGCGAGTGTCGATATCGCACCGATTGACGCCTTGTTTGCCTATGAAAACCAAAAAACGGTAATACATCCAGATCACTTGGGAAGAGTGATAGATGTGAATGCAGCCGTTGAAACTCTGCACCATGTTAATCCTACGCTCAACACCCAGGTGATACTGCCTATCAAGCACCCCTTAGCTACCATTACGGCATCATTGCTTACTCCGCTCCTATCGCAGGTTCAAGCAATTGCCCAGAAACCATTAACTATTGAGGCTGGCAGTGGCAAAACGACTCTTTCCTCAGAGCAACTCGTTAATCTAGTGGTGCCGAAGGTCGTACCAGATATAAAAGATGCTCATAAAATGGTTGCTCAAGTATCGTTTGACGAAGCAAAACTTAACGCCATCGTTGATGGGGTAGTGAAGCAAGTGGTAGTCGCCCCTACGCCAACCATCATGAATGGTAGACAGGTGATACAACAGGGGAAAAGCGGGTTGCAAGTCGAGGACACTCATACGCTTGAACACGTCCTTACGGCGCTTATTCAGCGCCAAACTGGAGTTGCTACACCCGATGTGGCACAAATACCTCTTGTGGCAGTAAACCCGCCAGTTGTTCAGCAGTTTGTTGCTAGTCCCCAAACTCACACAGGTACGGGCCTGATACGTCTAACCTTCGATGATGGTCCGGGTGCACATACTGAACAAGTGCTTGATATTTTAAGTAAGTATAACGTACACGCTACCTTCTATGCTATTGGACGTAATGTTCAGCGTTATCCGGCTACCATGCAACGCATAGTACGTGAAGGCCATCAAATAGGAAATCATTCATTTTCGCATACTGATCTCGCAAATCTTTCCAGAGTCGGGGTCGTACAAGAACTAGTCAGTACTCAGCAAGCAATACAGGCTGCATGTGGTGTTACGCCGACTGCTTTTCGCCCACCTTACGGTTCGCTGAACCAGACAGTGCGAGAAGTGGCTTCAAGTATGGGCATGTCGACCGATTTATGGTCGGTTGATCCGCGAGACTGGGCGCAGCCAGGCAGTAGTGTTATTACTCAACGTGTTCTTGGAGCAGATAGGGCCGGGGCAGTTGTGATATTACATGTACTCTACCAGCAAACAGTTGACGCTCTCCCAGCTATCATCGAGGGTATTCGTGCGCAAGGGTATAGTTTAGTATAGTCTGCTGGTGATCGCATTGACAAACACAAGACTTTTGTAAGTATGGGTGGGTGGACTTACACTGTATATCTAGAAGATAATAACAAACAGGAAAACGAACCTCGTTGAGGAGGTTCGTTTTATATGGTCGAGATGATCATTTACTACTCAAACTGTTGGATTATATAATCTGCAATCCTGAGCAATCGGAAAATTTACTGAAAAAGGTGAACGAGTACGAATGATCAAGTATTAGTACTGAAAGGAGAATTATTTATTAGCGCAGCTAAGTTGCAATTCATGTTATAATTTTGCTACATGAAAGAGCAAACGCTATTTAAGAAAATTTTGCGAGATAGCGGGTACAGCACAACAAAAGCTCGCAGCCTTATCTTTGATTTACTTCTGGGCTCGGATGATCCTCGGACTATGCATCAACTCATAGAAGCCACAGAGGGCCGTATTGACAGGGTAAGCGTGTACCGGATAGTCGAGCTATATGAAAAGCTTGGCGTCGCGCAGCGAATAAATATTGGCTGGAAATACAAAATAGAATTAAGTGATGTCTTTTTGGATCACCACCACCATATGACATGTCTGGATTGCGGACGTGTAGTGGCTGTAAAAGACGAGCCAATGTTTGAAGAAATGATTGAGCGTCTAGGTCAGGCTAATAGGTTTGTTCTAAAGTCCCATCAGTTAGAGATGCAAGGATATTGCGACCGCTGCCGGTCGAACGCAGCACAGTAGATAGTTATTGGGCGGAGAATACTTTATAGTGCAATTTGAGTTACGTTTTTGCAACATATTTGCAAAAACAATTACTTCCTTCTAGAATTTCCATTGGGTGGCATAGGCAGCTGTTTAACGCATGTCATAAAACGTCACCAAATCAACTCAAGGACGGGTTGCTATTTGTTGCATGCTTACTTGATTATTGCAACAAATCTGTGGCTACTATCATTGACCAATAAAATATAAGGAAATCATCTATGAAAACAAAGAACATACGACGAATAGTTATCTCGGTCATTATTATTCTAGCAATCGCTATAGTGACTATTCTTGCTATCCAATACAAGACAAATCCTTCAGTGTCAAACAATCAAAAGGTACAAGTTGTAGCAGCTGAAAACTTCTGGGGAAACATCGTCTCTCAAATCGGCGGTGATCACATTGAAGTTACGTCTATTATTAGTGACCCAAGTACTGATCCGCACCTTTACGAGTCTAACGCGCATGATGCGGCGGCATTAGCCCGAGCGAACTTGGTGATAAATAATGGTCTTGGTTACGATGACTTTATGGATAAACTTTTGTCGGTATCACACAATGACAGCCGACAGGTTCTATCCGTCGACAAGATACTAAATATCACAGGCGATAATCCAAATCCCCACTTATGGTACGACATTCTTCGTGTTGGGGCAGTTGCGGATGCATTTGAAGAGGCGCTTGCGGCAAAAGACCCTTCGAACACTAATGCGTACAAGGCCAATCTGACGACGTTTAAGAATTCCCTCAAGCCAATTCTGGATACTATACAAGAGATTAAAACAAAGTATCCAAACGCTCCGGTTGCCTATACGGAGCGCGTACCAGGCTATTTACTTACAGCGGCGGGTCTTGACGCAAAAACACCTACTGGATTTGCCGGTGCGATCGAGGAAGGAAACGATCCGAGTCCGGCAGACACGGCAACGATGGACGTTTTAATGACAAACCGCTCCATTCGCATACTCCTTTATAATGCTCAGGCGACTAGTAGTGTTACCGAGCATGTGCGTGATCTCGCAAAACAAGCAGGCATTCCAGTTGTTGGCGTTACTGAGACATTGCCTAAGGGCGAACCGACATATCAATCGTGGCAGCTCGATCAAGTGAAGTCGCTTCTTAAGGCGCTTGAGGGGTAAGTGATAATGAGCTCACCCTCGAAACCTCTTCTTTCTCTTAAGGACACAGCGCTTCAATTTGGTGAGCGTACATTATGGAAAGAACTAAACCTAACGGTAAACGAGGGTGAATTTATCGCGATTCTGGGTCCGAATGGAACGGGTAAAACAAGTTTATTACGAGGTCTTCTCGGTTTGCAGCAATTTACTGAGGGGACAGTGAGTATACGAGGTACGTTACCTCATCGAGGAAATAGTGACATTGGCTACATTCCTCAGCAAAAGACGTTTGATAAAGATTTGTCTATACGCGGTCGTGACCTAGTAAAACTCGGACTGGATGGACATCGCTTTGGAGCCGTACGTCGTAACAAGAATGTGATGAAGCGGGTAGACGAAGCCATAGAGGAGGTCGGTGCGACGCGGTATGCGGATAGTCCGATCGGTCTGCTCTCGGGTGGTGAACAGCAACGATTGCGCATTGCACAGAGCCTGCTCAGCAAGCCGAGCCTCTTGCTCTGCGACGAACCACTCTCCTCTCTCGATCTTAAGAGCCAGCAGTCTATCAGCACGCTGATAGACTCGTATAGAAAACAATTTAACACGACTGTGCTTTTTGTGACGCATGATATTAATCCCGTCCTTGATATCGTTGACCGCGTGCTCTACCTTGTGAATGGAAAGTGGGCGATCGGAACTCCTGAGGAAATATTAACGACCGCTTCATTAACTCAGTTGTATGGAACGCCTGTTGACGTTTTGAGAATTCGTGGACGTATTATCGTAGTGAACGCCAGCGACAACCCCGGACTTAGCGGACATCATCATATTCCGGCCATCAAGGTAGAGGGATAACGTTTCATGACCGATTTATTTTTCTACCTCACCCAGCCATTCGCTCAACACGCGCTGCTAGCTGCCGTTATCGTGGCGGTCATATGTGGCATCATTGGACCGTTTGTTATCATGCGAAGTATGGCATTTGCTGTGCACGGGACGAGTGAGTTAGCATTTACAGGTGCTTCGGCTGGATTATTGGTTGGCAATAATCCGCTTGCCGGTGCACTTGTCGGAACACTCCTCTTCGCATCAATCATCGGAACACTCGGTGTGCGCGAACGCGAACGCGATTCGGCGATTGGTGTTATTCTTGCCTTTGGATTAGGGGTGGGTGTGCTGCTCCTCAGCTTTTATCATGGTTTTGCCTCTGAAGCTACGAATATTCTATTCGGCAATATTTTTGGTGTCAGTAGTAACCAACTTTTATTCCTGATAGTAATAGGTGTCGGTGCAACAATTGCCATGCTCGTTATGTATCGACCGCTCCTATTCGCGTCAGTTGATCCTGAGGTTGCTGAAGCGCGCGGTGTTCCTATGAAGCTTGTCGGGATTCTCTTTTTACTTATCTTGGCGTTTGCTGTCACCGAAGCGGCGCAGATCGTGGGAACGCTTCTGGTACTTAGTCTTGCAATTACGCCCGCTGCAGCTGCACAGCGGCTCTCTTCGCGGCCAATCATCGTTACGTTATTATCGATAGCATTTGCTTTAATAGCAAGCGTGGGTGGCTTGCTTGCAAGTCTCGCGAGCGGGGACATTAAGCCTAGTGTTTTCATTACGTTTATAAGTTTTGGTATTTATATTGTGGTCCGTGTTGTGTGTCGACTACAACGACAAAAATAAATGTAGTATGTAAAAACATACTACAACATAATAAATTCAATTGGTCGGGGTGAAAGGACTCGAACCTTCGGCCTCACGGTCCCAAACCGCGCGCGCTACCAACTGCGCCACACCCCGATAGGTGTTACCTGAGTGATTATACCGTATTTATTTTGATATTACTAGTGTTACTGTATGTTGTTATGGCTTGTCGCCCAGTAAAAAACAAGCTAATATAAGGATAATAAAACTACTATGTTAAAAACGATATTTAAAAAACGACAAAGCATTCTTCCACTCGATAAGCCTGATTGGCTTATACTTATAGTCGGCTTAATTATATTTGTAACAACTTCACTTGCAACTATTACGAAATCTTCGATTTGGTTCGACGAGGCCTTTGGCGCCTATCTCATTCGTTTTGATTTTTGGCACATTGCTACCTATACCGCGTCCGATGTCCATCCACCTCTTTATTATTGGATGCTAAAGCTCTGGAGTCTGCTGTTTGGTACGAGCGAATTCGCGCTGCGTTCGATGAGCGTCTTGTTCGCTGCTATTGCAATTACCTTCGGCTTCCTAACGGTTAAACGGCTACTGGGGCGTAAGGCTGCTTGGCTTGGATTATTATTTATGATTCTTTCTCCGATGCTTGTACGCTATAGCCAAGAAATGCGCATGTATACTATGGTCACTGCTATTGCTCTTGCAGCAACGTACGTCCTTACGATTGCAACGGAAAGTAAGCGACGTCTGCCTTGGATTGTCTATGGAGTGCTTGTCGGGCTTGGGATGTGGACGCACTATTTCACCGCACTCGTATGGCTTGCTCATTGGGTCTGGCGTGCTTGGACGGTTCGAGAGAAGCATAAAAAAAGACAAGCATTTATCAAAGCGTTCTTTATTCGGGAATGGATACTTGCTCACATAGTAGCGGTGGGGATATTCCTGCCATGGCTACCATCACTTGTATGGCAACTTGCTATCGTTCAGGCAAACGGGTTTTGGATACCACCAGTTATTGCGGCGACCATACCGAACTTCCTAACAAATGTGCTTTATTATCAGGATCAAGAAACGGTGAATCCATGGGCGACACTCTTCCTTATTATTCTCGCCATTACCATGGTTACATTCGCCGTCAGACTGCTTCGTCGCCTAAGTGGTGACAAGCGTCGGGGCTACATGCTTATTCTTGCAATTGCCTTTGTTCCCGTGACGCTGCTCTTTTTAGCATCAATGCCGCCCCTGCGCTCATCGTTTGTCGATCGCTACCTGATTCCATCAACGCTTGCTATCCCATTGTTTGCTGCCGTCACATTAGCGCTCAGTAGTGAATGGATCAAGCCTATCTTACAGAAGGCGCTCGCTGGTCTTATGGTAATCGCTATGGTGTTTGGCATTTTTAATGTCTATCAACTAGGCAACTATAATAAGACATTGCATAGTTCAAACAACACGAGGCAGACGATTGAAGCTCTGGTCGCGAAGGCGGGTGATGGTCAGCCTATTATTGCTGATTCTCCATGGCTCTTCTATGAAGCCGTATTCTATTCAACTGATAACCACCCGGTTTACTTTATTGACGCTAATACCGAGTATAAGTTCGGTTCGCTCAACATGCTTCGTGACAATGATCAACACAAGATCAAGGATCTCGATGCTTTTGCTAAAGTACATCCAGTCATATGGTACTTAGGCCGACCAGGCAATAACTCACTTACTCCACCAAAAGACACCTGGATGCAGATTAGTCAGGTTGAAGTAAACGATTCCGTAAGCAACAAGCCGTCATACAAGGCTGTTGAATATCTCGCCAACTAACTATCGAGGTATGATCTTCATCAGGACTTTATAGTGGATCATTATTCGGATCAGTAGTATGGCCGAAAGAGAGACGACGAGATTTACCAACCAGTTACTCGGCTTTAGATATAACTGAATGAAGAAGATGACAAAGGCGTGAACAGTGTACACGTAAAGCGAGTTCGTGCCAAATGGCAGGAGTAACCATCCGAGAATACGTAAGATGAACGGTTCGAAGCGTTGGAAGAGCGCGAAGGCTGCCCAAAACCAGAGTAAGAACAATCCAATACGAGTGAGCGGTAAGCGTTCCTTGTCGAAGTAGCCCCTATATAGTGTGTAATGCAAGTCGACAGGGTAGCCAATCGAGTGGAGATAATCAGGGGCAAAGACGATTAATACATTAATAACAAGCGTTATCACCGCAAGACCAACCACGCTCCAGGTAACGATTGAACGCATTCGTAGGGTGAGACTGAGCCACCAAGCGGTGATCTGATTCCAGTAAAATCCAATCGTTATACCGCCAAAGAAAATGAGTTGCCAGGTAAGAGGTTGGAGCAGTTCTTGGGTAATATCAGGAACGGTAGGGTCCGACGGAAAGAGCAACCATACAGCGAAGTTCGCCCCAAGCAGTATATACCACCAGCCGCGTCGTAACAGCCACATTGCGAGCGGACTGACTAATAGGAATATCGCATAGAGTCGCAGGTAATCCGCCCAGCCGTAGAAGTATTGCAGTGTAATCGTTTTCCATAATACATCGAGCAGATTCGTCGTCGGAAGGATGATACCCACCTTGAGTCCAGGATTATCAATAAGGAGCCAGCCAATTAATGTAAAGATGAGTACCAGGGAGATTGCCGTAATGTATAGCTGCACTCCTCGGTTAATAAGCAGTCTGGTAACGACAGAGAACGGTTTAGCGAGTAGTTTCGAGCCCCGTACAATACCGAGCACGAGACCAGAGATAAGGAAAAACCCCTCAGCTGTCGTGGTAAATAGATCACCTTGTGCTGACCAGAACTCAAGTCCACTTGGGAAAAACCTCAGATGATCTAGGATAATCGCCACTAAAAAATAACCTCTCATAAGGTCGAATGTAAGGATGCGGGGTCGTTTCGGCGTGTCCACTAGCTATATAGTATATCTCATTGATTAGGATATACTGAGTAATATGAAACAAGCTCCCTATACCGCTCCCTCATTTTCTCTTCAAGACGACCAAGCCGTAACCCATTCGCTTGGCGATTACGCGGGTAAGTGGATTGTCCTCTACTTCTATCCAAAGGATGATACGCCAGGCTGTACGGTTGAAGCCTGTAGTCTGCGTGACGCTCGTGATGAGATTGCCGCTCTCGGGGCGGAGATCATTGGCATAAGCCAGGATGATATCTCGGCTCACGAGGCCTTTAAGGCTAAGCACACCCTTAACTTCACGCTACTGAGTGATCCTGATCGACGTGTGATTGAAGCCTACGGTGCTTGGGGTAAGAAAATGTTTGGCAAAGAAGGTATTCTTCGAAGGACCTTTATTATCAATCCCGAAGGTACCGTCGTAAAAGTATATGGTCGCGTTACTCCTCTCGGTCATGGAGAGCAAATCATTACCGACTTGAAGGCACTTCAAGCCAAGTAATTTATAAGTTTTCTTGTAAACCGTTGCAGGTGTGGATCAAATATAACGGAGTCGGATTGAAGTATCTCTTCGAAGCTAAACCATTCGATATCATTGAACTCAGTTCGGTCGTAGTCGATAAAATCATGGGCACTGCCCTTTAGTAGGTACCATAGGCTAACGTCTGTATGTCCAGGCGTAAGACCTCCTGTTTCCGTGACCGTTATAAAGAAAGGCGAGTCATTGTTACGTAGGAAAACGGCTTTCATGCGCAGCTCCTCGGTGGTTTCTCGCTTAACAGTTTCTTTAGGATGCTCGTTTAGTTCAACGTGTCCGCCGGTCGGGAGCCAGAGCTGAGCCTTAATGTGATCAACGAGTAGCATGCTTTTTTGAACCGGGTCAATCAATACGAAGTAAGAGACGAGGTGTTTTGGGGGAATATCAGGTTTTTGAATTCTGAAGAGGTCAGCTCCGCTATCTATCCACTCGAGTACGTCATCGCGATGCTGGGACTCGAGTGAATCAAGCGGTCGGAGCGCCTTAATTTCTTCCTGTATCTTGTGTCTGATATTTTCAGCTGGTTGATTTGTTCTCATTAACCTTCTCCTCGTTGTTTCAGTGTAAGGAGCTGGCAACGTAGCAACAAGAGCATTATTTACAACATGTATCTCATGGACATGTTTAGGGTATTGATCTTGGTGGAGACGAATTTTCAAGTGATGATAAATAGACCGCACGTATCCTGTCTGGCGGACACGACGTCTGGACAATTCCAGGGTCGTCGTGTCCGCCGCGGACGCTATTGGGTTATCAGACCCATGGTCTGAGGTTCAGGTGAGATACATATCCACAGCCCATGGTCGGCGTAGTCGGCATGCTCAATTCTGAACCAGATGCCCCCAAGGCCACCGGGGTTCTCCAGTGAAGTGTATTCGCCGGAGAAGCGTCGTCGAACGATCGAATTGTCGTCCGGGTTGATCGTGCTGATGATCACCTCGTCGTCCTCAGTCACGGCGATCTGCTGGATGCGGACCGCGAGATGCTGCGGACTGTCGCTGATGGTGCTGTAGTTGAGGGATAGCCAGTAACCGGCACACGGATCGTTGTTGGCGACCAGTGTTTCGATGAGTGTCGCACGCTCTTCACTCATGAGAACGACTCCCAGCACTCTAGAAGGGCGGACACGGTCTATTTATCAAGGTGTCCGGAGATAATAAAACCTTCACGGTTATATAAATAGTATTGGGTATTAGCCATAATGTCAATTATGGTACGTAGTATATGTGTATGTTAGCGAGGTCGTTTGAGAGCTACATTACGGGCAAGCTCGGCAAATCGGTCATCGATAACGGTTGGAGTAAATTCACCATATTTTTTAATGACTGCTTTTTCAATGAGAAAATCAGCTATATTTGGGTTCTTCGGGAGAATTGACCCATGGAGATAGGTACCAATGACGTTTTTGTACCGTGCGCCCTCGGTATCGTCCTGCCCATTGTTGCCCGCGCCTTTAACGACGCGACCGAACGGTTTAATGTTTGTGCCGAGGAAAGTCTGGCCACTATGGTTTTCGTAGCCGACAATATCACCGAACTCACTGCTCGCGGTGACAATATTGCCGATTAGTCTCTCTGGCCCAGCATGTGTTTCAATATCAAGCAGGCTGATCCCTTCGATGATATGGCCATCTTGAGCTTTGAAAAACTTACCAAACATTTGATAAAGGCCGCAGATCATGAGCATAGGTGTCCCACTGTCGGCAAGGTCATGAAGGTTGGCGCTAATTGAGAGTAGATCTTTTTGGACCGTATCTTGCCCGGAATCTTGTCCGCCGCCACCGAGGACGAGATCTATGTCGCTTGGAAAAGAATCTCCGGGATTATATTCGATGAGCACAGGAGTGTAACCATGCCATTCAAGCCGTCGCTTAAGTACAAGTACGTTGCCCCAATCGCCGTAAATGTTCATATCTTTTGGATAGAGCTGCAGGATAGTAATACGTTTTTCGTTCATGATATTGTCTCCACGTCAGTGATTTTGGCAAGTTCACGACGGAGCGTGAGCATAGCCGTGTACGTACAAAAAATTCGCTTTGGCAATCCAGCGCCGTTCACTATGAAATACTGCAGACTGGCTGCAAGATCCGTGTCGACGTGGGCAGTGGCGACTTCATCATACTGTAAACGCAAGGCCATATCGTAGGCGCGTAGACCGGAAACAGTTGAAACGCCCCCTGGCTGTAACGTGTCAAAATTAACGTCCCATAGCCAGGACATGTCACGTCCATCGGCGTAGTTGTCGTTTATGGCGATCATTGTTTGGTAGCCAGCTGGCTTAAATGAGGACAGGCTCAAACGAAAGCCGCTCGGGTTTTTAACGAGCACTAGCTCAAGGGGTTGTCCGTCGATAGTAAGCGTTTCACCGCGTCCAAAGGCTGGGGTAACATGAGCTAATGTATCTATGAGTTTTGTCTCATCGAGCGTATCACCGACTACGACACGAGCGAGTGCTAGTGCGGCCGCGGCGTTGTAGACATTGTAGACACCCTTGAGCTCGAGGGTGGTCGTAACAGTATGGTCACCGATAGTGAATTGAGCAGCGTCGTCATTGAGGTCGGATAGGATGACTTCGGCCGGGAGGGTCGAGTGGGCTAGCGTGGCCGGTTGCCCATGTATATCGTCATCATTAGGAAAAAGAGTTAAAAGCTTTGGTGACAATCCAAAATACACGGCCTTCTGATCCTTAAGAGAAGAGGATATACCTACAATACGTGGATCTTCGCGGTTGAGGATAACCGTGTCGGTGGTGCTAACGGCGATTTTGGTAAGTAATTTAGCGGTTGCATCGATCTCCCCAAAACGATCAAGCTGATCGCGCATCACATTGAGAAGAAGACTGTAGCGGGGCGGAATGGTTTTAATGAACTGGATAGCATGCGCCTCATCGAGCTCTAAAACGGCGATGTCAGCATCAAGGTTGCCTTTCTTGTCCACTTCACCAAGCAAAGCCGCCGCCACACCACGAGTAAAATTACTTCCAGTTCGGTTAGTAAAAACCTTTAGCCCCTGACTCTCGAGTAGCTCGACGGTCATCTTTGTTGTCGTTGTTTTACCGTTTGTACCGCTTACGATAACAATTCCTTGGGGTAGTTGGTCGAGAGTTCGCTTTATAAAATCTGGATCGATCGTCTCAATAAAAAGACCCGGCAGAGCTGAACCACCTCCACGAAGTAGGGCGATCTTTCGGACTGCCTTACCGAGCAGCGTTACATAAGGTATTTGCATGGTATCTATTATAGCCTAAGAGGCAAGGGTGCGTTACAATAGACTTATGTTTATAGTGGGGATCCTTTCATGGTGGTACGGCCCAGGATGGCGTCAGCGCGTGGCGCGTCTGGGTGAGCGTCTGAATGCTAGTATGGATTATTTCTCGATCGATCTGTTGGTTCGGACATTTTTCGCTCCATTCCGTCAGATTTCCGCCGGTAAGGTTCGTGGGCCACTCGGCGTGCAGATGCGTGCATTTCTCGATCGGATTATCTCACGCATTATCGGTGCGATGATCCGATTCATCGTGATTATTATCGGATCGATTACTATCTGTTTTCATGGGATACTCGGCATGACTCTTCTTGTCGTGTGGGCCATTATACCGTTAATGCCAGTCATTGGCATTATCCTTTTTGCTACCGGATGGATACCATGGAGTCTGTAGTATTTAAGTATGGGAGTAGTCGAGCAGCGAAAGCTCGGATCGGACGCGCGCTCAAAGGTACGTGGCACCGACTCTTATTCGTTGGATCTATCCTCTTGGTACTCGTTGGGTTGGGCCTTCTTATCATCGGCGTTGCAGCCGGTTGGATATTCTTTGGACTTGCAGCAGTCCCATACATGATTCACCAGTGGTACGTGAACGGACTCGCCGAGCTGCCAATTGCTAAGAAGCCTCGAACAATTGACGATATGTTGGCAGGTGATATCTTGGGCCAGCTTTCAAAAGAACCAAGTCCGCGCGAGATCGCAACAGCAGTCAGTAGCGTCTTTAGTGGTCAGTTCTTCGGAGCGAGATTTGGTATAAGTGCCCGATTCCTCCAAGAGATTTCATCCGAGAAGGCGACGGATACGCCAGCCCTATGGAAAGAGGCTCTCGCAATCCGTGAATTAGTAGGACAAGAGCAGATCTCTGGTGGCATACTCCTCGTGGCTCTTGTCCGCACATTCCCTGGCTATGAAGGGTTGCTAGCTCATCTTCAGATCGACAGTGACGATCTCGTTCAGGGCATACGCTGGCAGCAGCATATTCGTGATCTGGTCAATCAACACGCGAAACCTCGCCGCACTGGCGGTATAGCGCGCGACTGGTCGTTCGGCTACATTCCACTTCTAACTCGCTTTGGTCAAAATATTAGCGAACAGATCATGCAAGGCGGTCTATTATCGTCTGAACTCGAAGCGCACAAACAAGCGCTTGACCAAATGATCAGCACGTTTGGGGATGCTGGTCGCCAGAATGCCGTACTCGTAGGTCCTGCTGGAGTTGGTAAAACGACTATTGTCCATGCTTTTGCTGAACGACTGCTCGATGCCGAGAGTTCTTTACCAGATAGCTTAAAGTTCCGCCAAGTCTTTATCCTCGACTCCTCGGCACTTATTAGTGCGGCACCGGGTCGTGGTGAACTGGAAACGATTATTATGCAAGTACTCGGCGAGGCCTATAGTGCGAAAAATATTATCATCTGTCTCGACAATGCTCAGCTTTTCTTCGAGGAAGGGATTGGTTCGGTCGATCTAACTAACGTGCTCTTACCAATTCTAGAAGCGGGGAGACTACGTATCATTCTTACGATGGATGAACAGCGCTATTTGCAAATAGGTCAGCGTAATGCGGCTTTAATCAACGCATTGAATCGAATCAGCATCAAACAGGCAACCGAGGCTGAAACATTGGCGGTCATGCAAGACCAGCTCATTGTCATTGAGTATCAGCGTAAGGTAACGTATACACATCAGGCACTTAAAGAAGCCTATCGTTTAAGCGAACGCTATATACATGACCTTGCCATGCCAGGTCGTGCTATCAAGCTCTTAGAATCAGCGGCAGGGTGCGCTAGCGATGGATTAGTGACGGCCTTATCGGTTCAAAAGGCTATCGAGCAAACTATGGACATAAAAGTGGGTGTGGCGAGCGGTACTGACGAGCGCGAGAAGCTACTTAATCTGGAGCAGCTTATTCATGAGCGAATGATCAACCAAACACGCGCTGTCGGCGTCGTTAGTGACGCGCTTCGTCGGGCGAGAGCTGGAGTACGAAACCAAAACCGCCCGATCGGGACATTCCTTTTTCTTGGTCCAACTGGTGTCGGTAAGACGGAACTTGCTAAGGCATTAGCGGATGTCTACTTTGGTGGTGAAGATCGCTTAATCCGACTTGATCTCAATGAATATGTTCGTAGTGAAGATGTTGCACGTTTGATTGCCGACGGTGCAAACGATCCCTCAAGCCTTACGGCAAGAGCAATGAAACAACCCTTTAGTGTTGTGCTTCTTGATGAAATCGAGAAAGCACATCCAAATGTATTAACAACCCTTCTGCAGCTACTTGATGAAGGAATCTTACGAGATATTAAAAACCGCGAAGTGAGTTTTCGCGATACGATTGTGATTGCGACGAGCAATGCTGGTGCCGACCGAATTCGTGAATATATTGAACGTGGTTATCAGATTGAGCAATTTGAGCCGCAATTTATCGACGAGCTTATCAGTAGTACCCAATTCCGCCCCGAGTTTCTTAACCGCTTCGACGAGATAGTCACTTTCAGACCCCTCACGAAGGACGAGTTGGTTCAAGTGATCGATCTAATTCTTGCCGGTATGAACAAGACGTTAGCATTGCAAAAGATACGCGTTAATGTCTCACAAGAAGCCAAGCTCTTTTTGGTAGACAAAGGCTACGATCCGCGCCTCGGAGCCAGGCCAATGCGCCGTGTGGTACAGCGAGCAGTCGAGAACACAGTCGCTAAGCAGATGCTTTCTGGTACGGTCGCACCCGGAAGTACGATTGAGATTAGTCTTGAACAAGTTCAACTCATATTGGGTACGCAGCAGCAAGCAAATCAGATTGTAGCTGACAACCAGCCTACGCCACCATCAATACCCGAGTCTTCCGTAAAACAGTAAAGTAGCTAGGTTAATCGAGGAATTCGTATTTGGTGACGGTGATCGTTTCTTGATTTTGGTATTTTGAATCGGCGATTGGTCTCAGTGTCCCGCTGACTCTAACGCGACGATTAACGACACTGAGAGACGTGTCGGAAGAGTCAGTGCCGAGCCCATAATAGCTTCCATCATCCGTCTTAAGTCCCATGGCACATTCCATCGTGTGGGGTGCGTTCATATCCTTGTGTGGCAAACAGACGGTTAAGCCCTCGAGTGATACGATCGCTCCATCATTCGTTGTTTGGGTGAATGTTCTGCCATCAGGCATGGAGCATTTTCCGGGGAATGAATCAAGAACCGGGTAACCTGCCGCGGCACACTCGTCGTAGCTATGCATATTGTTACTTTTTTGATTGTAGGCACTATACCAGATTGCTGTCCCGATAGTAATAATCAGTAGGCCGATAATAGCTGCGACATGTAGTTTCTTCATTTTTGTAATATCCTTATGGTTATTGTATGCCGGATTTTACAAAAGAGAAAGATGGACTAATGGCTACTTCTTAGTTGAAGCTAAGGCCTGGTCGAGTGCCTCGTTAATTATAGGAGTCCAAAGAGCATAACCCCGCGCATTGGGATGGAAGTTATCATTCGCAGTGAGGCTTGAGTATGCCAGGAAGGCAGTCCGTGTTTTTTCGGCAATTAGTGCAGGCGTGAGATGGTTCTTTTTGATAATATCGTCAAAGGCATCGTTGACTCGCTCGGTACGTATTCGGAGTATGTACTTAGAGATCGGCGGAAACCGGCTCACGGAGTCTAAGGCTGGCGAACGAGTGGTAACGATACGGACATTAGGGTTCGCTTGTTTTAGTAAGTCAACGATTTCTTGTAATGATTGCTGTATTCGCTTCAGGTTGGTGAAATGGGTCGTATCATTTGCACCAATACCTAGCAGGACAACGTCTGGCTTTAAGGCGACAACCTTGCTTAGCTGGTCGTCGAGCACGTCCCCAATCTTTGCGCCTGACACGCCCGTATTAGTGAGCGTTACGCGGTAGCTATTAGCAAGGTGGCTAGTAGTTGCTACCGCGTAGCTGCGTCTATATTCAGCTCCTTGGCCGATTGAGGTGCTATCTCCCATGATCACGTAGGTGAGTTTTAATCCTTGACCAGATGTCTGCGGAGCGCGTGGAATGTTTGGCGCGGGAACAAGTTTGCCATTATATTTTATGATTAAAAGCTCAATAATGCCGTAGGCAATAATACAAGACAGCGCGATGGCAAAGTAGGTAAAAAAATGTCCTGTCGTCATGTCGCTATTCTAACAGAACGGGAGCCTCATGCCGCCCGAATATCTAATCAATTCGGTAGAAGTGACTCTCTATTAATTTCTTATAAGGATTCCAAATTTGCTTTGCTTTTTTATGAGTGAGCGTCGACATCTTTACGAGGATAAGGAGAAGCATAGTGAGGCCTGTACAGAGGAGTGCCGCCAGTAGTTGATAGAAATAGCCATCTCCTGTATCAAGTAAGATAATGAACGACAGGGTTACGCTGAAGAGGATAACCATAATTGTCCATTCGTTGCTGTATACCTTATTACTCATTTGCATAGCAAAGTTAGTTCTATTCTGCTGATTTGCCACTAGTTTATCGAGCAACTTGTCGATTTGATCTTGGTCTTCACCCTTATATTCAAGGCAGAAGGTAATAAGTGATTCGTATCTCGCTTCACCTTCTCCTGATTTTTTCTGGCGAACAGATATTTTTAAGTAATCAAGAAACATGTCTTGGATCTGATTACGTAAACCGTCAGGCAGTTTCTTAATACTGAGTACCATGCCGAAAATCGCATTGGATTCGGCGCGTACAATTTTATGTAATTCTTCGATACGAGCTTTCTGCAAACTAAGGATCGGAGCGATATAGAAACCGTAAAGGAAGGAGTTAACTGAGAAGAGAGTTAAGGCGCCGCTTGTAAAATGCATATCCGGAGCGGCTATAACAAGTAAGGCGAATATAATGAATAGTGTTACGAGGTAGTAGGATAGTCTGATTTTGTTGAGTAGGAAATATTTCATGAGCCCCCTGATTTTATACTTCTTATAGTATAGGCTAATGCTTATAAAAACAAATAAGAGACACTTTCGTGTCTCTTATTCTCAGAAGACTTGCACCAACAGATGTGACCTACTAACTAACAAAAACATGTACTATTGAACTGAACTTTTTAACTTGATTGGTCACACATAATGATTCATGTGCTGTATCACTTGGTCTCCCTAGCGTTAATATAGCAATGAATGTGCCTATGGTCAAGAACTTTTTTTAATACTCATGGTAATGGGGAAAATAGAAGAGATTTTATCCCGATTAACCTCGTAATATGATACGATTATTAGATATGGATATAAGAGCTTTTATCAAGAACAACAAACAATTATTAAGAAAATTATCACTAGCGTTCGCAATGTTCCTGGTTGCATTAATTGGGTTTGCGATGCTTGCTGATGGTGTACATGAGGGCGAAACACTCAAAGCCGATGAATCAATTCTTCGATCTATTCACGCGCATGCCAGTCCTGCCCTCGATCATTTCTTCCCAATGTACACAGAAATAGGCGGCGTCACAGTTGTAGCAATCGTAACAATGATGATTGTTGGCTATCTATGGTTCACCGCACGTCGCTATAAAGCGTTACTGCTCTTCTTTGCGGTTGGTGGAGCGGCTTTTGCTAACTATACGGTTAAGTTCATTTTTGAGCGAGCACGGCCGGACTTATGGACGCATCTTGTTGACGAGACATCGTTCTCGTTTCCTAGCGGTCATGCAATGGGCAGCAGCGCTTTCGCCTTTGGAATTGTAGCTATTCTTTGGAATACCAAGTGGCGAATTCCAGCGATAGTAGTTGCCAGTTTGTATGTTATATCGGTAGGCTTCTCGCGCTTATATCTCGGTGTTCACTACCCGACAGATATTCTAGCGGGATGGTTGTTGAGTCTCGTGTGGGTGGCATTTATCGCGAGTGTTATATACATTCGCATGCATCGCAAAAACAAGGCTGCTTAAGTCCCGTTACTGATTTTTGAATCAATTCATTTATCAGTCTATTAAGACTTTAGTCTGTTATTAAATTATTTTTCAATCTTGAGCTTAGCGATGCCAAAAAGCGTTTTTAGGACTGCTTTTCTTTTCTGAATAGGATGACGTTTGGTGACCGTTATCTTATCGTAGATAGTAGCGAGGGACTCCGCGTGATACTTTATGCGGAGTTTATCATAGAGTTTCTTGTCGTACATACTCCAAAACTCTTTCTCTGAAAAGTAAGAATGGGCATACGACCATTTCTTACCGCCAATAGCTAAAACCTTCTTTTCAATTACTTTATTTGCCTTTATGAAATCATCGTAAACAGGAATGCGAGATCCCCATACGCCGACATTAATAATAGATTCTGTCTTCAGGTTATTAAGTTGGAATAGCGCTTTTGTATCAGGTAGCATTGGGCAGAGCCAAAGGGGGTAGGTGTTGAATTCCGTGTCGATAAACTGAGCAAACTGCACGAAGCTTTCACTAGATAAGACAAGATCTTGTACGACATGCTCCTGCGAGGCGCCACTCTCTTGCAGAGCTTGGTAAAGTTTGCGGGTGTGTAATATTGGGTTAAGTACCCATCGCATAAATCGCGTATAAGGTATGTTGAACATCTCAAAGGCAAATCGACCTACCCAAAATGCACCACGATCATAACGAAATAGGTAGTCTGTAAGGGGGACTGTTTCAGTCCATCCTTGTGGGTTGGCTTGATACGTGTTTTCAACATGAAGGTAATACCATTGATCATGCGCACGGCTAAAACGTCGGATCTTCGCCGTAGCTTTATCGGTAAGCTGGCCGACGATAATGACGCCTGAACTTTTCGAGAACATAATGCCGTCAACAAAATCTGATTCATTTTTATGAATTGACTCGATTATATTCTTTGCATCCTCAAAGCTATGTACAGGTATATACTTTAGCTCAACGTATTTTTTGGCAGGTATTAACGTAATCTCCGCAGCGGTTAGTATGCCTAGAGTACCAGCTGAGCCAGGCGTTGCGTAAAACAGATCACTATTTTCTTTGTCCGACGCAGTACGAATCTCACCATCAGCCGTTATTATTTCGTACCAATTGAGTGTTTGATTGAATGTGCCCCATTTAAACGAACTGCTCTCGCCGCCATTGCCTTGGACTGCTCCACCGACCGTAATACCGGGAAATTCCATTACGACGGGTGGGATGAGATTATGCCGTAGAGTAGCTTTTACTAATGTATCCATTGATACATTTGGTTCAACAACAGCCGTGTGTTTTTTGGAATCAATCGAAAGAACGTGATTAAGGCCAGAAATATCGATTATCTCGTCCTTTTTGAACGTAAGCACGCGCGTCGAATTAGTAGCGCCGTGAAATATGCGGAATGATTTTTTGTTTTTGAAGAATGCTTCAACTTGTTGAGATATTCGTTGGACATTCAAGCCATGTGTCTTATCCATCAGTTTATTTTAACAGATTGAGCCGTTATAGTATCAATACACATCGCTACTCGTTATTGTCATCAAGATTTACCTTAAGAGTTACAAGAGAAGGTCCTGCGTTAGGGCCAATCTTGCTTACAGACATATCAATAGTCTCTCCCATTAGACTTTGATTCTGAATATATTCCATTCGGGGCTTGCTTAGTACGTTGAAGCGGACATAAATATTATTGTTTGATTTGTACTGCCATTGATACGAATAGGGATGATCTATAAGCTTGAAGCCCGCCTTTAAGATGTGTGTTTGGAGCTCTTGAACAGTGTCATCAACATTCTTGCCACGAACTAACTCTTCGCTTGACGAGTAGGTTCGAGAATTATCCCAGCTGTAGACTTGCTTCTCGCCGAAGATGTTCTGAGATTGTACCGCGTATTCATCGCCAAGATTAATCTTCGCATACGTATCGAGTATACGATTCTTTCTCGATTCACTTATCATCTTAGGTACGAGGACGTATAGCGTAATAGCTAGCAGTGACACGACAATGAACACAATCACACCAATGAGAAGTATCTTTTCTTTGGAAGGGTTAACCTTGTTCTTACGCAATCTCGATTTTTGTTTTACCATATGAATAGATTAACACTTATGATTACTTTAGAGAATGCATGGTTTATTTGTCTAGGAATAATATAACGTATATAGCTAAAACGGGAGGCTAGACAGATCGATGAATTCGATTATTGTTCGCCATCCATCGAACTCCAAAACTAAGCACTACGAATGCGACAAGCATAACTATGCAATAGACGGCAACGCCACTGTACCCATTCTGTATACTCGGGCTGAAAAAAGGATATGGGTAGAAACCTGTGATAACACCTCGAATGAGTGAGTAGGCAACATAGATTGCTGGGAATGACAGCCACAAGAGGGCGGTTCGCTTGCTGATCTTTGACTTTGGTGGTTGTAACACCCAATCGATAATAACAGCGACTGGCATTATATAGTGATGAACGGTGTTGATCCACGGCATCAGATCGCCTAAGTCAGTATCGCGGAGTAGGATGCTAAAAACAATACCAACGAAAATCATGTAAACAATTGAAGCGCCCCGAATTGCATCGTCAAACTTATTTGGCGCGTAGCCAGATCCGAGTCGTACTGCGCTAATGATAAAAACGGCAGCTGCGATTATGTTACTGAGTATCGTGAAGTAGCTAAAGAAGTTTATAACACTATGTTGATTTGTAATAGTTAAGTATAGCTGAGTAGCAACACCAGCTAACGCTAGTCCTCCTAATGCAATTCTGAACGTAATTAAGAAGCGCTTTTTAATCATGGGACTATTCTAACAGAATATCGCGCGTAATGGTTATGCTTTAACTACATGAATTCGATTCGTATTATTCTTCGAAGTCTAGAATGAAGACTATTCCAGGGCGTAAAAGCTTTGCGTGAATATGCCATCCCTGTTGCTCGGCGAGTTCTCTTACGATTGCAAGCCCGAGCCCCAATCCTCCCGTTGTCCTGTTTCGACTCTTATCTACTCTGTAGAAACGTTCGAATAGATAGGGCAGACTTTTGGCTGGCACACCTCGCCCGTTGTCTGAAAACAGGAGCTTATGTGCGGTGACTTCAATAGTGACTTCTGTCCCCTGTGAATAACGTAAGGTATTTTGCATGAGATTCGTAAGAATTTGGTGAAGCGTGCCACGATTTGCATTGATCGTGTAATCCTCTGCAATATGTAGTTTTGCAACTATCCCTTTTTGTTCGAGCTCAAGACTGAAGTGATCAATGTGCTCCTCGCAGAATTGCTTCAAATGAATCTCTTCGGATTTGCTGGTATCGAGCATACGAGCTTTCGTATAGGCGTCCAATTGTTTCACTAATTCCGCAAGCCGCTCAGCCTGTTCTTTCAGGATATCTACTCGTTCCTTCGTCAGGAGGTACTTACCCTCTTGCATAGCAGTGAGCTGCCCGATCATAGTAGTTAGTGGTGTGTTGAGCTCATGCGAGGTGTCCGAGACCAAGTCTTTACGAAGTTTTTCTTCGGTCTGCAAGCGATGTATAAGGTTATTAAACTTTGTAAAAACTTCATCAAATTCATGAATGCCTGATGGTCGTAGCTGTACTTTATAGTTGCTTTGCTCCAGTGAGGCAACGGCCTTATTAAATTGGCGTAACGGTCGTCGCACGAAACGTGCAGCAAGCAGGCCAATCACTACGGGGCCACCGAGTACGATGAGTGATATTTGCAGAAGACGCTCTCCGGGCGTCGATAACGTATCACGGGTAATCTCGTTGTACGTCAGTGCCATGATGAATGTGACAACTCCAGACGCGAGGATAAGTATGGCGATGCGCACACTCAACCTGCTATACAGTTTCTCCTGAAAAATAAATAGAGCTGCCGCACATACGAAGACGAACAATAAGAGTATGAAAAGTAATTCCCCAAAAGATATGCCGATGGGAGGTGAGTCGGTCATTCGGCCTCTCCAATAAAGCGATAGCCGCTACCGAATACTGTTTCTATAAACTGTGGATTTTTCGTATCCGTTTCAATTGATTGACGGAGTGCTTTTACGTGGGCATCGATCGTGCGATCATAGACAAAATGACTCGTCGGGTCGCTGTAAATTCGATCGACAAGTTGTGCTCTTGAGAGCACTGCTTTAGGGTGGGAGGCAAGTGCTAGCAGGAGATTGAACCGCGTCGTCGTGAGTTGTATGGTTTTATCATCTTTAACGACCGACATCGTTTCAGGATCGATACTCAGTCCCTTAAAATGTAGGCTCCTTGTAGCATCGTGTCTGCGAAGGAGCGCCTGTACGCGTGCAACCAGTATGTTCGGATTAAATGGTTTTTTGATGTAATCGTCAGCACCCATCGCAAGCCCAATCACTTCATCCTCGTCGCTATCCCGTGCGGTTACTATCAAGATTGGTATGGTAGAGGTCATTCGGATTGTCTTACAGACATCCAGTCCGCTCATTCTCGGCAGGTTAATATCTATAATTGCGAGATCAGGTTTGTGCTGCTCGAACAGTTCGACCGCGGTCTGACCATCCGCTGCCTCGATTGTCTTATATCCGGCATCACGTAGGTATGTTACTTCAAACTCACGAATCGATGCCTCGTCTTCAATAATCAGAACTTCCATATATGTAGTGTACCAACTTATTAATATTTGTAATGGTAAGTATAGATACGAGTTGTGAAAATAAGATGAAATAATTTCATATCCATTTCACAACTCGTCGCTACTATTGGTAAAGTGACGGACTATCAGTATGCCATCAACTAAGACTTGGAAGGATTACCAATGAAGCCACTACCAAAAGTAGTACTAGCCGTCTATCTACTCATTCTGCTATGGTTAGTTTTGTTCAAATTTTCATCCGATTTTTCATCGGTATTATTAGATCATCAAATGAGAAGTCTTAACCTAGTCCCGTTCGCAGGTTCTTCCTGGGGTCTTAGTGAGATGATCTCTAATGTTGTCGTCTTTGTGCCTTTTGGTTTACTTCTGAGTGTCAATTTTAAGCGAATTACTGTTTGGCGGAAGCTCATATACATATTCATTTTTAGTGTTATTGTCGAGGCGCTTCAATTCATACTTGCGATCGGAGTGACAGATATAACAGATGTTATTACGAATACTCTGGGCGGATTCCTTGGGCTGATGCTCTATACTCTCGGTGCTAAATGTGTAGATAAGGAAAAACAAGATTGGTTTCTTGTTGTAGCTGGTGTGATTCTTCTTACTATACTTATCCTCCTTCGTTTTCTAGTCTTTAAGGTGCGGTATTAGGCTGGATAAAAAGAAAGGAATACGAAAGTAATGAAAATGACTCATACCTACCGCTCACGTGCTCGACACGTAAAAAAACCGCGTCGCCGACTACTCTTGGCTAGTCTGCTCGGCGTACTTCTGCTGTTGTTTTGCGGCTACAACATCATTCCGTTTCATAAGGATACCCCGACGCTTTCAGTCGGAACGAATCCTTCAAGAACACCTCTGGCTAAAAATGTCCAGCTCGCTTGGCCGGCGGTTGGCCAGGCGGCAGTCGGGAGTGTCGAAGATGGATTCCTTGCGCATTCATCCGATACTGAAGCGTTGCGTCCGATAGCCAGTATGGCGAAGGTAATTGCTGCGCTAGCTATTATGAAAAAACAGCCACTCGAATCCGAGCAGGCTAGCCCATCGTACGTACTGACCGCAAAAGATGTTACGAACTATCATACCTATGTCTCTGAAGGAGGCTCGGTATTGCCTGTGTATGAAGGTATGGTACTGACCCAATATCAAGCCATGCAGGCGATGCTGATTCCCTCGGCTAACAATATTGCCAAGATGTTGACCGAAAGGGTGTTTGGCTCGGAAGAGGCGTACGTGTCGTACGCTAGGGACATGTTGCGACATATGGGATGCAGCCGGACGGTTGTTGCTGACGCTAGCGGTTTTAGTCCGGCTACGGTTAGTACTCCATCGGAACTCGTTACTATAGGTATTGCTGCGCTTAAGAATCCGGTGATTGCCGAGATCGTCGATCAATCACAGGCGCAAATACCAGGCGTGGGCATCGTCAAAAATACAAACGAGCTGCTTGGCACGGACGGAGTAGTGGGTATTAAAACCGGTACTACGGGCAGTGCTGGTAGCTGCTTATTATTTGCAGCACGCTACACTACTGAAAAGGGACAGGAAGTGACACTGATCGGCGTTATTATGGATGATGCAGACGCTACGAGTCTGTTTAGTGATAGTAAAAATCTCCTTGAATCTGCAAAACAGAGTTTCGGTTTGGTTGAGACTCAGCCCGAGGGTGACGCTGTCATACGTAGGGACTAAGCACGAAGAGAGTACGTGTGCATTCGGGCGAACTGGTTATCTTATGAAACTGAACATTGTAACGTCGTCGCCGATGTCTGGAGTTGAAGTGTTGAACGTATGAACGCCGACTCCGTAGGCGCCGTCATCGGTGGAGAGGAAACCGGTTTCGTCAAATCCGTTGTCTCGAAACAGGGCTCTGATCATGTGAGTATGATCTGGTGCTCGACGGTTTCGTGTCCATATAACTCGGGTACCCTGCGTACAGAATTTTGGCAAATTCTGTACCGTTTTTATGACGTCGTCATCACTAATATTGCCAAATACGCCACAGACAAGGACTAGATCAGCTGGTATGTTATCTTTGTATGTGTTCGTTGAGCTCGCATCTCCTTGTATAATCTTTAAGTTATCAGGCAATCGGGCTATTCGTGCACGGTCCTTGGCTTCATTTGCTAATTGTGAATCAAGTTCAATAGCACATCCACGTATCGAATCTTTATACTTGTACGTCTCGAGCACCTCTATTAAATCACGCCCATCACCGGCGCAGATGTCAAGAATCGTGTAGCCCTCGGTCGCAGGTTTTTCGGGAAGACTCTGACGAATCGCATCTTGAACCAGCGCAAGTCGCTGCTTAAGAGAAGAGTCTGTCGCGTCGTAATGTGTATGCCATTTTACCCAATCTTTCATATGGAACTATCATAGCAAATAAAAAGACTTCGCGTAGAAGTCTCAGCGAAGGCTAGAGCTATCTGACAGATATATCAAACCTCCAGATGAAATCGTTCTGATGTTATAATAAGGTTAATTATGCATGAGCAATCTCTTGTCAATTGGTCTCAGAAATGCAAATAGGCATAGAGAGTTTACCTCGAACCTCTGTTGAAGCCGAATCTGTACGGAGAGAAACATATCGCACTCGCGATTGGAATGAGAATGTGCTTCATGTCTATCCTCGCACATTTAATGAGGAGCGTCCTCGCGACGAAAAGCATCATGGACTCGGCTCAATACTAGGCATCACGGAGAAACTCGACTGGATAAAGGAGTCGGGCATTACGGCGATTTGGCTCGGTCCTATTTATGAATCACCTGGATTAGATGGTAACTACGACATCTCAGATTACTACAAAGTAAACTCTGAGCTAGGTACGATGGATGATGTCAAGAAACTTATCAATGCGGCCCACGATCGTGATATTAGAGTTATTTTCGATCTTGTTCCGAATCATACATCGGATCAAAGTGAGTGGTTCAAAGCTTCTCGCGACCCAGATCACCCTGATCATGAAATGTATAGGGATTATTACATTTGGCGTGATCCCGTCGAAGGCGAACTGCCGGAAAGGATTGTAGGAGGTGATCGCCTCGAAGGTTTGCCAAACGGCCTCACCGTTCCAAATAATTGGTCGAGCATTTTCTCACTGCCGCAGATTGATATAGTGCGTGAACAGTATGACGGTGAAATTCCTGAAGGTGTTGATATTCCTGCGATGACAGCCTGGACGTGGGATGAGCAACGTCAGCAGTTTTATCTCGCGGAATTTATGAAAGAACAACCAACGCTCAATTGGGAGAATCTTGCGGTAAGGGAAGAGGTTAAGAGTGTCGTTCGTTTTTGGCTTGATCTGGGAGTGGACAGTTTTCGTGTAGACGTAATGAACCACATAGGCAAGGATACGGAGTTTCGGAATGAGGAACCGGCGCCTGTTGGCCCGGAGCTTGGTATGTATAATCTCGGCGTCACTAATCCGCATGACCAATGGAAGCAAGAGCGGCTGGTCAGTCACTGGCCAGAGCTGGGTGAGTATGTAGCGGATCTGCTCTCGGTACTGGACGAAGAGCAGTATGAAGATAGGAATATTCGGCTTGTCCTTGAGGACTGGATGTCAGCACTTGGTGATGATACTCGGCTTGACATGCTGCGGCCCGATAAAGCTACTGTTTTTAACTTCGAAACCCTTCTTAACACAAACCGGTCGAGTTGGGTGGCTGGCAATATGGGAAGGTTAATTCGAAAGTATTATGAGCATATCGAATCGCTACCAGGTGCCGTGCCAAATCAGGTAACGGGAAATCACGATACAGACACCATTAGGACGCGGCTTGGGTCGGCGGCAACGGCACGGGCGGCGCACTTTATGTTAGCGGCTTTGCCGGGCGCGCTGTATACCTGGCAGGGTGATATGTTTGGACGGCCAAATATGATCGTCCCACAGGATATGCAACAAGACGGAGACATCGGCAAACGTGACGGTGAGCGTGTGCCAATGCAATGGAATGCATCTAAAAACGGTGGATTTTCTCGGGCTGAATTAGGAAAGCTATGGCTCCCTTCGGTGGACTCGGATGTATATCGGAGTGACAATATTGAGGTACAGACACGCGACCCGAATTCACCGTATCGGCTAGTTACGGAAGTCCTCATACGCCGGCTCAGCGATGCCGCACTTCGCAAGGGAAGCATACGTATGCTTCATACAGATCATGAGGATGTACTTGCGTTTGCTCGTAATGATCCTGAGAATCCAAGGCGACAAGTTATTTCGGTTACTAATTTTTCTCAAGATACCGTTGCGGCATCGATTTTAGACGCGCAACAACGTAGTGGCAGGGTAACGCTTTCTTCGTTAGGAAAAGATCGAACCGACATGGAGGTTAACTTGGAGTGGCCGGTAGTACTTCTACCGGATGAATCTTATTTTGTTGATAGTTCTTGGTAATTCACTATTTGATTCGGTACTACGCATGGAATTAGAATCGTTTTACAATTTGCTCTTAGCGATTAAATAGCGTTTTGAGCCGTTCGTAGTCCTCTCGACATTCATCTTTAACCTCGGGGAATAAGATCTTACTATTGAAATCCCTCTCGATCTTTTTCAATACCCACTCTTTGACGTTTTCGAGTGACTTTTCTTTGCCCATTACCCATGTCGCAAATATATAGAAATCTGAGTGAAGATGAGCCTGTGAATCTGCTGTGGCGAGCACCTTACCCTCCGTACTAGCTGGTATATTACCGTCATGGCAGCTATGGTAGCGAATTGCATCGTCAACAGTCAACCTTATCTCTTGTTCATTGAAACCAACTTCTCGCATGAGTTTTCGCGCAATTTTCAAACTGGTTTCTTCATGCACATCGGCAAATCGACTCATCTCTGTATCCGCGATATCGTGCAGAAGAGCTGCAGCACGAGCGAGCTCAACATTTGCCCCGTAGCGACCGGCAAGAGAAGCGGCGTTCTCGGCAACTAAAAATACGTGATTATCACCAAGCCAATCAGCCCAATCTGCGCGATCAGGATTTTTTGCATCGTAGAGCTCGTGGACGCTATTTTCAAGAGTCGTTATTCTTGTCATGAGAATAGCATATCAAACAAAAAGACCTTAACTATGAAGTCTTTCAAATAATCTCCCTGCACCATAGAAACGGTACAGTGCCATGTGTGAAATTAGAGCAGAACCGGTCGAGTGAGTTCAAGGTTGGGTTGTATTGCATTTTGCGGCCTACTTGAAGAAGCTATATATGGTCAGTATGGCGACTATTATGCCGAGTGTTCGCCTAAAATAAGATAACCCTTGCGTTACTTCGAGGTATGACCATATTGCCAAGAAGGCAAGACTTAGATTTGAAAAACTTAGTTTCGCCGATCCTGATGCAACGAAAATTGCTATAATCATGGACAAGAACCAGCCAATAATAGGTAGGTTGGGCCATTGTATAATGTAAACACGGCTATCTTTACCACGAATGAACCAAGTAAGCATGTTCGTTAATGTTTTCATCTCTCTTTATGATACCAGTTATGTCTGGTATTGGCTTGTAAAGTCAGAACCATATGACATAGGTTGACGGAATGATCTATAAGTTCAAATTGCTCGACTCCAATAGGGGGATTACACTTAACGATCTCATGTAGGGGGCCTTTGATCTGTTATGCTTGGGGGAATGATTCACAAAAATCTTCATACGGAACTTGTCGTAGAATCTCTTAACGCTGAAACACCTAATCACTGGAGTATTCTATTTCGTCGTCCCCTCAATTTTCAATATGAGGCCGGTGATTGGATGGATATTGAGTTTGCTGGTCAAGAATTGCGTGGTGGCAAGACGTACTCTTTATCATCGTCCCCTACAGATTCAGATCTTCAGATTACATTTCGTGAAGGTATAAGTGAATTAAAGAAAGCTCTGCAGGGAACTCGACCAAATGATAGATTTTTTATTACACGATTTGGGAATGACTATGGATTTCAGTTAAAGAAGAATCAATCGAGCGTATTAATAGCTGGAGGTATTGGAGTCGCTCCTTTTCGGAGTATGCTAAAGGAGATGTTTGATAATGGTGACAAAAACAAGGTTACTCTGATTTACCTAAATCAAAATGAGGACTTCCTCTTTAAAGATGAATTAGACATGTGGTCTACGAAACTGCCAAGTCTCTCTGTTATTTATATCTCCACGAAAGAGATAAACCGAAAGAAAAGAGAGAGATTAATGCGTTCACTAATCAAAAATGCGAATCAAAACTTTTACATATCAGGTCCTCCTGGAATGGTGGAAAGTAATGAACATCTACTGATAGATATGGGCGTACAGATTCGCAACATTAGAATCGATAGTTTTGGAGGCTATTGAATCTATTTCTTGGAAAACCGAAATCAATAACAGATAGACCAATAAACTGGTCATAAAGCTCGAACTAAATCATATCTGGTGTCGAGATGTGATGCAGCACTATGCATGAAATTAGAACTACTTTATATATCCAATCATTTTAAATAAATCATGAAGTCCAAAAATTAAATCAGACATTTTGTTAGCTTCTACAACACTAACCCATTTATATTCTGAATGTGCTGCGTCTTCTAGGACAACTTCGTATAGCCCGCTAAGTTTGACACTATACGTCACAAAATTATTAACTGCTCCCGACGGTGTTACGAAATCGTACACACCTAGATGCTTTAACTCCAAAGCATTTGATTGATAACCTGTTTCTTCGTAAAGCTCACGCATCATTGCGGTCTCATCAGATTCATTCGGCTCAACCTTACCGGCGGGCAATCCCCAAGTCGATCCATTTGGTTTATGGCTATGACGCTTGAGCAAGACAAATTCATTATTATATTCTAGAAAACAACCGACAACTCTCATTTGTCTATTTTAACATGTAGTTATAGTGAGAGTTTTCAATTCCAATATGGTTTGTGTAATATCAGAACTAAGACTACAGATCAGAATAATGAATTCGAGATTTGGCACAGTATTATGTATGAGGTTAGAACTGGAATTTTACAACTAACGTAAATAAGCTGCACTTAAAATGATAGTAAAGAAGCCCCAATAAAAGATCATTTGGTAAACAAGACTGTGCTTTCTGGTACTGCGCACGAAGAAATAGAGAAATATAAATAGTAATGACAGTCCAAGATAGACAAGTGCCGAGTATTTTAAGGCTGAAGAGAGGACAGGAGATGATGCAATGAATATCGTAATTGGGACTATCATAGCTCCAGCGATAAAAGCGAGTATGTTATGGATACGGCTTAGTCTGCCTGGTTTATCAGGAATCCAACCAATAAGAATTTGACATATTGCAGCAATTCCAATGCACCAATTAAATAGAACCGGTAGCTGTAGTGTGGGTGCAAACCACCAGAAGAAAAAGGGATAAATGAATATGGCGGTAACGGTCGCAGCGATTCCCATGGTAATGTATGCACTTGGATGTGAAGCAGCATGTAGGCTTAAGGTCATGGATTTATCTCCACGCCACTTGTAAAGCATTAGGATAATAGCAAGTGTACCGAAAAGTAGGCCGTATAATCCAAAGTAGTGGAGATTTTCATTTGGTAGCATGACCTAATCATATCAAAATAAATAGACTTCTTGGGAAGTCTATTTAGCAGAAGCACTTGGCGTAGCGTGTTGTATGAAGTTAGAGCCGCTCTATCACTCTTCTGGTGGCCAGCGAATAGTAAGCCAAACAGCGTCTTCACGAGACTTCCACCTATGACTTGTACCTGGTCCCCACATGACGTAGTCACCCGGCTTATCAAATGTTACCGACTGGTCTCGGAATTCCATAGTAAACTTTCCAGATATCAAGATTCCAATAGTTGTCCGTGTCTCTCCCGTGGCCCATTCATTTCTGGCATCTCCTGTTTTTAAGACACCCCATTTCAACTCAATGTCGGCAGTATGTCGTAGCCCAAACTTTTCTTCAATGAAGCTTCCAATAAGCCAACCGCGAGTACCTGATGAATCAAGTTCTGCGTTCCCAATTTGTATATTTGATGCCATAAAGAAAGTATACCAAATAAAAAGACTTCATCTACGAAGTCTTTTTGTAATAATTTCTATAAAGCATAGAAATGGTACAGCACTACACATGAAAGCAGAACTAATTTTCGTAGGAGATGTTATTCTGATATTATAATAATCATGAACCTACCTTTTACTATTATTTCAGGGCTGCCTGAAGACTCAAATACAAAGTGGCAACGTCAATTTGTCCAAAACAATCGTAAAAAACATGAGGGTGTATGGCGTCGAACGCAAGAGCTTGCTACAAGTAAGAATTCGCATTATGAAACTGAGATAGACGGCCGATGGAAGCTTGCGCACTTTTTTGACGAGTACGACTTAGTGCAAACCGGTGATACATATGCTCTCGTGCTCCAAAAGCCTTACCTCTGGTGGAATACAGCACTGCCAAAACAAGAATTACGACAGTACTATGATAAGACTCTTGAGGCGATGGGACGAGGCGGCTGGACCGTGGCTGATAGTGACGATGGGGTTATTGCAACCTTGAATAGTATGACTGCTGTCGTAAGGTTTCAGGCTAAGGAGGAAGCCGAAAAACTGGCAGGACGAGAGCTCCCCGAAGGTTATGAAGTGCTCGATATTGAAGTCTTTGGTCCTGAAATGCACCTCACTGATGATGAACGTATGCGACCCTGGGTTATTTTAGGAACAGGTATACGTAAATCGCTTGAGCGAGGGGCGCCAGAACTTGTCACCGACTCCCTCGATTTTAGTCAGTACGTTCCTTTCCATCTTGAGCTTGGTTGTGGACCTTCTATTGAGGCGGGTGTGCCGCCGCTTGCCCATCTTCATAAGACGTATGCAATCTCCGATCCAAAAACCCATGAATATTTGATGGGTGGGGCAGATGATTTACCCGTTCGTTTCTTTGGTAATACGGCTAAGTTCTACATGGATGCGTCGCTTATTTACGCAACGTCAATGAAAGCACGGCCAAACACTTTCTTCTATGAGTCTATAAAAAGGCTCTTTGAGGAAGGTAAGATAATTGACCCAGTATTCACTAACAATTATGATGGGTTAGTTTCTGATATTGGCATGACGGAATTTTATATGCGTAAATTCGAAGATGCTCATATCTTTCCCGATGTCGATTTTGACGAACATGCGAAAGCACTCGTGGTTGTAGGCTCGCACGCAGACCGTCGTAAGCTACAGGAAAAGGCGCGTGCATCAGGCTTAAAAATAATCTATGTAGATCCAGAAAGTTACCTTGAAGAAGAGACGGGACTACGGTATGAATATCCCGTAGAAGCGCCACAAGATGAAGATATTCTGGTGCGAATGAGCGCCGAAGAATTTGCACAGAAGATCTTGAGTAAAATGTAACTTTATTTTAGGTTCCCTTTTTCTTGGGCGAATTTTGATTCCCAATGCCCTGTATGTAGTACGTAAAGCATCGCTTGTTTGAGCGGTGTTTTACGTTTAGGAGCCTGAATCAATTATCAGATAGACTGACAAAATGGCTCATAAATTTCGAGCCAAATCGCATCCATTACATAGGAATGGTACAGCGCTATATATGAAATTAGAACTAAAATTGTGGTAAATACTTCACGTTTATAAGTAATTTTCTAAAATAGCTATTCTCTCGTTTAATTCATCCACGTAAGCGCCTTCCTTGTCGCCAAGTTCCTTGATAGCATTTTGTGCTTCGGTAATTTCACCGCTTACTAGTTCTCGTATATCTTGCAATGATAATTCTCGACGAGATACATCAGTTGAGCCTGTGCCAATGAAGTTGATGTTTTCAGGAACCGAAACGGCGCCTGCATTATCAACTGACGAAAGAACTCCCTGTAGTGTTGTTGTGGTGAGCTGATTACGTGTTCTACGTGCGTCTAATAAATCTCTGCGAAGTCGGTCGATTAGGTGTTGTGGGTTATCATTATGCATAATGATAAGTATAGCTTATAAGGCTATCTCTTTGTAAAATCGTTGAATCGAATGATTTCTATGCACCATAGAAATGATACGGCACTATGTACGAAATTAGAACCGTACTATCTATATAACGGACATGATTTTATCAATATATCGGCTGTCAGCAACATTATGGCCGACATCCTTAACAATTATTAGCTCGTTAGTTCTTAAAAGCTCGTGAGCTTCATTTGCTCGTTCTTGCATAACCGGCCACTCAGCAGCCTCGACTTGTCCTACGAATAACAGGGTTCTACACTTAACACTTTTAGCCAAATCACTGAATGACAATTTACTAAAAGCAGTCACGCGTCGTTTTCCAATTTGCTTTAGCCAGGTAGACTTCATATTTTTGCTTCTTAAGTCTTTAGCAAAATACGGCGAAAGGGAAAATAACCAAAGTTCTGAGGGATTCCTTTTTGTAGCGCAAATAAATGCTGTCATTGCTCCATACGAGAATCCGGCCAGTATAGTCTGACTCGAATCATAAGTGACATAGACTTTGTCTAGTTCGCTAACCCAATCTTCGATAGTCGTTCGCTTCCAGTTAATAGATATAAATTTAACTTTATAGCCTCGCTTCTCGATAGTGGCAATAACAGAGGTGTAATCCCTGAAGTTCAAATCTTCCTGAAATCCTGGAACAAAAAGTACTGTTTTCATTTCTCTATTCTATCAGAGATAAATAATTTCTATGCACCATAGAAATGGCACCTCTTGATTGAGGTTATTCGGACAAAAATACAAATGAATCCAAAGCTATTTATAGTCGATCTTGAAAGGCCGAGATAGCGTATTATATGAAACGAACTCAACTTCTAATCATCGTATCTATGAAAAATTCTTTATCCTTTGGATGAGACAGTTTATTGGCTGCGTCCTTAAATGAAAACCAAGCACACTCATTATTCTCTTCATTTAATGCTGGAACTACTTCATCGGTACGAAACAAAAACAATGTAATATTCTTTATCTCGCTTGGGTCCTCGACTCCTGAAATAACCGGATGACGCTGATATGAACCGAGTTCTTTAATAAGCTCAATATTTACAAGGCCAGTTTCTTCTTTGATCTCTCGCATTGCTGTAGCCAACATTTCTTCGCCTACTTCGATTCTGCCTCTAGGTAGTCCCCAGAAGTCGTCTCCTTCACTAAGAAGAAGGACTTGATTGCCTCTATTTATAATAATTCCGCCTGCACTGTAGGTCTGGTTCATGAACTTATCATACCAAACAAAAAGACTTCCAAGAAAGTTCGTTCTATAATGCTTATGCTTGGTACGGCACTATGTATGAAATTAGAACTAAACTAGAAGTGTAATGTCATTACAGCCCAAGGTAAGTATATGGAGATAGCCGTGGCTAAAATGCTAAAGAGTATTTGAGTACTTCTGATTTATTTTTACCTTGAAGAAGTGAAATGTAAGCCCATAGTGCTAAACCGTAAACAATATCAACAATCGCAAGAGATAATAGTTCACCAGTTTGCAGGAAGAGGTAGTTCAGGATCAATACAAAACAAGAAATAATCAGAAGACAACCTTGGAAGAATCCTCGTTCTGTGCCGCTCAGTATAGTCTTTGTCTTTCTCATTCACTAATAAGTATACGTGACTTAATTTAAAATCCTGTAAAGTTAGAACCGATTAATAGATGACTGAATAAAATGGCTCATAAGTTCGAACTGAATGGTATCTGTAACCTAGAAATGGTACAGCGTTATGTATGAAATTAGAACTGAGTTATTTTTATTGCACTAGCTTGATGACTAGTAACCCTACGGCAACAACCATTAATCCAACGACGATGCCATTTTGCATCTTATGATTCAACTTAGTAGTGATATGCCTTGCGATGTAAGTAGCACCGACAAGAAGCGGAATCATTACGAGAAAGACCCAAAGTTGCTCAATAACGATGTGTCCAGTAGCGCCACGTGTTATCATTGCAATTAAGAAATTCCCCACACCTACAGCAGCAGTAGTGGCGCGAACTTCCTGCATCGTAAGTCCTTTGGCGTACAGAAAACCATTCCTTACATCTCCGCCTCCTAGGCCACCACCTTGTAAGAATCCAGACACTATTCCCACAAAAGCTACTGTATGACGTTCTTTTTTACTAGACTTTTTGACCTCTTTATCAGTAGGTTGTTTTAAGGCGCGAATCTTTTTTATTAAGAAATAAACTACGAAAATAAAGATGACTGCCGTTAGTAGTTTTTCATTCAGGGCAGCAGAGAAAAAGCTTCCTGCTAAGGCACCAATTATTGATGCTGGTAAAAGTAAGATGATTAGCTCTTTGCGTAAGTACTTGCGGAATACAAATACTATAATACTTGAACTTATGAGGAAGTAGATTGTAGCAAAGGTCAGAGCCCCTTGGGTTGACATGACTGTCGAAAGCAGCGGTATGAAGAAAGAGAATCCAGGTAAAGGAATAATTGCATTTAAAATAGCCATAAATATTAAGACTGCAAGAATAAGAAAAATCATATAATTGTAGTATACAGCTATGTATCATAGAAATGGCATCGCACTATGTATGAAATTAGAACTGCGTTTTTCTAGAGTTTAATAAACAGGCGGGCGATTTCCTGCATTTCGTCGATGTATTTTTCAGGAGCATCCTTTAATTCTTTTACGAATTGCCCTTCGCTTATCCAAGCAAGTTGTTCCAGCTCCTCTTCTTGAGGACGAAAAGCTTCAATGGGTTTGTCGATGACAGTCTGATACCACTGTACAAAGTATCTCGCAGGCGAACTGATATATTGTTTTGGTCCGATCTCGTAACTGTCGACCTTAAGCCCAATCTCTTCCTCGGTTTCACGAAGCATTGTTGACTCATAGTTGTCTTCGCTTTCGACAGTTCCACCAACAGCCTCACTCCATTTTCCTGGGTTATTTCGTTTAGTGTATTTTCGCTGGGCAAGAAGTATGTCACCATTACGGTTAGTTATCCATAGTGATGCCGAGCGAACAATATCTACAGATGGATTAATATCAGCACGGTCTTTATGTCCGATTATTTCATCTTCTTCATTTACGACAGGTATACTCATGTAACTAATTATAACAGTTGGTAGGCTAGGACTGTTTAATAGATAGGCTGTTAAAGTGGTCTAAGGGCTCGAACTAAATCAGATCTGTTAACGGGATTTGGTACAGTACTATGTACGAAATTAGAACCAAGATCTTGGTCGGCATTTAGCTTATTAGTAGTCTATTTAAGTATCCCGATGGATTAGCTAAGAAGTCTCGGGTAAGAGTGACGTGTTCAACATCCTCGTATCCAACCTTGCCTATGCCCTCCTGTGAAAGTTGATAAATATTCGCTTTAGGATAAGCAAGAAGAATAGGAGAGTGGGTCGCTATGATAAATTGGGAACCTTGTTGGACTAAGTCATGCATTGCAACGAGTAGTGCTAGTTGTCGTTGTGGGGACAGGGCTGCTTCAGGCTCGTCAAAGATAAATAAACCCGGTCTAAATTCCTTAACTATCGATAAAAATGCTTCCCCATGAGACTGTTCGTGAATACGTTTGCCACCAAATAATAGCGGAGCTTCTACATCATTTTCTGCGTAGCTAGCAGTAGTATAGAAAGTTTCTGCACGTAGAAAGTATCCATATTTCTCTCTAACGATACCCCTAATAAGAGTGATATTACTCGTCAATGAAGACGTGGTATCTTGCGAGCTAAAGTTATAATTCTTGGTGCCACCCTCGGCATTAAAACCTGCAGCAACAGCGATCGCTTCAACCAGAGTCGATTTACCGCTTCCATTTTCACCTACGAAAAAAGTAACGGGCGATGCGAAATGTACCGATTCAATATCTTTTACTGCAGGAATAGAAAAAGGATAAGTAGAATAATCCACTTCACCCAGCCGTACTCCTCGAATAAACACCTTGTCCATCGCCTAATCATACCAAACAAAATAGACTTCCTAGGAAGTCTATTTAAACATAAGCACTATGGTACCCCGGGCTGGAATCGAACCAGCGACCAAAAGCTTAGAAGTCTCTTGCTCTATCCACTGAGCTACCGGGGCATTCCTGATTATTATACCTGATAACCTACAATTCGTCGCTGGACAATGCCTGTGCTAGAATGAACTTGAAGGAATATAGGCATTAGGATAATAAATCGCCTATTCGATATTGATTTTGTCTGACGAATCTATTCATGAAAAGTGCGCGGTATTTGGTACATTTGGCATCGGAGAGGAGGCGGCGCGCACGACATTCTATGGATTGTGGGCTCTGCAGCATAGAGGACAGGAAAGCTCGGGTATCGTTAGTAGTGACGGCGTCTCTTTTTATCGGCACACTAGCCCAGGACTTGTAGCAAGCGCATATCGTGAAGAAGATCTTGAACAACTAGCTGGCACGATTACCATCGGTCATAACCGCTACTCAACATCTGGCGCGGCCGATGGCGCGCACAGTCAGCCCATTCTCAATCGTACGAGTGGTGTAGCGTTCGCACATAATGGCAATCTACCAGCTACTGAAAACCTTGAAGCATTCCTGCGTGAACGTGGCGTAGATTGCAAACGATTAAACGACTCTGAGATGATGGCTGAAGCTATTGCCTGTTACGTGCGCCAAGATAAGCTAAGTCTTGAGAATGCCGTCTTGCAAGCGTATCCACTATTCGAAGGAGCATTCTCCGCCGTTGCTATGGTAGCGGATAAGTTGGTAGCCTTTCGTGACAGGTGTGGCATACGCCCGCTATCAGTCGCGACACTCGAAGGTGGCTACGTGGTCTCCTCTGAAACGTGTGCGTTTGATACTGTCGGCGCTACATTTGTACGTGACGTGAAACCTGGTGAGCTAGTCGTGATTGACCAGAACGGAATACGGTCGCACCAAGCTGCCCCTGGGAATCTAAAGATGGATATTTTTGAATTTGTCTATTTTGCACGTCCTGACAGCGTGATCGAAGGCCGAAGCGTAAATCTAGCCCGTGAGAATATGGGCGAGGAGCTAGCCCGAGAATATAAGATTGAAGCTGACCTTGTTGTGCCTGTTCCTGACTCAGCTATTCCGGCAGCACTCGGATACTCGCGTGAAAGTGGCATTCCATTTGAAATGGCTCTCATGAAAAATCGCTACATTCACCGTACCTTTATTCGTCCTACGGCAAAATTGCGTGAACAGGATCTTAAGATGAAACTCAATCCCATTCCGTATATTTTAAAAGGGAAGCGTGTGATACTGATCGATGACTCAATTGTGCGTGGTACGACGACGCGTAAAATTGCACGAATGCTCTATGACGCGGGTGCGAAAGAGGTCCATATCCTTATTAGCTCACCTCCCGTGAGATATCCTGATTTTTATGGCATTAACTTACCACGACAAGATGATTTGATTGCTCATCATATGAATCCATCAGAAATTAGGAAGCACCTCGGTGTCGACTCGCTTGGGTACTTATCTCAAGCGGCGACCGTTCGGGCGACGGGTCTACCGGCGAGTTCCCTTTCGACTGCTTGTTTCGATGGCGTTTATCCGATACCTATCGGCAGGCAAAAAGACGCCATAAAACAAGCCGTTCACGCGTAATAATCTACCAAACTAAAAAGACATCGCTAAGATGTCTTTTTAGTTTGGTGCGGGCGGAGAGAATCGAACTCTCATCGCTTGCTTGGAAGGCAGGCATATTAGCCATTATACGACGCCCGCACGTCTAACAAATTATACCAGGTTATGCGCTATAATATAAACCATAACCATGAATATTCATAGATTTGGTGATCAAACCGAGAAACCGTTCCACTCAAGCGGCTATGCTGAGGTGTCAAATGGCGGTTCGATTGGCTCTACTAACTCTCAAACATTCGGGCAGCGCTACAACGCTGACCAGAGCCGTTCGGTGGTTCGTAAGTATCGTGACTCACACATTGGGCGGGGTGGATTGCGATACCAAGCACGCCAAGGAGTTATAGATTCTTTCAGACGTGACCCCATTGTGCCAACTGGACGACAAGTGCAAAATACTACCGACCCGCTTGCCCATTCAGATAACCATCCATCCATTCCTTCCGTACCTCAACCACGTCCGAGTTTTAAGGAACCACCAACTCGAGGCTTCAACCCGTACGCATAATAGACTGCACTAGGCATGAATGATTTCTCGTGCAATCTCTTCGGATTTTTATAGGCAGTATTAATTTTCGTATAGTTGTCAGGATAAAAGAAGGGTGAGGGACTCGGGAAGTTATGTGTCGTCTCGAGTTGTGCGGCTCTCGTTGCGTCCGGGGCATGAACTTTGAGTCGTCGCCTATCGGGATGGTTCGCTCGCTCAACTCGTGTCTCGAGCGGTGCACTAAGCTCGATAAAAATAACTCTGAAACCTATTCTTTACTCATAGACTTATCATACCAAAATAAAGAGACCTCTAGATAGAGATCTCTTTTAACGTACTTATGCTTGGGACGGGATAGTAAGAGATGTTCGAACTATTTTCTTAGCTGGTTCAACAACTTTTCCTCGTAACCAATGAGAGTCCATCGTTCGCTTTTCTCACGTACAACAAGCCGCTCAACTTCATCGATGCTTCTCCACTCTACCCTCTGAACCTCATCTTCTTCTAGTTTAAGCGTGTTGAGGTCACCATTCCATTCCAAGATGAATACGCCTTGGAACTCTGTTCCTTTGGAATATTTGTATTCCTCGAAGAAATGCAATTGGCTAGGATTCACATCTAGACCTAGCTCTTCTTCTAGCTCAGATATAGCGTTTGCCATATATTCTTGACCGGGTGCTAGATGACCACCAAAGAATGGTTCCCATCGACCTGGATTACTGTCTTTCAAAAGTGAACGTTGTTGGCAAAGGATCTCTCGTTTGTGGTTAATAATCCAAACATGGCACGAGCGATGCCATATTCCTGTTTGGTGTGATAAGGCTCGCGGCCGAGGGTCAATAGGGCTATTACTTTCATCAACGGAGAATAGAAGTTCGTCAGAATTTATCATTACTTCATTGTAACAAAACAAAGAGACTTCCCGAAAGAAGTCTCTTTTCATTGTGCTTATGCTTGGGGCGAATGATGGGGATTGAACCCACTACCTCCGGAACCACAACCCGGCGCTCTAACCAGATGAGCTACATTCGCCAAACATCAGCTATTGTAACACACAGCAAGGGGTAAATCTAGATTTCTCGGAGAGTCTCAATATCGGCGCCTAGGATATTGAGACGGTTTGCAAGCTCCTCGTAGCCACGGTTGATTGAGTAAACGTCACGTAGCGTTGATTTGCCTGGAGCTGCAAGCATAGCGAGCAAAATCACAACCGAAGGACGCAGGGCGGGCGGGGCAATGATATCAGCTGGCTTCCATTTTGTTGGACCGGTAATGTAAACGCGGTGTGGGTCAACTAATTCAATTTTGGCATTTAGCTTACTCAGTTCCGTGAAATAGATTGCACGGTTTTCGTACGACCAGTCGTGGACGAGTGTACGGCCTTCGGCTACTGTTGCGATCAGCCCAAGGAAGGGAAGATTGTCCATATTAACACCTGGGAATGGCATGCTGTGAAGCTTGTCCTTTGGCGCGTGCAGCTTGGAGTGGCCAAGTGTGATATCAACGAGTCGCGTCGAACCATTGCGTGCCGTATACTCTGTTGTTCGTTCGTAGTTAAGCCCCATGCCTTCAAGGGTGGCAAGCTCAATTTCAACGAATTCAATAGGGACACGAGTGATGCTGATTTCAGAATCGGTTACGATACCGGCTGCGATGAGACTCATGGCTTCAATAGGGTCTTCACTTGGGTAATATTCAATATCTTGATTGATCGTTTTCTTGCCGGTGATCGTAAGGGTGGTTGTTCCGATACCTTCGATTTTAACACCGAGTTTTTGTAAGAAGAAACAAACATCCTGCACCATGTAGTTTGGGCTGGCGTTACGGATCATAGTAGTGCCGTCGTACAACGCTGCGGCCATAATAACGTTTTCAGCGACCGTGTCACCGCGTTCGGTGAGAAGGATCGTCCTCGTCACCTTCTTCTTCGTGACAATTGCATGGTAGTAATCAGTGTTTGGTGCGGCGACCACTTTCATGCCGAAAGCGGCAAGTCCGACCATATGAGGCTCTACTGTTCGGGTGCCAAGGTTACAGCCGCCAGCAAAGGGTAATTTGAAGTCGCTGTATTGGTGAAGGAGAGGTCCGAGGAACATGATAATGGTACGTGTACGCTTAGCTGCTTCAACATCGATCTTCTCAAGCTCAAGACGCTTTGGTGGAGTAATCTCAAGGTCGTTCGTGTCACCGATCCAACGCGTCTTTACACCGATACTTTGAAGTACTTCGATGATGCGGTTAACCTCTTCGATGCGAGCAACCTGGCGAAGAGTAGTTCGTCCTTTATTGAGGAGTGAAGCACAAAGAAGCCCGACAGCCGCATTTTTGCTTGTCTTTACTTCAATGCTGCCCGCTAGCTTTTTGCCACCGCGTACACGGAAGTTAATTTTATTAGTACTGTTAAGGGTAACGATATTGCTTGCCAGAACATCACTGATGCGAGCGATCATTTCAAGGCTGATATTTTGACCACCTTTTTCGATACGATTAACAGCGCTTTGGCTTGTATTAAGCTCAAGCGCTAACTCTGCTTGTGTAAGGCCGCGGTGGATGCGGGCTTCTTGAATAAGGGTGCCAATTTTTACTTTGTAATCTTCATTAGTCATGTAAGCATTATATCACATACGATATATATGCAATAGATGGTATACTTAAATGTACATAGGAGAACTGTCATGATAGATACACGAATTGCCGATTTAATAGCAGGTGAAGAACAACGAGAACGTGATGGGCTTGAGCTTATCCCAAGTGAGAATTATGTATCGCGAGACGTGCTAACTGCACTCGGAAGCATTTTTACTAACAAGTACTCTGAAGGCTATCCAGGTCGTCGTTATTACGGGGGTCAGGATTTTACCGATCAGGTCGAGCAGCTTGCAATTGACCGCGCCAAAGAGCTTTTTAAAGCTGACCATGCCAATGTTCAGCCACACTCAGGAGCTCCGGCAAATGAGGCGGTATACAATGCTTGGCTTGAACCAGGTGACACTGTTCTTGCCATGGATCTCTCTCATGGTGGTCACCTCACTCATGGTGCGCCGGTGACGCGGAGTGCACAGCTATATAGCTTCGTACGCTATAAAATGAAGAATATTGACACAGGTGAAATTGACTACGAAGAATTACGCCGCGTGGCGCTTGAAACGAAGCCAAAGATTATTCTTGCCGGTTTTAGCGCCTATCCCCGTGAGCTCGACTATGCTAAGTTTGCTGCCATCGGTAATGAAGTGGGCGCGCTTCTGATGGCTGACATGGCTCATATTGCAGGGTTGATTGTCGGTGGGGTCGCCGAGAACCCATTCGATCATGGCTTTCATGTCATTACAACCACAACGCATAAGACACTACGTGGACCTCGTGGCGGTCTGATTCTGTCTCGCGGCACGGTTGGCAACCCACTTAAAAAGCCTGAGAAGACACTTGAGAACATTCCAACGCTTATTGATCGTTCTATCTTCCCAGGTACGCAGGGAGGGCCACATATGCACTCTATCGCAGCGAAAGCGGTCGCATTCGGCGAAGCGCTCAAGCCAGAGTTCAAAGAATATGCAGCGCAGATTATTAAAAATGCCGCAGTTCTGGCTGACGAAATGCAGAAGCAGGGCTTCCAGCTAGTCACGGGCGGAACGAGTAATCACTTGATTCTGGCTGACGTATATAAAAGTTTTGGTCTTGACGGTAAAGTTGTCGAGCGAGCTCTCGATAAAATTGGCCTAACGCTTAACGCCAACAGTGTTGCCGACGACCCACTCCCACCATTTAAACCAAGTGGTATCCGTCTTGGTACGCCAGCGATTACTACTCGCGGACTTAAAGAAGAGCACATGGCTCAAATCGCTACGTGGATGAAGCAAGCGATTGATGCTCGCGAGGATGAGGTTGAGCTCACTAAGCTTCGTAATGAAGTGAAAGAATTCGTTCAGCAATTCCCGCTACCGAGCGATAAATAACAGATACATATAGAATAACGGATCTCAGAAATGAGATCCGTTATTCTTAACAGTACCTATTTTGTAAACTAGGTACTCAATACGCAACCAACGTTGTAGGTAGCGATTACAGAGGGATCTATTATGCCGGTAGATTGAATACCTACAGTAGCCGTCGAGTAATTCCAATAGTTAACCTTTGTTCCAGTCTGGGTCGTTATGCCAGCTAATGTAGTCGGAGCAGCTGTTGTAGCCCCGGTACCACATTTATAGAAGTTAAGCTCAGATGGTGAAGCGGGAAGGTTACCTGAAGATAAGATGGTAGCGTCAAAGGTAATTCCGTTAAGGTAATAAGTCGTCGAGCTGGCTGCAGTAGTCATCAGCGAACTTGCAGCTGGATATGTACCAACTTCTGCATTATAGGCTGAGGCCTTCTTTGTGGCATTTTCTGCAGCACTTTGTGAACTGGACGTATTAGCACGCGCCGTCAAACCGTTATACGCAATGATGGTAATGGCAGCCAAGATAGCGATAATGACAATCACAATCAAAAGCTCGACAATAGTGAAGCCTCGCTCCTTTCTCATGCCGTTAACAGTAGTATTGTTAAGAATCATATCGATTCTGCCCCCCATGATAAATGACGATAATAATGTTTGTAGTATACTATTCATTTATCGTTTATAAAAGTAAGAATAAGCAGTATGTGTACTTAAAGTGATGATGCCTCTTACTACGAGAATAGACCTTTGCAGGTCTATTCTCGTAGTTGTGATTGACTAGGCTATTCCTAGCTTGCTGGTGCCACGAATGCGCCAGTTGTTGCGTTGGCTGCGCCAACGTATATGACGGTCGTTGAAGCTGCTTGTGTTGTGAAATCCCAGTACCTAATACGTCCACCAGTGGAGTTAGTACAAGTAATGTAACATGAGTACGATACAGTCGTTAGTCCATTTCCTGAGGTGACAAGTTCTGTACCCGTAAACGTAGTACCGTTTGTTCCAGGGAGACCGATAGCTACGCTAATTCCACTCGGTAACTTAGCTGAAGTTCCACCTGAAGTAAGCTCTACGGTTGTTGCTGGATAACGTCCATTATCCGCGTTATACGCTTCCGCTACTTTTTGTGCGTTAGCAGCATTTGTCTGTGCTTTAGTCGTATTAGCACGAGCTGTGATACCGTTGTACGCAACAATCGTAATGGCAGCCAGAATCGCGATAATAACAATCACGATCAAAAGCTCTACGATAGTGAAACCGCGTTCGTCTTTCATTTGTTTAACTTTATTAAGAATCATCCTAATTTTGCCCCCTATTTGGTTCTTAGTTATATGTCTGTATCATACTACCCGTTCAATATAAGCGCAAGCATTTTCATCTACTTAATCGGAGATAAAGGAGAGATTCAGGGCTAGACCGACATTACTGACCGATTGTACGATAATAGCCCCGGTGGCATCGATATCAACTCGGCCAAAAGCTTCGTTTGTTGTAACAGCAAACACACCTCTTCCTGAAGGTCGATAGCCTACCGGAAGTGTTGCAATAACTGTGTTTAAGGTAGTTGTTCCGCTTTTAATAAAGCCACGGAGGGTCACGACACCATCACTTGCTTTTGTGTACTGGAGATCTGGATAGTTTCCACCCACATTCACCCAGGTGCTCCCCGGAGCGAGAGTATTCCAGGTGCCTGCGGTCCCAGGGTAATAAATGGCTTGGAGCCCTAGGTAGCTCGATGTTTGAGCGCCTCGTTTGACAATTTCGCCTCCGCCATACCAAACCCACCAGTTGCTATCGACGCTACCTCCAGCCGGAAAGTGCAATGTCTTTGGTGGTCGTTGGTTGGCATTAGGCAATGTGGTAATAATCGTGTTTACTGTTTGTGTGCCAGCTTTTGCGAGCCCCTGTATGTGAATCCGTCCGATGTTATCAGTAGCTGTACGTACTACAGTGTAAATGCCACCCCAGTTTGTCCAGCCACCCGCACCATTCATGGGTAGATTGGTCCATGTGTTTGATGTGGTGCTTGGCAAAAACGCAATACTATCGAGTGATATCCAGTTTGTGCTACCGGTGACGATGATGACCGTTCCATCAACAAGTACGTCAATACGAGCGGTCGCATTTGGTGAGGTGGTCACCTGATAGACGAGTGCCGCGGATGGACGGTAGCCAGCGGGTAACGTTCCGATGACCGTATTAGCTGTCGCCGTTCCGTATCGAATCAATCCTTTTAGAAAAACAACTCCTGCGCTTGTTTTAGTATACTGTGCTGTGTTGTATCCACCGCCATAGTTTTCCCAGTCGTTTTGAAGATCGAAGTTATACCAAGCCGGGAACGTCGTTGAATCATTGGAATCTGGGGATACACCCGAAGTATTAACGGCAGCTATTTTAAACGATACCGTGTCGTTGCGCGAAGCGCTCACTGCATACGAGGCAGTGGCTGCGCTTACTGATGTATTTACCCATGAACCACTATTAATTTTGTATGAGACATTGTATGACGTAGCGTATTGAGAGCTAGCCCATGTAAAGTTGGCGGTAGGATCAGGCGAGTTCGTTGTCGTATGAGAAACCACGGGCGAGGTTGGAGGCGGAATATCGGCAGAGACGGTATTAAGTTTCGAGGCGCGTATTGTACCGCTTGATGCGGCCACTTTGCCGACGGTTGTCTTTTTGCCGGTGATCGTTACGTCGATAGTTGATGCATTAAGAATCGCCGAACCTGTCAGTACATTGGCGCCACTCGGACTGTCATAGTAGGTGACGGTCATGGTATCTATGTTTTTCATGACCTCAGTATCATCAGTCTGACATGGGGGAACTAGCGTGTAGCCAGGCGTACAGCTATTTTGTTGCCAAGGTGGTGAGCAAAGAGATAACGCATCACTCGGACTGTTGAGGTTATACGGGGGGACGACGACTCGTCGCCAAAGTGATCCATTTTTTATATAGTAAATTAACTTATCGATGAATACGCGGTTTTGTCCTTGGGTTGAACCGCAGGCGTTTGGCTGGTCTGCATAGTAAATGAGCTGACGATCAGGAGCGGCTGGATTTTCATTCGTGGCGAGCGCCCCAATGACAAGCGAGTTACTACTTGAGAATGCAGCGGTACCATCGTCACTTCCTTGGGGCGCGGCAAGTGTTCTGCTTGTATCGAGAAATTGAGTGCCAATACGAGTATCTTGTTCGATTCGATCAAGTGCGTCTTGGGTTTCATATGCCATAATGTTTTGATCTCTGGTAAGCAGAACATCACCGACCATCGCCATAATTAGCGCAACGAAACCTCCGATAACAAGCACAACGATAGGGGCGATGATGAGTACCTCGATAAGCGTAAACCCGGATACAGCAGACCTACGACGACTAGTTGGTAATGTAAAGCGCATGGACGGCCTCCTGTTGTGGTGAACTATATAATACTTTGGCCTCTACTCGGGATGTTGGCGTGCTGACCCCAAATGGACACGTAATGGTGACGACGATACTGGCATTTGTAAGACCGCTATTGGATGGAAGTGTAGCTGTTGGAGTAGAAGTTGTGCAGGGGTTAGTTGCATCGGCGGCGTAACGTCGCATGTTGTTGTAAGCAATATTACTTGCGATCGAGCGCATGCGGGCCTCATCACTGTTTTGGATGATAACTGAGTATAGTTGAGCACCAGTCCCAATGAAGGCTGCCGCAATGAACAGAGTAATTAACAGCTCGACAGCTGAGAAGCCTGCTTGGGTAGCGTTGTGGAGTGTGGTCATTGGTTTTTACTGGTTACCTTTTTTACGACATTCGGCTCCGACTCGAGCATATAGTATAAGTTAAACTTACGACATTCATCTCCAACGCTTTGACATAGCGTCCCGTCTGACTGGATCGGCTCATATACATACGTATTTACTGTTGGTGTCGGTACGACCGGGTTGGTATCAGTAGCGATGACAACACTGACCGGATCAGTGGAGGCTACGTTGGGCGCGCGAAGTACGTCGGCATTAACATCACGTAGGGTGGCTTTGATATCAGCCTCGGTGTCCAAGTGGTCAGTTGGTGGGTACTGCCCAGCCGCATCATTGTCTGACCCCAACTTATAATAGTTTTCTAGTTGTTGAGCGATGTTCGTCACGTCTGCTTTGCGTTGGTCATCACGCGCGGTTATTTGGCTGCTTCGCAAATTTACGACAGACAGCGTTATTAAGATAACCATGATAACCATGGTGACGAGGAGTTCGACGAGTGTAAACCCATTTTCGCGGTTCATACCTTATAGCATAAGAGGTTTGATACGCTGGCGCAAGTGGAATTATATTTCAAGCGGCTCTTGTTCGATGGTAATGCGGAACTGGTCACGTACTGCGCCGATAATTTCGTTACGAGCAGCCGCAAGATCGGCGTAGCTTTGTGCAGATTCGTTAATAAGAACGAGAGCGTTTTTATCGTGGACTCGCATGCCATGAAGTGTTTTACCTTTAAATCCTGTTTGCTCGATGAGCCAGCCGGTAGGGACTTTAAACCGACCATCTGGCATATCGTACGTAGGTATGTCAGGATATTGTTTTCTCAGATCAGCTAGCTGCCAGTCTTCGATGACAGCATTTCTAAAAAATGAACCTGTATTTGGCGTGACGGCAGGGTCGGGTAGTTTGTTTGTTCGAATAATAATCACTGCATCTCTTATGGCCTGAGGTGTGAAGATGGTGATACTATTCGTATCAAAATAATCTTGTACATCTTTGTAAAAAGGTGGTTGAGGAGCAGCTTTGTAGAGTCGTAAGGTAATACTTGTAATAACGTATCGTTCTGCGCTTGTACTGCGGAAAATACTCTGGCGATACGAGAAGCCGCAGTCGCTGGCTTGAAGTGTCACGAACCTATCAGTCTGAATGTCGTAGGCATCAAGCGATATGAGCGTATCGGCAATTTCTTGGCCGTAGGCGCCAACGTTTTGGACAGGTGCTGCGCCTGCGGTGCCAGGTATGGCAGACATAGCCTCGATACCGCTCAGATTCATATCTACTGTGCGTTTGACAACTTCATCCCAGTTCTCACCCGCTCCAATTTTGATAGTCGTCTGGCTCGGCTCTTCACTCACAATATCAAAACCGGTTAAACGATTGCGTACGACGATGCCGGCGAAGCCTTCATCGCGAACGATAACGTTGCTGCCACCTCCTAGAATAAAGATAGGAAGACTTTGAGCATGGGCATTACGACAGACGTCAGCTACCTCTTGAGGTGTATGAACTTCGGTCATGAAACGGGCATTACCACCGAGACGCATAGTGGTGTAATTTTTGAGGGGTATGTTAGTGTGTATATCCATGATTAGGTAATTAGATTATAGCGCATTTAAGCTAGTACGGTAATCTATCAATTATATATGAGATTAGGTCGTCGAGGACAAAGCAAAACGCTATTGATTATTTAGTATTTATGTAGTATAATATACGTGTTCGCAGCTATATCCATTCGTTTCGGAAGGACCTTTCAATGGAAACCAGGTTCGAACGTCCTCGGACGTTCCTCGCCAGACTCAACGCGGCACTCCGCACTGGCCTCACGGCCGACTGCATGCTGGCGTGCCCCGGTGACGGCGAGACCTTCAACCGCGTCTACGGGACGCCCAGCCAGCTCGACACGAGCTTCGGCAAGGTGATCTCCGCGCTCCGAGCCCGGGGTGCCGCACTTCCTCGGAAGTACGACACCAAGGCATCACCGCTCATCAACCTCTCGGGTGGCTCCGGCTACCAGGGGGAGAACCCGAACAACCCTTCGGGGATGGGTCTGGTGTTGCCGGCTTCGCTGCACGGAATCGTCGCGGGCGTGACTTTCGCGGACGCACCGGGTGCTGTTGTCGCGCACACTCCTACGGGCGTCACGGCGGCAGTGTCCGGTATCTGGCAGCAGCTTCCCAAGGGGACGGTCGATCAGACCATCCAGTTGATGAAGCAGCAGGTCCAAGAGATGGGCATGACGTTCGACGTCCAGGACCTCTGGGTGATTCTCTCACCTGGCGCTCGGGCTGAGACCTTCTTCATTGACACGAAGGGTCAGGCTCTGCTGGCCGGAGGTGGTTCGCAGTTCATCGATGGTGGACGCATCCAGCTTCTCTCCACTCCGGTGGAGCAGCAGGGTCGGACGAAGACCTACGCGCTTGATCTGGTCGGGCTGTTCTACGACCTGTGGCGGGTCGCCGGCGTGCTGACGAACCAGATCCACCTGGACGGTCGAAACAACATGACTGATCGGGACGGCGAGGGCAACCTCGTCTGGCCGAGCAAGCGTGCTGCCGATGAGCGTGGTGAGGACGGCTACACGTCCGCCTTCATGGGTCTCGTGGTCCTCGCGGACTGATCGGATTGCGAACACGGTTCGGGGCAGCGCTAAGCTGTCTCGGACCGCAACCCACGTTTTAAAAAGACATGCTTTGCATGCCTTTTTTGTTTGTCTCAAATATGAAAGTAACTTGGCTGACAGATTCGTTCTCATCTGGTATAATACCAAAGTTATGCACCCGTAGCTCAGTGGATTAGAGCACTGGTCTTCGGAACCAGGTGTCGTAGGTTCGAATCCTACCGGGTGCACCATGTTGATCTTATTTATGAATACACTTAATACAATCGGTCGGAATTTTGCCGACGCACTTACCACAGCTACGACCCAAAATGATATGGCGGCCGTCTCTAAAAATGATAGTGAAAAGGTTCATGTCAGCGGAGCTGGCAGAACACTGACATTTGCTTACGAACAGCTTCGTAATGCGGCTGAATATACTGAGGAACACCTGCTATTGCAGCGTGCGATTCAGCGCTTTTATCGACGTGTATTTCTCACACGGGACAATAAGATTGTTAAAAACAGTGGTGACGAACTTATCATCGAACTGACGCTTGCGGGTTACCTGCAAAATGATACTATTATGGCCTCAACGATTGATAAGATTGATAATCTAGCGATTGATTATTTCGCAGCACATCTTAAGTACTCAAAAGAAGCCTGGACGCTGAGTGTCCTTGCGGTTGAAGTCGAACGTCTACTCAGTCAAGACTTAAAGCGTGATGTATTTACGCAATTTGCCTACGATCATTTTCTACATTCAATTGATCAAGAAAAAGTATTTGGTAGGCAAATACCTGATTTTGAAATCGCCTTATTCGTTGCGATCCAACGAGCACTGTTGAAGTCTGACACGGCAACAATACGCACGGCACTGCTTCATCGCTATCGACAGAATCCTCACACAGACGTGTACGGCAAAACGAACGAGATGATCGATCAGGTACTTGATTCAAATACGGTCGAGAAACTCTTTCGTCTCGTGAACCGGAAGGGCGCACCATTTCGTATTTTATGGCGTCTCATCGATGAGCATGAAAATGTATCCCAGTTGCTTAGCTCGCGTGAGCAATTTCTCTCAGCGTATGAGACACAAATTGAAAATGAATATTCACGAATAAATTCTCGTATTAATAAGGGAATTGTAAAGAGTGTTATCTTTTTGATCATCACTAAGGTGCTTATTGGGGTTGCGGTTGAAGTCCCGTATGATTATTTAGTCCATGGTGCAATCTTAGTCACGCCACTAGCCATCAACTTGCTCTTCCCACCTATCTATATGATTTTGCTTCGTTTTACGCTGCGACTACCCGGAGAGGCGAACTCGCGTGCACTTACGGATACGATTGATCATCTCCTTTATGGAGATAAACATACCGTTACACTCACACGTAATTCACGTTCGGGCTTTGGGTTAGCATTTAATGTGGCCTATGCGTTTTTCTTCGTCGCCTTATTTGGTGGCGTCGCCCTCGGTCTCATTAGCCTTGGCTTCTCGCTTCTCCATCTGTTTATCTTCTTTATCTTTCTTTCAACTGCGAGCTTCCTTGGATTTCGTTTGTCTCGTCAGATTCGTGAGTTGGAATTGGTGGCCGGACAACAGGACGGCATTACGGTCCTCCGGGACTTCCTCTATATTCCGTTTGTTGTCGTTGGCCGATGGATCAGTGAGAAATACGCTCGCGTAAACATTGTTGCAATGGTTCTTGATATGGTTATTGAACTGCCACTCAAAACGATTCTTCATCTCATTCGTCAGTGGGGCGTCTTCATTACGAGCAAAAAAGACGAACTATAGAGAACTCGATCGATATTTACAAATCTACCTCTATTTGCTATAGTTACTAAAGTTAAATATGGGCCAGTAGCTCAGCTGGTTAGAGCACCTGCCTCTTAAGCAGGGTGTCCGGGGTTCAAGTCCCCGCTGGCCCTCCAAGCAAAGAACGTCGACATTTTCGCTACCGGTCGGCGTTTTTTGTTTGGATTTAGGTGGCGAGTGTGTACGATAGACGGGGACAGCAGTTCGGTTATAGATGTGTAAAATCCATTTATGTTAATGGGGAGATCATTAAAGCATAAACTGATATTGTTGCACATAAAAAGCACTTTTTTGTGTGTCGCCACTGTTCTGAAAGCTATTTTACAGAAAATCCATTTTATTTAGATAGTGCTATAGTGGGTAATGACTATACGCACCACTAAACAATCATGGAGCTACCTCTCCAGGAAGATGAACAATCTATGCAGAGTCTCAAATTAAGTCTAAAACAACGTCAAGGTATTTATTTAGCAAGCGGGAGCACCCATCCGAAACTAGCCGAGGATATCGCGACATTTATGGGACTTGAGTTGGGACTAGTGGAACGGAAGCAATTTCCTAATACTGAACAGTATGTTCGCTACGGTAACTCCGTAAGGGGCCAGCATGTCTTTATTATTCAAGCACTCGCTGCCTCAAACGGTTGTTCGGTAAACGACTCACTGATGGAACTCATGCTGATGATTGATGCTGCGCGGCGATCATCAGCGCGGGAAATAACCGTCGTCGCACCATATATGGCCTACTCGCGGCAAGATAGGAAAGCGAGAGGACGTGAGCCGATATCGGCAGCGGCAGTTATTCAAATGCTTCAAGGCGCCGGTGCGGATCGTTTAGTGAGCGTCGATATGCACTCACCACAGACGCAGGCGGCTTTTTATGGCCCATTCGATCATCTTATGGCAGAGCCACTTCTTACGGAGGCACTGAAGGTTCGCGTAAAAGCGGACCTATCTAGTTTTATTGTCGTATCACCCGATGGAGGCAGGGCGAAAGTTGCTGAGGATTATGCAGGCAAGTTGAATATCGAGGTAGTACATATGCCAAAGTCGCGAGATGTTAATGACTCGAGTAAGATTATTCGGCCAGATTTCATTGGTGAAGTCGAGGGTCGCACCTGCTTTCTCATTGACGACATGATCGACACAGCTGGGACGCTAGTGTCTGCTGCTAAGACGCTAAAAGATTCGGGCGCTCGGCGAATTATTGTCGGTGCAACACATGGCCTCTTCTCGTTCCCCGCTCTTGAACGTCTGCGCGATGCTCCAATCGACGAAGTTATTGTTACTGATACAGTTCCGCTCGAAGATGCACAAAAGATACTTGGCAACAGGCTTTTTGTACTTCCCAGTGCATCGGTGATTGGTAGAGCATTGAGTGAGATAGCAACAAACGGATCAGTGTCTAAAATGTTCAACGATCGTAATAATCGATAAGACATAATTCTGACTCGTTTGACAGTCTGAATCGCCCACCTTATAGTCAGGTCATGACATTTTCGATTGTAGGACGAAGTAAAGATGGTAAAATATTGGGTGTTGCCGTTGCGAGTAAATTCTTAGCCGTAGGTGGGTTTGTGCCAGCTGCCGCTGCTGGTAGCGGTGCATTAGCAACCCAGGCGTACGGTAACCTTGCACTCCGTACTGAGGGGCTTGCAATGTTAGAGCGGGGCATGACGGCCAGTGAGATGCTTGAAAAGTTCCTTGCAAGCGACCTTCAAAAGGAAGAGCGTCAAATAGGCGTCGTCGACGCCGACGGTCGCGTCGTTACATTTACAGGCAATCGTTGTCAGCCATGGGCTGGAGGGCGAGCCGAAGAAAGTGATCAGGGCTCCTACGCCATTCAAGGAAATATGCTCACAGGGCCAGAAGTGGTAGATGCAATGGCCGAAGCTTGGCTTGAGCCGAGTGACAAGCCTCTCGCACGGCGACTTGTCAGAAGCCTTGCTGCCGGACAAGCTGCAGGTGGAGACCCACGTGGTAAGCAAGCTGCGGCGGTTCTTGTGGTATCTAAAGGCAAAGGATATGGCGGCCTATCGGATGTTGTCGTTGATTTGCGTTGTGATGATGCACCTGAACCAATTGATGAACTCCTACGAATGCTTGAGCTACATGAGCTTTACTTTGGATCAACGCCAGAGGATAAGCTTCTTTCTATTAATGAGACTATGGCAGAAGAGCTGCGATCTCTACTTAGGACGGTTGGATACGGGTCGGGAGATACGGCTCGAGATCTCTATGATTGGATGGGTAAAGAGAACTTCGAAGAACGCTGGCATGAGGGCAAGATTGATCCAGTTGTATTTGATCAGTTGAAAATGATGAGTAGTGACAAAGCTGCCTAAAAAGAATTCCTCAGTTTTTGGTATGATTAGATGATGAAACCTCTCATTGGCATTACTACAGGAGAAATATACAATCTAACGAGTGCTTGGTCGCCTCAAGCATATGGTCAAAGCTACACCTATAGTGATGCCGTTATTCGTGCTGGTGGGGTACCGGTATTAATTCCAATAACGAGCGACATGGATACGCTTAAGCAATTGTATGCTAAGTTAGATGGCATCTTATTTGCTGGTGGTAACGATATCAATCCGAAGCTGTACGGTGAAGAGGCTACGGAATATACGACGGATGTTTCCGACAGACGAGATGATATTGAAATGACGCTACTTAAGTGGACGCTTCGAGATAAAAAGCCGATGCTTGGCATCTGTCGCGGTGCCCAACTATGGAACGCCTTGCAGGGTGGTTCACTCTACCAAAACATACCTACTGATTTGCCAGCTGCCAGCGATCATGATATCTCGACTAAACTACAGGATCTGGAGCATTTAGCACATGCACTTAAAGTGGATGAGTCCTCATGCTTTGCAGACATCATTCACTCAAACACTATTAATGCTAATACGCATCACCATCAGGCATTCAAAGTGCTCGGTGAGGGCATACAAGCTTCGGCCTGGGCAGAAGATGGTATCATCGAGGCAATTGAAAGTCACGACGATTCTTACGCTATTGGCGTGCAATGTCACCCTGAATCACTGCACGATGTTGAACCGAAATGGAACTTAGTCTTTAGATCGTTCATTCTCAGCTCTAGCAAATAAGCTGTACCTTTTCTGAACGATACAGCTATTCTCTATAAGTCTGAATAAATTAAATTGATAAAACAAAAAGAGCAACACGGTTTTGTGTCGCTCTTTCTATGTTTAGAAAGCAGTAGAGTTTTCTATAGTGAAGCTGGGAATGCGCGAGGCAACATAGAAGAACTACGGCTTGTGTTTGGCACGCCAGGTACTGTTGAGCCACCAGAACCAGAACCGCCAGTGCCACCACTCGTTGTAGTACACGTTGTTGGACGAGTAATTGTATTGGAACTAAGATTGACTGCGCCGTTACGAGATAGGATCCTACCTTGGAGACTAGCACCGGTGGCCATTGTGGCGGTAGTAAGAGACATGATTGTTCCGACGAATGTCGAGTTTGTGCCAAGTGTTGTCGAGCTCGTAACCTGCCAGAAAACGTTACAAGCTTGTGCACCATTTATAAGCTGAACTACGCTACCTGAAGCGGTAATGAGGTCTGATGATGCCTGGAAAACAAAGACAGCGTCTGGGTTACCTTGACCGTTAAGGATAAGTGGATTTGCAGCGGTTATGTTCGCTGAAGTGGCGTGACCAAAGGCGTAGACGCCTGCGGTAAGTGACTGTCCACCAAGTTGATTGTCTCCGGCTACAAATGTTTGAGTTGGGGTTTGCCCAGCTGCTTCAATGTAGGCTGCGGTAAGGTCATTTTTAGCTATCGTTAGTAACCCAGGATTATTAACAGATCCGCCAGGTCCTGCGCCGTCTACTGCAAAGATAGTACCAGTAACTTGAGCTTGAGTTAGGCCGGCATAATTACTTCCAGATGCAGGGCTTAGTCCGACATCACCCGTAATGACTGAAGTAGGAATGTTTGTTACGGCGGTTCCTGCAAGAACAGCAAAGTTAGCTGCAGTACCTAGGTTAACTTTTGTTGCAGCCATAACCTGTGCAGTAAGACCTACTACGATGGCTAAAGATAATATACCCGCGACTGAATACGTGCTGATTTTTCTTATGCCCATTACTTATCCCCGTCCGTTTTTTTAAATTAACAATACTTATGCTTGTCTTCTTTCCTCATACTAGCAGGTATGTATAAATAGCGATATGCAAATATGTAAAAGGGATTTAGCGCAACACTATTCCTCAGCTTGGATTAACTGAGGCGTCGGAATTATTTTCAGCTTGCGCGGGTTGAGCTTTGAGAGGGTTAGGTCCTTTCCATATAGAATTATCGAATGCCAGCCAGATACACCATACAATTGGAAGGAGAATAGCGAGCAGTACGAATACGCCTTCTTTGCCGAAATTGAGACCAATATGGTACATGGCAATAAACATAAATATAACTGATGCGATATTAACAACGGGAATAAGTGCGAGTACGGCCCAATAACCTTTTTGCCCACCTAATTCGAGAAGGATCCAACTACTATAAACAGGAACCCATGCTTTCCAGCTTTCTACGCCAGCTTTTTTAAAAATTCGGCTGAATAGAAAAGAGGTAATCGCATAGGATATAACTATAGTCGCGAACATAAACAAGAAAAAAAAGATAGCTATTCCAGCTGAGGTCGCGCTATCAGGCGTGGCAACGTCTTGAGGGTAATAATAGGACTGTGCAAATAATGATACGAAATTCATGTGTTTCTCCTTGTTATCTTGGGTTTTAGTTTAACACGATGGTAAAATAGAACATAATGACAAAAATACTGAACGGTTCCGAATTAGTTGGTTATATTAAAGAGCGCCAAGCTCGACAGGTTCGTGCGCTTCGTCAGGGCGCACATATATCGCCTCGTCTCGTGATTATCAAGAGCAAAACAGCTTCACCGGTAATAGATACATATCTTCGCATGAAAGGAAGATATGGTGACGATATCTTAATTGAAACGATCGTACTGTCACTCGATGAAACAGATATGATCGAGGCTATCACCAAGCTCAACGATGACCCTGAGGTTCATGGAGTAATGGTCCAGCTTCCGCTTGACGACTCGAGTAATACGGATGATATTCTTAAGACTATTGCACCAGAGAAAGATGTTGATGGCCTAGGACCTGATGCTCGGTTTGATAGTGCGACCGCCAAAGCCATTAACTGGCTTCTCGCCGGTTATGCGATCGAATTGAAGGCTAAAAAGATTACGATTGTCGGCAATGGTCGTCTGGTCGGAGGACCACTTGCTCATATGTGGCGCGAGAGTGGTTTCGATGTGACTGTATTGACTCGAAATACTGAAGACATTGCCAGTATATTACGACAAAGTGATGTCATTGTCACCGCTACCGGAGTGCCTCATCTTATTACCTCCGAAATGATTCCAATAGGGAGTACGGTCGTTGATGCGGGGACGGCAAGCGAAGATGGCTTGATCGTTGGCGATATTGACGAGACGGTACGTGCTCGCGATGATTTGACTATTACTCCAGAAAAGGGTGGTGTTGGGCCTTTGACGGTCGCAGCACTGTTTGACAATGTGATTACCGCCGCTCAGACAGCGGGAAATCGACTCCTTTAACTAAACGAGGTTCAGTGCCTCTTTAGCGCGACTCACTACTTGGCGCGGTGTTAGGTCGGCCTTGACGATATAACTATGGATGCCAAGAGTCTTAAGAGATTTCGGCGCCTCTTCTTCGCCAAGGTTGGTAAGAATAATAACAGGGATAGTTTTACCCCAGTCATGAGCGCGAATAGCAGTGAGCGCTTCTGCGCCGTTCATACTAGGCATTTGAAGGTCGAGTAAGATAAGATCTGGCTGAAAGCTTTCAACGAGTGCGACTCCACGTCTGCCATTATCGGCAATCTGCACTTCAAATCCGTCCGCTTCAAATTTCATGCGGTACATCTGGTTAATAACTGGATCGTCTTCGATGATGGCTATCTTTGTCATATTGTATGTCTATGGATTTCTTTATCTTTACTTATTAATACTTTTTATACTATCACTATAAACTTAACTTGCATAAACTTCTATTTATACGTATAACATACGTATATTTTCAAACAAGTATCTTTACTATATAGTGTACATCAAGTTAAGGAGATAGGCTGTTATATGAAGGAACGACTTGGCTAATAACAATATGGATAACGATACGATTAATGAAAAAAGTGAGCAAATGGCTCTGGATCTATTTCGTACAATGGCTACGAGAGTGCCGGCGTATAAGAATCTTCTCGATAAACATGGTATCGAACATGAAAAGATCAGAACGTACGATGATTTTGTAAAGTATGTTCCAATTACTGATAAAGATAATTATGTAGGTCAGTATCCTCTAAAAGATTTATGTCTGGATGGGGACATTTTTAATAATGATATTATTTCTGTTAGCTCTGGCTCGACAGGAGCGCCAACTTTTTGGCCGCGTGGTATATCCCAAGATATCGATGATAGTGAAATGGTTGCGCGCATTTACGACACCCTCAAGATGAACGAAAAGAAGACACTACTTGTTCTCTGTTTTTCTATGGGTACATGGATTGCCGGAACGCTCTTAATGGAGTCGTCTATTAACTATGCTAGGCGTGGTAATCCAGTTAGCGTACTAACGCCAGGTGTTGAAAAAATAAACGCCATAGATCTCATCAAGCGTCTTGGCTCTTCGTATGATCAGATTGTTCTTGGTGGCTACCCTCCTTTTGCTAAAGACATTATCGACGAAGGAACGCTCGCTGGTATTGATTGGTCGAAAACAAAGACGAAACTACTCATGGGAGGAGAATCTTTTAGCGAAGAATGGCGTGATTACACGCTGGAATTGGTTGGTTCAGCGAATCCTTACTTCGATTCAATTAATATATTTGGTGCCGCTGATATAGGGGTGGTTGGCTACGAGACACCTCTGTCGATTTTAGTACGTCGAGCTTACAACGAGCATTCAGTCGATGCTAGACGGTTATTTGGCACTGAGATCTTGCCCTCGATCGTGCAATTTGATCCATTGAAACGTCATTTCGAAAAGGTAGACGAAGAGCTAGTTGTCACGTCAAATTCAGGCATACCACTCGTAAGATACAATTTAAAAGATACAGGTGGGGTAGTAACACACGAAGAAATGATACGGCCACTTCGAGATTATGTAGCTAAGAGCGCTGATGAAAATGATGTTGATATCCAAAAATGGAATCAGCCATTTCTTTATCTAAATGGTCGTAAGAACTTTGCTGTGACGGTATATGGAGTGAATATCTATCCTGAAAATATAAAAGCTGCACTTATTATGCCAGCAGCTCGAACAATTGCTTCAGGAAAATTCACGATGGGAACAACGAACGACAGTAAAATGGATCAATCATTTGAAGTTAATATTGAATTAGCTAAGGGAGTCTTACCATCCGACGAGAAACAATTAGCTATTGAAACTGCCATATATGATACGGTACCTGCGCTTAATAGCGAATTTCGTAAATTACATGAGGCTGTTGGAGATAAGGTAAGGCCAAAGATTCGTTTAATCGAATATGGAAATCCAAATTACTTTGCTCGTGGCGTAAAACATCGCTGGGCTAAGAAGGAGCAGGAGTAATGGCACAAGGAAAATTGAGCACACTTGATGTCTCGTTGAATTGGCCACTGCAACTCAAGAACGTGGCGAAGAGTTCGCACGTGGACGAGGAAAGTTGGCAACCGAAGGTTATTAAAATGACCGGAGAAGCCTCAGAGAAGGCGTTGATTGATCTCATAGAGTCTGAGCGTATACTAAGTGTAATTGATAATTACGACGAGCAATATGCCGAACTGATAGTGAGTCGTCAGCCGGGGCTATATCAATCTTCATACGAAGATAAAATAATTATCTTAGAGAAAGAGCTTTTAGCACATCATGCAATCAGCCACGCTTGGCAAAAAGGGGCATGGGTGTATTACCCGTGGAATGGTAACTTGGTCCATGTTATTGCCCGTGAACAATTCTTGGAACTAAGAAGTACGCGTAATCGTAATCTTATTACCACTGAAGAGCAGCATTTGCTAGAAAAGTTCAATGTGGCATGTGCGGGAATGAGTGTTGGAAGTAACGCTGCTCTCGCCATAGGTATCAGTGGCTATTCGCAGCGATTGAAATTAGCGGATGGTGCCGTCATTAGCGGATCGAACCTCAATCGTGTACTCGCGAACGTGAGTGATATTGGGCTGTCTAAGTCATTGATCATTGCTAGAAAGTTATATGAAATGAATCCTTATATGACTATCGAACGCTTTGGAGGTAATATTACCGTGGATAATATTACCGATTTCTTTGAGCAACCTTGGCCGATTCATGTTGTTGTTGATGAAATTGATAATCTGATGATAAAGCTGCAGCTACGCGTCGAGGCGCGACGACGACGACTGCCTGTCATTATGGTCACGGATCTCGGTGACAATGTCATGCTTGATGTTGAGCGATTCGATCTTGATCCGAACTTACCTCTTTTCCACGGACTAGTAGATGGAATAGAAGACTTACTAACTAGGGAAGTTGATAATCGTGAATTCTTAAAGTACGCAGTAGCTATTATTGGTCCGAGAAACGCTCCACTTCGTCTCCAGGAATCAATTATGCAAATTGGACGCGAGATTGCAACCCAGCCTCAATTGGGAGCTACTGCCATTATGGCTGGGTCAGTCATCGCATACGCCGTGCGAAAGATCGCTCTAGGTGAGGAGCTCAAAAGTGGTCGAACGATGATATCCTTGGACGCACAACTTATCGAGAGCCAAGATACTGACGCGTACAGACAGCTTCATAAAGAATCCACAGAAATGATAGAGAAAGCGTTAGGTTTAACATAAACATCTTTGCATTCAGCGACAAAAGGTCGTATTCTTTTAAGTAAATGCTTGAGCTTATAATTGTAAGTCTATCGTCTGTCGGCAACTTGGCGCTGGCAGTCTTGGTAGTGGCGAAGAATCCTCACAAACAGTTGAACAGATTTTTTGCTTATTTTGCAGTTACACTAGCATTCTGGGCGACCTTAAACTATATTTCTTTACATCCCATTTTTTTTGATCAGTTAACGTGGATTCGAATCGTCATGGCAGTAGTAGCGACCATGTGTTTGTTTTTGCTCTTGCTCTCTAATACATTTCCTACGGGTGTACCCTATTACAAAAAATTATCCTTATTCATGACTCTATGGATGTCCATTGTTTTTTGTTTAGCACTTAGCCCGTGGCTGTTTACTCGTGTTGATTATGGATCTGGACAACCTCAGCCTGTGCCAGGATTTGGTATGGTGGCGTTTATTCCGTATCTCCTTACAACCCTAGGGTTGAGTCTCTATATCCTCATGCGAAGATTCGCCCGCCTGAAGGGTGTGTCGAGAGAATATATTCGAGCTGCGCTTATTGGTATTATTGCTACCTTTACTCTTCTTCTGCTTACTAACTTTGTTTTTGTGCTTGCCTTTAACAACTCTGCTTTTGTCTCCATATCACCAATATTTGCTTTAATATTTACCGCTAGTTTTGCTTACGGAATGATTAGATATCAATTATTTGATATTCGACTCATAGTCGCCCGTTTTATCGCCTATTTGCTATTGTTATTATTCGCGAGCAGTCTATATGGTTTTACTGCGGTTGCAGCTTCATTCCTTGTTGTTGGTACTACGCCAAACTTTGCGCAAATCGCTACATCGACTGTGGTAGTAGGCATACTGATATTATTTGTTCAACCGTTACATCAATTTTTCAATCGTATTACGCGTGCAATTTTCTATCAAGATGATTATGACACTAAAAACGTTCTAGATAAGCTCGCGTCGGTACTCGTTCGCTCTACTAATACTGACAAGCTTGCACATAGCTCGTTATCTATACTCATGGAGGTTTTGAAGCCTGAATATGTCAGCCTATGGCTTTTAGACGGTACTAATAATGAGAAACAAAGATTTATCACACTAGGCAAAGGTATGCCCGACTTTGACGAGCTTTCTTCAACGAAACTCCTACATACCGTTTCTGATATTGTTGTGTTGGATGCGGATGAAGGACAGTCAGATACTATATACAAAAAGATGCAAGCAATGAATATATCAATCATTGCCCGACTCGAGACACATGATGCCGTAATGGGGTACTGCTTCTTTGGATATAAAACGAGCGGCAGTGCATACAGTAAGCGCGATATTGACTTACTACGCATCACACGAGATGAACTTGTGGTGGCTATTCAAAATGCACTTCGTTTCGAACAGATTCAAGATTTTAATAATACGTTGCAACAGCGTATTGAAGAGGCTACAAAGGAATTACGTGCTAGTAATACCCAACTCCAGCGTCTTGACGAGGCTAAGGATGAATTTGTGAGCATGGCTTCGCATCAACTTCGTACGCCACTCACGAGTGTTAAGGGCTATATCAGTATGGTGCTCGAGGGTGATGCCGGTAGGATTACGGCAACTCAACGGAAGCTGCTCAGCGAAGCATTCACAAGTAGCGAACGTATGGTGCATTTGATTGGTGACTTTTTGAATGTATCACGCTTGCAAACAGGCAAATTCATGCTCGAACAACGACAAATCGATCTATCGAAGATCACGGCGCAAGAAATAGATAGTCTCCAGACAACGGCACAGGCGCATGGTTTAAAGCTTGACTTCCATTCGCCATCATATTTTCCATTACTCTATATTGATGAAGGTAAGATTCGCCAAGTGCTTATGAACTTTATTGATAACGCAATCTATTATTCTGAAGAAGGTACGACAATTACTGTTAAGCTATCTATTGAGGCTGGCTATGCCGTCCTGCAAGTATATGACACGGGCATAGGCGTGCCAAAAGCTGAACAGGCGCATCTATTCACAAAGTTCTTCAGAGCAACAAATGCACGCAAACAACGCCCCGATGGTACAGGTGTTGGGTTGTTTCTCGCGAAAAAAGTTGTTCTTGCCCACGGGGGCACAATGCTCTTCGAATCAGTAGAAGATCAAGGCAGCACTTTTGGGTTCCGTTTGCCAATAAAGAAGTTAAGCGCCGTTCCCACTAAGGACGTGGATAAGCTCGATAAGTAGCCAGAGTATAACAATCGCGACACCTGAGGCAATAAGGACAGGCTTGGCAATTTTCTTTTTATCAAACCACCATTGCTGAACCTTATTACGCTTTACTGCATGAATACGGGTAATGACTGGACGGGCAACGCTTGCATCGACGCCAGTATATACTTTGTTTCGTTTCTTCTTTTGTTTTACCATAATATACTTAGTATATCAAAAATCACCCCTGGGTGAAAATGGAGTGATTCGTCGGTGATCATTTGTTGGCATAATCAGGGTACAACTTATAGTGCAAAGTCTTTGATTTCCGAGGAGATCATTGCATCGCGGGTCTTAAAAGACTCAAGCGGAAATGGATCTCCTCGGTAGCATGTAAAGCATAAATAGATAAACCCTTGGGCGGGCACGTCGCGACTCAAGGAGCCGCGCGCGCCCGCCCATCGGATCAGCTAGGGCAGGGGTACTGACCCAGGTCTTTGGTAGTGATGTCGAAGCCGACGACCATCACGCAGTTCGACTCACCTTTCGGGGTGAGCGTGAGCTGTAGGGACGACCGTGTCTGCTGCTTGTCGTTGAGTGCGACCGCGGGAAGACCCGAGATCACAGAACCAGTGCCGAGCAGGTGGTAGCTCAGGGTCGGCTGACCCGTGCGAACCACGGGGTCGCCGAACCTGTCGAGCAGCGCGTTGGCCAGGTTGGCCTTGGTCCGCCACTCATTTTCGAGTTTGCTCATCTCCGCGACTTCAGCCTTGGTCGGGTGCTTCTTGTCCCGAAGCGCGACATACTTGGATGCCGCCGCGTTGATAGCTGCAGCATCGCCCTTGAAGTCGTTCAGCCACAGGTTGGCGGAAACGACCTTGAACGAGCCGAGCTTCAGGTTGGCGAGGAAGTTCATCACCTGCGCTCCGTAGAGCGGATCGGTGCACACCGCTGTCTTCACCTCTCCGACCATCTTGGTCGGGTCGGCGGAGTCGAACGGCGTCGAGGTTGCGTCGGACCGCTGCCGTCCGTCGGGGTCGACGGACTTGAGCGCTCCGATGTTGAACTCGGACTTCTTACACGACCGATCCGGCTTGAGTACAGTGAGCGCCTTGATGGTCTCGGCGTTCGGTGTGCCCGGCACGTGCGTCTCGTTGAAGTTGTGAACGAAGAACATCGCCGTGTAACTCACGATGATCGTGGTCAACAGAAGCGCCACGATCGGTCCAACCCTGCGCCCGACACTACGGAGTGCCATGAGCAGGATGGCGATCGCCGCGATTGTCAGGTTCGCGACGTGCACCCACCAGGGGGCATTGATCGCGAGACTGATGATGGTTGCCACGGCGAGGCCGGCGAGGATGACCCACGCCAGCTTCTTGGTTTTGACGCACATGACGATGGCCGCCACGGTGCTGAGCCCGAGAAGGGCGTAGATGATCCACATGGTCGAGTGTCTCCTTCTGAGAGCGTACGCGTTTCGGGGATGAGACGGGAATTAGACCTTGGCGGCCGGCTTCTCGTCCCTCGTGAACAGGCTGACGACGACCTTCTTGACGTCGCGCAGCTTGCGCGGTACGCGCTTCTTCGGGGTCGGCTGACCCTCGATGGGGTCGCCGACCTCGACGGCGGCCAGGCGCTCGTACTCCGCCCACGCCAGCTTGATAGCGGCGTTGGCGTCGGTGCGACCTTCCGCGGCAGCCTCAAGGCCGATGCGGACGGCGCAGTCGATGAGGTCCCACTGGGTGCTGATCCGCGTCGCGTTGACGCAGTTGAGCAGGCCCTCGGTGAACGCCCGCATGCCCCGCTCCCACGACGAGCCGTCGGGCCCGTGGGCGACGATGGCAAGGGCGGGACGGAACAGTGCGGCGGGCGTGCCGGTGGTGAGCTCGGCATCGATGGGGGTGCCGACAGGGAAGACGATGGACTCCACGGTGATCTCCTCGGATCTTGTGAAACAGGGTGACTGGACAGGTGTAGCACGCCTGCGACCAAATTGGATTGATCGATAGCGTGCTACACCTGTGAATCTATTTATAGTTACATACTTATTTTTATTACCTCAATCTTTAAGAATGAAGCAATAAGAATAGCTACAAGTGCAGCCATAAAGATAGGAGGAATCATATCCTCATGGCTGCACTCGCAAAAGTAGTACGATAAGTTGTAGCCTGATTATTAACGTCCTCACGATGAGTGATTCATAGCTAATAGGAGTATGAGGTCCTAATTGCTTCACTCATCAATGTTGCTTATAATTTATCACAAAAGTGCTTAAATGTCAATAGCTAGACCTCGATCATGTCTATCTACATCACTTTCGTGAACGGGTAAAGGGTCTTTTACTTTTGGTCTCAATCTGTTACAATAGCAAACGCTAACTTACGTATGGTCTCATCGTCTAACGGTTAGGACACCAGGTTTTCATCCTGGCAATCCGGGTTCGATTCCCGGTGAGATCACCAAGTGTCGCAGATAGATGAGAAAGAGTCTCTAAGTTTTGTTAAATAAGCTTGGAGGTTTTTTCGTATCTGTTAGGAGACTTCAATTTACATTGGCGAATATATAGAAATATGTTAGATCTAATCCACTTCATGTGCCAAATTATAATTTATAAGTTAGACGTATTTGTCGCTATAAAGAATTACGATTATCATATTCTAGTTGAGCTTTTGTAACTTCTTTACTATAACTTTCTGCCCACTCTGCCATTCCTTCTGTAGCATGAAGCAACTCATAACCAAGTTTCGTTAGCTTATAGTCTACTTTTGGTGGGACAACAGGGTAAACAGTTCTCTCGACAATACCATTTCGCTCTAGTTTTCTGAGTGTAGCGGTCAATACTTTTTGAGTGATACCCGGCATAGCACTTGTCAGCTCGCTGTATCGTTTTACATCGCCTTGTAAAACGTGCATAACCATGACCGTCCATTTACTGGCTATTAGATTTAATACAGATGGAGCTGCACATTCGGGTCTCAGTATATCTTCGTCGTTTATACGTACCATATGGTTAGTATAGCACTTTAATGTCGGTACTTACAATAAGTACCATCTATGTACATACTATACATAGTAAAGTTTTAAAGGAGCCTCAACCATGAAAATCCAATTAATTATTGGCAGCACACGCCCTGGCCGTGTCGGTCCGCAAATTGCCGACTGGCTAGTAGCAAATCTACCGACGCAAAAATTAACAGAATATGAAATTGTCGACATCACTGACTACAACCTGCCACTTTTAGATGAACCGATTCATCCTGCTATGAACCAATATACAAAAGCCCACACTAAAGCATGGAGCCAGAAAATCAAGGAAGCTGATGGATATATATTTTTGACGCCAGAATATAACGCAAGCTTCCCAGCGGCATTGAAAAATGCCATCGACTATCTCTATCATGAATGGACAGATAAGCCAACTATGATTGCCAGCTATGGAGTACGTGGTGGCCAGGGTGCATCAACGCATCTTCGTGATGTCGTTGAACTTCTAAAAATGCGACCGACAGGCCTCAGCCCAGCGTTCACGATAACTCGTGATATGTCAGGGGAAGATGGAAAGATAAAAAATATCTCAGAAGCATTTGAACCATACTTGGCTATGCTAAAAGAAGCTGGAGACGAGCTACTTTCAATTGGAGTAGTACCTGAAGCCGTAATTGCCTAAGACTCATTACGTTTTAGCACTATCCGTATTCTATTCACACAGGGGATGTTACTGGCCACTGTATATTCTTCAATACTTCATACCATCGTAGTATTTCGAAACAGATGCTATTCCAATTCGGGAGGAGTGGGGTCACCAAATTGAATTTACAAACAAAGACACGCCCCAGAATGTATTTTCTGGGGCGTGTCTATTAATTATTAAAAAAATGAAGCAGCCCCCGGAACGCAGTGATTCCGGGGGCTTTTGTTGCATCTCCTCAGTCTATCGGTAGGCACCAGCCAGAGTCACCGCGTCAGCGGCGGCGATAACTAGCACCCCGGTATCCGTAGGGTGAAAGGCGTCATGGTCGGTAGGCAGTCGGATGTCGGGACCGGGGCTGTCGGATAGATCCGCGCAGAGGGTTTTGAGCCTCGGCTTGACGAACCTGAAGCCGAACAGTCCGGCACCGTCTTGTAGGGCCTGGTTGAGATCTTCGTTGCGCTGATCCAACATGGCGATTTTCTCTGGGCTAAGGCCCTTGGTTGCCAAGCAACTTGCACCCGGCTTGACGACGTCGTACGATCCGTTGATGACGACCACGGGTTGAGTCCCATCGGGACCGTTTCGCAATCCCTGAAGCTCGACGAGAAGGTCGTGGTAGTTCCACTTGAACTTCTCGAGGAGCGCCTGGTAGTCCGGTGTCGTCAGGTTGTCGTTGCAGACATCCGACAGGTAACACAGACCAATTGCACGCGACCACCATAGGTCATTGGGTCCTATGGTGACGAACACAACTTTCACATCGGTCATTTGCTTGACTACGCTGATTTGCGGAATCAAGAAACGACCGCCACGGGATTGCTCGCCCATCAGCCCCTCGGTAATGGTGGCTGCGGAACACGCTAGGTTCAGCACTCGCCAGTTTTCGATGCGGCCAATTTGCGCCGCAAGCGAGTCGCTACTGCGTCGACAGTCGGAATCCTCCTTGGAGGGTTTCTCCATGTCCTTCCCGCCCTGCGTTGCTGCCCGTGAGTCGCCGATGGAGACGGCGTCGTAACCGGTGAGTTTTGGACCCTTCGGCACGGGCGACAAGTGCAGTGTGCTGTGGCCAACTAGCCCGTCGAGTGAAGTTGCCTTTGCGATGGAGCTTGAGCCAGTCACGAACAGTACGATGACGGTAACCAAGCTCACCACTATTGCAACGAACGAACGGACAACGAGCAAGCCTGCTTGCCGTCTCCTCCCGTTGTTGAACAGGAGGATTAGGAAGGCGACACTAGCGCCTAGCAAGAGACCGGTACCAAGCACGATGAGCACAAAGCTCATTAGCCATGACTGGAAACCGGCTGTAAACCGTGCGCTTACCTCGGGCGGCAGCTTGTGGTCAATCGCTGCTTTGTTGAGCAGGTCGCTTCCTTGAAACGGTGCATCTACGGTGAGATGCGCCCGCACGGGGCCGTAATAGTTGGTCGGAACCAGGTAAAACGTTTGCGGCGTGCCCGTGTTGACCGTTATCTCGCCAGGACCAGTCAGTGACCAGCTCGGCGATGCAGCGTTGACAGTAAAGTGCTGTCCAAGCGCGTCAACGCTCTGGCTGGGCGTGACGACGATTGCGAACAGGACCGATAGCGTGCTGATACCCATGAACAGGGCCAGTATCGCCACGATCCAACGCCATCGTTTGGCGCCCGTGACAACACTTAGGACAGTTTTGATGCACCGTCCGGCTATCTTTAGCGGATACCCCGATAGATTAGAGGGCGACGTCACGGGAGTAGACTTGACTGAGGTCATCGAAATGATCCTTCCTCTTGTTCCTGCCCGAAAGACGTGTGCAATACTATATACTAGAAAATAAAGTATCGCAACAACGGTATACTGAGGTCGGTTTTGATCCGAGGCCACAAAATCGACCAGTGTCGGCAGGATACATTTGGTTTCATCGCCTAGCAGTTAGGACACCAGGTTTTCATCCTGGTGATCCGGGTTCAACTCTTCTCGTGAGATCATCAAGGAAAATACAGGCGACAGATTGCCGCTAAAATGAGATAATAGTCGCTTGAAGACAATACCTATACCAGCTATTAACCCGTCTAACGATGCATCACAAGTGCTCGATTCACGCTATCTCCATAATCTAGAACGCTATATTGCTGATGATAAGAAAGCCGATATTTTATATGAGCATCAAAAGGCGATCATCAATGATACAGTTAAGTTTTTGCGCAGCGGTAATCGTCGTGGCTATATTGAAGCACCGACCGGCACAGGTAAGACCGTTTTATTTGTTACTCTGGCTGAGGCCTTCACGTATCACGCGGAAGAACTATCAAAGATCCTCGTTGTAACACCGACAAAGGATCTCGTTCGTCAAACTCTCGGCGGTAGTCGCGGCGACAAAGGCTTTGCCGGATTTGCACCTCAAATGAGTGTCGGTACATTCTACAGCGACACGCCAGCTGGTATGCGCGGACTCGAGGCCCAAGTGACTATCACGACCTACGCCTCGTTAGTGAAACTCGCCTCTACGCCCATCGTAACGATTGATGAACAGGGCACGCATCACACCAAATCAGTTAATCTAGTTGATCAGCATTTCGATATCATTTTCCTTGATGAAGGTCACAAAGCACTCGGCGCCAGCAGTCAACGAATCATCAATGATATTAGCTCCGATACATTAATCATAGGCTTTACTGCGACACCTGACTACCATGCATCTCGTAGTCTCGAAAGCTTGCTGCCAGCTTTAATCCATCGTCTCGACCTAAAAGAAGCGATTGAACTCAATATGCTCTCGTCGGTTATTCCGATGGCCATCCCAGCACCTACCGCAATAGCTCAGGAGTTTTCAATCAGCGCGTTTGGCGAATACGAAAACAAAAGCTTGAAACAATTAATTCATAACACAGACCGTAACCGTATGATTGTATCCATCGCAGCCAAGTTGATTCAAGCAGGCAATACGCCTATCATCGCTTGTATCCCAGGTGACACCATGGCACATCCACATCTTTTGGCTGATATGCTCTCCGAGCAATTTGTCGATGATGAACACGGCATTCCGCGCGCGATACGTGTCAGTGCAATTACCAGCTCTATTTCAGCCGCGGCTCGTCAAAAAATCTACGCCGAACTTGAGAAGGGGGCTATCGATGCTTTGACATATATTGACGTTCTGACCGAAGGCTGGGACAGTCAGCGTGCAAATGTTATTATCAACGCCCGGCCAACCCGGTCACTCGTATCGGCTCGTCAACGCACAGGACGAATCTTGCGTAACAAACACGATAATCGCCCGGCTCTCGCAATTGATATCGTTGACGTAATCGCATCAAACACCGCTCCACAAGTTTCAATGGCCGATATCTTTACGCTTGAAAGCATCAAAAATGGTACGGCAATAGGCAAGATAGAACCAATGCATGCTGCGGTGAAACAATTAGTCGATACTATTTTTAAAGAATACGGTGCCGTCGAAACGATCATAAATAACTACACCCTATACGCTGAACTGCTTGAAACACTACCTCATTTAACACGTGGCCAAGCTTCGATTAAGCAAGACGGTAAGGTACGCACCTTCGCCTCGGCTGGCCGATTATTTACTCGACTCAATATTGATAGTTTCGCACTTAGTCATCTAAAACAATACAAAGATATTGATATTCGCATGGTACGTCGCTACCAGGAAGCAATCGAAGCTTATGATGAAGACCAAATTCAGAGTTGTTTGGCAGATTTGCCGAACGCTGTCCACACAGGCTTGGGTCTTCGTGTCGGTACTACGTCATATATTAGTCTTAATGAACTTGTTAATATTATCCATCGAAAATATCCTTACGTTGACGCCAACTATCGGAACATTGAGAGTCTTGCACACGAAATAGTGAAATCCGACGATGACCTCTACTTCACTAAAAAGTTCCGAGCGCGCACACATCGGGGCATTATACTCTACACCGCTCAAACAATGGTTTCGATAGCGGTAGGGCAGGCGATCGTGGCTGCTAGTCGTGATGTGTAAGTCAGATCGCAATAAGGAGCGAAGCCAATTTACTCAAGAGGTTTGCTTTTGGTGGTATTGACTATCCACTGAATGCCGAACTTGTCGGTGATCATACCGCCTTCAGAGACCTTGTTGAAATATGTCGTAAGCTCGTCTTTATTATCGCCGCTTAGCGACATGCTGAAACTCGTTCCAGGTTCGTACTCCATGTAGCTTAGTGTGTCACTGGCCATAAGGGTAGTACCATTGTCGCCTGTAAGAAGCGCGTGCATTATGAAATTATCCTCATCTGGATTCTTTGAGGCGTTAGGGTCTTTGAAAGTGTTTAGGACAAGCGTGCCGTCAAAGATAGTTTTATAGAATTCCATGGCGTCACGAGCACTTGTTTTAAAACCGAGGTAAGAGTTAAATGTTATTTGGACGGGATTCTCCTTTGAAGAATCTATTAAAAAGTAAAGTTGGTGCCACGTAGCATATTTATGAGCATACCAGAGTGTGTGTAGTAGTTGAGTGCGCTAAAAAGCAGAAATGTCGCACCAGCGATCACCCAGCTATAGCCGACAATGGTCGGTAATTTACTACGAGGCTTGCGGAGGGCGAATGGCATAAGTAAGGCCCCAAGCGCAGGTAGGCCATATAAAATGCCGAAGAATGTATTTTCAATTAATGGGTAGTCGTGAAGTAAGCCGCTGATCGGTTCTATCGCTGGAGCTGAGCCAACAATCGTAAAGCGGAAAATAGCTATCGTACTAAAGCCGAGGATAAGCCCGACGCCGAATATCACCCAAGATAACGGTGCAAGTACGCGACGTAAATACAGGTCAGCTTCATTCGCCTTCTTTTTGTTAGTGGAAGCAAGGGCGTTGACGATGTCTTTTTGTTTTCCAAGGAAAATAGATGCCGCAATGAGCATAATACCCAGTATTAATGAAGGTTCGGCAAATAAGATATTAAGGGGCGGATTAACGGTAAGTGGTCAGGTGATGGCCATGAGCCCGCTCAGAAAGGTGAGTACGACACCGACGATGCCAAATGTGAGCGACCAGCCTTCCGGTGCGATAATTTCTCGACGAACCAGCTTCCTACCAAGTAAGGCGAGTAAGACCAACGCAAGCCCGGCGCAAACTCCCATGAGCGTGTTATACATTATCATCGTTCTATCCCCAATTATGTATGGATGTAATTCAATAATAAGTAATTACAATTGCCCTGACAATAGTGCTTATGTTTATTCAACCGTCTCTCTGTATTTACCGCCGCCCTTTTGCCATGGCGCTGATTGGATGAAAGGAGCATACAGGTCGGTCTCGGGCGATATGTAGGTAGTTTCAAGATCATTCGTGCTTGGATTAGAGTCTTGAAACACAACGAAAGGGGCATCGCTGATGAGGGCGATTGGTGTCTGTTCGGTAGATTCACCCATCACGACATTTGCCGCGGCCGCAAGTCCTCCGCCAATTGCTGATTTTGACACTTTGAATGGACGTCCAAATAGATCGTTCGTGCCTGCGAGTTTTTTTACCGCCATGAAGCCACTGTGCGCGATCATGATGCCAATAGTACCTGCTCGCATAGAAGGCATGCCTGAGCTGTCAGTGATGATAACACCGATAAATTGTCGATTGAATAACTGGCATAAAAAGCTTCGTATTTCATTCGCGACTGCTTGGGGATTGGCTGGCCAAAGCACGAAGCTATCGTCAACATTTGATTCATCAATGCCGGCAGATGCAATGAATGTATTATGTATGATCGTAAAATTATGGCCATATTTATTAAAGCCATCAGGCGTATAAAAATCAGCTTCCTGTTTGATTAACTCACTTTTTGTTATGGTGTTTTTATCGACGACCCGGTTTTGACAGAGCGCTATAATTTTTGAGCTGATAACGATAATCGAATGCTCCGGCACATCTGTGAGACTCTCGGTGAGGAGCGTCTCAAGCGTGCATTCGTTTGCATGGACGAGCCGTGTTTTTATGGTAGTAATGTTCATTGTAATGGATTTCCTCGTTTGTATAGAATTAATGCGAGGATGATCGCTAGCCTAGATCACTAAAGTTGTAAACATCCTCATAGAACAGAGATTAATCTGATGAAACTAGACTAGGTAGTGAGACGTTTACTAAGTAACATGGGGTATCTCTTTCGAACTTATTTTTACTTACTATACCACGGTTGTATTAGGTGTTCGTCCCTGATAGCCGATGTCGGTGCGATATTGCATGCCTTCAAAATGAATTGCGTTTTCTCCGATTGCCGCATAGGCGTGAGCCGCTGCCTCATCGAGTGTTGGTCCAAAACCAGTTACATACAGAACGCGGCCGCCGTTTGTGAGGGTAGTATCGTCTACTTTTTTAGTACCGGCATGATGGATGATCACGTTCTCGTATGTGTTCTCGAGGCCTTCAATAAGATCACCTTTTCGAGGTGTCTGCGGATAACCGCTGGCCGCTAGGCATACTGTCAATACGGATGTCTTAAATGACGGATGTATGGCGGGCAGGGTGCCATGGGCAGTCTGTATGAGGAGGTGAGCGACATCAACATCGGATTCGCTAAGTGCAGGGAGCAGCACCTCGGCCTCAGGGTCACCAAAACGAGCATTGTATTCAATGACGACCGGAGCGCCGCCTCGTTCTTCGGCAAGGATCAGGCCGATGTAGAGGACTCCTTGGTAGGGATTTCCTTCGTTTGCCATGCCCGTGATACTCTGCGCTGCAATAGCGTGAATTCTGGCTGTCTGATCTTCGCTCACGATGTAAGATGGCAATGGAGTATATGCACCCATGCCTCCCGTGTTTGGCCCCTCATTGTTATCAAGCAGTCGTTTATGGTCTTGAGCAAAAGGAAGTAAGATAACGTTTGTGCCATCACTAATCGCGAATGCTGAGACTTCAGGTCCATGCAGGCGTTCTTGGATGACCACACCGTCTTTGCCTGCAGCATCGAAGCCCTCTCCCGAGAACATGAGTTGTAGCGCCTCCTCGGCTTCGTAGGTTGTTTGAGGTAGGACGACACCCTTGCCGGCAGCGAGGCCATCAGCTTTCAGGACGTAGGTAGTCGGGTCTCTCTCTTTTATGACCTCAAGTGCCTCTTCAAGTGAATGAACAGTCCAATATTGAGGTTGGGGTATGCCCTGGCGTCTCATGAAGCCGGCTGCAAATGCCTTGCTCGCTTCAAGCATGGCTGCGGCTTTACTTGCGCCGAATACGACGATACCTTCAGCTCGGAGCGCATCGCTTAAGCCAGCTAGGAGGGGTGCTTCAGGTCCAATAAGAACGGTTGTGACGGCATGTTCATGCACGAACGCGACAATCGCAGGTACATCCGTAACTGATAAATCGACATTTTCAACAATGTCAAGAAGGGCGGTTCCGGCATTTCCAGGTATTGCGTAGACCTTTTGAATGTCAGCGGTCCATGCAAGCTGCCTTACTAATTCGTGCTCTCGTCCGCCACTACCCACAACTAGAACAACAGTATCTTCAACCGGCATCTTTCCCCCTTATGTTTACCTTAATTAAAGTAGAGTTTGACCGTTTACGCAAGTTAAAGTGCATGAAGCCGACTAAACGAGTACTTGCTCCTGGTGCTGGATGGAAGCAAATGGCTCGCTCGTATCATGCATAATCCAGTGTTCGATGAGTCGGTAGTACTCAATGAGATCATCCGCGATAAGCCATTCTTTGCTGCCATGACGGCCACCGCCGCGAGGCTCAATGATAATGCAGGGTATCTCGATGGGCGCAAAAAAGCGTGAGTCTGACCCGCCATACGAATCACTGAACGTGGGCGATACGCCGCGTACTTCTTCGAAGGCCTGTAGAAATCCCTGGACGTGAGATGATGTTTTATTAAATATGATTGTCTCACCAGATTTGTAAACATTAAGGCTGAGATTAGAGTGTTTGCGAGGGATATCTGTAAGGAGTGCTAGGTATTCATCCATTTCATGCTGATTAAAGCAGCGGAAATCAAGTTGGGCTACAGCATAATCTGGAATCTGATTGATAGCTTGGCCACTTTGGATGCCATTGACCATGAGTGTCGGATGATGTTTTTCCTGAGAGGCGTATTTTTTACGTAGGGGTTCAATACTGTCAAGAAGACTATGAAGGGCATTAGCACCTTCCCAAGGACGAGAACCATGTGCTGTTTTTCCCGTAGCGGTCAATTCAGCGGCATAGAAACCTTTGGCGCGTTCTTCGATTGCCCAGTTGTCGCCGCCATCAGGCATAAAGACAACCTTAGGGCGAAGACCGGTCGCGATAACTTCGTCCATGCAGCCGCTATCCTTCTCCTCGTCTGTCGTAAAAAGAAAGCCGATATTCAGAGTTGAAAGTTCGTCCGAGTGATTACGTAAGAACTCAAGGTAGCAGGCCGTCGCGAATTTCATATCAAAGACGCCGCGTCCGAGTAGGCGTCCGTCGTCTTTTTGCATATGGAACATGTGAGGCTCAGCGGGTATGACGTCCAGGTGGGCGTAAAAAAGAATGTCCGGCGTGAGTGTCGCTCGCGTCGTGGCAATCAGCCATGGATTTGCTGAATCGAAATGAGTTTGGACAAATAGGTCATATACTTTTAGCTCTTCGTGAACAAAATCCATAACGGCCTGACAGGCAAAGGAATCAGTTGGAATGCTCGGTATGGCCACGAGACTCGCGAGAGTATTTTCAAGACTTTCTTGCATGGAGGTCCTTTTTAGTAATCGTACTAATACTAGTATACACGTATAATATATGTAGTTGAATGCCTTTTGATATCAGTACATAACGGGTAAGGTGTTACAATATCACTCATGAGTATTATCTTCAAACGAACTAAGATTTTGGCCACCCTTGGTCCAGCAACAGACAGTTACGAAGCTATTGAGTCACTCCTTCTTGCGGGTGTAAATGGTTTTCGTTTTAACTTTAGTCACGCAACGTACGAAAAATGTAACCAGCAGACCGAATGGATCCGTCAGGCAAGTAAAAAGCATAATAAGCCTGTCGCGATCTTACAAGATCTTCAAGGACCTAAGATTCGTCTGGGTGTGCTAAAGGAAAATATGACCGTAGCAATTGGCGATGAGCTTATTCTGGATTATGCTGCTGAACATGACGGTTTTACGATTCCAACCCAATATAACCTTGCTGAGAAAGTAAAGGTAGGTGAACCGATCTACATATTTGACGGTAAGATTCGTACGACTGTTACTGAGATTACGTCTGAGACTGCTATTAAGGTTCGTGTTGAGAATCCTGGTACGCTCATGAGTCGTAAAGGCATTAACCTACCAGATACTAACTTTGGCGGTGACATCTTAACACCAAAAGACCTCAAGGATATTGAGTATGGCATCACTAGAGATTTTGACTTCGTCTCTCTTAGCTTCGTGCAGTCACCCGATGACATAACCAACCTTCGTCAGATCCTTCTTGGTATGGGTTCAGATGTGCAGGTAATTGCTAAAATTGAAACCAAAGCAGCTATTAAAGACGATGTCCTCGAGGCTATCGTCAAAGTAAGCGATGGAGTTATGGTGGCTCGTGGTGATCTTGCTGTTGAAGCAGGTGCCGAAGTGGTTCCTATAGTACAACGGAGAATTATTGCTTTGTGTCGTAAGTACGGCAAACTAAGTATCGTCGCGACGCAAATGATGGCCAGCATGGTTGATTCACCTGAACCAACGCGCGCTGAAGTAAGTGACGTTGCGAATGCGGTTATTCAGGGTACGGACACGGTGATGTTATCAGACGAGACAGCTAATGGCTCCTATCCAATCGAAGCAGTCGCTTCTATGAAAAAGGTTATTTTGTATACTCAGGAAAACGCCTCTATCCGTCCGCTGGATGAGATAATTCAAATGAAGAACAGCCAGCAAGACGCAATCAGCACAGCGGCTGTCAAACTCGCCGAACAGCTGAAAGTTGTCGCCATTATTGCTGAGACCAAATCAGGTGGTACGGCGGCAAACATCGCTGCTCATAGGCCAAACCTCCCGCTTATCAGCGTAACGAGCAGTGTTCGCTCGGCTCAGCAACTGGCACTCAGCTATGCCAATCGCAGTTACATTCGTCCTGACGGTGAAACGTCCGGACTTGATCTCGCCAGAGAGTTAAAGGCGGATGGTTTCTTCGGTGACAAAGGAAATGTTACTGTTGCAATTGTGAGCGGGCGACAGCCAGGCCTCATCGGTGGTACTGACACAATCCGTGTGCGTGTGTTAGAATAAAGCTAACGATTAAAACTAGGGTGGGAATGAGTTTTTTTAAACAAACGATCAATACGGTGCCGCTGCAAGGTCAAACAGTACTGGTAAGGGTAGACTATAATGTGCCTTTTAACAAAGATGGAACGATTGGCGATGATTTTCGTATTCGTGCAAGTCTGCCTACGATAAAAAGGCTACTGAGTGATAACTGCAAAGTGGTGCTCATTAGTCATTGTGGTCGACCTGAGGGTCGGGATAAGAAATTCAGCCTTGAGCCTATTGCCCAGAGATTGGCACAGTTGCTTGGTGAACAAGTACGTTTTTGTGATCAAACTATCGGGGATAAAGTTAAAATGGCAATTCGTCGTGCTCCGAAAAAGAGTGTCACGATGCTGGAAAATCTTCGTTTCTACGCCCAAGAAGAGGCAAATGACGAAACATTCGCTCGTCAACTTGCTCAGGACACCGGCGCGCGTTATTTTGTTCAAGATGGCTTTGGTGTAGTGCACCGAGCTCACGCGAGCACCTCCGCGATAACCCATTTCCTTCCAAGTGTAGCGGGACTGCTTATCGAGCGAGAGTATACAACTATTACTAAAACAATGAGAGATCCTCAACGTCCTCTCGTTGCAGTACTTGGTGGTGCTAAAGTAAGTGATAAGATCGGTGTCATCCAAGCATTAGTGAGTGTAGCGGACACGATTATTATCGGTGGGGCAATGGCTAATACGTTCCTGGCCTACAAGGGCAAGGCAATGGGCACGAGCCTTGTCGAGACAGGACAAGAAGATACACTCAATAAGATTTACGCAGCAGCTACCGAAAAAGTTGGAGCTGATAAAGTAGATGATTTTCTTGTACTTCCAACGGACGCTGCCGTAGGCCAGCTGCCGCCACTTGACGATAATCGAAGAATTACGAGCATCGATTCGATTGGCGAAAATGAGAAAGCGCTTGATATTGGCGATAAGACTATTGAAAAGATGGTTGATCTTATCGTTAAGGCTAAGACGGTCATTTGGAACGGTCCACTAGGCATGACCGAATATCCTGCGTTTACTCATGGTTCAGCGCGCTTAGCTCTCACGCTAGCGACGCACTCAGAAATTACTTCAATCATTGGCGGTGGTGATACGGCCGATTTCGTGCTGGGCTGGGACGCACGCGGCGGGGAGAGTTTTACTCATATCTCAACCGGTGGCGGTGCCAGTATGGAACTGATGGCTGGGGAAAAGTTACCGGGCATCGAAAGTTTGCTAGACGCCCATTCATAATTACGTTACACTAAAAGCAAAGAAGCATAAGCGGCATATGACTCGAGATAAGAAACTTATAGTTGGCAACTGGAAAATGAACCTCAATACCCATGAGGCAAGTTTATATTTGCATAAATTATCTGGCCTCGTTAAGACCCATCGTGACGTGGAAGTTGTCCTCGCGCCGACGATACTGGCCTTGCAATCACTGAGTCTGCAAATTGATCGTCGACAGTTCAAATTAGCAGTTCAAAACTTTTACTGGCGAGATCATGGTGCCTATACTGGTGAAGTCTCAGCCCCACAACTACGTGGTGTCGTTGAATATGCCTTAGTCGGCCACTCAGAGCGTCGTCATATCTTCGGCGAGACTGATAAAGACATTCGTAATAAAGTTCAAGCGGCAATTCGTAATGATATTCAACCCATTCTTTGTATTGGTGAGACAACCACCGAACGAGTGAATAATGAAACAATCGATACTATCAACGACCAACTCATTGGTGGACTAACGAACGTTACGAGTGAAGAGCTCAAACGCATAACGATTGCCTATGAACCCGTTTGGGCTATTGGAACCGGCAATAATGCCGTACCAGCGGACGTCGTGAAGGCCGTAAAGGCTATTCGTAGCCAGATCAAGCACTTATACGGTGTTGCGGCAGCGGATGACGTACGCGTGCTCTACGGTGGTAGCGTCAAAGCTGATAGTGCTGCAGACTATCTAGCGATTGACGGTATTGACGGTTTGCTGGTTGGCGGCGCTAGTCTTGACGCGCATGTATTTGAAGAAATTATAAACAAGGCGCATAAGGGCTCAAAGCCGGACATTAAAAGTAGGGGTGGGAAATGAAAGATTTAGATTTTGATGAACTCGATAAGGCGGTCAATTCGCTCATGACAGGTGTTCCCAAAACACCCCCACCATCGAATAAGGATGAAGAAAAAACCCTCGATATCAAGCCGACTCTTAGTGCGGATGAGCCTCTTTCATTTGATAAACTCGATACTGCTACGGCTGAGGCGGTCAATGAAGCTACGACAACCGAAGAGCAAAAAAACGACGTTGTTGCAACAACTGTTGCTAGCCTACCTGGTTCTGGTTCAACTCCTCCTCCAGCTACTCGTCGAGGTGGTCGTTTCATGGACGTTGTACACCCATCTTCAGACATGAAAAAAGCGACAATGCCTGCGCGCGCCATCTCTCGTCAAGGCGTTGCAATCGAGCCAACGATGCCAACGCGACCCGATGCCCCTCGGGCATCAACACCGTTCGCTTCTCCAGCAGAGGAGAAGGCGTCTGAAAAAACCGAATCCTCAAAATCTGAGACTGAAGATGCAATTTTGTCTGGCGGATGGCCTGATCCACTTGAGATGACTGACTTTAAGGATGACGTCACGCCCAAAGAGGAAGAGTGGAGCGTTCCTACGGCTCCATCGACGGACCACCATGATGCAGAACCTAGTCCGCTAACGTCACCATTTTTGCCTGATACTAAAGTGGAGAAAAGGCCGCTCGGTAGTGGTGCGCTTGCCACGAATGATGAATCTGATAGCGCTGATGATTCTGCCGAACCTCGTGAGGACAAAACAGTCGATGATCCTAATGATCAGCTGCCAGCCATGCCAAGTGATACGGCGGTTCAGCTTCCTGAAGAACTTCAAAGTGACATGATGAGCGTAGAGGCGGATACGCACATGGGCACACCAAAGACTGAGTTGACTCATCCTTCTGATGAGAAGCTACTTGAAAGTGGTCTACTGCCTCAAGAACCTGATACGCAACCAGTAAGGCCAACACCTACTGGCCCAGTTTCAATCCCTCAGCAATACCGAGAAGAACCAAGTACGAGTGATCAAAAAAATGGTGGAATTTACGACACGGACTCATACCACCGTCCGCTAGAACACCCCGCTAAGAAAAAGTCTGGTTGGATGTGGATTATCTGGATCGTTATTATCTTATTGGTCGGTGCAGGTGCAGGCGCGGCAGTCTATTTCCTCGGTCTGGTTAAATAGTAGCCTGTTGCCATAAATGCAGCAGAAATAAGTCTCATACTTAGGTATAATAGAGTCAATGGATTTATTAAAAGACCTTAATCCCGCGCAGGCCGACGCGGTGAAAACGACGTCCGGACCTCTTTTGATACTTGCTGGCGCTGGTAGTGGCAAGACGAAAACACTTACCCATCGTATTGGGTATCTCATCTCGCATGAGAATATCTGGCCAAATGAAATTCTCGCCGTCACATTCACCAACAAAGCGGCGCGTGAAATGCGTGAACGTCTGGGCCATTTGCTGGGCCAGGACGGAGCGTCTCGTAATTTTATGCCATGGATGGGAACATTCCACGGTATTTGCGTACGCTTACTAAGGATGGACGGTGATAAGATTGGTATTTCGCCCAATTATGTTATTTATGATGAGGATGACCGCCAGGGACTCATTAAGCAGGCTATGAAGCAGCTCTCGATTACCGATAAGCAAATTAAACCGCGAGCGGTTAGCAGCGCCATTTCCGGTGCAAAGAACGAACTGATAAATCCTGAGGACTATGAGCTATCGGCAAATTATCCTTTTCAAAAAGAGGTTGCAAAAATCTACTCACGCTATGAAAAGATGCGTATTGAAGCTGGCGCACTCGATTTTGATGATCTACTCATTGAGACTGTGCGTCTCTTTCGTGATCAGCCTGAAGTGCGGGTTAAGTGGCGATCGCACTTCAAACACATTTTGATCGACGAGTATCAGGACACAAACGCGGCGCAATACGCCATTGTTAAAAGCTTGGTTGGTGAGACGCGTAACATTTGCGTGGTTGGTGATGACTGGCAATCGATCTATAGCTGGCGTGGAGCTGACTTTACTAATATTCTTAATTTCGAGCGTGACTTCAAGGGCGCTAAAGTTATTAAACTTGAGCAAAACTACCGCAGTACCGGTGCTATCCTGGAAGCTGCCCATAAGGTAATCACTAAAAACACCCAGCGTTCAGAAAAGGAACTTTGGACAGCCGAACCACCAGGACTACCCGTGCAAGTCCATGCTGTTTACGATGAAGCTGAAGAGGCATTCCTAGTCGCGAATCGAGTTGACACCCAGGTGGGTATGGGCGCTCGTCAGTATGGTGATTTTGCTGTACTCTACCGCATGAACTCACAGAGCTACACGCTAGAGCGCGCTCTATTGCAGCAACATGTTCCGTATCAAATCATTGGTGGCGTTCGTTTTTATGATCGCAAAGAGATTAAGGATATAATCGCCTACTTACGTTTGTTATATCAGCCAAATGATCGCATGAGCTTCAGCCGGATTGTTAACGTGCCTGCACGTGGAATTGGTGCGACAAGTCTTGAGAAGTTCTTAACATGGCAGGCAAATAGTGGCTTGGACATTATCTCCAGCTTGGTGAACGTCGAGCAGACGAGCAGTCTAACGCCTCGAGCCAGAATAGCTCTTGCGCGTCTCGGGGAGCTTTTACGGAATTTACAAGCAAAACTGCAATCCGATGTCTCGCCAAGCGATATCATTGAGACATTGATCGATAGAACTAGTTACCGCGACTACATTCTTGATGGCACGCCACAGGCCGAAGAGCGTGAAGCTAACATTGGTGCCTTAATTTCCGACGGCAAGTCGTTCGCAACGTTACCGGATTTTCTCGAGGAAGTTGCCTTAATGTCGAGTGCCGATACGAGCAGTACCGATCAAAAGGTAACGCTCATGACAATTCACGCCGCAAAGGGTCTCGAATTCCCTGTGGTATTTATGGTAGGACTCGAAGAGGGTATATTCCCAACCACTCGTGCTGCTGAAGGTGGCCCAAATGAACTCGAGGAGGAACGTCGGCTTTGTTACGTAGGGATGACCCGTGCGCGACAGGAGCTACATCTCAGCTATGCGCAGAGTCGTTTGCAGTTCGGTCAACGGGGCTATAATCCTGCATCACGATTTCTGGCAGACATGGGACACGAGATCGTTATGGCGCCTTCTCCCTCATTCAACACGCGTGCTTCGGCAGAATATAATGAATTTAGTGATTTGCCTGATTTTGATATTGGCGATGGTGTCCGCTCATCGCAGTTTGGTGTCGGTGAGGTAATTGACATCGATGGCATGGCCGTGACAGTTCGATTTTCTAGTGGACAAACGAAAAAACTCAATGTCGAATATGCTCGACTTGAAAAATTGTAACTTACACACCTTCTGCACACAGACTCAAAAATATCGTATAGTATAAAGATAATGAAACCTTTTTTATTACTTCAGTCGAGGCCTGAAGATGCCGCTTCAGATAATGAATATGCAGGATTTTTAGCGGCGTCAGGTCTGAGTTCTAGCCAACTCGAGCGTTTCCGCGTTGAAGCAGCTCCGCTTCCCGAAATTAATCTTGATCGCTACTCGGGCATTATTGTTGGCGGTGGCCCATATAACACGAGCGATCCAGAAGAAACGAAGTCTGATACCCAGAAGAGAGTCGAGGCTGATTTTGCTCGGTTACTTCCCGTGTTAATTGCGAGAGATTTCCCTTTTTTCGGTGCATGTTATGGCATTGGAACATTAGGTAAGCTGCTCGGTGGCACTATCTCACGTACATACGCCGAGCCTGTCGCGCCGGTACTGATCTCGTTAACTACCGACGGTCGAAATGATCCACTGCTCGCTGACATACCAGATACATTCGAGGCTATCGTTGGACACAAGGAAGCCTGTGAGTCACTACCACCAGGGGCTGTTCATTTGGCCTCATCACCGATGTGCCCGATGCAGATGTTCCGCGTTAAGAAGAATCTGTATGTTACGCAGTTTCATCCCGAACTTGATATGAACGGATTGCGTGTACGGGTGGGTATTTATAAGAATGCTGGTTATTTTCCACCGGAAGATGCTGACAAGGTGATCAGTGGTGCTCTGTCGGCGGATCTATCATACGCTCCACTTGTCTTAAGGGCCTTCGCTCAGAAATACAAACAAGTTTAGCGACGTTCCTCGTCGAGATTATCGATTGACATTTTCTAATTCTCATACGACTATGTAATGGTCGGTACTATTGGTCTTGGAGGCGTTCTTATGATAGGAACTGTTGTCCAGTTGCTTGAGTTGACGGAAGTAGACAGGCCGCGGGGCAGTTTCGTGGCTCACGCCTACTACTGCACGTGCCAGACACCTCGGCAATGTCCCTTCATCAGGGTCTCAAGGAGCTCACTCAATCCCCGACCGAGTTGTGGAAGGCATGGGCCTTTCCGTGATGCGAAGGCAGATATCTACCGCCATAAGGGTAGAGAGTATCGGGTAAACATCCCCGTTCCTCTTCCCAATGAGAATGTACGCTGACGGGAAGAAATCAAAACTGGTGTTACGTCGAGTGACGCGAAGCTTCCATCCGGCCACCTTGTCCGCTTGATCATGGCTCGACAACAAAAAACGCGAATATCGACAGGGTCGGTGGAAGGCTATATCGGCTGAAGGCCTGAGCCTTACGTGATTCGCGAGCCCCGCATCGTCCGTCAATCTGCGGATGGTGTGGGGCTTTGTCATAGTGTGGTAGTGAAGCTACCTTCATTACGAAGGGGTAGAAACTATCCAAACCTACATATATTTGGTATAATTTCTTCACGGGACACTCGAGGTGTTACCTTATTTTATGAACAGTCTAACTAAAAGATCATCCACGCCACGCGCATTCGTGATTGCAGCATTTAGTTTGCTTGTAGTTTTTATTGTTATTATTTTTGCCGTGCGTACCGACGCCGCTTCAACGCGTCCATCTGGTGGTGAGCGACTTATTACGATACATGATCGTGGTACTGAGCGCAGTGTACTGACTCATTCGACAACGCTTCGGGCGGCATTTAGTGAGGCTTCGATCGAACTTGACCCAAATGATCGCGTAGAGCCAGGTATCGATGCGCCACTTGTCGCGAGTCACTATGAAGTAAACGTCTATCGAGCTCGACCAGTGACGATTATTGATGGTGCTATTCGTCAAAAGGTTATGTCGTCGTATCAGACTCCTAAGCAAATCGCTGAACAGGCAAATATTACGTTGCAAGATGAAGACAAGGTCACCATGGCTGCTAGTGCGAATATGGTTGCCGATGGTGCTGGCGTGCAACTAACGATCTCACGTGCCACTCCTTTTACGCTTGTACTCTATGGTACAAAAACAACCGTTTATACCCAGAAGAAGACGGTAGGCGATATGCTTAAGGACAAAAATATTGTGTTAGGTGGTAATGATACACTCAATGTTTCTGTAACGGCAAACATGCAAGCAGGCATGGAAGTGGAGTTGTGGCGTAACGGCAAACAAACGGCCACTGAAGAACAGGACATTGCTTTTGAAACGGAAAAAGTTCAAGATGCTGATCAGCCAGTAGGATATCATAATGTAACCACAGCTGGTGAAACCGGGAAGAAAACAGTGACGTACGAAGTTGAAATGAAAAACGGTGTACAAGTGAACCGTGCCGAAATTCAAAGCGTTGTAACTAAAGAACCTAAAAAACAAGTTGAAGTAGTTGGCGCTAAGCCTGATTTTAGTGGTGATTTTGCCGCAGCTCTTGCAAAACTACGTAGTTGCGAAGGTGGATATAATAGTATGAATCCTGCCGGTCCATATTATGGTGCATACCAGTTCAATCAAAATACATGGGCGGCGTCAGCTCCTGAAGGAGCTCAATTTGGCAATGCAACACCTGCTCAACAAGATCAGGCGGCACGAAACTTATACGTACGTCGAGGCTGGCAGCCTTGGCCTAATTGTGGCAAAAACTTGCCAGATACTTATCGCTAATGGTAACACCTAAAAAATCTCTCGGTCAGCATTGGCTACGTGATCGTGGCGTGCTTGCTCATATCGCTGACTGTGCAGAACTTAATGAAAGTGATACGGTTCTTGAGATCGGTCCTGGACTCGGTACGCTTACGAGTGAGTTACTTCGTCGTAGCGAACGCGTTGTAGCGGTTGAATTTGATGAAGAACTGGCGCGCAAGCTACCAGCGCAATTTCCCGGTAAAAATCTCGAAGTAGTCCGAAGTGATATCCTAGCATTTGACCTTTCTGATCTACCGTCAGGATACAAAGTTGTTGCCAACGTTCCCTATTACATTACGAGTAAAATCGTCCAACTTCTTATGACGAGCAGTAATAAACCATCGATTGCAGTTCTCCTTGTTCAAAAAGAAGTCGCTCAACGCCTTGCTGCTCGACCTGGGGATATGAGTATTCTTGCAATCAGTGCACAGATTTTCGCCGATGTAACCCTTGGTGAGATCGTACCGGCAGCGCTATTTACACCACCTCCAAAGGTTGATTCTCAAGTGGTTATATTTAAGACGCGCGCTCAACCATACCTTACGGACGTAGCTGAGAAGGACTTTTTTCGTGCGGTTAAAGCGGGTTTTTCATCCAAACGTAAAAAACTACGGAGTAGCCTTTCGGGAGGCTTGAGCATCCCAACTGTTCAGGCTGAAACGTATCTTATTGCGGCTGGTATTGATCCGAACGCTCGAGCTGAAAGTTTATCACTCGATGATTGGGTTAACCTCACGAGGCAGATTAAATGATAGCGAGTGATCAGCCGACCATCTTTGATGATGATGTCACTGTGGCTCTTTCTTCGGCACAAGACGGGAATATGTCTTTTAAACACGATGAAACGCACACAGCCCTTAACAATCGTAAGCAATTTCTCGAAAAAGCGGGAGTAGCGATCGATGACGCAACGCTCGTTCAGGTATCCTTTGAGGGAGTTACGGACTTCGCCCGATATGTTACACTCACCGATGACCAAAAAGGGAAGGGTATGCTCAGTCCACATTCTGATCTTATTGGTGATGCGCTCGTAGCAACAAAGCCTGGACATGCCATTTTTCTCCCAGTTGCCGACTGCTCGCCTACGGTTATCTATGACCCAAAGCACCGAGTTCTTATGGTTTCACATCTTGGAAGACAAAGCACTGAGATAGGGGGTGGTAAGAAAAGCGTTGAATACCTACAACGTGAGTTTGACAGTGATCCACTCGCTCTTAAAATATGGGTAGGTCCTACCGTTAGCAAGGAGAGCTATCAACTCCACCGCCTTGAGAATAAGGGTATTCATGAAGCGATTCTTGAACAGCTCCATGAAGCTGGTGTCCCAGCGGCCAGTATAGAAGTTAGCCAAGTTGATACGGCGACTCATCCAGACTATTTTTCACACAGTGCATTTTTAAAAGGTGCTAAGACACTCGATAGTCGTTTTACGGTTGTAGCTGTTATGCGCGAGCAGGGTGAGCCTGCTTCTTAAAGACCATTAATCAATCTGTTACACTAGAAAGTAAGTTATGGGAAAAAAATTATACATCACAACCGCAATTCCTTACGTCAATGGTACGCCGCATATTGGACACGCTCTTGGTTATCTCTTGGCGGATATCTGGGCTCGCTATCAGAAACAAAACGGCAAAGAGGTTCGTTTCCAAGTAGGAACCGACGAGCATGGTAACAAAATTGCCGCTAAGGCTGCTGAACTTGGCATGACACCTAAAGATTACACTGATAAAATGTACGGTAACTTTGAAATGATGATGAAAAAGATCGGCGCCCAGTATACTGATTTCATTCGTACGACTGAACCTCACCACGAAGGTGCCGTCCAATACATCTGGCAGAAACTACAGCCGTACATCTACAAGGGTAGTTACGAGGGTTGGTACTGTGTTGGACACGAAGCTTTTTTTACGGATAAAGAAGTGGAGGCGACGGGTGGTATTTGTGAAGATCATCAGAAGCCGTATGAACGCGTAAGCGAGGAAAACTACTACCTTAAAACAAGTGCATTTACCGATCAAATTCGAGAGGCAATCACTACGGGTCACATGGAAATAGTTCCTGAGTTTCGAAAAAATGAATTCCTAGAACTCATTAAAGACGGCTTACAAGATGTTAGTATTTCTCGTCCGAGAAAAAACCTTAGCTGGGGTATACCAGTACCGGGTGATCCCGATCAGGTAATGTACGTATGGCTCGATGCGCTCTCTAACTATATTACGGTACTCGGTTATCCGGATCGCGCAGGTTGGGAAGAGTATTGGCCTGCAGATGTCCAGGTAATTGGTAAAGACATACTGCGTTTTCACGCTGGTATCTGGCCAGCCATGCTCCTTGGCCTTGAGTTGCCACTTCCAAAGAAATTAATGGTGCACGGTTTCATCAATGTGGGGGGCGTAAAGCAAAGTAAGTCACTTGGTAACGGAGTCGACCCGAACCAGATCATTGATGAGTATGGCGTCGATGCCTTCCGTTATTTCTTCTCCCGCCATATTCCAACGCTTGATGACGGTGATTTCACCTGGGAAAAGTTTGAGAACGCCTACAACAACGAGCTTGGCAACGATCTTGGTAACCTAGTCTCGCGTGTTGCCAGTATGGTAAGTCGTTATCAAAGTGGAGTGATCGGTGATGCGCCAAAGGGTGATCATGATATGAAACCGTATTACGATGCTATGCATGACCTTAAATTTAACGTAGCGATGGAAGAAATATGGGATTCAGTTCGTGGGCTGAATAAATATATTGAAATGGTAAAACCTTGGGAAATCGCTAAAAGACGTGAAGCTGATCCTGAAGCGGAAGCACACCTTGGTGAAGTACTTAATCAGTCAGTTGGAACACTTCTGCAGGTCGCTGAGCAGCTAACACCACTCCTACCATCAACAGCCGAGTCGATTAAGCGGATCTTTGCGAGTGGTGTCATTGTTCCTATCGAAACGGTTGGCGGGCTATTCCCGAAAGTCTACCTTCATTCTGAAGATCCTCGTGCACCAAAAACCGCTTCTGCGCCTGAGAAGTAATAATGTTGATTGACACACATTGTCACATACATGAAGCATCATATCCGCTCGACAGTCTTGATGTATTGAAGCGTGCGCATCACGCTGGCGTCGAAAAGCTTATTTGTGTTGGCACGAATGAGCAAAGCTCGCGTGAAGCGCTCGACTTTGCCAATAGGCATGAAAGAGTCTTTGCGTCTATCGGTGTGCATCCTCATGACACAAAGGATGGCTGGACTGAGGTTGAAAGTATTATACGTTCGAGTAAGCCTGTCGACGATAAGCTTGTCGCCGTTGGTGAAATTGGACTCGATTATTTTTACACACATAGTCCCCGTCATCTCCAAATTGAAGCCTTTCAGGCGCAAATTGAACTGGCTCTCAAATATAATCTGCCGATTATTTTCCATGTCCGCGAGGCATTCGATGATTTTTGGCCGATATTTGATAACTTCACGGGGATTCGTGGGGAGCTACACTCATTTACAGACACGCAAAAGAATCTTGAAGCTGGTTTACAGCGTGGTTTATACGTCGGTGTGAATGGAATCAGTACGTTCACTAAGGATAAGACGCAAAAAGCAATGTTTAACACAATTCCCCTCGAGAGACTGCTTCTAGAAACGGACGCACCTTTCTTGACTCCAACGCCATTACGTGGTAAAGTCAATGAGCCAGCGTTTGTGAAAAACGTAGCCGAGTATCATGCTCGAGTTCGTGGACTTTCATTTGAAGAAATCGCGACAGCTACCTCCGCAAACGCCAACGCGTTATTCGCGCTTTAAACAAACAAAGCAAATAGAGCCAACTTTAACCGAGGTGGATATTATTATGTTCGAATCACGCCCTGCTCCAGCTTCTGAATTCTTCGGATCTCGTACCGAGGCACCCTTGCTGACCCCTGATACAGATATAGACCTCCATAGAAGCAGTCTAGGATCTGCCGAAGAAGGTCGTCTTGAAGCTCGTGCAGCACGGGCATTAATTGACGCGGAGCTTAATCGTGATGGACCACCACCACTTCTCCCGCAGGGGCAACTGGCTCTGTATGGTGCGCATCTTGCGGATTTTCGTGCTTGGGCTGGTGAGCTGAATGAAGGACAGAGTGAAAGTGCAAGGACGTTCCGCGAGGTAGGGACTGAATTCGAACGGCGTGCATCGCAAGCTGATCGATACCCTCGTTCTGATACTCCTTTCTCGCGCCAATCATCTGACCCTGGTATGCTTAGTTACGAAGCAACCATAAGGAGCTAACATTATGAGCGGCATACTAAAAAAAGCGTTATCTCTCATCGTCGGCGATACGTCAGGTGTTCTCGATCTTAGTATGCCAAAAGAGCTGAAGCGACCACTTAAAAAGCTGACCGAACGTGAGTTGATTCAACTTGAAAGTGAGATTGGCTCTACGTTATTTGGCGATGTGCCAAAAGGTCATCGTCGCGAGTTCTTTTGTCTTGATGAAAAAACCTGGATTTGGTATGAAGAGTGGATTGATTCTAAGACAAGAAAGACTGAACGCATGACTATTCGTTATGAAGTTCATGAAAATGGCATCATGAAGGTGCAAGAAGGTGCTCGTTATTCCTATATTGAAGGTGAGGAACTAGCGAACTTAGTTGCAGCTACTAAAATGTATTACGAACAAGTTGCTCGTAACGTCTATAAGCGCGACCCTGCCACAGGTCAAAAGCTCGTCTAACTTGCTATACTAGTAAAGCAATGAATGAAGAAATGATCTATCTTGACCATGCCGCAGCGACGCCGCTTGATCGTCGTGTGCTTGAGGCTATGCAACCGTACTTCACGGATCTTTTTTTCAATCCTTCGAGTCCGTATGCTCCTGCTTTGGCAGTTCGTCGGGAATATGAGTCTGCAAAACAGGTGCTTGCAAGCACATTTGGTGCAAAAGGGGATGAATTGGTCATCACAGCAGGGGCAACAGAGTCAATTAATCTAGCACTTGGTAGTATCGGTGGCCATATTGTAACGGCAAATATTGAACACCACGCGGTGCTTGCGGCTGCTCGTCAGTATGATCATACTATCGTCTCGAGCGACAAGCGCGGGTTTATTGAAAGTAGCGTCGTAAGGGCCGCTATTCGACCTGAAACGCGTCTGGTGAGTATTGCGCTGGCTAACAATGAAGTGGGCACGGTTCAGCCACTGCGTGATATCGCGGCGGTTGTTCGTGAGGAGCGAGCAAGGCGTCTTGCGCTCGGAGACACAACTCCAATTTACTTGCATAGCGACGCCTCTCAAGGGGCTGGACAGCTCGATATTCATGCGACGCGTCTTGGCGTTGATCTTCTGACGCTTAACGCCGGTAAAGTATATGGCCCAAAACAGGTTGGTCTGCTTTGGGCAGCGAGTCATGTCCGCCTTAAACCTCAAATTGTCGGTGGCGGTCAAGAGCGAGGACTTCGCAGTGGTACCGAGAATGTTGCCGGTGTGATTGGATTCGCTCGTGCGATGGAACTAGCTGAGTCCCATCGTAAATTTGAATCCGACCGATTGCGCAATCTTCGCGACAAGCTGCAGGCGCGCCTTGTAGCAGCTTTCCCTGATGCGATTGTTTCCGGCCACGCGAAGCGTCGTCTGCCAGGTCACCTTCACATCTCGTTCCCTAAGCTTGATGCTGAACGTCTGGTATTTGGACTCGAAATGCGGGGTGTATTGGTCGCTACCGGTAGTGCCTGCGCCGCGAACAAAGGAACGCGTTCACATGTTTTAACGGCAATTGGTCTCGATTCAAGCGTAGCTGATGGCAGCTTACGCCTGAGTCTTGGTCATCTTTCAAATGACGAAAATACAAAAAAGGCGGCTGATATTATCATTGAAGAAGTTACTCGTGAACGTGAAAGAACCCGACGATGAAAACAATAATCGCTGGTTTGGTTGCCTTAGTCATTATTATCGTTGGACTTAGTACCTATTTAGCACCGAATGATCTTGCTGGGTGTAATGATACGCCGGGTAGCGTGAAGCCATGCGAGCCTGTTGATGCAATTGTAGCTGTGAGTGGGGGTGATACCAGCGCTCGTACGCGTGAAGCTATAAAATTATATCAGCACGGATGGGCACCGAAGCTCATTTTTTCAGGAGCCGCACAAGATAAAACTGGTCCGAGTAACGCGGAAGCTATGCGTCGAGAAGCTCGGAGCTTGGGCGTACCCGATAGTGATATTATTACTGAAGAACTTGGCGCTACTACGAAGCAAAATGCCGATAATACACAAAGTATACTCGAGCGGAATAATGTTTCTGCAGTTATCCTTGTAACCTCAGCCTATCACCAGCGCCGTGCTGGCCTTGAGTTTACTAAACGTGCTGCCGGTACTGTTACGGTCTATAACCACCCGGTTATGACCGATAACCAATGGTCGACCTTTTGGTGGCTAACACCAACGGGCTGGTACTTAGCACTCAGTGAGTTTGTAAAAATTATGTTGTTTTATATTGGAGGCACTCGATGAGTAAAGTATATGTTGGTATGAGCGGGGGAGTAGATAGCAGCCTGACGGCCGCTCTTTTAAAGGAACAGGGCTATGAGGTAACTGGCGTATACATGAAGAACTGGACTGAGGATCTACCTGGTATGAAATGTCCATGGGCGGATGACCTGGCCGATGCAAAACGCGTGGCCGTACAGCTTGGCATTGATTTCAAGGTTTTTGACTTCGAAAAAGAATATAAACATAAAGTCGTTGACTATATGATTGAAGAGTATAAGCTTGGTCGTACACCGAATCCTGATATCATGTGTAATCAAGAAGTAAAATTCAAGTTATTCCTAGAGGCTGCAATAGAAGATGGAGCAGATCTTATAGCAACCGGTCACTACGCTCGGGTAAAAGACGGTACATTATTACAGGCAGTTGACACCAATAAAGATCAGACCTATTTCCTCTATCGAGTAACTGGCGAAGCACTTACCAAGACACTCTTTCCACTTGGTGAATATACGAAGCCGACGGTACGTGAAATGGCGAAAGATCGAGGTCTCTTTACAGCTAACAAAAAAGATAGCCAGGGTATTTGTTTTGTTGGTAAAGTCGGTATTCGGGACTTTCTCAGTCAGTATGTCGAGCAGACGCCAGGTGATGTGATTGATAAGAAAACGAATAAATTACTCGGTCATCATGACGGTGCGATTTTCTACACGCTCGGACAGCGTCACGGACTTGATGTTGGTGGTGGCTTACCCTACTACGTTGTTGGTAAGAGTATGGAGAAAAATGAAGTCTATGTGACGACTGACCTTAATGACAATACGTTATGGAGGGAGGTGATTAAACTCAGCTCAGTCCACTGGATTAACAACGCTCCAGCGAGTGGTGAGTATGATATTCGCGTTCGTCATCGCGCTCCACTTAAGAAGGCGCAGCTCTCAATAGACGAAAATGGTGACGTTACCTTGCAGCTTATTGATCCTGAGCGAGCTGTAGCCAGTGGGCAGTCGGTTGTTATTTATGACGGTGATGTTTGCCTCGGTGGTGGTATTGTTGCCTAAAGCATTGTTTTCATAGCCGTATACCTCTGTTATAATTGAGTACTATGAACGCACAAGATATTCGCAACGCCTACCTCCAGTTTTATAAGGACCGTCAACACGAAGTTATCGAGCGTGCGCCGATAATGCTCAAGAATGATCCCACGACATTATTTACTGGTAGCGGCATGCAGCCACTTATGCCTTACTTGCTCGGTCAAGATCATCCTGCTGGTGTTCGCCTTGTCGATAGCCAAACTTGCTTGCGGGCGCAAGATATTGAAGATGTTGGCGACAACCGACATACTACTTTTTTTGAAATGCTCGGTAACTGGAGCATGGGTGATTACTTTAAAGAACAGCAGATTCGTTGGTTCTTTGAATTTCTAACAGATGTCGTTGGTCTTGATCCACATAAGATCTATGTCACCTGCTTTATCGGTGATGAGACGCACGGCATACCTCGGGATACTGAAGCCGCCGATATATGGAAAAAAGTCTTCGCAGAAAAAGACATTGATGCTGGTATTGTCGCAATTGGCTCACAAGAAGACGGAAACAATAGAGGCATTAAGCCTGGTGAGCGTATCTTCTTCTATGATGAAAGCGAAAACTTCTGGTCGCGCGGTGGCGGACTTAATAAAACGCCAATCGGTGATCCATGCGGCCCTGATAGCGAAGTCTTTTATGACTTTGGTCCGCAGAATCATGCATCTGGTTATGGCTTAGCTCACCCGGCTAGCGACAGCGGACAATTTATGGAAATTGGCAACCAAGTCTTCATGCAATATCGTCGGATCGATGAGGACACATTCGAGCCTCTTGCTCGTAAAAATGTTGATTTCGGTGGAGGTCTTGAGCGTATCGCGGCGGCAGCGTTGGATAACCCGGATGTATATTACATCAGCTTGCTTCGCCCAATTATCGATAAACTCGAAGCTCTCAGCGGTAAAAAATATGAGTCGCACACTGAGAGTATGCGCGTGATTGCCGACCATTTACGCGGGGCTACGTTCCTTGCAGTCGACGATGTTAAGCCAGGCAACAAAGAGCAAGGATACGTTATGCGACGTCTCCTTCGCCGAGCGATTCGTTTTGCTTTTGAACTGGGTATTGAACAGAACTTCTTCGAAGAGATCGTTCCTATCATTGCCGATATGTACAGCAATGATTATCCTGAAGTTGCCAGCAAGCGCAGTGATGTTATCGCGACGCTTGTTAAAGAAGAGAAGGTTTTCCGCCAAACACTTCGAAAAGGACTTAAGCAGCTTGAAAAGTTTTCAAGTGAGGGTCTTACTGGCGCTGAACTATTTACACTTTATGACACATTTGGTTTTCCAGTGGAGCTTTCAACTGAGGAAGCATTTAAACAAAATATTCAGTTATCTGACAATTGGCGTCAAGAATTTGATAGCAAGATGACCGAACAACGCATGCGCAGTCAAACTGCGGCTAAAGGTACATTCAAGGGTGGTCTTGGTGGCCAGACGCTACAGCACAAGAAATACCACACCGCAACGCACCTTATGTATGCTGCACTCAAACAGGTACTCGGTGATCACGTGACGCAGCATGGTAGCAATATAACCGAAGAACGTCTGCGCTTTGATTTTAATAATGACGAAAAAGTAACTCCCGAACAGTTGGCTAAAGTCGAACATATCGTCAATGAGAAAATTAAGGCCGATCTACCTATTTCATTTCACGAATACCCAACGACCGAGGCATTTGAAATGGGTGCTATTGGGGCATTTGGTGATAAATACGGTGATACTGTAAAAGTATACAAAATGGGCGAAGGTGATCAGCGCTTCAGTTTTGAGATCTGTGGTGGCCCTCACGTCGATCATACAGGGCAACTTGGTGAAGATGGTAAGGTATTTAAGATTACTAAAGAAGAGTCAAGCTCATCTGGTATACGTCGTATTAAGGCTATTTTAGTCTAAACGTAAGAAACAACAATACTTTTACTACGACAGGGGTATGTTAAATAGTCAAAGAAATGTATCTGTGTAGTAAAGCATACGAGTACATAAATACATATGTTAGTAAAATTTCTTACCGCAGCGCCGTATATGGTATATAATGATACTAATTATGGTTTTCGAAAAATTACGTCATAAATCTCAAAACAAGCTCGACAACGATTACGTAGTGGCACTTGATATTGGAACAGAGTTCGTAAAGGCACTTATTGCCAAACAGAACGATGACACACTTGAAATTGTTGGCGTAGGTCGAGCTCGTCAAGATATAAGTGATATGCACTCTGGAGCTATCGCCGATATATCCGGTGTTGTAAAGAATTGTGAAGAAGCGTTATCGGAAGCCGAAGATCAAGCTGGTTTGCAGGCCAAGCGCGTGGTAATCGGTATTGCTGGTGAATTAGTAAAGGGCGTTACTAATACGATTCGTTACCGTCGACCTCAACCAGACCGTCCACTTGATACAGCTGAAATGGAATTCATTATCGAGAAAGTTCAAGAACGTGCTCAAGGCAAAGCTCAACGTCAGATTGCACTTGAGACGGGCAATGAAGAAGTAGAGGTCAAGCTGGTGAACAGCGCGCTTGTCAGCATCCACATTGACGGCTATAAGGTGAGCAACCCCATCGGATTCCAAGGACGCGACGTGGCGGTTCAAATCTACACTGCTTTTGCTCCAATGGTTCACATTGGTGCCTTGGAACGCGTCGCTGACGAGCTTGCGCTCGAACTTGTAGCCGTTGCGGCGGAGCCGTTTGCGGTCAGTCGCTCAGTGCTTGGGAATGATGCAAGTAGTAACTTTACGGCTATTCTTGCTGACGTTGGTGGCGGTACTACCGATATTGCTGTAGTCAATGATGGTGGTGTTGAGGGTACTAAGATGTTTGGGATAGGGGGTAGAAGTTTTACCCGTACGATCGCGAGCGAGATGGATCTTAGCTATAGTGATGCTGAAAAATTGAAAGTTAATATTGAAAGCACTCAGATTAAAGCCACTGTAAAGCATGATGCTGAAAAGGCAATTGATAAGACGCTTGATGTTTGGTTGGCGGGTGTAGAGTTAGCTCTCGGTGAGTTTGATTCTGTTGACCACTTACCAAACCGTATTTTACTTTGTGGTGGTGGTGCAAGCTTATCGCGGCTAGTCACAGCCTTAAGTGAACGTGAATGGTATAAAGATTTGCCATTTACGAAACGGCCGACAGTTCAGCTGATTCATCCAAGCGAAGTGATTGGAATTAAGGATACCACAGGGGTTGCGAACGACCATACCTACATTACCGCCATGGGCTTGCTCCGTGTTGGTTATGATACAATGGGAGGTAGTAGTGACACTGACACCATTAAAGATAAACTTAATCGAATTCTGCGTATATAAATATGAATAAAGATGTCATTTATATCGATGTTGAAGACGATATCACCGCTATTATTGGTAAGGTTAAGGATGCAAAAGAAAAAATTGTTGCCCTTGTACCGCCAAAACGAGTAGGTGTATTACAAAGTGCGGTTAATCTGCGACTATTGTCTCGTGCCGCAGATCAAGTGGATAAGCGACTCGTTCTCATCTCGAGCAATGCTGCACTTGGTGCTCTGGCTGCGGCTGCAAAAATACCTGTGGCAAAAAACCTCCAGAGCAAGCCGGAATTAGCTGAAATTTCAGCACTCGACATTGATAACGGAGACGATATAATTGACGGAGCTCAGCTCCCTGTCGGTGAACTTGCGCGTACAGCTGACGCCGGTGCCCTTGGTATCGTTGCCTTCACTGATCCTGCAATTGACCAAGCAGTTCGTGAGAATGCAGCCGAAGAGACATCGCGAGCTACGCCGCCACTTGCTGGTCAGGCACCTCGAAAGCCTAAGTCAAAGAGCGGCATGGGCGTTCCTAACTTTAACAAGTTTCGTAAAAAAATGATCCTTATCATCGCTGGTGTTGTTGTATTGCTCGGCTTCTTAGTGTGGGCCTTGTTCTTTGCCGCACGGGCAGACGTCATTATTACGGCGCGTACTACTGAATCATCTGCTAATGCAAAGGTGACGCTTGGCAGTGATATCGCGACAAGTTCAACGGCCAGTACGATTAAGACGACTGTCCAGCAAGTAAAGAAAGATGGTAGTGTCGAATTTGTTGCGACCGGTAAGAAAACTGTAGGTGAAAAAGCTAAAGGAAAGATGACATTAAATCGTACCTCGGTATCGAGTAGTCCTATCGTTGTACCTGCAGGTACAAGCTTTACTAGTGGTCAAATCACGTTTGTTAGCACCGAGAGCGCAACGCTCAATGGCACAACGGTTGGACCTGGTGGAATTGTACAAGACTCGGCAACTATTGGCGTAGAAGCGTCTGACCTAGGTGATAGTTACAATCTGTCTGCTCGCCCCTACCAGTCAAGTGTCAGTGGTATTAGTGCTACGGGTACCGACATGGCTGGCGGATCGAGTCGTGAGATTAAGGTTGTGAGCGCAGGTGATATCCAAGCGGCAACTGATCAGCTTGCCGGACAGAGCACTGATGCGGTTAAGAAACAGCTTACCGGTCAGTTCAACGATACGTTTAATGTCCTTGATCAAACATTCAAAATTGACCGAGGAACACCTCAGTCATCTCCAGCTGTTGATCAAGAAGTTGCTGATGGTGTTAAGCCAAAGTTGACGGCTAGCATCACGTACAGTCTTTCCGGAGTGTCTAAGGCGGATGTTGACCAATACTTGAGCGACTATTTCAAGAAACAACTCGAGGGACAGACTGACCGTCGTGTATATGATAATGGCGCCAAGAAGGTAACGTTTACGAGTATAGCTCCCGTTGATACTGGTTTTACCGCTAATATTGTTACGACAGCCAAAATTGGACCAAAGATTGATGACGAAGCGATTAAAGAAACAGCGAAGGGTAAACGTTTTGGTGAGATTCAATCAAGCATCGAAACAATCCAAGGTGTTGATAATGTTGATGTGAAGTTCTGGCCGTTCTGGGTGTCTTCGGCTCCTAATGATACTAAGAAGATCATCATAGAATTTAAACTGAATGAGTCGAACTAAATCTTTTCTGGCGCTTGATGTCGGAGAGAAGCGAATCGGTGTCGCTGTAGGTGATGATATGGTGCGAATTGCAGTACCTCTTGATACGATTGAGGTTGATGGTGCTGAGCTTGAACGTATAGCGCGGCTCGTTATCGATGAGAATGTTGATACGGTTGTTGTAGGGTATCCTCGAAATCAATCAGGAGAACCGACACTTCAGACCGAATATGTTGAGAACTTCGCTCGTCAATTAACTGATATTGCTCCGAAACTTGTATTTCAGGACGAGTCATTGACGAGTGTTCTTGCTGAGCAACAACTAAAAAAATACGGCAAGCCATACACGAAAGGCGACATTGACGCTCAAGCGGCAGCATTAATATTGACGGATTTCTTGGAGCAACGCTGATATGAATGACTTTCTTCCTCCCAAACGACCTGTATCTGACATACGAGTTCCGCAACGTCCTGTACGCCCCCAGCGCCCGTCCGCACTGCCATCGGTGAAAGAAGCTTTACCAACGCCACCTCCTGTGCATTTAATCGATCCAACGCCACCACCTCTCTTGCTTGAGAAGTCGAAGAGACGTTTTGGAAAGAAACTTTTATGGTGGATCGTCGGGATCATTATCCTAGCGGGCATCCTTACAGCAGGTGGTGCATTCGTGTGGTATAAGACGGCACTTCGCCCCGTTTCTGATTCAACAACCACGAAGGTGCGCGTTCAAATCGTTGAAGGAACCTCTCCGTCTGCCATCGGAACGTTGCTAGAAGAAAAGCACGTTATTCGTAGTCAGCTTGCCTTTGATCTTTACACTCGTCTTTCAAATACGAAATCAAAACTACAAGCAGGGACGTATAATCTATCTCCTTCTCAGTCAACGGAGGAGATCGTTACACATCTCGTCTCGGGCAATACTGATGATATTTCAATAACATTCTTGCCTGGCGCTACACTTGCCGAAGATCGCACCGTGCTCATCAAGGCGGGCTATAGCGCTGAAGAGGTAGACGCGGCCTTAGGTGAAACCTACGATCATCCATTATTCGCCGGTAAACCTGCTTCTGCTGATCTCGAGGGTTATATCTACGGTGAAACCTACTCATTTCCTTCAGATGCGACGGTTAGCCAGATTCTCCTTCGTACGTTTGATCAATTTTATTCGACAATTCAGAAGGATGATCTTGTTACTGGCTTTAAGCAGCAGGGGCTAGACTTGTATCAAGGGATAACATTAGCTTCGATCATCCAACGAGAAGTGTCTCATGTTACGGATCAAAAACAGGTGGCACAGGTGTTCTTTAAGCGACTTGCAATGGGAATGGCCTTAGGGTCTGACGTGACATATCAGTATGCTGCTAAAAAGCTGGGTGTCACACCTTCTCCAAGCCTTGATTCACCCTATAATACACGTATCAATCCCGGACTACCTCCCGGGCCTATCGCAAGTCCCGGAGAGACGTCATTGCAGGCTGTCGCGGCACCTGCAACAGGCGATTATCTGTACTTTTTGAGTGGAGATGACGATATTACCTACTTTGCTCGTACGGATGCCGAACATGAGGCAAATATTCGTGACCACTGTAAAATTAAGTGCCTAGTACCATAAGCTTGACAAATTATACTATTCATAAAATAAATTGACATACTTTGCAATAGCTGATACAATGAGTCATAGCACATTTGTGAGTTCGTCTACTAGTGTCGTCTGTATGGCTACATCTGCGAGTGGAATACGAATCATAAATGCGCCTACCATAAATGTCGTTACGGGTATTGAATTAAGAGCATTTTCACCTAATATTAATTAATGAAATAGGTCGACACACATACCCTGTTCTATTTGCGAGAAGAAAGACAAATTAAGGTAGACGCCTTTGCAGTAATGCACTGGCAGGAGAACGATTATTAGTGAATCTCAATCAGTTATGGGTTCTGCCCAAGCTACAACTGCTGAGCTGAAACAACAGGTCTTTGCTCGTCATTCTTCAGGTTTGAAGAAGATCAAAAGCGGACCTAAATCAACCACTATAGCAGCTTATACTGGTGTTTTCTTGCTTATTATGTCGATGGTTGCCATCGGCTACCAACCCCCACAAAAAATGGACAATGTCGCCAACGCGGCAAATGTCCAGCCTAGTACTTCGACACAGCCGTCAGTCGATCAACTTGTTGCAACTAACGTTGCTGCTGGTATCGCTGAGCGTGCTGAGTTACCAATCGCTACTAACGTTGCTAACCTTTCTGTCTCACTCTCTGCTGAGAGTCAACTTGCTCAAAATGACAGTAATGTGATTAGCAAACCACAAATCATTCAACCTATGGCAGATAGCCGTAAGATGAAGCAGTATACTGGTGTTGCCGGTGATACGGTCGCTAAATTAGCTAGTGACTACGGTCTTTCAGCTGACACGATCCGTTGGGCAAACAACCTTACCTCTGATGCTATCGAAGTCGGCAAGAATATTGTCATTCCTCCAGTAGATGGAACTATCTACGTCGTTAAGAGTGGAGACACTATTGATAGCATTGCTCAAAAGTATGCATCGAATAAAGATCGCATTGTTGCCTTTAATGACCTCGAGCTAAGCGGTCTTAACGTTGGTACAACTATTGTAGTCCCTGGCGGTGTATTGCCAGAAGCTGAACGTCCTGGCTACGTTGCACCTCGAAATGCTGCAAGCCAAGGTTCATATCTAGGTGGTTACTCAACGGTAAACTCACAGATAGCTCGAGCCTCAGCCGGTAACAAATATGCTTTCGGTAACTGTACTTGGTACGCTTACGAACGCCGTATGCAACTCGGCCGTCCAGTTGGCAGCTACTGGGGTAATGCCGCAACCTGGGCAATGAATGCCCGCGCTGCAGGACTTGCCGTTGATGGTGATCCTGAAGTTGGTTCGATCATCCAAAATGGTGGTGGTGCTGGTCACGTTGGAATTGTTGAGTCAGTTAATCCTGGCGAAAGTATTACCATTAGTGAAATGAACTACGCCGGTAACTTCAACCGAGTTACAAGCCGTACTATGAGTTGGGGTGAGGCTGTAGGTGGCCGTTATAACTTCATTCATTAACAATTAAAAACTGCTATTTATACAATATCACTATCGCCTCTGTCAATACTGAGGCGATTTTGGTATAATGAATAAATATGTTTGTTGACACAGCTAAAGTATTTATCGCAGCCGGAAACGGTGGAAACGGAAACGTTAGTTTTCGTCATGAAATTTATGTTGATAAAGGTGGCCCTGATGGTGGTGACGGCGGTAGGGGCGGCGACGTTATCTTTGAAGCTAGTGAGAACGTCAACACACTGGTAGATTTTCGTTTCAAGCCTGAACTCAAAGCGTTCCACGGCCGTAACGGATCAAAGCAGAACAAACGCGGTCGTTCTGGTGAAGACCTTATTGTGAAAGTACCTATGGGCACTATTGTCCGTCGTAAGGGCGAAATTATCGCTGACCTTACTGATAACGGCCAACGTGTTGTTATCGCTAAAGGTGGTGATGGTGGTTTTGGCAATGCTCACTTCAAGTCATCAGTTCGTCAGACGCCTCGTGTCGCTGAACTTGGTGAGCAGGGTGATACGTTCGAAGGTGAGCTCGAGCTGAAGTTAATTGCTGATGTCGGACTCGTAGGATTTCCAAACGCGGGAAAATCAACCTTCTTATCAGTTGTCAGTAACGCACGACCAGAAATCGCTGATTATGCGTTCACAACACTAACTCCTAACCTTGGTGTGGCTGACATTGATAACAGTAGCTTATTGATTGCAGACATCCCAGGACTCATTGAAGGCGCCAGCGAAGGCAAGGGCCTTGGTGATGCATTCTTGCGTCACGTAGAGCGTACAGCTGTTCTCCTGCATCTTATCGATGCATATACGGATGACATCGCCGGTGCATACAAGACTATTCGTAAAGAACTTGAAAATTACAGTAGCGAACTCATCCAGCGTCCCGAAGTGATTGCACTGACGAAGGTAGAAGGACTCGATGATGAAATTATTCAAATGCAGATTGATGCATTACGAGTAGCAGCAGGCAAGTCGGCAGAAATATTCGCCGTCTCATCTCCATCTCACAAGGGACTTAAAGAAGTACTTCGTGCGCTTCGCACGAAGGTTGAGCATGTTCGAGCGATTGAAGATGAAATCAATGCGACTGATGATGACATGCCAACTATCAGTCTAACTGATAATCAGATTGCCGATGCATGGACTGTTGAAAAAGATCAAGAAACCGGACACTTCATCATCAAGGGTGACAAAATCGAGAAATTTGCTCGTCGTACGAACTTCGATAACTTTGAAGGTGTCAACCGTCTTCGCGACATCATGAAAAAACTTGGTATCAATCATGAACTATCACGTGCTGGTGCCGTGGGTGACAGTATCATCGAAATTGGTGATACCGAATTTCCTCTTCTTGAACAATAAAATTACAAATATCATTGACTTTTGTATATTAATGTGTTAATATACATACACTATAAAGTTGAGTTACGATCCGTATCTCCTATAGTTCATTGACAAGTTGGATATATAACGTAACGTCGACGCGGTTTCCTGTTCATCTTTTGTGAATAGAAATCCGCGTCGAACCGACGAAATGACGCGGGCCACCTGACGGAGAAAAGTAATTTTATTCGTAAGGAGACCTGTTGCATTACAGTGGTTTTACCTAAGTCCGGATTCGTCCGAGCCAAGCCCTTCGGGGTAAGGCGCTAGGAATTCAACCGGACCAGGAGAACAAGTGTACAAGCGAAGACTCTAGGCGAGCCCGCTTTCAAGCGGTATCTCGCCTGGCAGGCACCACCCGTCCAGATAATCCGCCCGGCGCTCGACGAGACAGCGCGACGGATTCCATCTTCGACAAGAAGCTGAGGGACTGTGCGAAAGTATCTTTACTGAGGCGAGCTCTGATCACTCTTGTGTGACGTAAAGGCTCGCCTGACACTACCCGTTCCATCTCACTTTGCCGCCCGCAGCGCGGACCCATGCACCCGCTCGACATTACCGTCGGTCAGCACGGCGCGTGCTACACGGTAATTCATCGTCCCGTCTCGCATTTAACGAGAGGTGGTCTATGCGCAAGCGAAGACAGATAAAAGGCTGAACAAGCCTGAACGCGAGTCTAGTCGTCATGAGACGTCGTCGCCCGAAGGGGAGGGGAGCCGGGGGTCGAACCTCCCGCTCTGCCTTCGGGCGGCACGCATATGTCCAACTTGTCATAATTTAATGTTTGTTTACACGCTAGCGAGCGTGTTTTTTGTTATGCTAAGAGTATGGCACAAACCTTTTTCTTTTATGACCTTGAAACAAGCGGCCTCGATCCTCGTAGTAGCCGCATTATGCAGTTTGCTGGTATTCGAACCGATATGGAGCTTAACCCCATAGGCGAGCCATATAATGTACTCGTTAAATTAAGTGATGATACGATTCCAAGTCCCGAGGCATTGATGGTAACCGGTATCACTCCCCAACAAACTCAAATGGATGGTCTTACTGAAGCTGAGTTCGCGAAACTTATCAGCGAAGAGATCTGCAAGCCCGAGACTATCATGGTCGGCTTCAATAACATTAGCTTTGATGATGAGTTTGTGCGCCATTTGTTGTGGCGGAACTTCTATGATCCATATGAATGGTGTTGGAAAGATGGACGCTCGCGTTGGGATCTTCTTGATGTGGTCCGTATGACACGGGCATTGCGACCCGATGGTATCGTGTGGCCTGTTGTGGACGGAAAGGCGACTAACCGACTCGAACTTCTTACTAAAGAAAATGGGATTGATCACTTTAAAGCTCATGATGCGCTCAGTGACGTCGAGGCTCTTATCGCCGTAACGAATTTAATCAAAACGAAGCAGCCGCAATTATACGAATACCTGCTTGGCATGCGCGACAAGAATAAGATTAAGCAATTAGTGAATCTTGAAGATAAAAAGCCTTTTGTCTATACGAGCGGACGATACGGTGCCGATCATGAAAAGACGACCGTTGCTTTTCCGCTCACGATGGGCAAGAACGGGAGCGTGGTCGTGTACGATTTGCGCTACGATCCCGCAACGGTCGTAGACCTTAGTTCTGAAGAACTGAAAAAGAAGTTGTATGCTACCTGGGAAGAGCGACAAAAAGATGACTTCATATCTCTCCCCGTCCAGGAGCTGCAGTACAATCGGGCTCCAGCCGTAGCTCCACTTGGGGTATTGGAACAGTCTGATGGCTGGAAGCGCATACACCTCGATAAAGAGACCATTGAAAAACATAAGACGGTACTTCTTCAAGCACCTCACTTTGCGGAGAATATTCGATCTATTTTTGAAACCAGACGTGAGTTTAAAAAGGCAATTGACCCTGAAGCACAGCTCTATGATGGTTTCGTTAGTGATCGAGATAGATTACGGATTGAGACTGTCCGTAATGCTAGCGAACGTGAATTAGCAGATTTCCATCCCGACTTTACGGATGAACGTTTGAATCCTCTTCTTTTGCATTACAAAGCACGCAGTTTTCCAAGGGTTCTGAGTGAAGATGAATCACTCGCCTGGGAACTCTGGCGTAGCGAACATGTAAATGCGCAGTTACCTCAGTTTGTGAAATCAATGCAACGAATTGCGACAACAGAGCCTGATGAGTCAAAACAGTTTATTCTACAAGAACTACAGCTATGGGCTGAGAGTATTATGCCAAGTGATATTTCCGGTCAGGAGAGTGAAGGCTAGATTTGGCTGTAACGACGCTTTGGCATGTGTTTTTTATGAGAAGGCTTCTGAGAAGTCATTCGTTTGTCTATCAGAAAATAGAATAACTCCATACCGGCAAAGCGAACAACAACCAGCCATACGATGCTCATAATAATAAGTAACATCATGTTTGATGAAAGCGCATAGTTTGTACCCGGAATAATTCCCACGAGTAGGAAAAGAGCGAGCGACCCAAGCACCCCCGATTTGATAAGAATAACCAGACCTAGGCTAGCTAGGCTGACGACGACGATTGCTTTTTTCATGTTCCACACCTTGTTATTTGTAATATAAGATTTAGACTCATAGTAGCATTCCTGTCAAAAGCATGCAAAGATAAGCATGATGATTATTACGATTAAACACTTAGAGGGCTGACGGGGTGGAAAAGGTGGGCGAAACCATGGTATACTAAGTCGTTATGCCAGAGGTTATTCGTGTTACTGGTGCTCGTGAGCACAACCTAAAAAATATCAGTGTTGAAATTCCTCGTGATAAATTGGTAGTTATCACGGGGCTATCTGGCTCTGGTAAGTCGAGTCTTGCTTTCGATACTATCTATGCTGAAGGTCAGCGTCGATATGTGGAAAGTTTGAGCAGCTACGCTCGGCAGTTTCTTGGCATTATGGATAAGCCTGATGTCGATTCTATCGAAGGTCTCAGCCCGGCAATCTCTATCGATCAGAAGTCGACAAGTCGCAACCCACGTTCGACTGTTGCTACCGTAACTGAGATCTACGACTACTTGCGACTTTTATTCGCGCGTATCGGAGTGCCACACTGTCCAGTTTGTGGTAAGCCCGTGTCTCGTCGTACGCCGCAGGCGATTATTGATGAAATTATGAAAATTGAATCTGGGACGCGTCTCATGATTTTGGCACCAATTATCAAAGATAAGAAAGGTGAGTTTGCTCATATTCCCGAGCAATACCGAAGGCTCGGTTTTGCCAGGGCGCGAGTAGATGGTGTCGTGTACTCACTCGATGAATTCCCTGAACTGCAAAAAAGTTACAAACACACTATCGAGATCGTCGTAGACCGCATCGCCATGAATAATGACATTCTTGGTCGTATTACTCAGTCGGTTGAACAAGCACTTGAAATCGCCGATGGTGTCGTCGAACTACTGAATGCAGAAACAGATACTGTCGTGACGTTTAGCCAGCGATATGCTTGTGTCGATCATCCGAATGAGGATATTCCTGAACTTGAACCTCGACTCTTTAGCTTTAACGCGCCACAAGGTGCTTGTCCTGTTTGTACCGGTCTCGGTAGTCGTCTCGAAGTGGATCCAGAATTGGTATTCAATCCTAACCTGACAATATCCGAAGGCGCAATTCGTCCATACAACCGCGTCAACAGTGATGCTTGGTATATGAAGCGACTCGGAAAGGTTGCCGATGCCCATGGCTTTAGCCTACAAGTACCAGTTGGACAACTGAGTAAAGATGATCTGGATAAAATTTTGTACGGTACTGGTAGCCAGAAATATACCGTAGAGATCGGGGCTGGTCGTCGCTATGAATCAGTCTACGAAGGTGTCATTCCAAACCTTGAACGTCGTCACAAGGAAACAGACAGCGAATTTATGCGTAAGGATATCGAACGCTTTATGCGCGAACGGCAATGTCATACGTGCAAGGGTGCTCGTCTTAAACCCGTTGTTTTGGCAGTGACCGTTCACGATCTCAATATTATGGATATCTGTAATCTTGGAGTTGATGATGCTCTCGACCTATTCACGAGTGACCTTAAGTTAACCGATCAAGAGTTATTTATCGCTCGTCAAATTATGAAAGAAATCACTGAGCGTCTTGGCTTTATGAGTAATGTGGGTCTAAACTATCTTGAGCTGGCACGAGCTGCAAATACTCTATCAGGTGGTGAGGCGCAACGTATTCGTCTTGCAACTCAAATTGGCTCAGGTCTTCAAGGCGTACTGTACGTTCTTGACGAGCCATCTATCGGGCTTCACCAACGTGACAATGATCGCCTTATCGCCACGCTCAAGCGTCTGCGTGATCTTGGTAATACGGTACTTGTTGTTGAACACGATGAGGATACGATCCGTCAGGCAGATTATCTGCTTGATATTGGTCCTGGTGCGGGTGTAGCCGGTGGTGAAGTCGTGGCTGCGGGTACGCCGGCTGAAGTCGCCGAACAAGAGGACAGTATTACCGGTCGGTACTTATCTGGTAAAGAAAAAATCGATGTTCCTAAAAAGCGACGACAGGTTATGCAGGATCGCCAATTAGTCATCCGTGGTGCGCGTGAGAATAATCTCAAAAATATCGATGTAGCATTTCCGCTTGGTGTTATGACTGTCGTGAGCGGCGTCAGTGGTAGCGGCAAATCGACGCTTGTTAATGACATCCTGGCTAAGGAACTCTCTGCTCGGTTACATCGTGCCCAGACAGTACCTGGTGCTCACGAAAACATTGAGGGAATTAAGCATCTCGATAAAGCAATTATTATTGATCAGTCAGCTATTGGACGTACGCCACGTTCTAACCCGGCAACGTACACGGGTGTCTTTACGCCTATCCGTGAACTCTTCGCTGGTACGCCCGAGGCTAACATCCGTGGTTATAAAGCAGGGCGCTTCAGCTTCAATGTTAAAGGTGGTCGCTGTGAGAACTGTCAGGGTGATGGTGTCATCAAGATTGAAATGCACTTCCTGCCTGACGTATACGTCACTTGTGACGTCTGTAATGGCAAGCGCTACAACCGCGAAGCTCTTGAAATTAAATACAAGGATGCTACGATTAGCGACGTTCTTGAAATGACCGTTGAACAATCGGCAAAATTCTTTGAAAATATTCCTACCATTGCCCGTAAGCTTGATACGTTGGTTGAAGTTGGTCTTGGCTACATTCGTCTCGGTCAACCAGCAACAACGTTTAGTGGTGGTGAAGCGCAACGCATTAAGCTCGCTACAGAGCTATCTCGACGTGCGACAGGCAAGACACTCTATATTCTTGATGAACCGACTACAGGGCTTCACAGTGCCGATGTAAAGCGACTTATCGCTATCTTACAGAAGCTAATTGAAGGTGGCAACAGTATGGTGATTATTGAACACAACCTCGACGTAGTGAAGTCGGCCGATCACGTTATCGACATGGGTCCTGAGGGTGGACTAGGCGGTGGTATGGTAGTTGCTGAAGGCACGCCCGAACAAGTTGCCAAAGTGAAAGAGTCGTTTACAGGACGATACCTTAAAGAACTTCTCTAGCATCATTCCTACGATTGAAAAGATTACCGGTATAATATTCTTACTTGCACTTACGCTCACCGTTGTATTGCCTTTATCACTTGTATTTGACGTCGCAACGCTTAGTAAATAAATATAAGAAGTCTCTATTCCGCTGGAAAGCTGATCTAAGGATCGTGACTCCTCATCATTGACAAATATGTTAATAAATACTAATGTAACAACCGATGAATTCAGTTCATCGTCACACTGTTCGCCTGCAGTAGGTAGAACCCGTTGCCTTGGCTTAGGCGTTCCTTGTTGAAGGAGAACGTTGTGAGAAAGAACCTTGCGACTCTCGGTGCTGGGCTTGTCGGAGCGGCACTCGGCCCACTGGTGCCCGTTCGCATCATGGGCACGGCTACGCCGTTCTTCATCGGCTGGATGACAGCAATTCTTACCGTGGGTCTGATCCTGCTTGTGCTTGCCGCCCTCTCTAAGGGTGAGTAGACACAGAGCACGATACACTACAGGCTCATGACCTCGAAGCGACTCGCTTCGAGGTCATATATTTTTTGAAGTATAGAAAAAGCCATCCGAAACGATGGCTTTTTGCGACTCAACTTGGCAGCACTGGTGGATGCACTTCGAATTTACGACAGGGATATTTTATCTAAATCCTCGACTTCAGTACCATCAAATTGAACTGATGTGACGATATCGAGGAGCCCATGAATTGTTCTCTTCCCCTCATTTATTTGTTTTGCAAGTGAGCTCATGTCTTGTTCGTTAACACTCGTCCCGATGCCAATGTGCGGAATAAAAGGAATGTCTAATCGCAGTTCACTCGCCATACTATCTTCGTAGAGTAGGTCATGTAGCTTATTAATTTCATCGTAGCCTTCTGATGGAACCAGAAACGTATGAAAGAATTTTTTTGAATCATCTTCAACGACTCGCGCTGAATCAAACTTAACGGCTATTTTTGGAAAATTTTCTAATTTTCTTTGAGCATGTTCAAATAGCTCTCGCTGGTCTAATTTGTTGGTACCAAAAACAAGGGTGATATGAGGTCTAACAACTGAGTAATAACGAGGATCATGTTCTTTACGAATACCTTGAATCCATTCGAAGTCTGCAGTTTCGATAGTAGGATAGCTGATAAGTAAATTCACCATAGTAGTTGGTATTATAGCAAACAAAAAAGCCCCCCTCAATGGAAGTCTTTTTAACATAAGTACTATAGCAGGGGCTAGCGGACTCGAACATAGGCGTCTAAGATCTATTTTCGTTTCAAAAGGACGCGAATTTGTCTTTTCGAACTATTCCAAATTGCAGCACGCTTGTCTTTGCTGCTAAGCGCGTGAATTGCAGGAGAAAGAAAGGTGATAACTACAATGATACCCATGACAGGTAGGAGAATGGTATCGATGTTAATACCAATTTTATGGAGCATCTCCCCTATATAAAAACCAGCGTAGGTAACTCCACCAGCCCATAACAGCGCGCCAATAACGTTGTACGTAAGAAATGTGCGGTAGCTCATTTTGCCAACACCCGCAACGATTGGAGCAAAGGTTCGAATGACAGGAATGAAACGGGCGATGATGACGGTAATGGCACCATGTTTTTCGTAGAAGTCTTCAGCTCTTTGGATGTTTTCTTGTTTAAGAAGGCGTGAATTCGGACGGTTAAAGAGTCTTCGGCCAACCCGTTTACCAAATAGGTATCCAACCCCATCACCGAGAACAGCCGCTAGGAAAACAACAAGAACAACAAGATGGATATCTACGTGCAACTTACCGACATTAACGAGGAAACCCGCGGTAAATAGTAATGTATCACCGGGTAGAAAGAAGCCAATAAGCAAGCCAGATTCGGCAAAAATGATCAGAGCAATAACAAGGAGAACCACCCAAGATCCGGTCGTCGAGGCAAATGTCATAAGATCAAATCCAGGTATCATATCTGTCTTATTTTAGCATACAGGGTAGAAATGGTATAATAGATATATTCTGATAGGAGGATTATGAACGAAATTTCATTGAAACTGAGCGAAAGAGCTCAAGTTGGCGGAAAAAAGGCAGCTCAGCTGCTTCGAGATGGATTTATTCCAAGCGTAGTATACGGTGGTCATGATGAACCTCAGGCGACGCAGTCACCCACTGTAGAGACAACGAAGGTTGCTCGAGCAGCTGGTAAGCACACACCAGTACACATCACGATTGGTACAAAAAAGACGCTGGCGATTATCAAGGATATTGATATTGACCCAGTTAAGCACCACATTCGTCACGTAGCATTTCATACGGTTCACAAGAACGATATGATCACGACGGAAGTGCCAATTGTTTTGATCGGTACCGGCGAAAGTGCGGCTGAACGAGCAGGACTTGTCGTCTTACAAGCAATCGAAAAGATTGAAGTTAAAGCTATTCCAGCTAATTTACCTGAATCTCTTGAGATATCAATTGCAGGTCTTGAAACTGCAGAAGACAAAATAACACTCGAAGACGTAAAGCTTCCACATGGTGTTGAATTTGCTGACGTTGATCAAGATATGACTCTTGTTGTAGCGAATGTCTATGAACCAAGCGCGCTTCAAGCAGCGAACGATGCAGCTGGTGGAGACGCCGATGACGAGTCAGCAGTTATTGGTGATGCCGATAGCGATGCAACTCAGGCCGAAGAGTCACAGCCAGGTGGCAAGAAACAGGACGAGCCAAAACAATAAAACGTTGATGCTAGCAATAATAAAAATCGCTCCTTTTGGAGCGATTTTTATTATTGCTATTCCTCTAGAAAGCCGCCAGATTGGCGTGCCCATAAGGAAGCGTACATACCCTTTTGAGCGAGCAGTGTGCGGTGCGATCCATCTTCGATAATACTTCCATGATCGAGTATGACAATACGGTCGAGACCAGCAATCGTACTTAGCCGATGGGCAACGACAATGGATGTTCGACCCTTCATAAGCTTTTCGAGTGCATCTTGGATGAGTTTCTCACTTTCGCTGTCGAGAGCTGAAGTGGCTTCATCGAGAATAAGAATAGGGGCATCTTTAAGTATTGCTCGTGCGATAGCGATTCGTTGGCGTTGGCCACCAGAAAGCTTCACGCCGCGTTCGCCAACTATCGTGTCGAGTCCACTTGGTAAGTCCTTGATGAATTCGTAGGCATTGGCACGTTTGATGGCTTTAAAAATTTCCTCATCATTAGCGGTTGGCTTTCCGTAGGCGATGTTTTCTCGCAGGCTGCGGTGAAAGAGATATGGTTCCTGTGGAACATACGCAATAGCGTTACGGAGACTCCTTTGTGATACTTTCGAAATGTTTTGGCCGTCAATAGCAATGGAGCCACTAGTGACGTCGGCGAATCGTAAGAGCAGCTTCGTGAGTGTGGTTTTGCCACCACCACTTAGTCCGGCGAGTCCGACTCGCTGTCCTGGCTTAATCACAAGAGAGACGTTGCTAATGACGTTTGTATCGATGTTGTCTTTATATTTGAATGAGACATCACTCAGAACTACCTCACCGGCTTTGACTCTAAGCTCTTTGGCGCGAGATGAATCGAGTATTTCAGGCTCTTCATCAAGTATGTCGGTAATGTTGGCTGCATCCAAGAACGCCTGCTCCATGCCGCGTATGATGGGAGTAATCTCAAATAAAGTACTCGTTAGGCGACCAAGGTATGTTACCGCAAAAATAAGCGCTACAATTGTGACATTGCCAGCCGTAAATAGCCAGATACACACTCCCATAGTGATGATCTGAAAGCTAAAGAGTGTCAGCTGTCGCCAAAATGTTTCTCTTTGGATAATAGTAATCTCAGCTTTTGCAACTGATTCAATTTGGGAGCGATCATGTATGATTCGCTTCATCTCATGGTTGCCCATCGCGAAGTAACGAACGATCTGCAGGTTACCGATAATATCTGCGATCGTACCACTCAGTTGTGATGTGAGCCTCTTGCGTTCATGACGCAGCGGCCCTCTTGATGCAACAGCCCTAATACTACGCCACACGAGGAGACTTGTTGCGAGTCCGAGTGGTATCAAAAGAACAGGCGAGAGTATGCTTATGATGACCAAGCTTGCTACAAAGTTGACGACTATGCCACTTGCCTGCAGGAATATAATATCCAGAAAGCTCATAATTGAGCTGCTGAATGTACTAACATCTCCAGCGAGCGATCCGACCTTACGGCTCGCGAAGAACTGATCACTGTGATGCATTAAGTTATCCATTGCTTGATGGAGAAGCCTAGTGCGCATCTTCTCTTCGCTCGTGAATAACTTCTCAAATCCGAGGTATGCGGTAATGAGTGACAGTATCGATACGACTCCAGCTATAGCTAGAACTTGTAGCGGATAGTGCCAATCGTGCGGATGCAGGATAAGTGACTGGATAATAATACTAAACAGGAAGGGTAGTATTACGATATAAAGTAAGCGGTTGAACGGTATAATCAGCCCATAACCTAGAAGGGCCTTTTTGTCTTTAACTATTTCATGAAGAAAAATCGCCAATGTCTTTCTGGCTGTTTGCGAATCGGCACGACTAAATACTTGAAGTGCCATGCCTACTCATCTTCCATGAATCCGCCCGATTGATGCGACCAGAGCTTTGTATACATGCCGTCATGCTTTAACAGCTCACTGTGCGAGCCTTGCTCGCGAATTGCACCATCTTCAAGAACAACGATACGATCAAGCTTAGCGATGGTAGAGAGTCGGTGAGCAATGACAATACTTGTGCGTCCTTTCATGAGTTTTTCGAGAGCATCTTGGATAAGCTTCTCACTTTCACTATCGAGGGCTGAGGTTGCTTCATCGAGCAAAAGGATAGGAGCGTTCTTCAGAATTGCTCGTGCGATAACAATACGCTGACGCTGGCCGCCCGAAAGCTTTACGCCGCGCTCGCCAACCATCGTATCGAGTCCCTCGGGTAGTTTGTCAATAAACTCCAATGCGTTAGCTTGTTTGGCTGCTTTGAGGATTTCTTTATCACTTGCACCGGGCTTCCCATAGGCAATATTTTCGCGTAGGCTGCGATGAAAGAGCATAGGTTCTTGTGGTACGTAGGCAATATTCTTTCGTAGAGATACTTGCGTAACCTTACTTATATCTTGGTTATCAATGGTAATAGAGCCAGCATCAATGTCGGTAAAACGAAGCAATAGCTTCGTAAGGGTCGTCTTGCCAGAACCCGAATGCCCCACAAGACCGATCTGTTCTCCAGCGTCAACAGTTAATGAGAATTTTTCAAAAAGGGATTCGTTACTTCCAGGATGTGCGAACGTAACGTTATTAAAGCGAATTGATCCCTTATTTACGGTGAGCGTCTGAGTACTGACGTCAGTTACTGTAGGCGTAAGATTGAGTATTTCAGTCATGTCATGCGCATCACCTATAACACGGTTATAACTGCGCATGATACCATTTATTTCCCAAAGTTGGCGACCAACGACAAGCGTATAGGAAAGGCATAGGTAAACGGTACCAATCGAGATAAGATGGTGCTCAGATGCCCAGATTGCGCCAATTAATGTGCCGACATTCAGTATGCTTAGCAATATCGAATAGACGCTACTGACCGTTAGAAAGCCACGCATACTAATAAGACTTTTTGAGCGCCAGAAGGTGGCACGACGAGTGAGCTCTTCAAGCTCCTTGCCCTCGTGGCCATGGGACTTGATTGTCATGACATTCGTTACTGCGTCGGCTACGTATGCATTTGTTGCGGTACTCGCTTGAGCTTCTTCGCGGTTGTAGACTGCGATAAAGCGAGAACCAAGAATAACCACGGTTGCAAAGATGATTGACAGTACAAGTAGGAACGCCGCGTATTGCCAGAAGAAGAAGCTAAGAATGATCGTAGCAGCTAACACACTTGCAATGGATGGTACGACCTGAAAAATAATTGTATCCCAAAACCGTTCAAACGAGCCGATCAGCTTGGTCGTTTGTGATACGAGTGCACCACCGAATCGATTTGAATGAAATGTAAGGCTTTGTTCGGTCAGCGCAGAAAATATTCGTTGGTACAGGTCGCGCTGTGCGGCGGTCTGCATCGTCCATGTGAGGAAGAGATTGACGCGCCAGCCAATAACTTGTCCGTAAACTTGTGCGGCAGTATACATCAAGATAAGTGGAATGGACCCATCTAAGGTTATCGAGCCATGTTGTAGTTGGTTTAGTAACCCTGAAATAATATACGGCCCCGCAAACGAGCCGACGATCGTTGTCGTAAGTGACCCAGCGATCGAAAATATCGTACGAAAAGGGTACTTCATGGCGGTTTGCCATAGGAGTTTGATAGTTTGTTTTTGCATAAGCTTCCTTGTTGAATGTAATTGATAGTGCATGGTCTGCTAGTGGTTCGGCACGTCCGGACGTAGACAGGTAGAGGATCACTAAGTGATCATAGTATTTTAGAGTATAGCAACCCTCGACCATACACACAAGAGGAGTTGGATAATTTGTGTATAAAAAGGTATAATATATATCATTATGCAGAAGATTCTTCTCTACTATAAGTTTACACCGATTGCCGACCCTACGGCACTTAAGCTATGGCAAAAAACATTATGCGATGGTCTTAATCTACAGGGGCGCATCCTTATCTCGAAACATGGTTTGAATGGAACAGTCGGTGGCGACATGGATAATCTCAAGGCTTACATTAAAGCTACTAAGGAATTTCCTGGTTTTTCAGGCATCGTATTCAAGTGGAGTGACGGTGGTCGGGAGAACTTCCCACGTATGAGTGTTAAAGTTCGTCCTGAGATTGTTGCATTTGACGCAGCCGATGAGCTACAAGTTAATGAGGCTGGAGTTATCGGTGGTGGTGTTCATTTAAAGCCAAAACAAGTGAATGAACTTGTTGAAGAGCGCGGTGATGAAGTTGTCTTTTTCGATGGACGCAATGCTCACGAAGCGGCTATCGGCAAGTTTAAGAATGCCGTAGTTCCCGATACGCACACGTCACGGGATTTTATTCGTGAACTTGAGAGTGGTAAGTATGATGATCTCAAAGATAAGGCGATCGTCACCTACTGTACCGGTGGTATCCGCTGCGAGATTCTTTCAAGCCTTATGAAGAATCGCGGGTTTAAGGAAGTCTATCAGATCGATGGTGGGATCGTGAGGTACGGTGAAGCCTACGGAGACGATGGACTCTGGGAGGGTAGCCTGCGTGTCTTTGATGATCGCATGACGGTTGATTTTAGTGATCATGCAGCGGTTATCGGAGCATGTAGTCATTGCGGTGGTCAAACAAATAATTACGAGAACTGTGCTTGGGCGAACTGTAATGATCTTGTCTTGATTTGTTTATTCTGTAAGCAAAACCCTGACCTACTCTTTCACACCGACGCTTGTCGAGAACAGGCAAAAGTTGGCGCAACCGCCAGTACCTAATTATACGGTGCATAAAAAATAACCAGGTCGTTACGACCTGGTTATTTTTTATAACGGGATTTAGTTATTAGTGGCTCTGTCCAGGCGCTTCCTGACGAATACGTCGAGGGAGCATGAAGCTGAGAACAAAGGTAATACCGACGAGGATTGACTCGTAGATAACTCCAGCGCGGAAGGCGTTGATGAAGTTATTAGCGTTTGCTTGTTTAATGCCATCGGAAATTATTGAGCTGATCTTTTGGCTATCAGGGTTCTGAGGTTGAGACTCAAGCGTTTTACAGCTTTCTGGTCGTTCAGTTGAATCCTTTTGCTTTGCGCTATCGTTGTAGCATGTACGTACAGCCTTTAAGAGTGTCTCGTGAGCCTGAACTGGTAGATTCGTTTTACTAAGCTCAGTATGAATATTTGATTCGACTGACGTAAAGCTAATATCAGAGTGCTGAGTCAACTGACCGAAGAAGATAACTCCAACAACGGCAATACCGATTGCGCCACCAAGTTGCTGAACGGCGCTCAATACTCCAGATGCAGAACCGGCATGACGAGGGTCGACGTCGTTAAGAGTAACAGCGAAGATTGGTGCCATGACAAGGCCCATACCAGCACCGGTTAGCAGTAGTCCTGGGATAAACTGCCATGCACTTATGTGTAGACCATTTGCATTCACAATGAAATAAGTTACCCACAGTCCAAGAGCCATGATGACTGCACCAAGTGAAAGGGCGTAGCGTCCAAGCTTAGGAATGAGTTTTTGACCAAAGAAACCAATACTTGAGGCTATACCGATGGCTGTTGGAATACCAGTAATGGCAGCAAGGATCACTTCATAGCCAAGGCCGATCTGTAGGAGAAGCGTGAAGGGAAGAAAGAATCCGGCCATAGCAGCTTGGAAAGTAATGTTAAGTATTAAGCCCTTAACAAATGACGGTGCTTTGAATAGAATCGGCGCAATCAGTGCAGATCCATCAATCCTATCTTTGCGTTTTTGCCACCAGACAAAGAGAGCTAGGACTGGGATTGAAGAAGCTATCATGACAAATGTCCAGCTAGGCCAATCAAGCTCACGACCTTGAATAAGCGGGAAGACGAGTAGCAGCATGGCGACCACGATAAGCGCTGTGCCGCGCATGTCCAGACGAAGTGGATGAGCTGACTTACCTTCGGGTAGGTATTTGTACGCCATAGCGAGCGCGAAGATACCCATAGGAACGTTGATAAGGAAAATTGGTCGCCACTCTAATCCAGCGATATTGGCATGAATCAATATACCACCGACTACAGGTCCTAGAGAGGCTGCGACACCAGCGAGGGCACCGAAGAGTCCCATGACTCCAGCTCGTTCGTGTGGCTTATACATGACCTGCATAAGGGACATCACTTGAGGTACCATTAATGCTGCCATGACACCTTGAACAAGGCGTGCGCCAATAAGAACCTCTGAGTTCCAGGCAAGACCACAAAAGAGTGAGGCGAACGTAAAGCCCGTAACACCTATAAGAAACAGTTTTTTGTATCCGAAGACATCACCCATACGACCACCCGTAATAAGAAGCACAGCAAATGAGAGTGAGTAGCCGGCGATAAGCCACTGGATGGTAGCGTAACTCGCTCCTAGGTTGGCTTGAATTGAGGGTATCGCAATATTAACGATCGTAGTATCGAGCAAGTCCATGACAAAGGCAAGTGCAACGACGATAAGCGCTATGGTGCGCTGTCGGTCGGTGAACTTACTGGCATGGTGCTGCGCCGAGTGAGTAGGGTGCTCGGTTGACATAAAGGTTCCTTCCATCTACAATATGTGTAGATTAGCTTATATAGTTAATATCTTAGATTGTAAGATAACCGTAACGCGGAGTCAACAATGAAATCTAAAAAAGAGCTCGTCGAAGAACTTAATCAGACTATTCAGCGAACCAGCACGCTTACAGTGCTTCATACTAATGCAATCGCCGATAAAATTGGTCTGAGTGCTACGGAATTTGAATCGATGGACATTATTAGTCGCAATCAGCCGATAAGTGCGGGTAGGCTCGCTACGGAGTGCGGTCTGACGACGGGCGCTATTACGGGTATCATCGACCGGCTAGAACGGGCGGGACTTGTGCGTCGCGTCAATGATCCCAAAGACCGTCGTCGAGTTTTACTTGATCCAATTGATGATTTTGAAAAAAATAAGAAAATATGCGAACTATATAGACCTATGAGTGAGATGTTTAATGCGCTCGCCCAAGAATGTACATCCGAGCAGCTCCGGTTTCTTATCGATATTCACAATAAGATGATTGATATGACAGAGAAGAGTATTGCGCAGCTTCGTCAGAAATAGCAATACGTGTAGATGTGAATCGCTAGAAGCAGGAGAAGGTATTAATCTTCGCGGCGTTCTACTACGATCGTACACTTAGTAACGAGCGCTGCAATAGCACCGACTGCCGCTAAAACGGGAGCTATCAGGGCGCCAACGACACCGAAGGTAAGAGGAAGCTCAACGAGTGTTTTACCTGCTTCGTCTTTAATGATAATACGGCGAATATTACCTTCATTAATAAGCGACTTTACTTTGCCAAGGAGTTCCTCACCGTTTACTGTAAATTCTTCGGTAGATTTCTTTGTAGTCATAATATAAGTATAGCAAACGAGAATTTACTCACTGATAATATCGCGCTTTGTAAAGGCTACGGTACCGATTATCATCATTACGATACCAATACCAGCAAGCCATAAAAAGGTAGACCAGTCAGGGGCCTTTGTTGGTGAGATTGAGATGTAATGAAACAGAGAACTTTTTACGAATATGTCGTCGAGCTTAACTGCTGCACCAATTGTTTCGATGAGGAAGGACCAGCTGATAAGAATGTACATACCAACAACCGCTAGTCGTGGTAAGAATCCATAGATAAGTGTTCCAAAACCAAGTGTTAAGATGATTGTTCCCATAAGGGCGATGCTTATAAGGAACATGTTTCCGAGATCGAGTGAGATATGCTGTGTTGCTGCAAGCGCCCATGTTGAGGCAGTACAGGCGAGGGCTATTAGGAAAGAAGCTGCAACGACAACGACTAGCCGACCAACCAACCAGCTACTCCGACGAACGGGATGAACAAGGATGTTCTCAAGTTGATTCTTTGCTTCAGTTCCACGAATGGAACTCATTGAGACCGTGGTCATGATGAGGAGCAACATTACTACTAAAACAAAGCCTGTTCCGATGAATGCAATGGCAAGATTACTGCTGTCTCCAACTTGCCCGAAAGCATCCTTTAGCGAGCTTGAGCCAGCTACGGCATCGGCGGCAATACTTGATATTTGAGCCATCAAGGCACTCATAGCAAGCGCAGCTATTCCCCAGCTTAGTAGGAGGGTAATATTTTGACGTACAGCTAGCTGCATTGGTGATCCAAGAAGAAAGTAGCGAGACTTGGCTGTCGTGGATTCACGAATGACACCTTCGCCGAGGTCTCGTTTACTAACGAACGAGAGGCCTAGACCGACAAAGACTACCGTGAGTAGGGCTGCAGGCAAGAGCCATATCATATGTGGATCGATGACAGGATTAGCCAGTTCGGTCCATCCAAAAGGTGTGAACTCCTTTAGCCAGTGCAGGTCGGTTACTGTATTGCCAATAGTCCGCAGTGCAAAGAGAAGGATCAGCGGTACGAGTCCGTACATAAGTGCACGGCGTCGTGTGGTTGAAAGCTGACTCACTAGAAAACCGAGACTACTAAAGAGTGCAACAGGTACGAAAATAGAGAGACTAATAAAGAGACCAGCTGTCGAAGGGGCATCAATACTGGGCATTGCTCCAAATGCTGTTGTACCTATAAGACACATAACGAAAGCCAGGAGGAGTGAGGCCCCAAATCCAAGAAGGATATGTAGGGATGCTCTCTGAGTAGATGCGCTGCCTGATGCAATAAGCTCCCATCTCCCATCTTCTTCTTGCCCGCGGAGTAGTCGTACGACGGCCATAAGTCCCCAGATACTAGCTATAAAAGTAAGGAACGTAACTGTTCTATAAACCATATAACCAGCAGGTGACGGTAGGTTTTGACTCTCGCCGTACAATACTCCAAGTGCCGGAGCTTTTTCTAGTGATAATTTAAATTGGTTACGTGATTTATCATCAGGATAGGTGATGGCGTATGCGGCACCTTGTGCACCGATAACAATACCAGTGAGAAGACCAAGAATGATCGCTCCTTTGAGGGACTGCTTAAATCCGAATTTCCGCAGTGCTCTGGTGACTTGACTATGCTTGCTCATTCTCGGCTCCATCGTATAGCGCTAAAAATAACTCTTCGAGTGATGGCTTTCTGCTCAGGAAGCTAAGAGGTTTTGCCTTTGCGACAGTAAGGAGTAGTTCATCTATGGATCCATTCACGTTGCAGCGCAGGTGATTACCTTGAATGTCGATGTTACTGACACTCTGTATGTGAGATAGGTCGGGTGGAATGCTGCGGAACGAAGCTTCAATAGTTAGCGCGGAGAGATGTCGAAGCTCTTCGAGTGTTCCTAACTCGACCAGTTTGCCTTGACGTAACACAGCAACTCGGTCACATAACTCTTCTACTTCTTCGAGCATATGTGAAGATAGAAACACGGTTTGTCCGTTTGATTTGGCGACCAACACCTCGTCACGAAACGTTTTCGCCATAACAGGATCAAGTCCGCTGGTCGGTTCGTCGAAAATCAATAAGTCGGCACGTGTACTAAGCGATGCGATGAGAGCGATTTTTTGACGATTACCCTTAGAGTAGTTACGTACTTTCTTATTTGGATCAAATTCAAATTTTTTAATAAGTTCAGTTTCGTATTTTGCATCTACCGAGCCATGGATAGTCGCGAGGAATCGAAGTGTTTCAGCTCCGGTCATATTTGGCCAAAAGCTCGTTTCTCCAGGTACGTAGGCGATTCGTTTATGTAGTTTGGCGGCATTATGATCTACTTCTTGGCCGAATATGAGTGCCACGCCCTCGGTTGGTTTTATAAGTCCCAAGAGGAGACGAATCGTCGTGGTTTTGCCCGCGCCATTTGGACCTAGATAGCCTAGGATCTCACCTTTTTTGATAGTAATGTCTAACGCATCGAGCGCGGCTGTCTTTCCGTATCGTTTTGTGAGCCCTTTTGTTTCTATGATTGTGTTCATCATCATCCCCGCTTATGCTAGCTCCATTGTTTCATTTTTTGAAAAACTTACAAGCGACTCCTGTTTGAGCAGATGAGTGCTCGCGGTATACTAGACATAGTGAACACGATACTTGAAGCAAAACTGAAAACATTACCTCGTAATCCCGGGGTCTATTTTCATAAATCAGCGTCGGGTGAAATCATCTATGTAGGGAAAGCGGCAGTACTTAAAAATCGAGTTCGTCAATACTTTCAAAGTACGCGCGATATGGATATTAAAACCCGTGCACTCGTGGCAGAAATACACGACACTGATTGGGTGGAAACCGAAAGTGAAATCGATGCTCTTTTCCTCGAGAGTGAGATGGTTAAGCGCTATATGCCACGCTATAACATCTTGCTACGTGACGATAAGTCACAAACGTTCGTTCGTATCGATATGAAAAGCCAGTGGCCGCATGTGGAATTCACTCGTAATCCTGCCGATGACGGCGCGGACTATTTCGGGCCATACTATAACGGATTCGCGGTTAAGAAAGCACTGCGTTATCTGCGTATGACGTTTCCATACTACACTAAGGTTCCAACAAGTGATCGCCCAGACCTGGATGTACACCTTGGACTGAGTCCTCAACCAGGTAGCAGTAGCGACGAGTATAAGCTTGTTCTGCGAAATCTCATTCGTTACTTAAAAGGTGAACGTGTCGCGCTTGTCCGTGAACTGGAACGTGACATGAAGACGGCTGCTGGTTTGCAAGACTTTGAAAAAGCGGCGGCAATTCGTAATAAACTGCTTAATCTCCGTGAGCTTCAGCGTCGGATTATGTTTGGTGATAAGGAATTTTTAAATATCAGTAAAGACAAGGCACTTGGTGATCTCCGCGAGCTGCTCGGACTCACAAAATCATTGGCTCGCATTGAAGGCTACGACATTTCACATATGAGTGGTACTAATGTTGTTGCAAGTATGGTCGTCTTTACCAATGGCGTGAGTGATCGTGCTAATTATCGTAAATTTAAAACTCGCATCGAGCATAACGACGATGTGTACAATATGCACGAGACAATTACCCGTCGTTTCAGTGAGAAGAATATAAAAGCCTGGGGTATGCCTGATCTTTTGCTCATCGATGGTGGCAAGGGGCAACTTGACGGCGCGCTGCGCGCTCTCGAAGAGCGAGGCATGCACGTACCCGCCATCAGTATCGCCAAGCGTGAAGAGGAAGTGGTGATTCATAAGACACGTTCTAATATCGTTACCGATAAGATCATCAGTCTTCTCAATGATCCAATTCCGGGCGTGAGTGTCATGAGCTCCGGCGAGTACTTTATTATTAATCTTCACGCTGGACAGCTGAACGCTTCATCGCACTCGAAGAACCTTCGTGGTGGGTCGGTACATACTCCCTACTCAGATATTACTAAACTTTTTCAGCGCATCCGTGATGAGTCGCATCGTTTCGCAGTGAGTTACCACACGGTGCTTAAGCGCGCCAAGCAAACCGCCAGTAGTCTTGAAGAAATTCCCGGTATCGGACCAACGACACGAAAGAAACTTATTCGTAGTTTCGGAAGTCTCCGTGGTGTGCAGGCGGCCACTACTGAGCAGCTGGAATCGGCGATAGGTAAAGCCAAGGCTCAGCTCCTCGGAAAATATTTGCCTCACGACTAACGCTTATGCTATAGTGACGGCAATAAGCGAGCAAAAAAGGAATCCGAATATGGGCATCTTCGGCAACAAACGACAAGGCGATACGGGTTTTACGATTATCGAGTTGATTATCGTTATTGTCGTAATTTCAATTCTTGCAGCCATCACTTTAGTCGCATATCCGAATTACCAGAAGCAAACTCGCGACAATGAGCGTAAGAGTGACCTTAATCAACTCGCCACCGCGCTTCATACCTATGCCTTTCAGAAAAATACATTCGTCGGACTCGCTAGCGGCTGTGGACGTAACGGTGACGGTAATGGATGGGTCAACGCTGGGGCATCGCAACCGGGTGCAGGCACCTATCCACGAGCAATTTCGGATTGCTTATTGGATATAAAGGCTATTAGTAACACGAGCGCGTTTATTGATCCATCGGGTTGTATATATAATAGCGGTAGTACCTGTGGCACATCTGGGGCTACCCCGACCACGGCATACATGAAGGCGACATGTACGAAAAGTAGCGTTCCGACTACGTATTTGTTCGCCCGTCTTGAAACGCAGCCACGCCAGGATAGTGTCATTGATGGACTTTGTGACGGAGGTAGTGTGAGTGGTTATGATGCCACCACGCAATTATGGGGAACAAACTACGGCATGAACTATTATGTAGTGGTGAAATAGACGCCCCACCCCAGGACGTGTATCATTAGAACTATGACGAATTTCTTTGCTGCTAATCGCGAACGGCTGCTTGTAAAGTTGAGCGGCAACCTTGTCGTTTTAACCGCATATGCGAGCGTGCAGCGGAGTAATGATATTGCGGCACCGTTCGAGCAAGAGGCGAATTTCTGGTGGCTGACAGGTGTTGAAACGCCAGATTGGTGGCTTATTATGGACGGTACTCGAGGTAAAAGTTGGTTGGTTGCGCCCGTTGGTCTTGATACTTCCAGTTCCAGGTACGAAGACGCTCTTGCTAGTAGCGGGGTTGACGGCATTCTGACCCTAGATGCGGGCATGCAATTATTACGTGGACTATCAAAGAAACATAGTATTGTACGGACGCTTGGAGAACAGCCTCGTAGTGAGTATCTTAGCTTTGCTCTCAATCCAGCTCTAAGAAAAATGCATGATATGTTGGATCGGATATTCAATACCGTTCAAGATTGTCGTCGAGAGTTGGCTCAGCTTCGTGCCATTAAGCAGCCCGAAGAGATACTACGGATAAAAAAAGCGACCAATATTACCGTCGCTGCTTTTGAGCATATCAAAGAGATCTTGCCTGAGAGTAAATATGAATATGAAATTGAAGCAGAGCTTACCTATTACTTTCGTACGCACGGTACTCAGGGGAATCCATACGATCCGGTCATTGCATCAGGAAAGAATGCCTCCGATTTACAATATGTCGCCAATAGTAAGAAGCTGAGAAAGCGAGAACTCGTACTTATCGATGCTAGCGTGCGTTCACAGGGGTATGTTGCGGGCATCGCACGAACCTATTGCTATGGTGGCGACCCGACTCGTCGACAAAAAGAAGTCCACGAGGCACTACAACAGGCTCGTATTCAGATTATCGCCCTGCTCGGTCCTAATCTTCCAGTCGACCAATATCAACGCGAAGTCGATACTATTATGCAGGACATGCTCATGCAACTTGGTTTGATGTCGAGTCGGAGTGATACGACGGCTTACCGTCGATACTTTCCACACGCCATTAGCCACGGGGTTGGAGTTGATGCTCATGACAGCTTGGCTAAGCCACATTTTTTCCAGCCAGATATGGTTTTGACCGTAGAGCCTGGGGTGTACATTCCCGAGGAGGGCATTGGCATGAGACTCGCCGATACTGTTCTCGTGACACCTACGGGAACCATTAATTTAACCGCACGTCTATCGACAGATTTATAAATTGCCGCTATAGTAAGGACAGCTTATGAAAAAACAATTTTTTGTGTTTATCCTTCGTTGGATACTAAACTCTATCGGGTTATGGATTGCGGTACGTATTTTTGGGACTGGCTATAGTGATAGTGAGCTCATTACGGGTGTGTGGGTGTTTCTTTTTGCGGGTTTGATCTTCTCTATTATTAACACAATCGTAAAGCCTATTGTCATTATTCTCTCGTTGCCGGCTATCCTTCTAACCCTTGGATTGTTCACAATAGTCGTTAATGGCTTCATGGTATATATCTCACTTATGTTGGCTCCAGGACTCCATATGACATTCTGGAACTCAGTCCTTACAGGAATCGTGTTAAGTTTGGTAAACTATATAGTAAGTAGTGCGCTAGAACTTCAGTACGCACGCAAGATGGAGGAAAGATAATGAACATTGATAGTATTTTACAGATTATTACGGTAGTATCGGCCGTATTGATGGTGTTTGCAATTTTATTGCAACAACGTGGAGCAAGCCTTGGTGCTGGTTTCGGTAGCTCAGGTGAGCTATATACGACACGTCGTGGACTTGATAAGAACCTTTATGAAGCCACAATTGTTATGGCAGTGGTTTTTGTGTTGTCCATTCTGACAGGCCTTCTATTACCGGCTTTTAATCTTTAGAGGGGGCGAACGTGGCAGACGAAAAACGTGGGTGGAAGCAGTTTCAAAAGCTGACGTTCGACAGTAAAAAGTTATCAAAACATGTTAAAAAGGCTGAAGGTGCGACGACCCGTCACGCCCGTAAGTTTATTGTTACCCGGCTTGATAACATACGCAGTGTCCGTCGCCATGTCATTGGCTGGCTACTTCTTGTTGGCGCCATGATTGTCGCGGTTGGCGTGCAGTTTATGTGGTTTCAGCAGAGCTATCAGACAACCGCTGCCGCGAGAGGTGGAACATATGCCGAAGCTTCACTGGGGCCAATCGACACACTCAACCCTTTGTATGCCTCAACGAGCGCAGAAGTAGCGGCAAGCCGACTTCTCTTTTCCTCACTCTATTCGTATGATTCTACTGGCCACCTAAAAGGTGATCTAGCTGAAAATATGCAAACTGATCCAACTGGCACCATCTATACGATCAAATTACGGGATGATGCTCGTTGGCAGGATGGCACGCTTCTTACTGCAGAAGACGTCGCTTTTACCGTTGATCTCATTAAGAACCCCGAAACACGCTCACCGCTTCGCATTAACTGGCAAGACGTGACCGTCAAAGCGCTCGATGATAGAACAATTCAATTCCAGCTTCCTGCGGTATATGCTGCATTTCCTAATGCGTTAACGTTCTCGGTTTTGCCACAACATATTTTGAACGGTGTAGCTCCAGGAGCTGTACGAGAAAATACTTTCAGCCAGTCACCCGTTGGTAGTGGACCCTTTACTTTTAACTTGCTCCAAACAGCGGCAGACACTAAATATAATCACAAGATTGTCCATATGACGGCGAATGAACATTATTACGGTGGTCGGCCAATGCTAAGCCGTTTTGAAATTCATTCATATAATACGCAAGAAGGTATCCTTAGCGCGTTACGAACTGGTGAAGTGACCGCAGCCGCCGATCTTAACGGTATCGATGCTTCAGAAATAGATTCGCATAACTATGATATTAGCGCACGGCCGATTAACAGTGGGGTGTACGCTATGTTTAACGGTGACACGCCAATTCTAAAAGATAAAGCTGTCCGTCAGGCACTTGCTCTTGGTACTGACACGAAGGTGCTTCGAAGTAAGTTCTCCGTAGCTGTTCCGGCACTTGATTCGCCGTTTATTACCGGACAACTAACTGGAAGTGACGTTCCGCATCCAGCAGCCCCAGATCGCGCTAAAGCTGCCGCATTGCTTGATCAAAGTGGCTGGACGCTCGTTGGAGGTGTGCGCAAGAAGGGTGATCAGAAACTCGAACTGACAATTGCAACTACAAAGAACGCTCAATACGAAAGGGCACTGGAGTCGCTTGTTGGACAGTGGCGTAACCTCGGAGTAGTTGTCCATACAAATATTGTTAATACTGCCGACCCATCAACTAACTTTGTGCAGAACGTATTGCAGGCGCGTAACTATGACGTGTTGCTCTACGAACTTTTCATCGGGGCTGATCCAGATGTGTATGCATATTGGCACTCTTCACAGATCGGATTAAGAGGCTATAACTTCTCTAATTACGCCAGTACGACCTCTGACGATGCGCTAGCAAGTGCACGGTCACGGCTTGAGCCGGACCTTCGTAATGCAAAGTATAAATCTTTTGCCCGTCAGTGGATTGACGATGTTCCGGCGATCGGCCTCTACCAACCGGTTGCGCAGTATGCTTACAATAAACACGTTCATTCACTTGATACTTCTGCTACGCTCATCTCGTCATACGATCGCTATTCGAATGTCCTTGACTGGAGCGTCGATCAAAAGTCGGTTTACAAAACACCGTAACTTCGCTATAATCGTCAAGGTTAAACACCCTTATGCGCGAATGGCGGAATTGGTAGACGCGTCAGCTTGAGGGGCTGGTGTCCTTCGGGACGTGGAGGTTCAAGTCCTCTTTCGCGCACCATAGAAAAATACCAGGCTTTATGTCTGGTATTTTTCTTGATCTTTTGACATCAAAAAACCGCCAATCGGCGGAGGGGTGGTGCGGGGACACTCGCCTATTGTAAACAGTAATGTCTTTATAGCAGTAGTTTTTCGAGTGGGTGCTACAATAAGCATGCTTATGGTTTGACATGCGCTGAGAATCCTCAGTATACTTGGTATGTTGCGTTAAACCAGGCGCGACGCCGTCTCGATGGAGCTGACAGGCTCCGCTAGGGGTATGAAGTGAGAAACGCTCGGAAAAGAAGCGTGTGGGCTTGGGCGCTAGCCTTAGTCCTGGTCGTCAGCGGCTTGTCCGCGACGACTGCGCCGGCGATTGCTGCTGGCGCCAACAACTTGGTCGTCAGCCAGGATGCGGCGGGCACGATCACGATCAACCAGGGTTCGGTCCTCCAGGCCGGCCAGGTCGTGAAGGCCCAGTTCAGCACCGCCTTTGCGGCTGGCGATCTGGAGATCATGCAGTTGGCGCCCGGCGTCTCCATGACGCAGGTCGACCAGAAGATCGCCGAAGCCGGTCAAGGTGGGGCGGTCGCTGAAGCTGCGATTCAGTGGTTCGCGGGAACGAATACGTCTTCGGCGAAGACGACGTTTTACGGCGGACTCCCGTTCACCGGCGCGAACAAGTTCGACCGGATCCTGGCGCCGGGGATGTACTACGTCACCCAGCTGCGTCCGTCGGGCAACATCAAGCCGTCGACGGTCGCGAAGAAGTTCACCGTGGTTGGAACGCCGCAGGCGATCCTGCCCGTCGTGGACGGCAAGGTATCGGTCGTCAACACCAACGGCCCAGATCTCTTTTCGGCATACAGCATCAGTGCGGGCATGAACAAGCTCAAGAACGGCCCGGTCATGTTGGTCAACAAGACTGGCAGTATCACTAGCCCGCGTGAGCTGCACTTCTTCCAGTTCTGGCCGGTGCCGGCCGGCACAACGCCCCAGCAGGCGTGTGCTTTGGTCCAGCCGGGTGGTCCCAGCTTCGGCACCCTGTCGACACAGCAGGCGGTGAACGGCTACCTGAACCTGCCGCTCGGCTGGTACTGGATCACGAGCTGGATCCCGGACAGCAATAGTGGCGTTCCGCACGCCCTCGAGTGTGACGGCACGCTGGTCGAGGTCGTCACCTGACGACGACACCTGCACGCGCAATATCCGGTCGGCCTCTTCATGCGCAAGAGGCCGACCGGCCTGCAACATCTTTCATATAGAAAAATTGATATCATTTTATTTTAACCTGCAGGCATATGTCTTAGAGACGATGTGGACGCGCAGGACTAACAAGCTAAATTGACAATGTAAGGAAATATCGTAAAATAAGATCTGTTCCGTACATTGGAGAAGAAGGGCGATGCCCATGCGAAAGCGTATTATTGCGCTCGCATCCGTAGTCGCGCTTGTGGGGGCGCTCGGTCTCATTACGACCGACGTGCCATCACAGCGCCAAGATTCTCAGGAAATCGGTTTGGGGGTGAAAATCACACAGATCAACGGCGTGCCGATTCAGGATGGCAAGGTGATCTCGGCTGGAAACTTCAACGTTCTTCCGGGTGTCATCTACCACGACAACAAGTTTCTCGACGATACTCTCGAGGATTATGTTGTCGAGGTCGGTCTCGACAGTCTCGTTGTCCTGCGTGAATGGGGTCTTTGCGAAGCGGAGCTCCACGCACAAGCTCAAATCGATCGCGGCATTGCCGACGCAGTCTTTGCCTACCCGCACGACGCTCCGCTCGAGCGTGCTGACAAGAATGGCAACGTCACGTCGGATGACGTGGCCTGGGCCGAAACGTTGCAGTCGGATGCTGAACGCTATGACAGGGCAGCCGCTCTGGCACGGACGGCAGGCCTCCCCTGCGAGAAAGCCGGGGCGGTATTGGGTGAAGGCAACTACGCCCGTCTGACAGGGGTCGACAAGGACGGTGACAGCCGAACAATCGATGTCCCTGATTATCGAGTCGTCTCCCTGCCTGTCGAGTACTTCGTGCTCGAGCATGAGTGCGCCACCGAACTTACTGGCCGGCTGAGGGAACTCAAAGCCACGCCAGTGGACGTCAAGATCGGTAAGCGCGGAGGTCTCGACACGTTCTCTCAGCGCGACAAGGCAGACGGCATGTCGAGACTGAAGGCTGAGGTGGTGATGGTGCAGATGGCGAAAGTTCCCTGCTGAACGATGACGGACGAAAGGGGATGGATCGCGGTGACGTGATCCATCCCTGATGAATAAACTTTTTTGTAAATATATCCGTATGACTCATTGCGTTGAATAAGTGATACATACTATAATACAAAGCATAAACATGAAACATAAGATTTAATCTCAATGGCACGACTTCCTCAACCTGGAGCTGACAACGGCACATGGGGCGGTGTTCTCAATGATTTCTTAGAAGTCGCGCATAATACTGATGGCACGCTCAAGACTGGTGTATCGGCTGACGTGCTGATCGATGGCGCGACAAACAAAGTATTCACGAATACAGAGAAAAATAAACTCGCAACACTCGCTGCAGTTGCAGTGTCGGGATCATATAGCGATCTTACGAATAAGCCTCTCGTTGCTAATCCAACACTTGTTATTGCTGCCGATGCTCCAGCCTCATGGCAGGCTGCTGCCGGTGTTCATTTGGACGGCTCGAATGACAGTGCTGCACTCAGTACTGCTATTAATAGTGGTGCAGTGATTCTTTCACCTGGTACGTTTACGCTCAGTAGCCCTATAACGATTACTATCGTCAATCCTCAGGTCGTCGGTCAGGGCTGGTCAAGCGTCATTAAGATAGCTAACGGTATGAACAACTGGGCGATGATCTTTAATCCAGGTGGTCAAGGTACTCGCGGATTATTTTCAAATTTTACGCTTGATGGTAATTCAAGCAACCAAACAGCGGGTGGTGGCATCCACGCTAGTGGTGCTGTGCAGTCTGAGTTTCACTTTATGCATTTTACAAATTGCTATACGGCAGGGCTATGGCTCGACGCGTTCCCGAGTACCGCATTCGGTCATCACAATAAGGTAATTTCATGTCTATTTGATGCGACGATTGCTTCGCCCGGTCTTGGACACGGTGTGCTTATTAATAGTAATGATGAGAACTATATTCGAAGTGAGTTCCAATTTCTCGGTGGAACTGGAACTCCGACATATGCCATCCGTGATTTAACCGGATTGAACACATTTCAGGGTAGTGTATTCGTAGGCGGAAGGAATGACACGGGAGGTATTGAGCTACGTGATGGCCAACGATCTCGTGTGCTCAACTGTGTTTTTGATGGAGTGAGCGGCACCAACGTATTTATAGCCTCGTCTTCCGGGCATAATATTAGTAACAATGTATTTACCTCCATTGCCGATCAGGCCGCATCGGCGGGAACCTATTCAGGTATTCGTCTCGAGTTCGCTGTTAAAGAGTGTATTATTACGGGTAATATTCTTGAATCATCTCCAACCGCTGGCCGCACTCGCTCGCTCATTCGAGAAGATGGTTCAGGCGGTACGGGGGTAAATATCGTAAAGGACAACGTACTACGTCAAAGCGGAGCTGGTACATTATCCTCAGGATTCACTGAAATGGGCGGGACTGGTTCACGCGTTACAGATAATGCGATTAACGGTACGATCGTATAGGGATATCGGGATTCTTTGGTATAATAGCTCTTGATGGCGCGTTGACGGAACGGTTACGTGGAGGTCTGCAAAACCTTTTAAATGGGTTCGACTCCCATACGTGCCTCCATATTTATTTAAAAAACATACGCGCGGATGGTGGAATTTGGTAGACACGAGAGACTTAAAATCTCTTGGCCTCACGGTCGTGCGGGTTCAAGTCCCGCTCTGCGCACCATAAACGGAATGATTTCCATAAAATAACAGAGGTCGCCATAGCAATATGGCGACCTTTTGTTTGCGCTTATGGCAACCATGAAAACTCCTTTCTCTCCGCACCACCTCTGTTAAAGGGTTTAAGTCCTGCTAGGGTCTTTCGCCATCCGGTACATCGTTTGTCAAATGCTCGACCTCTGGGCCGGTACAGCCAGATGTACCGGTGATGTTGTTTTACGTACACTATACCCTAAAAAGGGCACGGCAAACCGGTAGATTTTTGACGATCTTGGCTATTTTTAGGTACCGGCTATGCTTGCAAAGAGTTCCGAGAAGCTGCATCCTATGGAGATTATTTTTAACCCCAGGAACCCCATCTATGCCTCGCGTCACTCCTTCTGAACACTACAAACGTTACTTCTTCCTCCATGCAGCTTGGACAGACTTCAATACGATCTACGGTCTGCTACCAGTTCACGAGCAGTGGCAAGTTCATGAGTTCTATCAACCCTCTCGCGAGCTGACGAAGGAAGACCTCCTTGCGCACATCCAGCAGCTGACGGTAACCAAGCCAGCCCTGGCCCACCAGGCCGGCAAGCACGTCCATCTTATGGAGAAAGTCTTCCGCCGGATTTCCCAGGAGCTCGATATTCCACGGTCCGAGTGGCGGCGAGCGTTGAACGCTGCGAACAGACAGTACAATCCGTCGCCGGGTCGGCAGGAAAGTACGGATGGTCGTCGTGTCGATATGGTCGTAGGGGTTGCACGGCCAGAGTTGGACCTGAAGAAATTTAGTAAGGTACTGCTGGAGCTTGCTAAGGAGCGGACGTCGTCATAGCGCTTATGCTATTTACAAATTATTGAAAAAGACGTGAAATATGCTATAATGGATTGAACGCATAGCTGCCTGTAACGGCACACTGAGTGAGGGAAATTAGGGGGCTAAACAAACAACTATGCACATTTACAACTTAGTGCGCTAAGGCGCAGGAGAACCAAAGATGATCGAAATCATCGAACGACACATGGTTGGCGGTGAACGCCATGAGCACATAGCCGAAGTTAAATACATCGATGCTGACGGAACGCGTAAGAAGATGACGCGACAACAGGCTGTTGAGTGGCTCGATGCTTCGTCCGCTCATGTCGCAGTCGTCTATTCGCAAGATCGAAGGCTTTATGCATATGTAGAGACCGTGCACCGCCTCAACGCGCCGGATTACATCCGCACTCAACCTGACTCCACCGGCGCCGATAATCTACTAGCGTTACTAGAATATTAGGAGGCGGGTATGACCTGGAATCTCTGGCGAAAAAAACCGAGTAAACGCAAGAGTTTAGCTCTGCCGGCTAGGGTTGATGTGGGTCTAAAGCAGATTGGCCAAGAAGTGTTGCGAATTCACGAAAGCGCTGAGTTTTCGGCACAAGCGCAATTTGAGCAAGCCAAGATATGGCGTACATTGAACTATTGGTTGGGTGTTCCTGCGGCAGTCGCCGCCACTCTTGCCGGTAGCGCTATTCTTAGTAGCGGTGATGATTGGAATATTAATGGTGTTTCGGGGTCCGTGATCGGCGGTGGCTTAGCACTATTTTCAGCCGCGTTGAGTGCAACACTTACAACGGTCAATGCAACTCGGCGTATGACGCAAACGCAAAGCTCGGGAAATGCATATCTTCAGTTGCAAACGGAGGCTCGGCAGCTGGCCATGATCGATTTAGCTAAATACAATTACGATCAAGCCCGACAGGCTGTTGATGGCATAACGAACTCGCGTGATGAATTGAACAAAACTGCTGACGTGCCGAGTCAACTCGCGAAGCGTCGGGCTAGAAAGAACCTGTATAAAGAAGGCGGCCAAGACTATGCCGTTGACCAGGAGGCTTAATATGGCTAAAACAGTCAATGAAGCTTTTAGTATATATCTCTCACGTTTGACTCCATCGGTTGCTGAGCGAGCCAAAGCGTCTTCTCATAGGGCCTCGATTGAAGTAAAGCTCGAGGATAGGTTTGGTTTGTACCGGATGTACGAAAGTGGTAGCTGGAGGCATGGAACGGGGGTCAGTGGCAGGAGTGATGTAGACTATTTTATTTCCTTAAAATCCCCGAAGCCTAGGCTTGGCACCTCGGTGCTTACTGCGGTCAAGAATACAATGCAGGAACGCTTTCCAAATACCTATATTCATATCTCGCGGCCCGCAGTTGTGCTTGAGTTCGGCGGAGGGTATGAACGTGTCGAATTGATACCTGCCTATCCGAGTCTCACGTTGGGTGGTGGAGAAATGCGTTACGATATCCCCGGTGTGACTACGGAATGGATGGAATCTACTCCGAAAGCACATCTTTTATATGTTACCGCGTCTAACAAAAGGAAGGGAATAGAGGGCGGCGTTAAGCAGCTTGCGCGCTTGGTCAAGGCCTGGAAGTACCAATGTAATGTGCCTATCTCGTCTTTCTATCTTGAGATGCGCGCTGCTCAGTACATGAACGGAGAAAGCTTGATCTTCTATCCAATCGATTTGAAACGTCTTCTCACTTCGTTATTGAACCATTCATTGGCGGATATGAATGACCCTACAGGTATGACTGGTCGGATACGCCCCTGTTCTTCCGACGCTAATCATCGGGAAGCTCTCTCGAAACTTAAGACTGCAGTTGGGCGTGCTGGTAATGCGCTTGAAGCGAGAGAAAGCGGCAGGGAGACCGATGCATTTTATTGGTGGGATCGATTGTTTGATGGAGATTTCCCAGCGTACTATTAGCGGAATGAATATGAAAGAACACCCAAATGAATGCCACTTGCGTTAGTACAAGTGGTCGATCGAAATTCTTATGTATAACGAGATAAATCATCCGAAATACAATGATCTGCACCTTACGGATTGCTACCTTTGTGGGAAGCCTCTTAAGGGTATGTTGAGTAAAGATCACATTATTCCTAATAGTATGTTTCCTAAGGGCGCGGGATGTAGGCCTCAACTTCCTGTTCATCCTGGATGTAACAATGGAAAATCTATGATCGATGAGCGAATTAAGATGAGGATCCTCTTCATTTCGAGCACAAACCCTGTGGCGGAAGGGATCCTAAAAAGAGATCTCCTCAATCCTTCTCAAGAACAAAAACAGTATGCAGATCTCATAGGCATGGGAAGGAAAGTACGAGACTACAAGCTTGCACGAACATTAGCCCGTGATTTCCAGCATAGTCTCGATGTTATCCAGGACGGCACCCCTTATGTCGAAGTAATCGGAAGTAAGAAGCACGTTTTAGAGTTAAATCGATACGTGAGTAAGATGGCCCAGGGTCTGTTTATTAGAAACGTTCCAGGTATTAAACCGGGTCGACCGGAAATTTGCTGGACGGACAAGAAGATGATGCAACTTCATGGTATTTCGATCGAGACGCTTAGTGAACCTCTTAAGAACATGGTAGAAAAAGCAAATGCGAGTGGTGCCTTGTTTGGTCAGATATGGCCTGGTCACATCAGCTACATAGGCTCTCCGGCCTCTGACATAGAGGGCACTGGGTGGATGTGGATTGAGTTTTATAACACGTGTGGGATATTAGTACTTTTTCATCCACCGAGAATCAAGCGCTAATAACATTAAGAAGTTGAGTGCCCTGATCGCCTTTCGCATCCTCGTCGTACCAAAACCTTCCTCACCCCTCCAGCCGTCACACAAAACCGCGGAGCAATTTGCGCCATCGGCAGCTTATCTTCTACATACAAGCGCACCACCTCTCGTTCTTGTGCATCCGTGAACGCGGACTTCGGTCGCAGCACCACACCTCGCTTGAGCAAGTGCCGGCGTACTGTCTGCTCATGGGCACGGTACTGGCGTTTGAGTGCCAGCATCGACACCCCAGCTTTATAGGCACAAACAAGGTCATCCACCTGAGCCGGCGATAGCTTCCGGTTCTCTTTGACGTGCAATCGGACGGTATGCGGGTCGGTAACATCGGCCTGCTCGATGGCGGTATTGAGGGTAGGCAGTGGTTTAAAAGAGTCTTTTTCCTCGTGACCTGACACTGCGAAGGAGCCACTAAAACTGGCCCCTGAGGGTTTGAATGACCCCTGTTCCCCTCGTTCTGAAAGTAGTCTCAACAGGGGTGATCTTGTGTTTGAAAGGTTGTGACGAAGGCGCACCAATTTGTAAATGAAATTCGACCCATCAGGGTCGAATTTTTTGTCTCTAAATGGTATAATGAAAGCACAATAGAACAAGAAGGTATAAGGGGATTTTAAGAAAATGACAACACTTTGGATTGTACTTGGAATTATTGCCGTGCTGGCGATATTCGTATGGATGACATATAACGGACTCGTAACACTTAAGATTCGTGTAGATGAAGCTTGGAGCGACATTACCGTCCAACTTAAGCGTCGTCTTGATCTTATCCCGAATCTTGTTAATAGCGTTAAGGGCTATGCAGCTCACGAATCGGGTGTTTTTGAAAAGGTAACCGAAGCTCGTGCGAATGCACTCAATGCTCAGGGTGTTAAAGAGACTGCTGCTGCAGAGAACCAATTTGAAGGCGCATTGAAAAGTCTATTTGCCGTAGCTGAAGCTTACCCAGATCTAAAAGCTAACCAAAACTTCCTACAACTTCAACAAGAGCTTGTCGATACCGAGGACAAAATTCAAGCTTCTCGTCGCTTCTATAATGGTGGAGTTCGTGATCTTAATACTAAAATTCAAGTCTTTCCGAATAACATTTTCGCCGGTATGCTTGGCTTCAAGCAACGTGAGTTCTTTGAAGTTGAAGACATGGCGTCAGTTGAAAAACCAGTAGACGTTCAATTCTAGAAAGTATCTTCCTTAATATATGTACAACGCGATTGCAACCAATAAACGAAACACGGTCATTATCATGGCCGTGTTTATTGGCATAGTTGGGGCTATCGGATGGGCGGTTAGCTATGCGTACGGTAATCGTTCGATTGCAGGTTGGGTAATAGGTGTTGCGTTCATATACGCGCTTATCCAGTATTTCATAGCCAGTAAACTTGCCGTGGCAGTCTCAGGCGCACACGAGATTGAGAAAAAAGATAATCCTCGTCTTTATCGCATTGTTGAAAACTTAACAATAGCAACCGGCATGCCAATGCCGAAGGTCTATATCATGGATGATCCTGCTCCAAATGCTTTTGCGACTGGTCGCGATCCGCAACATGCGATCGTAGCAGCAACAACGGGTATTCTGGAAGTAATGGATGACCGAGAACTTGAAGCGGTGATGGCTCATGAAATCAGTCACGTGCGTAACTACGATATTCGGGTGAGTATGATTGCTTTTGGCCTTGTAAGTGCGATTGGTCTATTGTCGGATATTGCTTTTCGTATGTTCTTTTTTAGTGATCGTCGAGAAAACAATGCTAATCCCATCGTTCTTGTTGTTGGTGTTATTCTGATTATTCTCGCCCCAATCATTGCTGCTATTGTGCAGCTTGCTATTAGTCGTCAGCGTGAATATTTAGCTGATGCTAGTGGTGTTCTCGTAACGCGAGATAGCGAAGGACTCGCTAGTGCACTCGAGAAGTTGGAGCAATATGGTCGTCCAATGCAACGACAAAATACCTCAACAGCACATTTATTTTTAAATAACCCCCTCAAGCCTGGTTTTTTCAGTAAGTTATTCAGTACTCATCCTCCGCTTGAAGAACGAATCGCACGTTTGCGACAGAATGCGAATAAGTTTTAACTATATGACAACCTCAAAAAAAGCGACAACTTCATCGAAACAAACGAACCGCAAGACTAAGCAGCCGGTGGCCGTAGCATTACAGCTAGATGCGAATATTTGGCATAGAGTGCGATCTCAAATTACTCTGCCGTTCAAAAAGATGGCTCAACGAATGCAAGGTTTATCAATGCGACGTCCCCACCGTAGTTTTCGCCGTACTCTAAGGCGCGATTATACACGCTCATTAAAACTACCGGGTTACTGGGCGTTTACGGCTCATGTTCGTAGGACGCTTTGGGAGCAGAAAAAATTATTTGCTTTACTCATTGCTATTTACGCAACTCTTACTATAGCTCTCGTCGGTATAGCCTCTCAGGATGTGTATAGCCAACTTGGTGATACATTACGCAGTACAACAGGTGAATTATTTAAGGGTAATATGGGTGAGGTAGGCAAGGCGAGTCTTCTCCTGATTACGGGTATTACTGGTGGCGCGACAGGTCAAGATATAACACCAGCTCAGCAAATATATGCTGTTCTATTAATCTTGTTTACTTGGCTAACAACAGTGGTTCTCTTGCGTGCTATCCTAGCAGGCCGTAAACCGAAACTGCGTGATGGACTATATACGGCAGGGTCACCGGTACTCCCTACGTTTCTTGTTGGGTTGCTTCTTGTCATACAGCTTCTGCCAGTAGCGCTAGCTGTAGTTGGGTTTGGTGTGGCTGCGAATACAGGACTACTCGACAATGGAATTGAGTCGATGCTGTTCTGGGCCTGTGCGACACTTCTAGGCGCGCTCTCGCTCTACTGGGTATCCAGCACGCTTATAGCCCTTGTGGTTGTGACACTTCCGGGTATGTATCCGATGCAGGCAATTAAAACAGCCGGTGATTTAGTGATAGGTCGACGTGTTCGAATCCTATTCCGGATTCTTTGGCTTATTTTGATGGTAGTGATCATATGGTTGGTTGTTATGATACCGATTATCGTATTTGATACTTGGCTCAAGGGTATTCTGCCAGCGATTGAGTGGCTCCCGATGGTTCCAATCGCGTTGCTCATTATGAGCACGTTGACGGTTGTTTGGGCGGCAAGTTACATCTATCTATTGTATCGAAAGGTAGTCGATGACGATGCAGCTCCAGCCTGAACAACGCGCGCAAGAACTCCGACAGGTTTTAGATCGATACAGCTATGAATATCATGTACTTGATCAACCATCAGTTGACGACGGAGTGTACGATAGCCTGTTTGGTGAACTGAAGAAAATCGAAGCAGCACATCCGGAACTTGTTACACCGGATAGTCCAACTCAACGCGTAGGCAACGAACTTCTTGGCGGCTTTAAAAAAATAGAACACAGTAGCCGTATGCTAAGCCTTAACGATGTCTTCGACAAAGGTGAGGTTGAAGCCTGGGTCGTACGCATGGATAAGCTATTGCCAGGTCGCACTCATGAATATTTCGCGGACATTAAAATGGACGGTCTTGCCTGTGCACTTATTTATCAGGATGGCGTATTAGTTCGTGCCATAACAAGGGGTGATAGTTTTATCGGTGAAGACGTGACGGCAAATGTTCGAACGATTAAAAACGTGCCACTTCGATTGAGGGACGAACCGAGTTTTGAGCAGTTCCTCGTTGGCCGAACTGAAATTCGCGGTGAAATCGTGATGCTTAAAAAGGATTTCATAAAACTTAATGAGAAGCGCATCGCGGCCAATGAACCGCCATTTGCCAATCCTCGCAATCTAGCAGCGGGAACAATACGTCAGCTTGACCCGAAACTTGTTGCCGCCCGCCCGCTTCACTTTAGGGCGTATGATTTGCAGCGCGATGATCCCCGTGAGGTGCCGACAAATATGTTTGCCTATCAGGCGATTACCGCCCTTGGACTCAATCGCAATATGCAGGCGAGCGTTTTCATCAACGTAAGTGACGTCATGGCCTTCGTTAACTCATGGGACAAAAAACGTAACGATCTACCATTTAATACGGATGGTCTTGTTATAAAAGTAAATGATCGTGCCCAGTTTGCAGAACTTGGCGTCGTCGGCAAACAGCCACGTGCCGCTGTCGCGTATAAATATGCCGCTGAACAGGCAACAACCGTTGTTAAGGATATTGTTATAAGTATTGGCCGGACGGGTGCAGCAACTCCCGTGGCTGTATTTGATCCCGTAGTTGTAGCAGGTACTACTGTTCAGCACGCCAGTCTTCATAACGCGGATGAGATTGCCCGTAAGGATATTCGTGTTGGTGATACGGTCATTATCTTTAAGGCTGGCGATATTATTCCCCAGGTAGAGAGCGTAGTCTTAGAGCTGCGTCCAAAGACAGCGCGATCTTTTAACTATGAAAAGGTTCTCGCCGAGCAATACCCAGAACTTACTTTTGAGCGACCCGAAGGTGAGGCGGTCTATCGAGTTAAAGGTGCGACAGGTCCTTTGCTTCTTAAGAAAGCTCTCGAGCATTTTGCTAGTAAGGGCGCATTGGATATCGATACGCTAGGTGAGAAAAATGTTGTGGCCCTCGTTGACGCTGGATTAGTTAAGGACTTGGCGGATATCTATCTCCTTACGAAAGAACAACTTCTTGAGCTTGACCGTTTTGCTGAAATTTCAGCCAGCAAACTTATCGCGGCGATTGCCGATAAGAAACAGCCGCAGTTGGATAAATTTATATATGGTCTAGGCATACGCCACGTCGGGGCGCAAACGGCTGTAGATTTAGCGCGCATATTTCATTCAATCCACGCACTGCAGAAAGCGACACTCGAAGCTTTGCTTGCAATTGATGGAGTTGGCTCCGTTGTGGCTGAAAGTATCATTGCCTGGTTTGCCGATCCTGATAACGAAGCTTTGCTTGATAAGTTCCAAGAGGTTGGTGTTGCTCCACGCTACGTCCACGTGTCAGGGAAGCTTACCGGTGTCAACATTGTGATCACGGGAAGTCTTGAAACAATGAGTCGGGACGAAGCGGCTAATAAAATACGCGTACTAGGCGGTACATTCCAGACCTCAGTCGCTAAAGATACGACGTATCTCGTATCGGGAGGAAAAGTGGGCGCTAGCAAGTTAAAGAAGGCCCAGGAATACGGAACGAAAATCATTGATGAACAAGAACTCAATAGCTTACTACAATAAGGACTGACACGGATGAATTTAAAGATATTCCCACACTTGCTTAGGGATATACGAACATGAAGGGCAGCCAGATATTTGGTTGCGCCCGTATAAGTATGTTTACGGAAACGGTTGAAATAGCGGGTAAGATAGTCTCTCGTTTCACAAAATTATCCAACAAGTAGCGAGTCGTTATACGCAAATATAAACGTCAATCCGTGCATTGTGATACTATGGTTTTAACATATGCGTTATCTTAAACCGAATACACTCTACTGTTTTTCGCCTCCAATTATGCTGGCAACGTTCATTATCGAGATTACCTTTGCCGTATATGTTATTTTTCGTTATAAATTAACAGCTGTTTCACGCTTGGCAATAGCTACACTTGCAGGGCTGGCTGTATTCCAACTAGCTGAATACAATGTCTGCGAAGGCGCGTGGGGTGTCGATAGTCTGACTTGGGCTCGGATCGGTTATGTGGCAATTACGCTATTACCTCCACTCGGTCTCCATATGGCGACGCGACTTGCAGGTCAAAAGCGACCATTTCTTGTTGGCGCAGTCTATGCAAGTGCAGCGGTTTTTTCTGGTATATTTCTCTTTGTTGGTCATGGTATGCAAAGCCAGCTCTGTCTTGGTAACTATGTTATCTTTACGATCGCACCATGGGCGACATTGCCGTACGCTGCGTATTACTACGGCTGGTTAATGGTCGGTGTGGGATACGCATGGAAAGCGGCGCGAGCGCTTAAGTCAGTATCGAAGCAAAAAGCGCTTCGTTGGTTTGCCCTCGGCTATATGGCTTTTATCGTCCCTACCACTACAGCGAATGTTATTGATCCAGCGACTGTTGCCGGTATCCCATCAATTATGTGTGGCTTTGCGGTTATATTTGCCATTACGATAACTATGGTTGTTCTCCCTAATTATTATAAGCAGACCAGTCTGGACAATCTAAAGAGCGTCCTCGGGGGAACGATAAGAGCATGGCTACGATAGCAAGTATACGAGCTGAAAAGCTTGCTATAAAAAAGGGCAGTGACCAGATTTTAAGTGAGCTTACGTTTACCGTATCGGCGGGCTCCATTACTGGGCTTGTCGGTCCAAGTGGTGCCGGAAAAACGACATTAATGCGAGCTATTGTTGGTGTTCAGCAAGTCACCCAGGGAAACCTTGAAGTACTCGGAAAAGTAGCGGGTGATAAAGTATTGCGGCGTAAAATCGGCTACGTTACCCAAGCGCCCGCCATATATAATGACTTAACGGTTATTCAAAATCTACGTTATTTTGGTGTACTGACAGGTGCTACAAACATACAGATAGATGAAATTATTCATAAAGTAAAACTCGACTCAAAACGCAAGCAACTTACGGCGAGTTTATCTGGTGGCGAGAAGGCACGCGTCTCGCTCGCGGTTGCGTTACTCGGTGATCCAGGTCTTCTCGTACTCGACGAGCCGACCGTCGGACTTGATCCTATATTACGCCAAGAGTTATGGCAATTGTTCGCTGAGCTCGCGGCGCAAGGCAAGACATTATTAATATCGAGTCATGTGATGGATGAAGCGGAGAAGTGTCAGTCGCTACTGCTTCTAAGAGATGGTCGGTTGTTGTGGCAGGACTCTCGTGAGAGTCTTCTTAAGACAACACACACAAAATCTGTGGAAGAGGCCTTTGTTCAGATGGTTACACACCAGGAGGTGGCATAATGTATCATATACGCGCAACTATAGCGACAACGCGCCGTATCCTGCAACAATTGTCGCACGACCGACGAACAATAGCTTTGATCTTTGTCGTTCCCTGCGTGCTCCTCGGATTATTGCGATGGCTGTTCGATCAAAATTTGACAGTGTTCAACTCTATTGCGCCTGCGCTTCTCGGCGTCTTCCCATTCGTCGTTATGTTTCTCGTAACATCGATTACGACATTACGTGAACGAACTGGTGGTACTATGGAGCGACTAATGGCACTTCCAATTGCTAAGTTCGATCTGCTTGTAGGGTATATGATTGCTTTTGGCATATTGGCCGTCTTTCAGGCGTTGCTTGCAAGCTTGCTGCTACTCTATGGCTTTGGCCTCGAAGTGCAGGGTCCTGATTGGTTCTTGATTATCATGGCTCTGGCCGACGCACTGCTCGGTACGGCGCTCGGTCTCTTTGTGAGCGCCTATGCGCGCAGTGAATTTCAGGCGGTACAATTTATGCCTGCGTTTGTCATTCCTCAGATCCTCATTGGTGGATTATTAATGCCACTTTCTCAGATGCCAGATTTACTTGAAAAGATTGCGTACTGTCTGCCGCTTACTTATGCTATTGATGCACTGAATTTAATCGTTCACCATGCGGATATCACAGCTGATGCCTGGCGTGATCTCCTTGTGGTTGTTGTTTTTGTTCTCGGAGCATTGCTTCTTGGTGTCGCCACTTTGCGACGAAAGAGCGAGTAGCCCTACGGAGAAGTACTACTCTATAGAGAAGTCAGTTACAATAAGAACATGCAACGTACAAGAAAACAGATAAAACGAATCGCCACGGCTATTGTCGGGGGTGTTGTGATCATTGTTGGAATAATAGCTATTCCATATCCAGGACCCGGCTGGCTGATCGTATTTGCAGGTCTGGCTATTCTCGCTACTGAATTTACTTGGGCGGAACGTGTACTCGATTATGCGCGTCATAAATATGATATGTGGACTGAATGGTCAAAGCGACAGCATGTCGCTGTTAGGTTCCTTATACTGGCTCTGACAGGGGCTATCGTACTCGCAACCCTCTGGTTGCTGAATATGTTCGGTATATTTGATACCGTTCTACAGCTTCATATGTCGTGGTTGCACTCACCGCTTGGGATATTTAAGTAATGACCACTCACTCTGAGGCCATGCCCGTTTTTATTACTGGTAATCAGCATAAAGCAGATTACCTAGCTAAGCTCCTCGGTATTAAACTAGAACACCGCAAAATTGATCTCGATGAAATTCAATCGATTGATCTCGATGAGATCGTAACCCATAAAGTAAAGCAGGCCTATGCTATTGCCGGTTGCCCAGTATTAGTAGAGGATGTTTCATTGAGCTTCACCGCTCTCGGTAATTTACCTGGCCCCTTTATTAAATTCTTTGTTGAGGCAGAAGATGGACTTGAGAAATTATGTCGTATGCTTGATGGTTTCGATGATCGTACCGCGAAGGCGGAATGCGTCTTTGGCTACTATGATGGTACGCGGCTCGAACTCCTACACGGTGGAATTGACGGGACGGTTGCTGCGCATCCAAAAGGTGAGGGCGGCTTTGGCTGGGATAAGATTTTTTGTCCTCAAGGCTACGAGGATAAGACTCGCTCCGAACTAATACTTGAACAAAATGAGGCCGTATACCAGACGATTAAACCGATCGCTAAACTGCAATCATTTCTTCGAAGCCTTTAGCGGTGTATACTCAGGGAACACATTATGGCTACAAAAAAAGATAAAGAACGCAAATTAACGGTCAAAGAACGGATCATTGCTATTGGGCGCGTTGCTAGGATTACATTTCTTGCTGCGCCTGTAATGGTTGTTGTGCAAGTTTTTGGTATTTTTATTACCGCGATCCTACCACTCGCTGTCACATACTTTGCCGCGCTCACCACAACCGCTCTTGCGGAAGCGTATGCTGGCAGTCAGCCAGCTGGACAGCAAGCTATTGTCTATGTGATTATTACTGCTGCACTGGGCATCGTTATGACGGTCTGGCGTAGTGTTGAGCAGTATCTCACGCAGGTCATGCGCTATAAGGTTGAGGCGGGCATTAGTGATCGTATGTATGAACATTTTCTGATGCTTGATTTTTGGCGCTATGACGACAAACACACGGCGGATCTATACGATCGAGCGAAAAAGTTTTCGCAATTTTTTGCATATATATTTGATCACCTGACGAGTATCGTATCTCAATTTATAACCATGGTTGCAGGTATTATAGCGCTCATTTTTGTTAGCTGGTGGCTCGGTGCTATTGTATTGCTCGCTGTTATCCCAGGTATTTACATACAATTCAAGCTTTCGCGCACGCAAGCGAAACATTGGAATGAAAACGTCGAAACACGTCGAGCGAAAGGTCAGATCGAGTGGAATCTATTCCAGCCCCAGTATATTGCGGAGCTGCGATTGTATTCACTCGTGCGATACTTGCTTAATCTTCGTATGGATCTTCGTGATCGTGATGAAAAGGCTCGTATTGAGTTTGAAAGAAAATATATATTTAAACGTCTCGGTGCTGATGTGCTCGAAGCTGGTGCCGAGGTGACAGCTCTGTTATTTACGGTAACGCAAATTATTGCTCGCACCCAACCCATTGGTCAATTCTTATATGTGCAGCAAGTAGTAAGCAGAGCGCTTGGTGGAGCAAGTAGCTTTGTCTCTCAGATAAGTACAATTGATGAAGATCTGGTCAATTTATTTGATTATCAAGAGTTTATGGAGCTACCAGTATTTGCGACGGGTATAAAGCGACTTACCTCTGCGCCGAATGAGTTAGTACTAAGTGATGTTACCTTCAAGTATCCAGCCTCCACACAGAACGTACTTGAAGATGTATCATTAACGCTCAAGGAACATCAACATATTGCAATCGTTGGTGAAAACGGGGCAGGCAAATCAACGCTCATTAAAATCATTACTGGACTGTATCAACCAACCAGTGGAAGTATGTATGCCGATAATATCGATTTCAGGGAAATCGATATTGCGAGCTGGCATACACTGCTCGGTGTCCTCAGGCAAGATTACACATCGTATAGCTTTGCGTCGGCAAAGGATAATGTCTATTTGGGTGATGTCAGCGCTCCATTCGACCAAACTCGTTTCGATCAAGCACTTGAACGTGCTGAGGCTGCGCAGTTCATAAAGAAGCTACCTAGAGGTATTGATAGCTATGTCCATCCATGGATGGAAGACGACGAAGGCAATGTGGGGACTGATCTATCCGGCGGGCAGTGGCAACGATTGGCTCTCGCACGCAACTTCTACCGCGATAGCCCGATTATTATTCTTGATGAGCCAACCTCCGCCATCGATGCATTAGCTGAGGATCGTATATTCAGACACATTTTTGCAGATAAAAAGCGTACGGTAATCACGATCAGTCACCGTCTTACTACTGTTAAGCGGGCAGACGTTATTTATATGCTCAAAGAAGGCAGACTTGTCGAATCAGGTACGCATCGTGAACTAGTCGAGAAGCGCGGTGCTTATTATACGATGTTCAAGTCTCAACTCGATAGCGATGCTAAATAAAATACCTCGTCGCTAGGACGAGGTATTTTATTGTGAACGGTAGAAACTACCAGCTACGCTGACGGAATGAACCACCACCGTTACCACCACGGTCACCACCACGGTCGTTGCTGCCGCCGAAGTCACGACGAGGTCGGTCTTCTTTTGGACGAGCTAGGCCAACGCTGATTGCGCGACCATCAAGTTCTTTGCCATCAAGCTGATCAACAGCTTTTTGGTTGTCTGCTTCGTTTTTGTATTCAACAAAGCCGAAGCCCTTTGAACGGCCGCTGTCGCGGTCAGTGATTACACGTGCGCTTTCAACTTCACCGATTTGTTCGAAAAATGCTTTAAGTGTGTCATCAGTAGTGCTGTAAGCAAGGCTACCAATGAATAGATTTTGTTGTGCCATAATTGTAGGTACTCTTTTCTTCTTATATCTGATTCTAATTATCGTCAGATCGACCGCTTGTGCTTATTGCGATGTGTGCGAAGAAGAGAGTTTACCTTGTAAGAGGTAAGCGCCCGCCTTTTGCCATTAATACGCGTGTGCTTCTGAACATGTATTATTTAAGCATGTTTTGTATAAAACTACTAGCATAAGCTTGTACATTTTTTGATAACGGTGCATAATAGTCTTTAAGCTGGTACGCCAAGGGGCAGCCTCTTGGTATAAAACAAACAGTTTGAAAACAAAACCGTGCCCCGGGTGGGCGCGTAGCAGCTGAAAAATGAAGCTCGCCTCTAGGAATAGGGGCGAGCTTTTGTTACAATAACCAGGAGTTTGGGGCATTGGCACAGTTGGCTAGCGCGCTTCCATGGCATGGAAGAGGTCATCGGTTCGAATCCGATATGCTCCACCACATACGACATTTTTTTAAATAGATACTAAAATAGCACACCATATGCAGTGTGCTATTTTTATGTACAGGAATCTTTATCTAGTGAGCAACGACAGGCTCGCTTATTTTATTTTGATCTGGTCGTTTCTTGTCGCGAACCACCACTATCGCTACGGCCATTGCTACGAGCGTAATGATGCTTGCTGCAGCAAATGCCGCCTTGTCGCCTCTAAGTAGTGCTGCAACAGGGCTACTCTCCTTACTCGACTCAGCGAATGATGTGGCAACACCTGATAAAACAGCAAGTCCGAGGGCGCCGCCCATTTGCTGGGAAGTATTAAGGAGTCCTGATGCAAGACCAGCCTCATGCGACGGTACGCCTGAAGTTGCGGCAATAGTCACAGATACGAAGCTGAGTCCCATGCCGGCAGATATAAGCAGGATGGCGGGAAGTATACCTACGACGTAGCTGCTCGTGAGCGTCAGTTGGCTAAGCCAGATAAGGCCGAGGCTCACAAGTAGTGTTCCGACAACGAGGATACGCTTGAATCCAAGCTTAGGAATGATAAAACGTGGGACGATATTCGAGACAATCGCAAGAACAATAGGGAACGGTAGGAAGCTAAGCCCAGTCTCTACGGGAGTATATTTCATAGCTGTTGAAACATAGAGAGACAAAAGGAAGAACATACCGAGCATGCCGGCCATAAGAGGCATGACAAGTGCGTTAGCTCCTGAAACGTTACGAATCTTAAAGATTGAAAGTGGTACTAATGGGTGAGAAGCGCGTGATTCGTTGCGCAAGAATAGAACGAGGAGGGTGACGGCAATTGCTAGGAGTCCGAGCGTGTTAGTACTTAGCCAACCCCATTTCGGTGCCTCGGTAAGCGCATAGACGGAAGTCATAAGACCAGCAGTTACAAGTGCGGCTCCCGGAAGGTCAAGATGACGATGTGATGCGGTCGATTCATGCTTTGGAACGAATCGCACGATACCGATTATCGTGAGGATACCAACAGGAATGTTGATGAAGAAGTTCCAACGCCAGTTAAGGTACTGGGTCAAAAGTCCACCGACGAGAAGTCCCGTAGCTGCTCCACCTGCGGCGACCGTCGTCCAGATGCCAATGGCCGTGTTGCGCGCCTTACCCTCACGAAATGTTGTCAGCACGATAGACAGTGCACTTGGTGACATAAGCGCAGCCATCATACCCTGTAGGGCACGAAAAGCAATAATCTCCACAGGTGATTGAGCGATACCAATCAGGAGTGAGGTGATAGTAAATCCGGCAATACCTGTGAGCAGTACGCGCCGACGACCGAATAGGTCGGCTGCACGGCCGCCAAGAAGCAGAAAGCCTCCGAAGGTTAATGCGTATGCGGTAATGATCCACTGCAGGGCGCTTGTATCAAATCCCAGTGCTTTTTGAATAGCTGGGAGTGCGACGTTAGCCACTGAAGTGTCGAGTACGACCATAAACTGAGCTAAAGCCAGAAGAGCCAGTATGATCCATTTGGAATGTTGTTTCATTGATTCCTTTCATAGAATACTTTATAACATCAACTATATTAAATCTATATGGTTGAACAAGTCAAGTAATTTGCAAAATAAAAAAAATAAGGTAAAATGTAAATATGAATAACGCAGGCCTTAACGATAATGTGTACTGGATGTTGCTGCAGGTAGTATTCCGAGCGAAGCATGGTCTTATGCGTCTTAGTGAGCAACATGATCTTACCGTTATGCAACTTTATACCCTTTGTATTATGAATCCTAAAAAGCCGATTCCAATGAACACTATCTCATGCGCACTCTCGTGTGATGCCTCAAATGTAACAGGTATCGTCGATCGCCTGCTAAGTCAGGGGTATATTGTTCGCGAGGAGAAGCCAGAAGATCGTCGCGTTAAGATGATTACACTCACGGCTGAGGGAGAAAAGATACGATATCAAATCCTCGGTGCTTTATCAGAATATCAACTTCCGGAATATCAACGACTTAGCTCTGAGCAGTTACAACAGCTAAAGGCTATACTTTCTACTCTCCTAGAGTCACCGACGCCTATTCTTTAGATGGAAATAGACGCAAAATAAAATAGCCCTGCTCGGGCCGCTTTCTAAAAGGTTCTTACCTGTTCACCGTGAGCTCCTGTCTCGGAGCTCACGGTGAACAGGGTTGTTACGAGATCGTTCGATCCGCCATCCATCCGGCGATGATCACGAAGATGTTGGTGATGCCCGTGAGCATCGAGTATCTCCAGACCTCGAGAGCGTTGCCGATCCATGGCACGAGTGTCGCCGCCACCGTCATGACCAGCCCAAAAATCAGGCCGTCCCAGAACAGTTTCTCCGAGTTCATGTATTTGAGCGCGAAGATGAAGGCGACGATGCCGGCGACGACGATGCCAGTGATATTCCAGGTGGCGCTCAGGGCACCTCCCAGTTTATCCGCCAGCTCCGCCAGCCTGTGCGACAGGCTGCCGATCAATTTGGTGTCCTGCAGCGTTGAAACTGCAGTTGCCGTCATGATCAGCGTGAGGATCTGCGGGAGCCGGTTGATCCCCTTGACCCCCGGGATTTTATCCGCCCACATGTCGAACAGGACGACGCCGAGTAGCGCCAGACCGAACTGCGTCATCCAGGGGGGTACCACCACAGCCTTGAAGAGGTGTGGTGGGGCCGCAAGGATGACATCATTCAAACCATGCATAGCCTTACCTTCCGTACTAGTATGCTAAGCCGAATCTCGACAACTTATTTTAACACTTATTCTAGAATTTGTACACATACTATATGTATAATTCGTACACCGTAGATACTATTATTTTTACATCAAATATGCTATAATTAAATCAGAGGAGTGCCTATAAAGGGCATTATTTTTTATGATAGACCAAAAACACATTCGCAACATTGCAATTATTGCCCACGTGGACCATGGTAAGACTACTTTGGTTGATGGGTTGCTCAAGCAGAGCAACACCTTCCGTGATAACCAGGCTGAAATGAGCCAGGATCTTATTATGGATAGTGGTGACCAAGAACATGAACGTGGTATCACAATTACCGCTAAGCAAACATCGATTTATCACGATGATTATAAAATCAACATTATTGATACGCCAGGTCACGCTGACTTTAGTGGTGAGGTTGAACGTACGCTCAACATGGCTGATGGCGTCCTTCTTATCGTTGACGCACAAGAAGGTCCAATGCCCCAGACTAAGTTCGTGCTATCAAAGGCTCTTGAGCTTGGTCTTAAGCCAGTTGTTATCATTAACAAAATTGACAAGCCATCTCGTCGCATCGATGAGGTAATCGATGAAATCTCTGATCTCTTCCTAGAACTTGCGGTCGACGATTCACAACTACACTACCCAGTGTACTTTGCGATTGGTCGTGAAGGTAAGGCATGGAAAGAACTCCCAGATAACCCATCTGAGCATGCTGACCTTTCAATCATCTTCGATGCTATCGTAAATGACATCCCAGCGCCAACAGTTGATCCTAACAAACCGCTACAATTGCTTGTTACTTCTCTTCAGTACGACTCATTCCTTGGTAAGTACGCCATTGGCCGTATTACCCGCGGAAACGTGGCTAAAAATCAACAGGTCGTTCTCATGAAGCGCGATGGCTCATTGGTCAGCGGTAAGATTGATAAAGTATTTGGTTACCGTGGCCTTGCTCGCGAAGAGGTTGATAGTGCTATTGCCGGTGACATTATCGCGATTACTGGTATTGCTGACGCACACATCGGTGAGACGATTGCTGACAAAGAAAACCCAGAGGCTTTGCCTGTGATTGACATAGAAGCACCGACGCTAAGTATGTATCTTGGCCCAAACACAAGCCCACTCAAGGGTAAAGAAGGTGAATTTAACACCTCTCGTCAAATTGGCGATCGTCTTAAGCGAGAACTTGAGACAAACGTGAGCCTTCGAGTACGAGACGAAAATATTGGTTTTGTTGTATCTGGTCGTGGTGAACTTCACCTTTCAGTCCTTATTGAAACACTTCGTCGTGAAGGTTTTGAATTTGAAGTCGGTCGCCCACAGGTGGTAACGATCGAAGAAGACGGCGTTACGAAAGAACCAGTTGAAGAATTGCTTGTTGAAGTTGCTCCAGAATTCCTAGGTGCCGTCAGCCAAGAACTGGGTACCCGCCGAGCTGCTATGGTTAAACAAGAACAGACCAGTAGTGGTACGTCTCGTAGCACCTACGTTCTGCCAACACGCGCTATGATTGGTCTACGTAACCTTCTTCTTACGGCGACTAAAGGTACGATCATCATGAATAGTTTGCCGCACGGCTACCAACCTCTTGGTGCTCGTCTTCAAAAGACTCGTACTGGTGCGCTTATGGCAACTGAAGCTGGCTCAACAACTGCCTATGCACTTGATAACGCAGCATCACGAGGCACCCTCTTCGTTGGTCCGGGCACAACGGTATATCAAGGTATGATTGTTGGTCAGAACACTCGTGGTGATGATCTTGATGTCAACGTATGTCGTGGTAAGCAACTTACGAACATGCGTACATCTTCAAGTGATGGAACAATTCAGTTAACTCCGTTTACTGATCTTTCACTTGAGCAGAGTATCGACTTTATCGAAGATGATGAACTACTTGAGGTAACTCCTAAGTCACTTCGTCTTCGTAAACGTTTCCTTGATCCAAACCTCCGTAAACGTGCTAATAAGCACTAGGCTCGGGTTCAGCAGGCTAAAACTGGCTCGGGTATGACCCGGGCCAGTTTTCTATTGCGTTAATTACAGCATCTTACCTCTGGGCGCCATTGCTTATCGTATGCGTAAGCACTATACTAACTACATAACAAAAGACACTATCATATGAAAATACCGAAACTTCCAGGCGAAAATAAACTTAAATCAACATTCGTTGTTACAACTGGCGGCCTATTGCCAACTTCAAAGAGTCCAGACGAGGCGTTAGGGCAATTATTCGAGGATGTTCAAAACAGGCGAGTGTATGGTGATGGCAAAACGTTTGTCGATCTTGTGCCTCGTCGTCGTATGAAGCAAATCCAGCAAGAATACATCGTTGCTAAGGAAGATCCTAATTTTGATTTACGCGACTTTGTGTCACGTCATTTTTATGAGTTTGGTGGTTATGAAACGGCCTACCATACTAATAGTGAGATGTCTCCTCGTCAACATATTGCCGAGTTGTGGCACGTACTCGAACGTAAAAACCGTCGTGATCGCGGCTCTCTTATTGCATTGCCATATGCCTATGTAGTACCCGGTGGTCGTTTTAGCGAGCAGTTCTACTGGGACAGCTACTTCATTATGCTTGGTCTTGCCTCAGATAACCGCTGGGACATGATTGAAGGTATGGTCAAGAACTATACCTATATGATTCGTAAATTCGGTTTTATTCCTACGGCAAACCGAACATACTTCCTAAGTCGTTCACAGCCTCCATTCTTTTCGCATATGGTAAAATTACTTGCTCGTCACAAGGGTCGTACTCGTACATTCGTTGAATATCTGCCGTACATGCTTCTCGAATACCGCTTCTGGATGAAGGGTCGTAAGTCTCTCGACAAGCGTGAGAACCGGGCTTTTGCGCGAGTGGCTGAAATGCCTAACGGCATTCTGCTCAATCGTTACTACGATAATAAGACTACGCCGCGTCCCGAATCGCTTCGTGAGGACATGGAAACAGCTGATGGTGCACCAGACCGACAGCCAGACCGCCTCTATTTACACCTACGAGCTGCTGCTGAATCTGGCTGGGATTTTAGCTCACGTTGGTTTGAAGATCCAAATGATATCCGAACAATCCATACCGCCGATGTTATTCCAATAGATCTTAACTGTCTGCTGTATCAACTTGAAGAGACTATCGCTGAAGCGTATCGGATCTTGCGTCAGCCACTCCTTGCACGCAAGTTTCAAGCAGCTGCGGATGCACGCGTTCGTGGAATTCAAGAATACTGCTGGAATGAAAAAGAAGGTTTCTTTATGGATTATAACTTCCATAAACAAAAGCAGACGAGCCGGCTTACGCTTGCCGGAGTCTTTCCGTTGTATGCAAGGATTGCAACTACCAAACAAGCTGCAGCTGTAGCGTTTCGTATTGAGAAAGACTTCCTCAAAGATGGTGGACTTATCACGACACTTGAAGAGACTGGTCAGCAATGGGATGCTCCAAATGGTTGGGCACCCTTGCAGCTGATTGTCATTGAAGGACTACGCAACTATGGTCATCACCAACTTGCTGAGACGATTCGTCAGCGCTGGATCGAAACGAACATTCAGCTCTTCTCTCAAAAGGGCAAGATGGTTGAAAAATACGATGTGGTTAAGGTCGGTAACGTTGGTGGTGGCGGTGAATACCCACTGCAAGACGGCTTCGGCTGGACTAATGGTGTACTCGCGGCATTGTTAGCTGAAAACGACGGTCGCGTCGCAAATCTATATCCTCGTCTTTAGCGGGGATTATTGACGAGTAGTTTACCTGAAAGCTTTTTTAGGCCTCGGATAATCTTCTTTGTTTCAGCGCGAACAGGTGAGGCTGGCGTAATGATACTTGCCAGTACTTTTTCGTAGCCGTCGATCATCTGGGTCAAAGAGAAGTTGTTTTCGACGTGTTTACGACATTGCTTACGGCTGATCGAATCAATTTTTTCAACTGCTTCAATCATTGAAGAAGTGTTATCGACAATAAAGCCGGTTTTGGTATCGTCAACCACTTCAGGCACGGAGCCGCGACGGAAAGCGATAATCGGTGTTCCACAGGCCATAGCTTCAGCCATAGTCAGACCGAAGGGTTCTTCCCATTGAATAGGGACAAGGAGCGCCAGTGCTTTTTGGTAGTATCTAGCCATTTGGTCACGATCCATCATGCCAAGATAAAGGATCTTATCACTCAGGAACGGCTTAACGTATTCATCGAAATACCACTGTGAAGTAGGGAGTGTGCTACCCGCTATGAGGAGGCGTTTGCCAGTTTGCAAGGCAACTTGAACGGCTTCTTTGAGCCCCTTTTCGGGAACGATACGGCCAGCAAACATTAAGTAATCTTCATGGCTGTCACTAAACGCGAAGGCATCAGTGTCGATACCGTTATAAACGGTCCCTGCATATTTCAGGTCTGGTGCATCACGACGTTGGCTATTAGAGATCGATACAAAGTGCTGGTTTGGTGAGGTATGCATCTCCATGATCTGACGACGTGTTGAATCGAGATAATCGTGGAGAGTGTATACGACAGGTACGTCTGGATAAAGCCGTGCATATGGCGCTGCAGATTCAGGGTGGTGAAAAAATAGGACGTCAAACTCACCAGCCCGCGCCCGTTCAAACATGATGCGTGTCATGTACTGGTCGTAAAGACTTGGTATGTAATCCTTAAAAAGATCGGTGACATTTACCATGTCGAACAATTGATTCGCGGTTGTTGCGAGTGGTCGAACATTGCAAGTCTCGACGGTAGTCTCAAGCTTAGTACCTTCTGGACCAAAAAAAGTTACTTCATGGCCGCGCTTTGCGAGACCTTCGGCGATCGCTACGGCGACACCGGTTGGTGAGTAGGCGATATCATTAGACACGGGTGAAACAAGGTAAGCACGTACCATCATTGCAATTTTCATAAGATAATTGTTCCCATTAGGTTAAGTATTATTATACCACATGCTACGTAGCGCAACTAGCGGATTCCGCATATGCTAACTTGGTATCACCCGTATACTTTATTTGGTACACTTAAGGAAGTAACAACCCAAACAAGTGATTTTTTATATGAAACGATGGCAGAATGTAAACGGTATTTATCAGATCTACCCTCGGAGTTTTAAGGATACAAACAGTGATGGTGTTGGCGATCTTGCTGGCATTACCGAAAAGCTCGATTATATAAATGGTAAACCTGACTCGTTAGGGATCAATGCTATTTGGCTATCACCCTTTTATCCATCGCCGATGGCTGATTTCGGATACGATATTACCGATTATTGTGGAGTGAACCCGCTATTTGGAACCCTTGATGACTTTAGTCGCTTAATCGATGAAGCGCATGCCCGCGACATTAAGGTGATGATTGACTATGTACCCAACCACACCTCCGATGAGCACGCTTGGTTTGAGGAATCTAAGTCATCACGTGAGAACAAGAAGCGTGACTGGTATGTTTGGCGTGACCCTAAACCGGACGGTACGCCACCGAATAACTGGCTCAGTGTTTTCGGAGGATCCGCATGGGAATTTGATCCAGCTAGCGGGCAGTATTATCTTCACAGTTTTCTCACCAAACAGCCGGATCTTAACTGGAGCAATCCAGAAGTCCGTGAAGCCATGTGTGATGTATTGCATTTCTGGCTAAAGATAGGCGTCGATGGCATTCGTGCTGATGCTGTTCGCTGGATATCTAAGGACCCAGATCTTCGTGATAATCCGCTCAACCCCAATTACGAAGAAGGTAAGGGGATGGATCCATACCTTTCACAGATTCAGACGTTTAGCCGCTATGGCGTTCATTTGTTTGCTCATCTGCGGCAAATTAGTGACGTTATCGAAAGCTATCCAGACAGGATTATTCTCTTCGAGGATTATCCGGACGCCTCCCTTGACCTTAAGAGTCAGTATTCAGAGTTCTATGCAGTAAACCCGCATGTAGCAGCTCCATTTAATTTCGAAGGTTTCAAGGTTGAGTACGGTGCCGGGCCGTTTAGGAAGTTTATTGATCGCTTCCAGGCTGATATTGGGGTCGAATCGCGTCCGTTTTATTGTTTTGGGAATCATGATAAGCCGCGTCTGGTCAGTCGCGTCGGCAAAGAACAAGCAAAGCTTCTTGGACTACTTCAATTAACATTGCCTGGTACGCCGGTTATTTACTACGGTGATGAGATCGGTATGAAAAACGGGATTATCTCACCTGATAAAGTGCACGATCCATTTGAGAAGCAGACGCCCGGACTTGGTCTTGGGCGCGATCCTGAACGCACGCCAATGCAATGGTCAGCCGAGCCATTCGCTGGCTTCAGTCGCGTTGAGCCGTGGTTGCCAATAGCGAGTGATTTTACGACGGAAAACGCCGTCGAAGAATTACATGACCCAACCTCGTTCTTGTATATGTATCGAGCACTGCTTAGTCTTCGTGATATGCATGTGCTACGCTTTGGCACGTATGCTCCATGGGATGGAAGTGATGAGTTTGTATACGGTTACTTCCGTGAGGATACCGAGAGTCAGATTCTCATATTGCTCAACATGTCAGCTGAGCCTACGATGCGTGACGTAGGCATTGATGGACAAATCATGTATAGTACGCATGCCGTAGATAATGCTATGATTGGCAACTCTGTTGCTCTGCAGGCATATCATGGCGTCGTTATTCGTAATATCCGCTAGAATATCTTTTCATCACCCAGCTCATCAGGCAGGAAGCCTTTGGCGTGTTTGAAGTCTGCTTGCCACTTGTAGTCCTTATTGTAGCCAAGATCCTTCATAAGCTTCGTAGGAGCATTTCGAAGGTGAAGTGGTACCTGGGCGTCAGGATACTGCGCTGCGAGCGCTTTTGCGCGCCCCATGGCGTCGGTCGTTTGGCGTGATTTGGCGGATTTAGCTAAGGCGGTAGCAACGTGAAATAAAATGTAATTACTTTCTGGCATGCCAACACGCTCTACTGCTTGAAAGGCAGTAAGAGCTAGCCCGAGTGCACCATTGCCAGCCAGTCCAATATCTTCACTTGCGAAAATGAGCATACGACGGGCAATAAACTTCGGATCTTCGCCAGCATCAATCATACGGGCGAGGTAGTAGAGTGTTGCATCAATATCACTACCGCGCATACTCTTAATAAAGGCACTAATGACGTTATAATGCATGTCGCCTTTTTTATCGTAACCAGGGATTCGTTTTTGAGCGGCTATCTTCACTATTTCCGGAGTGACCTTTTCATCCATAGAAAGGGCTAGCTCTAGGTTACCAAGCGCTACGCGAGCATCACCTCCGGCTAGTTCTGCTAGGTAATCGATAGCTTTGGGAGTTATATTCTTGGTGGTTTTTAGCTCTTTGACGGCACGTTTTAGTATGCTTATAATCTCATCTTTGCTCAGTGGTTCGAGCACAAGTACGCGGCTACGCGAAAGGAGCGGATTGATAATTTCAAAACTTGGATTTTCGGTAGTGGCGCCGATAAGTGTAATAAGGCCGGATTCAACATGGGGTAAAAAGGCATCTTGCTGGGCTTTATTGAAACGATGAATCTCGTCGACAAACAAGATGGTGCGTAGTTGTAGATTCCAATTTTGACGGGCGTGTTCAACCACCTTTTCGACATCTTTTTTACCACTGGTAACAGCCGAGAGTTCGATGAATTCAGCCTGTACTTCATGAGCGATAATACGGGCAAGTGTGGTTTTTCCGCTTCCAGGCGGTCCCCATAAAATAAGGCTGACTGGTTCTTTTTTGCGAACAATCTGACGTAAAATTTCACCACCACCTAAAAGATGAGTTTGGCCGATTACCTCATCAAGTGTCGTCGGCCGCATTCTTTCGGCAAGAGGGATACGTTGCATACTTTCATTATAGCGTGAGAAACCCCCAAGGGGAATCTCTAGTAGGGATAGAACCTCGGGGGCAGTTATTGAGTGAGCTGCTTCTGGGGGAAGAGCTGCTCCTGAGTGAACTTCGTGTCGCAGTGGATGCACGTGTTGCCGTGTGTGGGCGTCGAGAGGTTGCATGTAGGTGACCCACATACCACTTCACGCGCTCGCGTCGGCTGCTCGGGAGCGGCAGGCGTTTCTTCTTCCTGCTGTTGTACTGGCACTCTTCGTTCGGAAAGAACGATGGCCCGGCTACTGCAGTGGAACTGGGGACCGCCACGACGCTTAGACACGGTATGTCACATTCCTCAATTTGTCGATGTTGACTAGTTAACTATACACTATAATAAGCATAAAGTCAATGATATGTTGATTAGTGAAGAACTAATGGGACGCGCTAGATGAAATATCTGCTGTGTGCCAACAGAGTTCGAAGATGGCTTTTTGCGCCTGATACACCAGACTGTTTTCGATGACGATGCCAATAATTTCAGTATTGTAATCGAGGATGACTACTTTATTGTCGAATAGATACGTTTCAGCACTAAATGTAGTGGCCATTGGAAGCAGGCGCGTTGTTCGAATCGAGGCGGTATCAGATCTAAGCAGTTCACGACCTTCGGGATTGTCGACGGTAAGAACGCGGCTAGAAATACGCTTGGCGATTCGTTCATCTATGAACTGGTGGTGCTGCCGACTCGCAAATAATTGGCGTTCTGTGGCTTGGTTTGTCCAGATGAGTAGTTCAGTTTTTGAGCTTAGGATAGTATGCCATACGGCAAGTAATCCGCTCGTGCCACGGTATGTTCGTACTTGGGGCAATATATCGGTGGTTTGACGCAAGGCTTGCAGTTCTTCAAGGTGATCTTTAAGCACGATACTTGATCGAGCGAGGAGACGTTTCTTATTTTCAAGCATACGAATAATCACCTCCGGTTCAGCAGCTATAAAAAGTTTATTGTACTGGCCATCATCCTGAATAAGAAGTTGTTTCGCGAGTAGCTGTTGAGCGATCACATATGCGGTCGAACGCTGGAGACGAGCAGCCTTAGCAAGTTCAGCAATTCGAGAGGCACCGAGCTTATAGCAGGTAAGGTAAAGGCGGATTTCCTTTTGATTGCACTCAAGCTGAGTGAGCGCGGCCTTAAGGTATGCTTCCATTGGTCCAGTATAACAAATAGAAATGATAATTTCTAATAAAAATAGACAAAATTAAATTCACAGATACGTAACAGATGATGGTATGATGACATTTATCGTATGTTTGTCATTTTATTTAGAAATACGCATACTAGTAAGATGGAACTAAACGCAATTAAATACATGGAACGTGCCGCTCGGGCGGATCCAATGATAATATCACTTGGTCAAGGCATCCCTTCCTCTCATCTCGACCCGATGTTACGACAAGCTGCAATTGAAACGATTGAACGCGGTGACGCAGACGCATATTCAGATCCTCAAGGTCTCTTGCAACTGCGTCGTCTTATTGCCGAGCAATGTGCTCAGCAGGGTATGGAATATGATGTCGACGAGATCATTGTAACGGCAGGAGCTATCGAGGCGCTGAGTGTCGTGCTGCGCAGCGTAATATCCAGTGAGGCCACCGAAATCATCATTCCGACACCAGTCTATGGTGCGTATTTTAAGCTCATCGAAACGGCAAACGGCGAAGTGGTCGAAGTGCCACTTGTCGAGTCGCATGACTGGGCGCTTGACGTCTCGTTGCTCAAAAGTCGCCTCAGCAAGCGTACCGCCGCAATCCTACTATGTAACCCGAATAATCCAACAGGCTCAGTCTATGACGAGGCGACGCTACATGAAGTGGCAGAGATTGCTAAGACGGCTGGTGTAACCCTGATTGTTGATGAAGTGTATCGTAATATGCTCTATGACGAAACGTCAATGTATTCGCCAGCCGAGGATCCTGAGTTTAAACAAACTGTTGTTCGACTGATGAGCTTTTCCAAAGATTTTGCAATGACAGGATGGCGAGTGGGTTACATTCAGGCTGACCAAAGTCGAATCGCCCGACTCGTCGCGATTCACGACACGCTTGTTAATTGTGCCCCGGTCATCTCACAATATGTAGCTTGCGAAGCTATTAAACAGAGTGCGCGTATTCTTCATGAAAACACGCAGCTTTATGGTGCGCGTCGTCAACTAATGGCGAGTTATCTGGACAAGCTGTCGGACCATATGACCTACGTCATGCCTCGTGGCGGTTATTTCTTCTTCCCAAAAGCGACTAATGGGCAGAGTTCACGAGATTTGACCAGGCACCTGCTTGCGAGCAAGCTAGTCGCCATACCGGGTGATGCATTCGGGATAAACGGTGAAGGTCACATACGACTTTGCTTTGGACGATCAGAGGAGGCGATCAAGGCGGGCATGGAACGGTTAGTACAGTATTATGATGCAAAGTGATACAATAACGACTATGAACCGTACATCCGTTATGTTGCTTTTTGGCGGTGAATCATCCGAACATACTGTCTCGATTTCTTCAGCACGTAATGTCTATGCCGCAATTGATGATAGCAAATTTGACGTACTACTTGGCTACATAGATAAGCACGGTAAGTGGTGGCTGCTCGATAATTTCAGCACTGAAATTAATACCCATGGAGCATCGCAACTCGCGCCGGTATTTGGCAGTGAAAGCTTTCTCACGTTTCCGAACAACAGTGTTATTAAACCCGATGTTATTCTCCCGATACTCCATGGTAAAAATGGCGAAGACGGCAGTGTTCAAGGCTTGGCGCAGTTACTCCATATACCCATCGTTGGCTGTGATATGACGTCCAGCGCTATTTGTATGGACAAGGTGGCAACAAAGGAAATTCTTGAAGCGCGCGGTATCGTCGTATCTCCCTATGAGGTCCACCGGGTTGGCAAACCTATCCCTGATTTTAATCATTTGAGCATGCGGCTTGGTAGCCCAATGTTCGTAAAGCCATCACATGCTGGTAGCTCAGTGGGCGTCAGTAAAGTCTACAGCGAAGAAGAGTTTATTCAGGCTATAGCCATTGCTCATGAACATGACGATAGTGTGCTTATTGAACGCGGTATAACGGGACGCGAACTTGAAGTTGCTGTGCTTGGCAATCCACCTACTCACGAGACAAGTACGGTTGGAGAGGTAAAGCCAAGTGAAGATTTCTATAGCTATGAAGCTAAATATGCCGCTACGAGCACTTCTGAAGTCATTATTCCAGCCGATCTTGACGAAGCCGTGCGCTCGCGAATTCGTACGATTGCCGGAGATGTGTATGCTGCCCTCGGATGCAGGGGACTCTCACGTGTCGACTTTTTCCTCGCGGATGACGGGACGGTGTATGTCAACGAGATTAACACAATACCGGGCTTTACGAATATTAGTATGTATCCGAAACTATGGCGCGAAGCTGGCGTATCGTATTCACAGCTTATTGAACGTCTCATCCTTCTTGCCCTTGAAGATACGACAATCAAAGTCGAGACAATTCCAAGTATTAATTAGCGGTTCTTGAAACCATTAATTATATCTATGCGACGAGTCAGTTTATCAAAGTTGCACCTTGTGACGTAGCAGGTAATGTTGATCTTGATGATTTGCCGTCACAGCGAGAGCAGATCAATGGGGGATTGACGTTGAAAATGTCAAAGTTCAGAACATCGAATTGCTTCAAGATATGAAACATGCCATGGCTAAGCAAGCAGAAGCTGAGGGTGAAAAGGTCGCAGCGATCCCTACGAAGGTTCCGGGTGGTATCAACATTCGTACGCTTCAAACGCTTGAAAAAATCTCTACCAAGCCAAGCCAGAAGACGCTATTTGTACTTCCGGCTGATCTAACAGATACGATTAGTAAGATTATTCATAAGTAACCTTGGCAAAAAGGGTCAAATCTAGTAGAATAGCTACAGCTTAATGCAATCTGGCTCTTTAGCTCAGTTGGTAGAGCAGGGGCTTGAAGAGCCCTGTGTCCCCAGTTCGAGTCTGGGAGGAGCCACCAAGGAAAGTACCTACCCATCAGGGGTGGGTATTTTCTTTTGTTGGGATTTTCATGGACATGAGGCCGATTCTGACGGTAATTCTGACGGCAACGGCTGCCGTCAACTTACCGTCAAATAGCCTTCTATGTGAGATTAGGGAGGTTGCTAACGGGGGTCGTGACAGTAAGCGATATATGGCAAACTAGGCCCTGTCTCTCTTGAGACAGATTGTTTAGTCTTGAGACCGAAATAAAAATAATCCCCACCACTGATTCGCATCAAAGGTGAGGTTACTATTGACGAGGTTTTCCATGTAGGACCTCCGTCGCATGTGCTGGATTTAGCTCTAGTGTACCCTATTTTGGCATAGTAGAAACCAATGTAAAAAAGTTACCGCCAAATTGGTTAATCGGTATTTTTTACCACTGGGATTCTATCTATCTCCGTCGCGAACAGACGTTCTTCAACCCTCTGTAGAGCGTTCCGCTTACTCATGAGATCAACATGCTCATATATCCCTGTCGTGCGAACGTCGCTGTGGCCAAGGATTGCCTGAATGTCACGCGAGTGAATATGAAGATCCTTCTGGGTCGTAGCATTGCTATGACGTAATCCATGTATTGTGATCTGTCGTAGGTTATACCGATTACAGATTCGCATGAATGACCGAACGAGATTGCGCGACTCGAGGGGCCGGCCTGTGCGGCTAGTAAAAACTAGTTCGTTATCATCATGAGTGCCTTGCCAGTCATTGCCGGCCTTGGTTCTGTAGTACTCTTGGATACTGCGCTGATCCAAAAGCACCTCTCTCGCTCTCGTTAACAAGGGCTCATCCCGCCTGCTGGAATCTGTCTTCAGATCAATCTGTTCGAGTTTGCCGTTGATCCGCTGTACTTGCTGCCGGATACGTAGTACACCGTGGCTGAGGTCAACATCACACCACCTGATGCCAAGAACTTCACCGCGGCGTAGTCCGTAGAGGATGAGCAGGACGAACATCGGATAGAGCGGGTCGGAGCTAGCTGCATCGAGGAACCGAATGGTTTCGTCGGGAGTCCAGTATCGCGCTTCTTTCGGTTTGTAGCGAGGAAGTTCGACAAGACGAGCTACGTTTCTACTGATTAACTCTTGGCGCATTGCGTAGGTTAGGGCGGCACTCAATGCCTTGCGCACTTGATAGATCGTTGCTACCGATTTCCCGTCGGCAAGTAGATCGTCGAGAAAGTTTTGCACGATCATCACAGACAAGCCGTTGAGCCGGCGATGTCCGAGACTGGGCTTTATGTAAAGGCGTACTACGGATTCATGTCGCTTTCGGGTGAGCGGCCGGCGCTTTTCTCGCTCTAGCCAAAAATCTAAGTATTCGCTAATTTTGTATGATTGCTCAGATGGAAGTATTCCACGATGAGCTTCCTCGATTATTTTTACGAGCTTCTTATGTGCTTCTTGTCGGGTCTTTCCGTACACTCGAATTCGTTTTCTTCTGCCGCCTGTCGTCGGCAACGCGATGGCACCTTCGTAACGTCCATCTGCTCGCAGGTATAGTGTGCCTTCACCATTTGCTCGTGTGCGTGGCATTATTCGTACCTCTCGCGAAGTACATACCATACCCGGTAGTTGATTTTGTATTTCCTGTCTTTCATTTTAGTCCTTTCGGTGGGTTAGGGAATATTGGGGTACCATGAAAAACACAGTGTGGTGACTGCGAGTTCATAAAAAACTGTCCGTGTTGGTTTTAGATCTGCACTAAGCAGATGACCCATAAGGTTGGGAGGTTAGTATAACACCCTTGACAATTAAATGTAATTGTTGCTTGAAAGCAGCACTAAAAGTATTGAGCGAACTTACATCCCGGAACACGGCAACTTACATATGGCCTCTGTTGAGCGAATGGATGAGCTTACATAGCGAGTTAGCTACTTGGGGCTAGGTAAAGTGCATTCTAGCTGTCGCCTCGATTTTAATTGAGGTGAAGAGAACGAAGGCAGAACGTTCGTTGCCGCACCCGAGACAAATATCCAGAATGAATAAAAGTCATTGCGCTTATGCCCATGTTATAATGCCGCGCGAATTGCTATAATTAAAGCAGTTAAGCTTGTATGTATGAACAAAACAAGATTTACTAGGGGGAGATAAGATGCCAATATTAGCACCAGAAGAGATTAAGGCAATAGATTCCAATGCAACAGAGCTCTTGGAGTCTGTTTTTGGTGACATCGACAATCTAAAACTACCGGTAAATCTCAATTCTGTTCTAGATTCTTGTGGTCTCAACCTTAAGGAAGGCGGCTTCAAAGATGAGAATATAGCCGCAGCATTAGATAGGGATAGTAAAACGATCTTTGTCTCATCAAGCGACGGCATTAAAAAGAAGTCTTTCTCAATTGCTCACGAACTTGGACACTATAAAATGCATCAAGACGTTAAAACCGATGTATTCTTTCGCAATCAAGCCACACATCTTCTTGATCCAGAAGAGAATCATCGTGAAACTGAGGCCAACTGGTTTGCGGCCAGCCTCTTAATGCCCGAAAAACTAGTTAGAGAGCTCTGGGATGTATTGAAAGATGTGGATAAGATGTCAAATATTTTTGCAGTCTCCCACGCGGCAATGCGCTTTAGGCTGAAACATCTTAATTTACTGAAATAATCCGCGTTATATATGACTCCCGACTCTACTCCAGAAAGCGACAGTAATTCCCCCAGTAATCCATCTCTTCCTCAAGAGACTTCGGGTTTTACAGAGTCGTCAATCCAGATTCCTCTAGTTAATTTAACGGCGGACGAGTGGCTGTCAGCTCTTCACTCTACGGAAATTAAAGATAAGAACCAGCAAATAAGGCTTCGACCATATTTTGCTGGCGGAATGTATATACTTTTAGTTGCTCAGAATGTTGGGATATGGCTACTTATCGTTTGGGCACTCCAGTCAAATAGCCTTGAGCAACTTCAACTCATATTCTCCGCGCTTATCGCTGGGTCATTAACACAGTCCTATCTAATAATTAAGTTGATTACTAAAAAGTTATTTGATGACATCGATTATCACAACGGAGACTCAAAAAAATGAGTAAAAAACTCTTTCAAACAACTTATAAAACGCGCTTCGACGCCTGCTCCAAAAGAACAGGATAAACAGCTACACCCCGAAGATTATAGCGAAAAACAAACTCATTCACGTAAAACTGAAAATGGCTGTTCGCTATCTCTCTGACTGCACTTGGGGCGTGGGTGATAGGTTCAACTTTTGCGTCTCAATAGCACCTGAATATCGTAACAATTTGTTACGATTCTACTATGAATTGAGACGATTTTTCGCAGCAATTTCGCTAAACATGTACGCGTAAGCTTGTGTACGTAGGTATTTGTTAACGGGGGTTATTGGGGCACTTTCACCTGTGAGTATCAGCCCCTTAAGCAGGGTATCGTGGGTTCGGGTCTCTCCTGGGTATTCTCGGCTAGGAGGCTGGTGTTTCGTGCTTTAGTTGTTGTGCTGATCTGACATTAACGCGGTAGTTTATTTGGCGTGACGAGGAAGCTAGGTACATAAACCTCTTTTCTTAATGGGTACATATGTTGGACAGTGGTGTATATTGGAAAAGTATGGATATGAAGGTAATATTGCAGGAGTTTGTTGATGGTGAGCTCATAGAGTTGGATTACGCATCTCCCTTCGATCCCTTCGGTGTGAGCGAGTATGAGTTTATGAGATATGCTCTCACGGATCTTGACGGAGCTAAAGAACGGAAGGCTGACAACCTCGGGAGTCTGGGCAATGCCGTGACTAATGCAAAAAGAGCAATGCACTGTCGAATAGACAGGATCTTTAGTTTTTGGGGTCTCGCGGCCGTGGCTAGATCTAAACGTTGGGACTTCCCGCGAAAACTAGATAAACTGGGAGAGGGTGGGGTTGTTACTCCCAGCCTTCTGAGGCGTCTAAACGCATACAGAAACAAGGCCGAGCATGAATACGAGAAGCCTGATATGGAATCCGTGGAGGACTTTGTGGACACCGTGCTACTATTCCTTGAGGCATCCGAGAAGTATTTACAGATGGAGATATCCGGTATATCTGAAACTGGAGCATCAAGGGAGATTGGTAATCAAGAGTCGATAGAAGGTCGTGTAATAGATAGGCCGCCAAGCCCCTGGTTGGGCGCGGCTCGTGAGTGGGTGAAGCTAAAGGTGGAAAGGGAAAAGGCGGAAATAGCGATCGACTACTGTTTACCCGGAAAAGATGGTCGGGTCGAGAAAGCCGAAATTGTGATTAAAGCTGTCGATAGTTTAGACGACTACCTTTTGGCGCTCAATGCATGGAACATTGCACTGCTCTACGACTCATATCCTGGGCTATTGCGACTTCGGTACAGGCACTTAGCTTCCGAGTAACAATTCCTCTATCTTCTCCATCGCTTCTCTTTGTCGCACCGATGTTCCATGTTGATATAACTGCATCGTCGTCGTGACATGTGAATGATCAAGAATCAATTGTGCGTCTCGTACGGGCATTCCTATATCTTCGAACATTGTGGCTACGGTGTGTCGGCGTGGTGAACCATGATCCTTGCAAGGCTCACGTAAGCCAACTCCTACGATTTCACCCTGACAACGAGTGGGCGTATAATCAGGTTATGAATCTCGTACCGCTTTTCGCCCTATTTATATCAGCGGTCGCTCTGACGATATCCATACTCACTTATCTACGTGATAGAAGAAAAGTTCGTCTTGTCGTAATGAGGGATGCTTTGATTCTGGGGTCAGGTAAGAAGGAGCAACACGTTTCCCTATCAATAACTAATGTTGGTCGAAGGCCACTTAAAGTTTTTACAGTCGGCTACAGGATTTTATGGCATCCCCATCAGGCTATGGTGTTACCTAATGCTATAAACTTACCAAAAAAACTCGACGAAGGAGAGGATGTCGCCTGTCTTTTTACTCGCGACATCCTGCCCGACAAGTCATGGAAAAGTGTAGCCTACATGTTTGCGGTTGACACTGCTGGCAAGGAATACAAGTACTTCATTGCCCCAGCTTATAAAGTTTGGTTATTCCTTTTGATGGGCAGAGCTACTCGACCGTTCGTTCGCTTCACTTATTATATGAAACACAAGAACGACAATTAACTAGCGAGGCCCACTATTGAATTGTCAAGAAGCGTGGATATCATTAGTGGTTATAGTGAGTCGTTGACGGCAATATTGACGGCAACGCAGCCAAGCTTCCATGTGTATGTACGTGCTCGTACAGCACTGTTTATAGAGGTCAGACGTTCTTGTAAGGTGAACCCAAACGCATTGAAGAGCCCTGTGTCCCCAGTTCGAGTCTGGGAGGAGCCACCAAAATTATCTACAGATAGCAGAAAGTCCCAAGATTTATTTCTTGGGACTTTTTGTTTGTTTTCACCCCAGTTATTTTAGTTTTTAGTTCGAGTCTGGTAGGGTGGGATGTGGCCACGGAGGGTAGGTTAGGCTATTGGCGTTTGAAAATCTCGATTGCCTCGAGTAGTTTGGTCGCATCTTTTAAGGGCTCATGAGCAAGCACTACGGGTTCGTATTCTTTAAGTGTTCTTACGAGCTCATCTTTACTCATTGCAATATAGAATTTATGCTCGCCGTTCTTGAGCTCCGGTCTGAAAACAATAAACGAACCGTATAGTCCATCAAACTGCGATCCAACAAAGAAATCTAGCTCAACATTATCCTCTCCAAAGTATCCTGGCAAGTAACCATACCTCGTCGCAAAGGTCACGCCTTTAAGCGGGTAGTCGCTAGCCGCGCCAAAATCTTTGTAATCACCAGGTTGCATTTCAATAAAAAGAGTATTGAGCGGCATGGGTAGTCTATCTAGTAGATCATTCATTCCCTTCATTCTACCAGGTAGGCTATACTTTGGATATGAATGCAAATACGGTAACTGAATTTCGTCTCAAACTTTATCCGAAAGACTTCCCAAAGGTGCGAGCTTTTTATGAAGAAGGACTTGGATTCCAGGTCATCAATCAATGGGACCGCGGAGATACCGACAAGGGTGTCATGCTCCAAGTAGGGCCTGCGATTCTTGAGTTACTCTCACCAGAAGATGGTTATGAGCAAATCAAAGGAGTGGACCTATCTTTGGAAGTATCTAATGTCTGGGGTATGCATGAGGTTATAAAGGATGAACCATTTATCGCTCGTGGCATCGTTGATAACCCGTGGGGTGATACGTCATTTAGTATTGTTGATCCGGAAGGTTTCGGTATTACGTTTTTTACCAAACGAAAAGAAGAGTAGACTGTCAAACTACATATCCAATGATTTCATAATAGCTTCAATATCCAACTCTTCTATTTTTCTTTTAATGATGAGGGGAAAAGCCTTCATTAAAACAGTTGATGGACTCATGACCACTAGAAATCACTTGCCATAGAGTGCCTTCTTCTGTATAATCATGCAAGTAAAACACACTCATGCGGGTGTAGCTCAGTTGTTTAGAGCGCGTCCTTGCCAAGGACGAGGTCCAGGGTTAGAGTCCCTGTACCCGCACCAAGATTTTTAGCATAATTTACCCATGTAAAGTCGTCAAGATATTGGCGATTTTTTGCTTGTATCTAATAAGGACTTACGGTGCGTTCAATGATAAAATAGTAGATATGAATTCAAAACAATCTAATTTGAAAAGGATGGACAACGTCGGCATCGTAGTGGAGTCACTTGATGAAGTCATCTCTTTTTTTACGGAACTTGGTCTGAAGCTTGAAGGGCGTGCAACGCTTGAAGGAGAATGGTCTGGGCGTGTCACTGGATTAAACGGTCAACGTGTCGAGATTGCTATGATGGTGACTCCTGATGGACATAGCAGGCTGGAGCTATCGCGTTATCTTACGCCTCCTCCAGTCGTAGATCATCGCAACGCACCAGTGAATGCTCTTGGTTATCTCCGTACTATGTTTACCGTGGAAGATATTGACGATACGGTATCAAGATTACAGGAGTACGGCGCAGAGCTTGTGGGTGAGGTAGTTCAGTATGAGGACTCGTATCGCTTGTGCTATATCCGCGGTCCTGAGCAAATTCTCATTGGTCTAGCAGAAGAACTCAACGGTAATTAACAGTTACTTTAATATATGATCTTTTCCCTTGTTGCACTACCCATGGTGAGTGCGGCGAGTTTACTGCTTTGAGGAGTATCCATTATCCACTCAAAAAGTTTAAGTAAATTCTGTAGTTCCGCACTATTTTAGATCTACAGATAGGAAGACGTTCTAGATCGGACATCTTTTTATTTTGATTTGAATTCTGGATCTATTACATTGGTTAGGGTCCCTTCTGCTTGAAAGTTCTTTAATGAACTAAGGAACTTTTCCAATCACTGCTATGATGAAAGCATGACTGAAAAATTTACTGAAATGTTGGCTGTCGGAGGCCATGCTAACTCGCTCGGTCAAGTGAACGATGTTATAGAGTTGGTACTAAATGATCAAAACAGGCTCGATGAATTGTATAGCTGCCTTTTCAACGAAGATGCATGGATACGAATGCGTGCCGCGGATGCGCTCGAAAAAATTTGTCGTCAGCATCCTGATTGGCTAGTGCCATACATTGACAAATTTTCTAATGAATTAGCCACAAGTACTCAACCGTCCATACGATGGCACCTGGCACAGATATACCGTGAGGTTGAGCTAACAACTGAGCAGAAGCACTTCGCGATTAACTGGCTTAAAGATCTATTGTCCACTGAAGACGTAGACTGGATTGTTGCAGCAAATGCAATGGACACGTTGGCCCACTTTACCAAAGACGGTTCTTATCCAGTGGTAGACATCACCCCGCTGCTTAAGATTCAGCAAAAGCATAAATCGAACGCGGTTATAAAGCGCGCTAACAAGCTGCTTGCGGAATTGTCAGGGGACTGATTCAGTGATTGTCGCCGTTATGGGTCAATGGTTGTAAATGCTAGCCCACTAATTTTCGTATATCAGCACCAGACTCAGATAAAACTGGTTCCACCTATAATCCATCAGGTGCACCATATCTGTAACGCCAAACACTCCGTTTACACGTAACAGAGTGTTTTTTGTTATCATTGATACATATGAAAATGTATTTATCTTCCTACCATTTAGGCAATAATCCCGAAAAGCTCAAGGAACTTGTTAATAAAGAAAATGCTAAGGCCGCAATAATTCTTAATGCCGCAGATAATTCTGACGATGAAAGACGTGCATCGTATGTTGCGTCGCAGATTGAAGAGCTGGCTACATTAGGGATAGACTCAGAAGAGTTAGACCTGCGGAATTACTTTAATCGCAATCAGGAGTTAAAAGCGAAACTATCAAACTACGACTTAGTTTGGGTGGTTGGAGGCAATTCATTTTTACTTCTTAGAGCAATGAAGCAGAGCGGTTTCTACAAGCTTATAGTGCCATTAGTTAAAAATGATACCATCGTTTACGCGGGTTTTAGTGCAGGAGCGGTGGTTGCTACGCCGACCTTGCATGGCATAGAGCTGGTTGACGATAAAGATACCACTCCTGAAGGCTACAGCAAAGAGGTGGTCTGGGCGGGGCTAAATCTGGTTGGTAAATCAATAGTTCCACACTATAAGTCTAACCACCCAGAGTCTGAAGCCGTAGACGAAGTCGTTAAATACTTTCTTGAAAACGGTATGGACTATTGGACCTTAAGCGACGGACAAGCTTTGATAGTTCAGGATACAACATCAACACTTGTTAGCTAGAGAAAAGTATTTGACTGTGTGGGACCCAAACCTCACCGATTTAGTAAATACTCTCGATACGGCACTTCCAGAATTAATTTCCAGCGAGCTATCTCATCTCTGATAGAGTGAAAACTATTTGATACTCGCCGCACCAATTACAAGATGCCACTTTTGTGGTATTATTTTATAATCTTATGAAAAATGTTGAAGCTCTTATTTCTGATGCAGACGGCACACTAATTGATACTGTGAAGCTAATTCGTTATGGTCAGTACGAAACAGCAAAACGATACCTTACAAAGCACGGTATTCCTGCAGGTGAAATTCCTGAATACGATGCGTATGATGTTCTTCTTGCACAATCAGTAGGTGGGCCTGCACGAGAAACGCTAGAGAAGACAGTGCGCCTTTTATATGAACAAAGTCCGCATCACTTAGACGGAATGGATTTTGATGAGTTGCATAATATGCTAAATCCCGTTCAAGATGATATTGCACAAGAATTTGTCACGGCATACGAAGGCTTATCAGAAATGCTATATGCTCTAGGTCGAACTGGGATCAAACTCGCTATTTCTACAAGTGGCACTCCGCATCATGTAGTGCGAAACTTTGGCATTGCGCTACCTGAGCTGGGTATGTCTACTTTGTACCGAGACAAGTCAAAGACAGATGAAGAAAAACTTGGCATGTTTATAGACACCGTGTCTGATACGTATAATCTTCCTGGCTTTACTATAGTCACAGCTAACGATACACACAAACACAAACCATATCCTGATCCATTTGAACTTGGGATGCAGAGATTAGGTGTTACGCCTGACCGAGTAGTAGTGCTTGGTGATCATAAAATTGATATGCACACCGCAATAAACGCAGGTGTGGAAAATCGAATCGGTATTACTCACGGATTTGATGATCGAGAAACTCTTGAGGCTGGTGGCGCAACTCGAGTCGTCGATTCACTTGATGAGATGATTGATCTTCTAGCCTCATAATTCCTGATTTTTATCTATTATGATAAGTCTATGACCAAGATAAGTTTAGCCAGTCAGTCACCTAGACGGAGTAAACTTCTCGCAGAAATGGGTGTCACATTTAATAAAGAGACCGCCGCAGGGCTCTCTTTTGTCTGAGGGGTATAATTAGTATATGGATAAAATAACTACCTCGGTCAAAGACTATCTTACGTCACTGAATGATGAACAAACTATAAAAGATAGCCAAGTGCTTCTTCAAATAATGCAGCGGATTAGCGGTCATAGCCCAAGTCTGTTGAATGAAGGTACTATTGGGTTTGATAGCTACCACTACAAATATCATAGCGGGCGCGAAGGCGACGCCCTTATTATTGGCTTTCATCCAAAAAAAGGTAAGACCACCATTTATCTCATGGATGGTACGGCACGCTACTCTGAACTACTAACTAAGTTAGGTAGGCATACCACTACTGGGTATTGTGTTTATATGAAGCGGCTTAGTGATATAGAACTGCCAGTCCTTGAACAAATCCTACAACAGTCTTATGGTTATATAAAGTCAGAGTCCCAAGAGGGACCTATAGATCACATATTATGGCAAACTGAGAAATAGGAATCTCTACCTAAGTGTGGCTCTCGGGTCTTACTTGCTCAGTAAGTATTCTTGATACCTTTCCATCGTTCTATCTCACCCCTGATTTCGTGATAACTTTTTTCCACCTGCTATACTATGAAAACAGTCTCAAGAATTGAGACTGTTTTCTTTCTTTGTTATTATTGAATTATGGTAAAACCAACTACTGTCGATGAATATTTATCAATTCTTCAGGATGACCAAGCACGCAGTCTGCAAGACTTGCGCGAAAAGATACTGCGTAATATACCGCATGTTGAAGAAAAGATTGCATTTGGCAAACCCTTCTATTATTTAGGGAGTAAGTACGTCGTCTCGTTTGCTGCTAGTAAGTCTCACAATAGTTTTCATACGATGAGTTTTGAAGTTGCTAGTAAGTTATCACCTAAGACCGACGACTGGAAAGTTGACGGCGGATCGGTAAAATTTGGCTATAATCAGAAATTGCCAGAAGCTATCGTCAAAGAGGTTATTAAACTACGCCTTGAGGAAATGGGTATATAGCCGGACAGTACCAATAGATAATCTTGTCGTTTTGTAAGGTTTTTTGGTAGCTCAAGATCATATTTTGCGTCACTATCAAGTAGCTTAGTGATATATACAATTTTCAATCCCTCCAGACTGTTATACTAGTTGTGTAGAAATCAGAAAGAATGGGAGGTCATAAAGGTATGAGAAAAATAATTGTCCAAGAGTTTATTACATTAGATGGAGTCATGCAGGCACCCGGCGGACCAGAGGAAGATGTATCGAGCGGCTTTAAGTATGGTGGTTGGACTGCGCCGTATTTCGCCGAAGCTGACGAAGCAGCTGGTGGCTTCATGAAAAGATGGATGGAGTCAACAGATATTCTTTTAGGCCAAAAAACATTCGAACTTTTTGCCAAGTACTGGCCTAAACATGTCGATATGTGGCCAGGCATTATAGATGTTACAAAATATGTCGTGAGTGATACCATGAGCAAGTCAGAGGTGGACGACTTGGGTTGGAAAAACTCAGAATTGCTTAAAAGTGTCGATGACATCAAAAAGCTCAAGAACTCGGAAGGCGCTCCTATAAAAGTTCACGGCAGCGGTAACTTGGCTCAGACGCTATTCAAGCATGATCTGGTCGATGAACTCTATTTGATGACTTTCCCCATTACGCTCGGTACGGGCAAGCGTTTGTTCGGTGAGGGCACTATTCCTGCAGCCTTTACGATGACAGACAGTCTGGTTACGTCAAATGGTGTGATCTTTGCCTATTACGAGCGAGCTGGAGAAATTAAGACGGGTACTGTCGGAGCTTAGCTGTAGATTCTTCCCTCGGTAGGAAGGTATGTATTAGCCAGGTCTTATTGAAGTCTTTGCCAGGTAGGTCATAATGATAGCATGCGACTACCATTTGACACCACGACGAATCACGCCATAGAACATACGCTGCACTGTCTGCTCGGTTGCGGCATAGGAGAAGTACTTGGGAGCGCCATAGGCGCACAACTTGGCTGGGCGAATGCCTTTCAGACGCTCCTAGCGGTTGTGTTGGCTTTTTGTTTTGGATACGGCCTTACGTTTCGTGGTGCACGAAAAATGGGTATGAATAACTCTGAGGCACGAAAAACTGCCCTTCGAACCGATACTATATCTATAATTAGCATGGAGATAATCGATAATACACTCGAATATCTTATACCTGGTGCTATGAGTGTTGGCGTAGGTGCGTGGCTCTTTTGGTGGAGCTCGGCATTGTCACTAGCGATTGCCTTCATTGTGACTGTACCAGTAAACCGTTTCATGATGATCCGATTTGGTATTGGACATGACCATAGTGGCCATCACTCGTAAACTACGAGAAAGTCATCTCCCTTCATGAGTATTGAATATTGACGAATGCTTTCATTTTGTTTGTAGAGAATGTGATGATCTCCATCATATTGAAATATAATAGATAGTAGTGAGCTTGAAATTTAAACGCAAATTACTTCGCTCAGTTAAGCGAGGGTTAAAAAATGGAAGTGCTACCAGGGTGATACTCGTAGCACTTCTTCTCGTTAGCGCATTCGCCTATACTGAATATATGCAAAACAGACGGCTGACTGTCGATCCAACCACCTGTAATCAACTACTCCATCTGATCGCGAGCGTTGAGAGCAAAGGAAATTATAATGCTTATTTTGGTCATGCTGGTAATTCGTCAATCGACTTTACTGCTATGTCGATTGCAGATGTTATGAAATGGCAGTCTGATTATGTACATCAGGGTAGTCCGAGTAGTGCCGTCGGCAGATATCAGATTATGGATACAACACTTAGCGGGTTGGTCAAGGAGTTGGGTGTCGATACTCATCGTCCGTTTGATCAAGCTACGCAGGACAGAATGGCTGTTACTCTCATTGAGCGCCGTGGTGCTGTGTCGTATGTCAATGGTGAGCTAACTCGTGAACAATTCGCTGCCAATCTTGCAAAGGAATGGGCGGCATTGCCCCGGGTAGTCGGTGAAAACCCGGATGACAGTTATTATGCTTCAGACGGATTGAACAAGTCGCTCGTTGGTGTCGATGAAGTACTTAAAGCGATTAATCCGATTGGTTCATAATTATTCTATTGATCAATCTAGATACTCCCAATTTTGGCCTTCGTCGCGACGGCAAATCTTGTCTTGATAATTTGTAGGGGGGATATATTCAAAAGTTTCTACGTGCCATCGCTTTAGGGTATACTATGAATAAATTATGAATCAATACATCCAAGCCGTAAAAACTTCCATAGTAGCCCACAAAAAAGAATACATGATAGGTACGGGAGTGATCCTTGGTGTTCTCGTCTTGATTGTTGCGATTATCATATTATTCGTGCAGAACGGTGCCCCAAAAATAGATTATCAGCCTGCTACAGCGTGTGATCTATTTAATACTGCTGAAGCAAAAACGCTTCTAGGTACCCGGGCAATTAACAGTACTTCAAAAAGCCCTGTTATCTCAGGTAATACAGCCGTAAGCAACTGTGGGTATACGGACGGAAACCCCGACACTGGGAGTATGATCGTTGCGGCAATGACTGTTCGTTCGGGAATTAATGACAAAGGCGTTGAGCAAAATAAAACCGAGTTTAGCATTGGTCGACCACACAAAAATGTTGAGATCGTAAAGGATCTGGGTGACAATGCCTACTTCAATCAAACGCTTGGCCAGCTCAATATTCTTGATGGTCATAAGTGGATTATTTTGAGCTATGGTGTTGGCTCTGCACCTGAAGCGAATACCGTGGACAAGGCGGTAGAACTGGCGCACAAGATAATTGATGCTGCTCCTGTGACAAGTAGTTTCTGATATATTACCAAATCGAATTGGTCGTATTGGACTTATTAGTTGAAAATTAACCAGTTCACTGTTTTAACCACCAAGCTCATAAGCTATAATAATACGCCTAGCGAGTGCGTAAGTACTTGCCCATCTCAACCATCTACAGGCAGGACCGAAACCAGATGCCGCTACCTAAGCCCAAGTTCCTGAAGGCTCGTGAGGCGAAGACCAAAGCCGTGAAGAAAGCGGTCGAGGAGATCAGGAAGTCCACGAGCAGTCCCCAGGGGATGTCAGATGAAACGGCGAGGAATCTAAACGCCATCGCACGTCAACACGGGCAGACGCCGAGGTTCTGATGATCTGATGTTGGAAACTCTTCGTTAGCCAAGCCAGGTTGCGAAGAGGCCAACTCGGGTCTCATGGATGGAAGAAGACCCGAATATGTATACAGTAGCCATTAGTAGCAATCTTGCGCATGGTAACTATACACTTCTCGGGTCTATTTAAATATCTTTAAATGATAGTTTATTTTTGATATTAAGCTTATGATGAGTACATGAAGGTAGCTGTCATAGCAGCCAACGGGCGATTGGGTAAAGTGTTTGTCGAAGAAGCACTCGAAAACTAAAACAAGCTTCGATAGTAAGCAGTGGTCATAAATAATAAAGGAGAATAGCACAATGGCAACCAAAACAAACGACATTTACCCAGCTAGTTTGGAGATTGACTACCCAAAGCAACTTGATCGTCTATCGACTTTCTTTCGTATTATCTGGTCTATTCCTGCTCTTATTCTCGTCTCGCTTTTAACAGGAAGTGACGGCCAAACTTTTAGTAGCGAGGCGGGAAAGTATATGAGCGAAAATGGTGGAGGCATTGTAGCTGGACTCTTCGCCGCAACCGCTCTCATGATTTTATTTCGTCAACGCTATCCTCGCTGGTGGTTTGATTTTGTATTAGAATTGAATCGATTTTCAACAAGAGTTGGTGCATATGTGTTCCTGTTAACGGATCAATATCCTTCGACCGTTGAAAAGCAATCGGTCCATATGGAAATAACGTATCCTAACGTAAAGCGAGATCTTAATAGGTGGCTGCCCTTAATAAAATGGTTACTGGCCGTTCCTCATTACATTATACTTTTCGTGCTTATCTTCGTCGCGATGTTTCTCACCATTATCGCTTGGTTCGCTATACTTTTCACCGGCCGTTATCCAAAGGATATGTTCGACTTCGTGGTCGGAGTAGGAAGATGGAGTCTTCGCGTTAGTGCCTATGCCTTTTTCCTGACAACCGATCAATATCCCCCATTTAGTCTTAACTAACACGGAACAGGGAACGACTGCACAGCACGCAATCTAGACGCGAGCTGTGTTTAGTGCAGTTGTGTACCAGAGTAAACTATCAACTTGCGTACTCAGTTGTTCTTGTGGTCCGTAGGGTTTATCGCGGAGCTCTTGTTTTAGTTCGCCTTCATCACTAATAGAATCAGCGAGACGGTCACTAAAAAATAATGCTTGTGGGATAGTAATCGCACCTACACCAGGTAGCGCCATACGTAGATTAGCAATTGCCTGTGCACCACCGCTAGAACCGTGGCCCACCAGAGCTACGGGCTTATCATCAATTTCATGCCCCATAACATCAATTGCGTTTTTAAGAACCGCTGAGGTTGAGCGGTTGTACTCAGGGGTTACGAACACGAATCCATCAAAAGTAGCTATTTTATCGAGCCATTTTTTTGTCTCTGGCTCGGGTTTGCGATCTGGATTATAGCGAGGACTAATCGGTTCATCTATGAAAGGAATAGGGTAGTCGCGTAGGTCTAAAACTTCTACGTCCGCTTTCATGCCAACTTCTTGCGCTGCCCATTTGGCTAGCTTATCAGTCTGACGACCTTGTCGAGTGCTTCCGACGATTACAGCAATTTTTGTCATATGGATTCTCCCTATCATGTAGTTATATAGATACTTCTAGTTTACTCTCTTATTATATGCAGGGTGGCTTTCATGATGCTTAGAGAACGGAGCGAATACGAAAAGAAATACATGAAACATTCCTCTAATGATTTGCATAAATACGGTATGCTACATATATGGAAACATTTAATGATCTGCCCGTCATCTCTTTCAAAGATAGTACTGCTTGGGAGGCGTGGCTGAGTACTAATGTGACGTTACATTCAGGGATATGGTTAAAAATTGCTAAGAAGAAGTCAGGTGTCGAGTCGATAAGTCATCCAGAGGCACTTGATGTCGCTCTTTGTTATGGTTGGATTGATGGTCTTCGCAGGTCATTCGATGAGGTGTATTTTTTGCAAAAGTTTACGCCACGCCGCTCAAGGAGTTTGTGGTCAAAGATAAATATCGAAAAGGTCGGCATGCTAATAGCATCTGGTCGTATGCAGGCGTCCGGTCTCACGGAAATCACAGCCGCTAAAGCCGATGGCAGATGGGACGTTGCATACGAGTCGCAGAAGAACGCCACAATCCCGCCAGATCTCGCCGCCGCTTTCAAGAAGAATACGCGAGCCAAGGAGTTTTTTGAATCCTTAAACAACGCAAACCAATATGCCGTTCTTTGGCGCTTAATGACTGCGAAAACTCCCGAGACAAGGCTATCTCGCTTACAAAAACTACTTGACGTGCTTGAGCGCGGCGAGAAATTTCACTAGTCATCTCGCTTTGCTACCCCTGTTGGAATGATCGGTTTTTCTAAGTATCTTCCATTAATGATCATAATTACCTTGACAGTCATAGTAATATGACATACACTGTAGTTATGACTGATAAAAAACTATCATCAGATTTACTTCGTGGTCACACAGACACCATGATTCTTCGATTGCTACTCGATAGCGATAAGTATGGATATGAGATTACGAAATTAATCTATGAGCATTCGGATCGGTTGTACGAACTTAAGGAGGCAACGATGTACTCGAGCCTCAAACGCCTTGAAAATGACCAGCACATTACGTCGTATTGGGGTGATGAGACACAGGGCGGAAGGCGCAAGTACTATCGCATAACCGATAGCGGCCATGAGCAATATGAAGAGAATAAGCAAAACTGGGATCATGCAAAGCAAATCCTCGACGAATTATTATAAGAAAGGTGACATTATGGAAAAGAAATTACAGAAATTTTTAGACAAAGCATTTGAACCATACGGTGAGTTTCCTTCACGGGCTGACGTAACGCAAGAATTACTTTCCAACCTCCAGGAAAGAATCAACGACCTTAAGAAATTAGGTAAGAGCGATGATGAGGCATACCAGCAGACAATCGATTCATTCGGTGATATGGCTGAAATCATGGAGCATATCCCACATGAAGAATCTGCCACTCCAGATGAGCATCTTCAGCAAGTAAGCATGCGCAATAAAAAGTTGAATGCAATGTCATTAAAGCAGGCAGACCTAACAGATTCAAATCTTGCTGGGGCTGACTTTAGCGCAAGCGATCTTGTCGAGACATCATTTGATCGATCTAGTCTCGTCGGTGCTAAATTTAAAGCGGCATCTCTAAAGAATGCATCATTTGTTGGCGCAAACCTCACTGATGCGACATTTAGTAGCAGTGATTTGAAAAATGTTACCTTTGACAGTGCAAACCTTACGGGTTCACTGCTCAAAGCATCTGATATTAAAGGTTCGACATTCGTCGGCGCAACACTTGCGGGCACAGACTTTAGGCAATCCGACTTAACGGATGTTTCATTTGATAATCTAACGCTTGACGGAGTTCTCTTTGACAGCTCTTCTCTCAAAAATACCTCATTTAAAGACGCTACGCTTCGTGACGTGTCGTTTCACCACAGTGCCGTCAAGCATACTATCTTCGACGGAACGAAAATGGATAAAATTACCTATGCTCTTTTGAAAAGTGCGAAAGCAACGTTAAATAATATTAAAACACTCTAGGGGGTAAGTATGGCAAATCAAACCCAGGCAATCATTGTTAATAATATCGAGAAGTCTTATAAGAAAGTAAGTGTACTGCGTGGGGCATCATTTGCAGTGGAGCGAGGAGCTATCTTTGCGTTACTCGGTTCAAACGGCGCGGGTAAAACGACCATGATCAATATTCTAACGACATTATCGGATAGTGATAAAGGTACTGCTGAAGTAGACGGTTTTGACGTGTCAAAGCGACCGGAAGACGTTCGTAAACGTATCAGTCTTACGGGTCAGTTTGCCGCAGTTGATGATATGCTAACTGCGCGCGAAAATCTTATCTTGATTGCTGAGTTACGTCACGTTGAAAATCCATCCCGTACGGCCGATGAGTTACTAAAACAGTTTGATCTTGTTGATGCCGCTGATCGACGAACGATCACTTTTTCTGGCGGAATGCGAAGACGACTTGATATTGCCATGGGCCTTATCGGCAATCCTTCTGTCATTTTCTTCGATGAACCAACGACAGGACTCGACCCGCAAAGTCGAAACGCGATGTGGAAAACGATAAAGGCATTGGCGAAAAAAGGTACAACCGTATTTTTGACGACTCAATATCTTGAGGAAGCTGACCAACTCGCTGACAAGATCGCCGTATTAAGTCAGGGTAAGATTGTTGCCGAGGGAACACCTCAAGAACTAAAGAAGCTGCTGCCTAACGGGAAGATAGAGCTAGTGTTCTCTGATCAGAATGACCAGCATGGGGCCGCTAAGATACTCAGTCGCTATAAAGTAGTCCAAGATGATGAAAGCTATTCATTGACCATCATGACTGACGGAAGCATATCACAAATAGTCGCTATATTTAAACTGATTGCTGATGCACATATTGAGGTCACAGAATTTTCACAAAAGACACCAACGCTTGATGATGTATTTCTCAAAATTGTTAGCGAAAATGAGGAGAAGAAATAATGAACGCAATACGTGATACGGCTATTATGGCGAAGCGAAGCCTACGACACACAATTCGAAGTATGGATACGATCATTACGGTGGCAGCTATGCCTATCGCTATGATGTTGCTGTTTGTGTATGTATTTGGCAGCTCGTTTGATACAGGGTCCATTAAATATATTAATTTTGTTACCCCTGGTATTGTTGTCATGTGTATTTTAAGTGGTATCGCCTACGCGGCTTTACGTCTGAATAATGACATGACTAATGGTATTATTAACCGCTTTAAGACTATGCCGATAGCTTCGTCGTCAATCCTTGGCGGTCACGCGGTTTCGTCCGTGTTGTCAAATCTTTTTTCTGTTTGTTTAGTACTGATTGTCGCCTTTTTGGTCGGTTTTCGATCGGATGCCGGAATTGCAGAATGGACAATATTTAGCGGTCTTCTGCTCCTCTTTACGATTGCGACGACGTGGCTTGCTATTGTATTCGGCCTGCTCGCAAAAACCGCCGAAGGGGCGGGCGCCTTTAGCTATATTTTGTTACTACTCGTATTTGTAAGTTCTGCATTTACACCTACAGACAAAATGACTCCATGGTTGCGTGCGTTTGCAGAGCATCAGCCGATGACTCCAATCATCGAAACGATGCGCTCACTTCTCGTCAACGGAACCGCTGGAGAGAGTGTATGGATTGCGATAGCATGGTGTGCCGGTTTGCTCGTTGTCTCATACGTTATCGCTCTGCGGATCTACAAGAACAAAACGACATAAGCTGTATACTTGTAAGTGTAAGCGTAATTGAAAGGACGTATTTATTATGCAAAAGATCGCACCATGTCTGTGGTATGAAAAAGATGCTGAAGCTGCCATGGAGTTCTATGTGTCAGTGTTTAACGGCGCTCCTGTTAAAAAAGAAGAGTCAAAAATTGTACGAATAAATAGGTTTCCTGAGGTTGCCGTGGATGAGCATATGGTAGGGCTCGAGGGCAAAGTTTCAAGCGGTGAATTTGAACTGGCTGGTCAGCGATTCATTGCTTTTGACGGTGGTCCAATCTTCAAATTCAATGAAGCCGTTTCGCTTTTTGTTGAATGCGAGTCACAAGAAGAGGTTGATTATTTCTGGAGTAATCTAAGCGCCGTTCCCGATGCTGAAGCCTGTGGCTGGCTTAAGGATAAGTTCGGTGTATCGTGGCAGATTATTCCTACGGCACTAGGTGAGTTGGTTGGTAATTCTGATCCAGAAAAGGCGGCCAGAAGTATGCAGGCAATGATGCAGATGAAGAAGATTGATATTGCTGAACTGAGGCGCGCATCCGAAGGGTAACCCGCAGTCACGACATATAGATCAGAATCATAAAAGAAGGTCACCGATAACGGAGACCTTCTTTTGATTGAGCGGCTAGTAGTAACTCTCAGATTGATGACATGTATAGTCGCATACCTTCTACTCGGGCTTAAAATCGGCTCATTGTTCTTGTTTTCTCTTGGAAATTTGGCTCGGGCCTTTGCTATACGTATTGAAATCATCTATGATAGACCATAAGTATGTTCAAAAACTATATTCAAAAAAGACTCGAAAAATACGTTGCCCGGTATTTTAAGAAGCACCCGGAAGTAAAGTTAATCGTTGTAGCTGGTAGCGTTGGCAAAACGAGTACAAAACGTGCTATTGCAACGCTTCTGTCACGGCGTTATCGTGTAGCTCTCCATGAAGGCAATCACAATACACACCTAAGTGCGCCGCTTGCTATTCTTGGTATTGAGTATCCGGGTAATATTAAAAGTGTCGGTGCGTGGCTTTCAGTGTTTGCGGCCGCAAAGCGTCGTATCAATGAGCCAACTGGCGTTGATGTTATCATTTCGGAAATTGGTACGGACCGCCCAGGAGATATTGCTCGATTCGGTAGCTATCTTCGTCCGTACATTGGTGTGGTTACGGCCGTTACACCTGAGCATATGGAGTTCTTTACCGGCATGGAAGAGGTTGCACAAGAGGAATTGGCAGCTGCAAACTTTTCGCAACTGGCCATCATTAATCGTGATGATATCGAAGGACGTTTCGCAAGTTTTCTCACTAATCCAAACGTCGATACGTATGGCACGACTGGACTTGCCGAATACCGCTTTGAGATTCAAGACTTTAACATTGAGAATGGGTATGTAGGATCAGCCATCGTGCCTGAATTTGAACAGCCAATTCCAGCTACGATTAAAGTTATTGGCGAGCATAGTCTGCGACCAGCTATGGGTGCCGTGGCTGTAGCAGTAAAGCTTGGGTTGACCGCACCGGAAATAGCTGCTGGACTTGCATTGTTACGCCCCGTTCCAGGTCGCATGAACATCCTTAAGGGAATCGATGAAACAATTATCATCGATGACACGTACAACTCAAGCCCGCTTGCGGCCAGCTCGGCTTTGCAAGCATTGTATGGATTGCAAGTGCCTCAACGCATCGCCATTTTAGGGAGTATGAACGAGCTCGGCACTGTCTCAGCGGCTGAACATGAAAAACTCGGTATGATGTGTGATCCGAATATGCTGTCGTGGGTCGTAACTGTTGGTGAGGAGGCTGAGAAATACTTGGCTCCAGCGGCTCGTGCTCGCGGTTGTCAGGTGAAAAGCTTTAAGAGTGCTATTGATGCCGGAGGCTTTGTCCGGAGCGTTCTTGAACGTGGTGCTGCGATTCTTGCAAAGGGTTCACAGGGTGATGTATATCTTGAGGAGGCGGTCAAAGTACTGTGTGTCATGAGTGAAGATGACGAACTCGTTCGGCAATCGGCCTCATGGATGGAAACGAAGTCTGCGTTCTTCTCGAAATTTTCATAGGTAGCATGTCAATCGAATTGTAGATCTAAGGTGTAGCCGAGGCGTAAAGTTTGCTATACTTAATCACATGAAGCGCTACAACCCCTCCGATATTGAACCCAAATGGCAGGCAATTTGGGAAGAGACAAATGCGTATGTGGCAGATGATACTGCCGACAAGCCTAAATTTTATATCTCGTGCATGTTTCCGTATCCCAGCGGAGCGGGTATGCACACCGGTCACGCCTTCGAACATGCTATAGTTGATGCGATCGCGCGTTTTCATCGAGCACACGGCGAAAATGTTCTTAATCCAATGGGTTGGGATACATTTGGCCTGCCGGCTGAGAACTATGCAATCAAAACTGGTACGGCACCAAGCGAAGTGACGAAGGTCAATATCGCTAATTTCAAAAATCAGATTAAGCGAATGGGCGCGAGTATCGATTGGTCACGTGAGATCAATACGAGTGACCCTGAATATTATCGATGGACGCAGTGGATCTTCACTGAGTTTTATAAGCGTGACTTAGCTTATCAAAAAGAAAGCCTTCAATGGTGGTGTCCAGTAGACAAAACGGTGCTTGCCAACGAACAAGTTGAGGGTGGTAAATGTTGGCGCTGTGGTACCGAAGTTATTAAAAAATCAATGAAGCAATGGTTCTTTAGAATTACAAATTACGCCGAGCCTCTGCTCGACGAGATTGAAGACCTTGATTGGCCACAGAAAATTAAGACTGCTCAGACTAACTGGATCGGAAAATCGACTGGTGCTGAGGTTGAATTTAAAGTAGCTGATGGTGATGACGTTATCACTGTATTCACGACTCGTCCCGATACTATCTTTGGCGCGACTTTCGTTGTACTCGCTCCAGAGCATCCACTTGCGCGTACGCTTGCAACCGATGAGTTTAAAGAGTCTGTCGAAACGTATATTACTGACGCGGTAAAAAAATCTGAGATTGAACGAATGAACGACACTCGTGAGAAAACAGGCGTGTTTACGGGTAGCTATGTCGTTAATCCGGCCAACGGTGAAAAGACGCCAGTGTGGATAGCGGATTATGTATTAAGTGGTTATGGCACGGGTGCTATCATGGCTGTACCTGCTCATGACGAACGAGATTTTGCGTTTGCGAAGAAATATAAGCTTCCTACTATTCAAGTCATTGCCCCAACAATTACCGATCCTAAAAATCCGCCACGTGCTGACAAAGAAGACACGACGCGTATTGTTGCTCAATGTCTCGTAAAGCACCCGACGGAAGATAAGTACCTAACGCTAAAGTGGACAAAGCATGACTGGCACGCGTTTATTACTGGCGGCGTTGAGGACGGTGAGAGCATAGAAGAAGCGGCAATCCGTGAAATTCGCGAAGAGACAGGCTTTAAGAACATCATTCATAAACGAACAATGCCACTCGAGCTTAACACTCGTTTTTATGCCGCCCATAAGGACGTGAATCGAGATATAGCCGTGACCGTACTGGAGTTTGAGCTTAAGGATCTCGAGCGTGTTGAGCAAAAGCTTGAAGCGCATGAATCGTTTGAGGTTATATGGACAGACAAGAAAGACATCAAGAATCTTAGTCCAGTTACTGAGCTTCCGTACATCATGGACTGGTTCAACGGTGCAGATCTGCTTCATGCCGGCGAAGGAAAAATGATCAATTCAGGCCTGTTCAATAATAGAAAGTCTGAAGATGTCCGTGAAGAGATTGTCGCTTGGCTTGAGCAAGAAGGTACTGGTCGAGCTAAGACGACCTATAAAATGCGTGACTGGCTGATTAGTCGTCAGCGCTATTGGGGTGCGCCTATCCCTATTATTCACTGTCCAGAACATGGCGCAGTGGCTGTTCCAGAAGACCAGTTACCGGTCATCCTTCCTGAGGTAAAAGACTATGCGCCTAAGGGTGATGGTAAGTCGGTACTTGCCAGTGTACCTGAGTGGGTAAAGACAACTTGTCCTACTTGTGGCGGCGCGGCAGAACGTGAGACTGATACTATGGACGGGTATGCCTGTAGTAGTTGGTATTTGCTGCGCTATACGGATCCTCGTAACGCGGTTCAGGCCTGGGACCCTGCAAAGGCTAACGCCTGGTCTCCGGTTGATTATTACGTTGGTGGTGACCACGCCGTGGCTCACCTATTGTATGTTCGTTTTTGGACGCACGTCTTTAAGGAAATGGGCCTAGTCGATTTCAAAGAACCGGTTAAGAAACTTGTTTATCATGGCTATATTAACGCCGAAGACGGCAGTAAGATGAGCAAGAGCAAGGGTAATGTCGTAGATCCACTTGATGTTATTGATCAGGGTTATGGTGCTGACGCGCTCCGCACCTATCTTCTCTTCATGGGTCCGGTTGAACTCGATGCGCCGTGGGATTCACGCGGCATCGCTGGTATATATCGTTTCTTAAATCGAGTTTGGGTGCTCGGCCAGGAATTCATCGAAAGTGATAAAACGTTTACTGGTAACGACGAGGCTGTGCGACGCGCACAGCACAAGACAATCCGAAAAGTGACTGACGACCAACGCCGCCTTAGTTTTAATACGGCAATCTCGGCCCTCATGGAATACACTAACGAGCTCTATAAGCTTAAGGTAGACGGTTTCTCTGATGAAGTCTGGCGTGAGGCCCTCGGCGCGCTTAGTCGTCTCCTTGCACCCTTTGCACCTCATATGAGTGCTGAATTATGGCAACAGCTTGGTAATGATACTTCAATTGAAGAAGCGGGCTGGCCGCAATGGGACGATGCGTTGATTGTCAGTGATACGATGACAATTATTGTTCAGGTAAATGGTAAGTTGCGTGCCAAACTTGTCCTAGCGGCGGATGCAACTGAAGAAGTTGTGAAACAACAGGCTCTCGCCGATGAAAATGTCGTGAAATTTCTCGATGACATGCAGCCCAAGAAAGTCATTTACATTTCGGGACGTCTCGTTAATATCGTTATCTAACGAGTGTAATAACGCCACTTTAGCACGAAAAGTCAATCTGGGCTTGAGAAATGTGTGTAACTTCGCTATAATATCTTTAAGTTTTATAATCAAACAACCTATAAAGGAGATCTTTTCATGGGACAACCTAAAAAACAGAGCAGCCCTCGCAAGACCGGTACCCGCCGTAGTCACCTTGTGCTTAAGCTCGCTCGCCGCGTCAATGGCACATCACCAATCAAAGTCCACACGACAAAGCGTGAAACAGGCAAGCGAAAGCTTGTTCTAAAAGACATCGTTGCTGCATCAAGCCCCGTTAAGGCCGTTAAAGCTAAAAAATCAGCTACTGCTACTGCAAAATAGACACCTCAAAAAAGGTGTTTTAAACAAAACATAGTTAAAAAGAAAGAACCAAACCGTATGGCATCAAATCGCCACCTTGGACGTATCGTTGCACTTCAAAGCCTCTACGAATATGAATTTCGTATTGGCTCAGAAGATACCTCGGCTGATATCGATGAAATCCTCGGACGTAATCTTGAGCGATACGAGTCGGCGATTGAAGATAAATCGTTTGTTAGCGATTTAGTAAAGGGAGTGATTGCTGAGCAACCTGATCTTGACGAAAAGATTCAGCCGATCGCTCCTGACTGGCCGATTGAGCAAATCGCTCGTATTGATCGGACAATCCTTCGTATTGGTTTATACGAGTTACTTCATCGAGCTGACATCGTACCCCCAAAGGTAGTTATCAATGAGGCCGTTGAGCTTGCTAAGGCGTTTGGTTCTGATAACTCAAGCAAGTTCATAAACGGTGTTCTTGGCACCGCTTATCGTACACTTGTTGAAGGGAAACCAGACGATGCAAAATCCAAAGTTTGAAAGATTTAAAAAGTACTTCCGACGTCCCGGGGCCTCGATTCAGGAAATTGTTCGTGAGCCGACCGCCGGTGGTGTCGTATTCCGTCGCAATAAGGATAATGAGGTAGAGATTCTTCTTATCCAAGATGCCAAAGACCGCTGGACGATTCCAAAGGGACACATCGAGGAAGGTGAAACAGCTCAGCAGACTGCGAAGCGTGAGATTGGCGAAGAAGCTGGACTTCACGATACCGAAGTACTCGGTTGGCTTGGTAAGATTCACTTCCGCTACCGTCGAGCTGATCGCTTGGTTCTAATGACGACCCAGATCTATCTGGTACGTGCTGGTGGTGATACTGATGCCATCCAGAAGGAAGAATGGATGAATGGCATTAAATGGTTTAAGTTTAACGATGCACTTGACCAGATTGAATATGAAGACATTGGAAAATTGATGCTTCTTGCTATGAAGCGCATTCGACAGGAGAAATTATAAATGACAGGTATGCAAACCGCCCCTTATCAAGAGTTCGCTCGTGAGAAATTCGGATTCGAATTTAAGAACATTGATTACTTCATTACGGCATTAACGCACCGTAGCTATGTTAATGAGCACAAGAAAAGTGTTAGCGAGCACAATGAGCGTCTTGAATTTTTAGGAGATGCTGTGCTCGAGTTGGTCGTAACTGACTTTTTGTTTCGGAACTATACCGAGCAAGAAGGTATTCTTACGAGCTGGCGGGCCTCGCTCGTCCGCACTGAGAGCATTGGTGAAGCTGGTGATGCCCTTGGCTACGAATATCTTATTCGTATGAGTAAGGGTGAAAAGAACGGCAGTACACGCGCTCGACAACAGATTCTTGCCAACGCTTTCGAGGCAGTTATTGGTGCTATCTATCTTGAGCGTGGATATGAAGACGCTGCCATCTTTATTAAGAAGCATATTCTGTCTAAGCTTGATACTATTCTCAGTTCAGGTAGTTGGCGCGATCCCAAATCACATCTGCAAGAAGTATCACAGCGTCGTGACAACCAAACGCCAGTATACCGAGTACTTGAAGAAGTTGGACCTGATCATGACAAGATTTTTACACTCGGTGTTTTTGTCGGTGACCGTCTCATGGGCAAGGGCAGCGGACCTAGTAAACAGGTTGCTCAGCAGCAGGCTGCAGCCGCTGCACTTATTGCCTACGAAAAGCAGGCGTAAAACAGATTGACGTGAGCGTCAAAACAGTGTAAACTTGGTCAAGAACTATAAATAATTCTAAGAGTGAAGTAAGGAAGTTCAATTTTTATGCTCGCAATCCGTTTGCAACGTATCGGCCGTAAAGGCTACCCTGTGTACCGCCTCGCGGTACAAGAAGCTCAACGCCACCCATCAAGTGGTCGTGTAGTTGCCTATGTTGGTAGCTATAACCCACACACTAAAGAGGCGACTGTTCAAGTAGAAGAAGCTCAAAAGTACCTCGACAATGGCGCACAGCCATCACCTCGAGTAATTAAGCTCCTTGCTGACGCAGGCGTGAAACTTCCTACTTGGGTAAAGACAGCTGCGACTGATAAGCAGAAGACTATCCGTAACGCGGAAAAGCTTCGCAAGAACCAGCCAAAAGAAGAAGTAGCTGAAGAATCAGCTGAATAGTCACTCGACTGTTAAATGATAAAACACCCCGAATGGGGTGTTTTATTTTATGCCAAAAGGTCAAAAAGCCCTGTATCTCTACAGGGCCACGCTAGATGGGCTAGCGATTTTTTCTCCAGAAATCGTGGAGTCCGATGGTGTTTGCCTTGGCTATGCCGTTGTCGGCACCCGGGGTGCTGTGAGTATGGCGTATGCCTTGCCGAGCAACTCTCGGGCCAATTGGATGCCGAGCTTGACGTCGTCGGTACGGCTTTGCTCTCCGGAGCTGAGCTTTCCGAGCATGATCCGCTCAGCTCGACGGGTGCAGGAGAGTCGTCGTTTAGCCGGGAGCTGACCGCCGAAGGCGGTGATCAGCAGCTCGGCGACTCGCTGGATCAATCCAGGGGCCTTCTGCTGGACCAGCAGCTGCAAGGCGCGGTTTGCCTGACGGTTGCGATCCTTGCGCGTCTGGTCCTTCGGAGTACGTCGACGTTCGTTGTGCTCGTAGCCGGGAGTCGCCACGTTGGGGCGACGTCCTTTGGGTCCCCGGCGATGCCGTCGCTGCGGCTTGGGGTGACGACCGTGTCCCTTGATCTTGCGCTGATCCCTCCGTACGTTGGGCAACGTGCTCAAGCTCATGACTCACTTCCTCACATTTTTCGGTTTCATTGCCGGGATTTCACCAGCAAGAATATTATCATTTTGACATGAATAAGAGTTCGAGTCAAGAATATATCGTATGACTAACGGATATGGCAGCCAGTAGGAAGGGCCGTATTGTATCAATGGGATAGGTATAGAAAGAGTGGATAACTCCACGCAAACCTTAGCCACTAGTATTTTCTGTTCATGCTACAATAGAAATACGATAGTAGTTTCAGAAAAACGAGACGGACAGCGGAGGGCAATATGTCAACAATAGATCAGCAATTTGTAGAATATATCGTGAAGTCACTCGTTGGTAATCCTGACGATGTGGTTGTCGAACGGTTAATTGATGAAAAGGGAGTACTCCTTACTCTTACGGTAAATCCTGACGACCTTGGTCGTGTTATTGGTAAACGTGGTGTTACGGCACAGAGCTTACGGACGCTTCTACGCGCACTTGGCACGAAGAATGATGCTCGTTATAACCTAAAAATTGTTAATAATGACGACGAGCGTGAAAACTATACCATCTCCTCAAATGACACTAGTGACGAGCCTGTGAAAAACTCTACAGATGAGCCTGTGGATAACGAATCGAATCTGGCAAGAAACACCCGAAAAGAGCTTGCAGAACTAGACGATCTCGATATATAATCATAAACAGTTCAGATACAACACTTGAACTGCGAGAAAGATCAGATGAAGCTCTTGCGAGCAACAAAACATATTTGTTGAGAGCCTTGTATGTGTCACGAAATACACCCACCTGTAATATGGTGGGTTTCGTGATTTCAATTATTTTATCATAAGAATAACAAAGAGACTCGCAGCGATAATAATGCAGGCTACTCCGACGATAATGACGATCATCATGAGGGACCGTTTGTGTATTTCAGGCGCGGACGAATGAGTTGTATCGTCTGCCGGACGTAGCGTCGGCATATCTTGCTCGATATCATTACGAACATTTCCAATGGGCTGGCCGTTAATATGCTGATTGGCAATTTCCGAATCTGAAATATCTTCAGGTATGATATTGGTGTGTGCTGGCTGCACTGTTATTTTCTTCGCTTCGGCGAGCTGTCGTTGCTCGTCGCTTACGGGCGCGTCTTTCTCAAATTCCATCTATCCCTCCAGATATCTAAGGGATAGTATAGCAAGTCTTCATCACCAAAACTATATATGTTAGCTATAGATAGCTTTGGTGATGCCCGAGTGGTCCCCATTTCTGCCGAAGCAGTGTATGGGTGATCACTCGGAAGGCATCAGAGATTGGGAAAGTATTTGACGATGTAGCTGTGGAGCGCCAGTCCGAGTTTCGCCTTTGCTCTTTGTCGGCGTAGTCCGCTCGTGGCCTTGGCAACTTGCGCAAACTTGACGATCGTCGCCGCAGCTTCGTTCTGCTCCTTGTCTTCCGGGTGGGCCGTGTCGACGGCACGCACGTGCAGGTTCGCAAAGAACCTGGGGTCAGACAGGATTTTGACGATATCCTGCGTTGTGAGCTCACGCTCACGCACTTCTTTCACGATTGCTCCCTGATGATGTCCTGACTGGTGTCAAAACTAATAATATTATAAATGCAATACTCATATTTGTCAATCTCTACCAGAGGTGGTACACTAGAGAGAATGAAAAAAATCCAAGTCATTACACTATTTCCAGAGATGTTTGATGGTGTATTCAATAATTCAATGATGTGGAAAGCCCAAGACAAGGGTCTGGTTGAGTTTATTCTTATTAACCTACGCGAGTTTGGACTTGGCCCACGTAAGCAGGTTGACGACACGCCCTATGGCGGTGGCGATGGCATGTTACTAAAACCTGAGCCTTTGTTTGCTGCAGTTGAAAAGGCAAAAGTAAATGATCCAACGGCGCGAGTAGCGCTTATGACCGCGCGAGGACGACGCTGGAAGCAGTCTGCGGCACAGGAATGGGCTGATGATACACGGGGCGTTATTTTCATTTGTGGTCGCTACGAAGGCTATGACGAGCGAATTACGACAGTTGTTGATGATCAGGTAAGCGTAGGTGACTACGTGTTAACCGGCGGTGAGCTACCAGCTATGACAATCACTGATAGTATCGTTCGGCTTATCCCTGGCGTCCTGGGAGGTGCGACGAGTGCGGAGATTGAAAGCTTTAGTGACGGTGAGACACTTGAATTCCCTCAGTATACGCGTCCTGAAGAGTTTAATGGCATGAAAGTGCCTGATGTGTTACTTAGTGGCAATCATGCTCATATAGCCAAGTGGCGAGCTGATAATTCATTTAAAGCGGAATAAAACAAAACACCCTGGTAGTACCAGGGTGTCTCTACGTTGTGGTGGTTTATCGTAGAGCGAGCAGTCACAACATATTTTTTTGGAGTTGAATGTTTGTTTTTGTAACCTTCGCTGTTTAGTACAATACGTGAATCTGAGATAAAGCGCAAGCGAAATGATGAAAATAACAACACTTTTCATCAGCAGGGGTTATAGCGTATACTACAGGCATGAGCTTTTTCGTTAAATCTACACCTGCGAGCGTACCTAAAACAAAGAACATACGTCCTATCAGTCTTGGCCTTGCGGCGGTACTTGTAATTATGGTTGTGGCGCAACTTTTCACTTTCGAGACATTTCCGAAGGTAATTGCCGATATGCTGTTGCCTGGTGGAAGTGATGTTTCATCAATACGAGCTGCGCTTATCGTAACTCTCGAGGTTGCTGCGTTGCCATTCTTGCTCAGCATGCGGCTTAGTCCGGCAATGCGAGTAGTGAGTATGGTAGCGGGTTGGTTCGCAATAACGGCATGGTTCGTAGCGAGTCTATGGGTCAATCTTTCGCCAAACATGGGTATGAATAGTGGTCTGCTTGGCGACACGATCTCAGTACCAGTTGGTTGGTGGAGTGTGCTTTTTTGCCTAAGTCTTGGGGTTCTGGCGGCTTGGTCTGCTTGGGGTATGTGGCCCTGCCTGCGCAAAAAGCACAAGAACTAATTGTATTACCTGTTTAACGGGCGTATGATGAAGGTAATTTAACAAAGGAGCGTGGCATGGATATTATTAATAAACTAGAAGTCGAATTAGCTAATTGGTATAAAACCATGCCACATTTACCAGAGCAGGGTCGTAAGTGGCTGGCAACGAACATTTGGTGGATTACACTTGTTGGCGTTATTCTGATGGGCATCGGCATTCTTGGTATCGTTACCGCTACTTTCTTTGCAGGTGCTGCGCTAAGCATCTATGGTGGCGTTGCAGGCGTGGCGATAGGCGGGATTGTGGTTATCGCGGCTTTAGCGCTCGTCGTCTTTATGGCGATAACGGTTGTCTTAGGGGCGATGGCGATTACACCGCTTAAGATGATGCGACATCAAGGTTGGGCCCTTTTGTTTATCATTATGCTTGTCCATGTCGTAGAGCAGTTAGTGTCGTTTGTGTTCAGCCTGAATCTGTTCGGCTTGATATGGGGGCTTTTCTTTACGGCTATCGGCGGTTACTTCTTGTTTGAGATTCGTGACTTTTACAGTAAGGCTAGTAGTAAATCAAGAACTCCAACTCCAGTCACCACTCCAAAGACTGAGAATAAATAACATAGGATTACCTCACCTCTTGAGATCGTAGCCTGTTAATGGTACAATTTGTACGAGCTAATGGGATGTCGCCAAGTGGTAAGGCACTGGTTTCTGGTACCAGCATTCGGGGGTTCGAATCCCTCCATCCCAGCCATGAAATAATAATTAATATTTATCAATAAAAGACGTTCGTACGAACGTCTTTTATTGTTTATTGAGTTTCATTCATTTCGTTTCTGACTTTATTAATTGACATAATTAAGTTATATATGATAATATACGTTTATCCACTGGGAATCGCCTAGTGGCGTACCGAAGGATGTGTCATGCAGCTCATTGAGTTGATGACTATGCGCAGGCTCTCCTCTTGGGAGACCGAGCGTATATCACGCAGGGGCAATCTGGTTCTTGCCGGCTGGTCTATGGCTCGCTACCCTCACTGGGCGGGTGGTTTGAGCGATACGGTCGTCACATACGTATGGGCGGTCGTTGATCCTCTCACCAACAAGGTGCTGGACTCCTATGTCGACACCGATGAGTAGCGTATACTTCGCGACGAACAAATAGTTCACTCATGTAGTTTGAGGGCAACGCCATAACTTGATGCGCTTCACTTCGGATGCAGAATTTTGCTGCAGCACAGTTCCACGCAGGTATTACGCGCAAGGTCTTTTAAGTTCCGCGCGGCCAGGCTTGTATGTTGAGCTATCGACGAGGTATCTTTCATCGGATGCCTCTTTTTCTTTGTATTGATTTTGGTTTGTCGGAACATCTTTTTAAGCTCTCTTCGTTTAGTAGTATCCTGATCTCCTTAAGACCGGAGTCCAGACTTTTGTCAAAAGTTTGGAACAAGTCCCTCCTCTCCAGCCATGATATTATTCAAAAGACTACAGATTGAGCTGTAGTCTTTTTTAGTACGAAAAAGTTCGAATCTCTTTTCTCCTATGTACACTCAATGCCACAAATCCAGTTGGCGACATATGCCAACGACTTGCTGGCATATGTCGGCTGTAAGCCCAGCTAATCACCTTCTTCAAGAGTTTGGAATGCGTCCGCTACCTCCTTAACAACAGAAGCAAAAGCGCTCCGATCTTTGGGAGGAGTGTACGCCCACTTCTCGTATTCAATCTCATTTTAAAGATTAAACTACCATAAGTAGTATACTGAGAACAAGTATGTCGAGATTACCAACACCTGGACGGGATGACGGTACGTGGGGAACTATTCTCAACGACTTTCTTGATGTTGCCCATAATCCAGACGGCACACTCAAAGCTAGTGGAGTAATAGCCAGCAAAGCTGATGATACTGCCGTCGTTCACAACACCGGCAATGAGTCCATCTCCGGGACTAAGACCTTTCAAGCCTCACCTGTCGTACCGACGCCAACGCTTGGCTCTCAAGCAGCTAACAAATCGTATGTAGATAGTACTGTCTCAGCTGGAGCACCAGATGCTAGTCCTACGACCAAGGGCATTGTCCAGTTGACGGGTGATCTTGGTGGAACAGCAACGAGCCCGACGGTGCCAGGGCTTACTGGCAAAGCAACCGACACAGCGGTTGTCCATAAGGCTACGACTGAAACAATCACGGGAGCTAAGGATTTTACTGGTGGCCTGACAGCAAATGGCACAAATGTTGTTGTAACGAGCGACTCACGATTGACCGACCAGCGTGTACCTATGGATGGGAGTGTGACGAACGCGAAGCTTTCCTTAACTGGCGGAAATAACGACCAGGTTCTTACGAAAGATTCGGCTCAAACTGGGGGCATCAAGTGGGCGAGCTTCACGGCTACCTCGCCTTGGGCAACGGTTGCGGTTTGGTCATCTGTCACTACATATACTGCTGGTCCGCCAGCCAGTGTAGTAACCTATAACGGTGGTACCTACATAGCACTGGCTACTAGTGCAAACGTTACGCCGGGTACAGATAGCACGAAGTGGGCACAACTTGCGGCACCTGGTCCTGCTGGTCCTGCTGGTCCGACAGGTCTTACGCTACGTGGCACATATAATAACGCTACGACGTACGGCATAAATGATTGCGTGACATACAACGGTTCGGCGTACTATGCTTCGGCCGGTACGACAGGAGTTAACCCTGGTACACCCGGTGCGCCTAATAGTCCTTGGGTACTTTTCGTTTCGATTGGTTCGCAGGGTGCGACTGGGCCTGCGGGTTCGAGCTACCCCGGTCCTGGTGATCAGGGTCTTATTGCCTGGGACTACGACCCGGCTATGATTGCCGCCAATGCCGCGCCGCCAGCCGGTGTCATCTTATTGGCAAAGATCTCTATTTCGGCAAACACAACACTTACAAATATTCTAATATACGTGGGTACTATTGGCGCAAGTCTAACGGTTAATGCTAATTATGCAGCACTATATAACGCCAGCGGCACACTACTCTCGACGACCGCAGATCAATCTTCTGTATGGACGACGCTTGGCTTAAAGACTATGGCGCTCACCACTCCTCAATCTGTCACGGCGGGCTACTACTATCTGTCAGTCCTTGCAAATGGAACAACCATTCCACAATTTGGGCGAGCCTCCGCCGCCGCACCAAACGCAGCCGTTAACGCTGGAGTAACATCGGCCAACCCACGACAAGCATCGTATGGCTCCGGCTTGACTAGTATGCCAAGTACCATCACGCTTACTAGCTCTCTTACCAGTAATATTGTTTCTTGGATGGCAGTGAACTAATGAAGACATATGGGGTACTCTCAATGCCTGTCGGTGATATAAATGCAAAGCGTCAGATACGAGTAGCCGGAGTGACCCATGCTGATGTGCCAGCTTCATGGAGTAGCCTGCAGCCTAATGGTGTAGGTACGGCACTCGACGCCTCGGCAATTGCTATACTTTGCCAGGAATTTGATGATTGTGCCAGCGTGGGCTTGAAGGTCATCTTTGACTTTAATCTACAATACCCACCCGCATGGGTGCAAACAGGTATTGAAAACTTCGTTGATCAAAGCGGTAACGTTAACGATACGACTGCCTCTGGCAAGATTGTACGTAACTGGTTTTGGACTGCACTTGGTCGGCAGTGTGTGGCCGATTTTATGAGCAAAGTAGCGCTTGGTCTAGGCGACGGACGCGTTAAGCAAGTGGCGGCCATTCGTATGGGCGGGGGTTGGTACGGAGAAGCTCATTATCCAGGCGTCTATTCTACTGGTTTTTCATTTTGGGGCTTTGGTGCATCAATGCAGACTGGTGTTGGTCTTGCAACTGACCAGGTTGTATGTCCGTTGCCTGGATATATTCCTTTTAGTGGTGGTAGTGACACCAATGACTCTATTTGGACTAATTGGTACCTTAACGGTCTGATTACTTGGCTGGAATGGTATTATCAGCAGCATCGATCCATAGGCTTTACGGCAGAGGTACATGTAATGCTTCCGGGCTATGGTGTACGTTCCAATCAAGCCCATAGTAGTAGCGGCTATAAACAAGCGGCAGCGTACGGTGAAGACCCGGTACGCGCCATAGCATGGACGATGAAACACCCTGATGTTTGGCCTTACTGCACTTGGTTAAATACGGCAGATGGATTTCCAGGTGGTACCGTCGATTCCGATAAAAGTGCTTGGAAGAAAATTTACGAAGAGGCCCTTAAACGCAATAAGCATCACCGAATGATGGGTGAAAATACGGGTAATGAATCTACAGCCGGTATGCAAGCGATTTTCTCAGGTGCAACATATGGCTCGGCACTTTCAACAGCAAGCTATCCTGGAAGTCCATCAATAACTACTGGCTATCAAGGGTTGATATGGCTTAATTATGACAGCCTGACTAGTGGACAAGCTGGGCGTGCTACATTGAGTGATTTAGCGACGCTTATTGCAGCAAATCCTTAGGCTTCTTGTTACTAAATACTTATGAGGTAATTCGACAAACTAATAATCTATGCTTACTCGCTACTCCTTAGGTATATCACTATTTTGCTTTGAGTCGGTTTCGGTTTCACTTTAGTTTCTGACTTTGATTTCTTTGACAGCTCAGTAATCTCTCCTCCAGTTTCATATATTCCCTAACATAGTTTTTCTGTGACGCTGCACTAACCCGTCTTCTTATCTCCTCATCTATAGCGTAGCCCTCAATACGTCCCTTTGTTATGAACGGACTTTCGATAATCAGTTCGTCTTGGCATAAACGCAAGTCTTTTTGAAGGGCAGGGTAGAAAGTGTTTTGGTCAAAGAGTTCGGACGCGAGAAGACCGGAAGACTCTTAGATCGGCGGAATATCATTGCGCCACCTCCTCGTCCCTCTCATCATCAAGCAACTTTTGTACCTCTTCAACATCACACTTTACGTCACCGTCAAAAAGTTGGAACAAGTCCCTCCTCCCCAGCCAGGAAATTATGAGAAAGTCTACAGATTAAGCTGTAGACTTTTTTGCTACGAAAAAGTTCGAATCCCTTTTCTCCTCTTGGACATAATAAGACATGAACGACCACACGAACACCTTAGCACTTAACGCCTTTGAGCTTAATTTTATTCGGTAATGCTGGAACACGCCATAGCAAAGAGCTCTCGGAGTCACTTGCCAGCAAGTCTTGAAGGATTCACCTAAGACTTAGATGAGTAATGAGGGAGTGCATCATCACCAATTTATTAGTATCTTAACACGCTTCATCAACTGACGATTGTTCGTTGCGTACCATTTTGGCAAAACATAAGCCGCAAGCGCGGTAGTGATCGGAAGAGCAAAAAGCATACCAATGCTTGCGACACAAGTACGTACCACTTCCTCGATGATCGTCTCATCGTTGAAGATAACCAGGAGCGGTGCGTGGTTATACAGCGAGGTGATGACGATAGAAGGTAAAGCTACGCCGACATACACTAACGCTAATGTATTCACGAGGGCTGCAACATGCTCTCGTCCCACCGATAATCCTTTACCAAATAATGTCTTGAATGATTGTTTCTTATTGGCTTTGTATATTTCATCCACGGCAGCCGCTTGACTAGTTGTAATATCGTAGAGAACACCGAGTGAAGCAATCACTATCCCACCAGTTAATAAATCTCCGAGGCTAATAGGGTGAGAGCCGTAGAGTATGCCCATTGTATTTTCATCAATCACCTCTGAAATTCCCGTCAGGTACGTCGCTAGTGCAACGAGACCCACAATTATGAACAAAGTGACGACCGAGCCAATTAAGGCCATCGTGGTGCGGCGACTGAAACCATGCGCGACATAGACCGATACAACAGTTATCATGAGCGCTCCTTGTATGCAGGCAGCATACGCTGAGTAGCCACTCAGTATTTGCGGTAATACGTAAACTGATAATATGCCGATGCTTATCACTAGTCCGAGAACACTCGTCACACCTCGCCAGCCCCCAACGATGATAACAAGCACGAGAAGTATAAGAAATAGTGCTGCAACGCCGGGCATATGCCAGCGATCACCGTAGAGATACTGGCTACCGCCAGCCGAGTCCTTTGTTAGGAGCAGTTCGCTACCTACTGGTAGATGTTTATACGTTGCATCTCCAAAATTGACATTGCGAGTAACGCCAACGACATGCCCTTTGTCTCCCCCGTCCAATAACTGGACCTTGATACCTTGGCTGCGTCCATCTTGCAACGTGATATCTTCAACTTGTAGAACGGTTGCCCTGTAATATCGTAGCTCTCCGTTAGATGTGTTAAATGGGCTGAGATCTGATAGGCTCATTGCACTAACGAATAACACAAGTGCAATTATTGAGCCGTAAATTATATGTTGCTTTTTAAGTTTACGGCTCGCTGCTAGAGAAAGTACTTTACTAATAGGATGATGATGCGCTGACATGACTCTATTAGTATAAGCTACACGCTATAAACTATATAGGTGGACCGGAGACACTATTTAGCGAGTTGACATATTAAAGACAAGCTCCTCTATCGATAGAAGGGAAGATGCTGATGAGTCGACATAGAAAAACGGATGATCATGACGTGTATCGATGCATACAGGAATCCCACCTCGACCTTCAATCTCCAGTTTCGATAGGACGGTTGGAAGCAGTCGCCCCTGACTATCCGCTCTCAAGTATGCCGTACCATGCCAAGGCTGTACGCGACTAGTTGTCTCGCGTACAGAATATATACCAAGATTCGGCGAACCCGGCTTTGGGTTAATTGTCGCTCGAAAGGCATTGTTTGAGAGCATGGCGGCCACATCAATGCCGACTCTCATATCACTAAGGACCCGAGCATTGTGTTCAATAGCTGCATCCCAGGACCCCCACAGGATGCTCATTCTCAATTGTTCCTCTTCCAGATCAGCTCGTGGCACGAAAAGAGTACGAAAAAGATCTTGGTAGAGCGTTGCGTGCTCTAGGCCTCGTCTACGTGCGGTCGTTGTAATTGCTGGATAGGCAAGAGAATTTTTGATAGAGTCCCATAGTGGTACAAAGTTATTACGTGAATTGTGCACATCAACAATTGGATCACGAGCGATGGCTTTTGTAAGCGTCTCGTCCATATTCATTGGATTAAAGATTGGCTCCATGAGATCCTTATATTCAGCCAGTGTCTGCTCGTAAGTCGTCGTTCTCAGCTCCCAATCCTCGATGCTTAATCGGTCAAGCAGGAACTGTTCATAATCAATTACTTTTAGATGCGAGAGATCAAGGCGCTTAATCCAGCCAGTGAGCCGTGCTTGGTACAGACGCACTCGATCGTCAGATAGACTAAAGGCACGCGAAAAACGTGTACCCTCGCTCAGGATGACATACTGTACACCGTAGGGATAGAAGCTGTTAATCAGCTCGGCGAACGAATTCAAGTGAACGAGAGAAAGAATTTCTGCGAGATCGAGTGCTGCGATATCATCACCGTTACGTTTGAGGGTGCACACATTTTTGCGAGTGAACATCAAGGAAACAAGTGTGATCGGTTCTTTGTTAGCAATAGCCTGTTGTACTTTATCGCGAATTGCTTCACGAGTTGGTCCAAAGTTCCGTTGCTTTCTAAAATGCGAATCATACAATGCTTCTACAGTAGCTTCCAGAGGATCGGTGCCGATTCTTTTGGTAATGCTCCGCTGACGCTGAGCAACGTGGATAGCTGCACCACTTGTTATTGCGGGTAGTAACCTTGATCTAACGTCATCTTGTGTCAGAACAATGCTTTTCCCAACACGTTCATGTTCGGCGTAGCATTGTATATGGTCTGCTTCTATGAGCGATTGGAATTTATTAGGAATAGTGAGAGTCTGCATATGTTTTTCAATAGTGCTATCAATCACCAGCTAAATCTTTGCAGCTTCAGATAGAGAGAAGTCAGGATCGATCTGAAGTGTCAGATCTTCTCCGGCTTCATGATTTGCCCAAGATTCAGAAGTTTTTATATGGAGATTCACTTGCTGCCTATAGAATACGTCCCAATCTTTCACTACTTTATCTGCCTCCATCTTAATCACTTGCAAGACGGCTTGGTTCTTCGGTTCTAACTCAGCGAGTGCAAGATGCTCGCCCTTCTCTAAAGCACGTACGTACTGCGAGTGACTAAAAGTAGCAAGGAGGTCGTCACCGGCATGCTTGCGCAAGAAGGCAACATCATCACTATTTTCCACCTTGTTACCAATGACTTTGAGATTAATGTTATGTTCTTTGCCATATTCTTTATATTGATGGTAGACGCTCACACCTTTTAATGTTGGTTCAGTAATAAGGAACGTGACATCAAACTTCATAAACATACCACCAGCAAATGAATCTGCTCCAGCGGTCATGTCAACAACGACATATTCGTTTGGCTGGTCAATCAGGTGACTCAAGATTAGTTCGGTCGCACCAAGTTTTGAGTGGTAGCACTTGAGTCCAAGATCTTCTTCGCTTAGTGCACCCGTTGCCATAAATGTGATGTTGCTAATTTTACGAGCAAAATGGTCGAAAAGAGGATTTGGTTGACTGATTTTTAACAAGCGACTGCCAGTTCCAGGTGGCGTTGTCTTGATCATACTCTTACTGCTCTTAATGCGTGCGTTTATGCCTCGTAAGTAGTCTTTCACCCGGATCATATCAAGACCGAGCGCTGGTATTGAACCAGCAAGCGCCTCATCTGCACCAAGTGCCTGAGCCATATGTTGATTAATATCCGCGTCAATTGCGAGTACGTTCGTCTTTTGATCGTCTAAGCTTCGTGTGAAGAGGGAAGAGAGGGTTGTTTTACCGCTACCGCCTTTACCGACAAATGCAATTTTCATTTAGTGTTTCCTTTCTTGTTAGTCTAGGCTGTATTTAATAGGAGTTTATTATCTTTTGCAATTTTGTTGCAATCCATGATACTATTTTGCTACATGAGCCAGAACCAATTGTTTATTAAGATTCTTCGAGATAGTAATTATAGTGCAACAAAAGCGCGGCTGTTTGTCTTTGATCTTCTCTTAAAAGCGACGGGGCCACAAACGATGCATCAACTTATCGAGGCATCCAAAGGGATAATCGATCGAGTTAGCGTGTATAGGGTAATAGAACTTTACGAGAAACTTGGCATAGCGCAGCGAATAAACATAGGCTGGAAATACAAGATAGAGCTAAGTGATATCTTTCTCGAGCATCATCACCACATGACCTGCCTGGGCTGTGGTCGAGTCATTGCCGTAAAGGATGATCCTGCTTTTGAAGCTATGATTAATCGACTAGGCGAAACACACGGCTTTGTTTTGAAGCAACATCAACTTGAAATGCAAGGATACTGTGATCGATGCGGACAAGGACATGTGTCCTAAGCCATAATCATCGATCTAATCCTACGAACTCTATCATTTGCGAAGCTAGATGCATCGACTCAATCCTTCGCATCACCTCACAACTATCGTTCTGCGAAAGCACATTAAGGCTTCCTTCGTAAAGGATAGTCCTATCAAGAATCACCAGCTTTCTATGGTGACCGCCCGTAACGAAGATTGTAATACCGGCATCCTGTAATAATTCTATGGAGCGTTCTGCCTCTAGCCGCATATAGCCCTCCTGTCCAAGAGGGTCGCGAGTGTTAACGATGATCTTTGTGTCGCGACTTTTTAGACTTATGAGAGTAGGAAGAATCATTGATACGCGCCTGGTTGTTAAAAATGGGCTTTCGATAATCACTTCGCTCTGACATTTTGTCAGGTCTTTTAGAAGGGCGGGATAGAATGTCCGTTCATTAAAGAGTTCGGATGTGAGAACTTGAGTTGACAAGCTCCTCGAACGACAGAAAGAGAAGGGAGGTCTCATAATTCCGCCTCCGACCTAGTTTCATCTTCGTCAAGCAGCCGGCGCATTAACTGGATGTCATGTTCTAGGTCTTCACTCTTCTCGTCATTCTCAAAAGTTTTGACTAGGAACCCCCTCCTTAGCCAGGAAATTATCCACAAAACAGTTCGTATAAGCGAGCTGTTTTTTGTTATTACATAAACAGGAGAGAAGATAATAATAATGTACTTTTTGTAACTGCTATAATAACCGTATGCCACTATCAGATTCCATAAGTACTACTCTTGGTCGTCAATTTGCCAGTTTCAAATGGGCACGTAACAACACTCTCCAAATCTTTAAGGTTGCTCAAAAAGCTAAGATCTTGGATTTTACATCAAACACAAATCAACACGCAGTGCTTTACCAGTTTCAGTGCCTCGTAACGACGGATGATACGTACTATCGTAAGCTCACCAATGATACTGATACACGTTTTGGCGTAAGAATTGAAGATGAAAGTACGATTAAAAAAGCCGAAATCCGCGAAGGCAATATCGTACAATTTCTCCAAGCCGACTTAGCGAGATTTGAGAGTTTATTTGTTGACTTTACCGATCAGCAATTTAAAGATAGCGCTCAAGATATCCAACGCATCTTTAATCATGAATATCTTCATCAGGGGCAACTTATCGTTTTATTTCGACAAGCCGGTATCAAATTGCCTGAGCGATTTACAAAGGCTTTTGATCTATAGACACACATTATGTTGACATCGAGGTGTAACATTGCACATTGTCCTGAAACACATTCACTATCCCCAGCCAAGATATCCTTACAGATAAGAAGCCGATCAATTGTGTTAGACTTTTTATTTTGTCCGAATTTACTAATCTGTAAGTAGGGCTCGAATTCCTTACGCCAGCTGTGACTACACTTTTGAACAATTTTCTTGCTATACTTAATTTATTGAATCTCAAAACGTTGGAGTAAATATGCGTCAAATTACACGAAGGCTTAAGCCCGGACAACTTCTTAAGGAAAGTATTATTCAGCTGGTTGAAGAAGAACACATAACAGCCGGTGTCATCGTCGCTGCAGTTGGTGGGCTTGAGAATGCAAACCTAAGAGTTTCAAAATTTGAAAGTGGGGAGCACCCAAACGTAACAGTTGAGGGACCACTTGAGCTTGTATCGTGTATGGGTACGCTATCTTCTGAAGGTTGTCATCTTCATGTATCCGTATCAGATAGAAGCGGTCAGTGCTATGGAGGACATTTAAAGGATGGCTGTAGGATATTTGTGACAATCGAATTAGTCATGCTTGCTTTTGATGACGTTATCTATAATCGTACACTGGACAGTGAAACAGGTTTTGATGAACTGGCGCCAATGTCTGTTGATGAATATAGTTCGATCAACAACCTTGGACGAGGCGCATAGGTTGTTGCGTGAAGCTGACCCGCCATCGATCGTGGTAGCGGGTCAGCGAGAGTCCTTTATTCGAATTTATTAAAAGTGAACCACCGCATTGTCCCCATTGGGATATCGTAGCGATCTTGGATAATGGCACGAGCGTCATCAAACACTGCGTCTTCCCATTTGAAATCAAGCGACTCCGCAACCGATTTAATTTGCTCTTCGGACGGACCCTCTAGTTCGACGTACGTCGGTACTTTTGGCCATGTATCAATATCGATTGTCACGCCATCTAGTTCAAAGGTGTGGCGTTTTTTCTCTTGATGGCGGAACGCTACGAGCCCAATATTTTCAAGAAACTGTTCCGCTAGACTAGCGTCGGGAACGGCAAATTCAATTTCACGAGCACTGTCTATTGTTTGAGCCTTATTGCTTTTGTAGGTTAACTTTGTGGTGTCGTTAGTTGAGCGAATGCGCACAAAACGTCCTTCATCTGGCCATTTATTTTCTTGGTCGTAAAAAATAACCTCTGTTAGCGCTACATCACCTTTATCTGCGGCGCCCAAGGCCGTGAGTTTATCTGTTAGTTCTCGTTTATCTATATCGAGAAAACGTGCTTCAATTTCTTTATTCATATACTGCATAATACTGCGAACGAGGTTATGATTGCAAGTGAAGGCACCCACGCTCGATCCGAGCGTGGGTGCGGTTGGGCGGGACGGGGACGAGCAGGCTGCAGGTCTACAGCCTTCGGAAGAGGGCAATGTGCGCCGTACTTCGTCTGGCGTCTTCGGCCTATGAATGGCGTTGAGGAAGTAGCGTGCGCCTCCCACGACCATAGGGTCGCGGATGCTGTCAGGGGACACATGACCTCAGGCTTGATCGTGTACAGACTCTAGCTATTTTAAAATTCTTTTAGAGAAGTTTGACCTAAAACCACAAGATGTTATCTACTTTGAACATAATGTTGATGCGATGAAATCAGCTGAGTCTGTAGGTATCAAGTCATACTTTTATGATCATACAAAGGAAAACGTTATTGCACTCAAACAATTTATTAATTCTAATATTTCATAGTTAAGTTCTTCCTGGAACATGACCACTAACCCCAGCCAAAGGAATAGCCTAAAGTTTATCTGAACTTTAGGCTATTCCTTTGTTTTGACTCACGTCTGTCGATGCTATTGCCTTCCCCAGTTTTAAGAGGAAATGATACCCATTGACAGTTTTAATATAGTATGCTAAAATAATACCACTTAGCAGCAATATGCTGTTTTACTAAAAAATGATTTTATTTTTGACACGTTCGAGGTTAGCAGTGCACTGCACAAAATCTTTTTCTTATATCAATAAATTAACACTACACAGAAGGAAAATTAATGAATATATTAGTACCAGTAACGTTTATCGTTGCATTTTTATCAAGCATAATCAGCGGAATGAGCGGCGGCGGAGGGGGATTTATCATGACGCCGTACTTCTTGTTGATTGGGCTAACTCCCCAGCAAATTGTAGCAGGCGCCTCAGTAGCCAGTTTGGGTCTTGGATCTAGCTCCCTCATGGCTATGCGGGGTAGACAACTTATTGATAAACGTTTCCTGCGACCGCTTATTGGCCTGACTGTACTTTTTACAGTACTTGCCATGTTTGTTCTGCCGAAAATACAGAGCGGAACATTTCAGATAGCAATCGGTGCACTACTCATACTACTTGCACCTACCCTCTTTATTAAAAAGGCTAGCATGCAGCCGGGTGAACGCTCTCGTAAGTCAATCATCATTGGCTATATAAGCTATGCTGTCATTCTGTTCGCAAGTTCACTCGGGAGTGGGTTAGCGACCTTACTATTTTTGCCACTCATGTTTCTTATGGGGCTAAGCACGCTTCAATCAAATGCGTTACGTCGTGTTTTAATGCTTTTTCAGGCGGTAGTTGCCTTTTGTATCCTGCTCCCTCAGGGCTATATTATGTGGAGCTATGCACTCGCATCCCTCCTTGGCTGTTATATCGGTGGATTTATTGGTACTAAAATTGCCCTCGAAAGAGGAGAGAAGTTTGTGAAGTATGGTCTTGCTGGGATAATGGTCGTTTCTGGCTTAGTTTTGTTGGTCAAGTAACTGGAACAAGAAACTCGAAAAATTATTAAAACAACAAGGGGCTAAGGTCGTATGGGTGCCCAGATGTAAGCCTGAATTTTACTCCACGACAGCTATATACTTTGGCGGTAAAAATAAGACAATGCCGAAGGGATAAGGGATTGGTGTCTCATCGTCAAGCTCTAGATAAGTTAAACGGTTAGATATTACGATGACTAAACATACACCTATTGTTAAGTAATGTTTTATTTCTGAAAGCATTCTTAGTCACGTAAAGACGCTACCCGACATGCTATCGTTTTCGTTGTATCGTGAGCATGTTCGCGCTATACTCAAGAATAATGAATAGCGCTTCTAAACAGCAATAGCCAATGTCACTCTATCTACTAAATCTCGCATTAGGTGGAGTAATAGCTCTCTTGTGGTTAGTAACAGCAACCGCAGTAAGTAGCTTAGCGTACAGCTACAAAAAAACGTCTATCAGGATAAAGGCATGGACCGGTTTTGTCACTCTCTTTCTTGGCATACTTACCTTACTCTTCAAAGTAGGGGTATCATTGTATATGTGGCATCTTTCTGGTTGGTGGTATGGCGAGCTCACATTCGTACTTGTCTTGCCTGTGTTACTTCCGATTTGTATTATGCTGATCTGGAAGACAGTGCCACGTCTCTGGCGCGTACTCTATACGCGAGATTATATCAACCAACACCTTAATCTTATTGACCCTCAGCTTGTATTGCCAGCTCAAATAGCCGCTTTGGGCGGTTTGTTGACTGTTTACGCAGTATTCCATGTTGATACGCTCGCGTTCGGATACACCCTTCTGATATTTTGGCTAATTATTATTGCATCAAGTATATTGCTTTATTGGCGACGAGTTCTCATGCTTAAGAGAAAAGTACTTGATAAATATCATCTAGGTGTTCGACAATTCCTATTGAGAATAGTGGGCGTAGTTACGCTTGTCGTCTGTATCGTCGGCGCCTTAGCGGCTTTTAACGATATAAACGGTCGACTCCCCGAGCGCTATAGCATGATGAGTGGTCCGATGGAAACTGGTCAGGCGTTAAATGGCATGACGAATAATATGCCGGGTACGGACATGAGCGGCGGTAGCTCTATAGATGTAACCACACTTACCGAGAAGGATCTTAGTGGCCCTGTTCAGCATTTTGATCTTGCAGCCCAAGAGAAGCGCATCACTCTCAGCTCAGGCAAGCAAATCGATGCTCTGACGTTCAATGGTCAAATACCTGGCCCGCAAATCACGATTCATGAAGGTGATATTCTGGAAGTAGCTCTAAAAAATAATCTTCCAAACCGTAACATCACGCTGCATTGGCACGGCATTGATGTCCCTAACACTGAGGATGGTGTTCCTGGCCTCACGCAAGACGCCGTGAAACCCGGCGAAACATTTACGTATAGATTTAAAGCAAAACAGGTAGGTACCTTCTGGTATCATTCACACGAACAATCATCAGTAGAGGTTGAAAAGGGACTATTTGGCAAAATAACAATTCTACCAAAAATACCGCCGATTGCTCATGAGAAGGACGTCAGTTTGGCTTATCATGAATGGGACGGTTCTGGTTCTTTAGATTTAGCAGACACGTTACAGCGCCAGAAGATAACGCCAGGTACGCCAGTGCGATTACGTATTATCAATACCGCCAACGGCTCTAAGTCCTTTGTCCTTCACGGTGTAGACTTTAAAGTAGTTGCAATAGACGGTAATGCTGTCAATCAACCAGGTATACTGCGAGATACACGTCTTCGAGTGCCAGCCGGCGGACGCCGTGATATTACCTTTACTATGCCTAACGGACTAGTTTTCTTTGGTCGATCGGAAAGTATCGCATTTACACCGCATGATATTGGAACGACATGGAGCCCTGATGGCACCGCCAGTGCGCCGGTAATCCCGGCTGGAACTGAGCTTGACCTGCTGTCATATGGACAGACGACAAAAACTGTCCTCAATGCTAACACGCATTTTGATAGAGAATTTAGCTTATATCTTGATCCCAATGTGGGATTTTACGATGGCCGTTTTGGTATCTCATATGCCATTAATGGTAAGCTTTCCCCAAATACACCTATGCTCATGGTAAAAGAAGGTGACAAGGTAAAGACAACTTTTTATAACCGTAGCCCACAGTCCCATCCAATGCATCTTCACGGTCATCAAATGCTCGTGCTTAGTAGAAATGGTCAACCATCTACGGGGAGCCCCTGGTGGACTGACACTATTGACGTTGGGCCTGGCGAGTCTTACGAAGTAGCTTTTAGCGCAAATAATCCGGGGCTTTGGATGGATCATTGCCATAACTTGGAGCATGCGGCGGGCGGTATGGTGATGCACTTAGGTTACGAAGGATATACGACACCGCTTATGTCAGGCACAGCTACCGGTAATATAACCGAATAAGTAGTTCATCTAGGTTCTCCAATTCTTGCAAGCTATAGATTAATGTTCTAATTTACTCAATATTACACCTCAAATGCCGATCGAAAACATGGGCTAGTAACTCTTTGTCTAGCCAAAATAATTACGTTTGAGGACTTCTTGAGCCCTTTTGTACACTACGCTATAATTATACGATGGACGAACTTGAAGATCGAGCGATGTTTAGTGAATGGTCGCAGCAGCGAAATGTGTCCACGAGAAGTTTAAAGCGTGCCTCGCTGGTTATAAAACAACTTGATCTCACAAAGAAACTTCGCACAATCCCTGTACTTGGGGTTGTTGGATCAAAAGGGAAAGGTACCTCAGCTGTATATGCCTCGGCAGCGATTGCAGCTTGTGGACATAAGGTGGGGACGATAACAAGTCCTGGTGTTATAGCTAATATTGATCGCGTGCGCATAGATGGGAGAGTCCTCTCATCTGAATTATATCAAGACATGCTCAATGAAATCCTCTCTGTAAGAGAGAAGCTCCCTCCCTTGAGCCAAAAAACGGGCTATCTTTCACCTAGTGGGCTGTACATGATTGGAGGGGTATCCACCCTAATAAAGGAGGGTTGTGATGCTATAGTAATCGAAGCTGGCATGGGCGGACGTAGCGATGAGCTCTCACTATTTGAACTGGACGAGCTAATCGTTACGCAGATATTTAACGAACATAATGAGATTATTGGCCCGACACTTATCGACATAGCCCGCAATAAAATGGGCGTGCTATCCGCAAGAACCAGACGTATATTTAGTTTGCCTCAAGCGGATCCTGTTCGTAAAGAGGTCATAGCAGCCTGCGATAAATTTAACTCAGACCTGATATGGGTGAACGAAGAGACGGATGATGACTCGCACGCTACCTACTATCCGCCGGGTCATAATCGGCTTAACGCAGTCGCTGGAGTGCAGGCCGGTGTGGCGTTATGCAAATCTATTGATACACAACAAGTGAGTGGTAGCGCTTTGCGAAAGACTTTAGAGACCGTTCATTATCCAGGCAGATTGTCGGAACATCAGCACAAAGAAGGGAAGGTTATTATCGATTCGGCTATATCGAGAGACGGACTCGTGTCTGCAATTGCATTTGCCGTCTCACGCTTCGGAAGGGATCCTGACATCATCGCCGTCTCTCTCCATCGTAATAAGGATCTTGAAGGTTTCATCCAGGAGTTACAAAGCGTCAACTCTCGGAAGGTATTCGTGAATATAAAGAAATCCCACGCTCCCTACCCTAGCAGGGCAGCTTGGCCGTGGGACTGGATTGAAGATGATGAACTGCACAGGCTGCTCGAGACAGGAACTGTGCTAGTTGTTGGGACCGCCTACTACTCGGCGTTTGTTTTGAAAATATTGGGTGATAATACCAACTGTATTTTCAGAGTGCAAGACAGATAAAGATTAGAATGATTGCTTGTTATAGTGCAATCCGGCACTGTATAATCGGTTAGCTCGGCCCCTTCACGGAAGGTGTGTGGTCGTAGCGAATATGGTTTCATGTTATAGTATGGAGTGAATTGAGGACAATACAATGCTAGTGAGTAAACGTCTCACAACTTGGTCTAGTTTTATCTAGTGATCTCCTATCCCCAGAGGTGTTTCTTTACTGTAAGCGTCACTAGCACCTCTGTATTAGTGATTATGAAGTTAATTTATCTTTGAAAAGGAGTAAAAAGCAGAACCTTCTACTGAACTTATTAAAGCGGCGCAGGCTTATCTCAATCAACCAGCACTCTATCATCAGAGGTTTGCCGGGAATTGCATAGAAAATCCGCCAAGTCGACAATGTATAGAAGATGGAATTGGACCCGATAGGTTTGATTGCTCTGGCCTCATTATTAAAGCGGCAAGTGATGTCTTGGATGTCGACGTTCTCGTACAGGCTGAGAAGTCGCGCCATGTTCGTGACATGTGGGAGGCAGCGCATAAGCAAACCGATTTTTGTGCAACAGAACTGGCCATTGGTTCGTTGGCGGTCATCGGTAAGTACTACACGCTTTATGGTGAGCGTGTTATTATTCCTGGTCATATCGGAATAGTTACCGGCAGGGAAAATGGTCTTGACATAATCCATGCTGATCCAAGAACTGGCAGGGTGAAGGAAGGACATATAAAGAATCTAGATACCGTGATGGGCTATATAGCCGTCAATTTATTATAATATCGACTAAAAGGATGATCATGATAGTAACAGCAATAAAAACACAACTTGTACATGGAAACGAATCTACGCTTCATGAGCTCATGGCCAAAAGCGTAACTAGTCTTGATGAAAAATCAATTATTGCAGTAAGCTCCAAAATAGTCGCTCTTTGTCAAAATCGGATAATCGATAGATCTACTATTGCAAAATCTGATCTTGTAGAACGTGAGGCTGACTTCTATCTCCCTAGAGACTTTAGTCGGTATGGCTTTCAGTTTACTATCACAAATAATACCTTTATTTCATCAGCGGGAATTGATGAATCGAATGGAGATGGATACTTTGTGTTATGGCCAAAAGATCCACAACGAGTCGCTAACGAGCTCCGAGCTTTTCTGCAAAACCACTTTGGACTAAATGAGGTTGGCGTTATTATTACTGATAGTACAAGCATGCCACTTATGCGACTTGGAGCAGTTGGTATAATGCTCGCTCATAGCGGATTTGTCGCTGTCAATCATCTAGCGAGAGAGAAGGACTTGTTCGGTCGTTCCTTCGTAGTTGAAAAAGCGGCTATAGGTAGTGGTCTTGCGGTGGCAGCCAATGTAGTGATGGGTGAAGGTGCCGAGCAGACACCGATAGCCATAATCTCAGACGCTCCTTTTGTGAAGTTTCAACTACAAGATCCAACTGAGATAGAATTAAAATCTGTATATATTTCGTCCGAAGATGATTTGTACGAACCCTTTATTCAAGCGGCTCCGTGGAGGAGAGGAAAGGGACAAATGCGCGACCCTAAGCTGCCTTAGTGCATCTAATTGAATTGATTGCCTGACCATATCATTCGTGTTCACGGAGCGGATGGTCAGCTACGATTAGTGACGGAGATAGAAACACGCATATTCGCGTGTTTCTATTCGTTCGCCTCAATATCCCCCTGTTATCAGGGGTTCGAATCCCTTAGCCAATGACTACACCCTCATGACAAGTAAACCCTTTCACATCGTATGACATAGCCCATACGCGTCAATCGCGGATCTGTTATTATGGACGAACGAGAAGTACTCTTAGTCACGAGCGGAAGCATTTTGTGTAGTCCTGTCGTAGGGGCATGATAGATACACAGACGGGCAAGACGTCGTCTATAGGGATGAATATAACTGCGTAGCGGTATATTTAAAGAGGTAGGGTATACTAAAGTTATGATCTCACGATATAGCCTTTATACAACATCCGACATCCGTGACCGCTTTGTATTAGCTAGTGGCCTACCGAAGGGTATTAAGCCACGTTATAATATATCCCCAACTCTACAAGTACCAGTCATTGTAAGTAGGGGTGACGGTGTCGTAGCTGAGCAAATGGGATGGGGGCTTACACCTAAAGGTGTAAAAGATACAAACTCTGTTTTTCGCTACAAGACATATAATGTGCCTTCTGAAAAAATATTCACCAAGCATAGCTGGGCAACTGCCGTCGAGCATAATCGTTGCCTTGTACCTGCTAATGGATTCTACCAATTAGTAGGGAAAGGGGATGAGAGGCAGGCATACTATATTCAGCAAAAAGACACCCCTCTTTTCGCCTTTGCCGGAATATATAGTAGTTGGGACGACGCAGGAGTTACGCGTTCGACATTTTCTATCATCACGAGTGATGTACCAGATTCACTACGTCATATTGGCGATCGTATGCCGGTTATTTTAAGTCAAAGCGACGAGACGCGATGGCTAGATACGTCAATTATTGATACTAGTTCATTGTTCGGTATGCTTCGTCCAATCTCAAGCGAACAAATACTTGTTACTGAAGTAGGAATCGATATTTATTCGCCAAAGATAGATTCACCGAAACTCATTGCGCCACTATAGCAAGCCGTATGTTGACGACTACACGACCTAACCTTTTATTATTCTAATTTTGACAATTAAACTTTAAAGTACCCCATTCATATATTATGGATGGGGTACTTTATTGGTTGAACTCATTTTTTTGTGTACTATTTAATTTCACAGCCGTTACAATAAAGTCCATGACCATGTGGGCGTGCCACCGCTGTACGTCACGGTTATTCTTTTGCCGCTAGGTACGATTACCATGCCCGGTCCAGTTAAAATCGTCGCGCCATCAACGCTAACATTTGTGACTGTAGCACTACCATTGTTTACCTGAACAGCCGCATCTCTCCAAAATGGATTACGTAATGCCGTGGTACTTGCTGGCATAGTCGGTGCCGCCACCGTTCCAGCTGCAGCATCGAGGTATGTTACCTTGACGTTGGTCGGATTGGAAACATTGATAGTACTTATAATGCCACCAAGACCGATCGATCCGACGGCAGTACCTGCGTTGTCTACTAAGTGATTCATACTTCCTTCGACAGAAAGTGCATTGATCACAACTTTGCCGCCAGAAACAACATGTACGGCGTTTACGCAAGCCTCAACACTTGCGCTGCCAATCCAGTTGTAGTGAAGCTGACCAACCGAACTAAAGAAACCGCCTGATAATATGCCGGTATAGCAATAAATTGCCGCTAAACGATCAGCGGAAAGGTGTTCGCCAAGGTAAAATCCGTACGTAGCACCTTCGACACTACAATTTCTCATTATCGATAAATCATTGTTACCAGGGACGGGCATGGCGATACCTAAATTCCAACCTGGAGTTGCATAGGTCGTGTTTAACTGGTTGGGTGTTGCAGCAGGGAAGAACGCTACATCCTCAACATGGGCATTTGCCATACCCCGAAGGTCTATACCCGTTGTATCTGATCCACGTGCGGTAAAAGGCACCTGTATTTGGATGCCTTTAATGACGATATTGCAGTTGGAGTAGTTAGCGCCAGTTACATATCCGTTAGGAAGTGTTGGGCCACCAATAACACTACCTTCATTCGATGATCCGGATTGATCAGGTGCATTCCATGTCGATTTCAAAACAACGCCGTTTAGCTGTGGTGTAGTTGCGTTCCAATGGGGCATTGACGCAGAATCTTGTGTACCAAGAAATGCAAGCGTCAGCTTATTCGCTGTCGCCGCAATAATAGGAAGAGCTAGCTGTGCGTTACCGCTACGGTCTGTGCGTGCAGTCGAAGATAATAGGTATATTGCAGGTGCGAATATAACCTCTGCATAGCCTTGGTTGGCTAATCCGTACGCTGCCGCAGCGTCGATCGCCGACTGAATTGCCGTAGTATCGTTTGTCGTGCCGTCACCAACTGCGCCATATGTCCGGACATCAAACTGCCAAGCATTGCTAGACGGTGCCTGCCAGCTAGCGGCGCTAGCACTAGATGCAGTTAATATTTTACCGTTTGCAGGCGTTCCAGTCACCGTGACCCCATTAAGTTTTACAACCGTTGGGTTAGGGTAGGTTCCGCTCAAATCACCCGCAGCGGCTGCGCCTGATTGCAAAGCCCCGGTTATGCGGCTATCGTTGCCAGCTGCAACGGTATTGCCTATAGAGCCAACTGGCAGATTTGCAATAGGTACCTTTGAGGATCCGTCTAAGGGCGCGTAGCCGTTTGCCTGACCTTTGTTGTTTGTTAGCTCAGCACCAGCCGAGGCGACCTGGCTGCTTTTAAGTGAACCGTCAGCATTATGGGAGACATCTAAAAAATCATTCAAGACTGTTCCCCATGAACCGCTGTCAGAACCTGGTATAGGAAGACGTGACATATTTATAGACCCCTATCATTACTTTGAATTATAATTATAAACCACAAGCGCCATATGCGCCATATTAAGAATCGGATACGTCACGAAAATACTATATAACTAACCTCGTCGAGACAGCCATACAGTACGTCACGGCGAGTTCTGTTCCAGAACCTCCTTCCCCAGCCAAGATTATTATGCAAAAAGACTTCATTGGTGAAGTCTTTTTGTTACTATTAACTTTTTAGATGTTCGCAGTGACCTGATTAGACGCTATACGTTGAGGAGGTCGTCGAACCACCATTACCAGTCCAATCGGTATGCACAAATTCACCGCGGGGCTTATCGAGGCGTTCATATGTATGAGCTCCAAAGTAATCACGCTGGGCTTGCAACAAATTAGCGGGTAATCGCTCTTCACGGTAACCGTCATAGAACGACAATGCACTACTAAGTGCAGGAACTGAGATGCCACATAAGGATGCTTCGGATACAATGTGACGCCAGCCACGCTGATTAGTAGCAATGGCATCTACAAAAAATGGATCTAGCAGGAGATTAGTAAGCGTAGGCTTTCTGCCAAAAGCGGCTTTAATATCACTCAAAAAACGACTACGAATAATACAGCCACCACGCCACATCAACGCGATCCCACCGTAATTAAGATTCCAGCCATACTCACCAGCTGCTGCTCGCATGAGCATATAGCCCTGGGCGTAACTTACAATCTTGGCAGCATAGAGTGCTTGACGAACCGCTTCAATATATTCGTTGCGGTCGCCGTTAAATTCAAGGTCTGGTCCTTGCAGAACTTTACTCGCCTCTTCTCGTTCATTCTTGAGCGCCGACAAGCAACGAGCGTACAAAGCCTCGGCTATAACAGTAACTGGCTGGCCAAGTTCGGCCGAACTCATGACCGTCCACTTACCAGTACCTTTTTGCCCAGCGGTATCAAGAATCGTATCTACGAGTGGCGTACCGTCAGTATCTTTATACGCGAGGATCTCTGCAGTAATTTGAATCAAATAACTGTCGAGATCACCCTCATTCCACTCGGCAAAGATTTTTGCCAGTTCGTCAGCGCTCAGACCGAGTTGTCGCTTCATGATCTGATAGGCTTCGCCAATTAGCTGCATATCTCCATATTCAATACCATTGTGAACCATCTTGACGTAGTGGCCAGCACCTCCTTCACCAACCCAGTCACAGCACGATGAGCCGTCTTCAACTTTAGCTGCAATTGCTTGAAAGATATCTTTAATGTGTGGCCAAGCTGCCGGCGAACCACCAGGCATGATAGACGGACCTCTACGAGCACCCTCCTCGCCACCAGAAACACCCGTACCGACATAGAGTAAACCTTTAGATTCGACGTATTTGACACGACGATCGGTGTCGGTAAATAGTGAATTGCCGCCATCGATGATAATATCACCAGTTTCTAAGTGGGGCAGAAGTTGTTCGATCATAGCGTCAACCGGTTCGCCAGCCTTAACCATTAACATAATACGACGAGGAACTTTCAGTTTTGCAACCAGTTCCTCCACCGATTGAGCACCTATTACTTCAGTGTCTTTAGCCTCATTTGCAAGAAACTCGTCAACTTTACTGATCGTACGGTTAAAGGCCACGACTTTAAAGCCATGATCATTCATATTAAGAATCAGATTCTGCCCCATTACCGCTAAACCGATAATGGCGATGTCAGCTTGTGATGTGTTATCTATCATGGTAATTAGTATAATACAGCCATGCTCACGAGAGGTAGTGAATCTTGTCAAACCCGAAAGCTATTAATGAGTTATCTAGATGTTTCAAAGTTGTATGAACGAACCTTCTCTCTGGCTAAGATTATTGAAAAGACTATTGGTGAACTGTAGCCTTTTTAGTGCAAAAAAGTTTGATCCATTATCTAAAATTCTTTATATAGTAATATATATATTAGAATAATATTGACTTATAGTCATATATGAACTATTATGGCGACAAACTTTCAAGTCTCATTGGCTACAAACATTACGTCATCGACACCTCACGGAATGGCGGCAATCATGCGGTAACCGGTATGCAGTGTAACCCTTCCTTTGCTTCATTTGGAGACACCCCGACAACAAAGACGGATAGCGCGCATTAAACGACGCATTATTATGTATAAAGATTCCATGGGAGTCCGACGGGGAATGCAATGGCGGCCCAGGTCCAGGTCAGCCATTCTGGAGTTACGCGATACAACTCGCTCAAAACGCCAGCTGGTAGCCATATAGCACAGTAGTTTTCTTGGCCGACTCGGTTTCACCAAGGCCAAAAAGTCTATCGGTCCGAATACCTCCACCCCAGATTATTACACTTAAGGACTCCATTTGCGAAGTCCTTTTGTTATGTGTATACAGTGATAGCGCTTGCTCAAAAAGTAAGGGGCGTTTGTTAAAATAAATTAACAGTATGTATTTTTATTTGAAATACATTACGATTTCAATCATGAGAACTTATACTCAAAACAAAAGGAGACGAGCGTACTAAGGCTGTCGTCCCATCAATGCAACTAATTTATTCTGCAGTGACGCGTCATCACTAACGATAACTTCGGCAGGGAAGACGCCATACTCACGAAGGGTCGTCGCATATGGCTGAACGGCATTCCAGATTGCTTGGACAAGTTCTTCTGGCAAATCGAATGAGATACTAGCTGTTTGGGCAATATCAATTGCGGCGGAGCTACGTTGGACGACGACGTCGCTTAGGTAAGATCGTGCTGGTGTATCAGCATATGACATATGCACGGTACGATCAAGATCTTCTTCACTACAACCCAATACGGCATTGTTAGCTTCTTCAGTCAGTCGAGCAAAGTTGCCCTTATAATCATCTTTTAAATAATCTTCGTTAAATTCCTGATTGCCAGGGACTTTCTCACCAGCGAGCATTGGTATCACACAGGCGTTCTCATGCGAGCAGATATTTAAATGGGTTCGGAGCGTTTGACCTTCGTTAAAAGAGGCGTACTTCGGCATCACTAGTTCGAGTTGTTCTAGCATAATTTGTTGAACAATGTCATTAAGTGCTTGGTTGGTTCTAGTGAAGAGTTCTTTTATATCCATATACCTACTATAACAATACTTTAATGTAAACGACAGGTTGCCGGAGTAGATCCTGATATCGAGAGGTGTTCGGATCCCTTCTCCTCAGCCATGAAAAAAGATTGACATGCTGTCAATCTTTTTTCATGGTAATTATATGCTTACCTAAATATACTTCGGCATATTAAATGCAATGGCATAGAATCCTAGCGAAGCCGCTTGAGCAACCTTTTTTTAGTATACTGATACGGAAGAAGTTTTAAATTTAGTTGGAGTCAATCTTAAATGTACGTTACAAACTCTCGAGTTATTATTAATACCCCAGCTGACAAAGTATGGGAAGCCCTAACGAAACCCTCCTTAGTTAAATAGTGGCAGTATGGAAGTGATGTGATTACTGATTGGAAAATCGGAAGTTCCATCAAGTTTCATAGTGAATACAACGGAATAATCTATGAACAATGGGGCAGTATACTCGAGTTTATTCCTCAAAAATATGTTAAATATAGTCTCTTTGCACCACGCCCAGATCTTGAAGATAAGCCCGAGAACTACTTTAGTATGGCATATCAACTCGAAACTCAGGATGATACTACAGTGTTGACGGTCACACAGGAAGACCCACGTCAAAGTGAAGTTGAGCATAATGAAAATGACGAAAGTGGCAAGGCGATTTTAGAAGGCTTGAAAAAGCTTGTTGAGACTCAAATTATCTAATCAATTCATTATTGACTCATCACCGTCTTCATTAGGCTCATCAAGTAACATACGAACCTCAGGAATATTCGCCTCTGTAGAGCTATTAAAAGTTTGGAACAAGTTCCTTCTCCCCAGCCAAGTAATTATTTTTAAGTATATAAAATAGCCCTTTGTATTGGGCTATTTTAGTTTTGATTATCTATAGAATAAAGGAACGTTTAAACTCTCTTCATTCTAGCTTGACTAGATTTATTCTCCATTTATGAAAGGTGGATATAGGCTAGGCCATTTTTATGCCTAAGTCTGGCATGGAAGACTAAGGCCTAAGAGCTTGAGTGCCTAAAAGTGTCTCATTTCGGATCTATACCCATTTTCTCCCTGCGATATACTGAAAATCTGCCTAGTTTGATGGCTCGGTGTGTTTCGCGTTTGACCTTAACTTCATCACTTCGGATACGTTCTATAAACTCCGAACTTGCCAAAGATTCAGGGTCATGCTCAAGTCCCCATAATGTCATATCAATAAGGAGTGGCAAGAGTTTCTCGCCTTTTTTGAGTTGTGCGGTATACGAATTGATTTTTGAATTTAGGGTCATGGCTTTTCGTTATAATACCCATCATTTCTAATCTACTTAGGCGGTCAGCAAGAATATTGGTTGCAGCATGCTCATTAGGCATAAAATCAGTAAATCGTGTTCGGTTATAGAACATAATGTCACGCAGAATCAATAGAGTCCACTTGTCACCAAAAATATCTAGCGAAAAGCTGATCGGACAGTTTGATCGACGTTTTATTTCAACATTTCGCATAGCTAACACCCTAACATACTTGCATTTTAAAAGCAACTTTCATATACTTTAAAGAAGAATTATAAGAAAGGATGAAAATGTACATACACATCAACTGGACTGCGGTCCTTCTCGCAGTAGTAGCAAGCATGATTCTCGCAAAAACCTGGTTTATGCCTAAAACATTTGGCAACCGCTGGCGAATGTATACTGGAATTAGTCCAATAGATTCGAAGAAAGCTGGAAAGAAGCCAATTTTACTAACGCTTTTTGCAAATGTCATAACGGTGATTACCATGGCAATCATGATTAATGTAAGCTCTATGTTCTTCCAAAATAACTCGTTATGGCTTGCCATGCTAATCGGCTTCGTAACTTGGGTGGCATTTTCAGCGTCTACGCTGGTTACCCACAATGCCTTTGAGCAAAAACCGCAGAGATTGACATTGATTAACGCCGGATATCAGTTAGCTCTTTTCTTGATCATCTCAGTTATTATTGGTTGTTTTGGCGCTTAGTATGTCGTATAATGAAGGATTAACTGAACGCGTACGCGATTTACTCGCGCATATACCCCACGTAGAAGAAAAGAAAATGTTTGGTAGCATCGGCTTTATTGTGAATGGCAAGCTATGCATGAGTGTGGGCAACCATGATGACCATGTTATGATGGTTCGCATTGGGCCGGAAAAGTACGAAGAAGCATTACTGAAGGCGGGTGCGGCGCCTGCTATTATGCGCGGCCGTCAGCACAAAGGCTATATTTTCCTCGTATCCGAAGCAGTGAAATCGCCTGCAAATTTGAGAGAATGGGTGAACTTGGCTTTAGACTATAACCAATCTCTAAGGTAGTTCATCATCCGTTACATTCGAATTTTCTTAGTTTCTTCTTGAAGTTTGGTCACATTTTCACAATCATCTGATTTTCCAAAAGTAGTTCTAAACATATCCACTAGCCCCAGCCAAAATTATTATAAGTCTTTTATTATTTTTCGTAGATTTACGTTTGTCGGTCATTTGCCTATATAATAGCATCGTTTTAAATCACCAGTCGCACTATAAGAGATAACACCTAGGAAATGATGATTATTTATGATGAACCAGTTCTCACAGCTTACTAACTAGACTGGCCTTCATCAGAGGTTCTTTTTGTTAAAAATCATCCAGGCGACCCCTGAATCTTAAATGAACTCCGTCGACGAGCTTATTTTTTGGTTAGAACCTGCCGATGATTGACCAATTGGCATCAGGTTCATCCCAGGTCAAAAATACCCAGTAATTAGTCGTACCTGCACCTTGACTGGGAAATATTCCTATTGAGTTTGAGAAATGACTTCCTCCCGCTGGGACTGTAACGGAACCCACAGTTACTGCCGAGGTGTAATAATTATTATCTACGGAATAATGTCCGCTTGGAAAACCGACCGAAACGCTATAGGTGACGCCTGGCTGGAGCTCATAGATAAGAGGTACAGTTTGAACGCCAGTTGTCGTCTCGCTATTGAACGTACCTGAGGTGAGTACAGTCTCGGATCCAGGCGTCGAAGCATCCCATAGGCGTCCGGTATGGGGACCCGCATTGCCCAGGCCCGATCTGTAAAAATTAATTGATGTCATATGAACTGGTTGGCTAACGGTAAACCGAATACCCATTTCATACGAGCCACCGTCGCCACTATCCACCGTTCCGGGTGTGCCGCTAAGAAACGGCGTCGGCGTAATCGGTTCACTGTTAATGTTCGATACGGTTGCCCCAAAAGATGAGGAGGTGTAGGTGACAATATCACCACTATTATATGTCGTATTTGTACTCCAGGCACCACGAAAACCACCACCTCCACCACTTGCTGCGGCAATGGTAACGTCTACTCGGTTGCTTACGGAATTATCCGCCTCGGTGATCGTAATATTGCTGCCTTCAATGAAGTTAAGCTCCGGTCGAGTACCCGTAAGCGTGCCAGCATCGCTTACGCGAATGCGCTGAGTCGTCGTATCAGGAGTCACGCTGAGCGTACGGTTAGCTGATATATCGCCTCCGCCCGCAAGACCCGTTCCCGTGGAGATGAGCCTGCTCACCAGAGCCTTGCTCGCTAAATCAGTAGTCAAGTTGGTTACTTTGCTTTCGGATATGGTATTTACGTCCGCATCTCCAATGTTCAGAGCCGCAAGCTTGCTCTTAGCGATAGCAGCCCCAGTGGAAATATCGGTGTTTGTGATCGTACTATCAGCAATTTCGTTTGAAGTGACGGCACCTGTAGCAATCTTTGCCGTCGTAATTGCATTATTCGTAATGACGGGTGCGGTAGCGGAAGTAGCTGTACCGCCAAGATCACCAGCTAGTTGGACAAGTCCAGGTGCGATGGTAGTCGCATTAGGAGCGCCTGATGATGTGACTGTGTCTACGTAGCCCTTATTTGCTGCTTGTGTAGGCGAGGAAGGTGTCGGTACGATAGGAGAAGCGGCAAACGTTTTGATCCCACTTACGGATTCGTCACCGGATACATGGACGACAGCATTGTCATTGGCTTTTGAAGCAACTACCCCGACATCTTTAATCGTACCGTCGACACTATGTGACACGCTAAGGAAATCATTGAGTACTTGGCCCCACGTACCTTCATCGGAACCAACGTTTGGAAGACGTGCCATATGCTTTCACCTTTAGATTTTGCTAACGCTTTATTCTTAATCTATAGTAGCACATCGTCACATACGTCTACTACCTTGTCTATGAGACTGGGTACTTCGGACCTCTTGGCATCGGTAATATAACCCGTCAAAACGGACAACCATGGGTCTTGATTATAATTTAACGATCGAGCATTCGGGGGTTCGAGTCCCTCCATCCCAGCCATGTGGACATTATTCAATTTTTTCGGTACAAATACTGTATTCACCCCTGTTATTTTTGAACAATCAGGGGTGCCAGATACGATATCATCGTAGGTCGGTGCATCGTTAAATATAACGCCGAAGTACTTGGCTTGAAGTACTGGATTACTGTGGTGCAACAGTAGTTCTTCTAGGTGTGCCAGGAAGTAGTGGACGTATGCTTTCATTTTTTCCATATCGACGGGCTTTTGCTCCTCTTTAGTTTGACGTTCTGATGTTACTTCGGCTATTTCGGCCTCAAGCTTCATAATATCCTCCTCTAGGTACTTAATTGTCGTCTCAGAGTTAACTAGCTTGATTTTGTCTATATTCACGCGTATTTGATTACGTAGCTGTGTTAGATGCAAATCAAGCGTGACCGAGTCTCTGTGAGTCTCCAGCTGTTGCTTATCGAAAGCTTTGCCGACGTATTCCATTAGTTCACTTATGTATTCTTCTGAGATATCTAGATGCTTCACAAACTCCTCGATTGTGTTATCGAATTCTTTCTTAGACTTGCGGAAGTAGTGACCGCCGCGCTGATTACAATGGTAGGCAGGGAAGTGTTTGCCATGCCTACCACGTGAAGAGCTACCGTACAGCGGTAGCTTACATCCAGGACACATAACTATTCTCTTGAATGGAAACTCAGAGTTCTTAACACCTTTTTTGAGGAGGTGTTCTGCGGGTTTCCGGTGATGGATATGAACACCTTCATTATCTTCAGTGATAATAATTTTACCTTTATTGGCTGCATTAAAAAGCTCAAACGATACGAGACCATCGAACTTACATTTCACTGGGTTACCCTGCGTCCATTTCTCGGGATTCACACCAGCATAGACTGGATTCTCGATCATACGCCATAGTTGTTTGAGGATGAGTGGCTCACTGCCAAGAACTTCAATGACTTTAGTTCGGTCTTCTTTATCTCTAATGACACGTTCTCGTGTACGAAAGCCGAGCCTATTTATCTCCTCGACTATTTCTATGTCTTCCATCGTGCCACGAGCGCGTAGTTCGAACATCTTTTCGACGAGAGGTGCCTCAACCTTATTTGGCTTAAGGATGCATCGCTTGCCGTCGTGCGTTTCAACATGGACATTATCGAAGCCATACAAGGGACGGCGTACCCAGTAGCCTAAGCGAGCATAGCGGATCTGTGCACCGATCATTCGTGTCTGAATATCTCGCACTTCGTCTTTTGCGCGCTCTGCTTCAAGCATCTCTGCCTTTTTAGTAGGCGAAAACTCACTCCATTTGTATTTCACTCCAAGATGTTCGAGGGTGTTTACTTTTATATTACCGATAATGCCGTAGACATCGACGAGTGAAACGCCACACTCCTCCAGCTGGTTTTTAAGGGGATTGTAAAAATCTGCACCGCCTCGTGTGAAGCGATCAATGGACTTGATAATGACCTGCTTGACGTTATTCTTTGGGTCTTTGCAATAATCGATCACTTCCTGCATAGGCTGTAGCTCTTTTGATGCAGATTCAAGGAAGACAAAATAACGTGCTACTTTTAAATTGCGGGTGGCGGCGTATTGCGCGATGAGTTTTTGTTGGTCATCAGGAGAATCCCCGTCAACGCCTTGTTTGACTGTAGATACGCGTATGGCGCCCACTATATTCCCGTTTATAGTTTGGCTAATCATTACGAGTCTCTGCTATTAGCTTGAATAGGGGCTGACCATTTCGAATGTCTTCTTCAACTTTATCAACTATCAGATTCGCAAGGAGTTTTAGTCGTTCCTCCACGCTCATGGCGAGCGTATCCTGAATGGCTAGGTCTTCGGCCTCTGCATCTTTTCTACTCATTTTTTGTTACCCCTTGTCGTACTACTAGTCATAGTTATATTATAGTACTAGTAGTACGAGTTAGGAAGGATTTTGGTGCTGTTTTATGTACAATATAGCTGAACTACCCGAAATGCACCTATCTTTTCTCTCTAACCCCTTACGTACTCCTTTTCCTTTTACTCTTCTTAATATATAAATATATAGAGAGAAATGAACGTATGGTAATAAATAAGATGGAACCAAAATATAGACGCCCACTAAACATAGAACAAATACAGATACTAGAACTACTGTATAAGTTTCGATTTGTTACAGTACCGACAGTAAAAGCCTATTTTATTGAATCTAATCCAGGTATGAATGTATTTAAAAGGTTGGAGACATTAGAGCAACAAGGTTTTATAGCAAAGCGGTATTTTGATGACTATAGGCTACTACATAAACCGGTCGCGTATTACTTATTGCCAGCTGGGGCGCGTAAACTTGCAGGGTATCGAGATGAGGATGATGCGGACGAAATTAACATCCAAGGTATTTACCGCGACGGTAATATGCGCGAGCAATTCGTTACGCATTGTTTGGCAGTATTTGAGCTCTACAATCGTCTCATGGCTAATTATGGCGATAACCTGGACTTCTTATCCAAAAGTGACCAGGTTAGCTTTGAGGGCTTTCCTACGCCGCTACCCGATGCTTATTTGACACTTCAGACAAGCGACGATACGAAACATTTCTTCTTAGATGTTTTAGACGATGATGTACATTTGTTGATTGATGCTTCAAAGAAGATTAAGCATTACTTCGACTACAAAGAGAGCGGCAGCTGGGCTATGACTGGATCAGGATTTCCATCTATCGTATTTGTGTGTAATTCTGAGATTGCTTGTAAAAAAGTACAGAAGCGTTGCGATACAGCTATTAATAAAGCTTGGATACGAGATATAGAATTTAAGGTTGTTATGAAAGACACTATTAGCCTAGGTTAAATCTAGGAATAGCAAAAAAGCCCGAGAGCCCCAAAGCAACTCCCGTGCCAAACAAAAACAGGCTATATCTTGTAGTGACAAGCCTGATCTATCGATAAACAATTCTTATGCTCAGCATTAATCGATCAACTTACTGGATCTTATAATGTCTCTGTTTTAGAGATAGTAGCTTGGAGGAGTTGGGATTATTTAATCAGAGGCCTGTATAATAGCTGATAATGGATAAACTACCTAAACATCATGAAACATATCGCCCTATTCTTGAAGTCCTCAAAAATGGTGAAGTAATGCAATTTAGTGAACTGCGAAAAGTCGTGCGAGATACGTACTACGGAGACCTACCTGATGACGTACTATCCCTCACGACAAAAAGTGGCGTGCCACTCATATTTGATCGGATTGGTTGGGGTAAAGTGTACTTAAAACAGGCGGGACTAGTGAGACAGCCGGCGCGCGCAATGGTACAGATTACCGACAAAGGGCTCGAAGCATTAAAACGAGGCGAGTTGTCGGCTAAGGATATAGAGAATGACCCTGATTTTATCGCACATCGTAATAGCATATCTCAAAAGGACAAAGAGGTATTAGGAAATACAGAAGATCAAACGCCGCAAGATATGATAGATGCGGGCGTGCAAGCCATCGAGAACCAGGTGAGATCCGAGCTACTCGACAGACTCATGGCTGCGGACCCGTTCTATTTTGAACAAGTAGTCAATGGCCTTTTTGAAAAAATGGGATACGGTGGTGCTCGGACGACTGTAAAAACGGGTGACGGTGGCATAGACGGAGTCATAAACCAGGATGAGCTCGGTCTTGAAAAAATATATATTCAGGCAAAGAGGTATAACGGTCATAGTGTTCGCGAGCCTGAGATTCGAAACTTCATTGGTGCAATGAGTGGAGATACGCAAAAAGGCATATTCGTGACCACTTCCAACTTTGACGTGAAAGCAATAAAGAAAGCGAGAGATGCTCATCACACGATAATTTTAATAGATGGCGAGAAGCTTGCAGAACTCATGTATAAATATGGCGTCGGCGTGCAAGCGAGAAGTGTTTATACCGTTAAGAGTGTCGACGAAGACTTCTTCGTCTAGACATCCCTACCGATTGTACGCATGACGGTAGTGAATATTGGTCAGTTATCTGTATAATAACAAGTAATGGATAAGAGACTCCTTACAGAAACCGAGATTCGATCTAGGTATATTTCACCAGCAATCACGAAAGCTGGTTGGGATATTGACTCGGTGCGTGAAGAGTTTTATTACTTTACTGCAGGCCGAATCATCGTCAAAGGTAAGAAGTCATTCCGAAAAGATCGTAAGTTCGTAGACTATTTGCTAACACGCCAAGACGGTACGAATACGCCGTTGGCGATTGTTGAGGCAAAAGATAATAACCACGATGAAGGTGCGGGTATGCAGCAGGCGGTTAATTATGCTGAACATTTGGATGTTCCTTTTGTATTTACGAGCAACGGAGACTCTTTCGTTATGCACGATAGAACCGGTCTACTTGATCAAGTTGAAAAAGTAATAGGTCTCGATGCATTCCCAAGTCCGGAAACGCTCGACACCTTATACAGACAATGGCGAGGTATCGAGTCGGTATCTACGAGTCTTACAGGGACGTCCTATTATGATGACGGTGGCGGTAAGAAACCGCGATACTATCAACGGGTCGCTATTAATCGAGCCGTTGAAGCTATTGCTCGCGGTCAGAAACGTATTCTACTCGTCATGGCTACGGGAACGGGCAAGACCTATACGGCAGCACAAATCATCTGGCGCTTTTGGAAAGCTCCATCGGATAGACAAAGACGCATTCTATTTCTAGCAGATAGGAACATCTTAGTAGATCAAACAAAGTCAAATGATTTTAAACATTTTGGCTCGGCTATGACGAAGATCACAAATCGCAAAATAGATAAAAGTTATGAGATTTATCTATCTCTTTATCAGGCTGTTACTAGTAATGACGAGACGAAAAATGCCTATAAAGAATTCAGCAAAGACTTCTTTGATCTCATTGTCATAGATGAGTGTCATAGAGGCAGCTCAAAAGCGGATAGCGCCTGGCGTGAGATTCTTGAGTATTTTTCCAACGCCACACAAATTGGCCTCACTGCCACCCCAATTGAGACCAAAGAAGCTAGCAGTTCACATTACTTCAGTGAGCCTATCTATACCTACTCTCTAAAAGATGGCATAGATGATGGGTTTCTGGCTCCCTATAAAGTTATTCGTGTCGCAACCGATGTTGACACTTTCGGCTATCGCCCCGAAGACGGTGAAACAGATGACGAAGGTAATGAAATCGAAGATCGAGAATACACGACCAAAGATTTCGATCGTACCATTATTTTGCCTGAGCGCGACAAGAAGGTTGCCGAGTATATTACCAGGTTTCTAGAAAAAACCGATCCATACGCTAAAACCATTGTCTTTTGTCGTACTATTAGCCATGCCAACCGTATGCGTATTGCTTTAACTAATCTGAACTCGGAAAAAGTACAAGAGAATAGCAAATACATCATGAAGATTACTGGCGACGACGAGATTGGTAAAGCTGAGCTCGATAACTTTATTGATCCTGAATCCCGTTATCCAGTAATCGCGACAACATCTAAGCTTATGTCGACTGGCGTAGATGCTCAGACGTGCAAAGTCATTGTTCTAGACAGCAATATTGAAAGTATGACGGAGTTTAAGCAAATCATAGGACGAGGTACGCGTGTGCGAGAAGACTATGATAAGACCTTCTTTACGATTCTTGACTTTAGGAATGTTACCAAGCTCTTTGCAGACCCAGATTACGACGGTGACCCTGTCAAGGTTTACGAGCCAAAAAACAAGGAGGAGTTTGAAGGTGCGGTCGATGATCTGGTACAGATTAACGAACTTAGCCAAGCCGTGCATGGTATGTTTGACGACAAAGCTGATACTGCGGAAAATATGGTCTACATTCCCAACCCTAACGAGATGAAGGAACGTAAGGTTATCCATACTATTAGCGGGAAGCAAGTGGAGATTGTCGGTGAGCGAGTACAGATTATGGACAGTAACGGAAAGCTCATTACTGAGAGTTTGACGGACTATACTAAAAGAACTTTGCTTGGAGAGTACGCTACGCTTGATGAATTCCTACAATCTTGGAGTAGTGCAAAACAGAAGTTTCATATCATGGAAGAATTAGAAAATAAAGGCATTCCTCTATACGAACTCCAGCAGCAATTCGATGATGAAATGGATATATTTGATCTCGTGCTGCATATAGCCTACGACAAAAAGCCGATTAAGCGGACGGACCGTGCACAGGCTGTTAGACGAGGTACGTTCTTCAATAAGTACCGAGGTAAAACACGTGAAGTACTAGAAGCGTTGCTCGATAAGTATGAGAGTACTAATCTTAAGACACTCGAAGACCCATCGCTACTCAAGGTTCAGCCGATCGACCAATACGGTACGCCGCTAGAGATAGCCCAGTTATTTGGTGGTCCCGATAAATATGAAAGCGCCGTGTCAGAATTAGAAAATAAACTATACGAAACAGTAGAGGCATAGATGATCACACAGGGCTTTATAAAATCTATCCAAGACATCATGCGAAAGGATCGCGGCATTGGTACTGGTGATGTCGTGCGACAACTCGATCAACTCATCTGGATGATCTTTCTTAAGGCTTTTGACGACATTGAAAAGCAAAAAAAGTTCATCGATAGTAATTACAAACCAGTCGTGCCAGAAAAGTATCGCTGGAGCACTTGGGCTGCAGCGGAAGATGGTGCTACGGGAGGTAAGCTCCTAGATTTTATAAACAACAACCTCATGATCGCCCTACGGGATTTGCCTGCGAAGGATGGCAATGCGATTATCCGTGTAGCTTTTGAAGAGTCCCATAACTACATGAAGGATGGTACTCTCCTTCGTCAGGTAATAAACAAGATCAATACAATCAATTTCAATTCATCTGACGATCGCCATACATTCAACGACCTATACGAAACGCTTCTGAGTAGTCTCCAGAGCGCTGGTGATGCCGGTGAATACTACACGCCTCGTGCTGTCACTAAGTTTGTCACGGAAATGGTTGCGCCAAAACTGGGTGAAAGCATCCTTGATCCGGCCTGTGGAACGGGAGGGTTTCTTTCGAGTGCTATAGATATTCTTCATGCGCAGGCGAAAACACCAGAGGACATGACACTTATCGAAGAGTCCATTCGTGGCATCGAAAAAATGCAGCTTCCGTACTCTCTTTGTATTGTTAATATGATGCTTCACGGTATCGAAGACCCAGTTAACATACGCTACGACAATACACTTAGTAGACCACTTATTAGCTATGGACCGAAGGATTATGTCGATACTATCATTGCTAACCCGCCTTTTGGTGGTCAGGAAGTCGACGGTATCGAAAAGAACTTCCCATCGAACTTTAGAACTCGCGAGACAGCCGACCTGTTTCTCGTTCTTATGATTCGTCTTCTTAAAAATGGCGGACGTGCGGGCATCGTTTTGCCAGACGGTACGTTATTCGGCGAGGGTGTAAAGACGCGGATTAAAGAGCACCTACTACAGGAATGTAACCTACACACGATCGTCCGTCTACCCAGGAGCGTATTCGCACCGTACACGTCCATTGCAACTAATTTACTCTTCTTTACAAAAGGTACGCCAACAAAAGAAATTTGGTACTACGAACACCAGCTGCCAGAGGGTGCAAAGGCCTACAATAAGACAAAACCGATCAAGGATGAGGAGTTCAATCCGCTTAAGGAGTGGTGGAGTGACCGCAAAGAAACCGATCAAGCCTGGAAGGTGTCGATCGAAGAAATTAAGAAGCTTGACTATAACTTGGACATCAAAAACCCAAATATAAAAGAAGTAGACGAACTTGACCCAGAAGAAGTTCTGGTGAGCTATCGAGCCAGGCAGGCGGAAGTCAAAAATACACTCGAGCAAATCAAGACAGAACTTATCGAGGCTCTTGCTCATCATGACCGTTAAAGAGCTGCGCATTCTCGTAGATAATCTAGACGAGTACATTCATGTGCCCGGCGGTATTGAGCGACTCAAAAAAACCGTCCTCCGCCTTGCCATCTCCGGCCAGCTCGTTCCGCAGGACTCGAGCGAGGGCACTGGTGGAGAATTATATCAGCAAATCCAAATCGGGAAAACCAAGCTAATTAGTGAGGGTAAACTCAAAAAGCAAAAGCCACTCCCAGAGATTACTGGTGATAAGATACCTTTTGAGATACCGAAAACCTGGACATGGGCTAGATTGGGCAATATTGGCATAGTTGGCACAGGTGCCACCCCCTCACGGGATGATCACACCTACTATGGCGGCACAATCCCTTGGGTAACTAGTTCACTTACGTCTAACGACATTATCCTCAAGACGGATGAATATATAACAGCGAAAGCTCTCAAAGAGACAAATTGCTCATTATACCCCGTCGGTTCATTAGTAATCGCAATGTACGGACAGGGCAAGACACGTGGTCAGGTTGCAATGCTTGGAGTAGCGGCAGCTACAAACCAGGCCTGTGCAGTCTTTACCAAACTTACCCGTTCTGAGTTACTCGAAGAGTATGTGAGAAAAGTTATTGAGGTTAGCTATGAGACCATGCGTCAAGGCGCTTCAGGAGGTGCACAGCCAAACCTAAATGTTCAAAAGATCAAAGAAATTATCATTCCACTACCTTCAAGCTCAGAGCAGCTGCGAATCATTAAAAAGATCGGGACGATATTTAAACTTATTCATGAACTATCAGAAAAATATCAAGCCGAACAGGCCGAGCGACGAAAGCTTACGACATCACTCTTGAGGCAGTTATCAAAAGGGAACGAGGATCTTGCGCTCAAGCACCTTAACGAAATCATCCGCACCAAAGTAGATGCCGTTGAACTCCGCAAGGCTATCCTCCACCTCGCAATTTCCGGCCAGCTCGTTCCACAAGATCCATCTGAAGGCACAGGCGAAGAACTCCACCGACAAATCCAAATTGAAAAGCAAAAACTTATAATCGAAGGCCGACTTAGAAAACAGAAGCTGTCGTCCAAGATGGCTGAAGATGAAATACCTTTCAAAATTCCAAGAAGCTGGAAGTGGGTCCGAACAGAAGAGATCGGCCAGATTAATCCCAGAAACAGTGCTCCGGATGAAACTGATGCTGGCTTTATTCCAATGACAATGATTAGTGAAGACTATGGAGTAAGCCCAAGTTTTGAGACGAGAAAATGGGAGGCTATAAAGAGGGGCTTCACCCACTTTGCTGACGGAGATGTGGTTATGGCAAAGATAACACCTTGTTTTGAAAATTCAAAAGCAGCTGTTATTGGTAACCTACCGAGTGGTGTAGGTGCCGGAACAACCGAGTTACATGTCTTCAGGCAGAAGTCGAGCTTTGTCAATCCATCCTTTTTCTACCTATGGATAAAAAGCCCTGTGTACCTTGAGTCGGGGCGTAAGAAGATGACAGGCTCCGCCGGTCAGAAGCGTGTCCCTACAAGATTCTTTGCAAACTTCCCGGTACCGCTACCACCCATTGGAGAGCAATTACGCATAGTCCAAAAAACTAGTCAGTTATTAAGATTAGTCGCAGAGTTAGAAAAAAGTCTGGGGAAATAAGGATCGAGTAAGATATTGAAATCGTAATGGTTCATAGCTTTTATCATACTTTATTGTAATTTTAAAGATCAGCCTCTATTCGACACGGCCCCATCTTGACAGTATTTACTCTGAAATATTTTTCTTTATACTTCCCCAGTCATCAATCTCTGAGTTTTTTATTTAGTATCCGCCCTCCGATAACCTTTAAGCTTGTCCTTCTTTTGCGCCAGTGGTTCAGTTAGCTCGGCACTTTCTTTTTCGAGCTGCGGTTTTGGTTTTGTTGAAGTGTGCTTTGTGGCGTATCGCTTTTTTGAAGATTCAATAACTCTCTCGGCTGTCTTTTCGCTGCCCGTGCCCGGACTATCTACCAATAGTGTCTCACCAGAAAACGGTTCTTGTGGCTTTGTGGCAGATATTCGCATATAAAAATTGTATGGCGGCAGGTTAGCAATATCACCCTCTTGTATATATGGGTTGAATAGAGGCAGTATTAGCTTCTCGTCGGCAGGGTTTCCAGTGCGGAAGCAAACGACGGTTCCAGCATTCGCGAGTATTGTATTGACCATCTTTTGGTCATTTTGCTGTGACGTCGACTGTTCGGCCATAGTGAGGAACAGCTTATATTTACGAGCCTCTGATAACATCTGTACAAATGACTGTGTAGCGAAATTCTGGAACTCATCGACATACAAATAGAAGGGCTTTCGATCAACTTGTTTAATGCGGGCACGGCGTAAGGCCGCCATCTGAATTTTAGCCAACACCGATATGCCGAATAATTCAGACGTATCTTCACCGAGTAATCCCTTTGAGAAATTGCAGATCAAGATCTTACCATCCAGTATCTCGTCGAAGTTAATAGTGGACTTAGGTTGCTCCAAAATGCGCTTAGCTGAGGCTGAAAATAGGAAGCGTCCAATTTTTGCTGTAATACCGGCAACCATCTTCACTTGCTGGAAGCCGCCGGCTTTACCGAGTTCATTCTTCCAAAAGTTTTGCAGGTCTTCGCTTTCGAGTGTTTGGACAATAGTTTTGCAGTAATCCGGATCATTCAAGAGGTTATAAACAGTAAAAAGCGTAGCGTCCTTGATAGTAAGAGCCGTTTGGACAGCGTTACGCAGCACGTACTCGACGCGATGGCCGCCGCTATCATCCTCGGAGAATATCTTACGGAATATTGAGACTATAGATTCAGTAACAAGGTCTTTCTCTCTTAAAGTATCTTCTTCGCCAAGACCAGTCGTCAATTCCAAGAGATTAAGCCCGATTGGGAAGGAGAGGTCGTCTGGATTAAAATAGATTACATCCTTCTCGCGTTCTTCAGGAATTGAGCGAAGAAGGGACTCAGCTAGATCGCCATGAGGATCAACAATAGCAACACCTTTACCATTTTTAATATCTTGGACTAGGCCATATTCAAGCAGTGTCGTCTTGCCGTTGCCGGTTCCACCGATAATAAAAACATGTTTCTCGCGCTCTTTAGCAGTCAACCCTATGTCTGTATAGCTATCTCGGTGAAAATTACGGCCTAATACGATATCGTAGTCAGTATTGTTGATAATCGAGAGCGGGGGAGCTAGTGTCCGACTTAGTGATACGACAAGGTTTTCCGCTGACGTTTGACTGGTTGGGAAGTGATAGATATTAGCGAGTTCGAGCGATGAGAATACACTGGAATTACGCAATATGAGCGACGGCATACGGTGAGTGAATGTCCATTCTCGGAAGCGTCCTCGCAGAGCTTGTGGGAAGTTGTAGCGAGCTTTGAGCGTCTGTACTTTTGGAATGCTGAATGAGGTAAGGGCAGACTCGATACCATGCAAACGCTCGTCTTTATTCTTTGAACTAGTAGCGACCACCCGCACCCGCAATTCGCAGCGGAAGAGATGTCCATACGCTTTGTTGTGTGTCGCATCGGAAATCTTATAGAACTCACGATAGCGATCAACCATTGCAGCCATATTGCGGATACGCGCTGGAGAAATAACAAGCTGCAATGTTACTTGCTCACCTTCGGACAGCCTATTCATAGCGCCAGTAATGTACGCGATGGGATCGTGCTGCTCGAATGTAGCCAGTGTACGAATCGGTAAGGCAAAATGCTTTGTTTGTTTAAACTCTTTTACTTTCGTGAAGCCGTTGGCCTTGAGCAGCGGATCATCAATCCTTTTTACGCGTGAGTCACTCAGGAAAGCGGCGATACTACGTTCAACCGAATCAGCTTCATGTTCGCTCGTTCCTATAACAAAGCGGACTCCCTCACGACGCGTGGACGTAACTTCAAGTGAGAATATATTATTGCGGCGCAATAATCGGTGTTTGAACTTTTGAGTTGCACCAGCGCTATGGAAAATATGAAAAAGCTGCTCTGTCGCTTCAGGTGTCTTACTAGCCTCGCGTGGTGGCGTTACCTCAATGAATACTCTCTTTTGCTTGTATATTCTCTTAAGATCAATAAAACGAAGCCAGCTAAAGAGTCCTAGAATCACGATAACGACAGTAACACCTACAATAAAAGAGGTTATCACTGTGCTGCTATGAACAATCTTTAAAATATATTCCATATTCTTTAATTCCTTGGCGGTGGGTTACCGACCATAAAAATTCGTGGATTTACGGGAATGTGAGCTATTTGTATTTCAAAGTGAAGATGTGGACCCGTAGCCCAACCTTCAGCACCCTCATGACCAATAACGTCACCGGGTTTCACTTGCTGGCCGACGGAGACCATGTAGGCTGACATGTGGGCATAAATAGAGGTAATGCCAAAACCATGATCGACAATGACACAGTGATTTCCGCAGCCCTCTAGAACATTGCCGACTTTCAACACTTTTCCGGCCATGAAGACGGTAGCTGATGATCCGTTACCTCCGTCGATATCTATTCCCGTGTGACCTACTTGATATGGAGGATTAGGGTGGCCAAACTCCTGAGTGACCACACCTTTGATAGGCCATGTCGTCGTCGCATCCATCGTTGTTATAAGCGCTCCCTTAGCGTCGCGTACCTCAACTTTGTGCGTGACAGGGTCGACAGACACGAGCGCGTCTGACGCGCCCTGAACGCCGTTGTTCAGTAATCCAATTACCGCAAAGATGGGAAGAATTATTATTAAAGCTAGTACGCCAATAACCACACCTATTTCTCTTCGGAATGAGTAGAGGGCTGAAGCTATTTTGACGTACTGCATAGATTAATCGTCTCTTTTTGGTAACGTTTCTAGTGGGTTAGTAGTAATAAGAGGATGTTCTTCGGCTGAGGCGGTGACGTGAAGGGAAACGTGCTGCTGGTCGGCAATGATCAAGGCATCGCCACGGTCACTCGTGAGGAGATAGGATTTCTCATAGTCACTAAGTCGGAATTCTTTTGTCACTTGCTCAATCGTTGTCGTATCCTGGCGCATGAGAATACGGAGTGAACTTTGCGAGGCGATCGCACGACCATATTTGTTAGACAAGAAGTCATTAGCTTGCTGAGTGATAATTGAGACACCAAGTCCGTACTTACGAGCACGGCGAACGAGGCCTGCCACGAAACGAGCAGTTTCTTCATGTTCGAGAAGCATCCAACCTTCATCAATGACAAGCATTCGCTTCTGAGGATTTAGTTTAACGGTATTTTGCACGAAGTTGGCGACGATCATCATCATGATTTGTCGGATCGACTCCGGTAAGTCCTTGATATCAAACACGACGAGACGGTTTTCAAGGTTGATACTTGTCTGGTGGTTAAAAACATTTGCGAGTGAGCCCGTTATATACTTTTCAAGCCGTTTACAAAGTTCCACTTCTTTCATCTTCTTGAGTTGTTTATATAGATCTTCGAGAATAGGCGGATTTTTCAACTTTAAGGAGTACACGGCAAGAATAGCTTTGTCGAGTGCTGCTTTTTCTGGTGCGCTCAGTCCATCTACCATTAAGGCAACGACATCGGTTAAGTCCTGTGCGTGGGCAGATAACTGCTCGGTACTGCGGGACGTGGTCGCCATATCGAATGGGTTAATCTTCTGATCTGATTGGGCCGATAGTTTGATATACGCTCCACCAACAGAACTAGTGAGATTCTGGTATTCACGTTCTGGGTCAATAACAATTACTTTTGTCCCTTGCATGAGCTGGCGAAGGATTTCTACTTTTGTTGTATAACTCTTACCGCTACCAGATTGTGCAAAAGTAATGCTATTGGCGTTATGGAGACTAAACCTATCAATGATGACCAATGAATTGTTTGAGTTATTGACGCCATAAAGAATACCGCCCGGCTGTACTAATTCGGAGGAGACAAACGGAAAAGTTAGAGCTGCGGTCTCACTATCTAAGTTACGACGCTGAGCCAAAACGTTTTCGCCGCGAGGCAGGGTAGATTGCAATCCCTCTACTTGCTGGTACTGAGCGGTCTTTATGTAAAACAGACGAGCGCTAAGCGATGATTTGAGACTGTTAGTTATATCGTTCAATTCTTCTAGCGAGTCGGCAATCAGTGTTGCATAGATAGAGACATGGAAAAGTCGTTGTTGACCACGACGAATCGCATCGCGTAATTCTATAGCGGAGTCGAGAGGATCGGTAATCTCAGATCCGATAATGCCACCATCCCGTAGCTTTGAGCGCTTCATTGACTCAAGCTGAGTGATCTTCTTCTCAAGTTTCTTAAGTGCTTCGTTCGAGTCGGCCTGTTCGACGTGGTAGGACACGTCGATGTCATGATTCAGGTGGGTGAGTGAATCAAGCCAGCCAACTTCGGCGGTAAATGGATAGCCGGACAGAAAAATAGTACGCCGGAACTGCCCGTCAATGATGAGGTGGTCAGGTTGCTCCTTCATGCCAGCATAGGAAATGATATCCATCGGGTCTTGTTCACCATAGCTGAGGGTGTGCTGCTTTGGTTTCGCCTCACGTTCATGTTGAATTTCTTGGATCTTTGTAATTGGGTTTATTAATTTCATGACAGTCCTTTAGAAATAATTCTTCTGTAGTAGATCAATTGTTTGCTGTGTTAAGGGCTGTTGTTTAGCATCGGTCGAATTGTAGGAGCTATAGAATAAGTCGAGTAGTTCAAGGCTACTCAGCAGCCGTGTTTTTATACCGACATTACCGAGTCCTTTCTCTACGATCGCAAGGCGATTGGCTAATTGCTCACGTGCTATTTCTAGGTCTTCTTTTCCTTTGGTGTGATAGGGGATAACGATATAGAACTGTCGTGAGAGAATCTTATTTGTCTTTACGAGCGACTTCACATATTTTGTATAGCCATCAATCTGATTCTTATACACCTCGACCGTTTCACTTTTCTTCTTATCCTCAAAACTTTGTAGGTAGTCGTCTAGATCAAGTGCGCGAACTTTTTGCAGTATTTGAATAGGGAAGGAAAGTGAGTTTAGAAACGCTTTGTAGATATCAACCACGGCATCTTGCTCGTTTTCACTCATCAGGTGAAAGTTAATGGATGATGTTTCAATGATGACCCTATATTCATTATTGGGAAGTAGCAGTACGCTATCCTCAACGCCTTTTATGGCAATCTGGTGACGGGCAGATCCTTTTTTATTTAACTTCGGTAACGTGAACATTGAGTTCTCCTTTTTTCCCAACCTCGAATCTAATACCAGCCCTAGCGTCCGTAGCAAACTGTTCTAGGCGTACAAACTCTCTTGGTGAAATGTTATTTTGAACAAAGGTTAATTTTTTAGGTGATTGCGTGTCTTTCGCTTCTTTTTGAATAGGCTCTTCTGTCATGTCAGGAGTACGGAGATAAGAAGAGTTTTTGTCGTAAACATAATGAAGCGGTCGGGCAGAGTAGATGACGAACAGTTTAAGCCACTGTGCAACGATCCTGTCTTTTATACGTATTGCCAGTGAGCTACATATGGCAAACAGAGTGATGACAATCGCTATCTTGTAGGCGACGAACTGTCCTGATGGTGGAAATAGCAGTGCGATAAGGAATCCGAAAAGGATAGGGATACCCAATAGCATCGCCTGCTGCACGGAAACATTACCGGCAATCTTATCTTCAACCGTCGTAATCTGAGCTGGGACAATAGAGATCCTCATTATTTTCCTCCCTTTGGAATTCGTGGCGCTTTTCTAATTGGTGTTTCGGTCATCGTGACATTCGGTTTTTTAGCACCGCCTGACACGACTACTTCGCGTGCAGGAGTTTTCTTGTCCGTTAATGCAGCAGCAGCTTTCTTTGGAGAAACTTGACGGGTTTCGCCTGTAGCTAATGCTGTACTTGCGGCCATGGTGGGTCGTGCACCGGATATGCTCGCTGTATTGCCACTCGCGTAAGCTACGGATACGGCTGGTTTTGCTGGTGTCTGTTTGACGGAACTTGCGACATGACTAACGCCACGTACAAATGTGTTACCGAGCTTTCTCATGCCGAGGCTGCCGGCGCTCATCATTGTGAGCTGGTTCATTGTTCGATTGGTAGAGAGTAGGACGGAAAGTGTAGCTATGGCAAGAAGCGCAGTCATAAATGGATTACCTTCGCCTTGAATCAGACCTGAGAATAAAGAGACGGCCAACATGAGTACGACTACTTGTACGAATAGTGTGAAGATAGTCGTGATATACATTTTGGCTGCCGACACGGCAAAATCTCTAAAACTTGGTAGCAGCCATAGGAGAACGATAAGTGGCGACAACACTGCGCCGATATAGAGAATAATAAGGCGCTTGAGGTAGTAGACGAGAAGCATGACCGCAAGAATAATCGCAACTACGATGAAAAGAAGGATGCCGATGTTCACAGTGGCCGCGCTCACGATAAGTCCGCCTAAAGCCGTCCATATGATATCGTTAGACATTCCAATCAGTAATGCCTGTATCATGGCGTTTGAAACAGTAATGATCGCATCAATTGCAAAGATTGAGAGATTCGCGATTATAAATACGAGAATGATTTGGGGTATGAGAGAACGAATATCAACATCTTCAAGCCCGATTACTGAGGAGCTCATTATCCTGAATCCGATCAGGCCAATAACTAATAGGAATAATACATCAGCAATCGCAACTATTACGATCCATAGATTGAAGACGGCCCCATTCTGAGCCATAAGAGGGGTTGCGGTTGTGAACTGCTTCAGCGCATCTACGATCGGCTTGCCGATTGAATCCACTATTCCTTTAACGAAACCTTTTATCGCTTCGTTAACTACATCACCGATTCCAACAGATGTATCGACTTTAGGTTGTTGCGCTGTAATCTGTACCGGATTAACAGGTTTTGAGGTGTATGCATTCTGCATAATTGCCACGAGAGCACCTGCGCCCAACACAACCACAAATCCAATAAAAGCGTTCCGTAATGTTTTCTTTGCTCGCTCGAGCTTCTCGGGGTTACCCGCACTCGTCATGTAGTAGTAGCCGCCGAAGACAACGAACAAGATACACAAAACAGCTGCTATGGTAATCATAGTAGAGAATAACGGTGAAATACTCGACTTCAACGTATCAGAAGCGGCTTGCGCATCCGCAAGAAGACTTAAGCTGTGAATCACGCCCTAGCCTCCGAAAGATGATTTTGCGATTCCCGCAACAAAGTCGACAATTGTGTATGCCGCAAGAACAATAACAAGACCGACGCCTGAATAGAGAAGAGTTTTCTTTGCCTTATCAAGCTTCTCTGGGTGCCCCGAACTTGTTATGTAGTGAAAGCCGCCAATCACCATGAACACGACCGCAACTGCTCCCGCAATTCCTACGAGTGTCTTAACAATATTTTTTATAAAGCTCTCCGTTTGAGCTGCGCCATCAACGGCGAGTGCCGCATCTGCATTGAATAAGGCTGCCACTATTCCAATGACACCAATAATCAGGATGGCATTCCTAATATTCCTCATCTTTGTATTCTCCTCCACATAAACTTATACATATATGGTAACAGATTATGAAATAAAGGAAATATGTTTCTTAATATGCTTATGCTAAAAGGGGGCTAGAAGTCTTTACAATTCGAGTTAATATAGGCAGTTCTTCGACCCTCGGCACCACTCATTCCAAAACCTGCGCTAAGTGTTTTTGAGGGGTCTTGAACGATCACTTCGTAACCTTTTCTTATGGTGGTTATGTCTGGCCGAATATCATCTGGCGATACAGATTCAAGCTTTTTATAGGAGTCTAATCTCTTTTGATAGTCTACATCACTGGTAAGGGTTGGTTTTTGTTCTTTCGCTACATTACAAAAGTTTGCGGCAGAACGCTCTGGTTGAGTTAAGAAAAGGAATGCCGCAATAACGCATGCAAGAACAGCCACAACGCCGATAGCTACTAAGAGATTAAGTTTGCTGACCTTTAGGGGTGCGTTCTTCTCGTTGTTTGCTCTGTGTTCCATTTTTTAGCTTCCTTTGAGTTGAGGCTTACTATTATGAAGTTTATTTTAACATTAAACCAAAAAGAAGGCGTCACAGTGGATGTGCGATAGAGATCAGTCTGTCTCTGGAAGACTCTCTTTACTTTTCTTCTCTTGATAAATGTCGTAAATGAGCTCAGCGAGCAGGCGAGCATCCCGTTTCATCTCAGTCTCAGCTAGTTCTGTTTCTTCGGGCATTGCGATCCTTTACACATTTGTACGAGAGTTACCTAACAAAACTTCATCCATGTCATTCTTTTTGATGTCTTTCGGAATTTTAATAATAAGCTCCTTCTTTACTATTCCTAAATCCTCTCTAATAATCGGTTGACCTTCAGAATTAAACGTTGCTACGGTAAACAAGTATTTGCCCTTCTTTTTATATCGTTCAAGAAATCCGTCTAGATTGGTTGTATTGTCAGGCGTCATAGTATGTATCCGTGTACTACTTGTCACTATGGTATCTTTAGATATAATACGCTTAATATTGGCACTTACGCCAACTCTATAATCACAGGGGTATTGAAGATCAATATTTCGCATAATAGCCACACGAATCATTTCATCTTTATCTATGTGTCCAAATTGTTCGTTCCATTGTTGGAAGATCTTTTCACCAATAGTAGAATTATCGAAAATCAAGGCGAGGACTGGCGGTAAATCTAAGCTGGGTGCAAAAGCGAACATCATGCCTCGCCAGCCTGCATTGTCCCATAATGATTGACGAATTATAGACACCGCCTTGAGTTGTTTGTGGCTTATCTGCTCTTTATCGAAATGGTTATAGTCAATAGGCTTATCTTTGCCAAGTCCTAGAGGTGATATAGGATTAGTGCCCATAGTTATGGATTTTTTACTTTCAGGGAGCCAATCATCGAGTCGATATTTAGGGTGATGACCGATAACGTTGCCTAGCCTTATGTAACTCAATGTAAAGTTTACGGATCTAACAAAAGCCTTTTCCGTGCCCAAGATTTGCTTAAACGACTCTTCCGTATCCTCGAAAGCTACGATAAATGCTGTTACATGAATGGCGATTTCTTTAATGGAGTCGACTAGCTCATTTTGATCCTCAACCGCAATTTTGTGTGGATTGAAATCAGGTACTGAAATAGTGATCTTTGCCTCGTCGCTATCGACGTTATAAATTAGCTTTGTACCTTTCAATGTAGGATCTGACTTGATATAGATATCCAAGCTAGGCTCCGTCCCCGTTCCCCTATATAGGAGTGTGGTCGACATGAAACTTTCGGCACTTGCAAGGACTGATTCACCTGTCATTATCAAAAGGTCATTTGGCATACAATGGACAGTAATTTGGCAACCGAGTACAGACGATAGAAGCGTGATCTCTTTTTGATCGTAGTAGTCTACGCCATAGGGGGCTCGACTGGGCGTAGTCTGGTGAGCCCACGCGTTAAAGAATTTGTCTCGTTCTGCGACCGGAACGTTATCTGTGAATTCAGTGGGCCATAGATCGTCGCGCCCAATACGATATTGCACAGCTAAAACTGAGTTATCTAACCCTAACTTTTTTAGAGGGTCGATAAGTTTTGTTAAATTATCATTTACAGATGGCATTGCGAGTAACACAGAGCCGATTTTTAAGTCAGACATAAGCAGTTCTTCGGATAACTTTTCTTTATCCCACTCATCCTCCGGCAGTATGCCAAAGAATGCGTTAAAAACCTCGTACCACTGCATCACTTGGGGAAGACGGCCTAACTTTCGCTCTATCTCTATCATGGCGTTGTAAGCACCGAGCTGCATATAACTGACTTCATCTTCTCTAAAAAACCTAGCTGTCTCAAAGGAAGCTACGTTCAGATAGGAGCCTCTTGCCGCCCATGTTAAACCACCTTGCTCATAGGCGCTACCCATTAGATATAACGCCTCAGCCGCCTCCTCTAAAGTTTCTTCTTTATGCAGATCCGAAAGCGCAGACCCTAATACCTGTATTGCTTTATAATATTGGTCTTGATTAAGTAAAGTTTTTGCGCGGTCCAATATCATCTTTGCCGATTGTTTTTCACCCTCTCGCTTTTGAGTGATTTCGGTAATCTTGTTGAATAGGGAATCATACTGCTTGTTGTTGCCAACTACATCGCCTAGCATTGCAATAATTTCTGCAAGAGACTTGAACGGAAAGCCTGCATATCCTTCAGAGCTAACCATTATTTCCTCTAGGTTACGCAGGTTATCATCAATAGAGCTTCCCGATGTTAGATTATCAGTCATTTTAGTCTCTTCGATTATCGCTCTTGCAAATAGCGAGGCTGATGGCGAGTTTTTGTTCTGGGCGATTAGTTCTAATTCAGTAAGTAGGGCCTTCGTCTTGCTATCTATGAAGGCTTTACTAACTATTTTTTTATCTTTACGCCTTACCGTAGAAAGGTTTTGACGTAGATTAGCAAGTTTTTCTAAATTATCAATCTCACCAGCCTTTAAGGCGTACTTTTGAGCTTCATTATACCAGTCTTTTACAGCTTGGAAATCTTCAAAATACCAAAATGCCGTCCAACATTTCTGGTATCTCGCCATAAAACGCTGATTGGCTGTGCCGTATTTATCGGCAAGCCTTATCGCACGGTCAAGCTTTCCTTCTACTTCAGTGCGAGGCAATTCCTGCTCTCTACTATAGACAGCCGAATCGATAGCGTCTCTTACGGTGGCATAATTAGCTTTCGCTGAGCTAATCGCATTTTCAATAGCTTTATCAAGCTCAATGATCTTGCGTTGGCGAACCATATCAATTGGACCATTCTCAATAATTTGAGGTGTATCAATCTCGATGTTCAATGCTTTGATGGCAAGTTCAATTCGATTATTGGTGTAGACTTTATCAATTATCCACGTGAGATCAAGTATATGTACGTCAGTTGAATATTGCTTCGACAAAACCTTCTCAAGCTTTTTCCTAAGACTCGCTTCTACGTGTTGGTTTGTAACAAAATAAACTCTAGTAAACTTCGTACCCGTATCGTTAATCTTTTTTAGATCGCTTTTTAATTTTGATTGCCACGCTTCTTTTGCGCTTATTGCGAAGGCTAGTTTTTCATCTTTGCCTGCAGTCTCATAACCTACATACCATCCCATGGCGGTATCACTTGATACCGGATAGCTTTCTGCGTCAGTTTTTCCATCTCCACCACCAGCAGGTCCAGTGTTCGGCTTAATATTTGGACTTATCTCAACTTCACATAGTCTCCGAGCAAATTCCTCAAATAAATCATGCTCATTGCGTTTAGTTAGAGTAAGTAGGTGAGACTCAAGTATTGGACTTGATATTGCCGGCTTCTCAACTTTTTTAGAATCAGAAAACTTCTTAGGTCTTCGTTGTCTCAAAAAGTCTTTAGGTGATATATCCATATATTCCATTATATCTTGCAAGGGTCAATCCACATTACTATTCGTGATAAGCGCCGAAAATGACCGATGCTACTCAGTGAAGTGCTTCTGTCGAAACGACCGGATCTTCTCTTGTGTTTCTTCAGGGATGTCGGTGGTCGAAGCCTGGTGATGTGATAAACGCTTGATGCGAATACTATTAATAATCGATAGCAGATTCATCACGAATACCTCCGTGGCAAACTTGAAAGATTATCAAGACGTGTATTGTCTGGGACGGTTTTCAGGTAGGGGTGTCCGAGCGCACTGCGTTCAATCTCGAGCCAAGCGACGCTAGCGTCACTTTCTACATAGTAGTGACTCTTCATACTGGAGATCTCGTCCATAATCGTTTGCTCAGTTTTTTCGCCCCAGGCACCACCTAGTTTAGTGATCCGGGTAGCGTTTAGTGGTTTGATATAGTAGTCAACACGATACTCATTCATGACTTCTTCACTTTCTTAGGATGTGGCCCCGTCTCTTTTACGGTTGTTTTTGGATGGGTTTTTGCGTACGACGGAGGTACATACTTGCCGTCTTCTGCGTTGCGATACTTTGGTGCCGGTTTTTTTGATGCAACCATCTTCGTGTTCTCCCTCTCTTATTGAGATTTTTACTGCTTGTCGTTGGTGCGCTCTCACACTCACTAGCAACTGATCCTAATATAACAGCCTTAAAATCATCCGTCAACGATTTGTTGACACTTGCATAAATCTTCTTGACACCTTATACTAAAGGTAATGAGTGAGACACGAAAGCAGATATTAGAGCTTGCAAAAACGACAGACGTGAGTGCATTGGGCATTCGGCAACTAGCCCGTCAATTAGGTGTTCATCCGCAGACAGCTAAATATCACAAGGAATGGCTGATCAGTAGGGGGTTACTCAAAAAAACCGGGACATTCCGAGCGTCAAGAGTCGACGAAAGCCTTCTTGGTGAGGCTAATCTTGTCACTATTCCGTACCTCGGCGCTGCCAACTGCGGACCTGCAACTCGCATGGCCGGAGCCGAGCCAGCAGGGGAGATTAGCGTTTCCTCTCGACTACTTAAGAGGGCGGGGAGTCTTGATTCCTTGTTTGCCGTCAAAGCCGATGGCACGTCAATGAACCAAGCCCACCTCTACGGTGAAAATATAGACGACGGAGACTTCGTGATTGTTGACAGCGGCCGTGAACCGAAAAAAGGCGACTACGTTGTAGCCACCGTCAACAACTTGGCGAATATTAAGAAATTCCTTCCCGAACAGGACAGTGAAGGAAATCTTTCTCGTATTGCTCTTGTGTCTGAGTCGACTGAAGAGTATGAGCCTATCTTTATTCATCCTGAAGACGAGTCAGAAGGCCTCATTGCCGGGGTGGCACTTCAGGTTCTTAAAAGGGTTCAATAGTTATGAGTAAACTCATCGCCTTAGACGATTTTGAGAAGATGATTAATCGTGGTAGTTTACCAGCTTTCATTTTGAGCTTGCCTATACAAAAGGGCATGGTTGGTGCCACTAGCCGGTACAAGCTCGTTATCAATACCAGTGATCATCGACCGCCTCATATTCATATATCTCTTCATGATAAGCAGATAGCCAAGTACGACTTGACTACGGGCAAACCACTTAGCTCCACAAGTTCAAAACTAGATAAGATATTCATAGATTGGTATTCCGATAACGAGCATCGTTCGAAGGCGATCAATGAATGGGAGAGGGCTCACGGATCAATCAATTAAGGGTGTTCGCTGCCTGTCATTACTACGAGCGTACTTGATCTCAATATAGAGTTATCGTCAAAGCCGTAACATCCTTAAACCATAACTCTAAAGTTTTCCTAGTAGTCCTACCATCTCTGCCATACCTCAGCACTAACAGTTTTATCACCATAATTCGCAACGTGCAACACCAACTCACACTCTTCATCCGTTTCCAAACTCGTTATCTGCGTAACGATTGCGTCAGGCTCAAGGCGAGGAGTTATTTGAACAGAATAGCCCTTAGGCATATTGGTTTTATCAAAATTGCCTAAGGACACATGAACTTGATCACAAGGTTTGATTTCTACTTCACCTACGGGCTTGCTCGTATGATGAGATCCGTGCCGAAAAAGAAGATGTGACGCGTCAAGTTCATTGCGTGGAACAATGACGATTGGTATTTTTGCCTCTGATATATTAAGCAACATATGTATCCTTCCTTGCAGGTGAAGTCACGCTTCGGGCATCTTTACTGAATTCTTCGATTTGTAGCATAAGTCTTTGATCGTCTGTGTCGATCATCAATCGGACTGGCCTAACTTTGTATTCGACCCGAATATTTTTATCTGTTTTAGTAAATTCGGCACTATCAATCAGCATAGTTCCTGGCTCAAGATCCTGTAGGGTTTGGACCAGCTCCACTAAAGGAACGTATAGTTTGTGATATCTTTTAACCAATCTGGTCTCGGCGGTTCTCTTTGGTACGCTCGCTCTCATGAATGTCTACCTTTCTTCAATACAAACATTTTGTTGCTAGCCCATCTATAAGAAAATAAATAATCTTATAGGTCGTACTAGTAGTAAAGTTTTCATCTGTATTGAGTGTACACTATATTGCAAACTCGTACTAGTAGTCCCTGTTACTAGGAGTACGGATTGCGTACTCTAAAGGTAATGAGCAGACCAAGCCAAGAAGATAAAAACTTGATAGCCTTCGGCAAGAAGGTTGCTACTATACGCCAAAAACGCGGCTTAACGCAAGATCAATTAGCAGACAAAACAGGGCTGTCGATTGATACGGTTGGCGCGATAGAGCAGGGAAGACGATGGGCGCGCTTAACAACACTCCATAAACTCGCCAAAGGACTTGGCGTCTCGACCGACGAGCTTTTCAAAGGCTTGCAGTAAACTGTTAACTAGCGCTGCTAGTTCGTCTCAAGATCCTTCAGTATCTCTTCGATAAGTTCGGGATGAAGATCTTCGAGGTTTTTATAGTGGGCGTGTCGTTGCTCAAGTAAAAAGATCGCCTTCTCTGGTGTGGCGTGCTCCGGCGCGGTATGGCGTAAATACTCTAGCATCGCTAATATATCGTCTTCAGTAATTTTGTATTCTGGCTCATTCATAACTACTCCTTACTATATCATCCTATAAACTTACTGATACCCGTGAAACTGATCATTGTTGCTTCTGCAAATTCTCATCCTTCCGCTCTTTCTTGATATGCTCAAGTTCTGCGCTGATCATCCTTGCCATTATGTCTAGCATCTCTGGATGATAGCGCATATTGAGAACGATACGTGGATGGTACCCTGCTTCAGTGGCTTTTGATTGAAGCTCATTAAGAATTTTGTCTAAAGCGGGCGGCACTGGCATATCTGATTTACTCATAAGTTGGCTCCTTCAATGCTATTTTTATTAGTTCATGAGGTGTAGTCTCTAGATTATTTGCGATGGCGTACAGAATATTGATATGAGGCCACCGCCTTCCTGACTCGATGGAAGCAATGTAGCTAGGGGAGATTCCTGTAACCTTGGCAAACTCTTTCTGGGTTAGACCTCGATCCTTGCGCATGATATGAATCTCGCTGCCAAATCTTCTTAAAAACTTTACCGTGTCATCCATAGTACGAGCTTAGCCGCTAATCCGTAGGTAATCCACATAGTTAGAGTACAATTTTACGTAATACTATCATTTTGCAAATCTCCTGATACCAATGAAGTCAATCATCTCCATCGCAAGCTTTTCAGAGTGTATGCGACGCATAATCTCGCAACTATCGTTTTGCGAGAGGATGTTGAGCGATCCTTCGTAGAGCATCTGTTGATCAATAATAGCCAGTTTTCGGTGATGCCCGCCGGTAATAAGCATCTCAACTCCCATCTCTAGTAGAACTGAAATACATTCTTCTATCTGTAATCTATAGTCAAAGTCTTGTTCCTCAGGAGGTTTAGTATTAATAATGATCCGCACTTTACGCTGAATGAGCTGATGGAGTATTGGCAATAAATAGTTTAAGCGTTTGTATGAGATGAAGGGGGACTCAATGATAACTTCATGCCTCGCTTTTGCTAGATCATTCGTAAAGGCATTGTAAAAGCTGTTTTGATCGAGAAGGCTCGAAAGTGACAACTCGCTATCAACTCGTGAGTTTCCGAAGCCAAACATTACTGCACCTCCAAAGGGCTGATGACAGTTACTTTGCTCCTGTAATAAGTAAACCCAAGTTGTTCTAACCTCTGTCCAACGAGGATGAAATCTGACAGAAAGGGGTGCCAGTTGAGAGACTCATACCCAGCCATGAGATTATTACAGATACAAAAGTGTTCCAGAATTTATTCCTGGAACACTTTTGTATTTTGCTGCCTCTATAAATGGGGTTCGAATCCACTAGGCTGAATTTGCTATACTTATTCATATGAGATTAATTGACGAAGATACTGAAAAAGAGATACTTGATAGGCTCCCAGATGTCGTGAAAGCGATAGAAGAAGTAAAGCGCAACAAAGCCGATTACCTCATGATGATGTTAGATGCTTTTGCTGGAGAGCCCGAATTACTTTACAAAGTTCTCTGGTTTGCATATTCCAATGGCGTAGCTGTACTTATTGTGCCTTCACCAGAAAAGCCTTGAATAATAACAGTAATTTATTTTTAAATAGGAGTAACCCTGGCATAGTATACTGAGTATATATGGATGATGATTCTCTTCGCAAGCAAGCTTTGCAATGGGTACGAGATAATAAGACTCGACTTTTCGACGAAGTTATTGTTGAAAGTAACTACCAGCCCGAAACGGATGAATACCCTCCAGCCGCATCCTTTATGGCCGGTACGCCTGGCGCCGGAAAGACGGAAGTTTCCAAGCGCTTTTTGGAGAAGTTCACTGCTACGCCAATTCGAATCGACGCTGATGATTTTCGCCAAAAAATACCGGGTTACAGTGGCGCTAATTCACACATTATTCAGCCAGCTGCAGCGCTTGCAGTTGATAAGATACTTGAGAAAATATTTGATAAGAAATATTCTTTTATGTTGGACGGTACGTTTGCAATAGGCAAAGCCGTAGAAAATCTTAAGCGTGCGGATCGGCGTGACTATAGCTTACAGATCTTCTTTGTCTATCAAGATCCCGTGCAAGCGTGGGAGTTCACAAAGATTCGACAAAAAACAGAAGGAAGATATGTTCCGAAGGAAATCTTTATTAATTCGTACTTTGCTGCAAGAGAAAATGTGCTGAAAGCTAAAGAGTTATTCGGCGACAAACTTACTCTTTTTCTAATTATTAAGGATTACGTAAATGGAACGGAGACTATCTATGACGACGTTAATGATATTGACCAATACCTGCCAAAAGTATATAATAGAGAGCAACTAGGGGAGATTATCCTATGATAAAAAAGTTATTTTTAAGCCTACGACCAAACAAAAACGTTCCACGAGTGTACTCTCGTGTCGTTTCTGATGAGAACCGCCAAACAGTCGTTAAACTACTCCGACAAGCAGCACAAGAAGCAAACGCTGACCAAAAGAATCTTGTACGATCTGCAAAGTAATAGACTATGGATAGTGAAAGCATAAACCTCGAAGATCTGCATGTACAGAATGGTAATTATGAGAAATTCACAAAACTCATTATGAAAATGGCAGAAGATCCAGATATGGCAGACATTCTCCTTAGAATGATGGAATGTGCAAAAGAAACTAGAGAGGAAGCTCATCTTCTAAGTCGGTAAGCAAACCAAGCTCACAAAGTTTGTTGTATGTCATTACTAAACTCAGATGTATAGTGTTCCAATTTCGGGACACTAGGTCAGCCAAGTAATCATTTCTTAACAAAATACGCCCATTCCGGGCGTATTTTGTATATTTTGGCTTAAAAATTCCGAAAATATGACGAAAAATGAATAAAAAAGTTTGGAAAAGTTCGAATACCTTCTCTCCTAATTACGTCTAGTGACTAATTTACAGATGGGAACGTGGTCATTGAGACATCAGGTATTTTTGAGTAAATTTCGCTAAATCTGGAAAATCAAAACCTCATTAGTGCCCCCAGGATGGGATGTATAGGATATCGAACGTGGCGCAATGACTAAGGTCAGGGCTAAACGACATTCATAATACTTAGCGTCGCAGCATACAAAAAGAAGACCGTACGAGATATGCTACCATTTCGTTTACGGATGCGTGATTCAGATTTAATCCCATCGGAAGATAGTAGTATGAAGTTAAGAAATAACATCGCAATAGTTATGTAAACAAAGATTATTATTTGCGTGGTAGTGTATGTAGCAAGTGCTATTAGTAAATAACTAACACTTGTTAGAATAATAATAATCCTGTGTGTTACCTTAGGGCCGTATGTAACGAGTAAGGTTCTCTTGCCAAAAAGAGTATCACCCTTAATATCTTTAAAATCTTTTAAAGAAATAATACCGGCTGCAAAGATGAAGGATGCAACCATTATTTCATAAGACCAGAGACTAGGAGCTTGATTTATTATTGAATAACCAAGTAGCCATGGCATCACCCCATAGCAGATACCAAGGATACTCACTGCAAGTCTTCCTCGACTTTTGAAGTTTAGTGGTCCCGAATATAGCCAACCAAGAAAGAAGTACATACTTAGCCAAAGCAGTGTAGTGGCGCCTAGGAATACACCAATAATATAGCCCATTACAAGAAGTCCGGCTAGAAGGTCTTGTAGATTTTTGCGTGAAACTTGATTATTGGCGAGAGGTATATCTCTTCTTTGATTCTTAATGTCGATCTCTCTGTCGGAAAGATCGTTATGAATCGTTACGAAGCCATAACTTATTGCAAGCAGCAACGATGCCAATACATACAGATATGAGCTACTCACATGATAGGCGAACAGAACAGAGCAACATACTATCCAAGGTAGAAAAGTAGACGATAAGCGAAGCGACCTAGCAAGCGAGTGAACCGTACTTTGTTGCATCTCCTATCCAGTAAATTCTGACTCGTCTGCGGTCACCGTCAACTGGTAGATGTATGCTGAATAAATGACACTAATCGTTAATAATAGCACCGTAGTATGCCTTACTGATGGCTTGTCTCTTACGAAATAGATAACAATAATCAAGCAGGCGAACAGTGCGATCGGCCACCAACCAATGACAACGAGTGCGAATGCCGTAATGACCGTAGAAGGATCGTCCGATGCCCAGCCGGAAGGATTAATTACGGCCGCAATAAGCCACGCAAAAAATGGAAGAACAAAAGCGATAACAGCCAACAAACTTTCTTTTGATGCCTGGGATCGAACTGAGGTTGGAATTTTTTTGAGAGACTTTTTTGATTTCTTTGCCGTAGCCATAGTTATATCATACTATGTGGCTTCAATAAAGCAAAAGAAGATTAGGTAAAAACCTAATTGTTTTGATTCCTTTACATCCGTCTAGAACTCTTAAGATTATTTATAACTTATTGCAAGGCAAATGCATACATATCTTGTGCTGCCGCATATTCTCTTATATACACAAAAGCATCCTCAGCAGCGATGTTGTTGTCAAAATCCAAATAGTCTACATCTTTGTAGTTCGCCTTAATTCGCATCCAATAAAAGAAGTCCGTGTGTTTGTAGCCGAAGCGCCTCGTGCGCGCTCTTCAATCATCCTCACTTATATCTGCGTGTCGTCACTTGTTATCGTTCATGCGCTATAGCGACACGAAGTGTGTGGGGTGGTCCAGGTTGCTAATATTGCTTTATCGTATATCATATGCTATAATATATAAAGTCTTATTTCGAAAGTGATGAGAGGTAGAAATGAACGCCGTTGCAATAATTGCTTTAATGGCGGTACTTGTACTGGTCGCTCTGCTTTCCTTGGGCAGCAAGACGCAGACTATGTACGAGTACACTCCCGAGGAATGTCCCGAGAGGGAACATGAAGCTCACGAGCTTCCTCGATCGTTGCCCTGGCGCATTCGCTGGCATTCCAGCGGCGAAGACTCAGTCGCGTGGGCGAGTTGCAGACTGTGCGGCGTATCGGTGCCTGCCGACACAAGTGTCACCCTACATCCCTGACAGACCTTTCGACAGCAAGACCCCCGCTTACCGCATGGTTGGCGGGGTTGCTTTTATTCAGCTCTTATTCCCGTAGATGAGATTCAGTGAAGCATTTACCGTGGTTTGACTTATATCTCTTTCGGCTCAAAAATGAGTACCCTACCATTTATAGTGTAGTGGATATGCTCAGATGTTGGAGCAAGTTCCTTTTCCCCAGCCATCTACATTGCCGCGCTATTACATGCTATGAATTTTATATGAGCGTCTTGACGATCCGGCGTTTGAATAACGTTCAGTAGGTTTTTCAGGATAGGTACTCTAAGACCAAAGGCTATAAGGTTCTTTATTCTCTAGACTTTGAATAGTAAGATACGAACTCATGTTTGTGTTGTCTTTCGTCAAATCCTTAGTAGGCACGAAGGCATATTCTTTAGTCTCGGCCAAGATGGGTTCGTCGTCTGTGTGTATCAAAAAAGTAAAGCTGCACAGAGTAGTAGGTCTTTCCCGAAGGTGTGTGGTAAAACGGTTCGCGAGTAAAGAACAGACGGCCAATCTTTGCATGAATACATGCTTCTTCTTCGAGTTCGCGCTGTAGGCCTTGCTTGAGTGTTTCGCCTTTTTCAGGAGTTCCGCATGGAACTTCCCAGTTGTTTGAGTGTGTTTTGATAACGAGAATTGTACCGTCTCTAAGCAGAACTTCATATGCGTCAAAACGCTGGATAGTTGAGTTAGCGTCAATGTCTACGACTTGTTTTTGCTGGGTTTTGGCCTTGATATCGATTATACCCTTAGTTTCGTGTTTGTTAGTAAGGCTGAACTTAAAAGTCTACACCTAAGACTATCTTGCATGAACAATTCTATCTCGATAAAATAGAAAAGGTATACTTATGAGAGAATTTATCGATCCCACTGCTATTGTTTCGGCATATGGCGCTCATGCTAAGGAGCATGATCTAGCCGGAAAAAATTATTGGCTTCAAGAGGATTATACGTTTGTTGAAGAGTTCGTTGATTCGTTGCCGGAGGGTAGCGAGATACTGGACGTGAGCGCCGGAGCGGGTAATCAATCGGCTTACTTCGTAGGGCAAGGTTTTCATGTCACGATGACCGAGGGCACATCAGAGATGCTCACGCTTGCACAAGAACAGGTACCTTCGGCTAATGCAATTATTGCCGAACTACCGAATTTACCGCTTCCGGATAATACGTTTGAAGGAGTGTTTTGTCGACATGTACTGCACCATCTATCACCCCCAGAATTGGAGGCAGCGATAAGCGAGTTTGATCGAGTATCAAAGTTAGGTGCTCATATATGTTTGGTCTTGTCTGTGAGTCCTGATCAAAATCTGCAACAAGGTTGGTATGAGATAAGTAAAGGGAATAAAATTCGTCAATATTTTCATCCAGAGAATAAGTTACAAAGTACCTTTAGCAATATTGGCTGGACGGCTATTAAGTACAGTGTGAGTACGACTCGAACGAACGAATCAGAGACCAGCCTTATGCCAATATGTCGAACGATACTGCAAAAGGCTAGCTAAGTCATCATCCAACTGTAGCCACTCCGAGTTTTCCCTAGTAAGAACTGGCCGGCCCAGCCCATCGTGTCCCCCAACTTGTCCGAGAGCCACTACGTGGTCTGTGGTTTCGGTGAAGGCAACACCGAAAGACTGTTCGTTGCCGAGTCCATCGATGACATGAGAAAGACCTCTACGAGGCCTACCAGAACGGTGCGGGTATCTGTATTAACTGGTACACCGGACACCATGATATCGGCTCCATCGGAGGAATGGATTTGCTGGGCTAGACCCAGCCGGACTAGTAGCTCATAGGGAGAGCGCCGCGAAAGTGGAGACATAGGTTCGAATCCTATCTAGCCCACAAATAGCCCCGGACATCCATAGCGATATCCGGGGCCTTTCTCATTGCGTGATTAATAGGCTTCTGGGTTCAAATCCCTCTGCCTCAACGAGTCATGTTTGGCGGAACGGCAATTTAGACTTGCGGATCTCGAATCGGTGGAACTGGCTTTAGTCGATTAGTTCGGACTCATACTAATCTCATGTCCGAATGTTAAACTATAACTATGACCCAACGTAGCGTAATTATAAAAACGACAGAACTTACGAAGAAATATGGTGACCATACCGTGCTTGATGCACTGAATTTGACAATCCATGAGGGAGAGGTCTTTGGTTTTCTGGGACATAACGGCGCAGGCAAGACGACGACAGTCAATATTCTGACAACATTGCTGGAACCAACGTCGGGAAGTGCGAAAATTTGCGGACACGATGTAACACGGGATGGACTGCGGGCGCGACGATCGTTCGGCTACTTACCTGAAAGCGTTCGTTTTTACGACACAATGACTGCCTATGAGAATGTCGAATACCTTGCGAAATTATCGGGTATGAAACATCCGAAAAAGCGGATCGAGGAAGTGTTTGAGTACTTGGAATTTACATCACACCTGCATCAAAAGGTCGGCGAATTTTCAAAAGGGATGCGCCAACGCGTTGGTATCGCGCAGGCGATTGTACATAATCCCAATGTATTATTTCTGGACGAACCAACGTCCGGACTGGATCCCGAAGGCATTATTCAGCTTCGAAATATCATTCTGCGCCTGAGTAAAGAACAAAATATAACGATCTTTATGAATACTCACTTGCTGAGCGAAGTGGCAAAAACGTGCACCTCAATCGGTGTCTTAAATCAGGGCAAGCTAATTTATAACGATACCTTGGCGAATACGCTTGAGCGGTTTCCGACCGAACAGTCACTCGAATCGATTTATACTAGCGTTGACACGCCAAGCAAAGAGCGCACGACGTGAAGCTGACACTCATAACAACCGAACTGCGGCTAATGATGCGAGAACGATTGTTTCTGGTCATCGCAGCCGTTTTTTTGTTTTTGACAATATCTGCAGGACTGATTGGCTGGTCAACGAGTTCAACTGCAAATCATGTCTACGCAGCGAGTATCCCACTAATGCAATCAGGCGTGTCGATGGCGCCGAACCCGTTTGCTAACGTGTCGCATTTGTCATTGCAGCGGAATCTAGGAGTTTACTTTTTCTTGATCGGATCACTACTGGCAATAATTATCGGCTATTCGGCTACCCTTCGGGATCGGATTAGCGCTATGCTGACAATGGTACTGTCACGGCCTGTTAGCAAGAGGACATATATGATCGGTAAAGTGTTTGCGGTTACAATTGCGATTGCCATTATGCTAGTATTTGCATTCATCGTTTCATTGCTATTAGCTACACTGCTACCGGAATTAAGTCTGACGAGTAATCAGATCGTGGAGCTAGCCATCTTTTACGCCGTATCATGGATATATCTGACTATTTTCGGATTACTGGGGCTGATCAGCGGCCTGCTAGCCAAGAGTCATACAATGGCGCTGGTGCTGCCTATGGCATTTTGGATCATAATTGGATTTGTCGTACCGCAAGTTATTTCAGGCGTCGAACCGGTCGCCCTACTTAACCCTGTGACGATTGCGACGGATACGCAACCTGCGGGGATTTTTGCCGCACTCAGTTCAATTATTGGGCCGTTTTCATTCGCAGAACAGTATAAGCAAATTTCGCTGTCGCTATTCGAATTCCAGAAATCTCCACTGGGTGTGGTGCCGTATCTATCGGTTGGGGGAGCATTCATTCTGGCCTGGGTGGGAGTTTGGTGGGCTGTAGGGCGTTACCAGCCATCTGAAAGGATCGCATCATGAGTCTTGTCTGGGTTGTCGCCAATAAAGAATTCCGTGACGCGTGGCGCGATAAAATGGTCGCTCTACTAATCACGTGCCTTGGCATATTAGTAATTGTTTCTATCGTGACAGCGACGCAACATATTGGAGTTGATATTGCACAGTATAATGCCGCGCTCGATCAAATCAAGGCGTCAGGACAGATTAGCAAACTAGTGGCACCGAGTTTTGCGCCGCTCCGTTTGTTGCAAAACAGCGTCGAGTATTTTGAAATCATCGGAGCCGTACTGGCGATCATTCTGGGTTATACCAGTATTGCTCGCGAGCGAGCAAACCAAACACTGCCATTGATGCTAACGCGGCAAATTACGAAGGTGCAATTTATCGTAGGCAAATTACTGGGAAGTACGTTGATATTGGGAGTGCTCATTGCTAGCTTTGTCATTATGTCAGTTCTATCCATTTGGATAATCGCAGGGCTAACACTAAACGGTCTGGAACTGGTTAAACTGCTACTAACGGCGGTATCATCACTCGTCTATCTGCTAATTTTTTATAGTCTTTCGGCGCTATTGACGATTCATTTGCGCGTACCAGCTAACGCACTCGTTGTTAGTCTGGCGCTATGGATTGTCTTTGTCTTAGTGATTCCGCAGATCGGGGATACGATGGATGTCGACAACCAGGTCCCAGGCGGATTTTTCGCCAGCCTGAATCTGCCCAAAGGATCAGAAAAAATGGTTCTGGCTAATTTCGCGCAATATGAAATAATCCGTAACGGTACCGAAGAGGCCAGTCCGACCAAACATTACGAGCGGGCATCATTTGCACTACTGGGTGTCAAACAGGAATTCGACGGCAAGTCACTGGGTGAAGTTTGGAATGCCAAGTGGCAGAATTTTGTTGTTATTACTACCGTAGCGGTTGTCGTAACAGCCGTGTTGTTACTGGAAGTACATCGTAATAAAATGATCTGGAGATAATATATGAACAAGAAATTACTAATAGCTATCGGAATCGTCGCGGCTGTCATTATTGGTCTAGTCGGCATCAGGCTGACGACAGCTCCACCAAAATATCAAGCTGCGAGTAACTCCACTGATCCGCAGTATACTGCGCCGGGACTATATCCTAATCAGATCGTGAATAACAGCACGGCACCTGGAATTGTTATAAAACAAGCAATTACCGAAAATAACGTCGATGCAAAAGGTAATGTAGTGGATGATCATTTGCAGTTGACGCTCGGTAACACGACCAGCACCACAATGAGTAATCTGGAAGTTTACTACGTGATTACAGATACAAAAACAGGACAAAAAGAATCGTACGATACCAAGCTGACAGGTATGACAATCGCACCGGGCGCAGCCGCGGATGTACATTTTGATAATGGCAGCGGTAGCGGTCACTTCCCGTTCAACAAAAACAGCATACTAGCAACACCACGTAACATACTAAATATTGAAGTCGAGGTGAGTGCCCCAGGCTATGCGCCACAGCAGATTACTGTCAAGAAGGCTGCCGGTGGGTCGGATAAAGTCGATTAGCTAAGCGACCGAAATGAAGTATTGCATGGGCTTTCCGCTCCCTGCAATTTGTCTACTATGCAAAGGCGCCAGACCCATATGCTCAGCCAAAATTATCATATTCAACCAAACTAAAAACAACTCCGTGAATGGAGTTGTTTTTAGTTTGGTTGTTATATAGGAGAGAAGGGATAGCTAAACTCATTACATAATGTTTTATTGAAGAGCCGTTCGGATGGCTCAATGTCATCGAATATGCCGGTGTCGGTCATTGCCAAGATCTGTTCCATGATTATGTTTGTCGTAATTGACCGCTCGGCACAGTCTGGATCTTTTGTAGACTTGGTGCAGCGGTAATATACGTGCCGATTTCTGCCACCATCTTTACGTTTTTTGAAATGCTCCTCGACGGTTGCCTTGAACTGCATGTGCCGTAGCGCAGCAAGTGAGCACCATAGGTATGACTAGATGCCGACTTGCTATCGTGATATAGCTACTGGAAAAAATGACAAACCCAACAAAAGATTAACAGAGGTGAACATATCTATCGTTAAGGAATTATTCAGAGACTTCTTGTTACAATCTACCTTATGACAAAAGAACTCTCCTCTCAAGAAAGTGTCACAACGCCTCACAGGCTAGAAAGCTTTAGCGACGGAGTGATGGCGATTATTATCACGGTCATGGTATTGCGTCTTAATGCGCCGTTAGTCTCGACACTCAACGGCTGGCTGCCTTTCATGCCTCGGCTAATAGCGTTCGTACTTAGTTTTATTTTTATCGCACAGTACTGGAATAGCCATCACCAGCTACTTCGCTTTACCAAACGGATTAGCGAGGGAGTTATGTGGGCGAATACGCATTTATTATTTTGGTTGTCATTAATCCCTGTCACGACGGCGTGGATTGGTGAAAATGACAACTACCTCCATGAATCCCCAGTTGTTCTATACGGTGCCGTGGCGCTCATGGCTTCGATTGCGTATGCGATTCTTACGCGGCTTATAAAAAGGATCGAGCCCCATGACGTCGCAGTACGTCACGCGGTGAGAAATACGAAAAATATCGTTTCTATTATTACTTACACAGGGGGAATTGCGCTTGCCGCATTCGGATCGCCCCTTGTAGGAATTGTTTGCTATGTTTTAGTGTCTATATTGTGGATTATTCCTGATCGCCGTCTTGTCAGTCTGTGGCGACAATCACCAGTGCATAGCTTCATTAGAGATAGCTAATTACTCTTAAGTAATCTGTCTAACACACCCCAAACAGCAGACACTATTCGAAGAATCAGAAAAAGGTGGAGGCGAATAGGTCTTAATACGAATCTTCCTAAAATACATTCACTATTCTCAGCCAAGATTATTATGCAAAAAGACTTCACTAATGAAGTCTTTTGTTATACAATCCCCAGGATATTTATAATCCTAGGGATTTTCTGCAAAGCATCTTTAGCTAAGACTTCGTTCCGGCGATGTTAACCATCCAGAAAACTCCGAACTTATCGATACACATGCCAAAAGTATCTCCCCATGGAGCTTTGGTAAGGGGTTGCTCTACTTTACCTCCCTCGACGAGCTTGTTGTAATAGCCGGTCAACTCTTCTTCATTGTCACCACTCAGTGATACGCTCATATTCGTTCCGGCTATATATTCACGCATTCCAGTGGCCGAGTCAGAAGCCATAAGTGTAATACCATTATCAGCTACAAGCGCAGCATGCATAATTTGATCAGGTTTAACGCCATGATCCGTCATTCCAGCTTCTCCAAAAGTAGAAAGAGTTAGTTCTCCACCAAAAACTGTTTTATAAAACTCCATTGCGTTGCGAGCATTGCCTTCAAAACTGATGTACGGGTTGAGTTTAGTTTGCATGGTTTCTCCTAGTCGTTATGTTTCGCTATTTATTGTAATAATAGTATAACCGTATCCCTGAACAACCGCTAGTCTCAGCTTCCTTGTCTTTGGAGGAGTTCGGCTATAGCTTTACCAATTGGTTGATTCGTGTATTCTTCAATAAAAGCCCATTGTCCATTTGGGTTAATCTCCAAAAACCATACTTGTCCTTCTTTGTCGACTATAAGATCAATTGCGCCAAAATTGAGCCCAAACCAGCGGGTGAGTCTGATGCATTTCTCTTTTAGTTCTTTGCTTAAAGATTCAGGCTCGGCGTGGAATGAATCGTCAATATGTCCATAACGCCAGTCACGAAATGGGCCATTATCGGCTGCCTTTATTTTTGCACCGAATACTTCATTACCAACAACGGTCACGCGCAGCTCATAAGCCGGCTCTATTAGCTGCTGGAAAATCATCGGATCGATAGCCAGGCCGTCGTATGATAAAGTATCACTTTCTGAGATAACGGTCGTCATTATCATTTTACCTTGAGGAAATTTATCTGCCTGGGACTTAACAACACATCTGCCGTGCTTTTCTATGAAGCGCCGAACCCGTTCCTTATTGCCTGTCGTGAGCGTTTCAGGAACACGAAAACCAATAGCTGCAGCTGCTACGAGCTGATGCGGCTTTTGATCCGCATGCGATATGGCTTCGTGGGCAGACACCCAAAACGCATCTTTCCAGTGGTGATATATAGGCGACAAGTGGCGCCGTAGCGTACTTTCGGTATAGTCATAATATTGTGTCGGAATATTCAGGCGTGAAACATTCGTGCGAGTTGGTTTACGAAGCCACACGCTATCAATATCATCGAGCGATTTATCCCCATAGATCACGCTTAGCTTGTTTTTACTGAAATTATAGGTGATATCTTTTTCGCCAATTGCACCGAATGGATCAACGATAATACACTCCACAGAGGGTGGAAAATGATTGGTGACAAATGGTATGTGTGCATCGTCTGGAGCGGAGATGATAGCGATGTTCATTTGTTTTTATTAACTCACGTCGTTTGAGGTTGGGTCATCCTTGCCGGGCTGACCGTTGTTGTCGAGAGTCACCGTCTGACCACCAGGAGTCGTTGCTTTTGGATTTGCTGGAGATTCGCTAGCGTCACCCATAAATTGATGACCAAACGGTTCTACCTGACTCATGGCTGTTCCGCCCAGCGCTTTACTAGTATTAGCGCTAAATTCGCGCTCTATAATTTCAGCAAACTCGTCGTCTATCTCTATCTTGGGTGTAGTTTCTTTGTTCATATCTCATTTCCTGCCGTAACGACTGACTTTACTAGTGGGTTTATTATTGTAGGTCTAGATAGCCTAACTTTCAAGAGTACTGTAAAGACTAGCATGAGAAGAGGTAGCCATAAGGTCGTTACCATCTTGTTTATAAACATGCTAAAATACAAGATATTAAAGGGGCAGCAATGGATAGATATTGTACAAAATGCGGACATCTGACAATAAAGCAGTCTGACAATTTATATGTTTGTGATCAAGATCATCAAAATTGGATAAATGCAGTACCAGGGGCGACCGTATATGTAATGCAAGATGACAAAGTACTTTTCGGTATCCGGAATATTGAGCCACATAAAGGCAAACTAAACTTGCCAGGTGGATTTCTAGATTATGATGAAACCGCCGAACAAGCCGCAATACGTGAAGTAAAAGAGGAGCTCGGCATCGACATTAAGCTAACGAGCTTTCTCGGAACATACACCGATGATTACGAAGGCCGACCAACGATAAATATCATGTTTATTGCTCAGTATACTGGTGGCACAATCGTACCTTCTGATGATTTAAATGGTGGTGAAATAGTCTGGAGGGACATCCAAGATCTACCGACTCGGGATGAGATTGGTTGGAACTGGTATATCGCAGCTCAAGAGGATTTACTAAAGTGGTGGCAGAAGTCTAATAGCGCATCATGAATCAATCCGTATATGTATTTGATGTAGATGGCGTACTTAACAATATGGACTCGCACATGCCTGATGGGCGTACTATTGCTCATATGGTTACACTACTTGAACAAGGAATGGTTATAGCCATTAATACAGGCAGAAGCTATGAATGGATAGAAGAAAATATTATACAAGATATTCGGCGTACACTACAAAGCCCTGATCCCTTGAATAATCTGTTTATTGCGACCGAAATGGGTGGTATTGGCATTGAATTCGTAAACGGAGTTGAACGCAAGGTTCATAGCGCCTTTAGCATGCTTCCAGATCAAATTGCCAAGGCCCGCGAGATATTTGAACGGCATCCCGATTTCGTAAAGAGGATGCGATGGTATGACGGCAAAGAGTCGATGGCAACCGTTTCCAAAGGACTTGATATTGACATGGATACGTTTAAAGCTGACCAGCGCGAGCTAACTGCTATATTGCAAGATGCTTTTGCAGGACAGCATGTGCAAGTAGCAAACAGTACCGACGCCGTTGATATACATGCTCCAGAGGCTGGCAAATGGGCAGGAGCGCAGCTAGTATACGATTGGTTGAATCGAACTAGTAATATTAAGCACGATCACTTCGTTTGCTTTGGCGATAGTATCGTGGACTACGAGATGGCTCGTTATTTTGCTCAACAGGATGAGAATACTATCTTTGTCTTCACGGGTCCCGCATTCAACGGTGCGACAGAAGATTCAAACATCAAGTTTATTAAAACCGAACAACCTTATAATAAGGGTACGTACCAATACCTAGAAGCTAGCTCACGGATTTCTTGAATATTCATTCTCGAAATATAAGAAACGAATACTAACTAGCGCGAGGGAGTTCGTCTTGAGGAATGTCTTCATGCCCAGCTGCCTCAAGACGAGCAAAGGTCACGACAGACAATTGCTCGTGTGTCTCGTTGTTTTCTTCACGCACGTCAGTCACGACCCATCCCCAATTGCCACTGGTTAACGCGTCAGTTAGATCACGACCCCTCCCGCTTTCTTCTTGAGCAGATTCATCAACAGTCCGTTCTCTCTTACGATATTCCAGACGTACGTCTTCATCGACAGGATTGATCACGCTAATATATACCTCAGAGACTTCACCTTCAGGTGTATACAATACGACTACATCAAGTTCGGATAATTGGTGCTTGCCATTTTCAATTGCATTCGCCGCAAGCTCACTAATAATAAGCTTCGCGCTAAAACAGGTATCAGGATCGACTGCAGCCTGCGCTAAAATCTCAGCCACCTTATTGTGTAATATCGACACCTGTTCAGGTTTAGTAACGTCATGACCAATAAAACGAACCATGAAACCGTTAGGTAATTCTGTTCCCCGGATCTCCCAAGAAGAAGACTGCTCTTTAGACGATACCATCTCAATTGACATACCTGTAGTCTCCTTTTTATGACATAGTAGTATCTTTAATGTGGATGTGATTGTATGCCTATATTACATAAAAATCAAGTAGCTATACTTTGAACTGCTCCTGCATGCCTACGACAATCCTTTCATATGGCATAATAGAAGATAAGACTATGAATATTTATATCTCTCACTCTGGCAACTATGATTACGAAAACGAGCTGTATAAACCGATCAAAGAATCTGAGCTTGCTGCCATACATCACTTCTTCTTGCCGCATGAACCGGAGAATATTGACGTCGATGCCAAGGATCAATTGAAGCGGACTGACATACTGGTTGCCGAAGCTTCTTATCCGTCGACAGGCCAAGGTATTGAAATGGGACAGGCGAATGTAGCGGGAGTGCCAATTGTTTGTTTTTATAAGACAGGCGCAGAAACTTCCGGTTCGTTGCGATTCGTGACAAATGAGCTCATCGAGTATAAGGATACCAAGGATTTTCTCGCTAAGCTTTCGGCGCGGTTGGCATAGTTTGACGGCAACCGCACAAATCATAAGCACTCATTGTGGAGTCTTTTTGGTATGATGGGGTTATGATTAGCCTAAAAAACAAACCGACAACCTTATTTATCGCAGCGTTAATACTAGGCATAGGAATGCTAACGGGAGTCGGTTATGTAGTGTATACACTTGTAGGATCTTTTTTCGTGTTTAAGTATGCTGGACTGGGAATTATCATAGGTGTGCCCGCTATACTTCTGTATATAGGACAGATCATATTCTATATAGTGTTGGGGTATCTCCTACTCAGAAGTATCTATAAATGGTCAGTACCCGCAATAATTGCCAGTACAATTATTAGCCCGCTCATTCTCGTGGTGATTATCGCCTCTATTGCGAGTCAGTCTGATCATATTGTCGACTTTAGTAGCCCCGTTGGTGTTGGGTTACTGATTTTCTTTTTACTCACACCTCTTGCGATGGGTGTTGTTGCTTACAATGATATCCGTTATCGTTTGCCGAAAATAAACTAGCTCCTTCCTGCAATACATTCACTAGTCGAAGTGAGAGAATGTCTGGTTCCATGCTGTTATGAAGCGTATAGCGCTTAAGCTATGTCATTCGGCTGCTAATTTTTTGTGATCCTACTCTCATACGATTCAAGTCGAGTACGCAGGCTCATGCTTGCTTTGTTGCGTAAGTCTTCCTTGCGGAAGTTTCGCATGGGATCGGTGGCAATAAGATAGTGTTCGAGTTTAAAGTATATGTCAAAAATCGAATTCTCTTCTTCTGGTGTAAGGAAACCCTCGTGAGGCAAACTAGCTACTATTTCTTGTATTTGATGTAGCAAAGGCTCAATGGCACTTGTGTCAGAGGCCAAGGTGGCAGCTGTTTTAACTAAGTCGAGAGCAGTAGTTACTATTTCTGATTGTTGCGATCCCTCGACGAGACTTTTAAAAATTACCATCATTAAACCTTCTTTGTCTGAGCGAAACTATGCCCTGCCTTTAAATAAATGAGTCCACCTGCAATCACGAGTATATCCAGAGGGTATCCGGTCAGGGATTCACCAGTCATTAAGGCTACCGCCAGGATCGACAGACTAATCAAGACACTTCCTATAAGACCAAGCATCAACCACTTCATGGAGTGAGCGTAGTGTGAACCACTGTGGTTTTTTATTTGGAATACGAGCCCAAAGCTAACGACATAAAATACTGCATCTCCCATGCTGATAGCATTTGATATGTCGTAGAAAATTTCCGGTAAGGACGACGTGCTATGAGGAATAAGATACACTAGGACGATACAAGCAAAGAGTAGTGGTAAAACAAATTTCAATTTGGTTAGTGCGGAAGTAATACCTACAAGCTTTGCTATCGATCGTACCCCTAGGTAGATGGCAAGTCCGGCTGCTACAAACGGAAGCGTAACGCCACCATATATCACCCATGGAGATCCAAGCAGGCCGAAAATCCTCAAAAGAACCACTTGCGCTAGGCCAGCACCCACTAAAACGATGCCGACTGCAATAGCTGTATACGCTAGACGTAGCTTCGCCTTGTAGGCGCTTAACCCGATAATAAACAAAATAGCCGCCCCAACATACAGCGTTGTATAAAGAACCGAATTTGCGAGCGACCAATGAAATGTCGATAACTCATTTTCCGTTCCGCTAGGAGGGGGCTGAACAAAAAAAGATGCTACATACCCTACGAGCGCAAAGGCGATGATCGTAAATGTAATTTTAGTGATCTTGTTCATGTGAGCGTAACCATAATCCCTTTGAATCTTATTGTACATCATGACATTGATTTATAGCAGAGGCTATCATTAAAGGCCTAACAGTACCTTCTCACTAGTATGTGCTGTCATTAATACATTTGAACATCACATAAGCAAAGTGCTATGCTAAAAACAAGCTTTGAGAGGCTGAAACAAACATCTATTTAAAACAATATGAGGGGGAGTGAATATGACCGATCAGGTTATTAAAGACCACTTAATACCAGAGAAATTAAAGTCGGGTGATCGAGTTCGCTTTGTTTCGCCAGCAAGTTCCGTACCTAAAGGTGGTCTTGATGGTGGCGCAAAGATTCTTGAAAATCTAGGCTTAAAAGTTGAGTATGGCAAACACGTTTACGATGTACACAATACGCTCGATTATCTAGCCGGTAAGGACGAAGACCGACTTGCGGATATAAATGAGGCACTTAGAGATCCAGGTATTAAGGCCATTATTGCCACGCGTGGTGGCAAGGGTGCGTATCGTATTGCTGATGGACTTGATTTTGAGGCTGCTCGCAAAAATCCTAAACTGCTCATCGGCTTTAGCGAAATAACCATACTTCATATGGCACTACTCAAGCACGGTGTCACGGGCGGGATTCATGGGGCACCTTGGAGCGAGTCATTTGGCAAAGAAACGGCCAAATCATTCGTGCATGCGGTTACGAGCACTGAGCCAATCACGGTCCGCTCGACACCCGAAGAAAGTACCTATGTCCTGACGACTCATGGTAGAGCTGAGGGAATGCTCATTGGCGGCAATCAAGACTCGATCGCGACAGGCGCAGGTTGGGCACTGCCAAGTTTTGATAAGGCAATTTTGCTGATCGAAGCGGTTAACCTACGACTTGGTCATATCGACCGGCAGCTTACTATGCTGATAAATACAGGTATTATAAAGAATATAGTAGGAATCGCTATCGGGCAGTATACAGACTGTGGTAATGCCACCGACCCGACGGGCAATTCATCATGCACCGAGATTGATATTCTCCGCGAACGATTTGCAAAACTTGGTGTGCCCATCTTAGGTGGTCTGCCTATTGGTCACGACAAAAATCCTATTGCCGTGCCGATCGGTACAAACGCTGTCCTCGATTCTGATGCAGGGACATTAACGGTTGATGCGGGAGTACGATAATGGCACGGATCGTTCACCCGAGTTATATTAAGCAGTCTATAGTCGATAAAGTTATTGCAAGACGGGGACGTCTACATGCATTTCCAGCTCTTGATCCAACTAAGACGGCACTCGTCGTCGTGGATTTGGATACCGGAACAGTAACGAGAGTCGATGATGAGATCCGAGCTTTTGTACCGCAAATTAATGAGCTGACACAGGTGCTGAGAGAGGCTGGTGGAACGGTAGCCTGGGTCACTACCCCGATTAGTAAAGCTTCAAAAAGATTCCAAGCAATCTATGGTGATCAGCTGGCTATTATGTACGAGGCTGAGGGAGTGAGAGAAGGAAAAGCACGGGCAGTCTGGCATGAACTTGAGACAAAGACAGACGATATCCATGCGGTCAAACAGAGTGCAAGCGCTTTCTCTCCAGGAAAGTGCAACCTACACGAACAGCTACAAGCACGTGGTATAGAGTCGATCTTGATTGTCGGGGCGGTAACAAATGTATGCTGCGAAGCAAGCGCTCGGGATGCTAGTGAGCTAGAGTATGAGGTCACTCTCATTAGTGACTGTATGTGGGGGCATAAAGATGGTCAACACGAGGCAACACTTGCGACATTCTTTCGCAATTATGGCGATGTGCGGCCATGTGCTGATGCCATCAAGCTTATACAGACACAAAACTCGCGAGACGTCTTATGACGGTTAGGATTGGGACATTCCAACTGCACGATATACAAGGCGACATGGAACGATCCCTTAAGGTGATCGAAACATGTCTTAGTGAGGCCGATGATGCCGAACTATCAGTCGTATGCTTTCCGGAATGCTTCCTGCAGGGATATACACTTGATGTAGACGAGACAAAAGAGCGAGCTATTAATCTTAACTCGGACACGTTCCACGTAATCCTACGGAGGCTCGCAGGGTATAAGTCAGCATTCATTTTAGGGATGATCGAACAAGAGGGTGATAGCTTTTATAATACTGCCGTTGTGGTTTATGGAGGGAGGCTAGTCGGTAGGTATCGCAAAGTGCATCTATTCGAACCAAACTTTACGGCCGGCACCGAGTATCCCGTATTTTCGATAGGCGATCTAACGTTTGGCGTTAACATCTGCTACGACGCCAGGTTTCCCGAGGGCGCGGTGGCTCTTGCCAAAAAAGGTGCACAGGCTATTTTCTATCCACTTAATAATCGATTGTCTCGAGAGAAAGCGATCGGGTATCGCGAAAAACACTCGCCTCATTTAATCGACCGCGCTAGTGACACGGGTTGTTGGGTTGTATCGTCAGATGTAGTAGCGGATGACGCTATCACTCTTGGCTATGGTTGTAGCGTAATCGTAAACGCTAAAGGCGAGTTGCAAGTGAGGGTACCAGAGCTTACGGCTGGTATGGTTGCTGTTGAGAAGTTATAGTAAGAGTATCTCATAATAAAACACGCCCGAGATAGGCGTGTTTTATTATGGATGCGCGAACTAAGTTTATTCGCCTTTGATCTCGTTGATCTGTGCTTGGGTAAGTGGCACCCAAGGAGAACTGTCTGGGTTTGAAGATGCGGCGGCTGGACTTTGTCCCTTATTCCACCATTTAGCTTGGTATGGTGCGCCCTGAAAGAGTATTCGTTGTCCTGTGTCATATTCAGTTGAGCCTGACCATTCGGGGTAGGTACCCTCAGGAAGTGTCGCTTGCTGAACTGGTTTTTCACCAGGTAGGACTGGACCGACAAGCTTCCAGGGAGTTTCCCATTCTTGAAGCACAGGGTTATCAGGTTGATTACCTTGAGTCCACCATTTAGATTCGTATACATTGTGAAGCCAGACAACCTTTGTGCCTTGAAGATATGTACTATCCTCACTCCAGATTGGATACGGACTCGTTGCCGGATCATCCTTGACTTGCTTTGAATTAGTGTCGGCATTTGTTACGACGCCAGCACTGAGCGCAAAACTACCGTTGAAGCCTGAGCCAAGGGCATTTGCAAATGCACCAGCATCTTCTTTAACGCCGCTACATGAGTCAGATACAACTTTGGTAGTCGTGTAGTTACTACCGCAGGTAATATCACGGTTTGCAGACCACATGGACATACGAGCCATGCCTTTTTCACGAGCGAACTTGTTCAATTGAACAGCATCGTCTAGCATGAAAACTTCATTATCAAAGTCATTTTGACCAATCATTGGCGTGGCACCAATCTTCGACCACAAGGTAGCATCGTTAAGATATATGCCAACACGTTGGTACACGACGCCAAGCTGATGATGTGTCGCAGTCAATGCTTTTTTAGCCGCTTCGATCATACTAAGACCGTTAAGGCTTTGTCCGTAGTCCATCGTCATCACATTCACGCCAGCGATGTCAACTTTCTTCGCAAGCATTTGCGAGACAATATTGGTTCCAGCTTCGGTTAACCCAGTAGGTGAGACAGGTAGCGTGAGCCAGACAGCCAAACTCTTACCAGCCGTACGTCGTTCAGCCTGTAATTCAGCGAGAGCGACTGCACGACGTTCGCTTGCAGCGGTATCGGTCAGATTACCCTGTTCAATATCGAGATCGATAGTGTCAAGGTCGTAGCGGTCAATAACAGCCTTGTAGGCGGATTTTAGTGACGTAACATCATTACACGAGTTTGCTAACTCTTTATTCTTGAGACCACCGAAACTAATAGCTATCTTACCACCTTGCTGTTTCAGGCGGGCGATACGACGATCAAGATCGAGTGAGTCGCCGGCGCGATCGAGTGTAAAGCTGCCGCCCCATGAAGGAACACAGTCCTTTGAGGTAGAGCTAACGATAAACGAGAGCATGACATCTTTGTGATCACCCTTGCTCAGTTGTTCGAAGGCGAATGTCGGTGTTGAGGTAACGTCTACGTAACTGGCGAACCATGGTTTGTGTGAAGCCTGTGATTGCTCCGATTTCCACCACTGGAAGCCGTAGAAGCTACCGACACATGCTGTGACTACGATGAAGACTGCAAGCATGACGCGCCACGGCGATAGACGACGAGTTTTTTCCTGAATCATACGAGTATCCCTTCTTTTTTGCCTGTCGTTACGACTTGCTCACTAGCTTGTGCTGCTAGTGGTACGGATTCCTGAGCGTGGCCGTGATAGAGAACAGCACGCCAATCAATAGCAGGTTCATCGGTTTGAACAGCTGTCTTTGTTTGCTTTGACTTTATATCAACATACATCCAGTCGGTTAACCCGACCCAGATGTCTTTTAGCGTATTGCCGATACCGATATAGGCAAGGATTGCCCACATAGCCACGATGGCATTAAACGCAGCAAATGAAGCGTTGCCCCAGTTTTGGGCGGTAAAGTCACGATAGAATGTAACGATCGAGAAGGCAACGACAGCGAGAGGTGCTACAACATAGAGCATTGGCGAAACGGTACGGTTCTTTACTTTTGGCGTACGTGCAAACGGAATCTTCTTGCCGCTCAACGCTTGTTGAATCGACTTGAGTACGCCGGCTAGCTGTACTGGCAGCAAGATCAGGTTAAAGCCATAGATACGGAAGACATCGGTACGCTTATAACCACAGTATTTTAAGTCACTCGCCATCGCAAGGAAATAAGGTAACGCGGCGAGTACTACGAATGGACTCAATAGACGGCCATCGTATGGAAAGGCAAGGAGGAAGATTAATCCGAAACTTGCCCAAGCAATTGAGGCCATATAGTTCATACGTAGCATGATCTCAGCTTTGCTGACGACTTCATTTTTACTCTTACGAGCACGAATGGTTGCCCAAAGCTTCGGCAGGATCAAAAGACCACCGTTTGCCCAGCGTCGACGCTGTACGATCAATGATCCAAAGTCTGGTGGAGTTGCACTATAACTAAGACGTTCCGGATAGTTCACAAGTCCCCAGCCGTGGAGTCCTAAGTCAACACTCGACTCGGTATCCTCGATAACTGTACGGTCCTGGACATAACGCTTGATCTCAAATCCACCAGCCCATTCAGTTTCGACAATATCTTCGATAGCCTTTTTACGGATTACTGCGTTAGCACCTACCCAGAATGTTGCACCATAATGACTCATGCCTTGGTGTAAAATGTGCTGAATATCTGTCGTTGCACCAGCGAGGCGTTCAATACGACTTGCTGCACCACGGAATGAGCTATATGGTGTTTGCGTGACGGCGATGCGCTCATTACCAGGTTGCTGCAGGAAATAGACTAAACGCAAGCAGTAGTCGCGTAGCAAGATTGAATCGGCGTCAAGAGTAAGCAAAAACTCTGTATCAGGAATGACAATATCACCCTCTTGAGCTCGTTTTACTGGCGCTAGAACAGGACCGTCAGGAGTAGGCATGGACCGGTAAGTACCGCCCATCAGCCCGATGTAACTGTTTAAGTTCATCGCTTTGTTAGCCTCTTTAGAGAGTGAAGCGTACTTCTTGCGCTCAAAGACACCGAGCTCTGCATCAAAGGTCCACTGAAGGCGACGATAAAGTTGAGAGATACGTTCTTGAGGTATCGTTGCACCTTCAAGAGCTGAGGCGGCTAATGCATCACCAGTAAGTTTCAACTCGTTCGCTAAGTCGCGCAGTACATGATTGGCAAAGAAAATATCTACGTGATCTTCGATCACTTCCTTATTAGCCAGTTCATGTAACCATTCTGATGCCCAAATATACTCACTAGCAAGTTGCTTTGTGACCTCAGGCTGTACCTGTTTGATGAATATATAGTTTTGTTCAAAGAGAGAACGTGCTGAGCTAAATCGCTCACGTGGTTCACATAAAAGTTCCATAATGTCGTTACTTATACGACGGGTAATCTCAAGTCGCTCAGTATCTTTTTGGTTCTTCTGTACGGGGTTATCGTCTACTAAAAGTATGACGCGTTTGCTCGGATACTCCTGAAGTGCAGCGGATAGTAGTGTTTTGCGGATAACACCTGGCTCTTCAGCATAGCTTGGAATAAGCATTGTAATAGCAGATTCTTGTGTTTGAGAGAAGTGGCGGTCTAGCTCCGCACGAGGTACTCGTATGTGCTGACTAAATCGTTGCAATGCGCCTTGACGAGCTAGTAAGTACATTAGTGCTGAAAACGTGAGAAGAGTTACGACTAATAAATAGCCGATTGCTTGCATTGTAAATTGGAATGTCTGCGGACCATCAAAGAATTGACGAAGAATGGTGTAGATGAAGTATACAGCCCACATCGCGACAGTAGCCACAACGGCTAAGCGACTAAGCATAATTTTTCGAGTTGTTGGTTTGTCGTGAACAATGGGAAGCGGCTTGATTCGCCGTTCAGCGCCCCATTGACGCTTCGGACCTTGCTTGTTTGCACGTTTGAGAATGCCCATACTAATTAACACTTCTTCCTAAATATATTTGCCAGAGAGGCAAACTTTAACTTATAGTATTACTTATAACACATTTATCTAATAATATCAATATATGATCTAATATATAAACATATATCCACTATCTTCTTATACTCAATGTACGTAGTAGAGTGTTGTACTATCTCTGAATCGTTTCCTGTAAAAAGGAAGTGATACTATCTTGGATAGCTTTGTAGTTATCCGAAGATAATTCTGGCCCGACAAAACCATGACCTGCTCCTGGGATGGTGACATATTCAGTATCAATTCCCGAATGTGTTAAAAGATCATAGAGCATTTTGGATTGCGATATGGGTACGACACGGTCTTTAGTGCCATGTACGAACAAGAAGCGAGGCGCCTTCTTAGTCACGTAGGTCGTAGGGCTAGCGGATGTTACGGATTGGTTGTATTTCGACCCTAAATAACGACGGGCATTAAAGTCAGGATGAGATCCCTCTATAATTTTTGAAAAATCTGATACACCATAAAAATCAATGACTCCGACCGGTGTCTCATAGTCGTAATTTTTATAAGGAATATTGAGCGCAGCAAATGCAGCGAGTTGACCACCAGCACTATCACCAAAGAAAATTGATTTATTGACATTAATTTTCAGGCGATCAGCGTTTTTAGCAAGATAGGACAATGCACAGGCTACGTCATTATTTTGGTCCGGATAGGGCTTGGGAGGCGTCAGACGATAGTTGATTGAGGCTACTGCGATACCATGCTTTATGAATAGTGGCCCGTATGTAGATATCAGCATGTTATTCTTATTGCCACTTCGCCAGCCTCCTCCGTGAATATAAATAAGAATTGGGACAGCTTCAACGGGCTTGTCTTTAGGATAATAAAAATCGAGGGTCTGGGAGATATTATTTGATTTGCAATAAAATATATCTTTTTGGGCTTCCGAGAGTGTTTGGAGTGTGATGGTTTGTGTAAAATTGTGCATCACCCAGCCAAAGGTTGCGACGATACATAGACCAATAGTGAGACCTAAAAGAAGTCGATACTTTTTAGGTATCTTAATCCGTAACGTACCTCGTCGGCCTATGCGTGTTTTAATATGTTACTTAACTTTCTTCCGCGTCTGCTTGTTCTTTTGTTGTTTGAACGGTTCCATGTGGATGTTGTGAAGGCTCGTGATCAATTAAGTTAGTCATGGTACGTTCCTCCTCTTCATTTATTTTACATCCTTTCCCGTTATTCTGCTTGAGTTGTAACATTGGTGTGATGTTTCTCCTCTTGATGTCTGGATGTTTAAGGTTCAATAACTCTTATTTTGCTTCAGTTCGGTATACTCGGTGCTTTTTCGCACTGGGAATAAGGGAGAGTATACTAAGACTATAAGCGAAAGTACTAAGCCTAGTATGAAGGGCATATCGAAATCATAAAAAAATTAGGGAAAATCCTTAGAGTGGAGTGGTTATAATGTCAGAACAAAAACATGTACACATATTGAGTCAACTATCGGCTCATCCAATAGCTCGTAATATCGAATGGTCAGAACTCATACCGGCGTTATCATCTATTGGATTATTGCAGATCGAGAAAAATGGGAGTTATCACTTTACGCGTAACGACCGTACGATCGTCTTTGATATTTCGCATCGTAAAGAAGTGGATATAGAAGATGTATTGAAGCTACGTCATTTTCTACAATCGAGTGCTATGCCAGAAAGCGATAATCTCGACCTTGTAAAAGATACCATCGTGGCTATAGATCATCACGAGGCAACCATATATCACAGTCCTGGTACGGTATCTGAACGTCGTATGAGGATACGCGCTGATCTAATGAAGGAGCGAATTCTTCACACGCATCCAACAAGTGCTCCTTATCATGAGTCGAGTCCCTTAGTGGACAATGAGTACTACAGTACGGTTATTGAAGAGATAGCTAAGGCGGATCGTACGGTCATTCTGAGCCACGGTACGGGCACGAGTAATGCGGCTTCCCAGCTTCTTGGCGTAATGCAAAAGGAATATCCTGAGCTTGTCAGTCGAATCGTAGCAATAAAGAGCTGCGACCTTGAGGCTATGACTGAGCCACAGTTAGTTCATTCCGGGATTGATGCGCTTCGAAGTGCCGGCACTGATCAATAGACCTTGTATTGATTACGATTCAGCCTACCTGTAGAGGATTCTAAAAATGAGTAATATAAAGTTGTGTTACATAATTCCGTGTATGTAAAATACAAGATGGAGATCGCGAAGAAAAAATCGACCATATCGTAAGTCTAAGACAGATTTAATCGCATCCACCCATATGAAGGATCCAAATATATTCCAATTTTGAGTGTTCTAAATTGTCCATAAGATCATGGACGATTTTTTATACTTTTACACCTATAATGTTGAATTTTTGTAGCATCTACCTTATAAATAAAAAGGTTAGGTGGGATCAGGCAATTAGGCCTTACCCCGTTCAATAATCAAAAAATATACTTGATAATATAGCAAATACTTACGCCAGGTCAGATACATATGAAATTAACATCCATAACAAAGAAACAACAAGAGATACTTAAACTCCTCTATCGTTATAGGTTCGCAGACAGTAGACAGATAGAGGTTCTTATGCACCACAAGGATAGAAGACGAGTTGGGGCATGGCTAAAAGATTTGAGAGAAGGAGGGTATATTGCATGGATTTACTCAACAGATTTTGAGAAAAAGACGAAACCCGCGATCTACTATCTTGCCATTAATGGCATTCGGTTCATGACATCTATAAACGAATACCCAGCTAATGAAATACGTAAACGTTACAGGGAGTCATCACGCCGAGATAGCTTCATAGCAATATGCTTACTGATCGTGGAGTGCGCGGTCCATTTCGAAATGCGGAATGCCAGCTCGGATAGTTTGAAATATACATTCATGACGCGGGCTGACTATCTGAAGTCAATAGGTGGTTCATCTACGCTCTTGCATCTTAACCCTGATATCGTCGTAGAGAAGCAGACACAGACTAGGAAAGAGCTTGTGATCACTAACTACCTTATCCAAGTATTTGATAGTACCTTACCTAAGCATGTTGTAAGAAAACGTCTTAAAGATTATGCCAGCTACATATATGAAGAGGATTGGCGGCGAGAGTTTAATGGTGCAGAGTTCATTGTACATATTGTTTGTCAAACAACTGCAGGGCTCATATACATGAAGCAATATATGCGTTTTTTGCTTGACGACACTCCGCAAGACGATACTATGAAATATATTCATTTTACGACTATTGATCAGTTGAGACGGTATGGTGTGACGGGACGCATATGGGAAGAAATATAAGATGCTAGCCGGTGTGAAGTTCTCTCGGTGATCCTCTATTTGCTCTTTTCTCTACAGAGACAGTAGCTTTGGACTTATTTGATTCATCAGATCTAAAAAGCTCATCCATGTAGGTCTCTATGTCATGCTTTGTTGTTCCGTATTTTTTTTGACTAAGTAACACGACTTCTCGTCCAGCGTCTTTCGATTCTTTTGTTGTAAAGGGCACTGTCTGTCCAGAGAAAGCATCTTCACTTTCATTGCCTGAGGTCTTCATGTAGAAATGATAGGGCGCTAGATTAACGATGTCACCTTTCCTAACTTCGGGCCTCATGTAAGGTAAGATGAATGATTCATCTTCCGGATTAGCCTTTAGGCAGATGATTGTAGCGGCATTTCCGGCGATTACCTTCATTAAATCCTTGTCTTCTATTTGTGCAATATTTTGGTGAGACACGATAAGTGACACATGGAATTTGCGTCCCTCGCTTGTAATAGCCCCAAATTGTGGCGTTGCAAAATTCTGAAACTCATCGACATAGACAAAGAAGTCTCTTCGCTTTTTTTCGGGTATCTTGGTGCGCTGGTAAGCGGCCATCCAAATAAGTGTGGTTAAAATCGTGCCGAAGAATTCACTCTGGTCTTCTCCGATATCACCTTTAGATAGATTGACGAGTAGAATTTTGCCCCCGTTTATTATATCGGCAATTCGTATTGTACTCTCTTCTTGAAGAAGAATATGCCGTGACATTTTAGATGTAATGAAGTGACCTAATCGGTTTGTAAGTGGGGCTGTGGCAGCTGACATCTGCATACTGCCCATTAATTTGAATTCTTTATTCCAAAATTGTTTGAGAACGGGGTCTTTTAGCGTTTTGGCAATTTCTTTTTGGTATACTCTATCCGTGAGCAGCTGTTGCAGCGTGTATAGACTCGGTTTTGGTATCTGAAGCGCGGTCAGTGTAGCGTTGCGCAGTATATGCTCCATACGAGGACCCCACTGTTTTTCGTCAGCTAATTTAGTGAATATAGACAATACGGCACTGGTGATCCATTCATTTTTTTCATCTTTACTTGCGAACCCAATGCCTGGGTCAAGTATGTTCAAGCCGATGGGATAATCGCGATCCGATGGATCGAACACGACCACGTCCTTGCGGCGATTCTCTGGTATGCAATCTAACAATTCATGAAACATATCACCGTGAGGATCAAGTACGGCTAAGCCCTTATTGTTGAGCATATCCTGGTGGATGGAATTCTTAAGTAGCGTCGTTTTCCCTGTACCAGTTTTCCCAATGATGTACGTATGTTTCTGTCGTTGCTCAAGGGTTATACCAATCTCTTGTATTTGGTCATCAAATACATTCATACCTACAACGACATCTAATTTTGTATCACTTTGCCTTATTGACAATGGTGCTGCTAATTCACGGCTTCTACTTTTAACTAAGCCATCTGTTTTTGTTAATCTGGGATCTGGAAAATGATAGAAATTTGAAATTTCAGCGGTGGATAAAATGGTCTGTTGAGTTGAGATGTTCAGAAGTAGCTCACGATTATTAAATCGATCGAGCAACCGGTTAGATGAAGAAAAGAGATTTTTCTTACGTTTTATCATGGACTGATCGATAGTCGTAAACACATTGAATGATGATTGTAGAGCGTTGAGCCGAATGCGAATACTCTCAGCATTTGGGGATATTACAAGCAGACGAACGCACACCTCAAACAGGTGTTGATCGAGTTTGGTTTCTATAGTTTGCCCAAGTTTTTTATCGTAAGAATTTCGGGTGTACTTCTCTTTAATATCGTTTCTTAGTATATTAGTCGAAAAGCCAACAAAGATTGAGATAATTATTTTCACCCCAGAAATGATAAGACTAAGTGGTCCAAATGCAACCTGAAGCAGGAGGCGTGGTATGTTAATCTTGTATGTCGTTAGTCTTGGTGTTATTTCTTTATTAAAATTAAGGTAGCGTCGTATCTCTCGTATATGCCTTAGTTCATTTGGATGAGTATCATCTCGTATGGGTACTGCTACGATTTGGAGTGCAACTAACTCCTCTTGTGTCAAACTACGCATATGTCCAGTAAGGTAGGCGATTATGTCATGCTCGTTAAGCGTTTTACGATCGGCGAGTGGCAAGACGAAATCACTCGAAAGTTTCAACTCGACGACACCCCATTCAATTTTGTTTATGATCGATAAGTAGTCGCTTATCTTTCTGATTTTAAGTCCAGGTAAAAATGCCAGTAGTGTGCGTCTCGTTGTTTCGACTTTTTGGTCTGGTATTCGAATGATATAGCGAATACCCTCGTTCTTTGTGGCCGCTATTTCAAGTGAGTATGGTTGTTTTGGAGCTGTCAACCGATCCCATAACCCATCATATCCAATCGTGCTGCTTAGAAGGATATGCAATTGTTCGGTTGCGTGTGCTGATCTTGTATCATCAGTTGGAAAAGTAAGTTGTAGGAATGTATACTTAGCTTCCTTAGTATCTGCTCTAAGGCGTCTCAATATAAACGATAAGTATGCTTTTCTATATTGGAAGATTTTAATAAGTAAGTAGATAAGAAGACGAAACAATCCTATCTCGAACAACAATGCCCCGATAACAAATGCAAGTGCCCAGCCGGGGGCAAAATTATGCTCGTGTGTGTAGCGAGCCGGATCGTTAATAAGCGTGTCAATAAGTCGTTGCATAAAGACTTTGATTTTACAGCTAGATAGCTCACTTTCTTATATCATCTCTGCCCGTATTAACCTAAGCATAGCACTTTCTTAGTTTGTAAAAAATATCAGTGAGTGGTGTTTTTTTAAAAATATTTTAATTTTGAATGACTGGTATTAATATGGAATTTGTATGAAGAAGATAAGTATATGTGAATGTTCTGAAGCCGATGAAATAAGAGTTCTGACGCCCAAGCAAAACATATATAGTCTATATAGTGTCGAACAGATAAGTGATATTATTAACTATCTTAAAATTCACCACGAAGTTCCTCGTCAATATAATTATTTCGATAAAGGGGCTAAAAGTTGGGATGAGTATGTCAAACGCTTAGCTATTGAGAATGCAGAAAATACGCTTAGAAGTACCATAGAGCTGTTAAGAATAAGTGAAAGTTACATTGATTCGTTACTCGATGATTACTCAAGTGTAAACATAATAGATGTCGGCTCTGGTAACGCATATCCAGTAAGGAATATCCTCAGCAGCCTACTTAATTCGGGTAAGCTCAACCGCTATATCGCACTTGATATTAGTCCGTCTATGCTCGAATTGGCAAAAAATAACATCAGAACATGGTTTGGAGACGATGTAGTTTTTGAAGGCTATGAGTATGATGTTACAAAGGGTGGGTTCTCTAGTCTAATCGGAGGCAAACACTCTAATGATATCAATCTCATACTTCTTCTTGGAGGTACTCTTTCAAATATGCGCTACCCTAATAAAGCCTATAAGGCAATTCATGATAGTATGTCGGCAAATGACATATCTATCCATGTAAATAAGCTCGATACTGAAGTCAATCGGAAATATTTTGATTTTAATATGCCTGATAATATGCAGCTTTCTCCTAATCACAAACTTATATTTGAATTACTGAACATTGATGAAACTTTATATGATGTTGAGATGGGTTATGATGCCATGATCAGAGAAAGGTATATTCGAGTACGTCTAAGAGTAACGATAAGAATAGAATTTATACTAAAAAATGAAAAACGAGATGTCTCTATACAGAAGGGTGATACTATACTGCTGTGGCGGGGAATACATCACACTAAAGACAGTATAATTAACCAATTTGATGGTAATAATTTCAGCCTGAAGCGTACGTATCAGACCGAGAACCAAGATTATATCTTGACCATGTCGTACATAAAATAATATATGTATTGGATCAACCTCGATATGCTATCCATAAAAATGCTATTATCGTAGTAATGAGTAGTAATAAAAAAATATCAGTAAATCGGGAAGATGACGGTGAATTACTCGGCTTCATCTCTCAAGATAAAGAAAGTTGGGATGCCCAAACAATTTTCGGGTATAGTATTGAACGTACTGAGACGAAATTGGCTGCTGAAAATATTGTCCGAGCAAGAGGACTAGCGTTCCTTACGGGTCTATGGGAATACCTCGATAGAGACGACCATAAGTGGCACCCATGCATTTTGAAAGAAGTGTATGAGCATAAGGTGGTCATTATCCGCACCACTTCAATGGGCTACCAAGATCCTGATGACTACAAAATGGTCACAATTAAGAATCCTTCAGACGTGAATCTAATCAAGTCCTAATAGCTGAATAAGTCAACATGCATCAGTACGGCAATCAGAACAGTGAGCAGTAGGCCAAGACTCTCGACTGAAAAGAGGAGGATGCCGTCGCGAGAACTTCCAGGACGTCGTCAGTCTCGTCATTCATGAGGGAATCACCACCTTATTGACTGAGTCTTGAGGTCGGCTGTGGTTGAGGCTGGTAAAGGGCGTGTCCGGGGAAGGCATCTCGAACCGTTTTATGGGCGAGAGACCAGCGTCGGTTTTTATGCATCGACAGAACTACTTCATATTGACATAAATTTGCACATGCATCAACAATAATTAGTTTAAATTATGCAGTGGAAGTACGGGACTAGCCAGATTACGCAACGGATCAAAAAAGAGCCGCTTGGTCTGTCTCGCAGTACGACCAAGCGGCTCTTTTACTCAATATATTATTCAGTGAAGTGTTTTTGCCTGAAGGAGCGGATTCTCTTCTGGACCTCCTCAGGAATATCCGTCGTAGAAGCTTGACGGTGCGACAAGCGTCCAATGCCAATGCTGTGAATAATTGATAGTAATCCCATTCCTGCGTCTCCCTCCTATTACGAATGTTATGGTTCGAGTAGATTCCCTCTCTTAACTAATTTAATAGTAGCAGTTTGATAATCGACCGTCAACAGTTTTATTGACACTTGCATGACACTTCTTGACGGGCTATACTATAAGGTAATGAACGAGACGCAAATACAACTACTCAAACTTGCCAAGACCACCGATATAAACACATTAGGTATTCGCGAACTTGCCCGTCAACTAGGCGTACATCCGCAAACAGCCAAGTACCACCGGGAACAGCTTATTAAAAAAGGACTCATCAAGCGAACGGGGATTTTCCGTGCATCACGAGTTGACGAGGGCTTGCTCGTCGGGGCAGACCTCGTTACGATACCTTATCTTGGTGCTGCAAACTGTGGGCCAGCTACTCGTATAGCCGGAGCTGAACCTGCTGGCGAGATTTGTGTTTCTTCTCGTTTGCTCAAACGGGCCGGAAGTCTCGATTCTCTTTTTGCTGTTAAGGCGGACGGCACATCAATGAATCAGGCGCATCTGTATGGAGAAACAATCGACGACGGGGACTTTGTTATTGTCGATAGTGGTCGTGAACCTAAAAAAGGTGACTACGTCGTGGCAACGGTTAATAATCTGGCTAATATTAAGAAATTTCTTCCCGAACTTGACAGTGAAGGTCAGCTCTCTCGAATCGCACTTATTTCTGAATCAACCGAAGAATATGAGCCTATATTTATTCATCCCGAAGATCAATCCGCGGGACTTATTGCCGGTGTGGCGCTGCAAGTACTGAAAAAAGTACAGTAATTTTCCTTAGAAATTAATATCGTTTTATTGTCACATTTGGCATAATAGTATTCAAGAAGTACCTAGACTTCAATTAGCGGAGGAGGTTTAAAAGATGAGTAAACACACGAAAGAGGATATCTTTACAAAGTTTACAACTACCGTTTCAGCTTGGCTTGGACGTCCATGGATTTTCGTCTCGGCACTTGGTGTCCTAATTTTATGGGGTATAACTGGTCCAATTTTGGGATTCTCCGATACTTGGCAGCTGATTATCAATACAGGCACGACGATCATCACTTTTCTTATGGTATTTATCATTCAAAATACCCAGAATCGTGACAATCTGGCGATGAACATCAAGCAGGATGCAATTATGAGAAAGCTCGGCATTAGTGATGATGGCATTATTGAAGCTGAGGACGAGAGTGATCAAAAGCTTGAAGTGCGCATAAAGAAAGTACAGAAAAAAGCTGAACGTTCAACGCATAGAAGATCCTCGTCCAAAAAGAGGTAGCGGTAGCTACTCGTATCCTGCGGATCTTAGTTATTGACATACGATTCGCAAAGACTGAAAATAACCCTAAGTAACAATAACAAAAGGAGCGGTAGATGTTGGACTTTAGTGGTATAAATTTTTGGGCAGTCGTGGTCGCTTGGATTATTAATATAGCCGTCGGGGCTTTTTGGTATTCTCCAGCGGGATTTGCAAAACCATGGCAAAAGCATACGGGCATTGATCTTCTTAAGATTCCACAAAAGAAGGCAACAAAAATAATCATCTCCGTGGCTATTTCAGCAATTTTCCAAGCTCTGACGCTCGCAGTCATTATCCACTCACTGAATGTAACTACGGCAACCAACGGCTTTCTCGTAGGCTTTATATTATGGCTTGGTCTTACTGCAGCCACCACGGTCGGCGTGACGCTTTATTCCAACAGAAGCTGGAAGTTTCTCTGGCTTAATAGCAGCTACTTCTTGGTGGTAATGGCTGTTAACTCCGTTATCTTAGCCATCTGGCGATAAGATGACTGAGGTCCGTGCGGCGCTCTTAAAAGACGTCGACGAATTGCATGCGCTTGGTAGCGGTGTATCCGAGTTTAGCGTTAGTAGGGAAACGGTCACCTTCTGGCCAAAGAAAACATTGCGGCGCGCGATAGAGTCAGGCGATGTTTTCATACGAGTCGCTCAAGACAAGGATAGGCTCGTCGGCTTTATCATCGCGAGCTTCAGCGACGGTTTAAAAAAGGCAATCATTGAAAACATCTTCGTCTCTCCAACCCATAGAGGCAAGAAACTAGGCAATGATCTACTCAACCGTCTGCTTCAAGATCTACGGAACTGTGGTTGTGAGTACGTGGCAACCCTCATCCCTCAAGACGCATTCGGCGCACTTAGTACATATAAAGATGCTGGTTTCACAGAAGGTGAAGTATTTGTATGGCTCGACAGACCTCTAGCGAGTAGCTTTAAATCCTCATAACTAAGCAGCGTATCATTTTTGCGTGGTAATATAGGTGTACTAGTATGCTCATAATAAGGAGGGAATCTATGATAAACGCATTGTCGACATTTAGTGGTTTTTCGGTTGATGATATCGAAAAAGCCAAAGAATTTTACGTAGGAACACTTGAGCTGGCACTCAAGGACGATAGTATGGGATTGCAGCTGGAGCTTCCTGGTGGCGGAAAATTGTTCATCTATGAAAAACCTGGCCACAAGCCAGCTGAATTCACGGTGCTTAACTTTGTGGTTGAAAACATCGATGAAACAGTCGATCACCTAGCTGGAGATCATGGTATTACATTTGAGCGCTATCCTGACATGCCAGGCCCTCAAGACGAAAAGGGAATCATGCGTGGCAAAGCCGCCAATCAAGGACCAGATATTGCGTGGTTCAAGGACCCCGCTGGTAACATCCTGTCTGTTATTGAGGACTAATCTCAAGCGATCAGTGCAAAAAGAGACCTCGGCAGCGAGGTCTCTTTTTATGGTCACAGCTTATTTAATAGTGCGCCATAATTATAGGGAGTGAATGTATCGTTAATAAAAATTGGGTACGCAGGAGTATCGAGTCCCATTTTTCGAGCCAGTTGAGGCCTAATCGGCTCAAAAGTGACAAGACCTTGATTGGCGAGCGTGTACGTATCTCGATCTTCTAGTGTCATGCGATATACGAATTTATATCTCTCTATACTACTTTGCTTCGGTAGCAATGCTTGCTGACTCAAATTAATAATCTTCTGATACCAGGTTTCGACATCATTCAGTGTGCTATTCATGCTTATCTCTACCGATATACAATTGAGTGCGTATTTATTAATACAGTCGTAGTCGGCGATGATGATACGGTTCAAGTCTAGAAAGCTCGATACGTCGAGGAGCTGCTGATTTGCATTCTCGCCAATGAAAGAACAGTCATTGCCAGGACAATAGGTATTGTGAAAATCTAATACCACATCATAGCGATTGCATAGGAGTGTGAGCTCGGCTGCCCGGTTTAGTTCATATTCTGAAGATGTTATATCACCAGGGAAAGATCGGTTAAGGTCTTGGGTCGTGAATCTTTTATTGGCGATTAAGGCCATATTGTTGGCTGTAACGGCATCTACGTTTGGTATCTTACTAGCCTTTATTTTTTCTACCAGATTAATACCAAGTGGCTCATTGCCATGCATGCCACCTATTACAAGAATTTTCATCTTACATTTCCTCATTTCTTTTAATAACAACAAAGTCGCGTCGATCGGGTACCTGCTCGTTTCTTGTAAATACGAGCGCCCGCTCTTTAAAATTTTTTATTGCTGCACGAGTCATTGCTGGATTGATTGTCCTAAAGGCGAGCGCCGTCCCTTCGAGTGTGTCTAAAAAGCCCTCACACATAGAGTCGAATCTCGCAAGATTACCACTCTGTTTCAGATCTTTATTCGCAAAGACTTCATCGAGCCAGACAATGTCTTCCTCCCCGAGAGTAGTCTCGAGCCACTCAGTCATGTCGGGTACGTCCTGATATTTCTCTGCGGCAATAACATTCGGAGCTGCAGACCACGCTACTGCTGCAAGTGTCACGCCGGCATCGACTTCCTCTGTATACCAACTCGTTGGTCTGGTGTCACCGATTAATTTGAATTTTACTCGTAATTCTTCTGGTTCGTATGCTGGTCTTGAAGGGGCGTATTCACACGCTCCACACAGTTGCCCAATTGCTGTTTTCGATAGCCCACCTTCGCAGCGAGTAGGTGAACGTATATCGGCGCATTTACTTACTTCATACCACGGCCAGCCTTCAAACGCTTTTTGGTATGGTTCAATGACGCTATCAAGATCCATGACCTCTGGTTTATAAAATGTACCTTGTTCTTTCATAAAAACTCTCTCTTATTACAGTGACGTATACGTAAATAGCCAGCATCGTGCTGGCTATAGTTCTATACAAAAAGGGTGTAAGCTAGTCACGTGCTGGCGGAATATGCTCATGATGTGACGAAGCGATTTTTAACGCTTCAGCATAGCCGCGACTGCCGTTTTTGAGCCAATCACTTATGCGTGCGATAGTTCTGCTGCTAAGCTTTGTTCTCTTGGAAATAGAGGTATACTGTTCGCCCATACTGAGTAGTCGAGCTGCTTCAAAACGAGCTGAAATCTCGACGATCTCTTTCTCGGTCATGACGTCACGAAGAAAGTTACGCATTGTTTCCTCATCACTCATGCTTGCAAGGGTTCTTGCGAGTGTGGAGGTAGGGGCTGATTGCCATAGATTCTCTGTTGAGTATGTCATGCTGATACTTTACCCAAGTAAAGTGAAATTGTCAAGAGGTAATGAGGTGATGGAGTGTACATTGCAAATGTATACAGTGCTCAGGGAGTGGAAAGAGTATACTAGGTATATGCCAGAGTCTAAAACGATTATCCGAACCTATCTTACTCTAACCCTTTTCAATACCTTGGCTGCATCACTTATTTTTGGCATTAACACACTTTTCTTGCTCAATGCGGGACTGACGATCGTCGAGGCGTTTGCTGCTAACGCGTTCTTTACCGCCGGCATGGTTCTATTCGAAATTCCGACGGGCGTTTTGGCGGATACTAAAGGTCGGCGTTTGTCGTATCTAGCTGGAACACTGACGCTAGCTGCGACCACATTCCTCTATCTTGTCCTTTCATGGCTGCATGCACCATTTCTCTATTGGGCGATCGCCTCACTATTCTTAGGTCTCGGCTTTACTTTCTTTTCGGGGGCAACTGACGCCTGGCTTGTCGATGCACTCAAGGCGACAAATTATAAAGGCCAGCTCGATGCTGTCTTTGGCAAAGCGCAGATTGCCTCGGGTATCGCCATGCTGGTCGGCTCTGTTCTTGGTGGATTAATTGCTCAAGTCTCAAATCTTGGCGTACCTTATCTTGTCCGAGTTATCTTGTTGGCAGTATCATTTGTGGTCGCGTTCATCTATATGAAGGATGTTGGCTTTACGCCAATGAAGCGGACGACATACCTGAAGGAAGTGAAATCCATTCTCAGTTCATCGATGCAATATGGATTTGGAAAACCAGCTGTTCGCTGGGTCATGCTTGCTGCGCCGTTTATCTCAGGCGTGAGCGTCTATATTTTCTATGCGCTTCAGCCATACCTCTTGCAGCTCTACGGTGACCCTAAAGCGTATTGGATCGCCGGTCTCGCTGCGGCTGTGGTAGCCGGTGCTCAAATTGTCGGAGGATTCCTTGTTCCGCATTTAAGAGGTCTGTTTAAACGCCGAAGTACCTGGTTACTTACCGGTACATTCGTGAGCGCATTGCTTCTTATTTCTCTCACATTAGTGCCGAATTTCTATTTTGCGATCACCATGGTTGTTCTCTGGGGACTGGTTGGCGCGGCGGTGATGCCGGTCAGACAGGCTTATTTAAACGATCTTATCCCGAGCGAACAACGAGCAACTGTCCTGTCGTTTGATTCGCTGCTTGGATCGAGTGGTGGTGTCGTGAGTCAACCACTGCTTGGCAAGGTAGCGGATGTGTATAGCTACGGCCAGTCATTTTTCATCGCAGGTATCGTCCAGCTTGGTGCGCTTCCGTTCCTCTTGCTCGCCAATCGTTTGAAGATGCCAGCTGATGTGAAGACATCGACCAAGGAGAGGAGAAAAAGTCTCCGATGAAAATTATTGGTCACCGCGGTGCTAGCGGACATGAGCCCGAGAATACGCTTCGTTCTATCGCTACAGCTATAGCGCATGGTGCTGATATGGTAGAGATTGATGTCTTTGTACTCCCAACTGGAGAGGTTATTCTTATGCATGACGATCGGGTAGATCGTACGACCAACGGTCAGGGCCTGACGCTTGAGATATCGTTTGAGGAACTACGAAAACTCGATGCCGGCAAGGGTGAGCAGATTCCAACGCTTGATGAAGTCATCGAACTGATAGACGGCCGTATTCCTTTGGTTATTGAAATTAAAAACCCTGGATCAGCCCGTCCAGTTATGGATCGAGTAAGCTACTATCTCAAAAAAGGATGGACGACAGATCGGTTCATCATTTCTTCGTTTAATCATCCTGAGCTACGGGCTTTTAAGACGCTCCTCCCGGAGGTTACGACGGTCGCTCTTCTCTATTCCATACCACTTGATTACGCGGCGTTTTGCGTGCCGCTCCAAGCCGATATCGTTGCGCCAGCCGTTGATATCGTCACGCCCGAGTTTGTTGAGGATGCTCACGCACGCGGTTTATTACTCTATGCCTGGGTATGGCAGCCAGTGTTTGAAGAAGAGGTTCGCAGACTCTATGATATGGGGGTCGACGGTCTCTATGCTGATTTCGTGAGTGATGCTCACGAAGTCATTCGAGTCCACAAAAAAGCTAGTCGCCGATAAGTCTTTCTTCGGTCAGTAGGGGAGTTGTGTTTCGCCGAGCCCCTGTCCATGATGCGATGACGACACTCAATCCCATCAAGGTCAAAGCGATTGGGTATAAGTATAAGATAGGAGCTTTATGGGTACCTACGGCTACAATCCCTATTGCACCCGCCGTTGCATCGAGTATCCACATCGTCAATGTTTCACTACTCGGCTGCCGGTAAACTTTAATTGTAGTAAGTACTGTTGCGCTTAGTTCTACGGCAAGAAGCAGTAGGATGGTAAGAACAGGGTCGCTACTAAAATACCAAATGCCGAGTACGACACAGACGACAAGGAGGAGCAACTTGCTGTGACGATCAAATCCACCGGCACCGTATTTGTAAGACAGGATGGATATGCTAAGTACACCAATAAGTTGTAGCCCAACTATCCAAAGCGTGTTGCCTGCGCCAGCATCTAGTTGGGCGATGAACAGTGCGCCATATTCGAGTAGCCAAATAAGCCATGATGCACGGTCGGGACGAGTTGAGCCTTTGAGTATGTCCCGTATATACGGAATGTACCCAATAATTCCAACAATACCAGCGAGTAAACCTAAGAACATCATATGCGTATCCTGTAAGTATAGGATACCGCTTACGCTGTTACAATCGCGAAAAAGGGAATAAATTTAAATCTCTGTCATCTCCGCAACGAAGAGGAATACAGTATAATGACTACAAGACACACCAGCTAATATAATCTGCTTAGACAGTTGAAAGAAATAACATGGCAAAAGTCACGGCACGTACAGCAAGTGGGTTTAATGAATACTCACCAAGCAATCAGATTGAATTCAATCGTCTCATGGATATCATTCGCGGGACATACGAGAAATATGGCTTCTCGCCCCTAGACACACCTGTATTGGAGTTATCGGAAGTACTTCTTGCAAAAGGTGGTGGCGAGACCGAACAGCAGATCTATCGTTTTGTGCATGGTCGCAACGACCTGACAATGCGCTATGATCTTACCGTGCCGCTTGCACGCTATGTTGCCGAACATGAATCAGAGCTGGTCTTTCCGTTTCGACGCTATCAGATCGGCAAAGTGTATCGAGCTGAACGAGCACAGGCAGGTCGGTTCCGTGAGTTTTATCAATGCGATATTGATGTTATTGGATCAACGAGTCCGGTCATTGATGCGGAGTTTCCGGCGATTATCAATGAGATATTCAGTCAGTTCAACTTCGGAGAATTCACCATCCGCATTAATGACAGACGGGTGCTAAACGGATTTTTTGAGGGAATTGGTCTTGCTGCTTCATCTCGTGAAGTACTTCGGATCATCGATAAGATGGAGAAGATCACTCACGATGAACTTGTCACGGAGCTGCGCGCCGCCGGTCTCAGTGATCAGCAAATTGAAAGCGTCCTTCATTTTACCGCCATTGAGGGGAGTAATGATGAGGTTATCGCTCAGCTTCGCGCGCTCGAAGCTTCAGAACAGTTAAGCGAGGGTATTACGAAACTTGAAGGACTCATCGCAGCGTTAAGAGTGATGGAAGTGCCAGAGTCCAGGTTTAAGATCGACCTCAAGATTGCTCGTGGTCTCGACTACTATACGGGTACTGTCTATGAAACGGTCCTTAACGACTATCCTGAAGTGGGAAGCGTTTGCTCTGGCGGACGGTACGATGATCTGGCTAGTTATTATACGAACACATCGCTTCCAGGTGTTGGTATCTCGATTGGTCTTTCACGTCTATTTTATAAGCTACGCGAAGCCGGCGTTATTAATCCCGTGTCGCAGAGTCCAGCGCAAGTGGTTGTCATGCCGATCGAGCAGGCTCAGATTTCGAGTAGTGCGGCTATTGCTACCTCCCTGCGTAAAGCAGGCATTTCAACAATGCTCTACACTGAGCGGGATAAGCTTAATAAAAAAATGCGCTATGCTGACCGCATGGGCTTCACCTATGTCGTGCTTGTTGGCGAGAAGGAATTGCAATCTCAGAGCGTGTCTATTCGGAATATGAAGACGGCTATCTCGGAGACGGTGGCTATCGCTGAGTTAACACAGCACATTGCTCTATGAAAATAACATTTATTCGCCACTCAAAAACCGCAGTAAAACCCGAAGTTCCCATTACACTCTGGGGGCTCTCGGACGCTGGTATCGAGAAGGCGCATGAACTGGGTAAGCAGGAAGCGATACAAGGATTAAACGTCATCTATTCGAGTCTGCAAACAAAAGCGATAGAGACAATGCTCTACCTTGCAAAACCTAACATCATTCCCATGCGAACCCACAAAGATCTCACGGAGATTACTTCTTTTACGAATAAGTTTATTACGGGTGATGAATACCTGCAGCAAATCGAACAATATTATGCCCGCACCCTCGAACGTATCGCTGGTGGCGAAACGGTCGAGGAGGCACTCGCTCGTTTTGAAGCGGCACTTGAGGCCATTGTGAACTCGGAGCCAGAAGCTACGAATATTGGCATCGTTACTCATGGCTATATCCTCTCGTTCTTTACGGGTAAGTATTCAAATCTGGTACCGTTCGATCTTCACCATAGTATCCAGCAGCCTGATGTTGCAGAATTTGATTGGGAGTCAAAAACATTCACCCGATTATGGAGTGAATCCTAGAAGCTTCGTGGATCCTGATATAGGCAAATAGCCCCGCGCTGTTGACGCAGAGCTATCCGCTCAATGCATCCCCAATCGGGACCGTTGTTTCCGTGTATGTCACGTACTGAATAAGAGGTCGTTCGTTTCTACTGCCCCGAGACCGGCATCGATAGCCGCTTGCGAGAGTAATTCCATCACTTGCTCGAGGTTGAACACGCTCAATCGAGTTGCTTCGTCCTTAGTGATGATCTTACCTTTGAGCGCACGATCCAGGAGCTCTCGTTTCCTCTGAGCAAATGGATCATCAGGCGCATCTTTTCCTGAAGTAGTAGCGTCCACAACTTCCTCCTGGTCAATTCGGATTAAGATATACAGTATTCTATTATAGATATCTTGTCAATCCGTGCAGCTATGTATGTTGAGTGTTAATATATGACTATGAATGAAGATACAATTACCGTAAAGACGACTGTCGATGCCCCAATAAAAACAGTGTGGGAGTGTTGGATACACCCGAAGCATATTACCCGATGGGCATTTGGCTCAGATGATTGGGAAGCGCCAGAGGCGGAGAATGATCTTCGTGAGGGCGGTACATTTAAGACGGTCATGGCGGCAAAGGATGGGAGTGCAAGCTTCGACTTTACCGGTACGTATACACTCGTGATCGATCAGAAGGCTATTGAATATGAACTCGACGATGGACGACAGGTCAGGACTATATTTAAGGAAATGCCCGATGGTGTACGCATTACCCAGACTTTTGATCCGGAGAATGAAAATTCTATTGATATGCAACGCACTGGTTGGCAGACGATTTTGGATAACTTCAAACAACACACTGAAGCTCATCTCGATTGATACAATACGAAAATAATATTACAATATCCCAGTCCTATACGTAGATTACGAAAGTAAGAGAGGCTAGGCATGAGTGACCCCATTCAGTCAGTTGATTCGGATGGTCAAGTTCACTTTCGCGGTCGTCGAACGATTTTTGACAAGGTCGGGACCACGCGTAAGCGGGCTGCTCGGTGGCGCAGGACTCTATGGTTCGATCACAACGGCGTAAAGGTGTTCGTAAACTCCAACTCGCAGGACGCTCTTCTGATGTGCGCTTGGTTGTATACCTTCCGCACCGGAGACACCGAGATTGGACCGATTGTTGATCCTGAACTTGTCGAGCATCTTACGCGGGCAATCGGACGAGCTCGCTAGAGGCTTCCATGCTCGCCTATTACGAATTGGGCAGCGGCCGGGTGTAGTATTGATTACTGAGACTCGGCCGCAAGGCTTCCCGTTTTCTATTGGATATCATCAATCTCGATATCATTTATCTTTTGTACGTAACCTGAGATAATACGAGATAATGCATTCATTTAGTCAAAAATACACACTCGCTCATACGATCAGTGATCTTCCTGATGGATATGAGTATTCGATGAAAGACTGGCCACTTCATATCACGCTTGCTGACGTATTTGCAATTGATGGTGATCCAGGCTCGCTCCTTAAAGATATAGCTACTCGCCTGAGAACATATATACCGGTACGTGCCGAAGTGGTCGACGATGAATGGTTTGGCGAGGATAAAAGTGTACATGTACGACTGCTCAATAAAACCCCTGAACTACAAGAACTACACGAAACAATACTTAGGGTCTTAGATGGGTATTATGTCGTATTCAATCATCCTGAGTATAACGGATCAGGCTTCAGGCCTCATGCTACAGTTCAGCTAAAAGAACAGTTGGCACTTAAGGATGTCGTTACCTTCGGTTCCATCACGCTCATCGATATGTATCCTGATGAGAATCCGTATCGACGCCGAGTCATCGGTACAATCCATTTCATAAAACGATAGCTCAGCTCGTCGCCGGGCCTATATGTACTTTTAAGCATAGGCACTTTATAATAATAGCCAAACATAACCTAGGAGAACGCATGAAACGTCTGCTTTTAATCCCGCTCGCTACGGTTGTCTCCGTCGCCGCTTTAGTATCGACGCCTTACCAGGCTGGGGCGACGGTCATACCGTCTAATGAAAAACCACGGGTTACGGCAGCCCGCTGTACCGTCGCTAAGGGACGCATCACCAACATGACAGATACTATGAAGAATGTTTCCGAACGACGAACAACCACGTATACGAATATTCGTGAACGAACCGTTGCACGCGTGGCTGTACTGAAGCAAAAAGGCTACGATACCAGCAAGTTAACTGCGGACCTCCAAACGATCGATGTGCAAATCAAAGATTACCATGCGAAGGCTAACATGCTATATAGTGACCTGGCTACCGCTCAAGACACTGCCTGCGGTGATGGCGACGGTGCTTTTGTCGGAGCTCTTGCGAGTGCACGGACAGAACTAAAAGCAGTTCGCGAGGCATCGCAGACAGTACACCAGACATTTCGCAGTACGATCGTACCAGATATCAAAGCGGCCGCCACTTGGCTTAAGAATAATTAGAGTAAAGGAAAAGCTATGTATACACGTAAGTACTTATATCTCGCCAGTGGAGCACTCATTGTAATCGCCCTTGTTGTAGTTGGCGTCGTCATGGTCAACGGAAACAACGCTCGAGATAAGGCTAGCGAAGCTAGTACGGCTCAGGCGAACATTAAAGCGGATAATTCATCTCAGCCGGTCAAAAGCAGTGACGTTAAAACGCCGACTAATAACGGTGATCTCTCGAACACGCTCAATGGTGACGCCTCATCGATTGACGATGATCTTAAAAATAACGAAAACAGTGACTATAACGATACCAATCTCTCCGATAGCTCACTGTATAACTAGTTAGTCGTTACAGCCATGAGGCTACGCCGCCATGATGTGAGCACGTTCCGCTTCGACTCTGGCTGTCGCTATAGGTTCCATCTTTGCATTGGGCGGTTGCGCCTGTTGAAGGCGGTGGTGTATAAACATAGGTGCCATTAGCAATCACTTTTGTTATTGGAGCTGTCGTAACAATCTCTTCTTTTAACGCACGTGCGGTCTCTTTGCCACTTTCGTACGTGACGGTATAGGTAAGTGACTTTTCACCATCTGTGCCTTCGCGCGTTGTTTTGGTCTGGCCGAGCGGAAGAGACGTATCATTGTTTGTTTCCGTCGTGAATGGAATCGCTACCTTGACCGTCTCTTCTTTTGTTTTTGGTTTTGCGTCTTCAATTGCCTGAAGACGTGCGGTCTCTTGTAGCTTCTTTGCTTCATCGTCGCGCTGCTGGTAAGGGTCTGCGAAGTTACTTCCGTTGAAGGTGGTGCAGGTGGGATGGTAATACTTATAAGGATGAAAAGAACGCCAATAACTGGCAGAAATCCTTTACTTATTGATGTACGAGAGGGGTTTTTGCCGAATGGTTTTACAAGAGATTTTTGATGGGGATTTCGCAGGGCAGAGATGTATCTAATGAGAAAGAATAAAAATATAAGAACTAGTATCATATTTACAACTTGCATTCCGAACTCCCATTCGCTTAGATGATGCTTAAATTATATCACTAAACTAAACGTAGCCGGTTTACCCGACTACGTTTAGTTGTTTAATGAACCTATCTAGTACTGATAGAGAACATCGAATTTCTTGAGACTTGTTGGAGATGTACAGGTTGTTTGTGTCATTTGCCATGGAGACGCCCATGCCGGAAGCGTCAGACAGAGCCCGGAGCCAATATTCTTGACTGTGCTGTCAGTCTGCCACTGCCAGTTTTGGGTAGTGGCGCCAGTACACGCGACCGTTTCCATTGTGGCGTTAGCGGCCAGTGAACCACTAAGCGGCTGGAGACAGTTGCCGGCCGAAGTCTTGATTGTACCGGATGTTGCGCCAGGTGTGGTCTGGTTGTACGACCATTGTTGGCTAGCTGTGCCGTCGCTACAACCAAAGATTTGAGTCGGTGCAACACTTGAGCTGATACAGCCTGCGCCAGCTTGTATTTTAAACATACCGATAGGTCGCTGGAACCAGTTTTGAATATCGGTGGAGGTACAGGTAGAGATTTCCATACCCGTGCCAACAGTTGTACCACCAGCAACTGGCTGGAGACATTTACCTGAGTTTGGGTTCTTCAGGGCGCCGTTGGATTGGAGGATCCACTTCTGTGCTGCAGTAGTATTACAGCCCCAGATGTAAACGCGAGTTCCGTCAGTTGTGCCAGATCCGTAAACGTCCGCACATTTACCGGTAACAGGTAGTGTTAAGAGGCGAAGCTCTCCTTGGTTGCTTGTTGGACTGTCAGGAATCCATTCCCATTGTTGCTGAGCCTGGAAGTCACAGTTGTTAAGAATAACGTTTGTACCGTCAGGTGCTCCGTATACGGGACCGTCGGCCGCCATACACTTAAAGCCTGCAGTCACATTTCTAAAGTAGGTAGGACTTGATACTTTACGACCACCTAACTTTTGCCAGAGCTCACCAACAATGAGACCAGTCTGGTTCTTAAAGAAAGCCGCATCGTAGGTAGGTGCAAATGTTGCATCGAGGTCTTTAACGAAATTTGGTTTATTATAGTTTTTTGTGATGTAGTTAAACAAGTATGCGGAATATTCATAGCCACGCATCCATGTCTCGTCTGTACTACTCATGCTGATCGTTTGGAGATTACTATCACCAAACAGATATTTCTTCATGTAATCAGCCATACCCTCATGTGCCCACGGTAGATATACTGAGCTCATACCGCTTAGTTGCGCAACGTGAGTTGCTTCATGGAGAAAAAGGTTAGGTGCGGTTAGCGAGCTCGCGTTAGCGACTGCCCATTCTTGGTTATACTGGATCGTATTACCGACCTGCTGTGCTGTATTTCCGAGGCCAGAAATAGGGGTCAATGTTATTGAAGTACTGGTGCCTGTCGGATTACCAAGATACCAGACGATCTTTGGATACCAGGCCTGGAGCAGTGTCTTTACACTGTTAGCAAACGTGGTAAGTGATGCTGGTGTCGATGGATCGATAGTGATTGTCGGAACAGCAGGTGTTGATGAGTGCGTAATACTCTTTGATGCTGTTTGTGCGGATTCTCCGTCTACGTTCACTGCAGATACGGCGTAGCTATATGCAGTCCCGTTTACGACAGTCGTGTCGAGCCATCGCTGCGTGTTACCAGCCGTCTCGTTATTAGTCACAGGACTGACTGTGGCTTTAAGAACGCCGCCGCGATATATCTTATAGCTGGTTGCCGGGTCGCCACCGGCTGCTGGTTCCCATAGTACGGCGACACTGTTACCACCGGTAAGCAGACGTAGGTTTACCGGCATTGTCGGTGCCGCTGCAAACGCAGTACCAGCCATGCCGAGCCATGGTGATAAAGTTGATACGATTGCAAACGCAAATGCGAGCACAGCTATACCAGCCTTATGTTTTATATAAGTAAATGCTTTCATTCAAGCCCTCCCTAAAATGTTGTTGTAATTTCATAATGCCTTAAGCCTTATTCAAGGTCAATATGATTATATTTAGTGAAAAATAAGGTTTTACACAGCCTAGTGTCTACCCATTCTATGCCCAACACCACATAGGAAATTTGACCCAAAATTGTGTGATTTCATCTGACACTTTGACATGTTCAAATGAAAAAATGTCAGGACAAATACGTCTACTATTTTTTATTGACCGATTCTAGGATACTATAGACGAGACAGGTTGCTTTTACTTAACTCCCTACCTACTGGGCATATTCAGCCCAAACATTACGATACTTTTTAGGGAGATTACACGATGATACATACCATTCTTGGGTTTCTGACGCTCTTTTTAGCCATCGTTAGTTATAGCCTCTATTTTCGAGGCATTTTCAAAGGCAACACAAGGCCTCACGGAGTGACTTGGTTTATATGGTCCGCTCTTAATGCCCTTGTTTTTTATCAGCAACTCACTCACGATGCGGGTCCAGGAGCATGGGTGACTGGTGCGGCTGCCGTAGCGAACTTCTGCGTATTCCTGTTCTCATTTAAATATGGCGAACGAACAGTGACTCGTTTTGATCAGGCGTGTCTCGTGCTGGCCGGAGTCAGTATTACCTCATTGATATACAATATGGGCTCTGACCTATCCGTGATTCTCGCGAGTACAACATTTATCATTGGATTTGGCCCGACCCTCTATAAGTCGTTTCGCAAACCGTTGGAAGAGACAGCTGCAACATTTGGGCTCAACAGCATTAAGTTTCTGATTGCCTTGTTTGCCCTGTCCTCATTTACCATCACTACTGCCGTGTATCCGACGGTACTATTTATCGTCAATGCGTTCTTCGCAGTATTCTTATTCGTACGGCGGTCATCCTCGTACTGTAACGAGCCGAAGGATTAACAAAGGGGTATTACAACGCGCGTACGTCGACGACTTCTCTTTTTCATCCGTGTATCGAAGAAATGTTTCAAAAGGAGTTTCGTCACCCTTATTTTTATATTCAAATCCGTTCGATATGTTGTCCGAGCTCATTTAGTGATTATATATTAAAACCTCTAGGATCTTGAGTGTAAGTGTAGGACAGTCTCATTGAGTCTAGAGCGATAGTCTTCTCGCAAGCTCATCTAGTTCTGTGCCGATGGCCATAGCTACCTCATCGATATGTTTTGTAAGGGCGTACTCCTCGGCGATGGTTAGTTCTTGGCCGTAGCGTCGTAGGTTTCCAGCCTCACGAAAAATGAGCGCTTTATGTACAAATGAGGCTATTTGTAGCTGCATACGGATCCACGCACGGATCTTGGAATCTGCTTCTTCGGCGAATGTCGGTGTTTTCTGATCGACAGCCTCCTCGCACACTTTAGCGTATTCTATCCAGACGGATCGTAAAAATTCAGGGTCCTGATTAGGGCCATTTAGTGCTTCGAGGATGGCCGTCCGCGCGTCGCGCATTTCAGCGGATTCTTCAAACGCCACGCCAGGAAGTAATTCCCGGAATTTATGTGAAAATTCAGATTCCTCATTCTCGTGAGATCCTACATCGGGCTCATGTTCAGGGCGGGATTGATTCGGACTAGTAGGCATAGAGGAATTATATCAAATGGTGTGTCTTGTTACGTTAGGGTAAACTATGGATCACTTTAAAAAGATGTATAATATACTTTGAATAAACCCGCCTAGCGGTCTGACTGTTCGCCGACAGTATGCACAGACTTGCGGTATCATCCAGTTTGGCCGATCGATTATTAAAAATAAGGGAGATCAACATGGCTGATCGTGAAGAAAAGCTCGTCGGACAGAACATCGAGCAGTACAAAGCCTGGCGTGAACTATCAAAAGAGCACTGGGGCCATTGGCGCGCCTGGGGTTCTTGGTTTAGTTGGGGCTCACCAGTAGGGTTAGGACTCTTCGTTGTCCTACTCGCCGTCGCCTTTGCTGTCTTTAAGTTTGCTATCAAACTATAAGACAGACAAAATATATAAAACACCGCTCTTTAAGCGGTGTTTTATATATTGCAGCTATGACATCTCTCTCGTGACGTATAGAGAAACTGCATGTACGCTATCCGGAGTACCTGCAGTTTTTAAAGTGTCTTTTGTGGTGAGTTATAGACGATAGAAGGTGTCTGATTGAGACTTTCGACGATCTTATCGTACGCCTCATGGTTTTTATCCCAGCTTGATTGTACGGCCATAAGGGCAATTGTGCGCAGGTGCCCATCGTGGCCAGCTATACCGCGCATTTTCATAATGTACTTATCTCCGTTGACGTTACGATCGCACGTTGCAGTTAACTTATAGAGTCCAACGGACGTAGAGGTTGACGATGTGTCAGTTTCTTTTTGAAGTGCGATCTTTGAAGCGCAGGCTCCTGGCCCGCTTTGGAAGGCGGATTCAATTGACTCATCAGACAGCTTATGAAGTACTTCTGCGCGAAGTAGTTCAAGCGTGAATTCGGAGGCTGTTGCTAGAGTAGGACTCTGTGTTTGACTAACGTTGAGTGCAACAAGTGCTGACGATTTGTTTCCGCTTCCTAGCTTATCACCGTAGCTACTGGTTGAAAGGGTCAGTACTTGCCACTGTTTTGGACGAAGGTAGGTAGTATTTTGTACTTTTTCTTCAACGAGATTACCTACGGTCACGTGGCCTAACTCTTGGAATAAAAAGGCTGCGCCTGCTATTCCTATGATTACGACTAGCAGTGATACCGGTAAAATAATCCTTCGTTTCTTTCTTGGTGTCGGGATAAGCACTGATTGAAGTGTTGAATGAGCTTGGTAGGGATTCGATTGAAGATGAGAGTGGTTGAGTGGTTCGGTAATAAGCGTCGAGCCGTTATAGTATGACTCTGATTCTGCAGCGATTTCATCAGGTTGTTGGACTATGCCAGTAGGAATATCGGAATGAGATCCATCAGGTGGAACTGCCTGGTGTGGGGGTGCGACGACACTTGCACGGATTTCTGCTTCTGAGGATAGAGGTTGGATGATGCGCTGAGCTGAGGTTACCGTCTGTTGTGGAACTGGGTCTGGGGTGGGAAATGTATTATCCGGCGCTGGTCTATTAGGATTTGGCTGCATTTTATTTCCCCTTACGTTTACCTGTATTGTACTTTAGAAAGAGTATGATTCGCAATATGCCAGTACAGACGAGTCATTGATGCTTCAGATTCTAAGGTATTAGTCGATTAACAAAAAGGTGATTATAGCGGCAGTTCTAGGCCGAACCCTACTCTGTCTTACTTGTATCAGACAACAGACGTTCGAGCGTATTATAGTTAATCTCGCTCCAATTTTTTATCGTCGCCACCACTCCAGGTAACGGTTCCTTAGACGGATTATACTGGGTAAATCCGATGACTCTACATCCAGCTGCTTGGCCTGCTTTGACACCCGTTACGCTGTCCTCAAAAATAACACAATCGCTGGGAGCTAGGTCTAATTTTTTCAGGGCATGAAGATATGGCTCGGGGTGGGGCTTGTGCTCTTTAACATCAGTGCCGGTTATGATAGTTGAAAAATACTGTTTGATGCCAAGAACCTCTAATTTGATATCAACTCCCTCGCGTAAGCCAGACGAAACAATGGCACAGATGATATCGTGCTGTCTGAGCTCTTTTAAAAATGCGACAAGTCCTGGGTCACTCGATATCTCGTATGTTTGGAAGTCCTCATGCATATGCTCTCTTGATATTCTTGCAAATTCATCATAATCAATGCGGATACCGTAATGATTTTCAACGCTCGAGAGGAGCGACTTAAGAGATGCGGCGCGATGAGCTTCTCCTTGTGGATCGGGGACAGCATCAAGATCAACGTTATATTGTGCTAAGATTTTTTTACGCCTGATATGACCCAGTTCAACGGAATCAATCAGGACGCCATCCATGTCGAATATAACTGCCTTAACCATAAGTCTGACTATATCAGAAAACTAAGTTTAATTTCTATACGCATGAGGATATGGCAGAGCGCCATGAGTGAAATCTCTTCGCTGGAGGTCTGATCAAACATTGACTTATTTGCAATAGGATGTTATTATCTTATCTATCTCATTATGAGGTGGAGTGCTGGGCTTGAATCCCAGAAGTGATCGCTTGGTTTAACCCCCGAGCCATTGCGCCAGACTTTCCTGGAGTCATCATGATGAAGCGTATGCTCATGGCCATCGCTGTCCTGCTCCTGGCGCTGCTTGTCGCCACCCTGCTCCTGATCACTGTCGGCTGGAAGCTCGCGCTTCTGGTGGCCGTCATCGGCGTGGTGTTCAGCAGTGTGCTGGGCATCCGGGCCGTGGCGGCATTCTCGAAGGACCCCTTCGGAGACGACTTCTTCACGGGCAAGAAGTAACCACGAGGACTGCCGCCGGCACACGGTTGCGGTAAGTGGACGGCTAGCCAAGGGGTGTGTCGACCGTATGTCGGCACGCCCCACCTCTCTATACGAGTCGAGAAGCTAACTTCTCCTCGTATGACAGTTCAACCCCTGGATCCTATGTGGATCTTTGGGGTTTCTTTAATTCTGTGGTTAAAATAACTATTTTTCTCATATATTTGCTCTCCCTTGTAGCTAACAACTTTATATATCTAGTGTATAGGTTCATGACGTGTTTGAAGTCAAATATCAAACACGACGTTGTTTTATGTAGGTGTTACGAGAAATTAGAACTATAATAAGAATAAATGCAAACATATAAAAGTCCTCATCTCGAAAAACACAAATCACATAGAGCAGCATGGCTACGGGCAGCAGTCCTTGGTATGAATGACGGCATTGTCTCGAACGCGAGTCTTATGCTTGGCGTTCTTGCTGCTTCGCACAATGACTCAGCGATCCTAACAGCTGGTATTGCTGGTCTCGTCGCCGGCGCATTGTCAATGGCAGCGGGGGAGTATGTTTCTGTGAGTTCTCAGCGTGACTCTGAAAAGGCAGACATTGCTATCGAAAGAAGATCAATAGCTGCTAATCCAAAAAAAGAGCTTGCAGAACTTGCCTGGATCTACGAACAGCGTGGGCTTGAACCATCCCTCGCAAAACAAGTTGCTGTCCAGCTTCACGAACATGATGCAGTTGGGGCGCACGCGCGAGACGAACTAAATATTGATCATGAGGATCTCGCCAATCCGACACAGGCAGCTATCGCCTCAGCGATTGCTTTCTCTCTGGGCTCGAGTATTCCCATTTTGGCAGCTCTTATTGCCCCAGCCTCAGGCGGAATGATAATTGCTGCACTTTCTCTTGTAGGCTTAGCCGTATCTGGTGCTGTCGGTGCCTATATAGGGGGTGGCCATCGACTTATTGCTTCTCTGCGCGTGTTTGTTGGTGGTGGCATCGCCATGGCTATCACGTATTTCATTGGTCACTTGATCGGTGGTGGAGTCTAGATCGGCATAGTTTTGGCATTTCTACGTAGCCTACGTCTGCTAAAATAAACGATAGCATGATCGCACGAACCCACGACCTCGCCGCAATCACTGCTCTTGGAGTAGTCTTTTTACTCATGCCACCTGTGACGTTATCACTCGCAACGGCCATGGTTGCCGTGCTTGCTAATCTTATCGGAGGCATTGCACCTGATATCGACCAGCCAACAGCGCCATTATGGCGTAATTTGCCAGTAGGGAGATACTTTGGAAGAGTTTTTGGTGTTTTACTCGGTGGCCACCGCTTTTTGACTCATTCTCTGATTGGGTTGATATTGCTGGGCTTTTTATCTCGTATGCTTCTCACGTTTCTTCACCCAATTATGGGCTCGATCAATAGTGATATCGTCTGGTGGGCGTTTATGATTGGCGTCATTTCTCACCTTGTTATGGATACCTTTACTAAAGAGGGGGTGCCATGGCTACTGCCAATACCTATTAAATTTGGTATCCCGCCCCTTAAATCCTGGCGAATCACAACCGATAGCGCGGTGGAGACATTCATCATCCTCCCGGTACTCCTTGCATTTAACTGCTGGTTCTATTTCCAGCACTACAGTGAGATCATCTATTTACTGAAGCACACAATTGTCTATTAGCTTTTTAAATATACTTTCTAACAGAGGTTGCTTAAGTATTCTATAAGAATATTATTGACATAAGCACGATATTGTGATAGAATGATATTCAATCCATACTACAGCTTTGAGAGGCTGCCCCGGAGAAATTTTTTAACGGAGGAATAAACTTATGAATGTAAGTAAAGTATTACTAAGTGCCGGTATCGTCGGTGCAATCACTATTGCAGGTCTAACAACTACTGCTTTCGCATGGCACCCACAAGGTGTTATCACTAAGAAAGTACAAAACGTTACTACTAACAGTGCGCTCAGTGAAGCTGATACGGTTGCTCAAGCAGTTGCCGCAAAACCAGGTGACACACTTAAGTACGTGATCGAAGTCAGCAACAATGGTGCTGCGGATAGCAAGGGCTATAACGACATGGCTAAGACAGTTATGACTGACACGCTTCCAGCAGGTGTTGAGCTTGTAAGTAATCCTTCAAAGCGTATGATCACTGAAAATATCGGCACCGTGAAGCCAGGTCAGAAAGTAACTAAAGAATACCTTGTAAAGGTAGTATCTAAGACTAACGGTTCAATCCAGAACACTGCTTGTTTTACTGGCGACAGTACAGCAAACGACAACCCACAAAAAGGCTGTAACCCTGCCGTCGTTACAATTACCGTTCCTCCAGTAGTAACACCTCCAGTCGTTACTCCACCTGTTGTGACGCCTCCTGCAACAACTACTCCAGTGGTTGAAGTCCCTGCTGAACTTCCACACACCGGTGCTAGCGAGAACATCCTTCTAGGTAGCATCGCTCTTGGTGCAATGGCTTACGCCGCCTACCGATTCGTTGAATCAAAGCGCAGCCTCTCAAGCGCTCGTACCCAAATCTAAATAAGATAACGAGCTACAACACAAAACTGCCAGGTACGTACCTGGCAGTTTTATTTTCATCCATTGTTCATTTAAAAACATAAGCGTTACGCGTTCGGCGTAGGTGGATAAGTAGAAATTATTCGTTGACGGAAGCACAACCGTTATAGTAGAGTATGAGACATACCATGATAAAAAATCGAAGTGGATTTACAATTGTAGAAGTAACGATAGTAGTCGCCATTATTGCGATTCTCGCTGCCATTTCGATTGCCGTGTACTCTAAAGTTCAAATTGACGTTCGTAATACCGACCGTTCAACGAAGGTTGGTGTTATTACGGGAGCACTTGAGAAATACTTTAATAAAAATGGTGAGTATCCAAGCTGTAGTGCTATGACGCAAACGGCAGCTCAAGTAAGCGCATCAGTGCTACCTGGTATCGATCCAGGCGCCTTGGTTACGCCAACGACAGCGACTGGTGTGAGCAATGCGATCACCTGTACCGGCCTGACGGCTGGATCTGGTCCGGACACCTTTGCCTATGTTGGTGACGGGAGTACCACCTGTGATACAGGCGCAGCCTGTCTAAAATATACTCTTCAATACCGTAAAGAGGGAACCGGTGAAATTATATCTAAAGACAGTCTTCATACAACCGCTCTTGGTGTCAACTCGATCCCAACACTGACGGCAACCTCAGCTGGTTCGACAGCGGTCAACCTTAGTTGGACAAATGTCCCTGGCGCATTGCAGTATAGGTTTGAACGTGCGACTGATACCGACTTTACAGCTAACGTTGTCCCAACGACGACTTCCAATCTGTCCGCATCAGTGACTGGCCTCACCGCTGGTACCACCTACTATTTCCATGTGCTTGCTATTGCCGCAGGAAGTGAAAGTAACTGGTCGAATACAGCCAGTGTCGTGAGTGTCATCGCACCGCCAAACACGGTACCTCTTATTACTGCAGCGATGTCTGGAACGAACGCCGTCGGAACGATTGCGGCAGTGACCTGTCCTTCTGGAACAGTTCAGTACCAGCTGCGTAACCGAAGCACGGCAACGGCAACTATGGGCACTTGGTCGGCTTGGAGCGCCTGGGCTACGGGGCTTACCCAGACTGTAGCTGCTTCGCAAGGCTATCAATACGGCTTCCAGACACATGCTCGCTGTCTTGTTGGAGCTAACGGCAGTAGCTCGACCGCAGATAGCAGTATCGCAACGACCGTCCGTTCCATTAGTGCCCCTGTTACGCCTACATGGCTAACGCCGGCATCTAAAAGCTTCCAATCATATGTGTTTGCTATTGTTAACTATTCAGGTACCTGTCCATCCGGTACCTCAGTGACTGCTGGGACCTTTAGGACACAGGACTGGAATGGTAAGGCATGGGGCCCACACCCCTGGGGTTATAACGACGAGTGGGATACCGTGAGCACTACGAAGACCATGGATTATTGGGGTAAATATCAGTGTAAGTCGAACTGGACAACGTCAGCTTATAGCCCTGAATTACATAACATTATAACGGTATACCCATAGGGAGGATATGAATATGGAAAATGATACTCAATCCCCACGAGAAATTTGGATACGCCGGCTTACAGTAGTTGGTATAGCTGTTGTTGTCCTTGTCGTTATTGCGGTAGGTACCGTATTTGTACTTAAAAGTCTTGTTCCGAAGAAAATATCTTCATCCATCATGTCGGTTAATGCTGATGAAACGGTCGCACTTTATGGCGCGCCAGGAGCGATTACTGGTTTATCGGAAAACTTATATGAACAGCAGGTATATGATGGTTCAAATATTCCTGTTATTTACAAAATGCCTGATCGCTCTTTTGCTGTCAGTACGTTAACACCTCAGAACGTACTCTTTTATAGCAAAAGCAAATCAGCCCAAAATGATATACAGGCAATCCAGGAGCAGACAGATACCTTCATGAAGGCTAAAGGCTATAAGCGAGTAGCTAATAGCACCGACAGTACGTCAAACGGTGTCCAGTACGCAACCTTTGTCAGTGATGGTGCCGTGTGTCAGTTGATTAGTTCTAGTCCTTCTTCATCCCAGGCTGATTCTGAAGTACCCGTCTCACACCAGTTAGGATGCGCCGAAAAGCAAGCGATTAGTGATGAATATGCTCAGACAGACAAGCTTCTTAAGCTATATGGTGGCAAGCAGCTACCAAGTTATACCTCAGTTACACGCACCGTGGTAACCGAAGACGATAAGTCATTTGCCACCCTGAACCTAAGAACTAAAACAAAACCACCAATCCTCCTCTTTGCAGCTGTGCATGATCAATGGTCGTTCGTTGCCGACCTCAATGGCAGTGCCGGTGAATCAAACAGTAAGTATGTCATCACTCCAGATATTAGAACGAAACTGAGTGATCCTAAATACGGCGGTTTCTTGATGAAATATATCGTTGGTACTACGTCGTAACGACAAATCGTTCTTGACCGAGACATAGAAATATGACATACTCTTATCTGATCTTACCCGAACCAGGTGAGATTTTCGGATAGGCAACTCGAGAGGACCATCCATGTTCCGCACGAAGCGTTCGAGCAGGAAGAAGTCCGTCCTGGCCGTCGTCGGCGGGGTCGTCGTGGCTCTGGCTGCAGCCGCTGGTGGCGTTGTCGCCGTGCGTCGTCGCAGCAACGCCACCGCGGTGGTGGAGCCCGTCGCCGACGGACAGGCGACGGGCAACGCGCCCGACGTTATCTGACCGACGACTCGGTTCTCGGGGCAGACTCGGACGCCTCGCGTCCGGTCTCCCCGAGATACCACTCTCATCCTGCCTATCCATCGCTTCCGTATATGTGCATATACGCTGATGAGTCCAAAAGGACGAAAAGCGCCGTTTTATCTCTTGTAGATGATAAAATAAAGGATATGAGTAAAACCCAAGACAGTGCAGTATTAGCAAGGCGTGCCTTGCAAGTTCAACGTGGTGCAGCCCGCGCGGCAGTGCTCGGAGTAAATGACGGACTTGTTAGTGTTCTTTGTATCGTTCTCGCCGTAGCTGGTGCAGGAGCAGACGCCCATACCGTATTGCTGTCTGGATTTGCCGGACTCGTAGCCGGAGCAGTGAGCATGGCAGCAGGCGAGTGGATCTCGGTTCGCGCCCAGGTAGAATTATTTGATGGGATTCTCAAGGACATCAGAAAGCTCATCGAGAACGACCGTGAGCTTTTGATCGATCAGGTGACTGATAGTCTGTCTAAATCGGGTCATGCAGACAAGACGGCGACGTCTGCGGCCAAGGAAATCGCGCAGAGTGATACGCATCTTACAAATGTCTATGCCCGGCAGGTGATGGGATTTAATCCTGACGAACTAGGCTCACCGTGGGTTGCTGCCGGTAGTTCATTTCTCCTCTTTACACTCGGTGCGCTCGCACCGCTCATGCCATGGTTTTTTACCGGTGGTGTCCTTGCCATTACCCTCTCGATTGTCTTTACGGGGCTTGGCAGCCTGATCGTGGGTGGCTATATCAGCGCCTCGAGCGGTAAGCCGATTGCGTATGGCGCTTTGCGTCAATTAGGCATCGTTATTCTCGCTTCCGTTGTCACATATGGTGTCGGGTATCTGTTCGGTGCTAGCGTTAGTTAGCACTGCCCATATTGTTGCAAAAAATACATTCTTTTCACATATTTTCACGACGTATACTGAAAACATAAGCGATTATAAGATCCGCTTATAAGGGGGATAGACATGAGAATATCAACCAGTACGCTGACGTCACTTCTACTTGTGACTGCAGTTGCCGCGGCGGTGCCGGGCATCAGCAGGAGACTACCAGGTAGTAAGCATCGTCCTGAGTCGCAATTCGATCGTCTGCTACAACATCACGACAGGAAAGGTGACCTGCGCGCTGAAATTCTCGGTATGGATTCTGATACATTTAAGAGCCTTCATAAGCACCTAACGCTTGAGGAAATCGCGCATAAGCGAGGCTTTCGCAATATTCGAGCGTTTCGATTGGCATTATTCGGTAAGTTAAAAGGTGAGCTTCGTCAACGTGGCTGGTCTTCTAATCGGATTGATCGATATGTTGCCGTTCGAAGTAGTCGATTGAACTAGCTTCTCAACGCTTCAAAGTAGTATACTAAGTTTATGACAATTCAGACTCTGATTAAGCTTGTTGCTGATGGCGCAGTTCTGCCAATTATTGTGCTTGCTGGGTATGCTCTATTATTTTTAATCCCTAAGGGCGCCCGGTTTGAAGCCTATGCTCGAATTCTTATGGCAGGCCTTACCGCCTACCTTCTTGCCAAGTTGCTTGGCGCTGTCTATCAACCGGCCACTGAACGTCCGTTTGAGATCTTAGGCGTTGCTGCTGGTGCATCATACTTAAATAATCCTGGCTTCCCATCGGATCATGCTCTCTTTGCCGCCTTTCTTACACTCGCCGTCTGGTTTGAAACGAGACATAAGTGGATTAGTATTACTCTTGCCATCCTCACAGTTGCTGTCTGTGTTGGCAGGGTACTTGCGCTTGTTCATACGCCACTTGATGTTATCGGCGGAATTCTTGTCGCGAGTGTCGGCGCATTATGGTACTTGCAACGGGATGAAAAGATATTTACGAAACCTACTCGCCAAAAGCACCAAAATAGCCTACAATAAACCTTACTAGTTTACTGGAGTGATGCTGAGATGAGTGAAACGAATCAAACCGAGACGCAGACCGTCTATATACCTATGAGTAGAAAACAACTAATTCAGGTAGCCGCATTTGGTGTCGCGGCTGGCCTAATCGTATGGGGACTTACGTATGTTCTTGAGACGTATGTACTCAAGTCACTGCTCTGTTCTGCGAAACAAGTGAGCACCTGTGCTGTCGCTGCACAATACGGTGAAGTAATCGCCACGCTTATCGCAGGCGCTATCGGACTCTTTATCCTCGTGAAGATCCAAGTATTCCGACCATTGCTTGTGGTCATCGCAACGGTCGTTAGCCTGTGGGGACTTATCGGTGTTGTTAGTGAACAGCCTTGGTATATTGTTGGCCTAAGCCTTGCGGGAATGTACCTGGTTGGTTACCTTGTTTTTACCTGGGTGACTCGTCTTCGCTTGTTCTGGCTTGTGGTTATTCTGCTCCTTGTACTTATTGTCGCTATGCGGCTTATCCTTACCGCCTAGTACTGATATACTGAGGTAATGGAACAAACAACTTTTTTTATCGTCCTTGCTGTTATTGTCGTGGGATTTATCCTTGTTATTTTTGTGCTTAATCAAAGGCTGCGTGATCTTAAGAGCAGTGGTAATGTTGATCTGATGAAGTCTGATGTTACGGAACTGGCACGGAGTGTTGCTTTGCTTCAACAGAATATGGGCGATAAGCTCGATCGAGGCAACATGGCCATGCAAACATCAATGCAGCGACAGCTCGGCCAAAGTGCGAAGCTTGTTGCCGACGTGACACAGCGCCTGGCTAAGCTCGATGAAACCAACCGTCGGGTTGTTGATGTGGCTGATGAGCTTAAGACGCTTCAGAACGTCTTACAGAACCCAAAACAGCGTGGTGTCTTTGGCGAGTACTATCTCGAATCGGTACTTGGTAATGTTTTACCTCCAGGCCAGTTTCAAATGCAATATAAATTCAAAGACGGCGAAATTGTGGATGCAGCGATTTTTCTTGAAAAAGGTCAGGTGCTTCCGGTGGACAGCAAGTTCAGTCTCGAAAACTATAACCGTATGATCGAAGCGACGGACAAAACCGAACGTGACCGTCTGATGCTCAAAGTAAAAATGGACCTCAAGGGTCGTATCGACGAGACGAGCAAATATATCCGACCAAACGAAAAGACAATGGACTTTGCCTTCATGTTCATTCCGAGTGAATCACTCTACTACGACTTGCTTATCAATAACGTTGGGACAGGTGGGAGCTCGCGTGACCTAATCGAATACGCCTTTCGCGATAAGCACGTCATTATTGTGAGTCCAACCAGTTTCATGGCGTACCTCCAGACGGTGCTTCAAGGTCTCCGTAGCCTTCAGATAGAAGTGCAGGCTAAAGATATCCAAGTGCGTGTCGGTCAACTCGGTATGCACATTGGCAAGTTCGAAGAGTTCATGCAAAAACTCGGCAGCAGCCTCGGTGCAACGGTTAATCACTACAATTCAGCACATAAAGAACTCGGCAAGATAGACAAGGACGTTATTAAGATTGCGGGCAATGCGTCTGTAGTCGAACCACTGCTTGTCGATAGACCACAAAAAGATGATCTTTAGTGGTCTGTTTGTATACCGCATTAACAATAGGTAATGTATCCCTGATGAGGATGGGGTTTCTCATGCTATCATAATGGTAATGGATGAGAAAAAAACCCTAGACGATCAGGAAACAGCCCCTGATCTCGAACAAAAAACGCTTGTAGTAGAACCTGTACTCAGTAATCTTAATGACATACAAAGCGTAGAAGATGAAAAGCCGGCTGTGCCACCGCTTAAATTCAACATTGTCGATAGTAGCGAACTCGTTAAGAAGCCTTCAGCAGTATGGTTGTCCTTTTTTATTGCTCTGGCTGTTCTGCAGATTGCATGTGTGAGTCTGTATTTTCAAGCAATGAATACGGCAACTCAAACCGCAAAAAATGGGCAATCTGGCTCAGAGTTTGTAGCTTTGTTTGCTTTGTTTCAATTTTTAACCCCTGCGTTTATCGTGGCAGTCATTAATCTTATAGCCCTACCTATTTACGTAATCAAACGTCAGTTGGAACATGGCAGATTAATCGCTAGTATTGTATCGGTATTCATCTCACTTGCAATCGTTATTTTTGTAGTGCTTGGTTTTCTTTTTTAGCCGAGTGCCGCTGAAGTACTTGGCAGGAGTGTGATAGTCGTAGCAAGTGATTTATCAGGAGTTCTCTGATATTTACTAATTCACGAAACATATTCTGCTCGATGGTTAACGGCATAAAAAATATCGCCTCCATATGGAGGCGATATTTTTTATGTGAGAACTGTTATTAAACAGTTGGCTCTTGGTCGTTGCTCTTAAGCATGTCATAAAGGACGAATCCAATGATTGCTCCAAGGCTACCACCCACAACGTATACGGCGATTGGCCATACACTACCGAAGCTAATGGCTTGAAGGCCAATTGCTACAGCTGGGTTTAGGATAGCGTTTGCACCTAGGAATGCGGCACCTGAGCCAGCGATCATAAGGCCAAGGAATGCACCAAGACCGATAGTGAAGGCTGCCGCAGTGCGGTCTTTCTTCTCACGAGTTGCACCGGCGACGGCAAATCCGAAGATAACCAAGCCAAGGAATTCGCTGAAGAAGATGAACCATTGTTTACCTTCAGGTAAAGCAGCTGCTTTAAATAATGCAGTTGCAGTGTTGTACGTGTCTGTTGGTGATGCAGCAGGAGCGGCGTGAACGTATGCGTTCAATACCACGAGGGCAAGCATGGCACCTAGTATCTGTGCAACGATGTAACCTACGGCGCGCATACTGTTCATGCGGCGTGTTACCCAAGCACCAAGTACGAGGGCTGGGTTGACGTATCCACCTGAAATTGTTCCAACGGCAAGTACGATACCAACAAGCGCAAAGAATACCAAAATTGGTTGTCCTTGGCCGGCGATAACCGTAGCAGTTAGAATGAATGTTCCGATGAACTCAGCAATAAGCGCTGCCACCATTGGCGTACGAGCGAGGCTGAATCGTACAGCTCGCTTGCTCGAGGCAGGTGACTGCATTGCAGGACGTGATTCAACAGCTTTAACTGTCGTTACTTTTGTGGTAGTTTGCTTTGCTGCGGATTTGTTCGCAACAGAAGCGGCTTTTTTGGTGGCCATTTATTCCCTCCTTTATAGTGAAATATGAGGTAAGTATACCATATATATCCTGAAACAAACATGAGTGCTATACTTATGTATAACTATGGCATTATTTGTTCAACAAAACGACAACCGTTCAAAACTCCAAGAGCAGGTAGCTGCCGAGCTTCAAGAGAAATTAAAAAAGCGTGCTGAAATCGATAAGACACTGCCTGATGGAATTACGGATTCAGCCTATCTCAAAGGTACAAAACAAACCACAAGCCTTGCATGGGTATGGATCGCAATCGTTATATTTGCGATCGCGGCATTCGTATTTTTTATCGTTCTTTCAAGCAAGTAATTTGCCACTCGATTTTTCTTTACCGTTTGCCGTATACTATAAGGAGTTATGATGAATATTGACCAACTGCGTTCCGAGTTACTCGAACGTATTTCCACAACAGACCAGCCTCGTGAAGTTTTGAAGGCTGAAGAGATTAAGCAACTGTATGCTGTTATTCCAACACTTGATCCAAGTGAGCGCGGACCACACGGTAAGGCAGTTAACGAACTAAAACTTGCACTTGAATCAGCTGTGGCTGAGCGTGAAGCGGCACTTGAAGATGATGCGATCATGCCGCTTGATGTCACCGCTCCATGGGATGTAAATACGAGGGCTCCACACCTGCTTCCAACTGAGCAGGGAACCCAGCACCCGCTTACCCGCGAACTTGAGAATGTCATCGATATCTTTACGCGCATGGGCTTCGAGGCCATTGAGTCACGTCAAATCGACGACGATGAGCACATGTTCGGCTCACTTAACTTCCCTGAAAACCACCCGGCTCGTGACGGCTACGATACCTTCCGTACTGAAGAAGGATTCATTCCTCCAGCGCACACCAGTACGATGCAAAATCGTATTCTAAAAGACGGTAAAGCCAAGCTCGAAGCGGGTGGCCAAATCGCCGCGGTAAGTTATGGACGAGTCTTTAGAAATGAAGACGTTGATGCTACGCACGAACACACGTTCTATCAGTGCGAAGGCGTGTTCGTATCCCGTGACGCAACACTCGGTAACATGCTCGGTACACTTCGTAGTTTCTTCGAAGTTTATTACGGTCAGAAACTAAAGATCAAAACCCAGCCGGCATACTTCCCATTCGTTGAGCCTGGTCTTGAATTCGCAATCGAAAAACCAGCCGCACTCGGCGGTAAACCAGGTGAATGGCTTGAGATGCTCGGCTGCGGCATGATTCATCCAAACGTTCTTAAGTCAGCCGGTATCGACCCGACGGTCTATCGTGGTTTTGCATGGGGCGGCGGTATCGAACGTCTCGTCATGCTCAAGTATGGCATCGAAGACCTACGCCATTTTGAATCAGCTAAATTACAATTCTTAAGGAAATTCGCATGAACGATCAACAAGTAGAACAAACAATTCGTGAATATATACCACAAATTATTCATATGTCGCTTGCTACCGTTAAAGATAACAAGCCTTGGGTGTGTGAAGTACATTTTTCGTATGACGATGATCTTAATATTTATTTTGCATCAAGCGTCGACAGTCGACATGGCCAAGAGATCACCGCTAACCCGCATGTTTCAGCTAATATCGTAACTCAGCATCATAAAGATCAGAAAACACGTTGTGTTGATTTTGAAGGCACGGCTACGATACTTAGTGGCGAGGAAGCGGAAAAGACGGCGTACCAAGCGTACGCAAAAAGGTGTGGAGCGTCCGAGGGACTTTTGAATAATATTCGTAAAGATGGCAATGTCCGATTCTTCAAAATTAATGTTGAAAACTTTTATCTTACGGATGAATATAGCGGCGACCGTAACAAATATGCACTTACGTGGCACGCGGAGGAAACGGCATGATTATTTCAGTAAACTGGCTCAAACAACTCACCGATATTGATATTCCTGTGAGCGAACTCGCGACTCTGATTGGTGCGCGGCTTGTTGAAATCGAAGAAGTGATCGATCTTGGCTTCAAGTATAAAGACGTTGTGATCGCCAAAGTCGTAACCTGCGAAAAGCTCGAAGGTTCAGACCATTTGAACGTTACGAAACTTGACGATGGTGGTAAGACGCCTGACATCGAGCGTGATGGAGCCGGGCTTATCCAAGTTGTTTGTGGTGCGCCAAATGTACGTGCTGGCATTCTCGTTGCGTGGCTGCCTCCTGGCAGTATTGTTCCTGAAACGCATGGCGACGCTGAGCCATTCGTGCTTGGTAGCCGCAAGCTCCGTGGCGTGATGAGCAACGGTATGATTGCAAGCTCGCGTGAGCTTGGGCTTACTGACGAACACGACGGAATTCTTGAAATTGATAAAGACTTGGCTCCTGGTGAGAGCTTTGCTAAAGCTTACGAACTTGATGACTATCTGCTTGATATTGAAAACAAATCACTGACTCACCGTCCTGATTGTTTTGGTGTTATCGGATTTGCCCGCGAAGTTGCGGCCATCCAAGGTAAGCCGTTTAAAACACCTGACTGGCTCGCTGGACTGACACCTGATTTTGGTGATCGATTTGGTGACGTGCTAACGCCACAGGTAGCGATCGACGATCCATCACTCTCCGCTCGTTATCAAGCCGTTGTCCTTTCGGAATCTGATGGCAGTGTGAAGTCGCCACTTCAAATGCAAACCTACTTGGCACGAGTTGGTGTCCGACCGATTAGCGCCGTCGTAGACGTCACTAATTACCTGATGCTCGCAACCGGCCAGCCGCTTCATGCATTTGATTACGACAAACTCGTTCGTGTTGGTGGTGGCAAAGCAGAGATTCACGTACGTGCCGGAAAAGATAAAGAAAAACTCGAACTGCTTGATGGCCGAGAGATCGAACTTGACCAGGGCGACATCGTTATCGCGGCAGGTGAGACGGCAATCGGCCTTGCCGGGGCTATGGGTGGTGCTAATACGGCGATCGACGATAACACGAAAAATATCATCATCGAGAGCGCGACGTTCAATTTGTATAATCTCCGCGCAACTCAGATGCGTCACGGTATTTTTAGTGAAGCGATTACACGCTTTACTAAAGGCCAGCCTGCTGACCTGACGGCTCCAGTACTTGCCGAAGCTGTTCGTTTGATGGCAAATGCTGGCGGCAAGCGAGTGAGTGATGTTGCGGAAAGCTATCCAGCGCCCGTTACGCCTTCGACTATTACTATTTCAATCGAAAAGATTAATGGTGTTCTCGGCAGCACGTTCACGGCTGAGCAAGTTGCACAGGTTTTAGGCAACGTTGAGTTTGAGACGTCAGTTAATGGTAATCTCGTTTCGTTTACAGCGCCATACTGGCGTGCAGACATCCATATTGATGAGGATGTTATCGAAGAAATCGGACGCCTCAGCGGCTTCGATGAGATTACGCCGACCCTTCCAAAACGTGACTTTACCGCAGTACGCATTAGTCACTTCGATCAGATACGTGCTGATATTCGTCGTAGTCTTGTCAGGGCTGGTGCTAATGAAGTCCTGACCTACAGTTTCGTGCACGGTAATGATTTGCTCAAAGCCGGCCAGAAACCAGAAGACTCGTACCGAATTACTAATTCAATTAGTCCTCAACTCCAATACTATCGCCAGACACTAACGCCAAGTTTGCTTGGAGCAGTCCATGGCAACATTAAACATGGCTACGATAACTTCGCTTTATTCGAAGTTAATAAGGCACACCCACGTCAGCACGGCATGACGGACGAAAACGTTCCAGCTGAGGCTGACATGCTTGCACTTGTTGTTGCGAGTAAAAAGCTTGATGAAGGCGCTCCATACTACCAGGCTAAGAAGATGCTTGATTATCTGGGTACCTCACTTGGCCTAGACTTGATGTACGTACCATTTGAATCTGAATCAAACTATCCTGCTGCGGCACCGTTTGAGTATCGTCGTTCGGCTATGGTGACAGACAGAAAAACAGATACTTCTCTTGGTATCGTTGGTGAATACAAAAAGTCAGTTGTTCGAGGCTTTAAACTTCCTGAATACTCGGCTGGTTTTGAGATTGGTTCAGTACCACTTCTTGATGCGATTCAAAAACTAACCAGCAGCTATCGTCCGCTTAGCCGTTACCCAAGTACAGAACGCGATGTTTGTTTTAAGGTAAGTCAATCGATTCACTACAGTCAGATTGTTGATTCAATCGAACAAGCGTTGAAGGTAACGGATCTTGAATCAACGATTCTTCCTGTCGACATCTACCAGGCCGAAGAAACTGATACAAAGAACATTACAGTTCGCATACGTCTAACTCCACATGATCGAACGCTTACGAGTAATGAAGTGTCTACCGTTATGACCCAGGTGATCGCTCAGGTTATTCTTGTAACGGATGCAGTAGTTGTATAAAAAAGAAATATCTAGCAGCATTATAGCTTAGATTAAAATTGATTCGTTCAGTTATAGTAATTAAGCTTAAGCTTTGCATAGTTAATGTTTTCATTATGTTGCTAGTATTTACTGAGGTAAGACATTATAATTAAGACATGTCGACACCTGTTTCTCAGAATGATGATTCTTCCCCCCGGTTTATCGGGCAATTTGATGATTTTAAGCTTAAATATTCAAGCCACCGAGATGTGGATGGCACGAAACGTGGTCAAACCGGAATTTATGTTGATTATGAGTCGGGTGAATGGAATTATCGACAGTTTATCACTTGGTTCGGTGAACATTTACCATCATTTGCACTTACGCCAAGTGAATTAAGTGTTATTTCGGACAGAGGACTGACGGACAAGCTGGAGCGTGCTGCTGGAATCTTCTTTGATAAGCGTCCAAAGGGAAAATATGACACTCGCGGAGAAGTTGGTGAACTCATCCTCCATGGAGTCATGCGTGATATATATGCTACGACACCTTTAATTTCAAAGATCTATTATAAAACTGCGCCAGGTGACCCCGTGAAGGGAGCTGATGCTGTTCACGCTATTATAAAAGATGGTGAAGTTGATAGTCTATGGTTAGGAGAAGCAAAATTTTATATGGATAGTGCGAAAGGAATTTCAGCCGCTGTCGCATCTATTACGGGCATGATCGATCGGCTTAAGGATCGAAAAGAGTTTATTTTTATTCGTCATCATCTAGATAAAGACGACTCAAACAGGGAGAAGGTTGAAAAATTAATTTCGAACGCTGTGTCGCTCGACGAAATTAAAGCGAAGATTTGCGTACCGGTACTTGTAACCTATGAGTCGCCAGTGACGAAGGCGCACAATGCTGTAAATGCTCAGTTCATAGAACAGCTCGACGCGGAGTTAGCTCCTCTGTTCGACTCTTTTTTTAAGCAAGTTGAGGGTATTAATGAAATTGATATCCACATTTTCTTTATGCCGCTGAAAGATAAAGCCACCTTGGTCGCTACCGTAGATAAATTTATTGATGGGAAGAAGAGTATCTTCTAATGGTCAGCAAGGAAGACGTTGCGAATACCCTCATTGACGACGAACTATTTAATGCGGCGGATAAGTTCGATCTCTTGAATATCGTAAGTCACTATAATGACGATAATGACCTGGCAGTTTTGATTGCTATGCGTCTAAAGGATAATGAATGGGAGGGTTATGAAGAAATTGCGTCCTCAATTGTCCGTTCACGTGGTTTATTTCCGTACTTACCTGACTACACGTCAGGTAATTTAAGTTTAGGCAATGCGCTAGCGAAAGAGTTACACCGATCCGATACTCGTGATGTGTACATGCATCGCGCCCAATATGGAGTGCTTAGTCGATTGTTCAATGACGAGTCTGTCATTCTAAGTGCGCCAACAAGCTTTGGGAAGAGTTTTTTGATTGAAGAGATCCTGCTTAGTGGTAAGTACGATAACGTTTTAATCGTGGTTCCAACAATTGCATTAATTGAAGAGATTCGTCAAAAGATTAAGAAGCTGCATATCCCACACAAGCGAATTAGTTTTACGAATCAGGAACCCTCGGATAAAAATGTATATATTTTAACTCAAGAACGAGCATTCGAAATGTATGGCGTGATTGCAACGCTTGGAATTGATCTACTGATCATTGATGAGTTCTATAAGATGGATCGTGATCTTCTTGAAAAAGATGATGCAGATCGCGCGAACATGCTTAGTGTTGTATATAGGAAGTTTAGCGACGTAGCTAGGCAAGTCTACTTGCTCGGGCCTTATATTGATGGTGCGAATGGTTACGATACGTCGAAACATAATCCGGTCTGGATAGAAAGTGACGATAACACTACCTACATTGTTAGGAAAAAACTGTCTGCAAAAAACATGGAGGATCGCAAGCGTCAAACACTTGAGATTATTAGTGCAGAGGGACGAGAAGTGATGGTTTACTTCTCGTCTCCCGGAACATTACGAGATTTTTATAAAGAGAATCTTCACGATAGCCTTGAGATTATCAACGATAATGATGATCTCGTGGCTTGGATCCAGGAGAATATTGGACCTGAGTGGTATGTATGTGATGCTTTACGACGAGGCGTAGGAATACACCACGGTCAGTTACCTCGATTCCTTGCTCATGAAATGATCAAACGGTTTAGCAATGGAAAAATTAAAGTGCTACTCTGTACGTCATCGCTCATCGAAGGAGTTAATACTTGTGCAAAGACGATTATCATCCACAATGGAAAAAGAAAGTTCACTGGAGATATTTTAACTTTTCGTAATATATCCGGCCGAGCGGGTAGAATGTTCAATCACTTTTGGGGAACGGTTTATTTTTACGAAGAACCAAAGAGCGATAGTGAAATTATCGTGAATGATCCTATCGGCAGTGAAAACGAATCAACTTCAGCAAGTGTACTTGGACTACTAGATGATAATCAGCTAACAGCAGGGCAGCGCGAATCTGTGTCAACGCATCGTGGTGGTACATATATACCGAACGAAATCTTACGTACGAATCATTTTATCCATTTCGAATATCAGGAAGCAGTTGTTGATTTGCTAAATAGTCACGATACTATTAAGAAGGTTATTCGGACGATCCGTGAGCCAAGTCTATCTAGGTCTCAATGGGCTGTTGTTCTTAATCTCGCGTCGATGCTGGGGCTTAACACTTTCAAGTATGCCCATTCAATTGGTAATAACCAGCAGAAAAGTGTCACAAGACTCACCATTCTTATTGATGCCTACTTTAGAGAAGGGTTCAGGGGGCTGGTCCGGAGCCAGAGCTCTCAATCTGACGTAACAGACGGTGCAATTGAAGATTCTATCCGTTTTCTGAAGAATGGCATGAGCTACGACTTACCAAAATTTTTGCGCGCACTCGATCGACTTCAAAAATATGCTCTCGGTAATGAGGCTGGAGATCTTGAACCGATAGCTAGTCGGATTGAATTTCTGGATACGAAACCGGTGTATGTTCAGCTTGATGAACTAGGGCTGCCGATAGAGCTTTCTAAGAAATATAGCCTGCCATTTGGTTCAACGGATGAAGCGGTGAATGCTCTGCAACACCTCGTTGTTGATCTAAATGGTTTTGAGGGACGAATTGCACAGGATTTTATTCAACGCTATTAATCCTAAACATACACTTTTAAAACGATTGGCTTAATGCCTATAACCATGTATGATGAGAGCACACAGTAAACGCTTATGGTCTAGATAGGAATAGAGTGAAAAAGTCGATTAAAATTGTCCTGCCGATACTTCTTGTTGTTGGAGCTATCATTGCTGCTGCTACATACTTTTTTCAACATTACAACGTAGCTGTTTTAAATCCTCAAGGCGACATTGCGCGACAAGAGCGTGATCTTATCGTCTTTACGACTGTTCTTGGCATGGCTGTGGTCATACCGGTATTCGCTATGCTTGGTATTTTTGCTTGGAAATTTCGTGAAGGTAACCATAAAGCAAATTACCGTCCAGAGTGGGATGGCAATAAGTATCTTGAGATAGTATGGTGGGGGATCCCCTGTGCTATTATTTTAGTGCTTAGCGTCGTCACATGGCGCACAAGCCATGATCTTGATCCCTATAAAGCACTGAGTTCAGACGTTAAGCCACTTAATGTTCAGGTAGTAGCGCTGCAGTGGAAGTGGCTCTTTATCTACCCTGATCTTGGTGTGGCAAGTGCTAATCTTCTCGAGATTCCAGAAAAGACACCAGTAAACTTTACGATCACCGCGGATGCACCAATGAACTCATTCTGGATCCCAAGTCTTGGTAGCCAGGTATATGCCATGACAGGCATGTCGACCCAGCTTCACTTGATTGCTGACCACACTGGTGACTATCGAGGTTCATCAGCCAACATCAGTGGCAAGGGATTTGCTGACATGAAGTTTACCGCTCGCTCGACTTCAATGGCTGAGTTTCATTCATGGGTAGGACGAGTCCGAAAAACATCGACAACACTTGATCAATCTGGATATGACGCACTTGCGCTTCCAGCGAGCCTCGATACGCCTATGTATTACGTCGTAAAGGATAATGACCTCTATGATAGAATAGTGATGAAATACATGGCTCCGATGACCAATGGTCAAGATGAGACACAAAATAATACAAATGATAAATCAACACCTAGTGATCATGGTAATCCCGGCATGATGGATATGCCTGGAATGGAGGGAATGTAATGGATTTTATACTCGGACGACTGTCATTCGATTCATTGCCTAAAGAGTTGATTACCCAGGGTGGGGCAATCTCGATTGTTATCGGCGGTATTCTTGTCGTGGCTGCATTGATCTATTTTAAAAAAGTTGGCTGGCTCTGGAAAAATTGGTTTACGACGCTCGATGCGAAGAAGATTGGCATTATGTATATTGCTATAGCCGTTCTCATGCTTGCGCGTGGCGCGGCAGATGCCTTGATGATTCGAGCTCAACAGGCACTTGCTAGCGGTGATGCTCACGGTATTGTTAGCTCGGATACATTCCAACAGGTCGTCTCTGCGCACGGTACGATCATGATTTTCTTTGTTGCTATGGGTCTGATGTTTGGACTTATCAACCTTGTTTTGCCACTGATGATCGGTGCCCGAGATGTTGCGTTTCCATTCTTAAACTCAGTGAGTTTCTGGCTCTTTGCAGCCGGCATGATCCTCATCAACGTGTCACTTATTGTCGGTGGCTTTTCACCTGGTGGCTGGCTTGGCTACCCACCGCTCACCGAGCTCGCTTACAGTCCGGGTCCTGGTGTTGACTACTGGATATGGGCCCTGCAGATCGCTGGTATCGGCAGCCTTCTCTCCGGCATTAACTTCCTAGTTACCATTCTTAAAAAACGAGCTCCCGGTATGGCACTTATGAAAATGCCAATCTTTGCTTGGAGTGTCTTGGTGACGACTATCCTAATCATCTTTGCTTTCCCGATCCTGACGGCAACACTCGGTATGCTCGGTCTCGATCGCTTGATGGGCATGCATTTCTTTACGGCAACTCAGGGTGGAAATCCAATGTTATACATTAACCTCATCTGGGCCTGGGGACATCCGGAGGTCTACATTCTGGTGCTTCCGGCATTCGGTATTTTCTCTGAAGTTGTCGCAACGTTCTCGCAGAAGCGATTGTTCGGCTATAAGACAATGGTTGGTGCACTTTTTGCCATCATGATACTCTCATTCATCGTTTGGCTACATCACTTCTTTACCATGGGCGCGGGCGCGGATGTGAATGCATTCTTTGGTATCATGACTATGGTGATTGCTATCCCGACGGGCGTAAAAGTATTCAACTGGCTCTTTACGATGTTCGGTGGGCGGATTCGCTTTAAGACACCGATGCTGTGGTTCATGTGTTTTGTCGTTACCTTTACCCTCGGCGGTCTCAGCGGAGTACTCATGGCAGTGCCAGCAATCGACTTCCAGGTTCATAACAGTTTGTTTCTGGTGGCTCACTTCCATAACGTTATTATCGGTGGTGCATTGTTTGGCTACTTCGCCGGACTCATGTATTGGTTCCCAAAGATCTTTGGCTTTACGCTTAATGAACGAATCGGCAAGTACGCAACGTACTGTTGGCTTGTCGGCTTTCTAGTCGCATTCCTGCCACTCTATGCACTTGGTCTTATGGGTGCAACGAGGCGCCTAGATCACTATGACGGACCGGGCTGGCAAATGCTCTTTGTTATCGCCGGCTGCGGGGTTCTGATCATCTGTCTTGGTGCGGCTCTCATGGTATTGCAACTGATCGTCAGTATCTGGCAGCGTAAGAAGAATATTGCCGGAAGCGACCCATGGAACGGACGGACACTCGAATGGTCAGTGCCATCTCCAGCACCGTTCTACAACTTCGCTATAACGCCTACCGTGACTGACCGTGATAACTTCTGGGTAGAAAAACAGGCGGCTCTTAAACACAAGTCAACCGCGAAGCTGCAATACGAAGCGATCACGTTGCCGAAGAACAGTGGCGTCGGAGTCATTATCGCCGCCTTCGCTTTTATGATTGGATTCGGGCTGATTTGGCACATGTGGTGGTTGGTCGTCGTTGGTTTCGTTGGTGTGATCGTCAGTGTTATCTTGCGGGTGAGTAACGATGAGACGGAATACATGATCACTGCTAAACACATGGAACAATATGATAAATTATATAAACTTCAGGAGCCTACAGTATGAGTCATCATCTAGCCCCAGCTGTCGAAACAGAAGCTGAAATCAAAGAGCAGTTAGATACAAAATCACTTGGTTTCTGGATTTACCTTATGACCGACTGTGTGCTGTTTGGCGCATTGTTTGCAACCTACATCGTCCTTCACACTAGTACCTTCGGAGGGGCCACGAGCCACGATCTATTCAATATGCCGTTCGTCTTGCTTGAGACGATGGTGCTTCTCGTGAGTACCTTTGTCTGTGGTATGGCGATCCTCGCGGCACACGCTGGTCGTAAGCAGCTCACATTGATACTTCTCGGTGCGACGTTCCTGCTCGGTGCCACGTTCCTCGGCCTAGAGCTCAGTGAGTTTTCTAAACTGGCAAGCGAAGGCCATGGCTGGTGGGCGAGTGGATTCCTTTCGGCATTCTTCACGCTTGTCGGGACGCACGGACTTCACATTGCTGTCGGCCTGCTTTGGATCGGTGTCATGAGCTGGCAACTTTATAAGCGTGGCTTTACACCAGGCGTAACCCGGCGACTGATTCTATTTAGCCTCTTCTGGCACTTCTTGGATGTTGTCTGGATATTTATTTTTACAATCGTCTATCTCATAGGAGTTGCGTAGTATGACTAACCAACATCATTCAACACAACCAAAGACCAAGGTCGCACACTCTGGTATTTGGTCATATGTCATTGGATTCGTTCTCGCCGTCACGTTGACGCTGCTTGCGTACGTTATCGTCGTGAATCATTTGGCTACCGGCTTCACCTTGCTTGCAACGCTTCTTGGACTTGCCGCTGTGCAACTACTCGTGCAACTTGTCTTCTTCCTGCACCTTGGACGGGATAAGAATTCTCGCTGGAACGTGGCGTCGTTTTACTTTATGTTGCTCGTGCTGGTAATCTTCGTCGGAGGGTCACTATGGATTATGAGTAACCTCAACTACAACATGATGATGAGCCCTGAAGAAATGAATAAATTTATGCTCGACCAAAGTATGAGAGGCTTTTAACATTACCTATAATGGCTACAATTAAAACCTATTACTCACTAACAAAGCCGGGCGTTCTCTATGGCAACGCGCTGACGGCTGCTGCCGGATTCCTCCTTGCCAGCGGCGGACATGTTAACCTCTGGCTATTCCTTGCACTTTGTATTGGCACAACCCTTATCATTGCCTCAGCCTGCGTGCTGAATAATTACCTCGATCAGGATATTGATCAGAAAATGGAACGAACGAAAAAGCGGGCACTTGTCCAGAAGGAAATTCCTGGAAGTCATGCCGTCATATTTTCAATCATACTCGGCATTGTTGGCCTCGCCATTCTTATTGCGTGGACGAACATGCTGGTTGTCTGGATCGGTGTTGGGGGATTTGTCGTCTACGTTTGGCTGTACGGTGCGCTATCTAAGCGTTTGTCGATGCATGGAACGCTCGTTGGAAGTGTCTCTGGTGCAGCCCCTATTTTAGCGGGATACGTCGCCGTTACGGGAACACTTGATATCGGCGCGTTACTCGTATTTCTTATTCTCTTTTTTTGGCAAATGCCAGAGTTCTATTCGATCGCCGTCTATCGCCAAAAGGAATACAAAGCGGCCGGCGTCCCCGTCATCTCAGTTGTAAAAGGCATCCCGCAGACGAAAGTACAGATCTTTATCTATACGCTCTTGTTTGTCGTTAGTACATTACTGCTGACAGTATTTGGTATAACCGGCATCACCTACTTTGTTGCCATGACCATACTCGGAGTCTACTGGCTCTGGCTAGGATTCATCGGTCTAAGACGTGAGAGCGGTGATGCTTGGGCGCGAAAGATGTTTCGTTTTTCACTGATTATTCTCTTGGCATTTTGCGCCATCATTTCAATAGACGCCTGGTTACCATAAGTGATATAATCCTAAATATGAATCTAACATTAATTACCCATATCATTATTGCGCTTTCAGGAATTGCTCTAACGACATACGCGTACTTCCGACCATCTGCGGCTCATCTGCGTGCAGCATATGTGGCTATCGGCCTCACGTTCGCTACTGGTTTTTACCTCGTTGCCATGGCCCCTGCGCACATGGTAGAGGCGTGTACATCGGGTCTCATGTATCTGGGCGTTGTCTCTATCGGCATCGTCGCAGCGCGCGCTAAATTGGCTCGCATGCAAATGGTGTCCGTAGATGTGCATACTGAATTAAATTAAAATAGGACTTTTTCCATGAATATTACTATTGTCGGCGGCGGATTCGGCGGCGTAAAAGCAGCGCTCGAACTTGCAAAAGAGGCTACGAACCACATTACGCTCATTACCAATAAGCCAAACTTTCAGTATTACCCAGCGCTCTACGGTGCGGTAACTGAAAAGAGTCACCTTGAATTTTGGGTTCCACTGAGTAAGATATTTACCGGCAAAAAGAATGTAACAATAAAGATCGATACAATCACGAAGATTAATCCTCATGCGAAAACGCTTGTTGGCAAGACGGAGACGTATAAATACGACAAATGTATCCTTGCTCTTGGAACGGTAACGACCTACTTTGGCATTGAAGGACTCGACACATTCTCGTACGGCATCAAATCAGCCGAGGAAATCAAGCGTCTTAAGCATCACCTACGCACGGATATCGTTGAAAACCACACAATCGATAAGCACTACGTTATTGTTGGTGCTGGTCCAACGGGTGTTGAGCTTTCTTCGGCATTGGGAGCATATCTTCATAAGCTATGTACATATCACGGTATTAAGAATCCGAAAATCCACATTAACCTTATTGAGGCAGCACCACGAGTATTGCCCCGCATGAGCAAGCGATCGAGCGACCGTGTCGCTAACCGTCTTAAGAAGCTTGGTGTTCATATCCAAACCGGTAAGGCAGTTGAGTCAGCTACGGCAGATACGATCATGGTAAGTGGTCGGCCAATTAAAAGTCAAACGATCATCTGGACGTCAGGTGTTGCAAACAACCCGTTCTATAAAGAAAACGCAGAACACTTTACATTTGCTAAAAACGGCCGTGTTGAAGTGAATGAATATATGCAAACAAAAGATGGCATTTACGTTATCGGTGATAACGCCGCAACAACGTTTACCGGTCTTGCTCAGACGGCTTTACACGATGCGCTCTTTGTCGCTGGCAACCTGAAGCGTAAATCTGCCGGCGAGACGCCTAAGAAATACAAGGCAGTCATGCCGCCAGTGGTTGTACCAGTAGGTGAAGGCTGGGCTGTGTTTGAATGGCATGGCTTACGGCTATCGGGCTGGTCCGCGTCGGTTCTTCGTCGAGCAGCTGACTTTATAGGCTATTCAGACATGTTGCCGCTTGGGCAGGCGCTTGGAGTATGGCGTGCATCACTTGTCGATGACGAAGATTATCTCATCCTCGACGAAACAGAAAAGTAATTTCAATATTACCCCATAGATTTGGTATACTAGAACAAGTAAATTAGTGAGGGAAAGAGAATAAATTATGGCGACACCGAAAAGTCAGCGTATCGGTATTTGGATTATTGCAGTTGTAATGCTGATTGGAACAATCGGTTCTTTTGTTGTGATGATTTTAGCGAATCAAAATAACCAAAATGATCAGGCAGCGCAAAACAAGGCACTTGCCGATTACCAAAAACAGGTAGCTGAAGAAGCAACGAAGCTTTCAGCGCAGTACTATCCAACGTTTGGTGCGTACAAGGATTCAGCCGCAACGTTTGATAAAGACGCAGTGGGTGACAAAGTTACGACTAACGACCTTAAGCAGGGCGATGGTGCGGACATTGCGGCAGATACGAAATACCAGGCATATTATATCGGCTGGAACCCACGCGGCAAGTCATTCGATAGCTCATTCGACGGGGATAAGCTTAAAGCACCAATCGACACGAGCCAGACGAGCCTTATTGAAGGTTGGAACCAAGGTGTTGTGGGTATGAAAGTTGGCGGTATACGTGAGATTACGATTCCGTCAGATCTTGCCTACGGTGAAAAGGGAAGCGGTAGTGACATTCCTGCTAACACTCCAATCAAGTTCATCGTGATGATTATTGCCACAAAATAAATCGATACTTGCTATACTAAGTACAGTAACTAATAAAAGGATCATATGGATAAAGTTGTAAGAGATGTCGTCATGATTGGCGCTGGTCCAAGCGCCCTCGCCGCAGCTGTGTATACGACTCGCGAAGATATCGACACGGTACTCTATGAAAAGGGTGTGATCGGCGGCCTTGCGGCCATTACTGATCAGATAGATAATTATCCCGGTTTTGCCGATGGCATTGCCGGACTAACTCTTGCGGATCAGCTTCAGAAACAAGCTGAACGATTTGGAGCGCATATTGACTTTGGGGACGTCTCGAGTCTCCGTGATAACGGCGACACGAAGATAGTCGTTGTTGATGACGTTGAAGTAGAAGCAAAGACGGTCCTCATTGCAACCGGAAGTGACTACAACAAGCTGGGCGTGCCTGGTGAAGTTGAATACTATGGTCGTGGCGTGCACTACTGCGCAACTTGCGACGGCGCCTTTTACCGCGAGAAGCGACTCGTGGTGGTCGGTGGCGGTAACTCAGCCGTTCAAGAAGCTATTTTCCTTACCCGCTTTACGACGCACATCGACCTCTTGGTTCGTAGCACGATTAAGGCGAGCGAGGTGCTTCAGCATGAACTCCAAAAGTATGTTGATGACGGTAAGATTACAGTTCATCTGCAGACAACAACTGACGAGATCGTTGCTGTTGATAAAAAGGTAACTGAAGTAAAGGCGACTAAAGAAGGCGCGTCGGTTTCATTTGCTACTGATGGTGTCTTCATCTTCGTTGGCCTCAAGCCAAACACACAGTTTCTTGAAGGAAGTGGTGTTGAACTTGATGAGTATGGTCTTATTAAGACTGATCTCCACCTAGCAACAAATATTCCTGGTATCTTTGCCTCAGGTGACGTACGAAGCGGTGCAACAATGCAAATTGCCAGCGCCGTTGGTGAAGGAGCTTCCGCAGCCCTGTCTATTCGCGAATATCTTGATAAACAAAAGCTTGCTGTTTAATAAACTGAGAAGAGAAAAAGAAGGCGTTATGCCTTCTTTTTTATTTCGCTGAGAATGTAATCAGGATGGTCGGTCACGATTCCATCGATTCCTTTGTCTGCAAGGATTGCCGCGCTTCGTGGACGATTTACCGTATAGGCGTAGGTAAATATTCCAGCCCGACGAGCAATCTCAAGTGCAAAACGGTTTACGTACAATCGATGGAAGCCAACTGCAGTTAGTCGCAATGGGCGGTGGTAGGCGACGAACATGAAGGGGTTTTCTGTATGGAGTAGCGAAAGATTTGCCTTGCTGCTTGCTTTTCGGATGATGGTAAGCTCGCTGCCTCGAAATGATGAGAAAAGTATATAATCCCAGTCGCTTGGCTTCTTTATGTATCTTTTCTTGACAAGCTCAACCGTAGCAGTTGCAGTACCACGCCCCTTTAGCTCGATGTTGAGGAGTATCTTACCGAAGAACTCATCAAGGACGTCAGTGAGCGGTACGATAGGTTGAGGCTCTGTTCGCGTTTGGAGTTCATCAAGCGTATGGCGCGAGATAATCGAGGTGTCATGGTGCGTGCGAAGCGTATGAAAGTCATGCGTGAGTACAGGGATCTTATCTTTAGTAAGACGAATATCGAATTCGAGCATATCAGCGCCTGCATCCATACCAGCTCGAAGAGCTGCCAGGCTATTTTCGGCTGCAAGCCCGGCAGCCCCTCGGTGTCCAATAACTAACATAATTGTTCTCATTATAACAAATTTGTTACAATAGATACTAGACAAATAACGGAGGCTTACATGGCTGATTTCAATAAAATATTAACTCCTGGTGACGTAGACGGTGGTATCATCAATGTTGTCGTGGAAATTCCAACTGGCAGTGCACATAAAGTTGAATGGAATCGTGAACTTGCGGTTATGCAACTCGACCGAGTTGAACCAGCGATTTTTGCAAAGCCTACCAACTACGGCTTCATTCCTCAGACACTTGATGAGGATGGCGACGAACTCGACGTACTTATTATTACGAGCGAACCACTTCCAACGGGCATCTTCCTCGAAGCCCGTGTGATTGGTGTTATGAAGTTCGAAGATGACGGTGAAGTTGATGATAAGGTAGTCGTCGTACCTGCAGACGACCGCAATAATGGTAATGCTGTCACGACACTTGCCGACGTGCCTGAAAGACTTATTCAGCAGATCGAATTCCACTTTAATCACTATAAGGATCTTAAAAAGCCTGGTACGACTATCGTGAAGAGCTGGGGTGATATTGACGAAGCAAAGCAAGTCATTCACGAATCAATTGAACGCTGGAACCAGAAATAAATACATAGCATAAATATATAAAAATAACCCGTTTCCCTAAAAAGAAGACGGGTTATTTTTTTCGACGAAGCGTTTTCTGTCGAATGATGTTGGCGGCGCCAGTGAGCGTCTCGATCAGTTCCATCTTTTTCAATTGGGAGCGTAGTTTCTCGCGGGCATGTCCCGTCTTGACGAGATCAAGCCAAGCCTGTTTTGGCATAGATAGTTTACGAGTCACAACTTCAACCACGTCACCATTTTGCAGTGGCTTATCAAACGAATGGATATTGCCGTTCACCCGAAAGCTATAGGCGTGTCGACCGATATCGCTATGGACCATGAACGCAAAGTCGAGGGGTAGGGCTCCTTCGGGTAGGTTATAGATGTCACCTTTTGGCGAGTAGACGAAGATACGGTTGCCGAATAGGTCGATATTTAATTCATCTTGGGAAATATCATCACCCGAACCAAGGCGTGCGGCGATTTCTTGCAACTGAGTAATCCATTGCAACTGTGTTGGGAGGCTCGCTGCCGTGCTCCGTCCGCGAATGTAGTTCTTCGTATCCTTTTGTTCGTGATAGTGAAAGCCAGCAGCAAGTCCGCGTTCGGCATACTCGTGCATATCACGGGTACGAATTTGGAATTCAACGATCTGTTTGCTTGGTGTGATAACGGTCGTGTGAAGGCTTTGGTAGCCGTTTGGTTTAGGAATGCCAATGTAGTCTTTGATACGTGAGATCATTGGTTGGTACATCGAATGGAGAATGCCAAGCACCTTGTAGCATTCTTCCTTATCCTTAACGATGATGCGAAGTGCCATCAGATCGTAGATGTCATCGATATTGCCATCGACCTTCTTCAATTTCTTGTACAAACTGTAGATGCTCTTAACGCGGCCGTTTACTTCGGCTTCAATGTTTTGTTTTTTTAGTTCACGCTCAACGTCCTGACGAACAGCACCGAGCTTGCGGGTGCTTTTTCCGAGTCGTTTCTTCATCATGTTTTCGAGCCGTTTAAACTCAGTCGGATCAATGTAGGAGAACGCAAGCTCTTCGATCTGCATGCGGACTCGTCCCATACCGAGTTTGTCGGCCATAGGGGCAAAAACCTCAAGACTCTCACGGGCAATTTTAAGCTGTTTTTCGCGGTTCATATGCTGCAGGGTCGACAAGTTATGCAACCGGTCCGCTAACTTAATGATAATGACTCGGACATCCTGGCCCACTGCAATCAGGAGCTTGGACAGATTATCTTTGGTCTGAGGGAGATAACTTTCAAGGTTACGCATACCTGCTCGAGCCTGCGATACTTTCGTAACACCATCAACGAGAAAAGCGACGTCGCGACCGAATAAATTCTCGATCGTTTCGAGGGTGGCGTCGGTATCTTCGACCGTGTCGTGGAGAATACCAGCGATCACCGTATCGATGTCCATACCCCACTCCACCAGGGTATCGGCGACCGCCAGCGGGTGAATAATGTAGGGTTCGCCACTGCGGCGTTTCTGTCCTTCATGGGCGCTCGTGGCAAAGTCAATCGCATGAGCAAGCTCGAGCTGTTGGTTCTCGCTGTAATGCGGGGCCGCCCGATGTAGCAATTCACGCTTGTTCATTGTATTACTAGTATAAAACACTGGTGGATAATAGCAAGTTGAGTAATGGAAAGTACGACAAAACGATCATTGACATATTTACGTATATAATGTGTCAAATATTTACGACCAAATAAATAAGTGAAATAATTATAGTATCAGAGTGTGTTTTTGTCCCTTCTGTCAGATGAAAGCATCACGTCTGACGTAAGAGACGGTCGTCAGCCTTAAGGAGCGGATGCGTGAAACTCATTCGTATCAATGTCGATGGCACTGATTTACCAACAATAGCAGCACGTCTGGAGGCGAGTCGCGGGAGGTTGCGGTGCGAGTCACTGCTTACTATCTCGCCGTACAACGGCTATCACTACGCGATGGTGCCTTATGACGTCGTTGCTGCCGCGTTCGTCTTCCAACTGCGGCGGATGCGGATCGGGCACGAAGTCATCACAAAGCTTCCGGCAGGGTATCGCGTCCTGGATGCGCGCTCTCCGGAGAGGTTCATGAAGCTGCTTGCCCTCGTCACCGCTCAAACGAGCGTCGGACGGCACAGACAGCCTACCGCTAAGTGAGGGAGTGTCGGTGGAGCGGCGGCGTGTATCGCTGCTTCCACCGACATCGTGTCGACCGTCTTTTACTCTTTCATCGGACTACAGTAATCCATTTTTTCGGATTGTTTTTATATTGTGAGTACGGTATGTGTATGACATAATACAGGCATTCGGATATCGCTTGTGCTTAATTTAGTAGCGCAGGCTTTATCTGATATGTAAAAGACGGCTGTCAAACCAATGAGGAGTTGGCCGCATGAAGATCGTCCGTATCAGTCCGCGAAATGCACTTCCCGAAAAACTTGATGAGTGGGCGAAGGAAGGTGTCTCAAGGGGTGTCGAGTGTGTGATTCTCGTCACGCCAATTCCATTCCGAGGACAGTACTATGTCCTCATCACCAACGACGCCGTGGCAAAAGTATTCACGGCCACACTACGCAAGCATCACATTCAGCACGTGATCGTGCCGAGGATCCCCCAGCTCATGCACTTCAGGGATCCATTAGCACAAGGGATTGTCGAGAAGATCCTTGAGCATATGAAACAACAAGGAAAGGGCTAAATTCTTGCCCCCTCCGCTTTGAAGTATGATTCCTGGCATCTGGGTGATGGAGTGGTAGCGATTTCGCCGCTCTATCACTGGCACGATTTTGTCGGCCGTCTTTTACGTTATTCACTCGATTTTATGTTTATTTCGATTAAATTGTTTTGCCACAAGCGTTTTACAGTATATAATAGACAACGAAATGCATAAGCATATTTAAAAGGAGTGAGAATTACATGAGTCAAGTAAACATCGCGATCAATGGTTTTGGTCGCATTGGCCGCAATGCCTTTAAGATTGCATTTGAACGCAGTGATTTGAGTATCGTTGCGATTAACGACCTAACAGATACAAAAACTTTAGCGCATCTTCTTAAACATGACTCATCGTATGGTTTGTACCAACACGAAGTTGGGTATGACGAAGCAGGTATTATCGTCAACGGTAAGCACATTGCCGTACTTGCTGAACGCGACCCAGCAGTACTTCCATGGAAAGATCACAATGTTGACGTTGTCATTGAAAGTACTGGCTTCTTTACTGACGCAGCTAAGGCACGCGCTCACATTGATGGCGGCGGTGCTAAGAAAGTTGTCATCTCAGCTCCAGCCAAAGGCGACGGCGTCGATACGATCGTGCTTGGCGTAAACGAAGACAAAATCGAAGGTGCTAGCGATATCATCAGTAATGCAAGCTGTACGACTAACTGTATTACTCCAGTCATGGCAGTTCTTGAAGGTCACTTCGGTATCGAAAAAGCCCTCATGACTACTGTTCACAGCTATACAGCAAGCCAACGCCTGCAAGATGCTCCAGCTAAAGATCTTCGCGAAGCTCGTGCCGCAGCTGAAAACATCGTTCCAACAACAACTGGCGCAAGCATAGCAGCCGCTAAAGCACTTCCAGCTCTCGAAGGTATCTTCGGTGGATTGAGCGTTCGTGTTCCAACCCCAGTTGTGAGTATGAGTGACTTTTCAGTAGTACTCAAACGAGACACAACAATCGATGAGATTAACACTGTCTTCAAAGAAGCTGCTGGTCAGCCATTCTACCAAGGCATCCTTGACGTAACTGAAGAAGAGCTCGTCAGTAGCGACTTCAAAGGTAATAGCCACAGCGCTATCGTTGACCTAAAATTAACCAACGTTGTTGGTGGTAATTTGATCAAGGTAGTCGCTTGGTATGACAACGAATGGGGTTACAGTAACCGCCTTGTTGAGCTCGTAGCCGACGTCGGCCGCTCACTCCAACACTAGAATAAACAAAAGCATCTCGAAACAATTACGAGATGCTTTTGTTTTGTAGCAAAAATGCTTATACTTAAGATATGAAAATATACTTGGGTGCAGACCACAATGGCTTTGCTATGAAAGAGCATGTGTTCGCGTATTTAGCAAAACGCGGCTATACAGTAGAAGATGTAGGTGATCGTGAACTCGATCCTGGTGATGACTTTCCTGAGTTTGCTCAGATGGCAGCGCTCCAGGTACTAGGTGATGATCCGAAAGACGATCCACGGGCAATACTCATCTGTGGTGGCGGACAAGGTATGTGTATGGCTGCCAACCGTTTTCGTGGTATCCGAGCAAGCGTTATCTGGGATGAGTACGAAGCTAAGATGACTCGAAACGATAACGATAGTAATGTACTGTGTTTGCCATCAAGGATATTAGAAGATGACGATACCGACTGGCAGAACATCATCGATACATGGCTGAAGACGCCATTTGCTGCAGCCCCTAGATATAAGCGCCGTAATGCGCAGATTGATGAGCTCTAAGGATGACTGTTATCGCACCTGCCGTACTCGCCGAGACTCCTGACGACTACAAAGCGCAAATCGAGAAAATTCACGCGTTTACCGAACGAGTTCATATTGATATTTGTGATGGTGAGTTTGCCCCAAGCTTTACCGTGGGCGCTGCCCAGGTGTGGTGGCCTCAGGAATGGATCGTAGACATTCACGCGATGGTGGCACGGCCAAGTGAGCATCTCGAGACACTTGTCAGCCTGAAGCCTCATATGATCATCTTTCACGCCGAATCATCGGAGGACATTGTGCCTGTTCTTGAACACGTCAAGAAATTTGGTATTAAAGCTGGTGTTGCCCTGCTTCGCACAACCGTACCAGGGACTGTGAAGGCGGCGATTGAAGCGGCGGATCATGTCATGATCTTTAGCGGTGATCTTGGTAAATATGGTGGCACGGCCAGTATGATGCAGCTTGAGAAAGTTCGCCTCATACGTAATATTCGTCAGGACGTTGAGATAGGCTGGGACGGCGGTGTGAACATCGAGAATGCCTATAGCCTATCCCAAGGCGGTGTCGATGTACTCAATGTTGGCTCGACGATCGCACATGCAGCTGATCCTGCTAGTGTTTATGCTACACTGGTAAATGAAATTAATAAACACGGGGTTATTTAACGTGAGTGGGCAATTAACAATCATCCAACTGAGACAAAAAGCCAACGACATCCGAAAAGATATCATTCGAATGCTCGAGGAGGCTGGGAGCGGCCACAGTGCCGGACCGCTTGATCTTGCCGATATTCTAACGGCTCTGTATTTCAATATTATGAATATTGACCCGAAAAGACCTGAGTGGGCAGATCGTGATCTCTTCTTCTTGAGTAACGGTCACACCGTTCCTGTTCAGTACGCGGCTATGGCTGAACGTGGCTACTTCCCGGTAAAAGAGTTACAAACACTTCGTAAACTTGGAAGCAGGCTTCAGGGACACCCTGAGCGCACGAAACTACCCGGCCTTGAAAACACCAGTGGTCCACTCGGCAGCGGCCTTAGCCAGGCTGCTGGATATGCGTACAGCCTTCAATATCTTGATGATGCTAAGCATCGCTTTGTCTACGTCGTAACAGGCGACGGTGAACTCAACGAAGGAAATATCTGGGAAGCAGCAATGTTTGCTGGTAAATACAAGCTCAGTCAGCTGATTGTTTTCATCGACCGTAACAATATTCAGATCGATGGCTCAACCGACGAGATAATGCCGCTCGAAGATCTTCGTGGCAAATGGGAAGCATTTGGTTGGCATGTCCAGGAAATCGATGGCCACAATATTGAAAGTATTATCGACGCTGCGAGTATGGCCCGAGCTATATCCAACCGACCAAGCGTCATTATCTCTCATACTATTCCAGGCAAAGGCGTCGATTTTATGGAATACGACTATAAGTGGCACGGGACGCCCCCTAACAGTGAGCAGGCTAAGATAGCGCTAAAGAAACTGCGTACCCTTGATGGAAAAATTACCTCTGGAGATTTAGAATAATGAGCTACCCACTTAACCCTCAGGTTTACGACAAAGACGTTGAGCAAGAACCGATTCGCGCTGGCTTCGGACGTGGTCTTAAGGCTGCCGGTGAAGCAAACAAACTGATTGTTGCTCTTTGCGCCGATCTAACCGATAGTACGAAAATGTCTGGTTTTAAAGAAGCCTTTCCAGAGCGCTTCATTGAAATGGGCGTAGCCGAACAGAATCTCGTAACGGTCGCCAGTGGGCTAGCCCGAGCCGGCAAGATTCCATTCACAAGTAGTTACGCTGCGTTTAGCCCTGGCCGTAACTGGGAGCAAATCCGAACGACAATTGCTTTGAATGATCAGCCAGTCAAGATTGTTGGCTCACACGCCGGTGTTAGTGTCGGGCCAGACGGCGCGACCCACCAAATGCTTGAGGATATCGCACTCATGCGCGTACTCCCTAACATGATAGTAGTCGCACCTGGTGATAGCATTGAGGCCGAAAAGGCGACACTCGCCATTGCAGAAAACGGCAAGCCAAGCTATCTTCGCCTGGCTCGTGATAAGTCAGCCATCTTTAGCACAAAGGACTCGCCATTTGAAATTGGTAAAGCCTATGTTCTGCGTGAAGGTAACGATATCACTCTGCTGGGTACCGGTATGATGACCTACGAACTGATTATTGCCGCTAAAACACTTGAAGCAAAAGGCATCAGTGCAGAAGTAGTCCATGTACCGACGATTAAACCACTCGATACTGAAACAATCCTTACTTCAGTACGCAAGACTGGTCGCGTTCTCACCGCGGAAGAGGCACAGAAAGCTGGTGGATTTGGTGGCGCTGTCGCTGAACTACTCAGCGAACAGTTACCAACACCACTACTTCGGATTGGCATGGAAGACCGCTTTGGTGAAAGTGGTGAACCTCGTGAGCTGCTACAGAAATTTGGGCTGGATCACGCATCCATCGCTCATGAGGTGCATGAATTTATTAACCGTACGCCGAAATACCATCAAGGCTTTTAAGGAGGACTATGGGCTTAACAATTAAAGAAATTCGTAACAATACTATTCGGGCACGCCATCTCATGCAACGAAGCCGTTCACAGGGTTTTGCTGTCGGTGCATTCAATATTGATAACCAAGAGACGCTGATCGCTGTCTGTAAGGCGGCACAGAAACTGCAGTCACCAGTGCTCGTTGAAGTAAGCCAGGGTGAAGTTGACGCAATTGGTCTTGATAACATTCGCGACCTCGTTGACAACTACAAGGACGAGTATGGCATTGAAATGTATATCAACCTCGACCACAGTCCAACGGTTGAATCATGTAAACGTGCAATCGATGCAGGATATGAATTCATCCATATCGACATCTCACAAGCTAACCATGACGCAACAACTGAAGAAATTGTTGCAAAGACAAAAGAAGTCGTTGAGTATGCTCGTTTTACTGGTGCGCTAGTCGAAAGTGAACCACACTACTTTGGTGGATCTTCAAATGTTCACACTGAGAACATTGACTACGAAGAAATTAAGAAAACCTTTAGTACTCCAGAAGGCACGAAGGCATTTGTTGAAGCGACCGGTATTGATACCTACGCAGCAGCTATCGGCAACCTTCATGGTAAGTATCCAGTACCAAAAGAGCTTGACTTAGAGCTACTCCAACGAATTCGTGATAGTATTACCTGCCAGATCAGCCTTCACGGTGGTAGTGGTACGCCTCTTCACTACTTTGAGGAAGCTGCCAAGATCGGTGTGAGTAAGATTAACATCAATAGTGATATGCGTGTTGCTTTCCGCGAGACACTCGAAAAAGTGCTTGCTGAGCACCCAGATGAATACGCTATCGTCAAACTGATGCCAGAGGTATACGGCGCTGTTCAGGCAGTCGTTGAAGAAAAAATCAATGCATTTGGTAGCGCTAATAAGGCAGTCATGTAATGCCAGGACCGAAAATTGTATCCATCGGCGCTGCCGTGCAGGATGTATTCTTAAGTCATAGCGATGAATTCAAACCCGTTGTCGAGAACCCAGAAGAAAGCTTCATGAAGCTTGAAATGGGTGCTAAAGCGGATGTTAATAACATTAACTTCACCACTGGTGGTGGAGCGACAAATGCTGCCGTAACCTTTGCACGTCAGGGACTCCGATCAGAATTTATGGGTACGGTTGGACATGACCCTGCCGGACTCGCCGTGCTTAACGAGCTGGACCAAGAAGGCGTCGACACATCGATGATTAGTTATTCAGACAAGTACAATACCGGATATTCGGTATTGCTACTCGCTCCTTCAGGTGAACGAACAATTCTGACCTATCGTGGCGCTTCGACGCACTACGACGCAAAGAACTTCGATCTTAAGGACTCTGATGCCGATTGGATTTATGTCTCAAGTATGGCCGGAAGTATGGAAGCGATCGATAAGATCTTTACTCAAGCAAAGAAGCTTGGTATCAAAATCATGTTTAATCCAGGTAAAGGTGAGCTGAAGCAGACCGCTAAACTCAAGTCACTGCTTGAGGATGTTGAAGTCCTCTCCGTGAACCGTGAAGAGATGCAGACGATCGTTGAAGGTAACGACATGGAAGAGATTGTAAGACACGCACATCATTACGTTCCTGTAGTGATCGTTAGTGACGGACCTGATGGCGTACTTGCGTCTGACGGTAAAACGATTGTCCGTGCTGGTATGTACGAAGACGTGAAAGTAATCGATCGCACGGGCGCAGGTGATGCCTTTGGTTCTGGTTTCTTAAGTCAATGGGCAGCCGGCAAATCTTTGAAAGAATCAATTATCTTTGCCAGTGCAAACTCAACCTCAGTTGTGGCAAAAATTGGTGCTAAGACAGGTATTCTTCATCGTCATACACATCTGCATGAGATGCCAATCCACGAGAAGCCGTTTTAAGGCTCGAGCTCTATCGATTTATTATCGAGATACTCACTCTTAGCATTGAGTAGATTGACGACATTTTTAACCCCCGAAGCGACCACAGCCGTGGTCGCTATTGCTTGGTGAGCTTTTCGTAGTTTGGGATGATCACGTTCGATAGGAAGACCGGTTATACGCAAAGACGCGAGGCGTATTGCGGTGCTTGCTTTACCTTGCCAGCCGGCACTAATATCAACTTCACCTTGAGTCATCGCGTTCACGTGTGACCTGACGAGCGTAACGATGATGTCGCGGGCAAGCCGTACGGCGAGATGGCCAAGAGGCAATGCACCCCGGCGATTCTGAGCGGCTTCCTGAATGAAAAAATCAATCTTATCCATCAGCGGGTCGAGTTCTTTGCCTAATTCGGTGACGCCTCCGGTAGCTCGTGCTGTCATGCCATCGGCTTTGTCGCTTATATCAAGACCGATTTCTTTGATGAGATCAACTGCAGTCGTATCTTGACGACCGCTCCGCTCAGCCTCATGAAGTGCACGAAGAATCGGCCGAGAAACGGTAATAGTAAGTGCCGCAATAGCGCCTATCCTCTGCTTAGTTGCAAGCTTATCCCAGTCGTCGACTGTTTCTTCGATTGAGGTTATAAGTGGCAGCTGTTCAGCTAGAGACATGCTGCTAAGTATAGGAGTCAACAGTGGCCGGTACAAGCATAATCATGATATACTAGCCTAAAGAATAGAAAAGGAACACAAGTGGCTAAATTTTTACGTGATTTACTTGGCGCGCAAGAACCATTTTTTGGAATAGCGCTCCAGAATCTTGAGCGAGCTTCCGGGCATTCGGGACTGGATGCAAGACTAATCGGCGATATTCTGATTGAGGCTCATAATACGATGCGTCACATTGGACTTGATCCGGCAGATACCACTGGTCTTGAACTCTATAATGCCCTCAAAGCACATGTAAACGATGAGGGCCTATTTAGCGAGACGGCATACGTCGGTTTGTTCATGGGTGGTATCGTCGTATCATTTAACCTGGCTGACATCCGAGAAAACCTCAATAAGACGTACGGTGAGCACACGACAGAGAATATGAAGTGTGCGCTGCAACGTGAACTGGTTGACCGCTACGTCCAACATGAACGGACGGATGAAAAAGTAGTGGCGCAGTTCGCCACGGACGCCGGCCTTCACAGGTGCGAGGGTGAACATATAAACGTAGATAAGGAAGAAACAATGGACAAGCCGAAAATTCTGAGCATTGGCGATATTTTTACAGACGCATTCATCAAACTACGTGAAGACAAGGCACGCATTGACGTTGATCCTGATGGTAGCAAACGACTCAGTATGGAATTTGGATCAAAGCCACCGTATGATCGTGTTGATATCGTTGAAGGTGTTGGCCCATCACCGAATGCTGCAGTGGCCTTTAGCCGTCTTGGCCTTAATTCAAGCCTCATGTCATTTCTTGGTGATGACCTCCCTGGTAAGAATTCACTCGCTAGTCTTCATAAAGAAGGTATTGATACCAGTCTTACCTTTGTCGCCCCTGATATGAAGTCGAACTATTATTATGTGCTTCGTTATGGTGCGGATCGCACGATCCTCGTAAAGGATGAAGATTACGATTATAAATGGCAAGAACCTACAACTGTTCCTGATTGGATTTATCTTTCACTCATCAGCGACAAATCGTGGCAGCTCCATGAAGACCTCATGACCTATCTTGAAGTTCATCCTGAAGTGAAGTTCGCATTCCAACCTGGTACATTCCAGTTTGATTGGGGCCCAGAAAAACTACAGCGCCTCTACGCTCGAGCTGAGATCGTGGTTATGAACCGCGAAGAAGCTGTTCTTGTTACCGGGAAGAGCTATGACTCTATCAAGGAGCTTGCAGACGGACTCCATGCGCTTGGGCCAAAGATTGCCGTTATTACCGATGGTCCTGACGGTGCCTACGCCTCAGGCGAAGGCAAGCTGATTAAGATGCCAAATTATCCAGATCCAGGTCCACCCGTAGACCGTACCGGTGCCGGTGATGCATTTGCTTCAACGATCGTTGCTACACTTGCTCTTGGTGAGTCACTTGAAACGGCACTTCGTTGGGCACCAATTAACAGTATGAATGTTGTTCAGAATTTAGGTGCTCAAGGTGGCTTACTTTCAAAAGAAAAAATAGAAGCATTTTTACAAGATGCCCCAGAATCATATCATGCAGAGGATTTAGCATAACATGAGGTATCAGATCTGTGTGTCAGGCGCAGCTAGTGGTGGGACGGTCGGTGCGTCACACCAGTTAGCATATGAGCTTGGTCAGGCAATTGCTCAGCAGGGTAAGACACTTCTTACTGGTGCTACTGTTGGATTGCCTCACTACGCAGCAATGGGGTTCATGGCTGTTGAGGGTGCGCATGGCGTATCGGTTGGCTTTTCGCCGGCCACCTCATTTCGTGAGCATGTCGCTACCTATCGTCTTCCAACCAAAGAGTTCGACTATATCAACTTCACTGGTATGGAATACGTTGGACGTGATGTTCACCTTGTGCGTAGCAGCGATGCGGTTATCACAGTGGGTGGACGAATGGGCAGTCTCCATGAACTTTCAACGGCACTCGAAAGCCGAAAGGTATGCGGCATCCTTTTAGGAAGCGGTGGACTCGCTGATTATGTTCCAACGCTTATTGAACACATTGAAGCGCCTGGTAGCAAAGACATCATTTACGATAACGACCCGGTCAGATTAGTAAAAAAAGTTATTGATGCACTTGATGTTAAGTACGCTGACTTTATCCATGACGGCACCGATAGTCAGGTGAGTGAGAAGCGAGCAGGACGTGGATAGGCGATTTACAGAACGACAGAACGTGCAGGCGGGAAGCCTGCACGTGGTCATTATTGTCGTCTTGTTTGTGGCGCTCATGGCAGCGCTTGGTACGGTGTTTTACCAGAATTTTATCGCTAAGAAGCAAGTGGTCGTTGAGACGAATACGTCGGTTGATGTTAAGCCTCTAACAACCCGAGTTGCGTTCGATAGTGATATCTATAGCCTTGATTACCCAAAAGACTGGAACAGTGAAACGAAAAAGATCGAGAGCTCGACGGCTGGTGCTAGTGTGACGACATTGACGAGTCATGACGGAAGCGTTCAGGCATCCTTTACCGTATCTGAAAAAGCGCCGGATACTACATGTAACGTGGGCGATGGATTAAAGGTTAGTTCATACCACATCAACGGCACATCAGTTGCAAATCTTGCAGATGTGCCTGTCTATCTTGTCGAGGCGATTGTCGACAGCCCAGGCGGCGGCTACAACTATACGATTGGTCTGACACCCGACGGTGGTGGAACGCACGCGGCGATTGGTGATAGCCACTGTAACGTAAAAGATGTTGGTACCGCCTCTACGGCAATAGCTGGTATATACAAACTAGCTAAGCCAACCATCCTTGCGACGATTAACTTTCCAAAACTACAGCCGAAAAGTAGCGTTGCTATAAAAGATATGCAGCAGATCAAAGATGTGATGACGACGGATGCGTATAAAGCGGCAGTAAAGATTCTTGAGTCAGCTCATAAAGAGTAGGCGACGCCAGAAAATACCATACTGATATATAAAAGGACAAGACGTTCGCCCTAGCCCCACAGGGAGACTAGGGCCTGCATCACTTCTTCGTGTGGGCGGGATCTGGGATTCTTGGTGTGCTTTGTACGTATCCGTGAATACGAAGCCTGGCCGTCAGGATTTTGAGTGCCTGTTTGAAGTCATGGTTGCTCAGGGGGTCGGCGAAGACGGCTGAGGCGTGACCGTTTCGTAGAATACTGAACGACCTTGGCATCAGTCGTTCAGTACCACGCACAGTCACTTTCTTCAGTACTTCTTCAAGCTCTCTCAGCTTCGCGCGGGGAACTGCTACATCGAGTACAATCTCGAAGGCGACACTACCATCGTCCTGGGTCTTGCCTCCATGGACATATGCCATAACATCCTCCACTCGTTGAGTCTGCACGTATGATTATAAAACATTCAACATATTCTAAACAACCGTATTGTTTAGCGGGTATCTCGTTTGATAATAAAAAATAACAGTCGAGCTGCTGTTTGATGAAATTGTAGGCACACCCCGGTTTCACTCGAAAGGAAACCAGGGTATATGCTACCTCGAGCGGACAGGATCGGGAAGTGCGGGCATCGAATCGAAGAAGTGAAGTCTGACCAGCTTTTCAGCCATGAGCCTGAGCGCGTGCCTCAGTTCGCGGTCGCTGAGCGATCTTGAGAAGGTCACCGTTGTCTCTCCTGGTCTGTTTGCCATGAAGACAAACGAGAGCGGAGCGAGCCGAGGCGCGCGCGGATCCGGTGTCTCCATTTGCTTCCGGATGTCGTCCGCCTGCCTCACCGAGGACACGTTCCGGTCAAGTGCGACGAGGAAGATGACGCTGTTCTCTGCGTAGCGGTCTCCGGGGCCGATGAATCCCATGACGTCCTCCATCACTTGAGGTAACAGGTATAATTATAAAATAATATAGATATACCTACAATACGGTGAGCGTAGTGCCAATATATGTAGCTAATCAAATCACCTTGTAACCTGTTATGGACAAGCCAAGGCGTGTATCGTAAACGAAGTTAGTGCACCGCGATTGGATAAGACTTGACAGCCGGTTATCGAACGGTGTATTTTACAAGTATGTTAATTAACGAAATTGTTAAATACGATACTGCTGATTCACTGAGCAAAGTATTCTTGGCGCTCGGTGATCCTACCCGTCGCGCGATTTTGGAATCTTTAAGCAAAGGTGAGGCTACAGTTAGTGAGCTTGCCAAGCCATTTGCATTGAGTATGCCCGCAATCTCACGGCACCTAAAGGTGTTGGAGCGGGCGGGCTTGATTTCGCGTGGTCGAAATGCCCAGTGGCGACCCTGTCGATTAGAAGCAGCGACATTAAAAGAAGGGGCAGATTATATGAACAGTTATCGAGAACTTTGGGAGGCAAGCCTAGGCAACCTGAAAGACTACCTGGCTAGTTTGCAAGCAGAGCAAAGCAAGAAAAGAGGAGAGAAATAATGGACTTGAGTAGGGCAATAGATATAGTCCAAACTGATACAGAAATCTCATTTAGCCTGGTGCTTGACGCGCCTCGGGAACTGGTCTTTCAGACATTTTCTGAAGCCGAACATTTGCGAAAGTGGTGGGGTCCAAAAAACTGTCCGGTATCAAGCTGCACGGTTGACTTCCGAGTTGGTGGCGAATGGCGATACTCTCTTCGCACTTCCGGCGGCGAGGAGCACTGGGCTAAAGCGATTTATGACGAAATTACAGTGAATGAGCGCATCGTCTTCACTGACTATTTTAGTACGGCGGAAGGCGACGTAATCGATGGAAAACCATCCAAGAAGGTCGCGGTGACGTTCGATGACGTTAACAGGGAGACGCATGTCAACATACATGTCCAACTAGCATCGGTCGCTGAACGCCAGCAACTTGTTGACATGGGCTTTATGCCAGGCTTCCAGAGTGCACTCGCTAACCTGCGTGAGCTTTTAGATAAAATTGAAGATAAATAAGGGGTAATTATGCAAGCAGTAACTTCAAAAGATGGAACAAAAATAGCTTATGACAAGGCAGGTAAAGGGCCGGCAGTTATATTGATAGCTGGAGCCTTCAGTTATCGAAAGTTCCCAGCAACAGTAAAGATTAGTATGTTACTCGAACCCTATTTTACTGTATACAACTATGACCGTCGCGGACGGGGTGACAGCAGCGACACGATGCCGTATGCAATAAAGCGTGAGATTGAAGATATTCAAGCGCTTATTGATGTTGCCGGTGGATCGGCGTATGTGTGGGGGCTATCCTCCGGGGCGGCACTAGCGCTGCATGCAGCTGCTAGTAGTCTAAATATTACCAAACTGGCGTTACATGAACCCCCATTTGTAGTTGATCCGAGTGACCGACGACCACCAGTTGACTTTACAGCGCATGTCACAAAACTGATTGCTGAAGATAAGCGCGGAGATGCCGTTACGTATTTCATGCGTGATGTTATGGGCGCCCCGGGGTTTGTAATTCCCCTGATGCATCTGATGCCTGGTATGTGGTCAAAATTAACCGCCGTTGCTCAGACACTACCATATGACGCCCAGCTTGTAGACGGTTTCCAATCCGGTAAACCATTGCCATCTGAACTATGGCGCTCGGTCACTATGCCGACAATTGTCATGTCGGGCCCGGAAAGTCCGCCACTATTAGTCCACGCAGCAGAGGTGCTCGCCAAGGTGCTACCAAACGCCAAGTTAGTGTCGAAAAAAGGATTAGGTCACACCAAACAACTATCTGCCAAGGTCATTGCACCCGTGCTAATAGACTTCTTCAGAGACTAAATGATATGAGGAAGCTAATCGTATCAGAATTCATAACACTAGATGGCATTATGGAAGCACCGGAAAAATGGGCGTTTGACTTTCAGGATGATGTGACCGGTGAGTTTAAGAAAGGTGAACTTTTCGAGAGCGATGTGCTCTTAGTGGGCCACGCGACCTACGAAGTTTTTGCCAACAGCTGGCCTTCTCGAGATGGTGACTTTGCCGATCGCATGAACAGTCTCTCTAAATACGTAGTCATAACAAGTGACGAAGAGCTGATGTGGAATAATTCGCATGCGATTAAAGAAAACATCGTAGCCGAGGTAGCTAAACTGAAAGAGCAGTTGGGGAAAGATATCTTGGTAGTGGGTAGCGGCATACTTGTGAAGACATTGCTGGACAATAATCTTGTCGATGAACTCAGGCTCTTTGTCTGTCCGATTGTGCTCGGAGAAGGTAAGCGGCTTTTCAAAGACAATGATATCGCTAAGTTTACGTTAGTGTCTGCGAAGCCATTCGATACGGGTGCTGTCGTGCTGACATATAGCCCAGTCAAAAAATAATCAGTTACATAACATAGAGGAGGATAGCATGTACAAAGTAATTTCCAAAGACGGCACGAGTATTGCTTACGAAAAAACAGGCCAAGGGCCGGCAGTAATTTTGGTTGCCGGTGCATTCATGGACCACGCTTCATTCTTGCCGCTTGCCGAACAACTGGCAAAACACTTCACAGTTTATAACTATGACCGTCGTGGCCATGGCGAGAGTGATGATACGCAGCCATACGCCGTCCAGCGCGAAGTTGAAGACATTGACGCTCTGATCACCGAGGCCGGTGGGTCGGCGTTTCTGTACGGTACTTCGTCCGGTGCGGCGCTAGCGTTCGAGGCTACTGCAGCCGGCTTGGGTGTCAAAACACTAGCACTCTACGAACCGCCCTATATTGCAGACCATACCGGTGATCGTAATCCTCCAACCGACGCAGTGAAGCAGTTGAAGGATATGATGGCAGCAAATCGTCGCGGCGATATGGTTGAATTCTTTATGACCCAACTGGTTGGACTGCCAGCTGAAATGGCAGCAGGCATGAAACGGTCACCAATGTGGCCAGGGTTGGAAGCGATAGCACACACTGTAGTATATGATGCAACTATTTCGGCTACGAAGAATGGTGATTTTCTTATACCTGCTCAGCAAATGAGCAAGCTCAAGACACCAACCATTGTTATAAACGGTGGAGCAAGTTGGAACTGGATTCAGGTAACGTCGAAGGCTGTCGCAGATGCGATTCCTGGAGCGGAACACCGAATACTAGAGGGCGAATCGCACGATGTTTCGGCTGACGTGCTTGCTCCTGCGTTAATAGATTTTTTCTCCAAAAAAGTGTAGGCGTAAATTAAGAGTCCTACTGCTAAGATTCAGCTATCTTGTGAATATTAAGGTTGTTTAAGCTTAGTCGGATGTATTGTATGTAATGGTATTCATCGGGATATGTCATAATAGTAGATATGAGCCAGAAGTTTAATCTTGAAACTAAATACCAGCCAACCGGTGACCAGCCGAGTGCGATTAAGCAACTTATCGAAGGGCTTGAAAATGGTGAACGTGAACAAACACTACTCGGTGTGACGGGATCAGGTAAAACGTTTACGATGGCAAATATTATCCAGAATCGTCAAGTGCCGACGCTTGTCCTCGCACACAACAAGACACTGGCCGCTCAACTCTACAGTGAATTTAAATCGTTCTTTCCTCATAATGAGGTCCACTACTTCGTAAGCTACTTCGATTACTATCAGCCTGAGGCTTACATTAGCAGCAGTGACACCTATATTGAAAAAGACAGTAAGATCAATGACGAGATCGACCGACTTCGTCATGCGGCGACCATGGCGCTTTTAACGCGTCGCGATACGATTATCGTAGCCAGTGTGAGTTGTATCTACGGTATCGGTTCGCCGGATGATTACTCGGCTATGTCGATCACAATCACCAAAGGTGAGCGTCGCCAGCAAGACAAATTCGTCCGTCTTCTAACCGATATCCAATACCAGCGCAACGATATTGATTTTCATCGTGGTACGTTCCGCGTGAAGGGCGATGTTGTTGACGTCTTTCCTGCTGGTAGTGACTTGGCTTATCGAATTGAGTTTTTTGGAGATGAAGTTGATCGCATTACGCAGATTGACCCTCTGACGGGTGAAATACTCGGTGAACCTGATAGTTGTATGGTATTTCCAAGCAGTCACTACGTCACCCCAAAACAGAAGCTTGAGCATGCTATCGAAGGTATCAAAAAAGAGTTTGCTGAACGTATGGAATGGTTTGAAAAACACGATAGGTTGCTTGAAGCCCAACGACTCTCACAGCGTACCAAGTATGACATCGAGATGCTTGAAGAGACCGGCTTCGTAAAAGGTATCGAGAACTACTCAAGGTATCTTACTAATCGCGAACCGGGGGAACAGCCGGCCACGCTTCTTGATTATTTCTCTGATGACTTTCTCTTACTCGTTGATGAAAGCCACCAGAGCCTGCCGCAGGTACGGGGCATGTATAATGGTGACCGAGCTCGTAAGGAAGTACTTGTCGAGCATGGTTTTCGAATGCCAAGCGCCATGGATAACCGGCCGCTAACCTTTGCCGAGTTTGATACGCATATCAATCAGGCAATTTATGTCTCGGCTACTCCAAGCGACTACGAATTGGAACATAGTCCACCGCCAGCTCAGCAGATTATTCGCCCAACAGGTCTGTTGGATCCGGAAATTATTATTCGCCCAACCAAAGGTCAGATTGATGATCTGATTGCCGAAATTAATGAGCGCGTCGCGAAAAACCAGCGTGTTCTCGTGACGACGCTTACTAAACGCATGGCTGAAGACCTTTCAACCTACCTGCTCGAGATTGGCATGAAAACGGCCTATATCCATAGCGAGGTTGATACACTTGAGCGCGGTGATATCCTCAAGGATCTCCGAACGGGCGTTTATGATGTGCTCATCGGTATCAACTTGCTTCGTGAAGGTCTTGACCTGCCGGAAGTCAGCATGGTTGCGATCATGGATGCCGATAAAGAAGGTTTCCTTCGAAGTGAGAGTGCGCTTATCCAGACGATCGGCCGTGCTGCTCGTCATCAGGAAGGTAAAGTATTCATGTACGCTGATAAGATTACTCGTTCCATGCAAGCGGCAATCGACGAGACAAACCGTCGTCGTGCGATCCAGGAAGCGTATAATACCGAGCACAATCAGAAGCCGATCAGTATTGCCAAGGCTATCGACGAAGGCCTTCGCGCACTTATACCGGACAAAGAAAAAGGCAAACCTCAAAAACTCAACCTAAGTAAGATTCCAAAAGATGAATACAAAGGCCTTATCAAGGAGCTCACTGGACAGATGGAACTTGCGAGTGCTAACCTCGAGTTCGAGAAAGCAGCCGAACTTCGAGACCAGATCGCAGACATCAAAGCTCGAATGTAAAACAAAATTAAAAGAGCACATCCTATGTGTATATAGGCGGCTTGTATTGCTTTTTCTTTCAACTTGTGCTATTATTAGAAACATTGCATTCAATGAATGTCGAGCCTCTTTCAAAGATGCGCGCACTAAAACGATTTGCTACTAAGGTAGCTGGCGCCACCACCGAAATATCCTCTCGCTGTTCTCCATAGGCCAGGCCTATAAGACTGCATACAGCTAAAATTACTAGAATAAACGAAAGGCCTATTTTTTATGGCATATCAACAATCACGGGGCGGACGCCCTAATCAAGGTTACCAAGGTGGTGGCGGTGGCCGTAGCTTCGGTGGCGGCGGAGGTGGCGGTGGCCGACGTGGCGGCGGTAATCGCGGTCCAGCTAAGAAGTACATCCATCCTTCAAAATTTATCAACAAAGCAGTCTCAAAAGCTGACGAAGTTGTGTACGAGTCTAAGCACAAGTTTGCTGACTTCCCATTCGGTGCCCAGTTGCACCACAACGTAGCGAGTAAAGGCTACGAAAACCCAAGCGCAATCCAGGACCAAGCGATTCCTTACATTATTGAAGGCCGCGACGTTATTGGACTTGCTAACACTGGTACCGGTAAGACCGCAGCATTCTTGCTTCCAATTATCGAACGCCAGAGTGGTATCACACTTCGTCCAAGTGTATTGATCGTCGCTCCAACGCGTGAGCTTGCTCAGCAAATTGACGAACAGTTCCGCGAATTTAGTCGTGGTCTTGACCTCTACTCAACGCTCATCGTTGGTGGTGTTAACATCGATCGTCAGATTCGTGATCTTAAGCGTCGTCCACACGTTATCATTGGTACACCTGGTCGTCTTAAAGACCTTATGATGCGTCGCGTATTGCAACTTAAGAACATGACTACTCTTGTTCTTGACGAAGCAGACCGCATGCTTGACATGGGTTTCCTACCTGACATTCGTCAGATCGTTAATGAAATGCCTGAAGAGCGCCAAACATTGTTCTTTAGTGCAACCATTACTCCTGAGATCTCAGCACTTGTTAACACGTTCTTGAAAGATCCAGTTACTGTATCTGTTCGTACATCTGAAACAGCTGAGCATGTTGAGCAAGATGTTATCGAGTCTCGTGACAAAGCTCACAAGCTTGAAATCTTGACTGAAATGCTTGGTCAAAAAGGATACGAGAAGGTACTTGTCTTTGGTGAAACGAAGTTCGGCGTTCAGCGTTTGAGTGATCACCTTGATAATAGCGGTATCCCATCAGCTGCCATCCACGGTAACAAAAACCAGTCACAGCGTCAGCGTGCTTTGAAGCAATTCAAAGACGAGCGCGTTCGTGTACTTGTTGCAACTGACGTTGCTGCTCGTGGACTCGACATTCCAAATGTGACACACGTAATCAACTTCGATACGCCACAAACGTACGAAGATTACATTCACCGTATCGGCCGTACTGGTCGTGGTGGTGCTCGTGGTCACGCTCACACCTTTATCGACCGACGCTAGTCTCTCTTTAAAACAAAAACACCTGAGTGATCAGGTGTTTTTTTGTTGGCTGAGTATTTCGCGCAGATAGGGATCGAGATTGACGTCTAAGGCCTCGTCCCGTGTTGCCCAGCGTACCTTTTGATGTTCGTGGCTGACCGTCACCTCGCCATTTCCATCGGCCTCGTAGGTTAGTCGGACGACGTGAAGATCTTTGGACGGAACGAATATATCCTGTGCACCAAGAAGATGAGGAGTCCCCGCAAGGCTTAATCCTGTCTCTTCTTTAATCTCACGGGCGAGTGCTACGAGGAGCGCCTCATTGGGCTCAATCCGTCCACCGGGAATATCCCAATGCGCTTCGGTTTCATTGTCCATCACAGCGGCTCGTTGAAGGAAGAGGTGCTTGCCCTCGGTGTTTGTAATAAGAACTTTGACGCCAACTTGTAGATTCATATACTTACAATACCATGTGTCTTACGCTATCTAAACTGGTAATATGACAAACAAGAAACATGTAATTACTTCAGATAGCCATTGGCTAGAAGAAAAGTATCTTGATCCGCGTGCATAGTACTCGGAATACTTTTAAACCATCCACCATCTTTCGCCTCTTCGTTTACCCGTGAGCTACCCGAAAAGGAAGTTACCTCAAAAACAATACCAACTGGTGAGTCTAGGCCGTTTTCATAATGACTAGGATACTCGATATAGCCTTTGTTTTTCATATCCATAACGTGAATGCCGAGCTCTCTTGCTGCTATGCGCTTCACAGCTTCAGTCATTGGTTCTCCAAAGCGAACAGTGCCTCCCGGCAAATGCCACTGGTTTTTGCAGGGTTCTATGGCTCTTTTCGTGAGATAAATCGAATTCTCTTTATTCTTTACGATGATCTCAACCGTCAGGCGAGGGACTTTAGAAAAAATGTCATCAAATTCTTTTTGGCTAAGAGGGTGTTCGGAAGCGCTCATAGACCAATGATAGCAAAGAAAGAAACTCTTACAAAATAGGCACTCAAGTATATCCTATATATATAAATAGTACTTTATTCTCATTAACACTACCTAAACACTTAAGAATTAAGTACTTAGGTAGTGCACCGGTTTTTCCTTTGCTAGGAAAGGCACCGGCAAGCCTTACTGCCTCCTCATCAAGATACCTCGCAAAGTCTTTTACGACTTCACTCTACACGGACGTCCAGCATCCCCTCTGGTAGGGAAGGAAGGTGATGGAGACGAGATCTAGCCTGTCCTCATCGTCCTCGCCTTCGTAGTCCACGAGGCTTGGATCGACAAAGACGCCCACGACTTCATGGATATCTCTGGCGATCTTCCTCAGACGAACCTCGATAGAAACCATTCGATCCGGGTAGTCATACCCCATGATCTCCACGAGGAACATCGCCCCGGCGATGACGTCTTCAGCTTCGTATGAACGAAGCATGACGTCGACGTCGTCCGGAATCAGGTCTGTGTGCTGACCTTCGTAGTTGAGTCCCTCCATGTGGAGGGCGACTGCGGTCTGTATGTCTGTCATGAAGGCACGCCGATTGCGCGCGCCTCGCAGAATGTGTCGCGGGAAGTACACCCTAACGCTGGGCATGTGAATCCATCCGACGGGGAGCCAACCTCCTCAGAGGCATCTGCGGTTGCAGATACTATCTTTATAGCATCATTTAGACAATTTTACAAAATGTACTCATAACTGATTAATGTAAGTTGATTAATTTATATCGGGTACTTAGTGTAAAATAGTAATTATGAAAGCTATGATAGAAGTTAAAGATCTCAAGAAACGCTACGGCGATAAACAGGCGGTCGATGGTATCAGTTTCACCGTTAAAAAAGGTGAAATATTTGGTATTTTAGGACCAAACGGCGCAGGTAAAACAACGACACTTGAAATGATGGAGACGCTACGTCCTATCGATGATGGACAAGTGATTATCGACGGTATTGATGTTGCCCAAGACCCAGACAAAATTAAGTACATTATCGGTGTTCAACCGCAGACACCAGCATTCCAAGACAAGACAAAATTAACCGAAGTGGTTGAAATGTTTGCTGCTGCGTATGGTGAGCGAGTTGATCCGATGGCGTTTCTCCGTGACGTTGAGCTCGAAGAAAAGGCTAACAACTTTGTCGAGGATCTTTCTGGCGGCCAGAAACAACGACTCAGTATCACGACAGCACTCGTCCACGGTCCAAAGGTATTTTTCCTCGATGAGCCAACAACTGGCCTTGACCCTCAAGCGCGTCGCCACCTCTGGGAGTTGATTAAACAAGTGCGCGACAAGGGAATCAGTGTCATCATGACGACGCACTACATGGATGAGGCTGAAATCCTCTGTGATCGTATTGCTGTGATGGACAATGGTAAGATTGTCGCTATTGATACACCGCAAAATCTCATCAAACAGCTTCTCAAGCGTGGCTTTACGAAGAGCCAGCATGTTGAGCAAGCTAATCTTGAGGATGTCTTCATTGATCTTACTGGGAAAGGGCTAAAGGGAGAATAGTCATGAATAAATCATTTTACACGGTCATGACATTTGTTAAGATCAACACTCGACGATTCTTCCGTGATAAGCTCGCATTGTTCTTTACTATCGGCTTCCCGTTAATCTTCTTGTTTGTTTTTGGTGGCCTCAACAGTGGTAGCTCAGACGTCTCCTTTAAGGTGGCGCTGATCAACGAGTCGACAACGACGTTTGCGAAAGATTTTGTACAAAAATCAAATGACAGCAAGGTGCTTAAGGTAGATTCAAAAATCACAACCCTTGATGAAGCCAAAGCGAAGATGAGTCAGTCACAACTTGATGCGGCAATTATTTTGCCAAAGGATTTTGGCCAGATACAATCTGGAGCTAAAACTCCAAGTGGCCAGGCAAAAATTGTTTACACGCAGAATAACCAACAATCAGGACAAGCCCTCAGCAGCATTCTTGATGCAGAGTTTAAAGGCATCAACAGCCAGTTTGTTAAAAATGAAACGCCGTTTAGGGTAAAGAGTGAACAGCTCAATGAGCGAAGTCTCTCCGCGTTTGATTATACCTTCGCCGGGCTTCTTGGTTTTGCGATCATTGGTATGGGCATCTTTGGGCCGGTTAACGTCTTCCCAGAGCTAAAGAAGATGGGTATCCTACGTCGCCTCAGTACAACACCGCTGAAGGTCTGGCAATATTTCCTCTCAACGATGATTGGTCAGGCTATCATCGGACTGATTTCACTCGCGATAATGTTTGCCGTTGCTATTAGTGTCTTCCATCTCCATGTGGTCGGCAATTACTTTGAACTGGCTATCTTCCTGGTACTTGGTATCATTACGATTCTTGGTATTGGTCTGGCACTTGGCGGATGGGCAAAGAATGAGCGACAAGCCGCACCACTGTCGAACATTATTGTTTTTCCAATGATGTTCCTCTCAGGTACGTTCTTCCCTCGCTTTCTTATGCCTGAATGGCTACAGAATCTCTCAGCCTTTTTACCATTGACGCCGATCATCGATGGTATTCGCTTGATTGCCACTGAAGGCAAGCATCTTATCGATATCTTGCCGCAACTTGGCGAGATCGGTATCTGGATGATTGTTATCTACGCGATTGCCTTTAAGGTATTCCGCTGGGAATAGAACACATTACGTGTAAAAGAGCGTCCTATCACTAGGACGCTCTTTTTATGTGTCAGGAAGGTGTCTTTTCTCTTTTCATCGGGTATAATAAGGATATGACACAGATTTCTCGTGACGACGTGCTTCACTTGGCACAACTAAGTAGTTTGCAATTATCAGATACAGAAATCGATGATCTTCAAAAAGACATCGGTAATATTTTAGGCTATGTCCATCAACTTAGTGAACTTGACACCAGTGGCGTCGAGCCGACCTATCAAGTAACTGACCTTGAGAATGTTTGGCGGGACGACGTCGTTATCGACGATAAGGTAACTCGAGAACAACTGCTCAGTTTATCAACTGAATCTCTCAATCATCAAGTAAAAGTGCCAAAGGTATTATAAATGAGCTCAATCCAAACTATCGTAAATCGCATCAACCAGGGCGAGACCACAGCTCGTCATGAAGTAGAAGTCGCTATTGAAAAAGCTAATGCAAACAGTGATTATCATGCGCTACTGAGCCTTACTGAGAAGCGAGCGCTTGAACGTGCCGACGACATTGATGCTCGCAAGGCCGCGGGAGAACAACTTGGTGAACTAGCTGGTGTGCCATTTGTCGCGAAAGATAACTTCTTAGCGTTTGGTGCTCCAACGACAGCCGCGAGCAAAATGCTCGAACATTTTGATGCCCCCCTTCAAGCGACGGCGATTGAAAAATTAGAGGCTGCTGGTGCAATCTGTATTGGTAAAGCAAACCTTGACTCGTTTGCTCATGGTGGAAGTACTGAGAATTCGGCTTATGGTCCAACTAAGAATGCTCACGACACAACCAAGGTTGCTGGTGGTAGCAGTGGTGGCTCTGCCGTCATTACCGCTCTTGATGTTGTACCTTTTGCTCTTGGCACCGATACGGGCGGCTCAATTCGTCAGCCCGCCAGTTTCAACGGGGTCATTGGCGTGAAGCCAACCTACGGTATGGTAAGCCGTTATGGCGTTGTTGCGATGGCGAGCAGTACCGATACGATCGGCTGTCTAGCGGGTAGTATCGACGATGCTGAACTGGTGATGAAAATCATGAGTGGCTGTGACGTGAAAGACATGACAACATTACCTGATTTCTTTGTACCTGAAAAAACTGCCAAGCCATCTCAGAAAATTGGTCTCATAAAAGAATCAATGAGTGAGGATGTCGATATTCAGGTACGTGCGCGGGTCAGCGAATATGTTGATAAACTGCGTGCAAATGGCCACACTGTCGAAGAAGTAAGTGTTCCGATGACGAATCATGCACTTGCTATGTATTACATTATTGTGCCAGCCGAGGTTAGTAGTAACCTCGGGCGTTACGACGGTATTCGATATGGTCTTCGTGCCGAAGGCGTTCAGACACTCGCTGAGCTATATGGTAAGACACGTGATCAGGGTTTTGTAACTGAAAATAAGCGTCGTATCATGATCGGTAGCTACGTGCTCTCGAGTGGCTTCTTTGACGCGTATTACTTGCACGCACAAAAAGCTCGCACAATCTTGATCAACGAATATAGAAAACTCTTTGAAACATATGACGTACTAATTACGCCAACCGCTCCGACTCCCGCCTTTAATCTTGGGGAGAATACATCTGACCCAATACTTATGTATCTCGCTGATATCATGACCGTGCCGGTAAGCTTAGCGGGTCTGCCGGCAATCAGTGTGCCAGCCGGAGCGAGTGAACAAGGATTGCCTATTGGCGTACAGCTCATTGGTAATCATAAATCAGATGCGGCTTTACTTGCTCTTGCCCGTGAAATGGAGAATAGATAATTATGGATAGCACGGCATTACTTATTTTTATCGTCGGTGTCTTAATCGTTGGCATCCTTCTCGTTGCCGTTATTATGCTGACAAAAAAAGGCGCATCGCCGCTTGATGTTGATAAATACCGTCTTCGTTGGCTCGCGATTGAAAAACAACTCATCAGGGAAGAGCAATCGAGTGCTCACCTAGCGGTACTGAACGCTGACAAGCTCCTTGACCAGGCACTCAAAGAACGAGGCGTCAAGGGCGAGACGATGGGCGAACGTATGAAGGCTGCCAAGGATTCATGGTCAAACGCGAATGGTGTATGGACGGCTCACAAGCTCCGCAATCAGATCGCCCATGAATCAGACGTACAAGTAAGTTATGATGATGCTCGGCGAGCTCTTGCGAGCTTTAAACAGGCACTCAAGGATATAGGAGCAATCTAATGGTTACCCAAGAAACACTCGATACGTATGACATGACGATTGGCATTGAATGCCATGTTCAACTTGCGACCGACACGAAATTATTTAGCGGAGCCGATAATGATGCGCGCGACCGTTCGCCAAACAGTGTCGTCAGTCCTGTTGACTACGGTTTGCCAGGCATGTTGCCGGTGCTGAACCGTAAAGCAGTAGATCTTGCTATCATGGCGGGAAAAGCTCTGAACGCAGACATTGCGCGCGTCAGTCGATTCGATCGCAAACACTATTTCTATCCTGACCTCCCTAAGGGCTACCAGACAACACAGATGTACCACCCGATTATCCTTGCTGGACATGTTGATGCGCCGCTTGAGGACGGTACGAGCGTCAAAGTACGCATTCACCATGCCCATATGGAAGAGGATGCCGGTAAGCTGACACACTACGAAGGATACAGTCTGGTTGACCTCAACCGTGCGGGAACACCGCTTATTGAAATCGTCTCTGAACCGGATATCCACTCGGCTGCAGGTGCCAAAGCGTACGCCTCGGAACTTCATCGATTGATGACATATGCCGGTGTCACTCGGGGTGATCTCTACCATGGCAATATGCGTTTTGATGTAAATGTTTCCGTTGCTCCAAAAGGTGCGATCGAACTTGGTACTCGTGCGGAGGTAAAGAATCTGAACTCATTCCGTAGCGTCGAAAAGGCTGCCGAATATGAATTTCGCCGTCAGGTAGAGCGAATTGAGAGTGGCGAGAAGATTGTCCAAGAGACACGTGGTTGGGATGAAGTTAAGCAGATAACGAACAGCCAGCGTTCAAAAGAAGATGCACAGGATTACCGCTATATGCCTGATGCTGATATCCCACCTATTGTACTGACCACTGAAGAAATCACCCAGATCCAACTGAGCGTACCGATGCTTCCTCCTGAATATCGTGAGAAATGGCTGACGCTCGAGCTTGATCGCTCGGTGATCGACTCACTCCTCTCAACACGGGAGTATGCCGTACTTGTGACAGAGATTCAAGAAAAATCGGGAGATCAGATAGCAAAACGAGTAGCTCACTGGTTCGCAAGTGCGCGAGGATCTGATGAGGATAGTGAAACGGTAGCTGAAATTAAGGCACTATCTCCAGATGGATTTGTGGAGCTTGCAGCCATGGTTGAAAAAAGTGAACTGAGCAGCACAGCTGCTAAGGAGATTTTCATTGAGCTGCTGACGAATGACGAATCTCCCCGGGCAATTGCTGAGCGCAAGAATCTTCTTCAGGTAAGTGACGAAGGCTTTATTGTAGGTATCGTCGAAGAAGTCCTCGCAGATCCAGCTAGCGCGCGATCTATTGCTGACATTAAAGAAGGTAAAGACAAAGCGATCGGTTATCTCGTCGGTCAAGTTATGAAGAAGTCTCAAGGTAAAGCTAATCCGGCATTGGCGCAAAAACTAATCCGCGAAAGACTGTAGATAGATGCACCCCTGGAAGCGTCTTAAGTCCCCAGAGGAGATAAAAGAAGGCGGTGCATAAAAATGCAGGCATGGCAACGAATCGAACCGACCATAGCGACAACGCAAAGCGAGGTGAGGCGACAGGTTCCGACGCAGTGTTAGTGGCCTACGATCAACTAATGGAAATACAGAAAAAGGAGACTACGTAATGAAACAACCAACCAAAGCAATTATTGCAGCAGCCGGATTCGGCACACGATTTTTACCCCAGACAAAAGCGATGCCTAAAGAGATGATGCCACTTATCGATAAGCCAATCATCCAGTACGTTGTTGAGGAACTTGTGGCAGCGGGTATTAAAGATATCATTATTGTCGGTAGCAGTAACAAGCGTGCAATCGAAGACCACTTCGATCAGCCTAACGAAGACCTACTTGCAAATCTTCGTGCCGGTGGACCTAAGAAGGAACACTATATCGCTGAACTTGAAGCGCTGTCAAACCTTGCGAACTTCATCTATGTTCGTCAGAAAGGCCCTTACGGCAACGCAACGCCGCTCATGAGTGCCGCTCATCTTATCGGTAAGGACGAATCGTTCATTTATACCTGGGCAGATGACTTTATTGTTGCATCACCAAGTCGTTTTCAACAAATGATCGATGTTCATATGCAAAACGACGCTGCGGTGCTGTCATGTAAAAAGGTACTCTCAGATGGCGAATATGATCGCTATGGTATTGCCGCTGGTCAAGTCATTGATGATGGTCTTATCAAGATGTCTCATATTGTTGAGAAGCCGGGCAAAGAAGATGCCCCTTCTGATCTCGCATCAGTCAGCAGCTACCTACTAAAAGGTGATTTCTTCAATTATCTTGAACCTGCTTTTCATGAGTTCAATGGTGAAGGAGAGTTTACATTCCAGCCGATTATGCAAAAAATGATTAACGAAGGTCACAGCTATTTTGCTTATGAGATACAAAATGGCACCTATTACGACACGGGTGATAAACTCGAGTATCTCAAAACGGTTATCGACTTCGGTCTCAATCATGAGGAACTCGGGCCTGACCTGTTGGCACATATCAAATCCAAGTTAGGATAAGCTTACAAACAATGGATGATTTTTCAATTTATTGAAAAATCATTTACAATGGAAATACAACATAAGACATAAGGAGGAACGTATATGGGTTGGCTCGGATGGATTATACTTGGCGGTCTCGCGGGATTTGTCGCGAATATGATTACTCACGAAGAAGGCGGACTGCTTAAGAATATTGTTCTTGGTATTATCGGTGGACTTGTTGGCGGCTGGCTTGTGCAGCTGATCGGTGGCAGCGGTGTCAACGGGTTTAACCTCTATAGCTTCGTTGTAGCAGTACTTGGTGCGATTCTACTTATCTACATCGTACGCATGATTAAAAAGTAGCCTGCCTGGCTACGTAACGTGACTCTTATAAAGGAGAATTCATAATGGAATGGGCGCAAATTCTTGTAATTATACTGTCGATTTTTCTGGCGATATTCTTACTGCTCGCGATCGTACTGGTTGCGATGCTCATAAAGGTGACGCGTCAGATCAAGACAGTTACAAATTCAGCCCAGCGTACTGTCGAACACATGGAATCTGCGGCTGCTGGATTCAGTAAGTTCAGCTCACCGATGTTCATATTCGGTCTTGCGAAAAAAATGTTTAATAAGCGAAAAAAATAATCCAAAAAAGGAGATTGTATGTCTAAAACGAAATTTGCCGTAGGTGCTATCATCGGAGCCGTTGCGGGTATCGTCGCTGGAGTTCTTACTGCTCCTAAATCTGGTAAAGAGACCCGTGCAGACATTAAAGGCAAGGCAGCCGAGCTAAAGCGCGAAGCCGCCAGCCGTGCTGAGGAGATAAAAGACCAATCGGGCCAAGCGCTTGAAGATGTTCGCGGACGAATCGACGAATATAAAGAACGCGGTCAATCGGCTATTGATGATGCAAAGAGAGATATCTCAGGTAAGCGCTAGTTGTAAGACGTCTTGCGCATGAATCTTAAAAATGGCACACTAGAAACATCAGTGTGTCATTTTTTTAAACGAGGAGCAGTCTAATGGCAATTAAACATGCAATACACAAGGTGACGCAAAAATTAAAGAAAGATAATGAACGAGACGCCCGCCAAGCAATCCTTGAGGATTTATTTTACGATTTTAACCGTAATCGCGCACAAGTCTACAAGATGAATTTCTTTCGTGGTATTTTCCTGGGTGTCGGTACTGTAATCGGCGGTACGGTTGTTATTGCGTTACTCGCATGGATATTAAGTTTTTTCATCAATATTCCCGGTATTGGCAATCAAGTAGAACAAATCCAGCAATCAATTCAAAATAATAAGAAATAGCCATAAGCGTTGTAAACAAAACGACTCAGCAAGTAGACTAATACTTGCTATACTAGAGATAGTTATGAGGGTAGACACACTAGAGAAGGTTGCGGTAGACACGCAATTAAAGACGGCAGATTATGTACATTTGCATAATCACACTCACCACAGCTTGCTAGATGGTTTAAGTAAGATACCTGAACTCGTGGGAATAACCAAGGAGATGGGCATGGAAGCCGTTGCCATTACCGATCATGGCACAATGTCTGGTGTCGTTGAGTTCTATAAGTTCGCTCAAGATTCAGGAGTCAAACCCGTCCTTGGTATGGAGGCATATGTAGCCACTCGGTCTCGTCATGACCGTGATCCACAAAAGGACAAGGCACGTTATCACCTTATTATTCTTGCCATGAATGAGGTCGGCTATAAAAACCTCATGATGCTTTCGACGAAGGCTAACCTTGAAGGTCTCTACTACAAGCCACGTATCGATCATGAGCTCCTCGAGGAATATAACGAAGGACTGATTATCCTCTCAGCCTGCGCAAGTGGTGAAGTTGGCGAGAGATTGCGTAATGATGATTATGAGGGTGCCAAGGAAATTGCTGCTTGGTACAAGTCTGTTTTTGGTGATCGCTACTATCTTGAGCTCCAAGATCACGGTCATCCAGATTGTCCCGCGAAGTGGGACGTGCAGGTTGGAATTAACAAGCACCTCGAGCGTCTTTCTGAAGACCTCGATATTCCCTGTGTCGTAACTAGCGATGGTCATTATATATCTCACGATGATCAGGCTTCCCACGAGATTCTTCTCTGTGTTGGCACAGGTGCTTTCTTGTCGGATGAAAAGCGCATGAGCCTCAAAGACTTTGAGCTTCACGTGACTGATCCAGTCGAGATCATCAAGCGCTGGGGGAAAACTAATCCCGAGGCTGTTCGTAACACTCGCCGTATTGCGGATCGATGTAACGTAAAACTTGATCTTGGTGGCATTCTTATCCCTAAGTTCCCCGTACCAGAAGGGGAGAGTGAAAAGAGTTTCCTTGATAAGCTCGTGTTCCGGGGTCTTGCTAAGAGATATCATGATAAATCTCAAGATGAGGCGAACGAGATGTCGATTGAGGATATTCGTCCGCTCCTGAGCGACGAAGTTCGCGAACGTGTCGACATGGAACTTGCAGTGCTTGAGAACATGGGCTATAACGGCTACTTCCTTATCGTCCAGGACTTTATTAACTGGGGTAAAGCTCAGGGAATTATTTTTGGTCCTGGACGTGGATCCGCCGCCGGATCTATCATCGCCTATGCTCTGAATGTGACCGATCTCGATCCATTGAAATACGGTCTTCTGTTTGAGCGTTTCTTGAACCCTGATCGTATTAGCATGCCGGATATTGATGTGGACATCCAGGATACGCGTCGTGATGAGGTGATCCAATACTGTTCGAACAAATATGGCTCTGATCGAGTATCTAATATTGTGACGTTTGGTAAGATGGCGGCTCGTGCTGCCGTGCGTGACGTGGCGCGTGTGTTGCAGGTGCCATACGCCGAAGCCGACCGATTAAGTAAGATGATTCCACCCCCAGCCCAGGGTCGTCACATTCCACTCAAGGTCAGTATTAAAGAAGACGTCGACCTTAAAAAAGAATATGAAACGAACCCGACCGCTAAGCAGGTGTTTGATTATGCTGTGCGTCTTGAGGGAACAATTCGTTCTCACGGGGTGCATGCCTGTGGTGTTGTGATTGCTCCGGATAATCTAGTAAAGTTCCTGCCTCTTGAGATGGCCCAAAAGGGAGTGGTCTCAACACAATTTCCGATGGGAGAAGTAGAAGAACTCGGACTCCTCAAAATGGACTTTTTAGGTCTTTCGAACCTGACGATTATCAATAATGCACTGCGCATTATCAAAAAGGTATATAAAAATGAGATTGATCTTTCTAAGATTCCGCTTGATGACGCAAAGACGTACGAGCTATTCCAGCGAGGTGATACGACCGGAGTGTTCCAGCTTGAGTCAGCCGGTATGAAACGATACCTTCGTGATTTGAAACCAACCGTCTTTGAAGACATCATTGCTATGGTGGCTTTATATCGTCCAGGACCAATGCAATTTATCGATAGCTTTATTAAGCGCAAACATGGTGAAGAAACAATCTCCTACCTCCATAGCGGCATGGAGAACTCGTTAAAGAGTACTTACGGCATCCTCGTCTATCAGGAGCAGTTCATGCAGATTTCGAAAGAATGGTGCGGATTTACCGGTGGCCAAGCCGACACGCTTCGTAAAGCGGTAGGTAAAAAGAAAATTGATCTCATGCGTAAAGTGAAAGTTGATTTCGTTGAAGGAGCAATCAAGCACGGTGGATCTGATAAAGCGACAGCTGAGAAGTTCTGGGATCAGCTTGAAGAGTTTGCCAACTACTGTTTCAACAAGTCTCACGCGGCCTGTTACGGTCTTATCTCGTACTGGACAGCATATCTCAAGGCGCACTATCCAGACGCCTTCATGGCGGCAGTTATGACAAGTGACCAAGACGATATCGATCGACTTGCGATTGAGATTGCCGAGTGTCGACATATGGGTATTAACGTACTTGCTCCAGACGTGAACACATCTTTCGTTGAATTTGCAGTCGTACCAAACGCAAACGAGATTCGTTTCGGTATGGCGGCGGTCAAGGGTGTCGGAACCGGAGCCGTCGAAGAGATACTTCGTGCTCGTGAACACGGTCAATTCCTGAGTGTCGAGGACTTTGCGAAGCGTGTCAGTACAAGTAAGTTCAACAAGAAGGCCTGGGATTCGCTCATAAAGTCGGGCGGTTTCGATGCTTTTGGTGACCGTTCGGATCTCCTTTTCAACCTTGAGACGATTCAGGCATTTGCCAGTAAGGTCCAAAAAGAAGCGCTTAGCGGTCAAACTGATCTCTTCGGGAGTATGGGTGACAATACGAACATCCAACCGACAATTACGCTTCAAGCGGCACCAGTCAAATATACAGAGAAAGAACGACTCACTTGGGAACGTGAACTGCTCGGTCTCTACATTAGCGCGCACCCACTCGATAACTACGACGCATACTTTAATGAACAGACGATCCCGCTCTCGCAGATGCGACCTGATGTCGATGGCAAAAAGGCAACTGTCGGAGGTCTTGTCAGTACGGTTCGGACAATCATTACGAAGTCAGGTACGAAGATGGCCTTTCTCGGAATTGAAGACAAATCCGGTGAAGGGGAAATCATTGTGTTCCCGAATCTATACGAACAGGTTGGCGCGAAGCTCGTCCAGGACGCGGTCGTACGAGTGACAGGTAAGATCAGTGCTCGAGATCGTGACGGTAACATGGGAGATGACGCTAAGATGATCGCTGATGAGATTATTGAAGTCAGTGACGCTGAACTGCGAGGATATGAATCGACTGGTCGTAAAATGGAGGCACCCAAGATGAGCGCTAAAGTAAAGGCAATGCGTGTGGCTGAGTTCAAAGCAAAGCATGGCAAGGGTGATACGGTGAGCGCTCCAGCGAGCACGATGCCAAAAGACGAACCTTCTCCAGTTCCTAAGCCTCGTCCAATCATAGACATACCTCCTGTTAAGAAGTTATTTGTGCATATCAAAGATCCCGATGATCATGATGCTCTTTTGCAACTCAAACGAATATGTGGAGAATACAAGGGGCACACGGATATAGTGCTCGTTCTTGGGGCTGATAAAAAATCAGCAATTAAGTTGCCATTTGGCGTTGATGGCTGTGATGATCTATTGGGCGAATTAGTCAAACAGCTTGGCGAAGACTGTGTCGTATTAAAATAAACAACGTCTATGGGGTAGGGTCGTTGCGCTTGTATAAAGCTTATGATAGCGTTAAATATAGTGACTAAAAATATATTTGTATTTATACCAAAAAGCGTCTCTAAACGCATTGCACTAGGTGTCTGCGCGGCTATTGTATCGATAGCTGCACCCCTTCAGTTAACAAATTCACTCGTACATGCTGTCGATTACAACGGACAAATAAACGCCTTGCAGGACCAGATCAACCAGTATCAGTCTAAAGCGGGCGAACTCCATAAGCAGGCCGACTCACTAGAGTCCGCAGTCGCTGCATTAACCGAGGAAAAGAACGCTATCCAAGCACAACTTAACCTTTCTCAGGCAAAGTACGATCAACTTACCGCTGATATCGCAGCAAATAAGATAAAGCTTGCAGATAATCAGGACGCTCTTGGAAAAATTGTTGCCGATTTATATGTCGATAAAGGCATCACGCCTCTTGAAATGCTAGCGAGTAGTAAGAATGTGGGCGACTACATGGACAGGAACGAGTATCGCAACTCAGTTAGTTCGAAACTTGATTCAACCATCACGGCAGTAAAGACGCTCAAAGCTCAACTTGAAACTGATCAAAAGGCAGTTACGAAGGTACTCGAAGATCAGAAACTTCAGCGTGAATCTCTTGCTGCTAAGGAGGCAGAACAGCAACAGCTTCTCGATCAGACAAAGGGCGAAGAAGCGGCATACCAAAGCCAAATTGCGAGTACTCGAGCGCAGATGGCAGAAGTGGCGGCTCAACAACGTGCTGCGCTTGCTCGGGTTACCAATGGTGGTAACTATGGTACGGTCGGCTCATTCCAGTTCCGTAACTATAGTGGTAACTCTGGTTGTGGCGGTGGCGGCTATACGTTATGTGGCGATCAAGATAGCTATACGGATCAATGGGGGCTATACAACCGAGAATGTGTGAGCTACACCGCTTGGGCTGCCTATACGCAGTATGGTAAATACGTCACGAACTTCTCGGGTGCTGGTAACGCAAATCAATGGCCATCTAGCACGTCGAGCATGATGGGCGCGACAGTCGATCACAATCCTTCAGTCGGTGCGGTTGCCATTCTCCCTTCAACGCCAGGATTTGCCCCAATTGGTCACGCCATGCTGGTTGAAGCTATTCTTGGCGGTGGCTGGGTAGCGGTTAGTCAGTACAACTTTGGTGGTACTGGTCAGTACAGTACGATGGAGATCGCTTCATCAGGTGTTGTCTTTGTTCACTTCCGCGACCGTTAGGCCATAGAGCGCAATCCCACAGGCTACGCTCACGTTAAAAGATTCTTTCTGGCCCTGCATGGGTATTTCAACCAGGACATCACATAAGTCACGCTGCGCAGTGGTCATTCCTTCGACCTCTTCACCGAGCCAAAGCACGATCTTTTCTGGAGGAGTGTAGGTACTAAGGGGTACTGAACGCATGTCCTGTTCAAGGCCGACAATAGTATATCCTTCCGCACGTAAGTGGGTAATATCAGGAGCTTCCTGATATTCAAACGGTACGAGATTCTCAGCATCGAGAGCTGTTTTGTGAATCTGGGTGGTTAACTTGTCTCGAATATGAGGTAAACGGGGGTCATCCTTGGTTGTCGGATAGGGAGTATATCCACTAAGAATGAGTTTGGATACTCCAAAACCTTCACAGGTACGAAAAATTGACCCGACGTTATGCGTCGAGCGGATATTATGGGTAATAACAATAATCTCCGGCACGTTGTACCGATTATACCACTATAAAATGTTTATGTTTTCTGATAACATACATGTAATGGACGAAGACAGAATTCAACAGCATCGGCGCGAAGAAGATGAGAAATCCACCCAAAAACGCGCGGCCATCTTAGGCCTTCAATATCTCGATACTCGTGAAATTGAAAAGACATTACCGCTTACGACCGGTATACTCGAAGTTCCTGATATGTATAAAGGCTACATCGTTCCTCTTATGTCAGGAGGTGGTACTGAACCCTATCGTTTTGGTGTAACAAGCCAAACACCGCAGTCACTTATTCGCGAAATGGAAACAAATTATACCGAACACGGTAGTAACACTCAATTCTTGCTCATTAGCGGTAGTGGCTTCAAAGCCTTCATGAATCGCTATGATCCGCCGAAAAAAGTTATCTACGATGATATCGAAATCGCTAAAGAGGGTGATAGCGAAACGATTACACAGGTAAGTAAGACACTTAACTCGGTCGGTAGTGACCAGGTATTCGATTATCTCATCAATCAGGCTGATAAACTCGGTGCCAGCGACATTCATATTGAGAATGAACGCGCCTTTATTCGAATTCGTATGCGTATTGATGGCGCGCTACACCCAGTTGCCGAGCTTGAAAAAGACCGATATCGTATTATCATGGGCGAGCTGGGTTCTCGAGCTAATATCTCTACGGCAGCCTCTCAACCTCAATCTGGTCACATCCAGAAAGAAATTACTCGGGACGATGCAACCCACCTGCTCAACATACGTGTAGAGACCGTACCGACCATGTATGGCCAAGACGCGGTGCTTCGTCTTTTTAACTTCGACGAAAGTCTCCTGAACCTTGATCTATTAGGTATTCCTGCCAGGCAACGTAAGGAGATCGATGAGATCATTAGCCATCCTCGCGGCATGGTTCTCATGGTGGGACCGACTGGTTCGGGTAAGTCGACTACACTCTATAGCATTCTCAATGCACTCAATACATCCGATCGTAAACTGATTACTCTTGAAGATCCAGTCGAGTATGGGCTGAGTGGTATTTCACAGATTCCTATCGACACTACGGGCGGTCAAACATTTGCCGATGGTTTGCGTGCAGTCCTCCGACTTGACCCTGATGTTGTGATGGTCGGTGAGATCCGTGACCAGGATACTGCAAGGACTGCAATCCAGGCATCGATTACGGGACATCTTGTACTTTCCAGCTTTCACGCCAACTCAACGAGTGCGGCCTTTAGCCGTATGATTGATCTCATTGGCGTTAACCCAATCTTTAGCTCAGCAATCCGTCTGCTTATCGCCCAACGTCTTGTGCGGCGTCTGCATGATGCCTCAAAGGAAGAGTATGAACCCGACGAGGCCACGCGCCAGTATGTGCGAGACGTTCTCAAAAATCTACCAGATGACGTAGAAAAGCCCGACCTTGATAATTTCAAGCTATGGCGTCCTGTCAGCACAGACGATGTTCCATTTGGATACAAAGGTCGTGTGGTTATCATGGAGCAGATGGTCGTAACAGAAGACATTCAAAAATTCCTTCGAGGTGATGTCAAAGATATTCATACTGAGGTTATTGAAGAAGCTGCAACTCGTGGCGGGATGTTGACTCTTCTGCAGGTCGGGGTTCTCGCGGCGCTCCGAGGTGAAACGACCCTCGAAGAGATCAACCGGGTCATCTAGACAAATCTTATCATAGTGACGATAATAGTAATCCTATGGCACAACTAGTTTTTATTGGCGGTTTCGGTAGTAATCGTTTACAGGTTGACCTTGTGGCTGATGAGCTTTCTGAGCATTATGACCAGCCTGTCATTGGCGTGTCATTTAGTGAGGCGCAACAGAATTTGGCCGAAATTTCTCAAATTGTTCGTGATGGGATTGTTATCACGCATTCAGCAGGTCTGTTGCTCTGTGAAGATATGACACCCAAAGAAATCATTGCCATAGCACCGCCAGTTCCCGGGCCATTGCTAGTTATAGCATGGCGGACGCTAGCTAAAACCGTATCGCTGATGAGAAGTGGGTATTTGAAGGAAGAGCGGGCGCAAAAAATACAAGCCTATCACAAGCGAGTCTTTCGTGAGCATGTGCGGCAGCCTAGGTATAACTTGGGCCAAGTGATGCGAGTGCGTCGATTTGATCCGGCGCAGCTTGCCGTGAAGATGATCAATCGAGGTGCAACAGTTACCTTGGGCTTTATGGATCACGATGTACTCTATCCAAAATCTGCCCGGCACGTGCACGTGGATATGGCTCGTCGGTATGGAGCGATTGTGCATGAAAATCTCGAGGGCCAACATGATGAATTTCTATTATATCCACTCAAAATCCTCGAACAAGTTAACCGATTGTAGTCATAGTGCTGTTTAGCATGCTAAAATGCGTCAAACCCCTTTAAAAATAGAGAGTGATCTGGTATAGTAGGTAACTGATTGTATTCATATAAACGAGTAAAGCGAGAGAATAATGAGTTTTGCACTAATCCAAAAAGTTAATGACGAGCAGAAGAAGTCAGCCGTCGTTGACGTCCGCAGCGGTGACACGGTTCGTGTTCACCAAAAAATTAAAGAAGGCGCTAAAGAACGTATCCAGATCTTTGAAGGCGTTGTTATCCGTACCGATAACAAAAATTCACACACGTCACGTATTACCGTTCGTAAAATTACGAGTGGTGTTGGTGTTGAGAAGAGCTTTTTGCTTCACAGCCCCCTAGTTGACAAGGTAGAAGTAGTCCGTCGTGCTAAGGTTCGCCGTAACTATCTTTCATTTCTCCGCAACCGTAGCGGTAAGAGTGCTCGTCTTGTTGCTAAAAACTTCGACCGTGAAGGTATCAACAATGTTGAAACACCTGAAGCTGAAGCCCAAACAGAAACAACTGAACCAACCGAAACTAAATAATTCTCGTTTCTTTAAAAACAACCCCGATACTATATCGGGGTTGTTTTAGATATGGCGATGAGAGAATCCCGCCGAAGAAAGCGAGACCTCTCGCCATCCTATCGGCGGGCACGACGACCTTGATCAGAGTGTCCGAGTGCTTGACTCAGGATCTCCCGATCGGTGATCAGAGCCTTGAGGTAGCGATCCATCCACTCACTCTTGGTGCGGATCATCGAAAGAGTGTTGTCTGGCGCGTAGCGCTCGAATGCGCTAGCTAGGTGTAAGATGATGACTGCCGAGCTAAGAACGCCTTCGCCAGCCTTCAGCTCTTCGACGATGAGTGGGTGAAGATTCTTGACAATCTCTGGCCGATTGTCGGCGATGCGAAGACGTCGAGCCAGCTCGGCGTCGTTTGGCAGTTTGAATTTCTTCTGACTATTCACCGTCTCAACTCCTGAATGGATTGAACCCTCAAGGTTAGTTAAAGACTAACACGCTCAATATGACTCGTCAATTCATCGTTCGCTTATAGGTATAAGGTTATGGCAAAATAAGATAAGACCCACCGAGTAGCAGCAGAATCCTATCTTGCACGACTACTCGGGGGCATGACTTTGGATGAGTATCCGCAGTGCCTGGGCCCGGATCCTCGAGTCTGTGATCACAGCTCGAAGATAGAGCTCTAGCCATATGCTCATCTGGCGTGGAGAGAGGGGATAGTTGTATCTCGAGTAGTCCTCGATCGCGTTGATGATACGTGCGATGATGACTCCTGCAGTGAGGGCACCTTCGCCGGCTCTCAGCTCTTCGATGATGCGCGGATGAAGATGCTTGATGGCATACGACGAGTGACCGACTCCCCTGAGGCGTCGCACCAGTACGGTGTCACTTGGCAGTCTCATCTTACGTTCAGGCACGATGGCTCCTTTGCGAATCAGATTCTCAAGGTCAAGTAAAGCGTAGCATTACCGGGATTGCTCGTCAATGTATGTTCAATTGAGAGATTGTCTAAGTAGTAACATGATAGAATCCCGCTGACGAGCCAGCGCGACTCTATCATGCCAGTTCGTCAGTCGGGATAACCTGAGGAGATTTGATTCATCAATGCGCGGATGAATAGAATATATCGTGATACCATAGCATATATGATTGTTGGTATTGACGAGGTAGGACGCGGAGCGTGGGCCGGACCGATGGTGGTCGGTGCAGTACTGCTTGGTGATGCATCGATTCCAGGTCTTACTGACAGCAAAAAACTTACCAGGAAGCAACGGGAAGCGCTCGACATCCAGATTCGACAGCAAGCACTTGCGATTGGACTCGGTTGGGTGAGTGCAAAACAAATCGATACCATTGGCCTCAGCGCAGCCTTGAAGCTCGCTTCACGTCGGGCGCTGGCTCACATTCGACCGGACTATACGGAGATCATTATTGACGGGACGATTGCGCTTATCGATGACCCACGAGTGACGTTGCTACCAAAAGCTGATCTACTCATCCCCAGTGTCTCGGCAGCCTCAATTGTTGCTAAAGTAGCCAGGGATAACTATATGAAACACCTCGATGAGGTATTTCCGGGGTATATGTTTACCGGACACGTAGGCTATGGGACGGCGGCGCATCGAGCGGCTATTGAAACATTGGGCGTATCGCCGTTGCATCGGTTATCATTCGCGCCGCTGCGTAGGTATCGTGATACATCCGTACCAGATAATTCATATTATGCTAAAACTAAAGCTTAGCCAGTTCAGCGTGAACCGCTTCGCTGTCTTGTTCGATTAGGGCAACTCGGCCCTCGATCTCACTGAGGCCAATGGTGATAACACGAGCGAGAGCAGGGTTGGTAAGCATCGGGGTAAAGAAAGATTTATATTCTTCAAGTTGTGTACGGGTGGCAAGAAAGCTTGCGGCGTATTTTGGAAATGCATCGTAGCTCTTATCACTACCAAAGGTTCGTTCAATGAATGACCAGTTGTCCTGGAGCCATTGCCAGGCAAGTTCTCTCCCATCACGATTGCGAAGGAGCCATATGAGCCAGTGTGTCATGTCCTGAGATCGGACAATACTACTATCGGAAATAAGACCAAGTAGACGTGTTATGATCTCCTTATCGCGTGTTGAGGTCAATGCATTTGCTATATCTTCACGCAGCTCTGCTGAATGGGTTGCTTTATGTGCTGCGAGGAGCGTATCGATGATCGTCGGATCATTACCGTAGCGTACTACCGTGCTCAGAATTAACGGACGCAGTTCAGGGTCAAGACTGTCGAGTGATGATGACTCGTACAGCTTTTTCGCCGTCTCGATAATCTCAGAATCTTCACTATAAACCATGAGACTAATAATGGCTGCCCTGAGTTTTGTGTCGCTCTCCGATTCCTCAGCGACTTGGCTCCAGCCGAGGCGTTCGTATTGTTCATGGGCAAGAACGCCAACTAGGCCACGGAGCTTTGACTCTGCTGCGGTATCAGTTTCGACGAATTTTCGTAGTTCACTAATGGTGAGGCTGATGATATTCCATACGGCCTCAATTGTTTCGTGCTTATACGCGTCGAGCAATGGGATCAAGCTAGCACTTGAGATGACGCCACCTCGGGCAAGAAGTGTCTGTTCATTGAGCAATTGAAGCCGATCGAGTGGTGGCATTTCCCCATTACGAAGGAGATGCACGAGATCATTAAGTAACTGTGTGTCGTAATGGGTGATGAAATGCGCCGTGTCACCGACGTTCAGACGGAGTGGCTCATCAAGCGATCGTGTCACCGTCACGCTCTTGGTTGTAAGGATCTGTGGTACGTCTGGGTCAGTGGCTCCAAGGGGAATAGGCCATAGTTTTTCCGAGGGCTGATGTGGCCCTACGAAGAATTGTTCCTGAGACAAAGTCAGCTGGTCGCTCACTTGGGTCGCATGAACAACGGGATATCCCGACTGAGTAATCCATGCATTCATAAAGCTGGCAATATCCTTATCACTTGCAGCACTAAACATCTTCCAAAGATCATCACCCTCTGTATTACCGTACTTGTAGGCAGCAAAATAAGCCGCAAGACCCGCACGGAACGTATCGGCGCCGATATACTCTTCAAGCATGCGCAGGAGTCGAGCACCTTTTGAATAGACGATGGCAGGATCGAATAGAGTATTAATCTCATCCGGATGATTAACCTCGGTTTGCACTGGCTGAATCCCCTCAAGACTATCACGACGAAGTGCCGAAATTGTTTCACTGGATGCAAAATCAAGCCAGGTATTCCATTCGGGATGCAAGGCGTCGGGGGCATACGACTCCATAAATCTGGCAAAACTTTCGTTTAGCCAAAGGTTATTCCACCACTTCATTGTAACGAGGTTGCCAAACCATTGATGGCTCAATTCATGCGCCACGACGCTGGCGACATACTGTTTACCGCTAATGCCTGTTGTAACCGGGTCGACTAACAGCGCGACCTCACGGTACACGATAAGTCCCCAGTTTTCCATGGCGCCGGCACTAAAATCGGGTATGGCGACATGGTCAGATTTAGGTAGTGGGTACGGCTCTCCGAAATAGTCATCAAAGAAATCGATTGAGCGAACGGCGAAATCAAGCGCGTAGTCGAGGCTTTCGAGTGACTGCGCTGGGGTAGCCCAAACATTAACCTCTACGCCGCCCTTTGTGATAGCGGTTTTACGGTGAAGCTCTCCAACAACCCAGGCGAGTAGGTAGGTGCTCATTCGTGGAGTCGTTTCAAAGAAGGTGACAAGCTGATTGCTTTCAAGTCGTTGCTGCTTTATTGGCATGTTGCTAAGTACGGTCACTTCTGGCTCGGTTGTCAGGATAAGCTCAAATGTCGCTTTAGCCTCAGGCTCGTCAATACATGGAAAAACCTCACGAGCATGGTGGCTTTCAAACTGGGTTGCAAGAAGTTCTTTCTTCGCTCCTTCATGTTCGTAGTAGCAGGGGTAGAGGCCATGCATTGAATCTGTGATGCGGCCACTGAAGCTAATAACGACAATATGTCGACCCTCATTGATATCGTGGTGGGTGATTATCAACTCGTCATTTTCTCCGGTCGTCACGTTCGCTTGCTTACCATCGAGCGTCGCTGATTCGATGACGAGATCTTTGGCGTGAACGACAACCTGTCCGGTACTCATTGGTGACGTACCATTGATGCTCACGGAACCAGTAAACGTGCGGTTTTTGCGGTCGTGAGTAAGAGTTAATTGGTAGTGCTTGGGAACGAATTGGTCGATAAGTCGAGAAACGGTTTGCATATATCTATTGTAACAGAGGTATAATGGATATATGCAACGTTCATCCAAACTTCGTCTGATCCTTGCGGTCCTTACTTTTATCGTTGGCGCGGCGACAACATTCTTGCTCGATCCTAGTATACGGCAGCAAATCTCACAATCATCCTCCACTCCTAAGTCTGCCGCGAGAGCGACAGCTACGGGTGATGCCGCTACGGTATTAAACGAGCTTACGGTCAAAGGTCGTGCCCCAAAAACGGGCTATACCCGTGCCCAATTCGGCGATGGCTGGGATAGCATACAGGGCTGTGACACGCGTAACAGTATCTTAAAACGAGATCTTACAAATAGTGTCACTAATGAAAAGTGTCAGGTGGTAAGCGGCACGCTGAATGATCCCTACACGGGGAGCGTTATTGTATTTAAGCGAGGAGAAACCTCAAGCAGCGATGTGCAAATCGATCATGTCGTTGCACTCAGTGATGCGTGGCAGAAGGGAGCTCAACAACTCTCTTTAGTTCAGCGCGAGACGCTCGCTAACGATCCGCTCGAACTTCTCGCTGTTGATGGCACGGCCAATCAACAAAAATCGGATGGTGATGCGGCAACCTGGTTGCCGCCGAATAAACCCTTTCGCTGCCAGTATGTCGCACGTCAGGTCGCGGTCAAGAAAAAGTATACGCTATGGGTAACGGCCGCTGAAAAAGACGCGATTACTGGGGTTCTTTCGACTTGTCCCGGACAATTGCTACCAAGCTAGAAGACATTTTAATTGTAAAAAGATACAATACATATCATAATATACCTCGTCATACGTACGATACACGTATCTGCCGTTTAGGAGAGGATCTCTTGATGAGATGGTTTCGGTGTTGGCTAAGAAGAAGAGTGCTTCTACGTCGCCTCAAGTCCTCGGACGCTCGTTATGACGTTCTGTCGGCTCGGCGCGATCAGCTGAATGCACTTGATGTGTTACTCGGAGGCAACGCAGCCGTTACTGAGATTAAGGAGCTGTATATTCTCCTTGACGAGCAGGACGCGCTGTGCGAGAAGGACTACGTACCAATCGAAGATGAACTCGAGCTACTTGAATCATCGTCGATTAGTCGGTGGCTTCTCTATCGGTCGGTTGATATCGTGACGGTCGTTGCAGCCGGTGTCGTCGTCATTGTGCGGACGATACGGCGACTGATACGGAGAACACGATCACGTATGAGGCGGCAATCAAAAATGCCCGCACATCCTAACAGTGATGAGTCTTCAGGGACTCTCTTGTCAAGGATGTGCGGGCTGGATTATGTCTTTATTTTTTCTTCGCTGTAGTCTTATTTTTTATGGCAATTTTCTTTGGTTCAGGCAGTGGTGTGAGCGGTACGGTTACTTTTAGAATACCATCATCGAGGTGAGCACTGACATTGCCGTCGTCTGCTCTTTCAGGTAACTGGATGCGGCGATAGAAGCTGCTACTGCTTTCACGGACGACGTATTTCTTATCTTTATCTTCTTCCTTCTCATGTTTTTCGGCTTGAATGATCAGCGCGCCGTTATCAATGTGTACGTCGACATCATTCTCGGCAAAATTTGGAAGGTGTGCTTCGACGACGAGCTCATTTCCTTTGTTCGTATAGACATCCGTGGTAGGGATGTTGACTCCTTTGAGCGGCGAAAGCCAATCATCCCCAAAGAATTGTTTCTGTAGAGCGTTTAGCTCTGCGAGGGGGTCGTATCTTACGAGATTACTCATTATTTTTTTCTCCTTTCGTATTAATTACTTATTACATGGGGAGAAGCATAATGCTTCTACTTCTATTATAAGAAGTATAGATATTTCGTGTCAATAATATTTATTGAGTAAGAAACGTGAGAGCTCTCTTTGTGATCGCAACATCACGCATCCGCATGAAAGTGATATCGATGTCATCAGCTGCCGTCTCGACACTGCTTTCAAGAAGTACGACTGCAGCATGGATATCTTTTGCCCAAACGATTTCAAACCCAGCCTCACGTTCTTCATCGGTATAATCGGGTTGTCCTTTTTCGCCGATGAGATTCGCAATATAGCAGTGGGATATCTGTGTCATCTCTTGGTAGTATCGTTGTTCGAGGACCGTACCGAGGTCATGAGTAATGGTCGCACGGCATCCGATCTCTTCAAGAAGTTCACGTTCAAGTGCTTGAAGCGGGTCTTCACCAGCATCGATGCCGCCACCGGGTAGTTTATAGTAACTATCACGTGTTACGTGAAGGAGGGCTATAGCGCCAGCCTCGTCACTAACGACTGCACGAGCAGCTTGACGTAGGGAATAGCCTTCACGGCTAGGGGCTTCGAGAGTGGGGTCAATTGAACTTTCGTCGAGTGTAAGAAATGGCTTCATAGATACTATTGTACTGTACAATAAGCATATGAATGCCAATGAGCTTGGATTTTCTCAAGACCTACCTATTTTTGATCGTCATCAGGACATAGTGTCAGCCGTCGATAATGCTCAGGTGACAATTATTACCGCTGAGACTGGGGCTGGTAAGAGTACACAGGTGCCTCAGTATTTAGCCGAACATGGTTACACGAAAGTGATCGTGACCCAACCTCGAATTCTCGCAGCCCGAAATCTGTCATCACGCGTTCGTGAAGAGTGGGCTATGCGTACAGGGAAAGACCCGGATGATATTATCGGTTATCGAACGGCCCACGAGCGCAATGACAGTTCTGACACGACGATCCTTTATTGTACTGATGGCCTGCAACTTGTCCGTGAGCTAACGGGAAGCGGTATGACCGAAAAGCAAGTTCTTGTTCTTGATGAAGTTCATGAATGGAATGAGAATATGGAAGTGCTTGTTGCCTGGGCGAAGAAGCGTTGCCAAGAAGAGCCTCGTTTTAAAGTGGTGATCATGAGCGCGACGATTGAAACTCAAAGTCTTGCTACCTATTTTGGAACAGATGCCATCATTGATGTACCGGGACGGAGCTTTGAGGTGACCCGCCGTAAGGGTAAGGATGTTGTTGAAGAGATTATTAAACAGCTTGATACACACGCAAGTAACATGCTCGTCTTCCTACCTGGCAAGGCCGAAATTGAAAATGTCGCTTCGATGATAAAGCTAGCTGCGGCTAAAAATGCTGTGCCGATTATTCCGCTTCATAGCCAACTCGAAGCTGACGCCCAACAGCAAGCGTTCGCCTCATACCCGAATGGTAAGGTTATTCTTGCCACAAATATCGCCCAGACGAGCGTTACGATCGATGACATTGATGTCGTTATAGATTCGGGTCTTGAGCGCCGTAGCGAGGTTCGTAATGGTGTCGAAGGCCTCTTTATCGCTCAGATATCCCAAGCGGATTGCTCACAGCGAGCAGGACGAGCTGGACGTACCAAAAAAGGTGAATATATCTTAGCACCGCTCGACACAATGCCATGTCTTGATTTTGATGATCGTCCTCCCTACGGCACTCCTGAAATATTGCGAAAGCATATCGATCGCCTGACGCTGCGCCTGGCAAACGTCGGTATTGATATTGAACAGCTTGATTTTTATCATGAACCGAGCCACCGTTCGCTTAAAATGGCCAAGCATACCCTGATAAGTCTCGGTGCCCTGACTCCACGAGGTGAAGTTACGAGTATCGGACGGCGCATGGAGCGTTTTCCTGTCGAATCAACCTATGGGCGCATGCTCGTTGAAGCCGAGCAGCATGATAAGGCAGTACAGACTAAACTGGCTGCAATTATTAGCATTCAGGAAATCGGTGGCATCGTCAAAGGTGGGACACGCTATACTGGCTGGCGTAAGTATACCAAACAGACTAAATCAGATCTCCTGGCTCAGTACGATGTTTTCTTGGCCGTGCCGAATATATATCCAGAAGACTATGAGGATCTTGGGATCATCAGCAAGAACGTCGCGAAAGCACAGGATGTTATGGAACGGCTTGATCGTGATCTTGGCTTCGACCCAAGCATTCTTACGCCTATTAGCGAAGCGGAAACGATGCCACTTCTCAAATGCATCGTTGCGGGACAGATTCACCAATTATGGACGGTCGAACCTGACGGCACAGTGATGCATCTTATGAACAAACAAAAACGTGAGCTTTCGAGTAGTACGGTGGTTTCGCGACCGAAGCTAATCGCGGGTACGCCGTTTGACCTGCAAATTCCTACACATGAGGGTGAACTTGAGACATTGCATCTTGTCCAGGGTATCACTGCGGTTGATCCGCTCTGGCTGCAACAGATGTCTCCAGAACTTTTCAAAGTTAGAACAGGCAAAACCTACTATGATTCTCAGCAAGGTGCTCTCGCGACCCGGCAACTTATGAAGTTCAATGGTCGGACAATCGAGGGTCCAAGTGAGCTGATCACGGAAGCAACCAAACAAAATAGCCGTCTCTTTAGTGAGCTGTTTGCCGCTTGGCTCTATGAGCAACTAGAGCGTGAGCGTCGGTATCTCGGTAAAGGCCATAATCGTCGCATTCCAGCTGTACCGCTGCGTCAGCTTGAGCAACAGGTACAATCGATTACCCACGGCGCTATCGCGCTCACTGTGCTTAGTAGCCAGCAGCGGAGTGAGCTTATGGCGCTCGGGAAGATGCAGACCCATCTTGGCGATGCATTTATGGCTCGTCTAGGAACGACCAAACGAGGCGGGTACACCAGAGAACAACACGAACGACGACCATGGCAGCCGCAGCACAAACGCAAATATGATCGTAACCGTGACTAATAAGAGCATTTAAAATTACTACATTTTATAACAGGGGAGCGTATGGCTTGATGTTATAAAAGCCTTATGTCACGAATGGTAATTGATATAATTACATATGTGGTGCGCACCACAAAAGACAATCATTAATAGGGAAGGAGAACGATATGTTAGAATCTGGATTAGGTCTTTCAGTAGTCGTTGCAGTAAGTATAGCTCTTGGCATCTCTGCTCAATAAATAGCATTTTAAGTTATGGCGGCTCTTAACAAAGAGCCGCCTTTTTTGTTGGATCATGCAAAGAATTGAAACAGCCGCACCCCGATCTGGGGCGCGGCTGTTTCAATTCCAGGTGATGGCTTGGGGGCAGTTGCCTCCCCGGCACTGCTCGTGAAAGCCCTGCTCGCAGCGAGGGCATTCGTCACAGTCATCATCGCCTGTAGGTCCCGTGGCGACAGGAAGTGTCTCCTGGCTCGCCTGGGAATCGTCGGTGATGAGGACGGTGTGCGTTGTCGCCCCTTCGGGCAACGGTTCATTCGCCGCAAGTCGTCGTGGCGGCTCCACTCCTGTTAGAGAGAAGAGGGTCTCTTGCACGAGCACGAGTGTCTCACTTCCTGTCGGTGAACGTCAGTCGAGTGACATGACTAATATTATTATAAAACTATTACGATGTTAAGTCAATAACAGTGAATTTACGAATCGAAGACCTATTGCACGTTATATTGATCGTTAATCCTTCGTTTCTTCGAATGCTTTTGCCACACTCGGACTGTTAGACGTGAGTCTTTTTATAGATAAGTCAGTCGCTTTATTGTTTGCGAGCCGCAAGTTGTTATCGGACTTCAATAGGTTATCTTTAACTTTGTTCAAATGGTCAATTGTTTTATCGATCTCGTCGATCGCCTTAGTGAACTGATCAGACGCAAGATTATAGTTTCGTGCGAAGGCATCTTTAAATGCGTGCATGTTGCTTTCAAAATTTGTCACGTCGATATTTTGATTATTTAATAGATGGATTTCGTGTCGAAGAGCTTGGGACTTCATATTGCCTTGGCGTAAAAAGCCAATTGTTGTAATGAAATGCTGAGGTCGGATAGAGTACATGTTTGGGTATTCGTGGACGGTAACTATGTCGTCATAATATTCGTTGTCCTTTTCGAGAAGACTGACGAGTACGGCATACTCGCATCCTTTTTCTTTTCTATCTTTATCAAGCTCTTTAAAGAAGTCTTTGTTTTTATGTTTGGTAGCAGTGTTGTCATCCTCATTCTTCATCTCGAACATGATCGATAGTATCTCATTACCATTTTCGTCATTTTCACGGTAGATGTAGTCACCTTTTGATCCAGTGCCGGATATTTTATTGTCTTTTGTGAATTCTGCGTTAGGGAAGGCGAATGCTCGAATTCGATTAAACTCATTTTCACAGTGCAGTTCAAGAGATTCGCCGATCATTTTAGTGCTCATTTTTGAACGCATCTCCTTGAGGGAGACTAGGGCAGTCTCACTGGACCTAAGTTGCTCTTTGAGTTTTTCCTCATCAAGTTCCTTCTTGTGTTTAATGTCATTGATCTCAGCCTCTTTGACACTCAGCTTCTGGCGAAATTCCTCTTCAACCCGCTGCCTATCTTCAAGCGCCTTTAGTTTCACATCTGACTCTGTCTGTCTTGCGATCGTCTCAATCTTCGAATTAAGTCCTGCAATTTCTTGTTCTTTTTTTGAGATAACTTCTCGTGAACGGTCCACAATTTCTTGTTCCTTTAGTTTTGCTTCAAGCTCCTTCTGTCGCTCGATATTTTCTTTTTCTTTTTGTAGCTGTGCATTGAACTCATTCATTTTAATAGTTCTGACGACACTCGCGATTGTCGATTTATCAATATCTATTTCGTGAATAGATGTTAAATCAATGAGGTCGCCTTTTTGTGCATCCTCTTGCAACATAAGAGTATGTTCGTCTTGTATCGATACTTTTACCGTTTTCATCGTAGTCTCCTCTTACCCGAATAACATTCGTTCAGCCGTTTTAGCAATTTTGCCGACACTATTTTAGATGTAGCTATGTAGTAAGGATATCTCCTTATTGATGTGATGTCGAATTAAAGCCTGTATATGTATGGGCAGTGTATGTTGTGCCTATGAAAAACGAGGCATATACTGAAGGTACAATTTAACGGGAGGAAGAGAACGTGAGAGTAATCTACCAAACAGCATTGGCACTAATTATTATTGGTGGACTTAACTGGGGACTAGTTGGTTTCTTCGACTATAACCTAGTTGACGCATTATTTGGGACCGGATCGGTACTAGCACGAATCGTATATTCACTGGTGGGCCTATCTGCAATCTACGTGTCGATTATGAAACTTATGCCAGAACCCGCTCCTAAAAACGCTGCCATGTAACGGAGCATGTAGCAAATAAAAAGAACCGACACGCTGTCGGTTCTTTTTATAGCTATCATCTATTTTTTTGCAACTTTTCTGCTCTCGTAAAATTTATTGATGAGTGCGATAACCACGAGGACGAGTCCAACGGTAAGGGTTATATCTAGCGCCCAGGCGGCGAGATCAAGTATAAATCCAATGATATAAAAGCCAAGAACTGCGAGGCCGATATAGAGCATGAGGGTTCGAAAATTCATATTGTAAGTATACAAGCTAAGGTATTACGTGTCTACCTAGAGAAGACCTCTATAAAACAGGGGTTCCTACGCTATCATTCTATTTACATAGAAAGGGAAGGGTCTGGAAAGGTTGCACACGATCTAGTATGCTAAACCAATGAAGCAAGAAACGAAACGTAGTGTAAAGAAGGGTATTGCTAATACGTTCGGTTCTTTTGGATACCTTTTTGGTTTCTTACAATGGATATGGGCGGCTGCACTCTATTTGAGTGTGATTCAATCGGTGACGTCGCTCATTTCTTCGAGTGATAGTAGTCATTATGTTGAACGACCTGTCGGTCTCAGCCTAACATTGCCTGGTCCACTCGGCGTTATCGTTCTAACGGTAGTTGTCGCCGCCGCACTTGCTATAACGGTCTATGCTTTCTTTGTTCTACCCAGAAGTATCGTAAAGACGAGTAACAAAATCGTATATAAGACCGCGGAATCAATGACGCCAATCGTTATAAAAGCTCAACATAAACATGATACGAAACGAAATCGCATTAAAATAACCTCCCGGTTAGTGATTGTACTTAAAGCGCTACTGATTCTCGTACCACTAACGCTGACGGTTATGTCTCGACTTCTCCAAGAACAACCCATTGATTATTCGATTGCCCTAACGGTAGGCTGTGGGCTCGCTTGTTTTAGTATGGTGGCCTTTGTTGTTCAGTATTTTGTTGCCATGCTTCTTCGCGTAAAGATATCAGACCTCTGGTAGACTATTTTTCGATAACCAGTCCGCTGTTAAGCCGATACATAAAAATCGCCCCACCGAGTTGGTGAGGCGATTAAGGCTATACGTCCGTCTTGACTTGTTTCTTCTTTTTGACAGCTTTTTGCTGATTTGTACCTTTTGCCATGGTCTAACTCCATTAAATACTATAGATAAGTATACATGCTTTGTGTGGTCGATTGCCAGGGTATTCTAACTAAAAAACATAGAACTACGTACGTATTAGAGATTAGTATTGACAAATGTGGTATTTCTGCTAAAATAACTAAGTCGAATGTCTCACGAGGGAGAAGAAGATGGGTCTCGCAATTTTCGCGATCATCTGTGGAATCGTCGTGTTCCTCATCCTGCTGACCTGTGCCTTCGGGTTGGCGAGCGAGGTGACCGCCGGTGTCGTTGCCCTCGTGGCGATGATCACCTTCGTGCTGGTGGGTGGCGTGTCCCTGCTCAACTGGGGCACCACCTACCGCAGCGACCGTACGGTCACCTGCCACGTCACCGACAAGGACCGCGGCGGGGACAACGGGTCGTACCGGATCTACACGTCCGACTGCGGCCAGCTGTCGAACGAGGACTCGGTCCTGCGGTGGAAGCAGAACTCGGCTGACTACTGGCAGAAGATCCCGACCAAGGGCACGTGTGTGTTCAGGGTCGCGGGTTCACGCTGGCCGGTGCTGTCGCAGTTCCCGAACATCTTCGACGCCAAGTGCGTCGCGGCCTGAGCTTCATCGACGAAGCCTACGGAGTGGCGCAGGTGGTCCTACTAACGGACCATCTGCGCCCTCCGGGGTGCAACAACTTGTTTTTAACAGAGTCACTCATGTAAAGAGGGCTCTTTTTTTATGTCAAAATATAGACGGCTTTAAGAATTGAGTTTTATAATAGAGAGACAATATAAATGGGGGGATGCTATGAATAAGAATGATCAATATACCATGCAAGATCCTACTAAACAGTATCCGGCGATGGATATTCCTGAGCAAACGCAACCTGAACCTGGTCTTGATGCTAAGCTACAGCCAAAAGCCGACCATGGTGAGGTAACCTATCGGGGTAGCGGACGTCTCAAGGGACGGAAGGCGCTAATTACCGGAGGAGATTCGGGAATTGGTCGGGCCGTGGCAATAGCCTATGCTCGTGAAGGTGCGGACGTTGTCATAAATTACTTACCTGTCGAAGAAAAGGACGCTCGAGAAACGATCCGTCTTTGTGAGATGGCGGGCGTTAAGGTGGTCGCATATCCTGGAGATATTAGCTATGAGCCATTTTGCAATGAACTTATTGAAGCGACTGTCAAAGAACTTGGCTCTATTGATATCTTGGTCAATAATGCTGGAAAACAGGTTTATGTTGCTGACATCGCAGAACTCACTACTGAGCAGCTCGAGAAAACATTTGCAACGAATATCTTTGCGATGTTTTGGCTGAGTAAGGCCGCGTTAAAACATATGCCAGCAGGTAGTACTATCGTTAACACCGCCTCGATTCAGGCGTATCAGCCCTCGGAAGGCCTGCTCGACTATGCCTCGACAAAAGCGGCGATCGTCGCTTTCACTCATGGTCTAGCTAAGCAGGTTGCGCCAAAGGGTATCCGCGTGAATGCGGTCGCACCGGGGCCTATTTGGACACCACTTCAGCCAAGTTACGGACAGCCGCAAGAGAAGCTGGTGAAATTTGGCCAGAATACACCAATGGGCCGACCTGGCCAGCCGGCCGAGGTTGCACCGGCATTCGTTTTTTTGGCGTCTCAAGAGTCAAGTTATACAACAGGAGAGGTCATTGGTGTAACCGGCGGCAATCATTTGCCGTAGATACTAGCTAATGGCCGTAAGTTCAATATCAAATACGAGATCTGAGTTCGGTGGAATGTTAGCAGCGGCGCGAGCTGAACCGTATGCTTGAGCCGATGGAATGATAAGACGACGTGTACCGCCGACCTTCATGCCTGGAACACCTTTTGTCCATCCGGCAATAACCTGGCTAAGACCAAAGGTAATTGGCTTACCGAAATCATGTGAGCTTTGGAAGATCGTGCCATCCGCACATAGTGCACCGGTATAGTGTGCCGTGATCTTAGCGCCTTCGGGCACGACGTCGCCCGTTCCTTCAACAGTATCAATGATTTGAAGTTCGGTAACGTTCGGGATCGGCGTGAAGTTGTCGAGTTTTGTGTCTTCGAGTTGGTTGGATTTATCTGTATTCATATCCTATTACTATACCAGACGGATGGGTGAGAATGCGATTAGGCGGTTGTTGGTTTTGTGTTACGACGATCGGTCTCGTCTTCAATTTCGTGGCCGACAATTTCTTCGATGACATCTTCAATCGTGACGATACCGACGATACGGTTATCCTTTTCGATAGGAAGTAGGTGCGTTCCGGTCGAAATAAAGCGACGGAGCAACGTATCAAGCGCAGTCATACTTCCAATTGGCTGGACATAGTGGAGATTAAGATCTTGTACGGTATATGTCTCATCATCGAAGTCCATGTTAACGAGATCTTTCATGAGTAGTAGTCCATGACAGTGTGTCCGCTCTTTATTAAAAACGGGGATACGGCTTCGTCCGATCTTTTTTATCTCATCGATTTTTTCATGAGTAAGTTCTGTTTTTGGGGTAACCCAATAAACTTGCTTAATGGGCGTCATGATCTCGCGAACACGCTTCTCGCTAAGTTGCAGGGCTCCTCGAATAATCTCTACCTCGTCGTCGTCAAGTTCGCTGACATTACTTCCCAGGTGCTCGGTAATCATAACGCCCAGCTCCTGTCTTGTTTGAAGAGATACTTGTTCTTTCGTGAACAATCGGTCAAGCAAGAGCTGAAGAGGCTTAGCGATTGGGTACATGAGAACGATCATAAAGCGCATTACCAAAGCGAGTCGGGCACAATAAACAAGTGCCTTACGACTAAATAATGCCTGCGGGAAGATTTCACCGAATGTCACCATAAGCAGAGTCGTGATAATACCAGCGAGCAGACCCGAGAGAGCACTCTCAAGCACGAGTGAAGTCGTAGACATGGCAGCGACGTTTGTTAAGAGAATAGCCGCAAGGGTCAAGTGGGTATTGCGACGTAAAGGGAGTACCTTCTTAGCTTGGAGGTTTCCTGCATTTGTCTTGTGTTGCAAGTCCTTTAGCTGAAGCGACATTAGCGCTACGTTCAGCCCTGAACAAATTGCGGATACACCAAGTAGTGTCACCACTATGGCGATTGTAAGAAATGCACTCACTATTTAGAAATGGACCTCATCAGTTATGTCTAACACTATATCACCTATGAGGTATGACGGCAATGATTATCATAGTAAAATAGAAATACGGGAGGCTATACGTTATGAATGTGAAGCAACTAAAAGATAAAGCATTTCAGCTTCGTCTTGATGCCGAAGCTAAACGCAAACAAGCGGACAAGTTTACTTATAACGCTAACGACTATGACAAAGCCAATGATACGGCTCGGGCGGATATGGAACGTACAGAGGCCCAAAAACTCATCGACGAAGCAAATGCCACTGAACGAGCAGCCGAGGAGCATGACCAAGGTGCCGTACTACAGGAGGCACGGGCTGTTGAGCTTGAGAAAGAGCAGGAGCGGCTGCAAGCAGAACATGATCGTCGATTGCAGGATATAGAACACAAAAAAGCCGAATTACGAGGCGGCACCGGTTTATTTTCATAATAGATTGAAGGAGGAATAGTATATGCCATATCATTCAACAAGCGAACTGCCAGAGGGAGTGAGGCATGCATTGCCTGAGCATGCACAGGATATCTATAAAGAAGCGTTCAATAGTGCCTATGATGAATACAAAGATCCAGACGAACGACGTGATGACGCAAGCCGGGAAGAGGTAGCGCATCGGGTAGCTTGGAACGCGGTAAAAAAGACCTATGAAAAGAGCGACGACGGTAAGTGGCACGAAAAACAGTAACAGCTAGATGAACGATTTGTCCGAAACATTAGACGGCGCGGTTGACGTGATAGCCCGCAGGCTACTTGGTTGTGAGCTCGAACGTGAGATGGATGGCGAAGTGACGCGGGCTCGAATAGTCGAGACCGAGGCTTACGATCAAACGGACGCAGCAAGCCACAGTTATAAGGGAAGAACGCCGAGGACTGATATCATGTTTGGCCCGTCAGGACATCTCTATGTCTACTTTACTTATGGTATGCATTACTGCTGCAACATCGTGGTTGGCGGAGAAGGTTATGGCGCGGCCGTCCTGATTCGGGCGGTCGAGCCTATGTCCGGTGAACATATATTACGTCGCCGACGCGGTGATAAGAGCGGGGTTGAGATTACGAATGGACCCGCTAAATTATGCCAGGCGCTTGATATTGATAAAAGATTAAATGGCCATGATTTACGAAAGCCGCCTCTACGGCTACTCATGAAACCCGAGCTCACTGATGAGATTGTAGTGTCAACCCGTATTGGAATCAGCCAAGCTAGGGACAAACAATGGCGATTCTACATGAAAGATAACCCTTACGTTTCACGTAACAGTCGATAACTTTGATGACGCCTTAGAAGTAGCGGCGTGACTATGCGTATGCCGAGATTGGGGTCTATACATCAACTTTGATCGCAATTCATTCGCTAAAATATAACAGGGATAAAAATAATATACGTTGTATTTTTCGAAATGACTAAAATATTGTATTGACACTATACACACAGCAGGTGTAGTATTACTTGCAGCGCTACCAGTGGTTGCTGCCCCAGTCAGCAGCCAACTCTCGAGGAGATGATCTCGTGCCGACCACCACCCAGAGCTCGGCTCCCACCGTGCGGCCCGCCACGTCCGCCTTCAGTCCCGCTTCGGCCCCCGTCCTTGCGACGCCGGCCTTCGAGCACTGGCAGGCATCCGCCGAGGCACGGCGTAGCTTCCGCTGACGCTGACGTTCGTCGGCACCTGATAGACGCATTTGCCACCGACTCCCGATCCTGGGAGTCGGTGGCAAATCGATAATTCTTTATGCCACTTTTTCTAGCCGCAAGGCTATTTTTTATTGCCCGTATAACCATATGCATATTGACAAATATAATAAAGTTTGTATAATAAACCAACGAAGATCCATCCGCGAGGCTATCTCTACGGAAACCTGGTGCGTACCGTGTTCATGTACAGCTTGATGCAGTGGACTGCCCTGTTCTTCTGCACGATCACTCGCGACAGGTCACGTCCGTCTGGGAACGGCCGTGGGGTATTGCCCCAGACGACATCGTCAGATGCCGCTGAGGAGGTGCTCACCTGGATCAACGCGGATCGTCGCCCGTCAAGGAGAGCTGCGTGACCTCTGGCACATAATGTTCTCTACGATGAACGTGAATGGATTCTTTGTCCGCCACCGCCTCCATTTCATGGAGTGCGGTGGCGGCACATTCACTATTGCACATACGTATACCGCGCTGTATACTACAGGCAGTACATTCCGGCCAGCAGGTCGGATTTTTTCATAGAAGAAAGGAAAATTATCATGGAAGATATTAACATTAAACAATTGACCCTTGCAGTCCGCACGATTGCTGAGGAAAAAAACCTACCCGAAGAGACTGTTCTTGCGGTTATTGAACAAGCTATTGCTGCGGCTTGGCGTCGAGATAACGGCGAGCGAGACCAAGAAGTCCGCGCTGAACTTAATACGAACGATGGCACGGCTAACGTATACGTAGCTCGTGAAGTTGTCGAGGAAGTTGGTAGCGACGCAGTTGAAATTAGTCTTGAGGATGCTCTTAAGGTTAAAAAAGATGCTGTCATTGGCGATATCGTCGAAGAAAAGCACGAAGTAGTCAGTTTCGGCCGCGTAGCTGCTCAGACGGCTAAGCAGGTTGTTCTGCAACGACTTCGTGAAGCGGAACGTGAAGTTGTCCTTGAAGAATACGAAGACAAGATTGGTACGATTGTTACCGGTACAGTACAGCGAGTTGAGCCGCGTGTCATCCGAGTTGAACTCGGCAAGGCAACAGGTATCATTCCTCAAAGCGAGCAGATCCAAGGCGAATTCTATAATGTCGGTTCTCGCATCAAGGTATTCATTAAGGATATCGAACGCGACAATCGTGGTCCACAGCTTATTCTCTCTCGTGGAAATGAAGCATTCGTTGAATACCTTTTCCGTCAGGAAGTTCCTGAAATGGAAACTGGTGCAGTTGAGATTAAGAAGATTGCTCGCGAAGCTGGACGCCGAACGAAGCTTGCTGTTGCAAGTACCGTTCCTGGCGTAGACCCAGTCGGTACGTTCGTTGGTGGCCACGGTACTCGTGTCCAAGCAGTTATGAACGAAATTGGTGATCAAGAGAAGATCGACATTATCACTTTCGACGAAAACTCGGAACAGTTTATTCGTAATGCACTTAGCCCTGCTGAGGTCGTACGCGTTGAGATCGACGAAGCTGCTAAACGTGCCAAGGTATTCGTTAACGAAGACCAGCAATCAATTGCGATTGGCCGTGGTGGTCAGAACGTTCGTCTTGCAAGTCACTTGACTGGCTACGAACTTGATATTGAAACAGCCCAGGCGAATGATAAGCCTGCTGAACCGAAACCTCGCAAGAACATCGAAGATAGTTTGATGAATGCAGTCGAAGAGTCAACTGAAGAATAATTCAGTCTGCAATGCATAATAAAAAATCCGTCTTGAGAAATCAGGGCGGAGTTTTTATTAGCGTTGTTTGATCATGATCTGTAGGTTTGAAAGGTAATGGGACGGATTGACGCTTTGGTGCTTGCGTAGGTAAGCGAGATGAATTTCAACGAAAGGCAATTGATTACCCGGAAACTCATTTGCGCTAGGACTGTAGATTCCTTTGGTGACCATTGTTGGATCAGATTGCATTTGCTCGAGCTTGAGTGTGATTTCGTCGAGTGTCATTAGAATGCCGCTAATTCGTTAGATTGTTTGTACATAAGGGTATCTTTCTTACCGCATGGTAGTGATAACATATGTTAGTATGCGCCACTTATAATTAAAAACCTAATCGACCTCTGTTACGAAAAATAGTATTAGCACTCCCTTGACTCGAGTGCTAATTTTTATATATACTAAATATAGCAGTGCAAAGGCAAAGAAAACAAAGTGCTTGCGCCAGACTAAGAGAGGATTGATAATAGAATTATGGCAGATGATTTCACGGAATTCGTGTCGCACTTAACCGACAACGCCCGCAGCAGCTTGCAGCACGCAGATGCAATCGCTCGTGGATACGGAAGTGCGTATATTGGCACTGAACACTTACTCCTCGGAGTACTTGCTCAGGGCTCCTCAGTAGGTGCCAAAGTACTCGCCGATGCTGGCGTGACTCTCGACCGTGCTGAACTTGCTCTTAATCTTACACCACGGGCGCTCGTGGTAAGTACTGGCGCTAAGGGACTATCTGAAACTGCTAAGCTTACTCTTAAAATGAGTTGGGAAATTGCTCAGGAATTTCACCAAGAGCACCTTGGTACCGAACATATTCTTTATAGTATCCTCACACAGAAAAATGCCCGAGCTACCGTCTTGCTTCGTGATATGAGCATTGATATCGGAGAGCTCACCGGTGATCTTGAAGAGTTTTTTGACCGCCAGAATAACACTGCATATGATGGTGAAAACGCCCAAGGAACGCAAACGAAGAAGCGAGCGGGACGTGCAGGTGCGCTTGAGACATTCGGTACCGATCTTACGGCCAAGGCTCGCAATGGCGAACTGGATCCTGTTATTGGCCGCGAAACCCAAGAAGAGCGAATGGTGACAATCTTAAGTCGCCGTACGAAAAATAACCCAGTTCTTATTGGTGAGCCTGGCGTTGGTAAAACGGCTATCGTCGAAGGACTTGCCCAGCGAATCGCCCGTGAAGACGTTCCTGATCACTTGCTTGATCGCCGGGTGATTCAGCTCGATCTTGCAGCTATGATCGCTGGCACGAAATACCGAGGTGAGTTTGAAGAGCGTCTTAAGAAAGTTATCGATGAGCTGAAAGAACAGAAGAACATCATTATCTTTATTGATGAGTTGCATCTTCTTGTTGGGGCAGGTGCTGCTGAAGGTGCACTTGATGCAGCTAATATGCTAAAACCAGCGCTCGCTCGCGGAGAGTTGCATATGATTGGCGCCACAACGCTTGATGAGTATCGCAAGCATATTGAAAAAGATGCCGCACTTGAGCGTCGCTTCCAGACGATTGTCGTGCCAGAACCAAACATGAAGGATACGATTGCTATCGTAAAGGGACTTCGCAGCTACTACGAGAAACACCACGGCGTCACGATGAGTGATGAAGTGCTTGAAGATGCTGTATATATGGCTGATCGCTACGTTAGCGAACGATTCATGCCGGATAAAGCGATTGATGTTATCGACGAGGCGGCAGCCCTTGTCCGAGTACGAGCGGGACGTAAGCCAAGCAAGCTCCGTGACTTCACTCGTCAGCTTAAGAATCTTAATGAAAAAATGGAAGACGCTGTCATTAATGAAGATTACGAGCGAGCAGCCCTATATAAAACTCGGATCAGCCAGATTACTTCAAAGCTTGAGGAGACGAAGGCAGATTACGAGAAGAAAACACCGATCAAACTCAAGGATGATGATATTGCTCATGCCATTGCTACGATGACCGGTATTCCGGTAAAGCGTGTGCAGAAGTCCGAAGCAAAACTCCTACGGATGCTCGAGAAGCACCTAGGCAAATATATTATCGGACAAGAGGAAGCCGTTGAAAAGGTGGCTCGTGCAATTCGTCGCAGTCGTAGCGGCGTCGCAAGTAGCAGACGTCCAATCGGTTCATTTGTCTTTATGGGTCCAACCGGAGTTGGTAAGACGGAACTTGCTAAAGTACTTGCCCGTGAAGTATTCGGTAGCGACGATGCACTCATTAAAATTGATATGAGTGAGTTTGGTGAGCGTCACAATACAAGCCGTCTGCTCGGTGCACCAGCTGGATATGTCGGATACGAGGATGGTGGACAGCTAACGGATAAAATTCGTCGTCAGCCGTACAGCGTCGTGCTCTTTGACGAAATCGAGAAAGCTCACTCCGAAGTATTTCAATTGCTTCTTCAGCTTCTCGAAGATGGCAAGCTAACCGATGCCAAAGGCCGTAGTGTCGATTTCTCAAACGCGATCATCATTCTCACAAGCAACCTTGGTGCTGATCGAATGATGAAAGAATCGAGTCTTGGCTTCCACGCCAAAAGTAAATCTGACGAGAAGCAGCTTGATCAAGTGCACGCTGAGAATGCCGCTGCCGCTCAAGAGGCATTGGCGCGTATGATGCGTCCGGAACTGATTAACCGTTTCGATGCCGTCGTGACATTCCGTGCACTGACGAAGACAGAAGTAAGTAAGATTTTCGATAACATGATCGAAGAACTACAACAGCGACTGGTTCGTAAAGGCATTCACCTTGTTATTAAGCCTGTCGCTAAGAAGCTCCTTATTAGTAAAGGTTACGATGAAAAGTTTGGTGCCCGTCCACTCCGACGAGCTCTGCAGGATGAACTGGAGCACCAGTTAGCCGATGGTATCCTTTCGGGCGAGTACGAAAAAGGTAGCGTGCTTGAAATCGGCGCGCGAAAGGGTAGCGTAACGGTTGATGTCCGACACGAAACCGCATAAATCGGCCGGTTATTTTATAAGTCTTGTCGCGTTCTTTTTGTGTATCGCTGGCGCGTATCTGCTTCTTATCAATCGCCAAGCGGTACTCGACCAATTGAGTGTGTGGCAGTACCAGCCAACGAGCGATATCGTTTCATTTGCTGAGCGCTCCGGCCTGAACGATACAGGTAAGTTTTACTTCTATGCGACTCATCCGTCGGTGCTCGAAGCGACCACCTTCAATAAAGAGTGTGATCGCAAAGAACAAAGTACAGCAATCCTCGGTTGTTATAATGGACATTCCATTTATATCTACAATGTACCGAACAAGGATCTTGATGGCATTCGCGAAGTAACGGCTACTCATGAAATGCTGCATGCGGCATATGATCGCATGGACCAGACTGAAAAACAGAAGGTGAATAGCTTGCTTGAACAAGAGTATGCCAAGCTGCGCGACAATAAGGACTTTAGTGAACGGATGGCCTTTTACGCACGTACTGAACCAGGTGAACGTGATAATGAGTTGCACTCAGTGATTGGAACGGAAGTTGCCGACATCAGTCCAGAGCTTGAGGCGCACTACTCAAAGTACTTCTCTGATCGAGGTAAAGTTGTCGCACTTCATCAAAAATATGCCACCGTCTTTTCAGATCTACAAACGCGAGCTGATACGTTATCTGCTCAGCTCACCCAGCTTGGTGATAAAATTGAGTCCGAATCGGTTATGTACAATAAATCAATCACTCAGTTCAATCAGGATGTCAGTGAGTTTGAACGGCGAGCTAAGAGTGGTGCCTTCTCGACCCAGGCTGAACTCAACAAGGAGCGTAACGCGCTTCTTGGTCGTGCCGATCAGTTGGACATCAGTCGTCAAGCGATTAACGACGAAGTGAGCAACTATAACAGCATACGTGATGAGCTTATGAGTATCTCGAGCCAGTCCGAAGCACTAAACAGGAGTATCGACAGTAGCCTGGCACCGGCACCTAGTCTATAATAAGCGTAATGGTAAAAAGTAAGACTCTATTTATCTGCCAAAACTGTGGGGCAAGTTATCCAAAATGGACAGGTAAGTGTGATAATTGTGGCGAGTGGAATACGCTCGTTGAACAGGCGCCAGTCTCGAGTGGCAAGTCGGCTGTCTCTAAAAGTGCAAGTAGCGGCCGGGTTCTTTCGCCGCAAACGATGCAATCAATTTCGATTGAAGAAACAGCAAAACGCATGACAACCGGCTACTCAGATCTCGATGCGGTACTTGGTGGTGGAATCCTGCCGGGCGGCGTAATGCTTATGGCGGGACAGCCGGGAATCGGCAAGAGCACGTTACTGCTGCAAGTAGCAAGTGAAGTCGGCAAGACACAACCGGTACTCTATGCCAGTGGTGAGGAATCTGCTTCTCAGGTAAAACTTCGCGCTGAACGGCTTGGCGCTAATACTCGCGAGCATCTTCACTTTATTGCGAGTACAAGCGCAGATGATATTGCTGCAACGATTCGTTCTGGCGCATACACATTTGTAATTATTGACTCAATCCAAACACTGAGCCTCGATGAAATTACCTCAGCACCTGGTACAGTTAGTCAGATCACCAACAGCAGTAATGTTATTATTCGAGCCGCCAAAGAGGCTGGTGCCGCCGTAGTACTCGTTGGTCACGTTACCAAAGAAGGCAGTATCGCTGGCCCGAAAGTGCTTGAACACCTTGTTGATGTTGTTTTACAATTTGAAGGCGACCGTTACGGAGGCTTCAAGGTAGTCCGAGCGGTTAAGAACCGATTTGGATCAACAAACGAAGCGGCAATTTTTGAAATGTACGAACAGGGTCTACGCGTGGTTGAAAATCCTTCGGCAGCACTTCTGGCTGAACGCCAGAATGCTGACGGATCAGTTGTCATGGCAACACTTGAGGGCACTCGACCACTGCTCGTGGAGATCCAAGCACTTGTCAATCCGACCAGTTTCGGGTATCCTAAACGTACAGCCTCGGGATTCGACCTGAACCGACTCAATCTTTTAATCGCTGTGCTTGAGCGACGAACGAAACTGAATTTATCGGACAAAGATATTTATATCAATGTCGTCGGAGGATTGAGGCTGGCTGATCCGGCGGCGGATCTTGCCATCTGTATGGCAATTGCTAGTGCCGCTGCGGGCAAGCGCCTAAGTGACGAACTAGTCGTGTTTGGTGAGGTGGGACTTGGTGGTGAAATACGAAGCGTTCACAGTAGTGATCGTCGTATAGCTGAAGCTAAAAAATTAGGCTTCACCCAGGCGATCGCACCCAAGTCAGCCCAAAAGGACTCATTCATTAAAGGTGTTGGTGATTTGCGCCAAGCACTTATAGACTACCTACAATAAGTAGGAGAAAGAATAAAAAATGGAAAAAACAATACAACTTCTGCTTGCTGTGACAGCCCTTGCTATCCTCGCTGAAGTAACATACCTCGTGGTAAAATTACCACGACAAAATATATCAAAACGAGCTGGTCGACCTATCCTCGTAGATACATCTGTGCTTATCGACGGACGTATTATCTCTGTAGCTAAGTCAGGTTTTATCGGTGATACTCTTGTCATCCCCCGCAGTGTCATTGGAGAACTCCAGTTCCTTGCTGACAATGCGGATCACGACAAACGAACTCGAGCCCGCTATGGTCTTGATGTAGTCAAAGAACTTCAGAACATGCCTCATATGGTTGTCGAGATCCTTCAAGATGGCAGTAAAGCCGAGGAAGGTGTTGATGAGCGACTATTAACACTGGCTAAAAAATACTCAGCTGCCGTATGTACTATCGACTATAACCTAAACAAGGTAGCTGTTGTTGAGGGGATCACCGTCCTTAATGTTAACGAGCTGGCCCAGAGTCTTCGCATGGCATATCTTCCGGGTGAAAAGATGCTCCTCGAACTCGTTCAAAAAGGTCAGGATTCTCATCAGGGTGTCGGCTACCTTACTGACGGTACCATGGTTGTGGTGGAAAATGCCTCAAAACAAGTCGGTCAAACGGTTGAGATTGAATTTATCCGCAGCTTGCAAACAGCAGCTGGCAAAATGATGTTTGCAAAGCCAACTGAGCGCTCTACGCCACCAAAACCGCAGCCACTTCATAAGCCTGCTGGTAAAAAACCTGTACGAGAGGCTCAGCAGCCCGTACATGAGCCTAAACCAGCTCCAACCGTCTATCACAGTGATAGCGATAAAAATGCGCGTCAGCGGCCTGAGAAGAAGCAACACGTTGAACAACGCCCGCCACGTCCACAGCCCCAGCGTCAATACACAAAGAAGCCCCGCACTTCAGCTGATCGTGAAGCATCTTTGATTGATCTTGTAGACAAACAGTAGATTCGGATAGCACCTATGAAAAATATCACCCCGAGACAATCGGGGTGATATTGTATTCTTATGCTGCCGCTTTGGCTATCGGCGCCGTCGGCTGCTTGCGAGCTCCGTGGTCCTATTGCTGTTTGGCAAATAGGACACATCGGCAGTCTTCGTACCAACACTCGTGTAGAGTGCATCATCGGTTAGCGTCGCAGTAATTGTCTGTGACGTACCAGTGAAGGTGTACGTCGTTGAGTAGGTACCGCTCGTAGTGATAGGTAGTGTTGCGACAATGGTATCGCCTACCTTTATCTCGAGTTGTTGAAGCGGATGTGTTCCTGCAACGACACTTACATTAATCTGCGTCTTGCCCGTTATACTAATTGCGCCGACCGCAGGCTTCACGTCGTCACACTTATGTACGTCGTCATCCTTAGTGGCATCATAGCCATCAGGAGCGATGTAGACATCCTTTTTCGAAATAGGATCGGTCGTCTTGTTAACATCAATTTCGATCTTAGCGCTGTCAGGCGTACAATCTGTAGCTTTTTTCTTAGAGACTTTATCAAATGTTAATTTAGCGTTTGGCTTGTTCTGGTTTTTGTCGTACCAAGATGGGTATAGTTCGTTATTGATCTTTTGAACGCCAGCTGGTTGAGTGAACCAGTCGTTTGGTTTCCAACGGCCATCGGTGCCGTATATGTCCTGGTGAATAAAGCGCATAACCTTATCGATGATTGGTCCAGGGAGGGTCGAGTTACCACTCTTGAGCGGGGTCGTATCTGGGTTACCGAGCCATATACCCATTGAGACAGCAGGACTGTAGGTCATCATCCAAATATCTTTTGCTTTATCGCCACCGATGTCGGATGTACCAGTCTTTGTAGCGGTGCGGATACCTGTGTTGCCGTAACTGAGTCCAGCAGTGATGCTGCCGAAGAGCGGCTTACGTGCATTTGCATCACCGAGTATGTCGCTAAGGATGTAGGCGACTTGAGGGTCAATCACTTGCTTGCTTTCATCTTTCCATTTCTTGAGCGTTTCACCCTGGCTGTTCGTTACTTCGAGAACACTTGTTTGTGGCTTGTAGACACCTCCACGAGCAAGTGTTGAGAATGCGTTAACATGGTCAGTTTGTTTTGTACCACAACCACCAATTGCTGATGATAGCCCTGCCTGGGCATCGGCACCTTGCGTACAATATTCTTTGTCACCGTCATCACGGATTGCTGCAAGTGTCGGCTGGACGCCGGCAACAGCCATCGCCTTAATGGCTGGGATGTTACGAGACGTAGCAAGAGCGGAACGGATAGTTATATTACCCTTAAATGTCTTGTCTGCGTTGTTTGGCGTGTAGTTACCATCAAAGGTTGTTTTCGTATCTGAGAGTACCGAACCGCTACCGTAGTTTGCTTGACCATTTGGCTTTTGAGCGAATAGCTGGGCATACACGAGTGGCTTGATGCTCGAGCCCGGCTGGATGAACGCCGTAGCGGCATTATCTTGACCGTATCCTGGGTAATCGAAGCTTCGGCTACCGAGCATAGCAATGACCTGACCAGTTGTATTATCCTCAACCGTACCAGCACCGTTAGTGAATCCGTTTACCTTAGGGACGCTGGAGTTGAACATATCGGTCATGGCTTCTTCAAGTTTGCTCTGTACACGGTAATCAAGCGTCGTCTTGACGGTTAGTCCACCACGCCCAACAGTTGCTTTACCGAGCTCTTTTTCCAAGTTGCTTCGGACCATTTGAACGAAGTGTGGCGCTTTGATGTCCTTATACTGGTCAGAGACTGGTTTAATATTATCGAGGATTGGGTATTTCTTTGCTTCAGCAACCTCGGCTGCTGTTACGTAGCCTTGCTCCTGCATGTTGTCGAGCACTTTGTGCTGACGAGCGATGAGTGCCTCATGCCCCTCAATATTGTATGGGTCATAGAGACCAGGCTGGTTTGGGATACCAGCAAGGAGGGCTGCCTCGGCAAGAGTCAGATCTTTAGATGATTTACCAAAGTAGGTTTGAGCTGCCGACTCGACACCGTTACGGCGACCACCATATGGTGATTCATTCAAATATAGATCAAGAATCTGGTCTTTGTTGTACATACGTTCAACTTCAATAGCTAAGATCATTTCTTTAATCTTGCGCGGTACACCATCGAGCCCACGCTTTTGTGCCTCGTCGGCGAAGAACACTTGCTTAACGAGTTGCTGGGTTAATGTCGAACCACCTTGAGTGCTACCACCACTCGTGTTGCTAACGAGCGCACGGGCGAGACCAGAGACACTGATACCGCCGTGTTGGTAGAAGTCTTTGTCTTCAACGGCAACAGTAGCCTCTTTCATATATTTGTTGATGTTATTTCCATCGACAACAAGAGTGTAATCTCCATCACCCTTATCTTCCCAGAGGAGGACATTATTTCGGTCATAGTACTTAGTGACTGTTGTCTGGACGCGTTTGGCAAGTTCGCCTGGGCGAATAGAATCAAGGTCTTTTCGGAAATATGCGAAGAGTGCGCCGGTACTAAGAACAACAAGCAGGACGGCTACGCCGAAGACTTTAAGTGCCATGAATGCGCCTTTTTTACTAAACCAATAGCCCCAAACGCGTTTAGGGTGCATGCGATAGAGAATCCGCTTAACAGGATGCTTTGGAAGGCTGGCTAAATACTCAGCTTTTTTACGAGCTTGTGAGTCTTTCTTGGTTTTGCGCTTATGCGCTAAGTTCGAGTACACGCTCATATTGCGTGATTTTGATGGTTTTTTAGCCACGTAATTTTCTTCCCATAAGCAATATTACTCACTATTATAGCATTGTTTTTTGTCGCGCTAGGTACTATTTTCTGGTATACTGACCAGAGTAATAACAGATAAGGAGATAGGAATGAAACTTTCCGAAGAACTGCAGTGGCGTGGGTTTGTTAACCAAACTACATTCAAAGACTTGACCGAACTTGATCAGGAACCTATCTCTTTCTATTTTGGCGTGGAGCCAAGCAGTGACAGTATGACTATTGGCAACTTCGCCTCTGCTATGATGGTGCGTCACTTTATCGACCATGGACATAAAGCATACCTGCTCGTAGGTGGCGCGACGGTTATGATTGGTGATCCAGACGGTAAGGCTGAAGAGCGTCCAATAAAGACACTTGAGGAGATAGAGAAGAATAAACAAGGAATTGCTTCAGAATATCGAAGAATTTTTGCTGGTCAGGAATTTGAAGTTGTCGATAATTATGACTGGTTCGAGCCTATTGGCTTTATCGATTTTTTGAGAAATGTCGGTAAGCACGTACCAATGAGTCAAATGCTTGGGCGTGAGTTTGTTCAATCACGGCTTGGTGAGGGTGGCAACGGCATTAGTTATGCCGAGTTTAGCTACGCTTTGATGCAAGGATACGACTTCCTGCATCTCTACCGCGAGCATCGTGTTACGCTTCAGGTTTGTGGTGCGGATCAATGGGGCAACTCAATTGCCGGCGTCGATCTTATTCGTCGACTTGAAGGCGGTGAGGCACATGTCTATTCAGCGCCGCTTGTCATCAATAAGGCTACTGGGGTAAAGTTTGGTAAGTCTGAAGGTGGTGCAATTTGGCTTAATCCAAAGAAAACCAGTGTCTACAAATTCTACCAATTCTGGCTTAATCTTGATGATGATGGAGTGATTGACTACACGAAAGTGTACACACTGCTTTCTCGCGAAGAAATCGAAGCACTTGATGAAAAGCACCGCGCAAACCCAAGCGCACGCTTGGCGCAGAAGACGCTTGCTCATGAGGTAACGACACTTGTACATGGCAAAGAGCGTACTGAGTCGGTAGAGCGTGTAACAGGTGTTCTATTCGGTGAAGCATCTTTTAGTGACCTTACACCGGAAGATATTGATGCACTGAGCGAAGAGATCCCAACGGTGGATACCGGTAAGACTGTAGTCGAAAGTTTGGTTGAAGCTCACGTTGTGGCTAGTAATGGCGAGGCTCGTCGTCTGATTGAAAGTGGTGCCGTTTCTGTAAATGGTGAAAAGGTAACTGAGAACATAGTTCTTGATAAGCCTATCCTGCTTAAGAAGGGTAAGAACAGCTTCATCCTCGTTCGTTCCTAAGGTGGTATAATAAAGACTCCAACTAATGAAGGGGAGCGTATGCCTTTTACTGAATCTTTATCAAATCACTTATCGGTGGAAGCCGTAAAAAATGTCACGTCATGGCTTAACGAATCTAAGTACGCGCAGTATCGTGATGAGTTAGTTTCTATGATTGAAGCTGAAAAATGGCAGGAACTTGAAGATGCTTTCTTCAAGGTAATCGAGTTTGGAACAGCAGGCCGCCGTGGAACGACAGGTATCGGTTCGAATCGAATTAATCGTGTCACTATCGGTGAATCTGCTAAATCCTTGTGTGACTATGCACGATCGTTTGATGAGTCTGCACCTGGAAAAGGGATTGTTATCGCCTGCGATACTCGATTGAGCTCACCGGAACTGAGTAAATATACTGCCCAAGTTTGTGCTGCCACGGGCTTTAAGACATACATATTTGACGATTTTCGCTCAACCCCCGAACTTAGTTTCGCTGTTCGTCATCTTGGTGCAGCTGCCGGTATCGTTATCAGCGCCAGCCATAATCCACCAGTAGACAATGGTTTTAAGGCCTATTGGTCTGATGGCGCCCAGCTTGTTGCGCCGCACGATAAGGGTGTTTTGGCTGTTGCTGCGGAAATTACCGAAATTGAGGTGGTGGACTATGATCAGGCTATAAATAACGGACAAATCGTAGTCCTCGGCAAGGAAGTAGATGATAGTTATATCGCGGCTATCGTTGATCAGGCCGAAGGCACTGAACGTGATCTTAGTATCGTGTATTCACCCCTGCATGGTGCAGGGCAGACAAATGTATTGCCAAGTCTTCGCGCTGCAGGCTTTAAGAACATCTCCCTCGTCGAGCCACAGATGGTTCCGGACGGGAACTTTCCGACTGTTGAAGGTGGTAAGCCAAATCCAGAAGAGAAAAAAGCCAATGCGTTAGCCGTAGCCCAATTATTGAGTGAAGGAGCAGATATTGCCATCACTAATGATCCTGACGCAGATCGCGTTGGCGTTATGGTACGTCAAGGCGACGAAGTTGTTTATCTTAGCGGAAACCAGGCTGCGGTTCTTGCGACTGATTATTCACTTATGAAGCTTCAGGCAAAAGGAATTCTGACACCACGTCACTATATCGCAAAAACGATCGTTACGACTAATATGCTCGGTGCTCTCGCTCATTTTTACAATGTGACGATGTATACAAATATGCTCGTAGGCTTCAAATACATTGGTGAGTTGATATTAAAAAAGGAAAACACAGACGAGATCTTCGTGACCGGCAGTGAAGAGAGTTTCGGCCTGCTTAAGGGTGATTATGCTCGCGATAAAGACGGTGCGACTGGTGCTCTGCCGCTTGCTGAGTATGCCGCCGAGCTGAAGGTACAGGGTAAGACACTGTATGATCGACTTCTTGAACTCTATATTCAACATGGCTTATATGTAGAACGACTCGACAACGTCTATTTTACGGGTGCACGTGGCTTTAGCGCTATGCAAGCGGTTATGAACGAACTGCGCACGACGCCACCCAAACGTGTTGGTGAACACGTCGTTACTGCCATTCTTGATTATCAGGTTCTTGAACGTCGCGACCTCTCAACAGGTGACGTGACGCCAATTGACTGCGCTAAAGGTAACGTGATCATGCTTGAGTTTGATGGCGATTCACGTCGGCAACTCACAATCCGACCAAGTGGTACGGAACCTAAGCTAAAGTTCTATATCCAGTGGTTTGAAACTGTCGTAAAGACAGACAATATTCGTCAGCAATATGCCGACGTTGAGACGCAACTCGTCGCTCTTTCGAAGACGCTCGAGAGTATGCTGTTAAAATAGAACTGTATGAATCTGATTTCACCGCTTGAAAAAGTAAAAGGTGTCGGCGCTAAGACTGGCGAGCAATTTGCTTTGGCGGGGCTCCATACGGTCGGTGAGCTTATTGATTTTCTGCCTCGTGCTCATGAAGACTTTTCGGAGGTGGTTGCGATTGCCGATATCCATCCGGGCAAAATGACGATTAAAGCACGCTGCGAGAAGATCGAGACGCGTCCGGTACGACGCGGGCTACGTATTACCACGGCTACACTCGCCGATGACAGCGGTAAGCTCCAAGCTGTGTGGTTCAATCAGCCGTACCGTGAAACACAGCTAAAAAGCGGTGAAGAGTTCTATTTCTCTGGCGAATTCGAATTTAACTATAATAAATACCAACTAACCAATCCAAGTGCTGAAAAGGTAAGTGATATGCCGGTGCAGACCGATCGGCTGCTACCGGTCTATCGGGCAATCAAGGGTCTCAAGAGTCAGGTCGTACGTAAGATTCTGTCTGAACTTCGTCCGCTTATTACGATGCTGCCCGAAACCCTGCCTGCGGAAATTGTCAAAAACGAGAAGCTTCTTTCCCGTGCAGATGCCGTCCTCGGTATGCATTTTCCAAAAACAAGTGAAGATATTGCCCGGGGACGAGAACGACTTGCATTTGAGGAACTGTTTCAGCTACTCCTAGCGAGTCAACTTAACCGCCAAGAAAATGCCAAGCTAACCGGCTGGCATATCCCCTTTGAGCAAACGATCGTGGCGGATTTTGTGAAGCTGTTGCCGTTTGATTTAACGGGAGCTCAGCGTCGGGCGGCATGGGATATCATTCAAGACTTTGAACGCAAGACGCCAATGAATCGATTGCTGCAAGGTGATGTCGGCTCCGGTAAAACGGTCGTCGCGGGACTCGCTGCCCGGCAGGCTGCTCATTCGGGATTTCAAACGGCTTTGATGGCGCCAACTGAGATCTTGGCTTCACAACATGCCGAAACGTTGGCGACCCTCCTAACACCATTTGGTGTAACAGTCGGGTTGCTCACAGGTAGCGTTAAGGGAACAGCCCGTAAGACACTATACGAGCAAATATATAATGGTTCTGTTGATGTGGTCGTAGGTACGCACGCACTCATTCAAGATATGGTTAAGTTTCATAAACTTGGCTTTGTAGTAATCGACGAACAACATCGTTTCGGAGTTAAGCAACGCCAGCAATTGCTCGGCAAGTCCAAACACATGCCTCATCTGCTTGCTATGACAGCAACACCTATTCCTCGTAGTTTGGCACTGACGGTATACGGTGAGCTTGATGTAAGCATTCTAGATGAATTGCCAAAGGGCCGTTTGCCTATAAAGACTAAGATCTGGTCACCGAATAGCCAAGCCCAATTGTATGAGCTTGTAGACGCCGAATTAAAGCAGGGACGACAATGTTATGTCATCTGCAGCCTCATCGATGAGAATGCGGACAATGAGATTAAGAGTGTGACCGCGGAATATAAAAAACTGCAAAACTCAATCTTCAAGCATCGACGCATTGGCCTACTCCACGGCAAGCTCAAATCCGAAGAAAAAGATGCCGTTATGACTCAATTCGCGAAGAATGAACTTGATATTCTTGTAAGTACGACAGTCGTCGAGGTGGGGGTTGACGTTCCAAACGCGACGGTCATGCTCATCGAAGATGCCGACAGGTTCGGTTTGAGCCAGCTGCACCAGCTGCGTGGCCGTGTCGGGCGCTCGACACATCAGAGTTACTGCTATCTCATTACTTCCGGCAGCAGTAAGCCGAGTCCACGTCTTAAGGAGATTGAAAAATCGAACGACGGCTTCTATTTAGCCGAGGTTGACCTTAAGATGCGTGGCCCTGGTGAAATTTACGGTCGTGCCCAACACGGCGCGCTCAACTTGCAGATAGCGACGTTATCGGACACAAAACTGATCGCTCGGGCGCAAAAAGAAGCTAAATTGTTCGTTTCGCGTGGTGATGATCTGTTACAATATAAACAATTAGCTGGACAGGTGGAACAATATCAACGGCTAACCACGTTAAATTAACTATGTATTCTGGAACAACATTTCGTACAAAATCAGGTCGCATGATGGGTGTGCACCAAAAAATTGACCGTGTCGCTCACCGTCATATTGAAAGTCATGTGCCAAAGAGCTTTGTAATACCCAGTATCCATGAAGTACTTCATTTTGAAGGCTTGAACGGTCCTGATGGTATTAAGCGAAAAAGCCCAGGCAGGGACGAGCCTTGGCATTATATTGATCCACGAAATCCTGATGATCGTGCAATCATTGATATGATTAATGATCACATCTTTAATCTTGCTGAATCATTCAGGACAAAAAATCATGAGCGTGCCGCCTTTGAGATGGCCTGGGTTGCCCATGCTATTGTTGACGGTCTCACGCCAGCCCACCACTATCCACTTGAAGAGAAACTCGAAGAGCTTCGTGGAGGCGAAGGTCTTGATACGCGTATTACCAAAAAAGATAAAATAATTCTTCCTGGTGAAAACAGACGACAACAATTTAGCAATAACTGGGAATATTGGGGTGCTAAGGGTGTCATGACAACCCATCTTGCATTTGAGCTTGGCGTTGCGACATGTATCGCTCCTTTGAGGTTTGAGTCGAGTGCCCCAACGAGTGAGGACCTTGCTCATGTTGCGCGCGATGGTTTTGAGGCTGTCTATATTGAAACACTACATCACATTGCTGATATGAACATGTACGAGCAGTTTACGAAGCTAGGTTGGACCCGAGAACTTGCCCGTGAGACAAGAGCTGAGCTCATCCCGGATATTATTAGGGCGGTGACACTTGCTTGGTATCAGGCGGTCGTTATGGCAAAAGAGCCTGTATGAACATCCGAATCATTAGCGGTGAATTTGGTGGCAGGAAAATAGAAGCTCCTGATACGGATAAGACACATCCTATGAGCGAACGAGCGAGGAACGCCTTATTTAACAGCATCGCCCATCATATCGAAGGCGCTAAGGTACTTGATGTCTTTGCCGGTACTGGTGCTATTGGTCTCGAGGCGCTGAGCCGTGGTGCTCATGATGTGACCTTTGTCGAACGAGATCGTACGGCGCAACAAGTTCTTGCAAAGAACGTTACGACACTCAATGTTGAAAATCGAGTTGTAATTGCGCGAACGAACGTAGAGAACTGGCTGACCACAAGAGATGACGGTCTATATGATCTTATATTCGCCGATCCACCGTACGGTGATACTCAGTTTTCCACAGTCAGTCAACTTTTTGGACTATTAAAACCTAATGCTCTTATGGTATTATCACATCCAGGTAGGGGTGAGATACCGACCAAAACGGGAGTTGTTGTGGTGGACAATCGTAGTTATGGAAATGCATATCTCACCTTCTACCGCCGTGAAGACGCTTAAAAGCGTTTTTTTGTTTGTCTGAATTTAATTAAAACCAAGCGACGTCACTACGGTACATAACTTGCGATCTACAGAGGTAGTATAGTAAAAATAACTTGACTATTAACTAAAATAATGCTATAGTTTACAAGCACCTATCCGAACCTATCCAATTCGATGTATCACCTGGAGGTGATCGCAGGTGTATTATGTACTGGCCGCAGCGCTCGTTGTTCTCCTTCTCTGGCTCAATGGACGTATTTGGCGCAGTAGGTGGGAGACCAAGCCCACTCTGCATCATTACCCCGCGACTGGCGGTGACGGACGAACACTCGTGTTCATGTGGACAGGCGCCTTCAATGACGTCATGATTCAGTCCGCACGCCAGATCCCTGTTCTTCAGCAGGTGGGCGCCGTTTGCGCCGTCCGCCACCCGAAGAAGCGGTACGATGCGGATCAAGCGATGCTTGTGGCATACGACTACGCCCTCAGTATGAGGGACAAGTACGACACCATCATCCTCGACGGCCAGTCTCTCGGAGGAGGGACGGCGCTTCGGCTCCACGCGCATATCCGCACGCAGGCCGGACTGCAGCGACCCACAAAGGGCCGCTGCTCTCGCCCTCGTCGCGGATATACCCCTGTCCTCAAGGCACTCCTCAGCGACATGCCGCTCAGTGGGCGACGACTGCTGCAGTTGCCGCACGCTTGGCTTCGATGGATCGTGAAGCACGTCCACGTCGGTCCTCTGTTCAACCTGCTCTCGGCGCCCATCATGAGCGCCGTGTTCAAGAAGATGAGGCTGATCGAAGAGGACCAGGCCGACGAGAACCAGTTGACCCTGCACATGGAAGCGATGTGGCGTCTGACGCTCTCCGCTTTGGTTGAGCAGGTCGTGGCGATCATCAACCTGCCCGAACTCGAGAAGATCACCGACATGGAAACTGCCTACATGATGTGCGACCATGACGAGGTCATCGACGGCCCCGCAGCGTTCAACGACGTGCGTGAGCTGTGCGGAGCATCGCTCATCGGCACGATGAGCGTCCAAGGCGGTCACACGCAGGTCGTTGAGAAGCATATCTGGTGGCGCAAGGCGCGTGTCCAGATGCTGGGTCTCATGGGATACACCGTGGAGTAAGGATTGGTGCGATGGGCAGCCTGGATTGTGAAATAGAATCCAGGTTCGCCCTTAGCATAGAACTATAATGGCGAGCCTTTGAGAGAAATCTTATGGGTATTTTTTATACTCAGAATAATGGACATTTATTTAATTGGATAAGCAAAATCCCCAAAGATTGCTCTTTGAGGAAATGCGGTCATAACGTAGGACATGTTATGTATGTACTATAGCACGTCTTCCCATTTATACCAAATAGAAAAGACAGACCAGCCGATCTGTCTTTTCTATTTGGTACGCGAGAGAGGACTTGAACCTCCACGCCCGAAAGCACTAGCTCCTAAGGCTAGCGTGTCTACCAATTCCACCACTCGCGCAAATTTTGTGTAGCTTTATTACTTTATCAAATAACAGCGGAAAAATAAAGGACAAAAGACTTCTAGCTTGCAATACGGATATTGTTACTTTTGTTTGAGCATATATTTCTGTGTGTAAAAATAGACCCTGAGCGATACGTAGATTCCCGTCTGGCGTCCCAGGTTATCTACCTAGGACGCCAGACATGCGTACGTGGCCTCCTGTCAGTGCCAGACTCTGAGAATCATGAACTCGTCATTCCCGCGTTTGCCGCTGGAGACGACCATTGTCCTGAGTGGCGTGTCCCCCTTGAAGATGACGGGTGCATGGCCCTTGCCAGTGCTGCGGCGCTTGAGACGCCACGTCTTCTCCTTGATGGGGATTGTGGTTCGTGGCCTGTACATCTTGACCTTCTCGGTCATAGCTTTGACGATGGCCTCATCCGACAGCCCTTCGTCTAGCAGGCCGTCAGTCCAAGCTTCAGCGTCTTCGATGACGATCTCGATGAGTGTTGACCCCATCTCGGTCTCCAATCCGATCGATGTAACTCGTACAATAAGAATTTACCGTATTTATTTGTAGAAAGCAACTTTTCTAACGATGGCTACCTAAATTTATACAGCTGTAAAATCATGATGCTTGTGCTATCATTAAAGAAAATGAGTACAAGGGGTTATAAGGAGCACGGATTATGAGCAAGGTTGCATCGTATTTGCAGGAGCATATTTTAGGTGAAGTCTCGACTAACCCCGCCATTCTTTCGGCAATGAGTCATGATGGCAGCGTGCTTGAAATGCGACCAGAGATGGTCGTGTACCCACGTGTTACTAGCGACATTCGCAAGGTTGCTCGATTCGCATGGCAGCTTGCTGAAAAAGGGCATGTTTTGCCAATAACAGCTCGTGGTAATGGTACCGATGAAACAGGAGCGGCTATTGGTACAGGTGTCATTCTTTCGTTTCCGGCTCATATGAACCGTCTATTTGAATTCGATGTCAAACAAAAACTCATACGGCTCCAGCCTGGTGCTAATGCACAGTCACTTAATGACGCACTCTTTCTTCATGGAGTCGGCATACCAGCTGTTCCACATTCTGCTGCTTCGAGTACTATCGGTGGAGCGGTAGCAAACAACGCGAGTGGTCCTCTTTCGGGTCGTCACGGTGATATGAGCTCATGGGTACACCAGCTTGAAGTTGTTCTTGCTAACGGTGACGTACTCCAGACAGGACGTATTAGTAAGCGCGAACTCAATAAGCGTAAGGGTAAGCAAACGTTTGAAGGTGAGATCTATCGAAGTCTTGATAATCTCATTGAAGATAAAAAGCAACTGATCAAAGAAAAACTCGTTTCTGATGTTCGTGACAATGTCGGTTATTCATCAGTAGCTAATGTAAAGTACAAAGATGGTTCGTTCGACCTGACACCCCTTATTGTCGGGAGCCAAGGAACGCTCGGCATTATTTCAGAGATGATCTTAAAAAGTGAATTCATGAGTGCACGCACGTCCGTTGCGATAGCGGCGTTCTCAAGCAAAGACGCAGCACGCGATGCGCTAGACGAGCTTGTAGTACTTGGTCCTGTCTTTTTGGAATACTTTGATGGTGGGCTCTTCGCTCAAGCCGCTGCTCAGGGTAAACGATATAGTTTCAACCAGGCGGGAGCAGACGCTCCAGAAGCTGTCATTGCAATCGGATTCGATGACTTTAATGAGCGTGTCCGTATTAAAAAGACAAAGAAGGTGGAGAAGCTTCTTAAAAAATTCGACGCAAAGGTTGAAAGTGCCGACGGAGAAGCTGCTATCGAACTGATGGTTGTGCGTGAAGTCTCAGCATATTCACTCGTTCCTGCAGACAAAGACGTCTCAGCGCCGCCACTTATTGATGGTGCCTACGTTCCTAAGGGACGATTTGAAGAGTTCTCTCTTGCCGTGGCCGCGCTTGCAGCTAAGTATCATGTCGAGATGCCGATTCATACACGAGCGCTTGAGAATATCCTTTACGCCCGTCCTTCGTTGGAATTGAAGAAAGTAAGTGATAAACAGAAAGTATTCAAGATACTTGATGAGTATAGCGTTCTTGTCGACGCTCACGGTGGTCATCTGATTGCTGAGGACGGTGAAGGACGAGTAAAGGCGCGATATGCATACGCACCACTTGATCCGGAGGTGCTCGAGCTCTTCAAGGATATAAAGACTATTTTTGATCCATTCGGTATTTTAAATCCTGGTGTCAAACAGACGGTTGATATTCGTCAACTCGTCTCACATCTTCGCGCAGACTACGACATGGGTCTTGGCGCAAATTACGTTCCGTACAATTAGCACGATTGAAATAAGTATCCATGCCACTAGTGTCCAGCAACTACTTGATGATATAATACGTTTTAGTACGAGCGCGAGTGGCGGAATGGTAGACGCGCTAGCTTCAGGTGCTAGTGTCCTTCGGGATGTGGAGGTTCGAGTCCTCTCTCGCGTACCAGAATTTATTTTATGTGCATTATAAAAACGGGTCTATCAGATATTTGATAGACACTCGTAAGGAGAGGAAGGCCCTCTCCTTTTGCACCGGTGTCTTACCTATTTGACGTATACAGGCAACTGGTGTTAAATATTTCCAGTCCTCCCCTTAGGAAAGGTGTAGCCATGACGCAAGCACTTACAGGCAAGCTTGACGCGCGTACCATCAATGCCTGGGAAAGTTTGGTTCGAACTTCTGGTGCCATAAACATCAAGCTCGCCACGGTTTTCAAAATCAGGTACATACGGATGGGTGTGTCATGTGATCTAGCCATACCGGCTGGCACTGAGGTTTCTCTCTTCTGTAAGCAGCGCCGTCCGAGTTCCCGTCCGCTCGCCAAACCGAATGTCGTTGTACTCGGGACGTTCTTCATGAGCAATGACTGCCAGGTCAGTATCAAGAGTGACGGCACGGTATGGATTCAGACGATCCAATCCAGTCGCTATCTGGCTCCGAGCAGGGCGAGAAGGCCGACGGGTACTCCCTGGCGAAGCAAGGGGTGAGGATAAGTTCGGAGTCTTCGCGATGTGCGATCTGTGCACCGCGAAGACCCGGATCTCCTTTATGGTTTTACCAGATTCGTGCTCGCTTATCAGGGGTGAGGTAGAGCTTGTCTTGTTCGGTTACGTCGAATGCCTCGTAGAAATCATCAACATGTCGAATCATACCATTGACTCGGAATTCAGAAGCGGGGTGTGGGTCGGTAAGTGTAAACTCTCGCAGTTTCTCTTCTCGAACGCTACTACATTCCGTGTAGGCGTAATTAATAAGGAATTGCTCGATAGCCAACTTCTTGTCAGTCACATCGTCTAATTGTTTTTTTAGAGCGTAAAGGGCTAGCTCAAGTCCGCCAAGATCAGCGATACTTTCTCCTAGCACCAAGTTGCCCTTTAGCGTCAGACCTGGAAGTACTTCAAAAATATCTGCTTGATCAACAATAACTTGGGCTTTTTTCGTAAACGCGTCCCGTTCTTCTTGTGTTTGCCAGGTACGTACGTTGCCTTCGGCGTCAAACATACAGCCCTGATCGTCGAAACCATGAGTTAACTCATGTCCGATAACGATGCCGATCCCACCCATGTTAATGGCAAGTGCCGCTGTCGGGTCAAAGAACGGTTTTTGCAAAATGCCGGCAGGGAAGCAGATGACAAGACGATTCGGATCGTGGTAGGCATTGACGGTCTGTGGCGTCATGAACCACTCCTCACGTGAGGTGGGCTCGTGAAGTCGTTCGAGCCAGTAGGCTACTTCATATGCTTGGGCCGCTAATATGTTACCAAGGTACGAGTCGCGAGTGATAGTAAGTCCCGAAAAGTCTCGCCAAGCATCAGGATAACCAATGAGGACTTTCATGTTGGCGAGTTTCTTGCGGGCATGTTCTTTAGTGGCCGGACTCATCCAGTCAAGCTGCTGAAGTCGCTCGTCGTAAGCCTCACGGAGTGCATCAACGAGGGAGAGTACTTGTTTTTTAGAGCTTTCTGGAAAGTAACGCTCAGCATAGAGCCTTCCAGTACCTTCGCCGATAGTGTATTCAGCCGCAAGGACAACACGTTTCCACAGCGGCATGATCTCTGTTGTGCCGCTCAGTGTCTTGCCAAAGAACTCAAAGTGTAACTGGGCTAGACTACTGTTAATTTTGCTAAGGCACTGACTCGTGACACGCCATTTAAGGTATAACTTCCACTCATCAAGTGAACGAGAAACGAAGGCGTCGTTAATCGCGGCGAAAAACTCTGGCTGTTCAATGCTAATTTGATCAGTTGGATGCCAGCCAAGCCCGTCGGCATATGCAAGCCAATCAATTGCTGGGTACGTTTTAATAACCATGTCAAAAGACATTTTATTGTAGTTTTTCTCTACGTCACGGAGATCAGCAGACGAGCGTGAAATGGTAGCAAGGGCCGTTTCGAAGCTGATAAGCATATCCCAGAAGGTTGAAGAGTCCTCGCTAAGTGCTGGAAACTGCTTATATACTTTCTGAACATGTACTTGATACGCTTTGCGAATTTCCTGCATTTTACTACTATCATCAAGATAATAATCACGATTTGGAAGCGTAATGCCAGATTGGCGGAAAGAGAAGACATGTTTTGAACTGTCTTCGTGGTCAGAGTCAACGTACGTCTGCCAAGGGCCGCTGATGTCACGTGAGTGGAGCGAGCCGATTACATGCGACAGGTCCTTTGTCGTTTCGATAGCATCAATGTCCTGATACATAGCCAGTACGAGCTGCCTATGTGTGGCGTCGAATTCATTGAAATGCATACCTGAAAAGTAGAAGTCACGTGCTTGTTGTTCAATACTGCCTACTTCCGGTGTGAGCGTTTGGATATCCTGATAGATTGTACGCATAGCTCGCCATGCCTCGTCACGTAAAATATTAAACGTTCCCCAGCGCGTCTCACTCTCAGGGATAGGGTGAGATTCGAGCCATCTTCCATTCACGTATTGGAAAAAGTCATCTTGTGGTCGCACACTGTCGTCAAAAATAATATCTTGTGGAGTAGTTGTGTCAGGTTGGTTCATAGATGCTAGTATACCATCAGAGAGGCCTCAGGCATCGCTCATGTATAATGAATTACATAATGGATACTACTGAGATAGGTGTTGGTCCTCATGCAAAGCCGTGGCCGGTCGGTTTGGAGTACGATCTGATCCTCCTTGCCGAGGGTGATCGTCGTAATGTCGAGGATAAATATCGCTATATGAGCGTTGAGGCAATTAAGGAAGATTTAGATAAAAATCGAGTTGATCTCCATGTGGCTATTGAAAACTGGCAGCATGATCTTAATATCGGGACAATCGTTCGTAACGCAAACGCCTTTAATGTAGCCGCAGTTCATATCATAGGCAAGCGTCACTGGAACAGACGAGGTGCCATGGTTACTGATCGCTACCTTGATATCTTTCATCACGAATCGGTCGAAGCCTTTATGACTGCGGTAGATGGACGTGAAGTGATAGCGATCGATAATATGCCGGGTGCCATACCGCTAGCTCAGACAAGCTTACCCAAGAAGGCAGTACTTGTATTCGGTGGTGAAGGACCGGGTCTTAGCGAGGCGATGCAGGCTGCCGCTCAGAGGATGGTCATGATTGAACAACTAGGCAGCACGCGATCAGTCAATGTTGGCGTTGCCTCAGGTATTGTTATGTATGCCTGGATACGCCAGTACGTACTTGATTTATAAGATTAGCCTCATCATACTATAAGCATGGGCGATACTACCTCACTAAAACATATGACGCGTGTTCACGAGGAACTTGTGCCGTCTGGTTCGCTCCAAGCGGCACTCGATTTATTCTTAGAAGATCCCAAAAACGAACACAGATTCTATACACAGGCCAACCGAGTTGTCTCGACTGAAGAATACCATCGTGAAGCTAATCAAATATACATACGAGCAGCCGAACAGCGATTGCGGCAAATGGGCAACCGAACACTCGCCCTCGCTTCCACGGTTCGAGTGCGTACGCATGAAGAAAACCTCACATTATTATTCGACGTCGCAGAATTGGATCAGCCGCATCTAACCACCATGATCAATGCTTTAGACGAGATTGAATGGGAACCTGTGGCTCCAAGAGGGTTATACGTCCAGATTGCACGGACAAGCTTGGCTAAAAGTGTCGAACGACGACGCGAAGCAGCTCGTCAGTTAATGGGTCAATTGCGTGATCCACATACTGAAAAGCAAATGCGTGTCGGCACTCCACGATTAGTCTCGAAAGACATACTGCTCAAGTCTTAGAATGATCGCTTTGTAACCTTAAGAATAAGGGCTTCGAATTTGTCATGATATTCATTATCAAGCTGAAGGAGGGTAAGTGCTTCACGAGCTTCCGCAGCATAGTGGTCGATGGTGTTTTCAGTTTCGGCCCGTGCTCCTGTTGAGACCAGTAACTCTCTAATAACTGTTATCTCCGCGGGCGTTATGGCAGGATTCCCAAAAGAACGATCGAATATCTTTTTGTCGTTAGGGCTCATCGCTGCTACCGCGTGCTCTACTATGTATGTTCGTTTGCCTTCTCGAATATCACCTGAAGTTGACTTACCGATTTCTTTTTCAGATCCAAAGGTGCCGAGGATATCGTCGACAAGCTGATAGGCGACACCAAGCGATATAGCGTAGGAACGGAGAATATGGAGTTGCGCGCTACTAGCGCCAGCAAGAGTCGCACCAGTAACGAGAGGTGTAATAAATGAATAACTGGCTGTTTTATAGCGTGCAATTTTAAGCGCATTACCGGCAGTGTAGGGCACGAAACTTGATTCGGTATCGAGTAATTCACCCCCGGCAACTTCAAAGGTGCTGTGACCAAGCAGCCCTTGAGCGACTATCTTATCTTCTGGCGGTAGTGAGCATGACGTAATGAGCTGGTAGGCGCCAGAAAGCATAAGATCGCCTCCAAGAAGTGCTGCGCTGTTGGCATAATGGATTTGATCAGTAGGATCGGAGACGAATGCTTTATACGCTTTTTTGTAGCGTCCAGCAACGTTTGGTATGCCGTAGCGTACGTAGTCGCGGTCAATAATGTCATCGTGGATTAGTAAGCAGAAATGAAGTAACTCCTGCGCGGCTGCTACTGGGATAACCATCGAGCTATCCTTACCGTCAAATGCTTCGTATGCGAGCATGGTCATCTGAGGGCGGAGACGTTTGCCTCCTGAACGGATGAAATTGTAAAGATTTTCCCACAGTTGCTGGTATGAGGGGTCGATAAGGGTAGCATGCACAATAGATCGCTCGAAGAAACCATCAAGTGCCTGATTAACGAGAGCGACAGTATCTGTCTTAAGGATTTGCTGGGGCATCTACACTCAGTATACGATACCGAGGTACAAAATGATCGGTTGACATCATTAGTTTATTGGGAGGTTTTTCTGCTTTATGACAATTCATGCAAATGATATAATGAAGTCTATGTTAGTCCTAGCTATCCATCATCTGCATCTGTCGCCGGAACGAGTCGGATAGCTTTCTTATTGTCGAAATATAAAACTGCCGGACATCGTTTCGGCAGTTTTATATTTTATTAATTAACACTTCAGGAGACTCTTATGGCAAAACGGTTACGCTTGCAATATGAAGACAAAAATGCAACAATAACCCCTATGAGCACGTTATCATCACAACCTTATAAAGGTACTCGAGACTATTATCCCGCCGACAAGCGTGTGCAAAATTATATCTTTGCTAACTGGAAGCGTGTTGCCAGAAGTTGGGGGTATGAGGAGTATGGTACGCCACTTCTTGAGCCGCTTGAGGTTTATGCCGCTAAATCAGGTCAAGAGCTTGCGAGCGAACAAACATATACATTTATGGATCGTGGTGACCGTACGGTAGCAATCCGTCCTGAGATGACTCCATCAGTGTCCCGTATGGTAGCTGCCCGTCGTCAAGAGATGGCCTATCCAGCACGCCTTTTCTCGGTAGCAAACTTTATGCGCTACGAGCGTCCTCAGCGTGGTCGTGAGCGTGAGTTCTGGCAGCTTAATGTCGATATCTTCGGCGTGGAGGGTGCGTTACCTGAAGCTGAAATTATTGCGATGGGAGCACAGTTCCTTAAACAATTTGGTGCAACTGACGATATGTTCATTATTAAGATTAACAACCGTCAGGTTATTAACTACATGATGGCGCAATATCTTGGCCTTGATGCTGTGCAGGCACAGCTGATGATCAAGTTGTTTGACCGAAAGAATAAGATTGCGCCAGAAGATTTTCGTGATCAGGCGATCGACATCTTTGGCCAACAGGCGGCTCCGGCTGGGTTGAAGCGAATTTCAGCAATCCTTGCGGCTAAAAGTATGGGCGAGCTACCTGAGGACATCCGTGAAAGTGCTGCCGTTAAGGAGATACAGCAACTGTTTACGCTGCTTGAGCGCAGTGGAGTTAAGAATGCCATTTTTGACATCACTTTGATGCGTGGTCTTGATTACTATACCGGTACGGTATTCGAATTCTTTGATACGAACAAGGAAAATAGTCGTTCGCTTTATGGCGGCGGCCGATATGACGGTTTGGTTGGTTTATTTGGTGCTGAACCTATTTCCGCCGTTGGTATGGCACCTGGTTTGACGATGACCGAGTTATTTTTAGAGACACACAATCTCGTACCTAAACTCCCGTCAACAACTGATGTATACGTGGTTGTACTCGGTGATACTCTCAAGGAGGCTACGAAGTTTGCAGCCAACCTTCGAGAGGAAGGTGTTAATGTTGAGCTTGATATTACCGCTCGAAAACTCGATAAACAATTAAAAACGGCTGTTAAAAAAGACATTCCTTTTATTGTCTTTGTTGGCGAAGATGAGATTAAGACGGAGATATATTCATTTAAAGATACAACGTCAAGCGAAGAACAAAAGCTTAGTTTTGAACGAATTGTGAGTAGTGTTAAAGATCGTCGTCGAAGTCATTTAGATGATCCAGACGATTTGTTCGCCTAGTCCACATCTGTTATACTCGATTACAGTATGAAGACAATTGTAAAACACCTATCCGACACCAAAGTTGAGCTAACGATTAGCCTTGACCAAAAAGACCTAAAAGCCGCAGAGCATGTTGCACTTTCCAAGCTTGCTAAATCTGTTAAAGTTCCTGGTTTCCGTAAAGGAAACGTACCTGCAAGCGTTGCTGCTAAGCATGTAGACCCAGAGATGTTAGCTCAGCAGACGCTTGAAGACGCTCTGTCTAAGGCTGTTGCTGAAAGCTACATGAATGAGAACATTCAAGCGCTTGATCGTCCAGCTGTTGAAGTAAAGAAATATGTTCCAGGCCAGGAACTTGAGTTTACGGCTGAGGCCGAAATTCTACCAAAAGTTACCCTCGGTGATTATAAAAAGCTAAAAGTTACCACGAAAAAGGTAGCTGTTGCAGCTAAAGATATTGATGAGATCATCGAACGCATGCGTGCTGGCTTTGCTGAGAAAAAAGAAGTAAAACGAGCTGCGAAAAATGGCGATGAAACAACAATTGATTTTATTGGTAAGAAAGATGGTGTTGCGGTTGACGGTGGTACCGGTACTGATTACGATTTGACACTTGGAAGCGATTCATTCATTCCAGGCTTCGAAGAGGGTATCGTTGGTAAAAAACCAGGTGAGACGTTCGATCTTGAGTTAACATTCCCTGAAACATATCATGTTGCTGACCTTAAGGGTCAGAGAGTTGTCTTTACAACTACCCTGAAGAGCCTTAAAGAAGTAGTACTGCCTGAGATTAATGACGAACTTGCTGCAAAAGCTGGTCCGTTTAAGACTGTTGCTGAGCTCAAAGAGGATATCAAACGTGAGCTGACCGCCCAAAAAGAGCGCGAAGCAGGCGAGAACCTTAAAGATGATCTCGTAAAGCAACTTGTTGAAATCAGTACCGTACCGGTACCTGATGTGTTGGTTAAGGATCAGGCTGAGTCTATCGAGCGTGATATGACACAGAACCTTATGTATCAAGGCCTGACACTTGATCAATATCTTGAGAACAAGGGTTTTGAGACTAAAGAAAAATGGCTTGATACTGAAGTTGCTGAAGCTGCGAAGAAGCGCGTCCAAGCAGGACTTGCTCTCGCTGAACTCAGCAAAGCTGAAAAGATTGAAGCAACCAACGAAGAACTTGCTGCGCATGTTGAGCTGTATAAAAAGCAGTATGCTAATAATCCACAGATGGTGGCTCAGTTTGATCAGCCAGAAGCTCGCCGTGATGTCGCCAACCGTCTTCTCACCGAAAAGACGGTTACGCGTCTCGTTGAGTTAAACACGAAATAGCAATAGGTATTTCATATAAAAGCGACCTGAGAAATACAGGTCGTTTTTTAATGTACGTGTATACACGTTTTCGTCCTTTTAGACTCGTCAGTATATCTCAATAGATATAGAACGTATTGCAACAAACCGTCCCACTGAGTCGCGGTGCACGCACATGCACCGCGACTCCAAGTCAGAGGATCTACATCGGTTCGATGAGGTCGCCGATCTGGACGCTCATATTGACCACGATGTGGTCGAGATAGGGCGTGATCACCAGGTTACTCAGGTGCTCTCGCTCGTGAACGATCGTCTCCAGCGCTCGCTGAATGCGAAGGAGCTGGCGCGCGTTCATGAGGCTGCGACCCGAGATCGTGAAGCTGATCTGCCAGCCGATCCCGCCGACCTGGTTGCTACGTGTCAGCGCAAGCCGCACGCGCAACTGATCCGTTGTGTAGACCCCACGTTCGAGCGTGTCCACGGTCGATACGGTTGAATGCGCCCACGGTCCCATGGTGAGGGGCTTAATGGCGTGACGCCGATCCACGTGAAGGTTGGCTTGGGTGAGCGTACGGGACATCGCTGCAATGGCAATGTCGCCGATCGCATCCTGGGCACGTCTCCAAGGGGTGCGAAGATCGATAACGTGGATGTCGAACAGCGTCATGGTGAATACCCTAACTCGTGAGTATCGGTTTGTTGCTGGGCCTGCCGTACTTTGTAAGCTACGACAATGCGTATGATTATAACATAAAGAAGATAAATGTAAATGAGTAAAATATATAGCCAGTACTACAGCTAAATTGATTCACATAGTGTGGGCTAATTTAATATGTAGATGAATAAAACTGCACGATACATACGCTAGATAGAAGTATTTACGTGTCATATAAAATAGTTTATGATATTAATAGGATGTTCACTATCTATTGAGGTGGGGCGTTATGTCCAGTATTAATCGAACCAAGTTTGCCCGTGCGCTTACCGCTGTTGGCATCAATGTTGGCATTGCCGGTGTGGCAATGGGAAGCGTGTACGCCGCTGCGGCGGGTCCGATTATATTTACGATCGGTGAGCTCATCAAACTGCAGCAAGGGCGGAGGACCCAGGACGAAGTGAAGATCGTGCGTAAGCTTCGTGAGCAAACTCGCAATACGCTAAGAGCCCACGGACTCCCCCATACAGATGCGGACATCGCTATTTTCTACGAGGTCATCATCGAATACGCCCGTCACGATACGCCGTACGAGGCAATGGGTGAGTACCTCGCGGAGATAATGAAGAAAAAGTAAATAATTCTTTATAAGCCCCGCTACTTCGTATCATGGTTGAGTTCTTTTATCTAAGAATTCCCAAGCACATCCATCCACGCCCTCCTTATTCCAGAACGAATAGGGAGGGCTGACTCTAAACTAAATCGAAGTGATCGGTGTTTCTTGTATTCTGTGCGCATTCCTGGTCAGATGGTTCGAAGAGTATTAATCGTAGTTATATATTTTATATTCTTCCAAATAAAACTAGCACTCTATTGCATCGAGTGCTAGTTTTTGTATATACTATATATATGAATAAGCCAACAAACTATCTTGTCCCAACCGTTATTGAAAAGACGCACGATGGTGAGCGTGCTTTTGATATTTACTCACGTCTTTTAAATGAACGTATCATTTTCCTTAATGAAGATGTGAACGAGCATACAGCCAGTATCGTCGTAGCTCAGCTCCTGCATCTAGCGTACGAAGACTCAAAGAAAGACATTAAGCTCTATATCAACAGCCCTGGTGGCGCTGTATACGACGGTCTCGCGATTTATGACACGATTCAATACATTGCACCTGACGTTATGACGATCGGCATTGGCCTTCAGGCGAGCATGGGTGCATTCCTTCTGAGTAGTGGCGCTAAGGGCAAACGTTTCGCATTGCCTAACAGCCGCATCATGATTCACCAACCTTCAGGTGGTACCCAGGGTAAAATGACCGATCAGGAGATTACCCTTCGCGAAGGACTCTACCTCAAGCAGCGTTTGAATGAAATTTTAGCTAAAAACACAGGACAGAAGCTATCGAAGATCGAAAAAGATATGGAGCGTGACTTCTGGATGGGCGGAGAAGAAGCAGTGAAGTATGGTCTTATCGACGAAGTTATTACGAAAGCATAGAACGACTGCGCAGCAAGGGGTTAACTATCGAGAGAAGATCTACTTGGGCGATCCATGTGAACACCCCTTCTCTTTGGCATAAAAACATATTGACTATTTGCATTTTCAGGCGCACAATGGTACTTAAGAAGTAGTGTAGTTGTGGTTACTTATGTCTTTAGATGGCTGGCAGCGTCTTTATGGCTAATCACAACAGGGAATCTTCGGCGCCGAGTCCACACTAAACAATTAAATGCGAGGAGCAAAGCATGGCAAAAACCAAGGCTACTGCGGCTAAGCGTGTATTCTTTACTCAAGACGACACCGCTTTACCGATACCTAATCTCATCGCTCACCAGAGAAACTCTTGGCGTGAATTCGTCGAGACTGGCTTGAGCGAAATATTTGCAGAACTTAACCCAATCGAGGACTACACTGGTCAAAAACTCGAATTACGTTTTAAAGGCTACGAATTCCAAAGCCCTAAAACAACGGAAAAAGACGCAAAGGAAAACAACCTCACCTTCGACGCACCGCTTCATGCGACTGTTGAACTAACCAACAAGGTTACCGGCGAAGTTAAAGAGCAAGAGATTTACCTTGGCGACTACCCATGGATGACCGATCGCGGAACTTTCGTGATCAACGGTACTGAACGTGTCGTTGTTTCTCAGCTTATTCGTTCAGCTGGTGTTTTCTTCACCGCTGACAAGGCTGTAGGCCGAAACTACTACGGTGCGAAACTTATTCCTGGCCGTGGTGCATGGCTTGAGTTCGAGACCGCAAGTAACGGTACTATCTATGTAAAGATCGACCGTCGTCGTAAACTGCCTGTTACGACACTTCTTCGTGCTCTTGGACACAACAAGACGAGTGAGATTAAAGCGCTCTTTGCTGATATCGACACTGGCGATGTTAAATACATCGATGCAACACTCGAAAAAGATCCAGCTCGTGGTTCAAACGAAGCTTTGATTGAGGTATACCGTCGTCTTCGACCAGGTGACCTTGCAACTGTTGATAACGCTCGCAGCATGATCGAACGTATGTTCTTCGACTTCAAGCGCTTTGACTACTCTCGTGTCGGCCGTTACAAGCTTAACCAACGTTTAGCTCTTGATATGCCTAACACGACTGAAAACCGTGTCTTCCAGATGAGCGATCTTATCGCCATCATTCGTGAAATTGTTCGCTTGAATAATACTCAGGAAGCACAAGACGACATCGACGCACTATCTAACCGTCGCGTTAAATTAGTTGGTGAGCTTGTTGCTCGTCAATTCCGTGTTGGTATGCTCCGTATGCAGCGTAACGCTATGGACCGTATGAGCATGAGTGACATCGAAGCTGTTACTCCTGGTCAGCTCATTAACGCCCGTCCAGTTGTTGCTGCTGTTCGCGAATTCTTCGCAAGCTCTCAGCTTTCACAGCTTATGGACGAAGTTAACCCACTCTCAGAGCTTTCGCACAAACGACGCCTAAGCTCAATGGGACCTGGTGGTCTTTCACGCGAACGTGCTGGCTTTGATGTCCGTGACGCGCACCCAACTCACTATGGTCGCCTCAGTGCCGTTGAAACTCCAGAAGGTGCCAACATTGGACTCGTACTGAACCTCGCTACCTATGCTCGTGTTAACGAGTATGGTTTCATCGAAACACCTTACCGTAAGGTAGTTGACGGTAAGGTAACTGGTGAGATCGTCTTCCTAGACGCAGCCCAGGAACTTACTGAAGTAATCGCTGATGCCGGCGCTAAGCTAAACGAAGATGGCTCATTCTCTGAAGAGCGTGTGAGTGCTCGTAACAGCCTGAACCCAGAACAGGTAGACGCATCTGAAGTGACCTACATGGATGCTGCCAACAAGCAGATTCTTGGGCCACCAGATAGCCTCATCCCATTCATTGAAAAGAACCGTGTTGACCGTTCACTTACGGGTACGAACATGCAGAAGCAAGCTGTACCACTGCTCACTCCTGAATCTCCAACTGTTGGAACAGGTATCGAAGCAGAAATCGCTAAAAACACCAGCCAGCTAACGCTTGCTGAGGGTGATGGTGAAGTTGTTCGTGCTGATGGTGATGAAATTCACGTTAAGTACAAAGATGGCGTAAAGATTTACCCACTGACACACTTTGCTAAGTCAAACGACGACCGTTCTATCAACCAGAAGACCCGTGTTCTTCGTGGCGACAAAGTATCAGAAGGTGACATTCTTATCGAAGGTGCCTCAATTGCTGATGGTGAAATCGCTCTTGGTCGTGACCTTACCGTGGCCTTCATGCCATGGGGTGGCTACAACATGGACGACGCGATCGTGCTTTCGAGCCGTATCGTACAAGAAGACGCCCTTACAAGTATCAACATCAAGGACTACACCGTTGAAGTTCGTGAAACAAAGCTTGGTCCTGAGATTGTCACCCGTGACATCCCTAATGTTAGCGAAGAATCACTTCGTCACCTCGACGAAAACGGTATCGTTCAAGTTGGTAGCGAAGTTAAATCTGGCGATGTTCTTGTTGGCAAGATTACCCCTAAGGGTGAACAAGAACTAAGTTCAGAAGAGCGCCTCCTTCGTGCGATCTTTGGTGAAAAAGCTAAAGACGTTCGTGATACTTCTCAGCGTATGAACAACGCTGGTGGTGGTAAAGTGGTTGGCGTTAAGATCTTCTCTCGTGAGAACGGGCATGAACTAAAAGCTGGTGTGTTGATGCAGATCCAGATCTTCGTTGCACAGCTTCGTAAGATCTCTGTAGGAGACAAGCTTGCAGGTCGTCACGGTAACAAGGGTGTTGTTGCAAGGATTCTCCCTGTTGAGGATATGCCATTCATGGAAGACGGTACTGCTGTTGACGTGATCTTGAACCCGCTCGGTGTACCAAGTCGTATGAACATCGGTCAGCTATTTGAAACACACCTTGGTATGGCAGCGCGCGCCCTTGGATACAAGGTAGCAACGCCACCATTTAACGGTGTAACCGACGAAACAATCAGCAACGAGCTTGAAAAAGCAGGCTATGCCCGAGACGGCAAGAGTCAGCTATACGATGGCCGTAATGGTGAAGCATTCGAAGAGCGCACAACTGTTGGTGTCATGCATATCATTAAGCTTCACCACATGGTAAGCGACAAGATTCACGCTCGATCGACTGGCCCATACACAATGGTTACCCAGCAGCCACTTGGCGGTAAAGCCCAAAACGGTGGTCAGCGATTCGGAGAGATGGAAGTATGGGCACTTGAAGCATATGGCGCAGCCACAACGCTTCAGGAAATGCTTACTATCAAGTCAGACGACGTTTACGGACGTGCAAAGGCATACGAATCGATCATTAAAAACGAACCAATTGTTGGTCCGAAACTACCAGAAAGCTTCAACGTGCTCGTAAAAGAACTTCAAGGACTAGGACTTCGTGTCGACCTTCTTGATGAGTCTGAAGATGCAGTTGTTGATGCTGAGCAAGTCATTGCAAGCAGCGGTCCTGCTGATAAAACGATTCCAGCCGCAAGTGTAGTAAGCGATGAAGATGATGAAATCGAAACAGTCCTTGATGAAGCCGACGAACTTGGCGACATTAATGACGAAGACGGTATAAGTATCCAGGATATTGATGAAATTGAAGAAGTAGAAAGGAAAGAGGCGTAATATGAGTCGAGTTATTGCAAACAACGGCATCGCAGATTTTGACGCAGTTCGTCTTGCTATCGCTAGCCCTGAAGATATGCTCAAATGGAGCCACGGGGAAGTAACGAAGCCTGAAACGATTAACTACCGTACTCAGAAACCTGAGCGCGACGGTTTGTTCTGTGAACGTATCTTTGGCCCAGTTAAAGACGTAAATATTCACGATAACAAGCTAAAGGGTGTTCGCTCACGCGAAGCTGCCGTAGATAAGAATGGTGACATCGTTACTAAATCTATCGTTCGTCGTGAACGAATGGGTCACATTAACCTTGCAGCCCCTGTAGCCCACATCTGGTTTATGCGTGGTACACCATCAGCAATGAGCTTGCTTCTTGGTATTACCGTTCGTAACCTTGAACGTATCGCTTACTTTGCAACATATGTTGTTCTTAAAGTAGACGAAACAAAACGAGATCAGTACTTGGCGGATCTTGAGGCTGAGACTGAAGCTGGTCGTGCTGCGATCAAAATCCGTTTCGAACGTGAAGCTGAAGCTGAAAATGCTGATGTTAAATCACTTGCTGAACAGCAGTCACGCGAAGTTGAAGAGCTTAACGAAAGCTACACTGTAAAGAAAGCCCAGCTTGAGAGCCTCGTTAAGGGTGCGCTCATTAGCGAAACTGACTTCCGTAGCCTTCCTGAAGAATACGAAGAACTCGCTTCAGTTGGCATGGGTGGTACGGCTATGAAAGCATTGCTTGACGAAATCGATCTGCCTATCCTGATTGCGGAACTTTCAGCTGAAGTTGAAGGTGCCAAGGGTCAGCGCGAAAAGAAACTTCTAAAACGTCTTAAGGTACTTGAAGGAATGTTTGCCGCTGGTATTAAGCCAAGCAGCCTAACGCTAACTGTTTTACCAGTTATTCCTCCAGACCTTCGTCCAATGGTGCAGCTAACTGGTGGCCGCTTCGCTACAAGTGACCTCAACGACCTTTACCGTCGTGTCATTAACCGTAACAACCGTCTTAAGAAGCTTATCGATCTCAACGCGCCAGAAGTAATTCGTCGCAACGAAATGCGTATGCTTCAAGAAGCAGTTGACGCCCTTGTTGATAACAGTGCTGCCCGTGGTGGCCGTGCCGTTAACGCAACTGGTGGCCGACGTCGTCTGAAATCAATTAGCGATATGCTAAAGGGCAAGCAGGGTCGTTTCCGCCAGAACCTTCTTGGTAAGCGTGTAGACTACTCAGGTCGTTCAGTTATTGTTGTTGGTCCAAAGCTTAAGATTAGCCAGTGTGGTCTTCCTAAGCAGATGGCACTTGAACTATTCAAGCCATTTGTTATTAGCTGGTTGATCCGCAATGAACACGCCCACAACATCCGTTCAGCTACTCGTTTAATCGAGGCAGGTGACGCACTTGTATGGGACGCGCTTGATGCAGTAATCGCTGGTAAGTACGTGCTTCTTAACCGTGCACCATCACTTCACCGTCTTTCAATCCAGGCTTTCCAGCCGGTACTTGTAGAAGGTAAGGCAATCCAACTTCACCCACTCGTCGCAAACGGATTCAACGCCGACTACGACGGTGACCAGATGGCTGTTCACCTTCCACTTTCAGACGACGCACAGCGTGAAGCTCGTGAACTGATGTCTGCAACAAACAACTTACTTAAACCTGCCGATGGCGCACCAGTGCTTAACATCGGTCAGGACGTTGTGCTTGGTAACTACTACCTAACATACGAAAAGCCAAGTGCTCAGACTAAGAACGTTAAGTCATACAGCTCTGTATACGAAGCTGAAATGGCATACGACGCTAAGGTCCTTCAGCTCCAGACGCCTATCCGTGTGCTTGCTAAGGGTGAACTTCGTGAGACAACACTTGGACGTGTATTCTTCAACGAAATCCTTCCTGCTGACATGGCGTTTGATAACTCTATTCAGAACAAGAAGCAGCTAAAGAAAGTACTTGCTAAGATCTTTAACAAGTATGGCCCAGAAGAAACAGCAAAGACTGCTGACCGTATGAAAGGCCTTGCCTTTAGGTTTGCAACCATTGCCGCTGTATCAACAGGTAAAGATGACTACGTTCAGTTTGAAGAGATCAGCGAATTCGTAGCTGAAGGTGACGCAAAGACTGCGCTCATCTCAGAACAGTTCGATCAAGGTCTTATCACCGAAGAAGAACGATACAGCCTCACTGTTGCCGCATGGCGTGCAGTAGACCGCCGAGTAACTGAATTTCTTCAGGACAAGCTAAAGGATATGGACACCAGCATTAGTGTGATGGTGAACTCAGGTGCTCGTGGTGATATCTCAAACGTTAAGCTTGCAAGTGCCATGGTAGGTATCATGGTGGACGCAGCTAACCGTGAGATTGAGCTTCCAATCCGTTCTAACTATAAAGATGGACTCAGCTCCCTTGAACAGTTCGTGGCAACACGTGGTGCTCGTAAGGGTCTGATCGACACCGCTCTTAAGACAGCTGACTCAGGTTACCTGACTCGTCGTCTCGTTGATGTGTCTCAAGACGTCTTTACCGTAGGTGACGCAGATGGTGATGATGATGGCTTCTCGATTTATCGTAAAGAATCAGAACTTACTATGATCGACTTCGGTAACCGACTATTCGGTCGCTTCACTGCTGAAAATATCCCTGGTATTATCGCTAAAGATGAGCTAATCACTCGTGAAGTCGCAGATGCGATTCACGCCGATGAAAGCATCGAAAGCGTTAAAATCCAGAGTGTTCTCTCTACGAAGAACCTCCGTGGTATCCCACAAAAGAGTTACGGTATCGACATGGCTACAGGCCGTCTCGTCGCTAAAGCTCAACCTGTTGGTGTTATCGCTGCCCAGTCTGTTGGTGAGCCAGGAACTCAGCTAACGCTGAAGACCTTCCACGCCGGTGGTGTAGCCGGTGGAGACATTACCCAGGGTCTGCCTCGTGTTGAAGAATTGTTCGAAGCTCGTTCACCAAAGGGACAAGCCTTCATGTCTGAAGTTTCAGGACTCGTAGACGTATGGGAAGATGGCAAGAAGTACATCGTTCAAGTAACACCTTCTGCTGGAAACGTTGAACGTATTCCACTCGAAGGACGCCTCGTTATGGTAAAGGCCGGCAGCAACGTAAAAGTTGGTGACGTGCTTGCAACACTCGAAGGTCAGTCAAAGCCACTCGTTGCGCCATTTGACGGTGTTGTTGAGATCGCTGAAGACACCCTCGTTCTTGCTGCTAACGCCGGTGCACCAGTTCGCTACGAAATCCCTGGTTCAACCCAGTTAGTCGTACGAGCAGGTGACACAGTTGTTGCTGGTGACCGTCTGACGATCGGTTCATTGAATCTTCACGATTTGATGCGCCTTAAGGGTACTGAGACAACTCAGCGTTACATCATCAACGAAGTACTGCGAATCTATGCTGCACAGGGTCAAGACGTTGCTGACAAGCACCTTGAGATCATCGTGCGCCAGATGTTTAGCCGTATCCAAGTTGAAGATCCAGGCGACAGCTCATTTGTGATGGGTGACATCATATCTAAGGCTGCCGTTGTAGACGCAAACACTCGACTCGCTAGTGAAGGTAAAGAACTAGCTCAGTACACTCAATTGCTTCTTGGTATTACCAAGGTATCAATCTGGAGTGACAGCTGGCTATCTGCCGCATCGTTCCAAGACACAACTCGTGTATTGATCAACGCTGCAACAAGTGGTCGTGCTGACCGTCTTAACGGACTAAAGGAAAACGTTATCATCGGCCGCAAGATTCCAGTAGGAACCGGTGCTAAGCCAGATGAAATCGACGAAGACCTTGTCAGCGAAATCGCTGAAGATATCGAACTAGCTGAATAGCTAGACAGATATAAAGCCAAAAAACACCCCGTTCATTGCAACGGGGTGTTTTTGATACAGGGAAGGGGTATTGCAATTATGCTTATAATATGATATTATTCTTATGTTCACAGGCGCTGTGGACTAGTTTCAGAGATTGGGATAACATGTTCCGTCACATTCTTAGTCTTCTCGGATACCTCAACGTGGCACGCATCACCACTTCTTCGGAAGCGGACATGGTGGCGTTCCACACCGACGACCCCGAGGAGTTCTACGCTGCAAAGCGCTTCACGCGCTAGGCGCCGGGCACAATTCCACTGAAGCAGGCCCGTTCGGGAGTATACGGTTGAGACCACCCTTTTCAACCGAGTGCTCCCGGCGGGCGCTTTTCTTTTTACGATACTGTTGACACCTAGTCAACATAGGTTTATTATAAAAAATGCACTCCGCGCATTATATGCGCCTAGTCAACATTCGCACGCAGCAAGTCCAGAAAGAAGATGATTTGCATGACGGCAGTTATGTCAGTCGACCACTCGTCTGCGGCGACACAGTTCTCGGAACCTCTGGGAGCTGCTGCTGCACTCGTTCCAGAAGCCAAGCGCTACCTGGAAGCGCGCGAGCAGACGATGGCTCTGGAGAGTCTTCGGGCCGCGCGGGCCGTCCTCAGCCAGGATGTCATCAGGGTCAACGGTCTGATTGCAACAACGTCCGCAGCCAAGCGTGAAGCGTCGCTCGAGGGCGAGCCGCTCGACCTGTTCGATGACGAACTCGTTGAGCTCCAGCTTGAGCTCAACGAGGCCATCAGGTGCCTCCCGGAGGAGGTCGCCATCATCGCTCATGGCATCTTCTGCCTTGAACTCCTCGAGGCTACGCCTCGATAGACCCCGCGATGCAGCGGACGCCTCGGTAGGGCAACGCTCGACAGGAACGACACTGTTCCAGTTGAGCTCGCCCCACCGAGCTCAACAACTTGAATTTATCTGACTCATCTGTTACACTAACTGATGAGTTTCCTCTTTTTAGATCAAGCGATGAATTGAATGTGTACACATTGCTTGGACGCTAAAAAGTATGACACGAAGCGGACATGCTGAGTCCAAATCGTACAAGCCGAGGCACCCTTGCCTCATTAAATTGAATAACAGGAGTTTTAATGCCAACAATCAACCAATTGGTGCGAAAGCCACGCAAGACGGCGATCAAGAAATCGAAGTCCCCAGCGCTTGGCCGTATTCACAACGCACTTAAAACTCGCTACTCTGACCAAACTGGTCCATTGAAGCGTGGTGTATGTATTAAAGTAACAACCAAGACACCTAAAAAGCCAAACTCAGCACTCCGTAAGGTTGCTCGTGTTCGTCTTACTAACAACCAAGAAGTTTGGGCGTACATTGGTGGCGAAGGTCACAACCTCCAGGAACACGCCGTTGTGCTTGTCCGTGGTGGCCGTGTGCCAGACCTCCCAGGTGTTCGTTATCACATCGTTCGTGGCGCACTCGACCTTCAAGGTGTTGCAAAGCGCAAACAAGGCCGTTCAAAGTACGGTGCTAAGAAAGAAGATAAGTAGTCATGCCTCGTAAAGTAACTAAATCACTTCAACGTGAACTAAAACCAGACCGTAAGTACCAAAGCGTACTTGTTCAGCGTCTGATCAACAAAACCATGCTTGATGGCAAGAAACTTCTTGCTGAACGCGCAGTATACGATGCTCTTGAGCAGGCTGCTAAAAAGCTTGGTAGCGAAGATCCACTAGCTGTTTTCGAACGTGCGCTTAAAAACGTCGCTCCAAACTTCGAAGTAAAGTCTCGCCGTGTTGGTGGTGCAAACTACCAAATTCCATTTCCTGTACAAGGACACCGTCAATTGCACTATGCATTTACATGGTTGGTTCAAGCTGCCCGTGCTCGTAAAGGCATGCCTTATTCTCAGCGTCTTGCACTTGAGATTATCGATGCTCATAACGAAGCCGGTAGCGCATACAAGAAAAAAGAAGACACTCACAAAATGGCCGAAGCCAACCGCGCTTTCGCTCACTTTGCACGTACCTAATTCGTACTCGTTTTCAAAAAAGGCTCCCGTCCAAGGGAGTCTTTTTTTATGCCTTGTAGCGATACTTTGCTCATCTGGCTCTGTTTACTTATGCGCAAAGAGCCCCTAGCGCTCGTTGCTCTAGACTAATACGTAGCCACGACACATTTTTTTGAATGTATAATATATCTGCGAGGTATTATACAGTTAGAGTCAGAATGTCGGGTATATCTCTAATGAATCGCAGTGGCAAGGGGAGTGACATTTACACCCACTTCTGTTAAAATATTAAGGAAGCGCTATTTTTGATGGCAAAAATTTATACATAACGATAAGGAAAGAGAAACGCCCAATGGCACAAAAGAACGTCCAACTAAAGGACCTACGTAACATCGGTATCATCGCCCACATTGACGCAGGTAAGACTACGACAACTGAAGGTATTCTGTACCGTACTGGTATTAACCACAAGATCGGTGAAGTTCGTGGTGATAACGGTGATAGCGCAACGACTGACTGGATGGCTCAGGAAAAAGAACGTGGTATCACGATTACTTCTGCTGCTGTTACGTGTTTTTGGAAGGGTCACAAGATTAACATCATTGACACCCCCGGCCACATCGACTTCACTGCTGAAGTTGAACGTTCTCTTCGTGTGCTTGACGGCGCGGTAACTATCTTCGACGGTAAGATGGGCGTTGAAGCACAGTCTGAAACTGTTTGGCGCCAGGCAAACAAGTACGGCGTGCCTCGTATTTGTTTCATCAACAAGATTAACCAAACCGGTGGTGATTTCTACAAATCTCTTGATAGTATCCACCATCGTCTTTCTAAAAATGCTCTTCCTGTCCACTTACCAATTGGCTTTGAAAAAGAAATCAATGGTGTTGTTGATCTTGTTGACATGAAGGCATACACATACAGCGATTACACCGACAAAGAGCTTGTTCAGGGTGAGATTCCTGCAGATATGCTTGATAAAGCAAAGAACGCGCGTAGTCTTCTTGTTGAAGCTGCAGTTGAAGCCGATGACGAACTCTTCGAACGATTCCTTGAAAAAGGTGAAGAATCAATTACTATTGATGAACTTAAGTCAGCGCTTCGTAAGCGAGTACTTGCTGGTGACTTCTACCTTGTTTCAGGTGGTGATGGTCGTGGCGTGATTGTTGAGAAGCTTCTTGATATCATGACCGACTACCTCCCAAGTCCTCTTGACGTTGAAGGTATCTGGGGTGAAAACCCTAAGACTGGTGAAAAGATCAGTCGTCAGCCTGACGATTCAGAACCTCTTGCCGCACTAGCATTTAAGATCGCAGCCGATCCTTTTGTTGGTAAACTAATCTTCGTTCGTGTCTACTCTGGTGTTCTTACAGCAGGTAGCTACATTCTCAACACGACAACTGGCGAGAAGGAACGTATCGGCCGTATCGTTCGTATGCACGCCGACAAGCGTGAGGATATCGACAAGGTGACTGCCGGCGACATCGCCGCTGTCGTTGGTCTTAAGAGTACCTTCACAGGACACACTCTATCTGATGTTGCACATCCTATTGCGCTCGAATCAATCGTATTCCCAGATCCACCTGTATCAATCGCTGTTGAGCCTAAGACAAAGGCCGACCAAGAAAAGATGGGCATTGCATTGCAACGTCTTTCTGAAGAAGACCCGACGTTCCGTGTTCACACCGACGAAGAAACTGGCCAGACGATTATGTCAGGAATGGGTGAGCTTCACCTTGATATCCTCATCGACCGTATGAAACGTGAATTCAATGTTGAAGCAAACATCGGTGAACCTCAAGTTGCATTCCGTGAATCAATTAAGGGAACTTCTGAAGTTCAAGGTAAGCACGCGAAGCAATCTGGTGGACGTGGTCAGTATGGTGACGTTTGGGTTCGTTTCGAGCCAAACGAAACAGGCAAAGGCTTTGAGTTTACTGACGCTATTAAGGGTGGTGTGGTTCCACAAGAGTACCGTAAACCTGTTGAACAGGGTATTCGTGAAACACTCGACGGCGGTGTTATTGCTGGTTACCCAGTCGTAGACATCAAAGCAACACTCTACGATGGTAGTTACCACGACGTGGACTCAAGTGAACTTGCCTTCAAATTGGCAGGTGCACTTGCAACACGTGAAGGTATTAGGGCTGCTAAGCCAATCCTCCTTGAGCCTGTTATGAAAGTTGAAGTAACAACTCCTGAGGAATTCATGGGTGATATCATCGGTGACCTCAACTCTCGCCGTGGCCGTATTGAGTCTATGGACGATCTTATGGGCGGTGCTAAGTTAGTACGTGCAATCGTTCCACTAGCAAGCATGTTTGGCTACACGGGTGATATTCGCTCAATGAGCCAAGGTCGTGCAGCTAGCACAATGGAGCTTGCTCAGTATGAGGAAGTACCACCAAACGTGGCACAGGAAATCATCGAAAAGCGTTCTAGCAAGTAGTAGACACTGATCGATATAGAAAACACCGCAGGTTCATGCGGTGTTTTCTATATTCTTAGCAAGAAGTGTTGAGAATGGCTACGCATACTACTATCGGCTACATTATAGAGTTGAGCTGTCTATCAATGAGGCCTCGTCTCTAGTAGTGTGCGTATCATATGCAATCATTCCCAATCGTGCTTAAAAGTGATATAATAATAGTAAGATTCAGAGATGATGAGAGGTGAGGGAAATGCCATCACCCGAAAGAATTGGGCAGGTAGGTACGGTGGTAATCACCTATCGGCTTGGTCATGACGGCCCAAAGAGAGTGCAGCTGGTGTCAAAGCAAGACTTCGACAGACTGGCCGCACTCGTCAAACCGTCTCCACGTCCACGCACGTTATCGGAGAAGTTCGAGTTCTTCACATACACACTCGGAGGTTTTATCAGGAGGTCTGCTGTCGAAGGCAAGAAAGACACCCTTAAACCCAACCACATCAAGCGCGTCGAGTTCACGCGCCCGATACATGTCGCAAACTGAGTCTGTCGCCGAAGCCCAACCTGTAAAAGGCAGGGCTTCGGCTCTGTTTTTTATATAGACTATGAGATATTTATAATAATCCACAAAAAGAGTATATTTATTACAGGTTCACATTGACGAGGGGTGCTGGCATGGCGAATCGTAATGTAATCGGCAGGGTTGGCAAGGCCAGAATTACGTATCGGCGAGGATTCACCGGTGCAAAAGAGCTTGCCTGGGTATCTGAAGCGGATTTCAAACAGCTTCAATACCTCCATGAACTCTATTCAGCCATTTGGGAGGCAATCCACGATCCACGAATCATCCTGAGCACTCCGATGAAGCGACGAATGGAAATGGAAATCGGTCAGATTGTTTTGCCAAGCAGCCAGCGCTTACTGAGCTTGCGTGTCAAGCTCCAACTCTACAAGCTTCGCGGCCGAGAAAAGGAGATGGCTATCGAAACACGGTCCGTACTCCTTCAGCTCGCTGCCGTGGCGACTACTGAGTTCGTCGACACGCAAGAGGTCGTCAACTGAGCCGATTGCTGACGCCCACTCTGTATGGGACAGGGCGTCAGCCCTGTTTCCGTATAGCAATATACATCTCTTGAGGTGTATATTTTAATATGGAAGTAAAGCCATATTTGTATATACACATATGGCGTGTTAGCATAAACTCATGTCACGATCGGAGCGTCATTCAGTCAAGACCGACATTCAGAGGATGCCTCTGATAGAAGTGACTGGAGAAGAAAGTACTGGCATACTCGAGCAACGTCTGCAAGATGATCTGAATGAAATTGGATTGATAGACAACGAGCTTGTCCAGAACAGTATCAGGCTGGCCCTTAGCCTCCACGAGGGGCAAAAGCGTACCTATGAACTCTACGTCAACCACGTACTCCGCGTCACCATACGCCTTATTGAACAATTTGGAATCACAGACCCCGATATTATAGCAGCGGCAGTTCTTCACGATAGCTTAGAAGACAAAGCTGATAAATTAATTCAACACCAATCTCCTGAGACGCCAATACCTGTTGATCCTCGGATAAAGCGCGCTATGGGACATCAAGCACTTCAGCAATTTGCCTCAAGTTACGGCGAGAATGATGTCGCAGATCTTGTCTTCGAGTTGTCAATACTGCCTGTGTCATCTTCGTCAACGAGGGCCGCTAAGATTCAAGCTTACCTAGGGTATACAGCGAGAATCATGGAGACAGGCGACGCTCGTGCCCGAATAATTAAACATGCTGACTTTATAGATAATACGCACACGCCACTTGAACTTGAGAATAAGCATAAACGTGCACAGCTTGATCCAAAGCAAATCGGAGCGTACGCCCTCCACATAGCAGGACTCGAACGAGAAGATAGTCTTGTGATCGGCAAGATACGTGAAGAGATCATCGAAATCTTAAAACAACTGGAAGCTGAAGCTCTAGAACGAATGGATGCTCGTAGCGGATTAGGAGAAATAGGAGGTCTAGGCTCATTACTGAGTGCGTGATTTATAAAAAGTTTGTATAATCAGAGTAATGGAATTATCGACAGACGCTCTCCGTACGCTTGCAACCGAACATAGTACACCTCTCTTTGTTTACGACCTTAGCTACCTCAGTGGACGAGCGCAGCAACTAGTAGATCTTCAATTGCCCTACGGCCTTACTGCGCGATATGCAGTAAAAGCAAATAACAACCCTCGAATCACAGCCCTTCTTGATGAAATAGGACTCTCGTTTGATGCTAGTTCAAGCTATGAAGTAGTCGAGCTATTAGGACAGGGAATTGATCCGACTAAGGTTAGTCTTTCAAGTCAGCAACCCGCGCATAACCTACCAGAACTTGTTGCATCCGGTATTAAATATGTGGCAACCTCACTTCATCAACTTGAACTATTTATTGCGCAGGCGCCGAAGGGCTCGACCGTGGGACTACGCGTAAACCCGGGACTTGGTGCCGGACACAATAATCGCACGACAACTGGTGGGGCAAATTCGAGCTTTGGTCTATGGAACACGTACATTCCTCAAGCACTAAAACTTGCTAGTGACGCTAACATAGTGGTTGACCGGCTTCATATCCATATAGGCTCAGGTGCTGATCCGAAAATGTGGGGCGAGGTAATGAAGACATCGCTCGCTATAGCTGAGCTAATGCCAAACGTCACCTCACTCGATATTGGTGGTGGATTTAAAATTCATCGATACGGAGATGAGCATGAAGCTGATATGGTAGAGATCGGAGAAGTTTTTAGCAAAGAGTTGAAACTATTTGCTGATAGAACGGGTCGTCAACTTCATCTTGAGATAGAACCTGGTACGTGGCTCATTGCCCATGCTGGTGTATTACTCGCCAAAGTTGTTGATATCGTTGATACAGGTGCTGACGGTCATGTCTTTTTGCGCCTGAACACAGGCATGAACGACATCATTCGTCCAAGCATGTACGGCGCACAGCACCGGATAGGCGTTCTGTCAGACAGTAGCGAACGAGAGGAGTATGTGATTGTCGGCCATAACTGCGAAACGGGTGACATACTGACACCTGCTCCAGGTGACCCTGAAGGGCTTGAAGCACGATTGCTCCCGAAGGCTCACATAGACGATATCGTAGTGATTTATGATGCCGGAGCGTATTGTGCAAGTTTTGCGGTTCATGGTTATAATTCATACCCCTCCGCTAAGGAGATCTTCGTCTAGTGAATACATTTACAAGAACATGGACGGAAGGGAGTAGAATTGATCCGATAGATGAATATACACCGGTACGACAGGTGTACGTTTGGATACTGACCACTATTTGATACGTCCTCTTCTTATCAATAAGTAGCCGACCCGTCATGTTTATGTTATAGCATAACTACATACAGATACGAGCTAGTGCTCGCTACAAAAGATTATCGCTCAACACCCTTTACTAACCACTTTTTTCGCTGTATAATTAACACATACGTCGTGGAGTCTGTTATAGACTGCCGTACGAAATATAATTAATAGGAGAATTTCCACAATGGCAGATTTCGATCGAACTAAGCCCCACGTCAACGTCGGTACTATGGGTCACGTTGACCACGGTAAGACAACTTTAACAGCTGCAATCACAGCTGTACTTGCAAAGCGTCTTCCAAGCGACACAAACAAAAAAGTTGATTACGCACAAATCGACAACGCACCTGAAGAGCGTGCACGTGGTATTACCATTGCATCTTCTCACCAGGAATACGAATCTAAGGCTCGTCACTACGCTCACGTAGACATGCCAGGACACGCCGATTACGTTAAGAACATGATCACCGGTGCTGCCCAAATCGACGGTGCGATTCTTGTAGTTGCTGCAAACGATGGCCCACTTCCACAAACTCGTGAGCACGTATTGCTTGCTAAGCAAGTTGGTGTGCCTAAAATCGTTGTCTTCCTTAACAAGATGGACCTTGCTGATCCTGAACTAGTTGAACTAGTTGAAATGGACATTCGTGAGCTTCTTGCTAAGAACGGCTTCGACGAAGACGCTCCTATCATCAAGGGTTCTGCTACTAAGGCACTTGAAGGTGACCCAGCAAACGAAGACGCTATCATGGAACTTGTTGACGCACTCGACAGCTACGTTCCAGAGCCAACTCGTGACCTAGACAAGCCTTTCCTTATGCCTATTGAGGACGTATTCTCAATCAAGGGTCGTGGTACGGTTGCCACTGGTCGTATCGAACAGGGTGTTATCAAGATCAACGACCCAGTTGAAATCGTTGGTGTACACGCTTCACAGCAATCAGTTGTTACTGGTATCGAAGCATTCAAGAAGAACCTTAACCAGGGTCAAGCTGGCGACAACGCTGGTCTTCTCCTTCGTGGTATCGAGCGTTCACAAATCGAACGTGGTCAGGTTCTTGCTAAGCCAGGTTCAATCACTCCACACACTGAGTTTGACGCTGAAGTATATATCTTGAAAAAAGAAGAAGGTGGCCGTCACACACCATTCACAAAGGGTTACAAACCTCAGTTCTACTTCCGTACTACTGACGTAACTGGTGAAGTTGAACTTCCAGCTGACAAAGAAATGGTTATGCCTGGTGACACTTTGACTTTCAAAGTTAAACTGCTCGCTCCAATTGCCATGGAACAAGGTCTAAACTTCGCTATCCGCGAAGGTGGCCGTACTGTTGGTGCTGGTGTTGTAACAAGCATCACTAAGTAATCGATTTACCAAATCGTCGTTTGCGACCCCGAGGAATCGGGGTCGTTTTCGTAATATGAATAACAACAAAGGAGATGTATGTATCACTATCGAAAAACAATACAGACATACAAAAAGCTGAATAAAGCTGATGTGCATCGATCGGTATGCACCTTTTGCAATGAAGTTGGTGGGGCAAACATTACTGCGGAAAACGAAACGATGTTTGTTATACCTAATCGCGTATCGTATGACATCTTCGAAGGTCGTCGTGTCATCGAACATTTGATGGTTATTCCGAAACGACATGTTGAAACAATCGTTGAGTTCACGGACAAAGAGAAGATCGACCAGATGACGATTGCTGGCGAATATGAAGCAAACGGCTTTAATATATATGCTCGTGGTGTTGGAAGCGTGACACGTTCAGTCAAACATCAACATACACACCTTATTAAAGCCGATAATAATAGGCCAAAAGTATTCATGTACATTGCAAAGCCTCACTTCCTTATACAAGGATAGGGCGCCAGAAAGCAAACACCCCACCAGATGCCCGAAGACGTCGGTAGGGTGCTGCTTAACGGGTTGGCGAGGTTTGGATCAGGTAAGAAGGATCCTTGAAATCCACCCGGACGTACCGCTTCTTCGACGACCTTGTCTGCAACGTAAAACTCGGTAATCGGTTCGAGCTCTTTGACGTCAACCACGACCATTGTGATGTTCTTGGTGCCCGCACGGAGCCGCTTCAGCTTCTCGATGACGGCGGGAGCAATCTCTCACGCGAACAGCTCAGCCTTCGTTCGGTGTTCGGGAGGACCGTATATGGCCGCGTCTCGCGCTGTTTCATCATCAGCAGAAAAGAAAGACTTGCTGGTTCACCTCTTCTATCCTCTTCGTTAGACCATCATACAATGGTATCCGCAAGTATAGCAACATGTTTACTTTATCGTGGAAAGTTGTCTTATTATCCATTTTTTGATAGACTACAAAGGTATTATTAAATTTACATCCGAGAACTTGTTTGGTAACCACTCCAACTCAAGGTTACGGGCGTTGTACATAAAGGGAGTTACCACTATGGTAGAGAAAAAAGAAGCAACAACAGCGGGTTTACGTATTCGTATTCGCCTAAAAGCTTATGACCACAAGGTTATTGACCAGTCAGCAAAGCAAATCATTGATACGGCTATCCGTACTGGTGCGAGCATTGCAGGTCCTGTGCCATTGCCAACTCGTCGCAGTAGCTTTACTGTCGTGAAATCACCACACGTTTACAAAACTGGTGGTGAAACATTCGAAATGCGTATTCACAAACGCCTTATCGATATTACTAACGCAACACCAAAGACAATCGACAGTCTGCAGAACCTCAGTCTTCCAGCTGGCGTTGACGCAGAAATTCGTATGTAATTGTAAGCGCAATTAAAAATACCCCGTTCGTAAGAGCGGGGTTTTTTTAATATAAGCAAGGATCAGACCGCGGCTTCGTGTGATACGAACCGCGGCCAACCGTACTCGGTCAGCGAGCTTTTCCGCAGGGAAAAGACTACAGGTCCTCACGACGCACCCAACTTGCCTCGAAACTAGGCTCATTCTCCTTGCAACGCAGCGCCAACAGCAGGTCTCGTAGCTGAGGGACGAGAGGGGCCGTTAGCCAACCTCGATCGTCACTGTGCCGGATGATCAAACCCGTAGGTTCAATATCAACCCGACGAGAGAATCCCGTTTCTCTGTCGACGCTGCGGATAACGGCCGCGCCATTCATCACGTAGATGAATAGACAGGTAGTTTGCTTGTGAGCGGTGGGAAAGCTGAGTTTTGTGAAGCCGTTCCCTTTGTACTTACACACCTCCGCATGAATCGCGCAGGCAAGCTCCGCGACATGTTGAGGACTGGGCAGGTACTGACGAAACAGCATGGTTGCCTTGAGGAAAGCGAGGGATGCAACGACAAACAGAAACACGTAGCCGTACGAGACCGGCACGCCCTTGTGGGGTGATTGCACAATGACGTAGACTAGAACGCTGCTTGCAGCGATTGCACACCCGAGCAGTGCGCATATAGTGCGGATGGCTCTGGACATGTGTTATCTGCTCTCTTCTCTCGGATGGAGGACCGCTATGAATAGTAACACACCTACGAGTGAAGGTGAATACGCTTATGAGTACTGATTAATTTTTAGTACTAGGAGAAGCGTCGAGTTGAGAAGAGGTGGTCTCGACTTGATCGTACAATGATTGAACCCTAACACTGAGTGTGATAACCCAGATACCGAGTGCGAGTACAAGAAGACAGAGGATAAGCCAATAGATGCTTTGCTGGGTAATTCGATAGCTAAAAAACGGTGGCTGGTCAGGCGAACGGTGAAATGAACGCATAGGAGCCTGTTTTGATTTAGAACTTGAACTTTTCTTTGTAGCAGTTTTAGCTTTGGCCATAATACTTCCTCTAGAAAGTTAACATTACTTGTAGTATGGCTCATCAACGCGTGCTATGCAAGACCATTGTACTTATGGTTTTAGCTTTGATATACTAATTGGAAATGGCAAAAGAAAAACAAACACGTTCCCGAACCTATGCGCGTAACCGAGCTGCTACCATCAGTCGACGCGGTTACGAAAAGGTCGTTGAATCCGACAGCACTTATTTTCTGAAACTAGTTATTCTTGTACTGCTTGGTACTCTATGGATAAAGTTTGGTCAGCCAGTTTCATGGCAGGGCATCCCACTTGGTGGTATCCCAGCTGGTTTTCTTGTTGGTCTTATCCTAGTCAATCGCTTTGAGAAGCTCCAGTCGGATCGTAAGATCTGGTACGCAACGCTCGTAGTCGTAACGATCATTAGTTACTTCGTCCCTGCTGGCATCGTCATCTAGCAAGCGCGTATACTTATACGAGGCGGTGGATTACCGTTCTTTTCGGATCGAGGAGGTCATGCGGTGTATTCTCTACGCCGAGCAATTGCGGGAACTGCGGTCGTTGTACTGTTGCTTACCGCCTGTAGTAGGGGTGGAGGCGAACAGCCTGACGCATCGTCAACAGCTGCGTCGAGTCCGCTAGTGACGTCATCATCAACGACAGCAGCTGTGCGGCCGACACCCGTGCCGTTCTTTACTGGGAAGGTGAGTCTTACAGACCTTCCCGACTGTGCAAAGGTTCGCTGCTGGCTCCCGACGCAGTTCACCACGAAGCTCGTCAACGACGTCTCGGTCTCCAGGCAGGGCATCTGGCCGATGGAAGGAGACGCCGTTCGCGTCCTCTGCCAGACAGTCGGCGGATCGTATCAGAATCCGGCCGGTCAGACGGTGTCGAACTGGTACGGGATCCTGGTGCCCACCGACAAGCTCGAGCCTGGTGCAGACAAGCAAGCCACTAAGGTAACTGGTGGCTACCTCGGATACGTCGGTATCTCCTGGCTAACAGGGGGTGAAGGCAAGCTAGCGCCTGACTGCAAGACTCTCGTGAAGTAGTCTGCCACCTAGAAGTCGTCCATAGTAGTGCCAAAACGGCACTACTATGGACGCGTAGAAACTCACCCCGGTATTATTGACGCGTAACAGATAGTGTGTTACATTTAGATGGTAACTTATTACGTAATAACAACTCATTCTTGGTGAATTGGTAGGTCTGCCCCGGTAGAAACCACCTTCCACCAAGAATTTTAAGTGGGAGCAGTAGGGCAATGAAAGCACTTCTCGGTACCAAAATTGGTATGACCCAAATCATCAGCGAGAGCGGCGAGGCAATTCCTGTCACGCTAATTCAAGCTGGCCCCGTGACTGTGACTCAAGTTAAGTCTGTCGAATCCGACGGCTACAACGCAGTCCAGGTGGCATATGGTGAGGGTAAGAACTTGAGCAAGGCCGTTGCTGGACACACAAGTCCAGCCAAAGTGACCCCGAAACACATTCGGGAATTTCGTGTTGAAGAACTACCAGAAGGCCTCTTGGTAGGAAGCACGATCGACGTAACAACTTTTAACTTGGGTGATATCGTCGATGCCACCGGTACAAGTAAAGGCAAAGGTTTTGCAGGAACTGTAAAACGACACAACTTCAATACAAGTAAGAGCACTCACGGTGGTAACGGTAACGTTCGTAAGCCGGGCTCAATCGGATCAATGTATCCACAAAAAGTATTTAAGGGTAAGCGAATGGCAGGCCGTATGGGTGCTGATCGCGTAACCGTTAAGAATCTTGAAGTGGCCTACGTTGACGCCGCTAGTAACCTGATCGGCCTTAAGGGCGCAGTTCCTGGTCCGAAAAAAGGTCTGATTATTATCGGAGGGAAGGCATAATGGCTGAGACTACTAAAACAGCTAAGACAGCTGTTCTACCTAAAGAAGTCTTCGCAGTCGAGGTTCCAAACCACGAGCTGTTGAAGCTTGCATATGATGCATTCCTTGCCAACAACCGTCTTGCAAGTGCAACTACCAAGCAGCGTGGCGAAGTCCGCGGTGGTGGTAAGAAGCCTTGGAAGCAAAAAGGTACCGGCCGAGCACGTTTCGGTTCATCACGTAACCCAATCTGGCGTGGTGGTGGTATTGTATTCGGTCCTCGTGGCAACGAAAACTACACCAAGAAGATCAGCACAACGAGCAAGCGTGTGGCACTTCGCCAAGCACTTACGTTGGCTGACCAAGCTGGCAAGATCATCGTCAGTGATGTTAAGACAACTGGTAAAACTGCAGAAATCGTTAAGTTCCTCGCTGACAACAAGCTTGACCGTAAGGTCCTGATCGTTGTTGATGAAAAGACTAACGAGATCATTCGTGCAACAAGTAACCTTCAACAGGTACTTCTAACGCGAGCAATGTACCTAAGCGTCTACCACATTCTAAACGCAGACAAGATTGTTCTTTCAACTGATTCAGTTGATGTGATCAAAAACTGGCTCGTAAAGGAGGAGGCGTAATATGACTGCTGCAATTAGCGTTATCCCACGCGCAACTGAGAAGGCCTACGCTCAGTCGCAAAACAACACTTACGTATTTAATGTTCCACTTACTGCTAACAAACAACAAGTTGTTGCCGCAGTGGAAACCCAATTCAATGTTAAAGTAACCGCTATCAAAACACTGGTACAAAGCGGTAAAGCCGTTCGATTCTCTCGAGGCAAAAACCGCTACCCAGGTACAACGACACGTAAGGACGCTAAAAAAGCCTACGTAACGCTTGCCAAGGGTGACAGTATCCAAGTATTTGATCAGCCCACAGCAGAAGAGGAGAAGAAGTAATGCCAATCAAAGCCTATAATCCTACTACTCCTGCTCGCCGTGGTATGACTAGCGAAGACTATAGTGAAATTACAACTCGTAAGCCACTAAAAAGTCTCATCAAAAGCAAGAAACAAAATGCCGGCCGAAACAACACTGGTCGCATTACTGTTCGTCACCGTGGTGGTGGTGTTAAACGACACTACCGTCTGGTTAACCACAAGTTGGCACCAGGCCTCACGGTAACGGTTGAAGAAATCGAATACGACCCAAACCGTTCAGCTCGTATTGCACGTGTTAAAGACCAGCACGGTCTCTACCACTACATCCTTGCTGACACGCAAATGGTTAAAGGTAAGGTTATCGTTAGCGGCCCTGAAGCTCCTATCGAAAGCTCAAACCGTATGCCACTTGCTAACATCCCAATTGGTACACAGATCTACGCAATTGAAATCTACCCAGGTAAAGGTGCTCAGATGGTTCGTTCCGCTGGTACTAAGGCACAGCTCATGGCTAAAGAGGGTGACTATGCACAGATTCGTATGCCATCTGGTGAAGTTCGCCGTTTCCGTTTGGAAGCGACCGCAGCTATCGGTGTCGTTGGTAACGTCCAGCACCAAAACGTTAAGATTGGTTCTGCCGGTCGAAACCGCCGTAAGGGTATCCGTCCAAGTGTTCGTGGTATCGCCATGAACGCAGTTGACCACCCACATGGTGGTGGTGATGGTGGTGCTCACGGTGTCGGACGAACGCCTCGTACACCATGGGGTCAGTTGACGCTTGGTTACCGTACTCGTCGTCGTAAAGACGTCAGTAAGTTGATTGTTAAAAGTCGCCATGAAGCGAAGAGGAAGAAGTAGTATATGAGTCGATCACTTAAAAAAGGCCCATTCATCGATTTCAAGCTTGCTCGTAAAGTGGCAGCTTTGACATCTGATGATCGTACTATCATCAAAACTTGGGCTCGTGCTAGCACGATTACCCCAGAGATGGTAAGCCGAACGATCGCTGTTCACAACGGTCGTGTACACGTACCTGTCCTTGTTTCGGAAAATATGGTTGGCCACAAACTCGGTGAGTTTAGCCCAACTCGTAAATTCCGCAAACACGGCGGAAAGGATAAGAAGTAATGGCACAGCAATATACCGTACGTTCTTACGCTAAGGGTGTTGACCAGACGCCACGTAAAGTTAGCCTTGTTGCTAGCCTTGTCCGTGGCCGAACTGTTGCCGATGCGCTTGTTATCTTGGAACACGTTCCTAAACGCGCCGCTCAGCCTGTAATTAAGGCAATTGAGAGCGCTAAAGCGAACGCTACCAATAACCACAATCTTGACGGTAAGACACTTGAGATTACGACTTTGAGCGTAACTGCCGGTCCTCGCCTCAAGCGATTCAAACCAGCTTCACGTGGTCGTGCACTGCCATTCCAAAAGAAGAGCAGCCACATCCTTGTAGAAGTAACTGGTAGTGAAAAACCTAAGAAAGCTGCCGCTAAGCCAGTTAGCGAAGCTGTCGCAGAGGAGACCAACTAATGGGACAAAAAGTAAACCCAATTAGCTTCCGTTTGCAAGTTCACAAAAACTGGAGTTCACGTTGGTTCGCTAGCAAGAAAGATTTTGCTAAGTGGCTTGCCGAAGACATCCATATTCGTGATCTGATCGAAAAGAAGTTCATTTCTCGTCCAACAATCAACGGTGTTGAAATCGAACGTTCAGCTAACCTTATCACTATTACTATTCATACTGCCAAAGCTGGTGTTGTGATTGGTCGTGGTGGTGCAGGCGTCACTGAACTTAAAGCTCAAATCGAAAAGATTGCCAGCCTACCAGTTCGTATTAACATTGAAGAAGTTAAACGTCCAGAACTTGCTGCAAAGCTTGTTGCTGAAAACATCGCTCGTCAGCTTGAACGCCGCATCAACTTCCGCCGCGCAACCAAGATGACTGCACAGAACACAATCGCCGCTGGTGCCAAGGGTATTCGTATCCAGGTTGCCGGACGATTGAACAACGCCGAAATGGCACGTAAAGAGAAGGTCATTGAAGGTTCAGTGCCTCTTCACACACTACGTGCAGACATCGACTTCCACAGTGCTCGTGCTCAAATGCCAGGTACCGGTGGTATCGTAGGCGTTAAGGTATGGATTTACAAAGGTGAAAGGGCAGATCGATAATGTTACTTCCTAAAAAAATGGCACATCGAAAAGTTCGCAAAGGTAAGAACCGTGGTAACGCGACACGTGGTAACTATGTAGCTTTTGGTGACTATGGTCTCCAATCACAAAGCAACGAACGTATCACGAGCCGCCAAATCGAGGCTTCACGTCAAGCGATGACCCGTCACATCAAGCGTGGTGGTAAAATCTGGATCCGCATCTTCCCACACACACCTGTTACGCGCAAGCCAGCAGATGTAAAAATGGGTAGCGGTAAGGGTAACCCTGAGTACTTTGTTGCGAAGGTAAAGGCCGGAACTGTCCTATTTGAAATGAAAGGTGTTGACGAGTCTGTTGCACGCGAGGCAATGCGTCTTGCGGCTCACAAACTTCCTGTTAAGACCAAGTTCATCGTAAGGGAGCAAGTATAATGGCTGAGAAGAAAACAACTGTGAAAAAAGTAGCCGTGAAAGCGACTGAGGTTAAGACTATCGAGCAGCTCGTAGAAGAACTTTCTACAAAGCAGAATGATCTTCTTGAGGCTCGTCGTTCTCACGCCGCTGGTGAATTAATTAACCCGCGTGTGCTCACAAGTACTAAGAAAGAAATTGCACGTCTGCACACTGCCATCCGGGCAGCAGAGCTCGCGCAAGAGGAGAGTAAATAATATGGCCAAGACATTGACCGGTATTGTGACTTCGGACGTCGCAAATAAAACCATCACCGTCACTGTGACTAGTCGTGAAACGCATCCTATTTATGGTAAGCAGTATTCTGTAAACCGCAAGTACGCTGCACACGACGAAAACAATGAAGCAAAAATCGGTGACAAAGTTCAGATCCGTGAATCACGTCCCGTTTCAAAGCGAAAAGCTTTTGTACTCGATCACATCGAGCAAAAGTCTCGTGGTTCAATCGAACTAAAAGACGAGGCTGAGGTAAAATAATATGATTCAGCAAGAAACCCGTCTTAAAGTAACCGATAACTCAGGTGCAAAGACTATTCTTTGTATTCGTGTTCTCGGTGGTACCAAGCGTCGTTATGCTCGCGTTGGTGACGTTATCGTCGCTACCGTTAAAACTGCTAACCCAACTGGTGCCGTCAAGAGGAAGTCTGTTGTTAAGGCTGTAATTGTTCGCACCCGCGACCAAATCCAGCGTAAAGATGGCAGCACGATCGCATTCGATGACAACGCCGCAGTTATCATCGGTGATGACAAAAACCCTAAAGCAACTCGTGTCTTTGGACCAGTGCCACGTGAACTACGTGACATGGGCTACTCAAAGATCATCAGCCTAGCACCGGAGGTACTCTAATATGGCACAACGTATTCAAAAAGATGATCTTGTTAAGATCATCAGTGGTGCTAAAAAAGGAACTACCGGAAAGGTACTTCAAGTACTGAACAAGAAGAATGCCGTCCTCGTTGAGGGTGTCGGTACAATGCACCGTAATGTTAAGCCATCAAAGCTTAACCCACGTGGTGGCACAAAAGATATTCACGTTTCAACGCCACTTAACAAAGTAGCTCTTGTTGTCGATGAAAAAACTGGTGCAACTAGCCGTGTTGGTTACATTAAGAACGCCGATGGTACCAAGGTTCGCCTTGCCCGTCAGGCTAAAAATAAGGAGATCAAGTAATGGTTAGTACTAAAACTACTGCTACTGCCGCTACTCCTCGCTTGAAAGCTTTGTACAAAGATCAGTATGTCAAAGAACTCCAAGCCGAATTGAACCTCAGTAACGTACACCAAGTACCGAAACTTGAGAAGATCGTAGTAAGCGTCGGTATCGGCAAAAACAAGGAAGACAAGCGTTATTACGAGACAGTTCGTAATACACTTACCAAGATCACTGGCCAAATGCCAGTTGACCGTATGGCTAAGAAGTCTATCGCTACATTTAAGATTCGTGCCGGTTTGAACCGTGTTGGTATCAATGTCACGCTTCGTGGCGCTCGTATGTACGAGTTCCTCGACCGTTTGACTAACATCACCCTTCCACGTGTTCGTGACTTCCACGGCGTTTCAGCTAAATTTGATCAAGGTGGTAACTATAACCTCGGAATCGTTGAGCAATCAATTTTTCCAGAACTTAGTTTCGAAGAGACACAAGTACTCCACGGACTACAAGTAACCTTCGCTATTCGTAACGAAGATCCTGCTCACTCCCGCGCATTACTTGAAAAATTCGGCATACCATTTGAGAAAGAAGGAGGCAGACGCTAATATGGCTAAGAAATCTATGATCGCTCGAGATGAGAAACGTAAGAAAATGATCTTAAAATTTGCCGCAAAACGCGCTGAACTTAAAGAACTAGGTGACCTTGAAGGCTTGCAGAAGCTTCCAAAGAACAGCTCACCAACACGTTTCAAGAACCGTGACGCCCTTGATGGTCGCCCCCGCGGATTTATGCGTCGCTTTGGACTTTCACGTATTAACTTCCGTGAGAAGGCTTCAAAAGGCGAAATCCCTGGTATTACAAAGAGTAGTTGGTAAGAAGGAAAGGATTAAACTATGTCATTACAATCAACTGACCCAATCGCTGACCTTCTTACTCGCATTCGAAATGCAGTAATGGTTGGTAAAAACGAAGTTCGCGTTCCTGCGAGCAACATCAAAAAAGTAGTTGCTGAGCAACTGAAGAAGAACCACTACCTTACGGATGTAAAGGTAGAAGCTGGTAAGCCTCGCGATACATTGGTCATTACGATCAACAAGCCTGGTGAAAACAGTACGATCAACGAGATCACCCGTCTTTCTAAGCCTGGACGTCGTGTCTATGTCGCATCTACCGACATCCCACGCGTTAAAAGTGGCCGTGGACTTGTGCTTATTAGTACGAGCAAGGGTGTAATCACTGGTCACGAAGCTGTCAAGCAACGCCTTGGTGGTGAACTACTACTTAAGGTATACTAATCAAGAATAAAGAAAAGGAATAGTTATGAGTCGAATCGGAAAACTACCAATTGACGTACCTACCGGTGTGACAATCACGGTTGACTCAAGTGAAATCACCGTTAAGGGACCTAAGGGTCAACTAACAGTGCCACACTTGAGCGACGTGACCGTTGCCATTGAAGGTACACAAGCAATCGTTACTCGTAAAGATGACGAGCGCATCGCTAAAGCGCAGCATGGTTTGCAGCGAGCCCTTCTTAACAATGCCGTTGATGGTGTTGTTAAAGGTTTTGAGAAGAAGCTTGAAGTTAACGGCGTTGGTTTTCGTATCAACGGCGGCGGCCAAGCAATTGAAATGAGCCTCGGCTTCTCTCACACCGTTAAGTATGAGGCACCAGCCGGTGTTACGCTTACTGTTGAGAAGATGACCATCCTTGTAAGCGGTATTGATAAACAACAAGTTGGTCAAGTTGCCGCTGAAATCCGTGCGCTCAAAAAGCCTGAACCATACAAAGGTAAAGGTATTAAGTACGCTGACGAAGTTATCCTTCGCAAGGCAGGAAAGGCTGGTAAGTAATCATGAATAGCTTAGCTAAAAAATTACTCAACAAGAGTTTACGTAAGAATCGTGTACGTAGCAAAGTAACTGGTTCTGCAGAGCGTCCACGCCTGAGTGTCACTATCAGCAACAAGCACGTTAGTGCGCAACTTATCGATGACGCAAGTGGCCACACGCTTGCTGCCAGTACTACTGTCGGCACAAAGCAAACTGGTTCAACTACCGAACAAGCAGTTTTCGTTGGCAGTGATATTGCCAAGAAAGCTAAAAAAGCAAAGATTAACGCAGTAGTGTTTGATCGTAACGGTCGCCAGTACGCTGGTCGTCTCGCTGCGCTCGCTGACGCTGCACGTAAAGAAGGGTTGGAGTTCTAACATGGCTGAAGTAGCTACAACAAACGCTCCACGGCCTCAGGCTCGCGGTAACGCACCTCGCCGTGACAACCGTCGCGACCAGACGCCTGCTGAGCCTAAGCAGTTTGAAGAACTAGTCATCAACATCGACCGTGTATCACGTGTTGTAAAGGGTGGACGACGCTTCCGCTTTAAAGCTCTTGTTGTTGTGGGTGACCGCAAAAATAAAGTTGGTGTTGGTGTATCTAAGGGTGCAGACGTACAAGCGGCTATCGCTAAAGCAACTGACGTTGCTAAGAAGAACATGATTACGATTCCTGTCGCTAATGACACGATTCCACACGATGCAGAAGTAAAGGTTTCTGGTGCTCAGGTGCTTATTAAACCTGCAGCTCCTGGTACCGGTATTATTGCTGGTGGTGTGGTACGTTCAATCATCGGTGTAACCGGTATCCGTAACATGCTTTCGAAATCACTTGGTTCTACAAACAAAGTGAACATCGCTTACGCGACAATCGAAGCTCTCCGTACTCTCGTACCACGTGAGCAATGGCTAAACGCCCCTAAAAAGGCTGCTAAAGCAAAGACCGAGGAGACTAAGTAGATGAAATATAACGATCTTCAGACGCAAGGCACTCAGAACCGAAAACGTGTTGGACGTGGTATTGCAGCTGGCCAAGGTAAAACTGCCGGCCGTGGTACTAAAGGTCAAGGCTCACGAACAGGTAAGAAGCTCGGTGTTATGTTCCAAGGTGGACAGCGCGCACTTGTACAGGCTGTACCAAAAGCTCGTGGCTTCAAAAGCTTGCGTACTCCAGCTCAAGTTGTCTACCTAGACCACCTGAATGTATTTGCTGGCAAGACAGTTGATAACGCCTCTTTATTTGAAGCAGGTCTTATCGGTACGCCATTCCACACAGTTAAGATCATCGCTCGCGGTGAACTAACTGAAAAGATTACGTTGCATGTCCAAGGGGCAAGTAAAAGCGTCCAGGAAGCTATCACTAAAGCTGGCGGCTCGTTTGTAAAAACAGCCACACCTTTGAAGAAGAGCACTGCCGAAGCAGAAAAAGCCGATAAATAATTAGACGGTTGCATTTTTCGGAGTATACTAATTATAGTGTACTCCGCGGAGTAGCAATAGTTATGTCCATTACTGAAGAGAGGGTTGAATACATTCATGAACTGGAAAACCATTTTCCGATCATTCAAAAACAAAGATATGCAGAAACGTCTGCTTATTGTGCTTGGGTTGATCGTCGCATATCGTCTGTTAGCTCACATTCCAGTGCCGCTTGCTGAACCAACAAAATTAAAAGAAGTTATTAACAGTGTTATCGGCGGTAGCGACTTTGGAGGTTTCTTAAATCTTCTCTCTGGTGGTGCCCTCGCTCAGTTCTCAATCGTTCTTGTTGGTATGAGCCCATTCATTACGGCTTCAATCATTACCCAGCTCCTTACCAAGGCTATCCCAAGCCTTGAAGAGCTCCATAAAGATGGTGAATCCGGTCGTCGTAAGATCAACCAATGGACCCGTATGATAGCCGTGCCGCTTGCTATCGTCCAGTCAATTGCCTTCATCTACATCCTACGTCAAACGGTACTTGCAGGGAACACAACTGGCCTATCTGATCCGACAACTATCGAATGGATTGTTGCTGTATCTGCCATGACCGCTGGTTCGATTCTCCTGATGTGGCTTGGTGAGCTTATCACCGAACAAGGTGTTGGTAACGGTATTAGCCTCGTCATCTTCGCTGGTATTATCAGCCAGCTACCACAAACATTCGCTACTATCGGTAGCTCGCTCATGGATACCTCAGCCGGTGGATTAAGTGTCTTTGGCTGGTTTACGATACCTATAAATCCCACGGCGTTCTGGGTAACCCTCGGTATTGGAACCGTGTCGCTCTTTGTCCTCTATATGCTTGTAAAGATCAATGAAGCCCAGCGTGTGATTACCATCAATTACGCTAAGCGCGTCCAAGGTAACAGTAGCTACGGCGGCATCAAGAGTATGCTACCAGTCAAGTTAATTGCTGCTGGTGTTATCCCTGTGATCTTCGCCGTTGCCTTCCTTTCACTCCCAGCTTTCGCCGGACAGATCCTTAAGGCATCGGGCAACCCAGCATTCCTTCAAGTAGCGACTAACCTCATCACCTGGTTCCAGGCACCGCAGCCAGGCGCATTCACGGGTGATACGGCAAGCGCACTCATCTATCCATCTGCATACTTCATTCTCGTTATCCTCTTTACCTACTTCTACACCGGTATCGTCTTTAATGCCAACGAGATCGCTGAAAACTTGCAAAAGCAAGGTGGTTTCATCGAAGGTGTACGTCCAGGTATTCAAACTGAAAAGTATCTTTCCCAAACAGTTAACCGTCTTATCCTATTCGGTTCAATTGCTCTTGGTATTATCGCCGTCATGCCGTTTGGCGCTGAATATATCTTTGCTCAGCTTGGCATACAGGCAGCTAACCTCGCAATCGGTGGTACTGGCCTCCTGATCGTGGTCTCTGTAGGACTTGAGTCACTTCGCCAAATCAACTCACGAGCGTTGATGGTTACCTACGACGACTACAAGTAATAGCAGCCAGCTAAACATGAACGACGTCTTCACTGGAGGCGTCATTTATGTTTTACGGAGCTACACGGGAACAGAGGGATACGATCTTGCAGTCGGTCAGATTCAGCCACGCGGATGAGAGGTGCGGCATGCTCTTATGCGTAAAAACAAAACTAGGGTATACTTTAAACATAAAGTAAAGGATACCTATGTCTATTGAAATACCTGCCCAGCCCCGTCCTACTGATCTCGATACCGAAATGCTCATACAACTTCGAAGAGACCTACACAAAGAGCTTGGCGATCTCAGTGTACTACTAAACGATGTCACGACCAGATACCAAGCTTGTCTTGCAACAATGACTCATGCAAACGAAACGCTGAGAAGTAGGGGTGTCGACATTTGGGCTTTAGCACAAGAGCTACAGCAAGAAGTCCATCCGGACTCTGCCATTGCCGGCTACGGACAGTACGATAGAGCTGAATACTGACGCAGATAGCATTCAGGGTTCGAATCCCTTCTCCCCAGCCATGAGATTATAATCAAACAAAATACCTCCATTCGAGCGTATTTTGGATACCGTGACGCAAAAGCAACGATCGAAAGCTAGGGAAGCACTACAGGGGTATGCTATTATTACTACTATAAATCACTTCATTTGAAAGAGAATACCATGCCAAAAAACCACTGGGAACGTGCCGAAGACGGAAGTGCGAACATGCATCATAAAAACAAGCAGTCTAGTGATGACTTTAATCGAAGTGCTAGACAGTCTCATTCACAGTTTAAGCTAACGAATGAATCAAACCTGGGATCTGGCAAGTCGCAAACCCCAGAACCCGCTCAGGCTGGTGGTGGTTCACTCGAATTGTTATCTATGACAATGGCAGGTGTCGTGACGACACTCGGTGCTCTTGCAGCCGCTGCAGTTATTCATCGTAATCACAGGTGATGTCCGAGTTCATTTTGGATCGGCAGACATCCAAAGTATGGACACCCTCTGGTAGCCCAGAAATGCAGCAAAGGGCATTTCGGATAGAGACATTACACCATGATAGCCGAACATTGAATCTATTGTCACTCGAAGCTGACTACGCCTCAGATGAGCGCGTAACACCCCCGGATTGGCAGGAGCAAGTTTCGCAGGCGATGGAAAGTGCCGATCTCGTTTTTGTTGAATACTTTGTCCCAGAACTTGAAGAAAATATGCCTTATTTTCACAAGATGGGGTCATTTTCTAGGAATATCGCCGATGTGTTCGGTAGGGTCGCAGATATGGCTCACAAGCAAGGGAAAAACGTAGCTGTTGCCGATATCGCCAATAAACCATTGTACGAAGCATGGCACCTGGGCGTGTTTCCTGCCGTTGGGGCGACGGCGCTAGCAGGCGCTCGATCGCAGACTCCACTTGGTATTGCAGCTTTTGCAGCTGGAGAAGCGTACGTCGCAAGTCTTACGTACCAGGCAGCGCGCAAAAAAGGGACATACTCAGTTGAGCCAGGCCGCATGGAGCGATACACGCCAAACGCAAATGATGCACGACGAGCATTAACAGCACGTGGCATATCCCAAACAGCCAAGGAGTATCCACCTGACAGTTCGTTTCTCTATATCTCTGCACCGGCACATATTGCACGAGTGAAATCTATGCTCGAACAGCCTCTTACAATTGCAGATTCGGCCAAAGTAACATTGTATAAAAAATTTGCGGGCCTGGACAGAACCACAAGGATATACAGCCCCCGCGAAAATGGATGGGAACTACAGTCAGCTACGCCAATACGCTAGTAGCGGCTTCTTTGCATCCAAAAGACTGCAAGTGTGCCTATGTCTGTTTCTATAAAACTAGCGCTAAAACATCAAGTCATCGTTTTGAGTGATAAACTATAAGTAGATGATGAGAAACAAATCAAAGAGACAATCAAAACTACACTCGAAGCGTTTCTGGCTTGCTTCTCTTGTTGTCGCTGTCATCCTCGGCTCGGGTGGAGCGTTCGCTTATGGGTCGTATATAAATGCTCACCAGCCCGAACCACCGAAGCTATCTAAGGCGAATGTATCAGGAGTTAAGAAAACCCCGAAAGAAAAATTGAGTTATGATGTCCCGACAAACAACCCACGCAATTTAATTATTGATAAGTTAGGAATTTCAGCAAATGTTCAACCCATGGGCATCCTACAAAATGGTGCCCTGGAGGCTCCTAAGACCGCCTGGGACGTGGGTTGGTACAAACAGAGTGCTTTACCCGGCTCTGACGAAAATGCGCTCCTGATCGACGGCCACGTCAATGATGCCCTCAACAGCCCTGGAGTGTTTTATCACATAGATACCCTTAAAGCGGGGGATCAGATGAAAATCGAACGTGGTGATCGACAAATGTTCACCTATAAGGTTGTCAAGGTCGATCAAAAGCCTCTCGAGCAAGTTGATATGGCTGGCATGCTCAAATCCATTAGTTCTGGCAAAGAAGGCCTTAATCTCATAACCTGTGGCGGCGTATATGACTATAAGCGCCAGACATACAATGATCGTATTCTTGTCTATAGTGAACGTATTTCGTAAATTGTAGTTTGATCTCGTCAATGGGTGCGGTATAATAGAAAACAGTAAAGCTTTCATTGGGAATAATCCCTGTGAAATAATCTTAAAGCGCTTGCGGCGCGGAATGTTTTCCTGTATAATCAACAACTGTAATTTATGGCGAGTTTAAAAGAAGTAATCAAGTTGCAAGGAAAGGTAGTGGAAGCACTGCCTAATACTCAATTTGTTGTCGAACTTGAGAACGGTCATAGGATTATTGCCCACATTTCAGGTAAAATGCGCAAGCATTATATCCGTCTTGTACCAGGCGATAGAGTGGAAGTTGAGTTGACCCCTTACGATCTTACTAAGGGCAGAATTAGCTTCCGCATGCGAGATTAAATTTAAGGGAAAGTGGAGTTTTAGACCTCATGAAAGTTCGTGCGAGCGTCAAAAAAATCGACAAAGATCCAAAGAATGGTGACAAGTTCGCTCGTCGTAAGGGCAAGCTATACGTCATCAACAAGAAAAAACCTAAGAATAAGCAAAGGCAGGGTTAAGCATGGCTCGAATTGCTGGGATAGTAATCCCATCAGAAAAGCAAGTGCAGATCGCATTGACGTATATTTACGGCATCGGTCCACACTTCGCATCGACCATCCTTGCGGCGGCAAATGTTGAGCCGACCACTCGGGTGAAAGATCTCACCGAGGCTGAAGAACAACGACTTCGCGAATTAATCGATTCTGATTATACCGTGGAAGGCGACTTACAGCGTCAGGTAACAAATAATATCAAACGTTTAAAGGATGTGAATGCATACCGTGGTTTACGCCACAAAGCAGGACTCCCCGTCAACGGTCAGCGTACTCGTACGAATGCACGAACTCGTAAGGGTAAATCTGTAGCTGTGGGCGGAACACAAAAGAAGGCCGCGTCTAAGACGTAGAAAGGAATTATAAGATTATGGCAGAAGCTAAAACGACAACTCGCAAGAAGCAGCGCCGATCAGTTCCTTCTGGTCAACTGCACATCCAGGCAACGTTTAACAACACGATTGTCACTTTTACTGATAAAAAAGGTAATAAGTTGACAGCCAGCAGTGCTGGTGCCTGTGGATTCCGCGGAAGCAAAAAGGGTACAGCATACGCTGCCCAGATTGCTGCTGAGAAAGCCGCTGAAGGTGTTAAAACTCTTCATGGCATGAACGCTGTAGATGTGTTCGTTAAAGGCGTAGGTCTTGGACGTGATGCTGCAGTACGCGCACTTGGTAATTTCGATATTACCGTTGATAGTATTAAAGACGTGACTGGCGTGCCACATGGTGGCGTTCGCCCACGTAAGGCACGGAGGGCTTAATCTATGGCACGAGATACTTCGCCTATTGTGAAGCAAAGTCGCCGAGAGGGTTACGCGCTTCACCCTAAAGCACACAAAATCATGGCTAAAAAATCTGGTATTCCAGGTCAGCATGCTCATGGTCGTCAAGGCAAACAAAGCCTTTACGCTACTCAGCTGCGTGAAAAGCAAAAAGTTCGCCGAACATACGGCCTTCTTGAAAAGCAATTCGCACGACTTATGGATGAGGCAACACGACGCAAAGAAGGTCTTGCAGGTGAAAACTTGCTTCAACTTCTTGAACTCCGCCTCGACAACGCCGTATACCGTGCAGGTTTTGCGACCTCACGACGTGCAGCTCGTCAGCTAGTTGGCCACGGACACTTCATCCTTAACGGTCGTCGCGTTGACATCCCGTCAATCCGCGTTCAGCCTGGTGATGAACTTGTTGTTCGTCCAAAGAGCGCCAAATCTGGTTATTTCTCACAAATTGATGACGTTGTTAAAAACTCGGTTCAGGTTCCACTTTCATGGCTTAAAAGCGATGAGAAGAAATTGAAGATCGAAATTACAGGACTTCCAAAGCGTGAAGAAGCCGAAGCAGATATTAATGAGCAGCTAATCGTTGAGTATTACTCACGTTAAAGGGTAAGGAGAGAAAGTAATGTCAAAAGTAATTCACAACCCGTTACTCGCAAACATTGATGAGACTAGCAGTACAAATGCTACCTTCTCAATCGAGCCGTTGCACGCCGGTTACGGCAATACCCTTGGTAATAGCTTACGTCGCGTATTGCTCTCAAGCATCGAAGGTGCTGCAATCGTCGCATTCCGTATTGAAGGTGCTACTCATGAGTTTACGACCGTAGAAGGCGTAAAAGAAGATGTCGTTGACATCATGCTTAACCTCAAGAACGTACGTCTAAAAGTACACAGCGACGAACCAGTTGAACTTCGTCTTGAGAAAAAAGGCGCCGGAGTTATTACTGCTGGTGATATCAAAACAACTGCTGACGTTGAAATCGTTAACCCTGAGCATGTTATTGCTACAATTGACGATCCAAAGAAATCAGTTGTTATCGACCTTGTTGTTGAAGCAGGTCGTGGCTACCGAAGCATCGAAGAATCAAGCGAAGAACGTCTTCACAGCAACATGATTGCTCTTGACGCGGTCTTCAGCCCAGTACTTCGTGTGCGTTACAAAGTAGCAAGCACTCGTGTTGGTCAAGAAACCAACCTCGACAAGCTTGAACTCAGTGTTGAAACCGACGGCTCAATCAGCCCTCGCGCCGCATTCGAAGAAGCTGCCGCAGTTCTTGTTAACCAATATACTGCACTTGCTGGCTCAACAACTGTTGAATCTGCTCCTGCACTTGGTCAAGCAACTGAGGACGAGACAAACGAACTTAACACGTCTATCGAAGAGCTTGGTCTTACTGCTCGTACTGCAAATGCGCTTATCAACAATGATATCCGCACCGTACACGACCTCGTAACACTAAGTGAACAAGATCTACGTGAACTCAAGGGCTTCGGTTCAAAAGCACTTGATGAAGTTAAAGATAAACTAGCGGAGCTTGAACTCTAATGCACCGACATGGATATAAAGGGCGCAAGTTTGGTCGCGAACGCGACCAGCGCCGCGCGCTGCTTAAAGGCTTAGCGACTAGCCTCGTTCTTCACACGAAGATAGAGACTACGCTTCCAAAGGCTAAAGAGCTAGTGCGTTACATCGAAAAAGTTATTACTAAAGCTAAAAAAGGCGACCTTGCATCTCGTCGTCAGGTTATTGCCGCTTTGTCTACTCAGGCAGCAGCATTCAAACTGTTCGATGAGATTGCGCCTCAGCTTACCGGACGCACAAGTGGCCACGTTCGCGTAACCCGCACCCGTCTTCGTACAGGTGATGGTGCGCAAATGGCAACTATCGCGTTTGTCGATGAGTTGAAGTCGGTTCCTAAAGAAGAGGTGAAGGCGTAATGTCTATTAATCCACACTCACGCACCTACTCACAAAAGCCAAGCGAAGTTACTCGTCGTTGGATTCTTATCGACGCCGCGGAAGCTCCACTTGGTCGCGTAGCAACACAAATCGCTACGTACCTTATCGGTAAATACAAGCCAAGCTACACTCCTCACATTGATGGTGGCGATTTCGTCGTTGTTATCAACGCGAAGAATACGGTTGTAACTGGCGACAAAGAAACCGGTAAGATCTACTACCGTCACTCAGGATTCCCTGGTGGTATTAAAGACGCGACACTTTCTGAAGTGCGTGAAAAATATCCTGAGCGTATCATTGAAGCTGCAGTCAAAGGAATGCTTCCTAAAAACAAGCTTTCTGACGAGCGTATGAAACGTCTACGTGTTTTCCCTGGTAGTGATCACACGCACACCGCTCAGACTCCAGAGAAAGTTGAGGTTAAATAATTATGGCTGAAGGAACTTACTTCTACGGTCTAGGCCGACGCAAAGCCGCTACCGCTCGTGCTCGTTTGTACGAAGGCAAGGGCGTTGTAACGATCAACGACAAGCCAGCAAATGTTTACTTTTCTGAGAACAAAACTCAATTAGCTGAAATCACTGATCCACTTGCGCTCGTGAACAAGCAAAAAGAGTTCGATGTTACAGTGAAGGTAAGTGGCGGTGGACTCGCCGGCCAAGTCGATGCAATTAAACTTGCTATCGCCAAAGCTCTTACGGCAGGCCACGCTGACCTCCGCACGACACTGAAAAAAGCCGAATTCCTACGTCGCGATCCTCGCGAAAAAGAACGTAAGAAATACGGTCTTCGATCAGCTCGTAAGCGCGAGCAATACTCAAAGCGTTAATCTGCTTTATACATATAAAAACTCCCTCCATAGCGAGGGAGTTTTTAGTTTTTATCATATTTTACGACACATAACATATGTATGTTTTAATATAGAATTGACTATTAGTAAACATAGTGCCATAATTAAATCATACCATCCACGGTAGATCGACATGAAGTGAAGGACGTGAAGGACATGACTGCTGCAATCATTGCGCGCGTGACCTACGGTCAAGCACTTCGGCTCGCTGTTGAGGCATTGGACCGGGACCTCGTAGAGGCTGCCCACACCAGTGACCAGCTCGAGCCTGGAGTGGTCTGGTCTGCACTGCAGGACGTCTGCATCGAGATCGGTCTGGCCCTCGGGATCACTCCCAAGAACACCAGCCGCACCCGACGCATGACGCACCACATGCTGCCCACCACGCTCCGTGACCTGTACAAGGATGCGCAGAAGCGCAGCGTACCGGCACGTGGCGGCCGGGACTATCAGGTCAATTTCGGCATCGCCGGCCTGATCCACACCGTAGGCACCTCACTCACCCTGATCCCTGCGCTCTGAGAGGAATCCGCAATGTTACATCCAAAAGGGAGCGGTGTCATAAACGACATCGCTCCCACAATCACGTCCGGGATAAATACTCTATACTATACATATGGCAATCAGAGATACATTAGTACACCGGTGGTTTAAAGTGCCCTATGCACTCCATATCCATACTGATCAGCATGGGAAGAATTCGAAGGCAACAGTCCTCTTTATTCATGGCATTGGAAATTCTGGCGCGGCATGGAAAGAAGTGACTCACAGGCTGCCTGACCACATACGCGTCATATCGATTGATCTACTAGGCTTTGGCGATTCCAAACGCCCCCCATGGGCCGTATATAGCGTTAAAACACAGGCTCGGTCTGTGCTCGCGACTCTTTTTAAACTTCGCATCACTCATCCCATTATTATCGTCGGTCACTCACTCGGCGCACTCGTTGCGGTAGAAATCGCAAAACGATACCCTTTGCTCGTTCGGTCGCTCATCCTCTGCAGCCCACCGTTCTACCAAATCGACGAGGAGAAGCGTCGGCTCATTCCGCGCAGCGACAACGCACTGCGTGAGATATATATGCTCGCTCACAAACATCCAGAACAGTTTTTGAGGATATCAACACTTGCAGCGCGCCTCGGGTTAGTCAATAAAGCATTCAATCTCACAACTGACAACGTATCGACGTACATGAATGCACTTGAATCAAGTATTATCAACCAAACATCACTTAAAGATGCCATGAAGCTAGCGCTTCCCATACAAATCATCAACGGGCGGCTTGACCCGGTCGTGGTGGGGAAGAATCTTCGTAATCTTAAAAAAGCGAATGCAAATGTTAGCCTCGCAAGCATACTCGCGTCTCATGAGATTAAAGGTCCAATATATATCAATGCAGTCATATCGGCAGTTCTATCTTCCCTTGAAAAGAGACATTGATTCACATCGATTGGTTGAACTATACTTATAGTGCCGAATCGTCGAGTTGAAGGAACCGTCATGAGTCTCGTACCCCCTGTTCATCGTGCGGTGTTATGGCATCGAGGACAACTTCCAAAGGAAGAGATCCCGGCTTCGTATGACGTCCATCTAGCCGGTCCGCTCGTAACGCCCAGTATGAAGGTTCACTATCACACGTACGTCGGCCTCTTCCCCGATCAAGGGATATACGTCGCCATCAAGACAGGAAGGAGGCCGGAGCGTGACGTCGGCCTAGTCGAGCTACGTGACACCATCACTGCCGCCGAAGTGAGTCGAGTTGATGTCCGCAAACAACGTCAACTGGTTGTTGAAGGGGGCAGTAGAAGATCCGGTCGGGTGGAATGGGCAGAGGCCCTCAAGTTGGCAAAGAAGTGTCAACTGCCCGTAGGCTTTTACGCGATCGGTGACACCCTCGGGGATGAACGTGTCCTGTTTCTGCGTGTCATACTCAACGCCCCACTCGGCCTAGTCGTCGAGCAATTCAAGAGGGCAAAGGCACAAATCAACTTCAACTAATAGGCTTCGGTGGACTCCCGTGGGCACGGCTTTAGCCAGTGTTCACGGGAGTATGCTAACACATAGGATAAATATTAGATTTAAAAAAACATAGACAGATTAGTGTGTCCATGCTATAAATAAAAAGTAATGAACAAACAGACCTTAGTAAACATAACTTGGTTGACCGACAGTCTATCTGACGGTTTGTTCCGTGTTTTTTAACACAATCTAGAAAATACTGAAAAGACCGTCAGAATCACCTGACGGTCTTTTTTATTACAACTACATAACTTACGAGGAGAATTGCCACTATGCGCAATCTAGAAACAGGTAACAATAGTAACTTTTTTAACATGGACGATGCTGCTGCCGTTACGGCGCTTGGCTTTGGACGAGACAACGACGAGGCGAATTATAGCGATACGCTCGCTCACCTCGAAAGTGCTGATCATATTCAGATTCTTCGCGAACAAGAGAGATTAGTTGCATTTGCTGTCTACCGGAGACAACTTTGGCAAGCGGGGTATTGAGCTAGCCGGTATTATTATCCATCCTGACTTCCAGAAAAGGGGTAGAGGCTCGGAAATGGTCCAGGAATTTATCAATGAATATAGTCCCGACACCCTTACCGCCTACACGAGAAACCCAAGCGTCCTACGTATATTGGGAGATATTTCATCTCAAGACGACGTTCTGAGACAAGAAAGACCCGAGGAGATCGCGGCCCAGCTAGCGTATACGAGTGTCCACGAAGGCGTACTCTATCATCTCGACCGCTATGGACCAGATGGTTTGTACGGATCATACGATCCGGCTGACCGAAGCTACAACGGGGTAGTGCTAAAGGAACGTGCCACACTTCTCCAAAACCCAAATCACGCATTGGCCGTATCAGTAGCTATACCAGGAGCAGATCATGAATAAGATACTTCTCCTTGGCGCCCAACACGGCAACGAATTACTCGGAATACAGCTCTATGAGCACATCACGCGTAAACGCCCTCAGATGCTTCCATTTGTTACCTACAAGACTGGGAATATTCAGGCCCGTAAGCAAAATGTCCGATATATTGAATCCGACCTCAACCGTAGTTATACAGGTAAAAGTAGAACCTACGAGGAGCGGAGAGCAAAACGAATTCTAAAATATATTATTCAAAATAAATTTGACCTCGTGCTCGACCTGCATACAACCACCTGCGAGCAACCTCCCTGTTTTATCGCTCCAGGCATCACACCCGGCATTGAGCATTTTATTCGTGCCTCGTCGATAACTCGGATCGTCCAAATGAACCATTCGATCATAGCCTCGTCGCTCATTGGAAATTGTGTCCAGGCTGTATCGATTGAGGTAAATCGACAAGAAGCTAAGACAAGTGTGTTACTTGATTCTCTATGCGACGATATTGAACGCTACATTCATGGCGACACAGGCACTGCCGTAAAGACAATCTATCATATTAATGACCTCCTAAAGAAAACGGAAGTAACCGACGAAGAGGCGGCGACACTACGTAATTTTCATCGTAGTCCGCAAGGATACTATCCCATTCTAGTAGGAGAAAACTCGTATAAAAAGCAGACGGAGTACCTCGGTTTTAAGGCATACAAAAGCCAGACTATACATCTATAATTCGGCAGAAGCAAATATAACTGCGCAATAAAGGCGATAAACAAGCAAATAAATCACTAATACGCTATAATGGAGAAAGATATGACAAAACCTGTAATTCTTACTGGCATCCGTGCCAACAACGACCTAACAATCGGCAACTATTTTGGTGCTATTTTGCCTATGATTGACATGGCTAACCAAAAATCTGAAGCGTATCAGATCAACATGTTTATCCCAGACCTTCATAGCTTCACTACTCCGGTCGACCACACGCTGCTATATGAGCAGATCCTTCATAATGCTCGTCTATTCGTAGCTGCAGGACTCCCTTTGGATAACGACGATATTCATCTTTATCGTCAGAGCTATATTCCAGCACATAGCGAATTAACTTGGATTCTCGATTGCTTCACTGGTTTTGGTGAAATGAGTCGCATGACACAGTTCAAAGATAAGTCAGGCACGCTTGGCGCTGAGCGCACAAGTATGGGACTGTTCAATTATCCAGTTCTCATGGCTGCAGATATTCTCCTCTACAATGCAAAGTACGTGCCCGTAGGCGATGATCAATCTCAGCATATCGAATTTACGCGAGGCATCGGTGAACGTATGAACAACCGTTTTGGCGATATCTTCACACTGCCCGAATCAGTAGCCAAGCAACATGAGTTTTTCGGCAAAGACCAGGGACTTCGAATCAAGGATCTTGTTGATCCAACGAAAAAAATGAGCAAAAGTGATGAGCTTGGTAAAGGTGTCATTTTCCTTGGCGACGATCCAGCCGTAGCTGCTAAGAAAATCATGAGCGCTACTACCGACGACAAGGCTGAAATTCATTATGACAAAGAAAACCAGCCTGGCATTACTAACTTGCTCGAAATACTTGCGTTACTCCGCGGTAAAGACCTACAACAAACGATCGGCGAATTCGAAGGTCAGACACAATATGGTGAATTCAAGAAGACTGTCGCGGGCGAAGTTGAGCAATTCTTAACCAATTTCCAAGCACAACTAGCATCGGTTGATAATGCCGCTATTCTTGCAAAACTTGAATCGTCGGAACAACTGCTCAGCGGAACAGCAAACGCAACGCTTCTTCGTGCTCAACAGGCTGTCGGCCTACGTCCGGAAGGCAAGTAATGGTTAAAGTTTCTAGCGGTGATCTTATTGCTATTTTGCGACGTTTCGACCTCGCGAATGATGACAATGTGCCTCGCCATATCGAACAGGTAAAATTCTCTAATCCAGATGAGAAAAATACCCTTATTTCATTTCGCTTCAATAAGCGTCAGTTCTACGTACTATTTGATGAAACAGGTGAAGACGACCTCGACTACATCCTGAGCCAGGTTCGCACAGCTAAACAAGACGTCATCGGTGAAGTAATGGTCAATCCAAATGACCAAGTCCGCACTTATGGTCTTCCGTTCAAGGGCAAAGAAGTATATCTCTTTGCCGTCTTAAGCGACAAGCGACGTCTTGATACCGTTCTTGCTGAACGATATCCTGAGATATCTCGTAGCACCTGGCAAAAACACGTCAAGGCAGGCCATGTTAGCGTCAACGGCGTTGAACAGCTCTCTCCAAAACAAGACGTAACTGATGCGGATAACATTGCTATCAATGTGCCTGATGCTATTGATTTCACCGGACAAGAACTTCCGATACTTTATATCGACGACAACGTCATTGTTATTAATAAGCCAATTGGCGTTTTAACGCATGCTAAGAGCGCCCTGAGCGACGAGTTCACCGTGGCTGAATTCTTCCGTCAATACACTACTTTCGCTGCAGATACGAACCGACCTGGTATCATTCACCGACTCGACCGCGATACAAGTGGCATTATGATTGGCGCCCGTAATAAAGAAACGGCAGTCATGTTACAGAAGCAGTTTGCTGATCGTAAAACGAAGAAAACCTACATCGCTATTGTTGAAGGGCAGCCAAAAGAATTCGAAGCCAAGATCGACCTACCTATTGCCCGTAATCCATCTGCGCCAAGCACGTTCCGCGTTGACGCAAAGGGTAAGTCTGCGACTACGACATACAAAGTACTCGATACTACTGATACGCAAAGTCTTATTGAACTAAAGCCACTCACTGGTCGTACCCATCAACTCCGCGTGCATATGGCGTATCTAGGCACTCCGATTGTTGGTGACCGTGTATACGGCAAAAAACCAGCCGACCGACTGTATCTACATGCCAAGGAACTCGAAATTACCATCCCTGTTAGCGATCGAAAAGTATTTACCGCGCCTGTACCTAGCGAGTTTAAGGACAGGTTTCCGAAAGCCAGTCTGTGAACCAGATAGCTATTCATCCTACGTCTAAACGAGTATTTGATAGCCTAAAATCAAATCCGCCTCAATCACTACTTATTAGCGGAACACGCGGTGTCGGTCTGCTCACAATTGCCGTGTGGTTCGCTAATCAGAAACTTGCAGGTCTTGTACGCCCTCAGGATGCCAAAGAAAATACAGATAATGAAAATGGTACGATCAGCGTTGAGATGATCCGTCAGCTCTACGAACAAACGAGAGCTAAGTATGTATCCCGTCAGGTCATTATTATTGATGACGCCGATCGGATGAGCCGTGGCGCGCAAAATGCCTTTTTGAAGTTACTTGAAGAACCTGGTAGCCAGATCTACTTCGTATTGACCTCACATAGCCCACAAGACTTACTCCCGACCATTCGATCCCGTACGCAGCATGTAGTCGTTCAGCCGCTTGATAAGCCGTCTTCAAGCCAGTTTATCAACTCTCTAGGCGACATAGTTCCCGTTAAGAAGGCCCAGTTACAATTTATAGCCGAAGGCCTGCCTGCGGAACTGACCCGTCTTACTAATAACGAAGCATACTTTGCCGCTCGATCAGAAATTATGGGTGATGCCCGAGATCTTCTCCAGGCAGATACCTACAAGAAATTACTTGTAGTCCAGAAGTACCGAAGTGACCGCGCAAAAGCCATCCAATTGATCGACAGCTGCCTGCAGATTCTGAGACATAGCATGAGCGCTCGCCCCCAACCAGCGCTTATTGTACAACTTAAGCGACTCCTAGAAACCCGTGAACGTATCTCGGCTAACCACAACATACCTCTTCAACTAGCTCTGTTCGTGGTATAATAAACGATATATGTTAGGAATCTTATTGCTTGCAGGACTTGGCACATGGGCTATTCTGCGACCACAAACTATTACCGAAGTAGTGACCGATCTTCCCCTTAAGATTTCCGATAAACTTGAGCGTCTGTGGGACGTCGCCCAAGAATCACTTCGTGAAAAAAAGTACCTCCGTGCTGAGAAGGCACTCCTAACTATTCTCCGTGTCGACGAGCGTAATGCAACCGCCTACAACCGCCTCGGTATTCTCTACGCCAAACAGCAGGCCTTTAAAGACGCTATCGAATGTTTTGAAATTGCCCAAAGCCTTGAGCCAAGTGCAAGCAGTCTTCACAACGTCGGTCTGATTTACTATGAAACGAAACAATATGAAAAGGCTGCTCTCGCATTCGAACAAGCCTTAACGATGGAAGATGACGTCGCCGCCCGTCATGTGGCGTATGCCAAGGTACAAGAGAAGCTAGGTCGCAATAAGAAAATGATCGAATCGCTTGAACGAGCCGTTGAAATTGACGAATCGCCTCAAACGCTTAACATTCTTGCAGATGCGTATGATCGCAACAATCAAGAGGAATTGGCCGTTGATTTACGCGAAAAAGCAGCCCGCATGCTTATTCCGCAAGGACAGCCACGTCAACACACCCGCCCAGCACGCCGGGTTATGTAAAACCCTTGATAATAAGGCCACGATATCGTACACTTGTATCTGTAACAAATTCAAATGCCGCCTTAGCTCAGCTGGTTAGAGCAGCTGTTTTGTAAACAGCAGGTCTTCGGTTCGAATCCGAAAGGCGGCTCCAAGTATAGAATATATGCTGGGGTAGTGAAGCGGTCAAACACAACAGACTGTAAATCTGTCGGCTTATGCCTTCGTAGGTTCGAATCCTACCCCCAGTACCATGTAAATAGCCTTATCCTCGCCGATAAGGCTATTTATTTTATTGATGAAGCGAGAGGATATTATTGATATCATTTAAAGACATACAAAAATAAAGACTCCGCAAGTCGCGGAGTCTTTATAAATGCTTGTTCGAAACTGGGATCTAGCCCTTACGAGGTTTGATTTCGTTACGACCAAGGTTCTTCTTGGTTTCTGTGTAGGTTGCATGCTTACGAGCTTTTGGATCGTACTTCTTAAGAACGATCTTTTCGGTCGTATTCTGGACATTTTTGCTCGTGTAGTAGGTACGGTGACCACTAAGATCACTTACCAAACCAACCAATTTGCGCTTTGTATTCTTCTTTGCCATTTACTACTCACTTAGATTTGTTATTGCTCTTCTTGATATTCTAGCATGGAATTACTGTAATTGCTAGAGGTGGAGGACTAAATGGAGCCACGACTGGGATTTGAACCCAGGACCTCATCCTTACCATGGATGCGCTCTACCAACTGAGCTATCGCGGCACGCGGGCCTCGGTCAATTGTAGCAAACTGAACCGAGAATGCCAAGAAGAGCTATAAGGGGTTATTTTTTACGGGTAACACTAGGACGACGGGTACTAATACGAGAAAGTACTGCCGACTGCAAAAGCGACCACACGACCGCGTTAGCAAGGAACATAGCGGCACTTAAAATCGCAACACCGAGAATGTTCTGTCCTAGCGTAGGGTTAAGAAGGCCAACAATACCTGCAACGATGAGTAGACCACCAGCCACGGTAATATACGTGTGCTGTAGCTTCGTTCGGTCACTTGTCTTAGTCTGCCAGATGGCAAGTGATGTTTTCAGTGATTCAATCATAAAATAACCTCTTTACGTAATTAAGAGTTATTTTAGCATTATAAACACTATATGTCAATCTGTAGTGATCCGTCCGTCAGACCATAGTTGCGCATTTTGGAACATACGAAGCCATGGCGAATCTTTACCCCATGATTCCGGCTTGCAAATGCTGGCTTTCCTCTATAGAGTGAAGTGTATATGTCAGCAGCAAAAGCGGCGCAACACACGACACCACGACTTGTTATTATTGCAGCAGGTGACGGCGGCACGACGGCCGAAGCCTTTATCCACGCAAGCCAAGCGGGGCTCGTAAATGGGGTAGTGACGGATGTCATCTATAACAACCCTATAACTCCCGAGAATTCAAACAACCATATCGCAACGCGTATTAGACGACTCAATAAGCAGTACGCTACATATGGCAAGCACCCTGGTGTTATTGCAATGCACTTGATTAGCAATGCTACTCACCCTGGTGGCCTGATTCATCAGACAATGATAAGCGACGAGGCGTCTGAGGCGATGTGCAAGGTCCTTGACGACACGCACGCAGCTCTTGGTTTACTTCTTGGGTTCCGTAAAATGATACGTGGTAAGTTACTCACTCGCTATGCCGATAAAGGGTTCCTCACTAATAACCACCCGGGGCGGGTGGACATACCAGAACTGCGAGGTATCTGGGGCAACGCCGTCCATCAGCGTGCCTACGAACTACGGCAGGCAGACGCCTTGAAAGAAACTGGATTCACTATTCAACTTGTCCATCCCGAATATGACATGGGAACCGTACTAGAGATGGTACCCGTTCCTATCAGTCTAAGTGATACACCTCAAGATATTCGCGAGAATGTACAAACAATCGAGAAAATCTATACACCGAAAATAATTAACAATTATCTAAAGCATCTACAGATGCTTTAGAAGTCTTCTTGCTTGCGATCATCAATCGTCTTGGCTAACCAGGCACCGTATTTAATCATTTTTTCTAAAATAGGGATACTCGGTCGTTGATGCTCCACGTATAGATAAAGTGATCCGTCAGTAATCTCAACGGTCATACTTCCAAAATGATCAGCGATTGTCTTAGTGATTTCATGATCAAATAATTGCTGAGCAGCAGCTAACTGAGCAGGTTCAGTATACATAGCATACCGATTTGTAAACGCTTGGTTGTAAGCTCCACTCGATTCTAGCGGTACCTTTACCAGTTGAGCGAACTTCGTAAATAAATGGGCATAAAATGTATCACTATGGGTGTGCAGTCCGAGAAAAATATGAGGTACATCTGCTTTTGTATGTAGATCGAATGTCATGATAATCCAGTCGTGCGTACGAGTCGGCTTTCCCGGAAAGTGGATTGTATCGATTCGTTCGACAAGCATAACATCATAGCCACCAAAGTCCCCAATACAGTAGTGGTCATCCCGATGATTTGCAGAAACGGTGAGTCCACGAACCAAGCGATGCTCATCGTTGCGCTGGTCAACATATCCGAAATAGACCATTCCTATCTTCTCGGCAAACTGCATAAAGACACGTTTATGAAGTCGCGACTGAATTACTTTCGAAGGGACGAAAGCTTTTAGGGCTTGCTTACTTTTAGTGACTATCGCATGCTTCATTTATGCTCTTTCTCAGTTATGGTGTCGAGCAATGTAGCCATATATTCAGCATGACTCCACGTAAGTGGTGCTACGGAGATAAGAGAACCATCATGAGGGCTAATCTGTTCTGAGAGAACGCCCGTGCTCATAGCTTGAGCTTGCACCCAAGCGGTTATCGTTGCAGCAGCGGCTGGCTGATCTATTTCAATATAATACTGCGCAAGCCACAAGGATGTAATGATCCAAGGATTACCAGTCACATCATCGCCAACTCGGCGGTAGTTATCGTTTTCATAGCGAGGCAAGCCTAACGCACCGTCATTGACGCCAAACGTTGCTTTCATTGTCTCGACGGCCGCGATAAGCTGTTCGCTTCCAACAGGAAATAGCCCAAACATAAATGCACCGAATATACTCGACGTATCAAGTGTAGCGTTATATTCGATTTCGCCATTCTTTACGAGAATACCTTTATAGAACGCTTTTCGTTCTTCATTGAACAGATGCTTATGAGCGGCGGCAAAAATATCTTCCGCACGTGAACGCCACATCACTGCTTTATTCGAGTCAGCTGCAACGTCCGCAAGATCGGCAGCAGCAAGGAGCGCTGCGTATACTACGGATGTCGTATACGTTGTCGTAAGATATGTTTCTTCCCATAGATCGTAGCTAGCTCGAGGTAAACCCGTCACCTCATCAATATATGATGCGAGGAAATCAGCCATCGGCGTCACCATGGTGTGATAAAACTCGTTAAGGAGCAATGGCTCGGCATGCATGTGGTAATACTGTGCGAAGACAAACAACACAAGAGCTGTTTCATCCTCTTGGATTGGCGGAGCAACACTACCGTCGTGAACATAAGGATGCCAACTGCTTCCTAGCGCACCATCGGCACGATATTTATGCATTAAATAGCCGTCCGGGTGAAGTCCACGGCGACAGAATTCAAAGAATCGATAGGGCTCATCAACATAACCCATACGAATAAGCGGCCAGAGGACGTAGGCGCCATCACGAGGCCAACAGTAGGCGTAGGCATCGCGTGAATAGTTGAGCATAGTCGTATCCGTACTCGCAATAACTGCGCCACGCTTATCTATTTGCGACTTAATAATCATCGTGCTTTTTACAAAGCTTTCACGGTATTCAGGAGCTATTTTTTCAGCTACTTGAAGCGCAGGCTTTAACCAAGCGTGCCACCAATCAGCCGTATCATGAAGATGCTTCAGTACGCCGTCATCTCGTATCTGCTGGTGTATGTTTAGCGCTTCGTGCGTCGAATCACCAGCCGCAATCCAATAATGAACTCGTGCGGAACTAAGCCCGTCAATCTGAAGTGCAAATCGCAGCGTTGAATCAACCCGTCCATGCTCTACGGTACAAAAACTCAGCTCACCGTCATCAGCGTCGCGATAAGTACCCTCGCGGCCCTCAAGGCCAAATAGACCAACAGTGTATTGATCAAATAACTTATCACCGGTCATGCCCGAGACGACAAATGCACGACGACCACGATAGTGAAGGATGGCATCATTATCAGGCAAATACTGTGCGGTATCGGTGTTACTGCGTGCATCCCCAATAACAAATGCCTGGTGCATAAACAATCGTATCTCACGAGATTGTTCCCAGAGATTAACGACATGCACATTACGCATGAACGCATTGATGTCGCTGTCGACTACGTCATCAAACTCAAGAAGCACCCCCATGCGCTCATTCTTAGCAATCGTGTGACCGATAAGTGCATGAAGTGGGTAGTGAAATGTGAGTTGCCATGAACCATCATCAAGCCAGCTGATCTCACCGTTGATCCAAACACCTACACGGTGACGAAGTGACTGGCCAGCTGCATGGTTCTCAAGACCGACATACGGAAAGTAGAAATCGTGAACCAGGCCGAATTTATTTATGCCGACATGAAGTTCACCGTTACTAAGTACAATCGGTCTAGCCATAAGCCTTATAGCCCCCTGTGTTTATGATATTCCGATACCCGGTAGCGTACGTCTCGTAGTGCATTCATGAAATATAAGAACGCGTCGTACGGAGATTCATAGGGGCTAAAGTAAGCATGCACATCACCATCCGTAAACCACTTGGTACACATATAGTACACGTGATCAGAGGTCTGTAGTTTTCGCCAATCTCCGATGAGTCCTATGTCACCACTGCGAATAATCTCATCTTCGAGCGCATAGAGATGTCGAAGCGCTTCTTGCTGCATGCTATTACCAAGCCAAGCAGTTAGGTCACGCTCGGTATCTGCCCATGTTACCGTATTCGGCATACTAATTTCACCGGCGGGTTGATGCGTATCGATTGCTTCGCTAAGTGTATAGAACGTATTGTCAGGATTATCGAGCCATTTGCCGACAAACTGCTCAAAGAAGTCAAATATGCCTGTGTCAGCCCACTGGTGCTCACCGAAGGTTTCGTAGTCCATGAAAAGATTAACCAGAGGACTATCTTTCATCGAAGCATTGGCCCACTCACTATAGGTGTCAGCGGTAAGAGGCCATTGTTCCCATGCCTTGTTACTAAAACGGAATGCGAGGTCGTCACTCAAACGATAGTTCTTTAAGAGAAGACTGATATCTTGAGTGCCAGCTGGCTTATACACATGATTCGGACTGCGCCACTCTAGAACAGGGTCCCATCCTTCGGCGATAATCCCCTTAAAGCCATATTCGTCAGCCCATTTAGCAAGACTGTCGTTGTAGGCAAGCTCTGTATTACGAAAAACAGAAGTCTCTACGCCGAATAGCTCACGAATTTTATCCCGGTGCATTCGTACTTGACGTTCAAATTCTTCAAGACTATAGAAGAATGCAAGACTGTGGTAGTAGGTTTCAGAGACAATCTCAACCTGGCCAGTAGCGACCAGTCGCTTGAAGCTTTCAAGGACGTCTGGCGCCCATTGCTCAGCTTGCTCGATAAATGTGCCCGTGATACTCAGTGATACTTTAAAGTCAGGATATTTATGAAGTAACTTTTCAAGCAACTCATTCATAGGCCGATACGACTTATCGGCTACCTTACGCAGTACACGCTCATTGTTACGATCAGTGGTCGTGTCACTCTCATCAAAATAATCATGATTTTCGGCTGTATCAAAGATACTATATTTACGAACTCGTAGCGGCTGGTGTACGTGAAGATAGAGGACGATACCACGACTACTCATGCGTGCACCTTTCCACTCGCCGCTTGCGAATACAATCTTAAACAGTTGCGAGCAACATCATGCCACGATATACGCGCATATTCATTACGTACGTTGGCCTTTAAATCTTTAGCTAGCGATGGGGAAAGAGCGATACCGACCATCTGGTCAGCTAGGACATCTATATCCCAGAAATCATAACGGAAAATACTATTAAGTACCTCGCTAACACCAGATTGCCGCGTAATAATCAATGCCGCGTTGTGATGCGCAGCCTCAAGAGCTGTCAATCCGAACGGTTCGCTCACTGAGCTCATCACGAACACGTCGGCAACATTGTACGCATCCCGCCAAGGTTTACCGCGTACAAAACCCGTAAAGAAGACTCGATCGGCAATTCCAAGATCTGCACTTAAGCTGATCAGTTCATCGCGCTGCTCTCCATCTCCGGCAAGAAGAAAGACAAGCTTGTCATACTTCTCACTAGCTCGGGCAGCTGCGCGGATGAAATGAGTTAAACCCTTTTGAATAGTGAATCGGGTTACAGTTGCAACAACGACGTAGCCCTCTTCTTTTAGTGATTCCAAGTATTTATAAGTACGGCCGTCGTAGTCATAGTTACCTAAACTGGCAACGTCAATAGCATTGTGAATCACTTCGATTTTGTCTCCTGGGATACCATATCGCCGCATAATAATTGATTTAGTAATAGCACTCACGGCAATAATTCGATCAGCCATCATAAGACCTTGGTATTCGATTTCATGAACGATCGGATTACCCGAGTTTTCACCTGAGCGATCAAATTCTGTTGCGTGAACGTGGACAATGAGCGGCGCGCCGGTTATCTCCTTAGCACGCATACCCGCTTCCATTGTCAACCAATCGTGAGCGTGAATGGCATCAGGAGCACCATTCTTTTTAACGAGTTGCTCAACGAAGCGCGTATAGTGCCGCTGAACACCTCGCATGTCACTAAGATCGCTCTCCTCGACACTATCGTATCCATGTTCAGTAATATACTTGCTATCATAGGCGCCCATTCGGCCATAGCGTTCAAGTGGCGACAATGTCGTTGCGCCATGAATTGTCATGAATTCAGTATCCGGGTGATGAGCGGTGTAAGGAAGGACGAAATCAATTGAAGCACCCTGTAGGGCTAAGGCTTTTGACATGTGATAACAGGCTACGCCTAGACCACCACTATTATGTGGCGGAAGCTCCCACCCGAGCATTAGTATATTCATGCCAACTACTTACGAGTTACTAGCTCGAACGCTCCTTTTTATATTCCTGCTTTGCGCTCTATTATAGGGCTACGCTTATGCTTTTACAAGCGTAAATTCGTCCAATTATTACTTCCGCGGACTAGCCAGCGACCTATCACTTTTGTCACGGGTGATATAGAATGGAAACTATGCAAGAGCAACTAAGTAACCTTACTCACGAAATAGAAAAATTCTTTTCACAACCCAATTCTTACCAATCTATCCTTATATTTTTGATCTCGATCGTCCTTGTCTATTGGCTAAGCCATTTCGTCGCGAAAGGCATTATTAAAGTCGCACAAGTTGTTGCAACCCACACTGATAACGAGACTGACGAAGAGCGCTTCATTCGCCTCCGACAGATTGAGACGTATCTGAGTGTAACTGTTGCCGTTGTACGCGTTGGACTATTCTGTATTCTCGGTTTCATTGCCTGGACTATTTTTAAACCTGCAGATAGTTCATCAAGTCTCGCAGCTATTGGTGCGGGAACAGTCTTTGTTGTTATTGCTGGCCAAACAGTCGGTATTTTACTACGTGATGTGACTGCCGGAGCTACAATGATTATTGAAAAATGGTTCAATGTTGGTGACTACATCAAAATCGAACCATTTACCAATGTGTCAGGTATCGTCGAACGGTTCACGCTTCGCTCTACGAGGCTCCGTAGTCTAAGTGGTGAAGTCATCTGGGTACACAACCAGCAAATCATGGCAGTACAGGTAACGCCGCGTGGTGTGCGGACTATGGCCGTCGACGTATTCGTACGCGATAGGGCAGAGGGCGAAAAGGCAATTCTAAAGATCATTGCCACTGTACCTACAGGCGATATGCTTCTAGCTCGACCACTTCGCATCAAGTACGCCGAACGCTGGGATGATGAACTCTGGCGTCTGACCATAGTCGGCGAGACCCCTCCTGGACGTGAATGGCTAATCGACAACTATTTCCTTCATGCACTAAAGGAAGTGGACGAGGATAAGAAAAAAGCTGACCGTATCTTTATTCATGAGCCTATTGCTCGCTACGCCGATCCTGAAGCCGAACGCCGTTTCAAACGTGCAGTACGCCTTAAAAAGGACTAGTACTACCTTATATTCCTTTATTCTTTAGCGATGAGCCAATACTGTTCAAAGACTTGTCGCATCATCTGCGCATATGTCGGGCTAATGATTTCTATCCCGACTTTTTGATCATGCTTCCAGTGGTAAATAGAGACCGTATCGTTATAGATGACTGTTTGATTATCAAAGTTAATAAGATCATGAGGCAACTTACGCATACAGTAAAGGCTAGAGGCTAAAAGCACTTCACTTGCAAGCTCAGGAAGTTCAGCCGTTGTATAGTCATAATTAATCAATTCACGCGTAGTATATTTGCCTTCAATTTGTCGACTCCTGTGATTAGCTGCCCAGCGATCATCATCAATAAGCTGTTCAATCGTGCCATTGCCTAACGAAAGGAGCTCTCCTTCAGCTTTTAATTCATGCCAGCACATTTGCTTCAGTCCAGCCACACCCTCGTAGTGCCGAAGCACGAAAGCACTACTGTCTTTTGACTGCATTGCACTAAGCGTCGGTATAAGCTGATTGACGACTTGCTGTTGCTTTAATAATTTTTGCTGATTTGTCGCGAGCGTCACTTCTAGAGCTGTTGGATCAGCAGCCGTAAGAAACGTCCCTCTATCATCTGTTCGTCGAGAAACAATACTTCGCTGCTCTAAAGATTCTACGATTCGATATACTTTCGTTCGGTTAATGCCCGTCGCATGACTTAGATGAAGATGAGAACTTGGTGCTCGAAGAAGCTCGAGGTATATTTTCGTCTCATCAACAGTAAAATCCAAATCCTCGAATTGGGCCATAATATCTGCATTGTTGTTCATTCTGGTGAACAGTTTATACTATCACTCCCAATAAAGCTACACTTCGAGTACACATGAGAGTCCGTACTAAAAAACTTAATAGCGATTATGACTGGGATTACGACCCAACAACCTATGTCAAAGATAACTACGCCCTCCTCATACCGGAAGACCATCATCTTAGCAGAGCCGCTATTCATGCCCTGATGAGCAAAACAAATCACACACCCGGCACGCTGAAGAACGGGCTCCACATAGGTATCGGAGCCGTTCCAAGAGGAAGTGCCCTTATCGCACCTTTTATGGCACATCCAAGAACCGGCGCCACAATAACAATGGGTGATATTGGCCAGATCAAACTAGATGCTACTAAAAAATTAATGACAAATTTGCGCTCAAACGAGCTCGGGATATGGCAAGCGCACGAGGACGATATGGCTGCGGCTAATCCGCTGTGGCATGGGGCATTTCAAGCAGCTGCACACCTTAGCGAAGTAAAAGAGCTCGACATGTTTAAGCTAAGGGAAAATGCATACGACATAGCCACGGCAGAACATGTATTCGAATCGGCTACTCAAGATCGTGAGGAATATAAATCCAGTCTTCGCCGCTTCTTTAGGTCTGTTAAACCTGGTGGCATCGTCCATATGGCGTATGTTGTAGGTTCAGAAGGTTATACCGCTGATGGAAAGAAATATCCCGCATATCCCGTCATGCCGGATGAAGTGGTCCGATATGCCAGCGATGAGCTTACTGACATACAAAACTTCTTTACCTCCGCTTCAGGTCAAATGCGAGAAAAGGATGATACCCACGGCTATAAAGGACTCGGCGTGCTTGTAGGAATAAGAAAGTAATAATTACGCCTTTTCAAGGCGCATACTCAAGCCTATACCACCAAATTCGTTACATACGAATACCGGTTCGCTCGGAGTACTGAGGCCTGAATCGTAACTATAACCAATATCACTAAACTCACGAAGTCTCTCGATTGACGTGATGCGGGACGTAATAAGCCAACGCGCAAATGCTCCACGAGCAATCTTTGCATGCACCACGACGAAAACTGGTTCATGTGTTTTCTCATTTACCGTCAAAAAACGTGGCGTAATTATTCGAGACGTATCAATAAAGGGCGTTATAAGACGACTATACTCTACGGCGGCTAGATTCACAATCGACTCACTATCATCGGGCAATGCTTTAGCAACCTTATCGCCCCAAAAGGTATACAGGTTCGTATAGCGTTTATCAGGAAGCCGATAGGCCATCTCGAGTCGATATGGAGAGACGTCATCAAAAGGACGCAATATACCATACAAACCGGAGAGTATCCAAAGATGCGCATTGGCATACTCGCGATCGGCAGGGTCTAACGTACTCGCACGTAGACCACTATAGATGTCCCCAATAAAGCTATCAATCGCAAGAGATTGTTCTTTTTGACTCCATGAACTGTATGTGTCTGCTACATTTTTCGCCAGTGAAGAGGAGATGCGCATAACGCTTGTCAGCTGCTCCAAGGAGAGCGTCTGGATATATTCTGCGAGTGTGCGTGCCTCAGTCGCAAACAGAGGCCGAAGCGGCATGGTGTCCGAAGATACTACTTGTCGCATCGTTTTTGACGTATGAAGAAGGATGATCACCTTTCAAGTATACTACGCGATACTATTGATTGACGTGAAGAGAACCGTGAACATAGGAGTGCTCGTGGTCGATGACCAGCGCCTGAGAGCCCTCGATGGGTTGGGGTTGACCGTCGTGACGGCGCTGACACTACCCGACGCAAGCAGACTGTACGACGAGCACCGCGAGGAGCTCGTCGCCATCATCCTGGACGGATTGCCAGGAGACAGCATCAACACCTTTCCCGTTCATCTCCAAGGTGAGTGCGGACAAGGAGTGCTGGAAGTACACCGGCATCCTGGCGGCAGCATCCTCGATGCGAAGCTACCGTCGCCAGATGGTGCTCGCTGGCTGTACCCACGAGGCACCGAAGGGACAACGCGGCCGGATACGTCCTGGAGCTGCTGACGGCACAGTGACGCCCACCGAAAGCGCCCGCTGAGGCTACAACCTCCGCGCAGTGCTCCTCGGTGGGCGCTTTCAATATAACGTATTCTAGACCCTAATGGTCAACAAGTAGCTTCAGTCCTACAATACTGAGACCGATTGCAAGCTCGATAATAATAAGAACAAATGTCGGCAACTTCTTTGCACTGAGTGAGCGGGCTGATCCAATCGACCAACCTACGAGTAACAGCAGGGAACTTACAATTGAAATATCGATAGCCATACCCAGACTAATGATATGGATCATCGAAAGGCCAATCATCATAAGAGGGAAGACAAGCGATGCAAGCATTGGCGCATGACGACGAATCTGATGCTGCACCTCGTCGGCCTGGTTTAACTCTCCTTGGAATATCATACGTCGGGACATCTGAGTTGCAACCATGCTAGCCGCCCATAAAGATATGATTGTTCCACTGATAATATACGCAGCATGCAGCGAACTAGAGTGCGCGGTGTCAATACTAATCAAAACAGCAAGTAGGGCAAGGGTTGCATAGATACGCTCCTTAAGAAGATCGGCGATATATTCTTTTTGCTGTTCGGTTTTTATTTTTTTATGGCCCATTGCGAGATGCCCGTCTTTTTTAGATTTACAAAGCTTTCAGTGACATAATGATGATTTATGTTCTCTTTATCCATTCATTAAATTATAGCAACTAATGGAATAAACAGGCCTCTATTATTTAACAAGATGAGCTTCAATGACATCTCGTCCATCTGCGGAGCCGCGCAGAGTACACGAGTAAAGAGTTAATTTCGGCTCGACACTGGTTTTCTCAATATCTGTTTGGTTCGGGCTAACCTTATACTTTTTCGTGATAGCGTACGTATAGCGGATACCATCATAGTCTACCCGTAGCTGATCGCCAATATTTAGCTTATCGATATTATAAAACGGTGAGCGCTCTACTGTTTGACCAGGGGTCCAACTCATCACGAAGCGATGGGCACTAAGGACAAAGTTACCACCTTTTTCGGGATCACCATTCTGCGGCATACGGTGCCATGCGCCCCTAGTAAGTGCATCCTCAGTATCTCCCGTCACGATAGCCACATTAACCCCTATCTGTGGGATATAGAGCCTATCATCAAGTACCGTTTTGTTAACTGGTTCCGGCCTGCTAATGAGCCGATGAACAATCGGCAGTTCAACTAAAGCCGGGCTCAGAGCAGTAATAATAATATACAGGCCGATTACCAGGCCGAGAATTATGATAGAAAAAGTAAATGCACCCCTAAAACGATATATACCTGAACGTGATGCAGATAGTTTCGCCATTGCGGCCACTAAAAAGAGCTATCCTTGAGTTTTGTGTTGTGCCACATTGGCCACTTTTGAAGAAGCAGAGCTACCACCGTACGCGCTTGAGCCATAACCAGTGTCTACATTCTTATGCGAGCCATTTAGCATAGTGAGCGTCTTAAGCGCTGTCGTAATGCCTGCGATAGCCGCAAAGCCAATCCCGACATGCTTTAAGAAATTCTTACGATCCATGTCTTTTTCTAGTAATTTTTGTATTTCGTTTTGCATTTCAATTTCCTTTTATTGCGCTTATCTTTACTATATCGCAAATTAAAAGCTGTGTATAGGTCAATTTTGCGGCATTTGACTGCGTCGAAACGTCATACCATCTATACTGCGAGGTCGTACTTTCGGTGAACGAGGCACTACTTGAATCTGCTTCGATGAACGAAAACCATCAACTGAACGCACAGTCCGCATTGATCGAACCGAAGAAACACGCTGCATAGTAATGTTATCAGGCGTCGCGACAGGTTGTGATGCAGATTTTAATTGTGGTTGGGTGACAACAGAAGCCGCCTGAAGCGTCTTAACGACAGGCGCATATCGAGACAATCTAGCCGCTTCTTGCTCTTGACGCTTATCAAGCGCACGCTTATGTCGTTTTTCCTTAAGCGTTGCTACAAACACAGCAACTACACCAATCTGGTAGATAGCAATAACCGGCAAGGCAATCATCGACTGGTTAACGACGTCTGGCGTTGGCGTAATAAGGGCAGCGGCTATAAAGGCAAACAATACAACCCAACGCTCAGTCTTAAGGAGACCACTCGGCTTCAACGGCTTTATCCAATGAACAAACATAAGTAGAAGCGGTAGCAACGAGAGCACTGCTAATCCAGCGACATACGCCAAAAAGAAATTAAGATACGAGTCCGCCGTCAGGTTCGGCGTCACCGTATCCCCTGCAAATGTCGTTAGAAAATGTAAGGCTGCGGGAATGGCAATAAAATACCCATAAGCAACACCACTTATTATAAGCGCGGTAGCAGAAAGGATAACCCTTCCTGCCGAACGACGCGCACGCGAGGGCAATGCCGGTTTAACAAATGCATGCAAGTGATAGATAAGTAGGGGAATCGAAGCAAGCAATCCCGTGTACATTGAGACAAGAAAGATAAAGCTAAAGCCACCGCCTGGGGTCAGATAGACAAGTTTACTCCCATCAAGCGGCGCCATGATGACCTTCAATAATACCTCGTGATAGTTATACGCGAGGGCAGAAAAAATAATAAAAACAAGTCCTACCCACATGGCCCGGTTGCGAAGTTCTACGACATGATCGGAAAACGTCGTTCCAGCAGGTTGCTCAGAACTAGGATTTTTTTTCTGTTGGTTTGCTTGTTGGTTTTGTAGCCGTGCTTTCATCATCGTTCAATCCCTTACGAAGTTCTCTTGCCGATGTACCAATGCTTTTAGCCAATTGAGGTAATTTACTTGCACCGAATAATAATACTAATATTAATAAGATAATGATAAGTTCAGGTGCGCCTAGACCAAACATGTATTTTCTCCCTACGCAACAGATTTGTTTAGAAGCTATTGTTGCTATTCATCGTTTACGTTATACTACCAACTATAGTATAACGGTTGTGTCTTTATAGCAAGATAAATACAAAAGAGAGAACAATATGAATCATTTAGTCACTATTCATCTCCTCGCAGCGTATAGCTGTGACGCATACGGGGCAAACGCATACGGCGAATGTAGCACCACAGCAGCAACTAACCCATCTTCTAACAATCTGCTCGCCAGCACCGGTTTCGATATATTACTTCCTCTTGCGCTCGGCGTTTCTATCGTTATCGCTTCAGTCATTCTGCTCGTAAAACGAATTCGACGTAGCAAACAATCCAACTAAGCCTGGGTTTTAGCTATAATCGATTCAACTTCTTGTAAATCTTACTTGAGATGCCACTAGTTAGTGTCGCCGTCTGTAACACCTGATCATTTATAACAATTTGAACCTAAGCGCGGACCACATGTCATCAATCGCAACCTGTCGCACCGCATCAAATCCGAAAGTGCACATATACGTCCAAATGATATCACGATTTAAATCCGTATCGAGCTGTTTTGCCTTAGGATACGCTAGCCAAACCATCATTCCTCGCGTTGCCATTTGAATAAGTGTCTGGATATGCCTATCAAGTTCAGCTTTATTTGCAACAAATACCATGCCTCAGAGATACGTGCGGGATCCCTCTTAATGTTCCGAGAATACATCCGAGCAGTACACCCGGTAAGAAGTACGAAGTCGCAACCAGATCATATAATTTTACCAACCTACAGCCCACTTTGACTAAGCTAAAAATACACCGTTAGTGTGTTAATGTACATAAAATCACTTATACTAAGATGGTATGCCAATTATCAACAAGGAGACTATTTGATCAATTTGCAAACCTATTTACAGGCGCAAAAGACGAAACTATTCAGAAAAGGTGACGTCATTTTGCAACAAGATATCGAACCGGCTTATGCCTACGTTATAAAAGAGGGCATTATAAAAACCTATAATATAACCTCTAAAGGTGAGGAGAAGCCTATTGGATTTGACGTTAAAGATAACCTCTTTCCACTAGGATGGGTCCTAGGAAAGATATCGCGATCGCAATACTACTACGAGGCGATGAGTGACTGTTGTGTCTATTTAGTTCCTCGGGCCCAGCTACTTGAGTTTCTTCGTGGTAATAACGAAGCGATGCTTCAAATTCTGAATCAATGTGCATCCGAGACGCTCATTCATCAGATGCATATAAACGCGCTTGAGCAATCAAAGGCATACGAAAAGGTGATCCATACAATTCATTACTTTTCACTCTGTTTCGGTAAAGACCTGCGAAAAGATATGGTTGAGATTCCATTACCCATAACTCAGCAGGACGTTGCAAATTTTACAGGCTTAACGCGCGAGACTGTAGGCACTGAATTAAAGAAACTTGCTACAGAGAGAGTCGTCCTCTCTCGCAATCGGAATTACGTAGTTTTAACCGACCGACTCGATGAGCTTCTTGACGACGGGTACGAACGTCGACTAATTCGTTAATGTGAAATATTTCGTATTTTTACTATTTTCTTCTGTGCTAGTCTTTCCTTTGTAACATTTATACAAAGGAGATACATGAAGAAATCAGCCTCGCTCTACGTCATAATCATTGCTTGTTGGCTCGGGCTTATTGCCGTCGCCTTCACGCCGTTTCTAGAAGCCGTTCAAAACTCAGAAAATCATGGAACCGTTACAATGACCCTCGTAATCATGAGCACATTATTCATTGCGTATTTTTGGCTCAATGGGACAAAAGACCTCATTTACACATTCTATTATTTTCTCAAACGCAAGAGGTTTCCATTACCTCCAGAAGGAGAGTGGCGAGTTAAAAATGGTTCGACTGCTGACAAAGAGATCGTAGCCGTCTACTGTACGTTCAATGACTTCAATCGTTCAAGTCTCGAGGCGTGTCTCTACCAGGACTATCCGAACGTATCTTTCGTCATTCTCGACGACTCAACTCAGAAAAGCTATATGGACGATATCGACGCCTTTGCTCTTGAAAAAGGAATCGAAGTCGTGCGTCGAACTGATAAATCAGGCTTTAAGGCCGGAAATTTAAATAATTACTTAAAACACGGTGAGTACGACTTCTTTATAATCTTAGATAGCGATGAGGTAATACCGTCAAACTTCATCACGCGAAGTCTTGATTACTTCGCTTTCTACCCGAACGCAGGCATCGTCCAGGCTAACCATGTCGCCACGCGCAACCGAAATAAGTTCATGCGTTTGTTTTCTATTGGCGTTGACTCGCATTGGCCAACATACCAAACTGTCAAACATCATAATGGCTTCCTGTCACTACTCGGTCATGGTGCTTTGATCAGTAAAGAGTGCTACATGGCGGCTGGCGGCTTCCCGCACCTTGTCGCCGAGGATCTCTGCATGAGCATTGAAGCACGTAACAAAGGATACTTCGTGGCCTTCGCACAAGATATCATCTGCGAGGAAGAATACCCTATTAGCTACCAGGCATTCAAAAAACGTCATTCGAAGTGGACACAGGGGAATATGGAGTTCATTAAGAAATATACATGGCGTATTATTCGCTCAAAAATGACATGGTTCGAAAAGCTTGACATCATACTTTTTACCTATAGCTTACCACTCTCAGCCTTCTTTGCCCTCTATATCATCATTAACGTCATACTACTTCCATCACTTCATTACACCGTCACGTACCCGATATGGTTGCTCGCACCGACTGTTATGTTCCTATTTGCTCCGATGCTCAACGATATCATATTTTATGGTGGCGGTAAGGTTCGACCACATCGCCTTGTTTGGTACCTCCTGCACACCGTATTACTCTACGGTTCCATGCTTTTCATCAGCCTACGTGCCTCGATCAAATCAACTTTCGGTAAATCAATCTTTGTCGTAACGCCAAAAGAGCATGATTTCATTACAAAAAAAGACGCCTTTATAGCTAGCCGTGGGGAGCTGCTATTCGGCGTCACGATTCTCGCCGTTGCATATATTTTCAATCACACGATCATATCAACCATCGTTATCGCTGTTCCTGCATTATTCAGTGTATATCTTGCACGAATGGCAAACACAGCCTAACTACTGGCCGCTGGACAATGTTCGCGACGGATCCTGCCTAGCCGCTCGGTAGGCAGGATACATTCCTGCAAGAATACCGAATAGGGTTGTCAGTAGTACCGTACCAATCATAAGCCACCATGGAATAACGGCAACATCTGTCAACGCAAGGCCCTGTGATTTAAGTAACACCGTTATATATTCATTAACAAACTTACTGAGTATAAAGCCAATACCGACGCCAACTACTCCACCGATACATCCAAGCAAACCAGCTTCTATCAAGAACAGGTTCACAATAAAGCTCTTCCGAGCCCCACAAGCACGCCACACGCCAATCGTGTGGCGTTGTTCAGTTACAGCCATCAACATAGTATTCACAACGCCAAGAGCGGCGGCTACGACAGCTATAAGTGCTACCGTTCCGAGTATGGCCCACATTAAAGTCGTAAACTGCTGGAGGCGTTCAATTTGCGCCAAGGTTGAAACTTGGCCGTATCCACGCTGCATGATAGCATCCGAAACTTCTTTTACATTCGCCGTCTCGTCTGTTCGAAGCTGGAGAGAGCTATAGCCATCCTGAGCGATTTGGTCAACCGTCTTTAAGATTGCACCCTCTTGATAACGAGCCGTCCGCACCGCATGTGCCCAGCCTAGTGGAATATATATATTATTTTGGTCCTGCCCTGTAGCCGTCACGCCTACAATCGTTGCCTGAAGCGTTGTTTCACTTTTATTAAATACTTCGTTTTCAGCCGCACTCGCATTTACTCCAGGAATCTTCGCTTCAACACCACGATAACCTTTTTGTGTCGTAATAGTAAGCATCTTGCCAATTAAGGCTTGAGGATCACTTTCAAGACCTAGTTCCTTGGCATACCCAAGACCAATAATGATGCTATTCTTATCGTCATTTGACCCAAATGGCATACCAGCGCTCAATGAGATATGAGCATCTGCGGCCACCCCCTCTGCTTGTGCTACGAATTGTTTGCCATTACCCTCGAGTGAAAAATGATTAAATTCCCATACATGTGAGCGTGGGGTCACCGACTGCACATGAGACAAGCTGGCAAGTTGAGTAACCACCGTATCATCAAGCTTGCTCGCAGTAGCATTTACCTCTTGGACATTGCCGTAAGGATTTAATGAACTACCGCTTTGGTTCGGAGTTACCATGATAGTAGCAAGTGCGCTGTCAGTACCAAACTGATTGGCAATCGCCTGACGACCCCCGATACTTATCGCAGCCATCAATACTAAAATGACCGTACTGATAATCAATGCGAAGAGGGTTAGGCTCGATCGTATCTTTTGACCACGCAGATCTTTAAGAGCAATATTTGTATAATCAATTATTCGCATGCGACTCCTTTTCGATACGACCATCACGAATATGAATAATGCGATCCGCTCGTGCAGCGAGTCCCATATCGTGTGTCACCATAAGTACCGATATACCTTGTTTATGGGCAAGATCTTCTAAGATCTTCATAATCTCTTCACCACGAGCTGAATCTAAACTTCCAGTTGGTTCATCAGCAATAATAATCTTTGGCGCATTCACAAGTGCCCTGGCGATACTGACGCGCTGTTGTTCACCACCAGATAGTTCGTCGGCCCGCTGATGCATGCGCTTTTGCAGTCCGACAAGAACAAGGGATTCCTTTGCTTTGTCATATCGCTGCTTCGCCGAAAGATTAGCGACGACAAGAGGAATCATGACATTTTCAATAGCTGAATAAGAGGGGACGAGGCCAAAATTCTGAAAGATAAAGCCGACCTCGCTATTTCGATAGGCCGAAAGTAACTTGTCACTCTGTTTTTTTAACTCCCGTCCTTCAACGACTACCATACCCGTATCAGGTGTAGAGAGTCCTCCAATAATGTGTGTAAGCGTCGTTTTGCCTGACCCGGACGGCCCGACAATAGCGAGTAGTTCACCTTTTGAAATAGTAAGCGACACGTCTCCGAGCGCCATAATGGTTTCAGAACCACGATGATATTTTTTCGATATGTTCTTTGCCTCTACGAGGATACTTGTTTTCAAAACCATACCTAGTAAGTATAACCGAATACGAGATGCTATGCGAACGGTATACATAGGAGCCAGAACATGATTCTCACTCATAATTGCAGTATTATCATCGTATGCTACAATTTAAATAACAAGCATGAGCCTAATAGGGGCCGAAAAACATAAAAGGATTACATGACACGATTACCAATACTTGGAAGTGACGATGGAGCATGGGGCGGCGCTTTGCGACCAACACCGCTCAGACCAACGACACCATACTCGCTCAATGGCCCGTGGGCACAAGTTGATACGACGGATATTGGCGTTTCCGTGACGTATGATCCAGGAAATACAAACCATACATGGTCTCAGGATTAAAAATACAATGATTGAAGCTCGAATCTTTACCGATAGTCTTGACGAGGCAAAAACGATTCTTACCGCTCAAAAAGCGATAAATAAGGGTCGCTATAAAATCATTGATGAGATTTTTCAGAGTACTGATCCATCGATACCGCTCATAGAGGAGTTCCTGCGACTGCGCGTGCTACCTGAAAATATTTGGGACGACAAGGCTGTCGTGCTCGCCATAAAAACGACCGAACTGCAAGCGGTCGGCAAGAACTCAGATGTACCTCTTAGGTTACAATTTGATAAGAAGGACGACGCTGAAACATACTACACTCAACATCTTAGCAATGATTATACGACGGCTTTTTCATTTTCCAGAATAGGTTGGCAGTACATTATGCCTAATGGTAATGTCGTTGATCTCGAGATTATTGACGATAAATACCCATCGATAGAATTCAAATCGCAGACATCAGATGGGATAGAGAAGCTCCTGTCACTATTTGGTATTTCGAACGAAGAAGTTATTACCGGTCCTTCGGTTGTGGCGGTAAAAGAGTTATTGAAATTATAATGCATCATATCCGCTAAAGACTCGGTTGCTTAGAACGGTCCGTCACTATTAACTGACTCCGAAGGAATGGTTTGAGCAACGTCCCACATCTCAATGATTTTTTTATTCTTAAACCGAAACATGTGGACTACACTCATGCCAGGTTCGTTAGGGCTCAACGTAAGATGGGAATGAACCGCAACCATATCGCCACCATCAAACACATTCTTGATCTCAAAGTGTTTATTTGGCGTTTTCGTTTCCGCGTCTTGCATGCCTTCCTTCAGTTTATCGAAACCAGCAGGAGTATACACGTTATGATGCTTGCCATCGAAATCGACGTAGGTGTCATAAGCGGTATCAATATCACCAGAGATAATCAGTTCTAAAAAGCGAGTGGCTTTATCTTTATTCATATTTCCATCATACCAAAAAACGAAAGACTTCGTTCTATGTAGCACGACCCGAATTCCTAATCGATCAAGTCGTTTGCCTTTAGAAGTGGCATGACATCATGCTCAAAAATGGAACCGAGCTTGATTCCAGTCGTCTGAGTATTAATCCACCTAATTTCTTCTATCTCACTTGAAGGTGTCGGTTCACTCGTTAGATCATTAATCAGATACACATCCATTCGTAGATGCACACCGATTTTGCCCGCCGCATCAGCAAAAAATGTACCAAGATAGTCGAGCATACCAACATTAGTCTCGACATCAATTTCCTCTAATATCTCTCGCATCAATGCTTGCATTGGCGTTTCGTCGTTCTCCAGTTTTCCGCCAGGCGCTATAAATATATCACTGCCTTTTGACCGAGTTACGAGAAAGTGTCGATTACGTATGATGACACCACCAGCTTTATGTATATCGATACGGCCACCCATGATCAGACAACGATCAGCAATACGCCGATAAAACAGAGTGCTGCAGCTACCAGTTTTCTTTTAATCCGGTTTCTTTCAGTCGATATGAATAATAGTGCCAAAAGGGTAGTGATGATAATTGACGATTGCCTTAACGGCGTGACAATCGAGAAAGCTCCCTCCTTGTATGCATAAAGCATCGTCAAGCTACCAATCGCATAAAATACAGTAAGCACCCCGAGGCTTAGAAGCACCTTCGACCTAAAAAGCTTGCTCATGTGCTTCGCGGACTGAGGTCTTGCTAGAAATGCAACCAAAGAAGTACCGATGAAACTAATCGCCGCCCATGATGTACCATCTGTGTGACGTCCAACGTACGACCAGGCGGTAATGGCCACTCCAAACAGCAGACCCGTCAATAATCCGAGGAGCGTTCCTCTATCCAGCTTCAGCTCCTTAATGTTTTTTACTAAAAGACCTACACTACAAAATATGACGATTGCTCCAATAATCTGCAGAATCGTAAGAGTCTCGTTAAATAGCAGGATGCCTAGAAGCATTATCCATATCGCCTGAGTGGCAAATAAAACAGAGAACGCCGAAGCTTCAACAACCTGAAGTGTCTTCGCATAGACGATATGACCAAGTCCGAAAGCAACTACAGAAACGATGACCGGCACGATTACATCTTGTATACCTGGCAATTTGAAGTCAACAAGCAGCGCAAAAATCATAAGCAAGACTCCAACGAGCCCTTGGAACACGACCGCATAGGCGTATGGGTCTGATTTAAATTTACTGAGAAGTACTTTTTGTAAAAGAACTGAAGAAGATAGCGCAAGAACACTGATAATCGTATAAAGTTGCCATGTCATGATCTAATCATATCAAACATAGAGGAAGACCTATTTAAGTTCTTGTGGCGGTGACAACAAAGGTGTTGTCTCTACACTACTAACTGGCTGGACGGGAACAGGCACTCTAGCCGCCTCAATCTCTTGCAATTTTCGTCGCCAAATAGTAAACCCAATCCATACCCCAAGACTAACAACGGATACAACTCCGCTATATATCGCCAGTTTAGTAGATATACCGACGACAATTATTTTAATGAGTGGCATGACTAAGTCACCAATTTGAGGATTTAAACTATTCGACAAGCCAATATCCTTATTCCCCGCAATCCATATCGCTACAACAGCAGGGATAAGAATCAACAACATATTAAAGAAAATACGTCGAGACAGTCGCGAGGCTACATGAAGACGACGTTCTTTTACGGTCGCTGCAATAATAGTGGCGGTGCTGACGATAGCCACGATAGGTAGGATAAACAGAAGCATATTAACAGCCGTTCGGATAGTAGGAAATTGAGATAGCTGAGTAAGCGGAGATGATGACGCATCGGGCTGTTTATCTTTTGCGACTGATTCGTTGGTAATTGGAGCAGCAAACGTACCTGACTTATCAATGCTTTCAGTTGTTAGCTGATTAGCGAATTGTTCTACAGTGATATTTGGTGGCCGACAGGTAGACTCTTGAATTTGCTGAAAAGACTGACAGACAGGCAATGCTGCAATTTGTGGCTCAATTGCCTTAGCCAGTTGCTGGATAAGCGTGTCACGCTTCTGATCAACTGGTATTGAAAACGTAAACTCCGGTGTTTTACCCTCGGACCAATCATACGCATTGGTGATGACCGTTTCGACTTGGGACTGAACGAAGGCTGGCGTAAAAGTGGCGTTAAGCGCAGTCGTAAGGGCTTCTTGCGGCACGGTGATACCTGTTTGTGACTGCTGTAAGTTATTCTGATTACTGCCCGTATTGATTGCCTGCGCAATCATAGAGATCAGTCTGCCATCATATATTTTGCTCGAGCTAAGCCACCCCTTAACTACCGTCTGGTCCATGATAGTAGTTTGTAAAGTGAGAAGGGTTATGAAGCCAGAAATTGCCAGCAGGCAAATAAAACCTGCAAATGCGACCAATATTTTGCGTAGAGTATTCATGAAGTTATTCTACAGTGTTTTCACGTTTATCGTAAGCAGATATTAAACGCACCAACGAGAGACGAAGAACTACGTCGCAATGATCTCATAAATTGCATCATAGTGCTCTTCAATGACATTCATTAGATTCGGTGTACCAATAACAAAGCTGACCGCTTCGTATGTATATTCTTCAGCTTCAAATGAAATAACTTTTGCACCAGCTTCCCGTGCAATGAGCACACCAGGTACATCGTCATGCATTTTCGAATGACAGCGAAGCTTAGTCACCCCCTGGATACTCCCCTGAGCAAGACGAGTAAACTCATATCCCGATGCCCCGATAGGAGCAGATACGCCGATCTTATGCGGTTTGAGGAGCGAGTATAAGTTCTTATATACGAATGATCCTGCAAAAACTAAACTATCGTCTAGTGGCGTATTCTTAACGGATATCTTCTCACTATTTTTGTATGCACCTTCGCCTTTAACTGCGGTGTAAAGGTCATCGGAAGGGAACTGGTAAATAGCTGCTGCGACCGCTTCGCCATCGACGACAAGTCCAGCCATATTCGTGCAATAGGGAAGTCCGTGCATAAAGCTTAGCGTGCCATCAATAGGATCGACGATCCATGTCGCACCTGACGCACTCGGTAGATCATCTGTTTCTTCACCGTGGAAACCGATGTGTGGATACTCTTTAGCTAATCTTTCTTTGAGAATTGTCTCAACACGTACATCAAGTTCAGTAACTGGAGAATCATCCTCTTTGGAAGTATGGTCTATATTCCCATAGTATCTCATGAGCTCAGGCCGTAGTTCTTTAAATGTGTCGATGATAAGCTTGAGTGATCCGGTAATTTCGCGAGACGATAACGGCATGTATGAGCTCCTTTTATATGCTTAACTCGTCGTAGTCTACGCCAATATCATAACTAATGATAGTAAGGGTGCTCCTACTCGACGACTGGCTTTAGGCCTAACTGCTCAATGTTCTTCACCAGCCGTTGTTTTAGTCGTTCGACCCGATCTTCATTCGTTAAATCCTCTCTTAGCCGTGCACGCGACACGACAGAAGCCTGAGTTGCCGTTCTTACGTGCTGGCTACAATCTAGATCAGCACAACAGAGAAGTCGAATGCTGTGTTTAGTATCGGCGTGAGGAAAAGTGATACTGGCTGCGTTTGATCCTGGCTGCCATGTATAACAAAAGTCACAGATAACCGCCCGATCGCGCCCTGTACTTGAGTCGACTATTCTCCGAGATAGCTCATACGGCGTAACATAGAGTGCATCCTCTGGTCGCAAAAGAAGCACACCTTTGTCTCCAGTCCGGTCCGCTATAGAGACGAGTTCATAGCTCGACCAGTCGTCCAAAAGACGTGAAGCACTGGCTACAAACTTGAGTTCTTTTTTCAATCGAGGCTTCATATCAACCTGCTGGAGAATACTATTGAACACATTTTGGCTAAAGGTCTTCATATTCGCTGATTATATCAAATAAAAAAGACTTCCGAAGAAATCTTTATGATCAGCCTACGATATTCCATGCCGCAGTGGATAGCTCTTCGATTGTTTCAATTCCATACTCTTCACTTGTCTGATGATCCGTAAGAACGGCAATCGTATAGTCAGCCCCATTACCGTATATATGTCCGATACTATTAACCGTCCAGTTCTGTGATTCCGTAGTCTCATTATCATCCGTCTGAGAATCCGGCAACCATCCATTTTTAAGCTCTATGGTTACTCCTGTTGGTACGCCGGCGCTTACACCCCATGTCTGATCAGACTCTACATTAGCGAGTAGATTGCTTATAAGGGTAGCAGAATTGCTACTAATAAGCTTGCCCGGGTAGGCGAATGCATTAAGAACAGACAACTGATCGACCGCGGTCGATTGCGTAAGTCCCCAGTAACCGTCCGCATTCACCTGCGTAGAGGTAGCTCCTAGCTGATTGAAAAGACTATCCATCGCAGGCTGGTCTCCTACTTCATTCCATAGTGCCGTTGCCGCGTCATTATCACTATTTTCTATCATTGGTTTGGCTTCTGAGAGTTGGTAACTCGATATCGTTGTACCGTCTTTTTGATCCTGTAGAAGAATCTCCTCAAGAATAGACAACTTCACGATGCTTGCCGTGTTATAGGTGCCGGTAGCATTTGTAACGTGCGCGACCTCGCCCGTCTTATTGTTATACAGCGCTATGTCCACGTTTCCTTGACGCCCACCTAAAATACTTTTCCATTTACTTTCAAGGACAGGTGACACTGTTTGAATTTTAGGCGCAATTGGTACAGTGATCGGAGTCGTTGAGGTAGAGGTACTGGCCGTCTGTGACGACGTGGAATGTGAGATGGTGCCACTATTTTCAAGATAGAGAGATAGACAACCTACACCAACAAATAACGCCATGGAGAGTAAAATTTTTTGTTTCTTCTTACTCTTTCTTAGCGTTGGTTGGATTGGACGATAGGTTGTATATGGCGCAGACACTCGAACACTATATAAGATTAAGCTGTGAAACCACTTGTAAACTAGGAGGGCCATTACGACAATTCAACGTGTTTATTGTCTCATTATGCCAACTAGTCTATGCCACATTTATATCTTGGATAGTTTTATCATGATCTGTTTGATGTCGTACAGATCAGTACTATCCACGACCATGTCAGATCTTGAGAGGGGATTGTCACTACTAAAATACTCAACCTCACCCGCTTCCCATAATTTTCCGACTCTATCATTTTCCTCAGAAGACCTACCTCCTACGACAACGTCTCTTTCAATAATTCTTTTGATTCTTATATCATCGTCCAGATCAACGGTGATGACATAAGAGAGGTATGGCCTAAATTTTTCACAAGAGACACCGCACCCTTCAATAAGCATAATGTCGGTTACAACCTGGTCTTGCACGAAATGAGGCTCACCAGGCCAGACCTGCAGTCGTTCATAACTTAGGTTTCTGCGCCCCTCGATAATGGGTTTGAACACCTTTTCTATAACTAAATCTGAGCCACCATATGCCGGTTTATCAAAGGTCGTGAAGTCATCCGTATGGATAACGCCAGTCTTAAGTAGTTCGCTAAGTTGACTGGCTAACGTTGACTTGCCAGCTCCACCTTTGCCATCAATCGCAATAAAAATTATTGGAAATTTTGGTGATCTGTTTTTTAGATTCATCCTTCAATTGTAACGGATAGACGCCTACATTCGTAGGTATATGAGTACGAGTAAGGTTACACGGAAATTTCAGGCTGCTTGCCAGTACGGACAAAGCGCAGGTCAGTTTTCAGACGTGTGTCTGGATCGATTCGCTCTTCCTCAGATTCCAGGGCATATTCAGGTATATCGATGCGCCAACCATTTTTGCCTAGAAGAATAGGAACGACCGTTTTTGATAGACCCGGTTTAGTGTCAAATCGAAAGTAATGATAGGCCGGTGGAGAAATCCTGGCAAAGAATTGATAAACACCAACACGGATTTTATCAACAAAACGGGCATTCTTACCAACGAACAGTTCTTCCTCTGCCACCTCAACCGAGCACCGATGAATCTCATCCCCCATGTGTCCAAGCTTCTTAAGGTCCTTGAGAACTTCGAGACCATTTGGCACCTGCATGAACCCAAAATGTGCCTTCACCGCAAGAATATTATATCCAAAATCTATCACCTCAATACGATCCCTTTCACTGACAAACGGTTTCTTTTCCTGCAAAATGGTGAGCATTACAATGTGCTTAGGCAACGACCCATGACGTTTCATGTAAATACGAATGATAATTGGCAGCTGACTTGTAATCGACGTTACCGGCTGGGACACAAGAAACACTGATGCGCGATCGGTTTCAGTGATTCGGCGAGCACGGTCAAACAGTACTGACTTCTTGCTCAGGCGGCGCTTTAGATCTGCTAACCACGCGATGTCTTTTGACGTAGCATACGAGGTGTATGCAGCATAGGAAGTATGAACGAAATCACGCCCCCAGCGCCACGTCAGGACACACGCGAAAAGAGAAAGTGCGACAATAACGGGGACATACCCTCCGGTGAAGAACTTTAAAAGGTTTGCCGTAAACAAGGTAAGGTCAATCGCAAGAAAGGCCCGGAATATAAGCGTCGCAGGAAAGGTTTGCCAGTTCCACTTATGACGCGCAACCTGATACATTGACGCACTTGTCGCCATCATCACGCCGGTCACGGCAAGTCCATAGGCAGCGGCCAGATTAGAACTGGATCTAAATACGAAGACTAAGACCAGACAACCAGCCATCAGAAGCCAGTTAATCGCAGGAACATATATCTGCCCCTCGTGTTGATGGTTTGTGTGAATAATATTGAGGCGTGGTGCCATTCCAAGCGCCATTGCTTGTGATGCCAATGTAAACGCACCCGTAATGAGCGCCTGGCTCGCAATGACAGCAGCACCTGTCGCGAGAACCACCATCGTATAAAGAGGGGCGTATGCTAAGTGATCGGCTATCCAGGCAGGAAACAGGTGCGCCACGGCAGGTGAAACGGCTAGATGTGGGATAAGACTAAAGAAGACATTGTCGCCATTGATGGACTGGCCACTAAGCAAATAAGCACCCTGACCTAGATAGTTGAGCCCCAGCGCCCAGAACGCTACGTAGAACCATCCCTGGCGAATCGGTCGCTTGCCGAAATGACCTAGATCAGCATAGAGCGACTCTGCTCCCGTTACGGCCAATGTCACAGCGCCGACTGCAAGAAGAAAATTATGAAATCCTATCTGCACAGCAAACTGAAAGGCGAACACCGGATTAAGCGCATTGAGAATATCTGGGGTCTGTATCACCTGATGAAGACCAAGTCCGGCAATCGCTACAAACCAGACCACCATGACGGGTCCAAAAAGCATACCCACTTTTGCCGTTCCTCTTCGTTGGACTAAAAAAAGGCCGATGAGAATGGCCGCGGTAATATAGACGACGTACGGCGAGAACACATGGGTTACGACTTTCAAGCCCTCTACTGCAGATAGTACCGAAATAGCCGGGGTAATCATTCCGTCACCTAGGAGCAATGTGGCAGCGAACACAAGCAACAGCAAGAGAGGCTTTCGCTTACTCTTAATACCCGCGATTAGTTCATGGAGTGCAAAGACACCGCCTTCACCTTGATAGCTGGCACGCAAAACAACAAAAATATATTCAATTGATACAACGATCGTTAGTAACCAAATGATCATACTGACAATACCGAGCACATGAGGCCTCGTTACAGCCAAGTGACCCATACCGAAGAAGGCTTCGTTAATAACATAGAGTGGTGATGTACCGATGTCACCATAGACGACACCAATCGCCGCTAGAGTCAAAGCAACGCGAAGAGGGATACGTTTACTCACATTAATATGCCGATGGCCGAATATATTAAACCTTGGCATTTTCATCATCATATAGGTATTATCATCAACAAGCAATAGACTATGTACGATATATTTCACATTCATTTATCTTCGAATAGATAGGGCACATCATTAAAAACAATGCAGCAGAAATTAGAGATGGAGCGATAACTTTTAAGAGGGAGTTGAGATCAATCCCTACCAACTTTTTACAGAACAAACTTTGCAGACAGCATCGGACCCCTTAGCTATGATACGAGTACAAGCTTAGGTGCAACAGTAGGAAATGTTTCGATAATCCTATCAGCATTCTCGGTGACACGTCCACGATGGACATTCTCGGTAAACGCCCAGAATTCATCAGCCGCCTTATGGGCTTTTACTTCGTAATCAGTGTAGCCGTCGCCGATCATAATCACTGGTCCGCTTAGCTTCATAGACACCACCTGATCTACTTTGCCACCTTGGCGACTTAGTAAGCTAGTGTGGTCGTAACCTGTTACGTCTCCCGCATCATCATAGGTAAAACGATTGGCGAAGACACGCTCAGGCGCTATACCTAAAAGCGCTACTACTGGCTTGATATAATCTTCAAACCCTCCGGACACAACATATATACGATCGCTGTTGGCATTAAACCATGTCATATCGTTCTTCAGGGAAGTAGTTATTTGGCCATGCAAGAACTGGGTGAGTTCGTTCACATGTTCGCGCGTAGCTTGAAAGAGAGCGAGCCGCTGTCTTAGTGCCTCGTCAAAGGCGATCTTGCCGTCCATAGCATCAATTGTTAGACGTTCCAGGGTAATCATCGTGTCTTCATGATCTGCTTTATTCCGTAATGCAATACGTGCCAGTTCGTCCAAAGATTCACAACGGATAATAGTGCTGTCAAAATCGATTATATAATTTGTCGGCTTTAACATCATCCCAATTATACACGAGTGCTGGCAATAAAGAAGCTAGACTCGTTCTAAAAATTCAGACGAATTCTAGAGATAGTTAAAAGGCTGTCTGATGATCGTCTTAAGTTTTGCTGGATCAATACGACGCGAGTCACTTAAATAAATCTCGTGATGATGTTTATTCACCCCATCGAGCATGCCGCCCCGTTCTTTTATAAAACCGTGCAGGTTTCGAATTGTTGGCCCTTCGTCAGAATACGGACCGACATATAATACTTGTGCCGCTCGACCCTCATCGTATGATATGAAACGCACCTTATCGAGAGACTTGGCAGTTTTCTTTTCTTTCACCTGTTGGATAGCCCGATTGTAGATATCTTCACTAACGACGTTCGGCTGCATAATCATAGCCCTCCAGAGCCAATTACTTTTATCTCTTGGATTAAAATTAGCCATATCTTCCGACCACCAAAGGCCCTCTAGTGGCATAACCTTAAAATCACTGCCCTGCATATCCTTGCTCGTAAACTTAATCATATAAGCAACGGAGTAAAGCGTTTGGATGGCATCACTATATTCCTGACTCGTATTAGGATCACCCATACCATCTATAGCAATATAGTTCATCCTAGGAATGCGGACGACTACTTGCTTATCAACCTTCGCAGCATAAAATCGCTTTAACTCTTTTTTATAGTCAATTTTTTCATCCGGATTCTTCAGACGTTTTGGAATTGGTCTGCAGCCACAGTTCTTCTGGTGCTCTTGATGCCATATGAGCCGTTCTCCCAGCGACGCATTCGTCTTAAGCTTGTTATGTTCGTGCCAGATTTTGTTCAGCTTACTTTTCATAAAATACCTCTATGGCCTCAGAATATACTGATATTAGTACGCATACAGTGATCGAGCTCACAATATTATAAAAAGCTCTCGAGAGAGCTTTAGCTGTTGTACTTAGCAATTAGAAATGGCGGAACGCACCTTCCATATCAAGAAGTGTACTCTACGACCGAGCAATTTAGGCGTAAGCCGAGGAGCCTGAATCGGCCCCTCGGCTTCTGCATCATCCGAATTTGTCGCCGGCTTCGATGGGAATGATGGGCTTCATGCGAAGATCGAGACCCTTGGGTCGGTTGCCTACACGGCCGATCATGTAGAGAAAGGCGTGGCAACAGAATCCGACTTCAACACCCAGGTCTCTCCTAATGACGACCGTGTTATAGCTGCCCCTTGCCAGCCGGGTCATCGGCCGACAGTCACCGTCATAATCAAAGAGAATTTCCTGAATGACATGCTCCAGCCCATGAAGGACCTCGCTTGATCCATGCCAGTAAGCCTCTCTGAACTTTTGGAGATCAAACTCTTTTCCTCGACGCTTCCCCTTGACGTATTCGCCTTCGAGCGCATCCAGGGATTTTTGGGCAGCGGCTACTCCGACGTTGAGTTTGTCGGTAAGCATCGCTCCGTGCTTCTCGCGCCACTCATCCTTGAGGTAGTCCGCACTAAATCGTTCAACCATCGTATGAGCGTTGCCAACCATTTGGTCGAGTAAGCTGGCGAGCAACTCGTGGGCCTGACGGACACGGTCAGGATGGGTTCGTCTCTGCGGTCTTAGAAAAGACCACTTGATCTTTTTACCCATTGGTTCACCTTGTCTGCGGGCAATATGGATTTTGCTTAGATATAATACCAATAAAGTCTCCACCTGTCGAATAGGGCAGGCGAAGAGCATCTCGTGAGCATGCTTAGGACTGCTTAGAAATAAAATCTAAGATGAGATTCTGAACTAACGTAGGATATTTAATCGGAGAATGATGATCTACGTTTTCTTTTATTACTTTTACCGGTAACCGCAAGGGAACATTTGCTAGGTTGTCTAGATATATGGGGCGATCTTTTAACCCAACAAGGAGAAGTGTATTCGTCTTCATCTTCTGTAGATCTGTAAATAATTCCGCTTTTACTATTATATTCATCAGTGATTTCTCACGAGCATCGTGAGAATGTTTTGCAATTATACCCGGTATAGAACATCTGATTACCTTCCAGGCGATGTTTCTATACTTTGATCTCAATAGATAACGATACAGCATACTTGTGTTTATAAGGGTATTATTTGCCTCTGTCGTATTCATATATAAAGGAGGATGAAGAAGTACTAAATATTTTAATTTAGCAGGGTGTAGTATCGCATAACGTGCAGCTATTAACGCACCCATGGAATGACCGATCAGAGTGAATGTCTCTAGTTTTAAATGACGAGCGATTTGACCCACATATTCGACCTGATCACTATAACCATATTCGATATCCTGCGGCTTCATCGCATCGCCAAATCCAAGTAAATCTATGGAGATTACTTTATATCCCGCGCGCACTAAGCTCGGTCTAATCCTACTCCAATAACTTGAGGACGATAAAAACCCATGCACCAGTACGACAACATCATTGCCGCTTCCATGTTCTTCATAGTGTAAATCACCTGAATTATAATTCTCCTGCACTCGTTAATCATAACAAATAAAAAATCTTCCGTAGCAATCTCTTACCAGCATACCTATCCTAACAACCCTCTTGCGAACTCACTTCGAAACTATTAGCTACGCATGCAAATCCTACACCATCGAACTTATATCTAAATAGCATACCAATACCTGGCGTAGTAGTTAGTTTTAAAGAATTCTATCTAGTTAGTTATACGATTCGAATGTTTAAAACATTATACTATCTATACTCAACAACTTCTCGTAGATACACTCCAAGCAAATCGTTAACTATAGCCTAGCAGATGGACTAATCTCTTGAAGAGCCCAGGTGTTGCCATCCGGATCACTGAAATACGCATACTTCACCCCTCCCATATCCTCAACCGAGCTGATAGCGAGTCCACGGCTAGTTAGTAATGTATGCGCAGCTTCTATACCAGAAACGACTAAGTGAAGGTTCCGCACGGATCCTGGCTTGACATCAGCAGGTCCCATTCCCGTACCTATCACGATTGAACAGGCCGAGCCAGGAGGTGTTAGTTGAACAATGCGCATGCCATTACCAGGCTGGACATCGTGGTCCAGATTAAAGCCAACAGTATTGATATAAAATGCTTTACTCCGCTCAACGTCCGAGATTGGCAATGGAACTAATTCTAGTTTCATATTCATAAGGTTTTTCCTTTTTTTGGTATTATCCTAGTAAGTATAGCAGGATAAAAGACTTCCGAATGAATCCTTCGTCATGGTAGCTATGCTTGGCAGAAGCTCATGGACAACTATCGAGCTTTAGGCACTAACATATCACTGAATATCCAAAATACTATTTATTGTACAGGTGTAGGAAATCAACCATTTGGGTGAGCGCATTTTATGCCGAGATTAAAAAGTGGGGCTATGCATGAAAGGGAATCACGACTTGCTTACTATTCGCAGAACGCACTAAGCGACGACGCAATTCATAGTTCAAGTAGTCTTCGTGTGACATCCCTTGAACCAGTCCGAAGGCGGCCTTACCCAACTCCAGCTCATACATACGCATTGTACCGTGCTTGTTTTCAGCCTTCACAGCTTTATAGAAATGATTCATTTTTGCAGAGATATCCACATCAAGCATCTTTGCTTCATCGCCGGCTGCAAGCATTTGCCGAAGAGTGGGTTCATCTTTCATAAAAGAATCGAAAGCAAGCCTCGTTAATTGCCTGCGCTCACTACCGACTAGCCCAAGTGGCGCACGCAACACATTCTTTAGAAGCCCCTGGCCAGAACGTGGAATATATAAGTTACGCATTTTTAAGATGGATGATTCAATATTCGCATGGTCCTCAGCGTTCAACAGCTCCAATGTATGTGACACATCCCTAATATCTTGCCTGCGGCCATCCAGTAACTTATGTAGCAAGATTACAACGGGCGGTTGCAACTGGATAATCAGGCCAGAAGAAGCACCCGGTATGGGTCTTACGGGAGCTTCTTCGTAGTATCGCCAGGGGAACTTGATCCGACGATCATGATAGAACGGTATATTGCCATCAACATCGCGCTGCAAAAAAATAATTTCAAATGCTTCGGGACCGGGTACGGTAAAGTCAATCTTATGTAGAAAGGCATTTTCTCGACCATCCGCCAGGTGTTCCGGTTTATCCAGAACGGTAGATTCATGGTCGAAGAAGGCGTAGCCCGCGGATGTAGCATACATATGAAATTCCTCGGCAAAAGCCTGTTCTATCGCAACATCAGTATCCTTATGCGATCGCGTGAACGCACCGACATAGAGATCCAGTGCAGTGCCTCCGGCCAAAAACCACGAACGTCCAAAGCCCTTCATAAATTCATGCACTGATGTAAGCTCATATTGTGCATAATCGGTTTCAAATTGCGTAAGCTCCGGCATCCACACACCCGGTTCGTCGACAGCCTGCGCAAAACTAATGAGTTTTTCATGGCGTAGTGTTCTCATACAAGCACTATTGTACCACTCCGCAGCGGGGAAGGGTGAGGACTCTGAAATAATATACTACACATAAACGACCGGGGAAGTTATTTGCATAACGTTGCCGATTTGCTTAGCTAATTCGTTGATATGAAGTTTTAAATCCTTTAATTCCGAATAATGACTTTATGTAATGAAATCTCTATGGAAACTTATTAACTCGGTGGTCGACTCAACCTCTAGAATTTTTACAGGCATACGATCAGGCTGCACTAAGTCACCGGTTTTCACTGTGAAACTAGTTTTACTATCGCAATACTTTTCTAGTTTCGATATAAAGGTATCTTCGTTCATCTCAGTTATCTTAAAACGCCTCTTTAAAGCAATTTGTGGGTACCAACCATTTTCACCATAGTAGACGGGTTCACTAATTTTCGGTTCTTTATCAATGAACGCAACGAGCTGATATGGAAATTCTAAATTCATAACCGTATCATAGCAAACAGGAAAGACTTCCGAAGTGGTCTTTTTTACATTGATAATATCGTGGCAGCCCCTCATGGACGCACTTCAAACTTTTGAACTAATTTAGTTTGTGTGAAAATCGTACTGTCGCGAAATGGTAAGACGATCAAGCATGGTCATTCCGTAAGCGAACGTAATTGCTATAGCTAATGAGATAAAAATAGTAAGTAAGCTATACAAAACCGTTCGCTTAAAACTCGTTAACTTACGGTGTAACGCTGGCTGTGCACCAATAGTGGCAATGCAAAATGCAGCTACAAGTAAATACGGATCGGGTACGACAGAATGTCCTATTCTAAGGGCAATAACGCCTAGGATAAACAAGGTAGCGGCGGAGGTCACTCGAGACATTGCATGGCGCTCACAGGCAAGTACGGCACCTATAAGTACAAAGGCGCCGAGAGTGGATAGAGTCAGTACTATTGCGCTACCAGACCATATCGTAGGGTTTATAAGTCGAAAGAGCAGTTCGTGTAATGCCGATCCAGCAATAAAAATGCTCAGATAAATAAAGGTGCGTCCTATAGACGAAGTAAGTGTTTGGTTAATACTTTTCATTGTTAAGTAGTTTAACACTAATAAAGACTTCCGAAGAAATTTTTATTCATCGTGTTTATGCTTGGCAGCCCCTCATGGACGCACTTCGAACTATTGCCTTAAGAGAGAATCAAATGATCTCAGCTATTCTATAGCCATAATATTGTGTATCACCTGTAACTTCTACTAATTTACTTGGAAACTCACCAGGGCTAAAAGACCTTCTCTCTTCTTCACTTGAGGCATCAACCTCTAGCATACAAAGTTCGCCATCCGTGAACTCGTCATATTTAACAGAAAAAACAACACTACCTTGAGCGTACGTAAATTCATAACGTTTCTTTTCAAGATGGAGTACCGAAGAAACTACGAGTTGTTCGTATTCTTCTTTGGTAATTTTTTCTTTTATTGAAGTCCGATTACCGTCTGTGGTAGTTTTCGTTATTAATAAAATCTGAACATCACCATTATCAAATTCTTTATATGCAACCTTCGTCTCGTTATCGTTATCATTGTCTGTTTCTAGCCAATCAATAATAAGACTAAATGATGACGCGTTATTTTCATCTAGAAGTTTGGGATCAATCCCTTCGAGTATAAACTTTCTTGCATTATCATCAAGAGTTTCTTTTTTCTCTGGTGAATTTGTAGGAATTTCTGCTGGCATATTTGTTAGTATACCTGATTTCTTAACCAATTAACTTTCCCGTAACAAAACAGCCCCAAAGTGGAAGACTGTTTTAATCATGCTTATGCTCAGTAATCCTCTTGAACGTATTTGGAACTTGTGAGCGCGAATATTAAGTGTATATTACTAAGCTTACGATAAAGCCGACTATCAAAATAAATGCGACAACAAATAGCCAAGTAACAATAATTTTACCAATCAGACTGTTGGGCCAAACCCTTCGGAGAAATCTTTTCATAGCTTAAGTATACCAAAACAAAAAGACTTCCGAAGAAATTTTTATTTACTGTCCTTATGCCCAATAACCCTAGCCAATACATCCTTATTATTAAGCTCGTAATCGCTTCTATAGTCTTTAATAGGACTTATTTTAATATCGTACAATGGAGTTAACCCTACAATTATCCGTGGTGTTTTGCTTTCTTCCCGAGGAGAGGAGTCACGGCTAAGTCAGATGCTCATAGACATACAGACATCTTTTACGCGAAACTGTTGACTTGCAGTCAAAATCCCCACTTCCATAGCGGGCGTTGTTCTGGCAAAGATGGCAGTCGAGTTTGCGGTCAGCATATGCATGGTCACGGTAACGCTTGTTATACTAAAGTTAAGACTTGTCCTCTTTAAGGTAGAAAGGCTGTTACTCCATGGCTATAAACCATGGAGTAACACCGCATAATAATTGGTATCTACTACAGTAAATGAAAAAGAATTCATTGCGAAGTCTAATTCTATATTGCTTATGCTTGGCAACCCCTAGTGGACGTACTTCGAACTTATGAGTGAGGCGGAATTCCACGGCGGGTAAGATCATCTTGCGCCTCAAACTCTAGGTAATTTTGCGTAAGTTCTTCTCCCATCGTTACATCTCGAGCGGCAATTAAATAAGCTTCATCGTGGTCTCTATGCTGAGTAACGTTGGCATCATACGAGTGATTGATAAATTTAGAGACATCAAAATCAACATGCCACATTCGACTTGGCTGATCGAAGAATCCCCACCATAATACTTCGTCTTTCTCTTCCTGGTTGAGCGCATCGAATTGTTGTTGCGTAATATTAAGATCAAGTAGGGGACTGGCCGTATAAATTAGCTCACCTTGTTTAGTGTCTTGATCACTGAATAAACCAATACCGTGTAGGGCAGATTCTTTCAGTTTATATTTAACATGAATCATATTGAAATTATATCAAAATAGACTCCGCGAACGAAGTCTATTTAAATGTAAGCACTATGGCAGCCCCTCATGGACGCACTTCGAACTTTCTAAAAATAAGAATACCGTGTTACATGCAAAGTGTACTCATAAATTAACTACGTGCTCGTCGGTACCCGTTTTTAATGCATTAATGATTGATGATACGGCCATCTCATTTGTTTTATCAAGCATTTGTCGAGTATTAAAACCACCATTATCATTTGTGGCATACCAATCCGATAACGGAAGCTCATCAAATCTCACGTCCTTAATACCATGTACATCAAACGCAGCACGAGCTTTTTTAGAGGCGATTCTATCATAGAGTGCATCCATGTTAAAGGTATTACCAGCACCAGTATTGACGAAAAGAACATCTTCTTTAGTTTTATTAATAAGTTCGCCAGTTATAATTTCACCAGCTTGAGATGAAACATGGTTAGATATAATATCGCATTGAGAAAATAATTCATCTAAGGTTAGATAGGTGGCATTGTACTGAGTTTCAATGCTTGTATTACGATTACGATCCCAGTAACTTACTTTAGCGCCTAGGGCCGTTAACATACGCACCATCTCTGTGCCAATATACCCTACACCAATAATGCCAATGTGTGAGTTAGCTAGACTTTTAGTTGTTATAAACCCAGCATCTCCTGGACCCCCGAGCTCAAGTGCACGACGAAGCATCATAAGAAGAAGGGTGAGCGTGAATTCAGCTACGGCAAACATGGTAGTACCAGGTGTATTAGTGATCCGAATTCCTTTTTTTGTAGCCAGTTCATGGCCAGGTATAAAATGTGCCCAGTCCGCACCCGTAAATGTAATGACCTTTAAATTATCGGCTGATTCGATCACTTCATCCGTAACAGATTCTGTTCCGCCAATAATATAGCCAGTCTTATCCTTGAGAGCTTCTCTCAGGAGAACATTGTCCATACCAGGGTCTTCGATTCTTTCAATCTCAAATCCAGCATCTAGCATTTTTTGCTCGTCTGCTTTTGTGATGAATAACGTGTCTGTAATTAGAATCTTTGGTTTCATGAAATCCTGACTATGAAGTGAGTTTTACTAAATTTAGTATACCAAACAAAAAAGACTTCCGAAGAGGTCTTAGTCTATTGTACTTATGCTTGGCAGCCCCTCGTGGACGTACTTCACAACTTTATATAGTATTAAATCATATATTTATCGGGATTATTGACAGCGATTTTACTCACTACTGGATTGGGAACATTCTCTTTAGCTAGCACAACTATGACACGTACAGGAATTCTTTCACAACCTTCATCACGAAGCGTAAAGAAAATCTGAGGGAGGGGTGATCCCACTCCTCCCTCAGATTCGCGATGAATCCTATTAATCATCTATACTACCTATATGAACTTTACCGACATAGCTCGTCTCAGATTGTATAACCAACATATAATCCAAGCTGACTTTACGACAGCCCGCGACGTTGTTTCGTGGATGGGTGCAATGCAAGCCCAGGATTATAATGGAGCACTTTGGTCTATTGGCCTAAGATCACAAAAGCTTACGCGACAAGATATAGAGCAATCCATCAGTAATCGTGAGATTGTTCGTACCTGGCCAATGAGAGGAACACTCCACTTTCTTGCAGCAGAAGATGTTCGTTGGATGATTAAGCTTCTCACTCCACAAATTATTTCAGGTACAGCAGGGCGACGACGACAATTAGAGTTAGACGACACTGTCCTTAGAAAAAGTCGATCTCTCATCGAGAACGCGCTTTCAGGCGGAAAATGTCTTACTAGAGATGCCCTTTGCAGACTCCTTGATGATAATGGCATTGCAACCACAGGACAAAGAGGTATTCACATCCTTCTCCATCTTTCTGAAGAAGGCGTGCTCTGTTTTGGACCTCACGAAGGAAAGCAGCCTACGTTTGTCCTCCTCGAAGAATGGATTCCTCCGACGCAAGAAAAAGGAAGGGACGAGTCACTCTCACTTCTTGCAAAACGTTACTTCACAAGTCACGGGCCTGCTACTCTGAAAGATTTTGCCGGATGGGGAAAAATGACTCTAAAAGACTCTCGTCTTGGTATAGAGCTCGCTAGGGACACTATCAGAAAAATTGTTATCGATAACGTGGAGTACTGGCATACAGACACAACAGAGAAGACAACAGCTCGAGTCGTATCCTTATTACTTCCAGGATTTGATGAATATATGCTCGGCTATAAAGATCGCACACCTGCACTTGAGGTGCAGCACTCATCAAAAATTGTTCCTGGCAATAATGGTATGTTCCTCTCGACTATTGTTGTGGATGGTCAGGTAGTAGGGACATGGAAGAAGATAATTCGCAAGGGTGGTATTCAGATACAACTCATACCATTTGTATCACTTAATGGCCCGGAAATGTCAGATATTACACAAGCAGGCAACCGATACGGCCAATTCATGCAAGCACCCGTCGAGATCCTCCCTATTGGCAGCTAGTTGAGCCGCTCAGCCCTTGTGGCATGGTTTAGTAGTATTCACACCCAGGCCTTCAATGCTAAATATGTATTTAGGGGAGTGAGTTGCCATGCGCTAGTAATAACAAAACGGCCTCCGAAATGGAGACCGTTTTAATCATGCTTATGCTTGGCAGCCCCTACTGGACGTACTTAGAACTTTTATACACTATAGTTAACTACCCATGTTAACCCTTCCGTATCGTCTGCTATATACGTAACACCTTTGTCTGACGCTCATCAACACCAATAACATATCGGCTGACTGTTAACATACTTGCAACAAGTTACGAAATGTTTTATTATTATAATAATAAACGGAGAACGTATGAACGCAGAACTTGGACCAAACTTCGAACCATCGAGGCGAGATTTCTTACGCCTTGCTCTAGGGTTGAGTGGGGCAGTAGCACTTGGAATGATGACAGGATGCGATACCATGCCTGATACAACAGGGGAGGTGCAGCAACCGAAGGGGAATTTTGAAACCAAAACTAGCTGGGAACAAGACTTCAGTACTCTACAAGATGGCCCCATAGATCAAACCATTTGGACATACGAAACAGACCCAGTCGTACCCGGATACAATCAGGAGGAGCAAGGGTACACAAAAAATCGAGAGAATGTCCGCATAGAAGGTGGTAGGCTAATCATCGAAGCACATCGAGAGCCCTACACCTACCCCGATGACCCTGCTCATCATTATGAGATTACCTCCGGCTGGATAGACACCCGTGATAGCTTCACATTTGAATACGGTAAGATCGAGGCAAGGCTTAAACTTCCCGAAGGGAAGGGGACATGGCCTGCCTTTTGGATGCTTTCTGCGAATAATCCATATACGAGCAATGTCAAATGGAACGAATCTGATGAAAGATTCTATATGCACGACGGCGAACTGGACATACTAGAAGCATATGGCAATTCACCAGGTCAAATTGAAGCCACGGTTCATACGCACGCTAAGAGTCAAGAGAAGCGAATCATGCTACCCGATAGTGAAGATGGATTTCACACTTACGGCGTAGAAGTTACGCCAACGGGAATCGTCTGGACACTTGATGGAACGCCGTACTATGAGGTTAGGAAACCATCTGAGAATCCGGACGAATGGCCATTCGGCAATGGGAATAAATTTTACGCCATTCTAAATCTCGCAATGGGAGGTAGTGGTGGAGGTAAGATTGACTCCGCCATGGACACGTGGCGCATGGAAGTCGAGAGCATTAAATTTTATGACTTTACCGATCCACGATAGAACAACAGTTCTAGAGAAAATGAAATTCTCTTATTAAAGTAAGGCTTCGACTAATCAAGAATGACATTCTCATCTGAAATCATACCTCGTATAGATTGAATCAAAATGAAAAAGACTTCTTGTAAAGGTCTTTCTATACTGCTTATGCTTGGCAGCCCCTAGTGGACGACTTCGAACTTCTAATACGTCTGTCGAATATAGCTTAGAAGTTCAGGAAACTCATTTTGTTCAATAAAGTGTTTTCCTCCAGTAATTTTAAGAACGGCTGGTTCCAAATATTCTGCAATTTCTTCAAATTCTGCCTGCTTAATATACGGATCATCATCACCGTATATGAGCGCAATACTCGACTGATTAGATCTTATAGCTTCCCAATTCCATGGATTATCATAATAGCCGCTTTGTTTCTCAAGTTCATCATCAAGGTCTGTATAACACGGGGAGATAAGGACACTTCCCGCGATCTTATTGTTCTCTGCATATCTCATTGCCGCAACCGCTCCGGTTGACCAGCCAATTATTACATCATCCTCCGTGACTTTTGCTTGATCCTTCAGAAATGGAAGCCAATACTCTTTTCTCGCAATGATTGAATCCGGCATTGTCTCAAAGAAAGTATCGTAGCCAAGAGTCTTCAATTCACGTTCAAGCCATTTTGCCCACGCGAAAGACCAATGTGTCGTTTGATTTCCATGCATGTAAATGAATCGTGGTTTCATAATCCTATAATAACAAAAAGTCTCCGAAATGGGACTCGTCTATACTGCTTATACTTGGCAGCCCCTCATGGACGCACTTCGAACTAATTTTACTGGATGATTGACTTAAGCAATATTGTATGATATAATATTAAATGTCACATTGACAATACGGAGCCGAAGGGAAACGCAATGGCTACGGCTATTTTTTGCCTGGTAATCCTATCGGAGATCGGCATGCTACTCATTCCGCTCACATCCGCGACGCGGGGTCGTGCGGTTTGGGGCTGGCTCGCCAATCTTCTTGGCGCCGGTGCGTTCTTCACGCTCATCACAGAGTACTACCCGTCATGGGAAGAGCCTCAGTGGCATGCGGGAACGGCATGGGCTCTGATCACATGGGCCCTCTGTCTCGCTGGACTCATCGTTGCTATCCGCAAACCGCGGAAACGCAACGCACCTGTGGCATAACGGCCACCGAAAATAGCACGCCGTGGAGTTCAAGATCGAACACACAGCTTGAGCTACTTCGGTGGCTATTTTCGTACAATATAATCTCAAACAAAAAAGACTTCCGAAGAAATCTTAGTCTTTTGTGCTTATGCTTGGCAGGGGCAGCAGGACTCGAACCTACGACACCTGGTTTTGGAGACCAGTGCTCTACCAACTGAGCTATGCCCCTATGCGTTACGCTCTTAATTATACCATACTACTCCAGAGGTGAGCAGCAAATACTACTTCAACAAAACAACGTCATCTTTATCGTTATCTCGTTTTGAGTGGACGACAGCCACGGCGATAACTCCGATACCAACAAGACCTACTAGTGCTTCGGGAATTTCAAAGAAAATACCGAGAAGCAGTGTCAAAGCTAAGGCAGCGATAACGTAGTGCGCCGCATGTTCAAGATAACGGTAGGTATTGAGCACTTTGCGATGCACGATAAAGAGCGTCAGCGAGCGCACCCAAAGAGCACCGATGCCGAGACCAACCGCAATGAGAATAACGTCTTTCGTGACCGCAAACGCCCCAATAACGCCATCAAAGCTAAAGCTCGCATCAAGCACTTCCAAGTATAGGAATGAAGCGAACGCTGCCACGCCAGCCTGCTGGAGCATTTTCCTGCCAAGCCGTTTCTCCTCACGAGCACGCTGCATGGTAAATAATTCTGATATGCCGTGAATTAATAAGTAAGTTACAATACCAATGATACCGGCAATGAGTACTTCCTGGGGGTGATGATTAAGCGGAAGAAACGTGACAATACCAAGAAGGACAGCACACACCACCGCATGAAGCCACTTGCGTCCAATCGCCTGCATCGGAAGTTCGAAGCGCTTAATCCATTGAATCTCACGAGTAATGTCGAAGAAGAAATGAAGCGCCAACATAAGAAGGAACATGCCTCCAAATGCAGCGATACTCGGGTGGGCGCGATGCAGAACTTCGGCATACTTGTCTGGATTATCAAAGGCAAGTTGAACGACTTGATCGGGTGGCAGACCCGAGCTCATCATAACAATCAGGATCGGGAAAACGATACGCATACCAAATACGGCGATCACGATACCGACCGTCATAAACATACGCTGCCAAAAAGGGCTCATGGTCATAAGGATGCGTGCGTTAATAATGGCATTGTCAAAGCTAAAGGTAAGCTCGATAACAACAAGCATCAATGCGACAGCTGCGGCCTCCCAGCCCATATAGATATACACAAGCGACAGAGCGATAACACTAATGATACCTGACACGGCAAAAATACGAACAGGTGAATGTGGGTGAAGAGTAGATGACATGCTGTTCATAAGTATACAGTAAAAATGACCCCTCTGGTTAAAGAGGGGTCATTTATTTGTTGGAGATATTACCGCGGTAATATGTCTTCTAGAGCGGTCAGTCTCCTAGAAGTAATTATGGTAATGCGCGTCGGCTTGCAATGTAGTAGCCAGCAGCCGCAATCAGTGAACCAGCGCCAAGAAGGGTAAGAAGGTTCTCTGTTGCACCAGTGTGTGGAAGCTCAACGGGAGTTTCAACACAGTTTACAGTATCGTTCTTTGGGTACTGTTCTTTACCAGGGATGTCACAAGGCGTACATCGTTCGTCACCAGTTGGAATGCCAGGCTTACATTCTTCAGTACATCGGCTATCACCTACAGGGATGCCTGGCTTACATTCCTCAGTACAACGAACGTCGCCGACTGGGATACCTGGCTTACATTCTTCTGGAGCAACAGTTACTTTAACAGTACAGTTTGGACCAGTAACCGTCTTGGCTTCGTTGTTAACCATGAAGTTAACAGTAAGCTTTGCAGTATAGTCTTTTGCTTCAGCGTAGGTGTGCTTTACGTCGCTTGGGTTCGTAACTGTTTCAGTCTTTGAGTCACCGAAGTCGAACACATAGTTCGTAATGGTAGCACCACCAGTAGCGGTTGCTTTACCAGTGAATGATGCCTCTGTCTTAGAAATCTTAGTAACAGATAGGCTATCACAGGTGTATACAGGTGTTACAGGGATTTCTTCCACCGTAACTGGTACCTGACAGTTTGTGCCAGTAGCAGTCTTGTCGACACCATTTACTTTAAAGTTGACAGTCAACTTCGCAGTGTATGTACCAACTTTGTCGTACGTATGTGCAACTGCAGTAGGGTTAGTAACTGTCTGGGTTTTGCTATCACCGAAGTCAAAGACGTAGTTAGTGATAGTTGCACCACCGTTAGCGGTTGCTTTACCAGTGAAGGTAAAGTCTGTACGAGAGATCTTAGTAGCCGTGAGGCTGTCACAAGTATATACAGGTGTTACAGGAATTTCTTCAACCGTAACTGGCACCTGACACTTCGTGCTTGTAACTGTCTTGTTAACACCGTTTACTTTAACGTTTACAGATAGTTTTGCAGTATATGTACCAGCTTTATCGTATGTATGTGTAACATTTGTAGGATTCGTAACTGTCTGAGTTTTAGTGTCACCGAAGTCGAACACATAGTTCGTAATGGTAGCGCCACCAGTGACAGTTGCTTTACCGTTGAAGGCATACTCAGTACGTGAGATCTTAGTAGCAGTTAAGCTATCACAGACATAGGTAGGGGTAACAGGAGGAGGAGAGACCTTAATAGTCGTCTGACAACTTGGAGCAGTAACTGTCTTAGCAGTACCATTCACGTTCATTGTCACGCTTAGTTTCGCAGTATACGTACCTGGGGTAACGTAATCGTGATTAATTGTCTTAGCGGCAGTAGTTGTCTTCTTGCCATCACCAAAGTCATAGGTGTAGCTAGTGACTGAAGCGCCGTTACTTGCACTGGCAGCGGCTGTAAAACCATACTGAGTACGTGTAATCGCTTTACTAGTAAGACTGTCACACTTGTAAACAGGTGGCTTTGCGCTTACAGGGTTACCACAAGAGGTAAGTACTGCAGCACGGAAGTTACCGTTTGCGTCAAAGAAGACATAGGCAGCAATTGAATTGACGGCGAATGAGATTGACGGCGTACGTTGATAGTATGTCTTACCGTTAATAACCTTCTTCGTGCTACCTGATATGCTATGACGACCAATGCTGTGTGCATCAGTAGCGACGGTTTTGCCGCCAACCATAACACGACCATCTTTTCGTACTTCACCCATTTTAGCGATCGTACCGGCATGAGTCATGTCGTTTGCGCTAAGGCCATAGGCACTATAGATGTTATCAAGGTCACCTGTCTTGTTCGCTTTGTAACGCGCAGCGAGCGTTGCAGCAGTCGTACCACCACAATAAATGACCGAGTTGCTGTCACAGTCTTCCGGAAGAGCAGCTTTAGAGACGCCCCCTAGGAAGTTAAAAAGAAAAATGCTACCCGCAGCAACAATCAATCCGACTAATACCAAATAAAACTTCTTCACGTAATCCTCCGTTGGCCCTCAGTAGACCTTATTGGTCCTCCACAGACCTTATTCATTTCGTATCTTAGCATAGACACCATGATATGTCAATGGTCTCTTATCTATAAAGCTTACGTAATGTATATATCTGCGCATAATTTTGCTATACTGTCATATATGAAATCATTGAGCCTCAGTCAACCACACTTGATTATCATGGTGGGGGTGCCAGGAAGTGGTAAGACCTTTTTTGCTGAAAAATTTGCCGACACCTTTCACGCGCCCTATGTCAGCCATGAAAAACTGCTTACCCTGATCGGTGATCCGACCATTTTCATCGATGGCATCTTCTATCATCAGCTCACTGAGCTTTTAAAAACCCGCCAATCCATTCTCGTAGAAGGGGCGGCAGATACTCGAGCTCAACGTCTTGAACTCGCAAAGCTCGCCCGAACCGCAGGCTATGAAACGATCCTCATTTGGGTGCAGACCGAACCCGCCACGGCAAAAAGCCGCTACCAACGAGAGAACAAGCTAAACCGCGCCGCCTCACCTGAAGAATACGACAAACTCGTACAACGTTTCGCTCAGCCTACGGCTATCGAAAAGCCTGTTGTTATCAGCGGTAAGCACACCTATGCGACCCAGGCCAAGATCATCCTGAAGAAACTTTCAGAGCCACGAGCAGAGATATCGAAGCATATCACCCCACCGACACGCAACGAGTCTCCTGAACCTTCTTCCAGGCGACGTAACATTACTATCCGATAAGGAGCCGTCGTGTCGACAATTACTGATGAGGAATTCGGCGTCATTACACTCAGACGCAGCGCCAAAGCGTCGCATGTTCGTATACGCGTTGCCCCTGATGGACGCTTGCGGGCCTCATTACCGCTATACGCGCCAGTATTCTTAGTAAAACGGCTCATCCGTTCATCGCGCGAACAATTACGAGCCATGATGGCGGAGCAGCATACCGAAGAGACATTCGAGCATGGCATGCAGATTGGCAAAAGTCACACCCTTATTGTTCGACCAACGACTCTCACGCGGCCGTCGGCAAAACGACACGGTCAGCAAATTATTGTCCTCATGCCACCAGGCATGGACCTCGAGAGTCTGGGTGTCGCCCGGATCGTACGTGACGTCGTCATAGACGCACTACGGATTGAAGCAAAGAGTTATTTACCAAAGCGTCTTGCGTTCCTCGCTGAGAAGACCGACCTTACCTATGAACGAGTACGCTTCTCGCACGCAAGCGGGCGCTGGGGAAGTTGCAGCAGTAACGGCACCATTAGTCTTAATATCGCCCTTATGAAATTGCCGTTCGAACTCATCGACTATGTATTGATTCATGAACTCAGTCATACGGTACAGATGAATCACTCCGAAGCCTTTTGGAAATTAGTTGAAACAGCCGATCCTGCATATAAGATTCATCGCCGAGATCTAAAAAAAGAGACACCGTCTATTTAAAAAGCTTACGCTAGGCTGTATACTACAAGTAGCATGCGAAAAGGTGGTGTAATGATAAACGAACGAACGGCATACATTATGCGCCTTGCCGGTTTAATGATGCCTATCATCTTGGTCTTTTACGGCATCCTCGTCCAATACGGAATCGTCGATCAATCACATTACGCGGGTGATCTTGTTTTCTTCTCTATGATGATTCCATGGGTGCTCCTCGCTTCATTCCAGTATCTTCTTCCATCTAGATCATGGCGTGCTTCGGGTATCCGGTTTGCCATCTATCATGTTCTATCAGCATTTTATATTCTACTTATCTCAGGGTTCGCAACACCCTTCATTGCTACATGGGTACTTCTTCTCATGGCGTCATATGCGTATTTCGCAAGATTCGGTCTCGTCTCAAGTGTGATCGTCTTAATTTTAACGGCCACGGGTGATAGTATCCTTCATCTTGGCAATGGTACGGTAGTACTGACAAATATCCTTGCCGCACTGGCAGTTATGATTGTTGGTTTCGTTGCGATTGCATTAAGCCGAGTACAAGAAGTGGACGGAGCCGAACTCTCACGGAGCAAAGCGCTTGAGACGCTTCAGAGCGATCGAATCCTTACGATCGTCAACAACTTGGCCGATGCCGTACTAAGCACAGACCAAAACGGTATCATCAGAGTGTATAACGCAGCCAGCCTTAACCTTCTTGACACCAACAGTAGCCTGAATGGTCATCATATTGATGAGGTTCTCACGTTTCGAAGCAAGGACAATAAGCCGTTCAGTCTTTTCGATAACCTTAAGAAATCACGAGGAGTGGTTATACGTGACGATCTGACGATGGCTATCGAAGATGAGGTTCTTCGACTTGAGGTTACGTACTCGCCGATTCGAAGTAGTTACAGCCAGGCGAAGAAAGCTGAGAACCAGGATGGTTACATCCTTATCCTGCGTGACATCACCAAGGCCAAAAGTCTTGAAGAAGAGCGGGATGAATTTATTAGCGTCGTTAGCCACGAGTTACGTACGCCTATTACTATTGCCGAAGGTACAATCAGCAACGTGCAACTAATGATGGAACGTCCAGACATCAGTGATCTCGTTTTGAAACAGAGTATCTCCACCGCTCACGACCAAGTAATATTCCTCGCTAAGATGGTGAACGACCTAAGCACATTATCACGTGCCGAACGCGGCGTCGCAGACACCCCTGAGCTTATTGAAGTTCGTACGCTTGTTGACGATTTATACAAAGAATACGCACCTCAGGCCGAAGCAAAAGGTCTCCATTTTAACCTCGATGTCGGAACACACCTCGGCCAAGTTACCGCCAGTAGTCTATATCTGCGCGAGCTTCTCCAGAACTTTATCACCAACTCTATAAAGTACACCAAAGAGGGCAGTGTTACATTAAACATCCGACGTAAGGACGACAAGATTACCTTTGAAGTGAGAGATACTGGCATTGGCATCAGTAAAAGCGACCAGGGTAAAATCTTTAATAAGTTCTACCGCTCTGAAGATTACCGTACCCGAGAAACAGGTGGCACCGGGCTTGGCCTCTACGTTGCCGCTAAGCTTGCTAAAAAACTTGGCGCAAAGATTGGCATACATAGTCGCCTTAACCATGGATCAAGTTTCAGCTTCACACTCTCCGCTAAGAAAAGTAAATAGACAATTAACTCGTTTCTATTTCACTACACGAGACATAGGTAGGACGTTTGGAGTAACGGGACGACCCTTCCACGTGATCGTATGGCGCATATACCCATACATACTACGGCCGAATAAGATGAGCTCTTGGAAGATAATGATCGGCCATAGAAAACCGCCAAGCCACCAGTTGGTTCGCCAGACGTGTGACGTGTAAACGGCATACATAGCCATAAAAGCCAGCAACATCCAAAGAGCCATTAGGTGAACAAGGTCCCATCCTATAAAGAAACCGCTTAACAATACGACGATGGGTGAGTTGAGAATAAGTAAGCCGATAATTGCTAGGCAACCCTTCCACCAAACTCCACCTACTTTAGGGTAGAGGAGACGGTAGCTTGTCTCTACCTGGGATGACCATTTCTTTTCATACGTTACTCCGAGTGTTGCGTTTGCCACAAGGCAACGATAGTTCGAGGCACTGACAATACCCGCGAGCACACTTTCAGGCGCGACGGCGTCTTTGAAATTCGCAAAGCCGCCAATTGTCTCGAGTAATGCGTGCCGTTTCGTTATCCAAAAACTACTTGATGAGGCAGGATGGGCTTTAGTTGAGAATACTAATTCCCAGAAATAACGAAGATGGCCAAATAACACACTTCCACGTCCCGTGTCACTACGACCCGGAATCACAGATACCATCTCGGCGTCTTCGGTCATAATATAACCCACCATCTGACTTATTGTTGTTGGCGTAATATATGTATCGACATCCATAAAGACAACATAGGTACCACTGGCCTCACGAGCAAGAACCTCAAGCGCGTGGTTCTTGCCGAGCCACCCATCAGGTAACTCACCACCTGCAACGAATCGGACTCCTGCATGCGCAAAAGATCGAACGAGTATGGAGGTGTCGTCGGCTGAGCTGTCATCATATACTATAATTTCAAGTTTTCGATAATCACTGGCAAGCACGCGCTCGAGGCATTGGGTCATCGCATGGGTTTCATTACGCGCCGGTATACAAACACTCACACTTGGTGCGCTAATGGCTGCGGTATAGTTTTTGCGGATACGGAATAGTTGAAGAGAGCGATACAACCGGAAGGTAATGAAGACAAGTAGTGTAGTTAGAATACTTGAAAAGACGATAGCGAATAGATCCATAAGCACGATGTATCCATGGTAGCATGCTTGACGAATGTTGGGTAGCGAGCTATAGTGGTACTTGACAGTCTGCCTACGAGCAGGCTATTTAATTTGGGAGAAAAACCACTTTGGCAACAAAGGACAAAAAATCACCTGCTAAGAAAACAGCAAGTACCACGAAAGTCACTCGCATTACTGCGATAGACAGTGTGGAAACGACTGCAAAACCTGCAAAAACACCCAAAAAAGTAACTCCGGCTCCAACAGAGGGCGAGAAAACAAAACGTAAGAATCCAATTCTAGCAATTGGTGGCTACTTTGCTGGCGCATGGTACGAGTTGCGTCAGGTCCGTTGGCCTAACCGTAAAGCAACATGGGGCATGACCCTCGCTGTACTCGCATTCACTGGGTTCTTCATGGTACTCATTCTGCTACTCGATGCACTGTTTAAATATTTATTTCAATTAATTTTAGGATAAGGAACCAAATGTCTAATAATCGATATGACTCAACCCGCCAATGGTACGCCATTCATACCTACAGTGGCTACGAAGAAAAAGTAGCTGATAGCATCCGACAGCGTATCAATGCCGTTGACATGGCTGACAAGATTTTCGATGTCATGGTACCAAAAGAAAAGCAAATCGAAATCAAAAACGGCAAGCGCAAGGTTGTTGAGAAGAAAATCTTCCAAGGTTATGCTCTCGTTGAAATGAAGCTAACCGATGAGACATGGTACATCGTACGCAACACGCCAGGTGTTACCGGCTTCGTAGGTAGCGGTACTGAGCCAACTCCTGTATCTGATAGCGAAATCAGCAAGATCAAGAAGCGCATGGGCGTTGAAGATCCTAAGCACCACATTGACTTCAAGGTTGGCGAGGTTGTCTCAATCACCGATGGTCCTTTCAAAGCCTTCGATGGTGCCATCAGTGAGATCGATACCCAAAAGGGTAAGATCAAAGTCATGGTTAGCATGTTTGGCCGTGATACACCGGTTGAACTCGACGCACTCCAAGTTCGCAAAGTTTAATAAACTCTCAGGAAACAGGTTCGCAACTCTGCGAGCCTGTTTTTTATAAGGAAACCTCATGGTTAATTTCGATAAAGTCCGTATCGAGGCGATCATTCCCCACCAAGATGATCCAGACTTACATGTTGTCACTCGCGAAGGCGACTATCCTTCTCAGGAACACGAGAAAGGACGAGGAACATTGGAAGAGACATTCCGATCAATCGGCCGAGATGTACTTGGACGTGTACTCTCAGTCGACAAGCGACGATATGACCTAGAGCGCGAGCAGCCAGGAGGAATCGTCTACCAGGCAAAGCCCATAACTCACACATTTGACTCAAAGAGTGACTACAGCTGGCAGAAACGCATGTAGCCGGAACAAATAAAGCTCGCGGTTTGCGAGCTTTATTTGTTTTCAGTAGAAATATTTATCATCTTGCAGTATAACTAGGTTGTCCGCACCCGTACTCAGAAGCAAGAGGTATCTCGGAAATGGCGAAAAAATACACACGACGCCACCTTATATTCGTCGGTGTCGTGAGTGCCGTTGTAACCGCAGGCACAACCTCGGGCGCGTTCGTCGCCATACGACGAAATTCCGCCGATCTTGAGGCTGAAAAGATTCGCCTCGCTATCTACGCTCGGATTCATAGGGCAGGCTGGAAACGCGCAACCCCTGATATTTTCAGGGTCAAAGGCCAAGAGAACAGATACGTCACAGGCCCTCTCCCCGTCGTCGGAGGCTGCAATGTCACACTCATCTTCGATGGCAGTGACGGCAGGAAGTACAAAGTCCGCGGCTATACATCGGAAGACCCTCAAGAATACATCGTGTCAGTGACTGGCCGGGATAACAAAAAGTATCCAGACACGCTTTTAAACCTTCGCAACCCGACGAAGCAGCAGCTCGACCGGATACTGACGAATGCTGGCCTCACCCAATGCAAACCATTGAGCGGATGAGAGTATGGATAGGACAGCCGGGGCGACTCTTCCATGAGATCGCCCCGGCAGATTGTCACACCTCATTTGAGTTTGAAAACATCGCTTTCTTAATAATTTGTTACCACTGGAAATTAATATCTAAATGCGTTATACTATTTCAGTTACGCACTCGGTAATACGAGTACAAAAGAAGGAAATTTATATAATGGCAAAAAAAGTTATCGGTAATTTGAAGCTCCGCATCCCTGCCGGACGCGCAACCGCTGGTCCTCCAGTTGGTTCGACCCTTGGTCAATGGGGTCTAAACATGATGGATTTCATTAATCCATTTAACGACGCGACTAAAGATCTTATGGGCAAAGACGTCATCGTTCACATTCAAGTGTTCGAGGACCGAACGTTTGCTTGGAAGTCACTTGGTCAGCCAGTTGACGATGCTATCCGCGAAGCGGTTGGTATCAAAAAGGGTAGTGGCAAGCCACACACCGATAAGGTTGGTAAAATCACTCGTGCTCAGCTTGAAGTAATTGCTGAGTCGAAAAAAGACCACCTAAACGCTATCGACATGGATGGCCGCGTGAAAGTTATCGCCGGTACAGCACGTTCGATGGGTGTTGAAATCGTCGACTAATCGTCACGATCCATTCTTTAAAATAACCGTACGATTTCGTGCGGTTATTTTATTGTCCGTCTATATGTTCAATTGACGATCCGAACATACACTGGTAATATAAGCAAGTTTTGAGTGCAGTTTAATTACTCCTTGATGCCCCTTGACAGCCAGATCATAACGAATCGATACGAGCAGACTGTACATTCACGTACGGATGTATTGTCTGCTCGTATCGCTGAGTACCATTTACGCGCCTGACCGGTGCGGACTCGCGAGACGGCTTGCAGAAGAGAGGCGCCATGCCCGAATTGTTCGCGCTCAAGCCACTGGCAGAGCGGCGTCAGTTAATCATCTTGTGTGTGCCGACCGACGGAAGGTTCCGCGTGACTTTGAGCAAACTCAAGGAAGTCACGGGAGTTGCTCAGGGTCCAGCGTGCAAGGTGACGGTAACACTCTCACCCAGGCACACCCTGACGGACTTCGTCACCGCCCTGACTCCACCCATCGAAACGCTCGTTGCTCGTCAGAAAGTAGCGCATGCCGGAAAGATCAAGGCACTTCTCGAGGCAACGACGATCGATGAGTCATTCCTCATCCTGCCTCCGACGAGGAAAGCGGACCGCCTGCTCATCGAGGCCCTCCAGGCCGATCCGGCGTTCAGACGTGTCAGCCAGCCGGGAGACAGCACCGTCGTCCTCTCACGTAACAAGACCGTCGACTGGGAGGAGGCCAAGGCACGTGTCGAACGCTACCTGACCTACTACACGATTCGCAACGCTTAACCGCGGAGCGGTGTGACCGTAGATTTAACTTGGTGAATTCGCGCTCGTCTCCTTGGTCCAACTACGCGAGTTGTACTTAAAAGTTAAATCTGGCGGTCAACACCGCTTCCGTAGATGAATATCTATGCTGACGAGTCCAAAAGGACGAAAAGCAACTTCTCCCATACCCACGCCATAGGAGAGGATCAATTTTATTTTATAAGCACGTACGATATACTATCCATATGACGTGGGCAGGTATAACACAAATAAAGACAGTATCGACACAAATAAATCGAGGCTTCACCATTGTTGAACTGTTGATTGTTGTCGTTATTATCGCCATTTTAGCGGCGATTACCATTATCGCTTACAATGGCATTCAAGGTCGCGCCACCTTCGCACGCGAGCAGTCTGACCTTAAAACACTCACGAAAGCACTCGAACTTTATAAAGTAGACAATAGCACCTACCCTATAACGACAGGCCAAAGTGGCTGTACCAATAACTGGTGCGGATGGGACCAGGCTACAGGCGATAGCTTTATTGTCGGTCTCTCGCCTAAATACATATCAAAGACTCCGCAGATGCCAAGTACACTGGGAAACGGCGACACGTATCTCTACCAATCCAACGGCACTGACTACGAACTTATCCGCTACAAAAATGATTCACAACTCCCCGCAGCAGAGATAACAAATAATCCGCTCCTCGCTCTAACGGATGGCTACAACCCAAGCGCGGGAGTGTATTTTGCTTGGGGCTACCGGACAAACACCGATAACCACTGGTGGTAAACCAATCCTAAAGCACTTATACTATTTCCATGGCACATATTCACACCAAACCAGGGCAGCACGATCACACTATAAGTATTTATTTATTTCGTACAGATTTTAGTGAACCGAAAGTTATGCTGCACTTTCATAAAAAAATGAACTCGCTTGCGCAATTCGGTGGTCATATCGAGCTCGATGAAAACCCGTGGGAAGCACTCATACATGAACTTAAGGAAGAGACTGGATATAATATCGAACAGGTCAGCCTACTTCAACCACATACACGCCTAAAAAGTATCACTGGTTCTGTCGTCCATCCATACCCGGTGACACATACTACAATGGGCTATCCTAATAAAGGAGGTCACGCCCATACAGACAGTGCGTACGCACTTACAGCGAACGAGGAGCCTCATGAGTCACCTGATGAAGGTGAATCGACAGATCTGAGATTATTTACCAAAGCTGAACTTATAGCGGCAAAAGACACCATCAATCCCATTACCTACGACATTGCCTCGTTCATATTTGACGAAATCCTCGATTCCTGGGATACCGTCTCAACGAACGATTTTATATAGCACATCTATCTACATGCGGTAAAGATTAGTTCATGTGACCAGTAGTGGCGGGCCTTGAGAACCTTCTTTTTGTATTTAAATGAGTTGTAAAAACCGCTAATGGTATTGACGACCCAGCGGGTGGACGCGCTATACTAAAGAAGGTCATGTGAGTACTGGTGGAGAACCTTTTTACGTACAGACCTATTTAAAACAACTAGTCGATATACACACTAGCATTTCAATGCAAAGCGTCCCTGTCGCAACTACATATTCAAACGCTACTTCAGGTGATACAGCAGATCAGGCCCGGCGGTGCCGATTTGTCTCCTCGTAGCTTACTCATAATTCCGCAGCTGACCAATTTTCTTGTTGTCAGTTTTTATTTTATCCAAAAAACAAATCTTTACAGTCTTAGGAGTAAGAATATGAACAAATCAATTACCATCAACAGTCCAGTTGCAGTAACAGCTATCGGCTTCGGCCGAGGTATGCGTACCTACCCACGCCGCATTGAATTCGAAGGCACAACCTACGATTTCATCGACGCGGGACTACGTACCGTTATCCGCAGCGGCGAGCGAATCGCACAGATCTTCAGTATGACAGACGGTGCGAACGATTACCGCTTGAGGAGTGATGGAAGCGGCTGGACACTACTGAGCATGACTCAGTAGCAAGGTAACAAACAAAAGAGAGGGCACGATAGCCCTCTCTTTTGTTATACTCATAGAATTATGAATATTATTGTTGGCACTAAGAATAAAGCAAAGATTGCAATCGTCACGCAAGTTATGGCAGAATTCATTCCAAGTGACGAAATGACCGTTACGGGAATTGATACTCCATCTGGTGTTCCTGACACACCTAGAGGAGAGCAGATAAAGCAGGGTGCGTACAACCGCGCTCAAAATGTCGCTACAATCAAATTAGCCGAATACGGAATTGGTATCGAAAGCGGTTTGGTGGAGCGCTACGGCGTATGGTTCGAAGAAGCCTGGGCCTGCATCATTATTGACGGGAAATCATACTACGGGTATTCGAGCGGCCTGCCAATTCCAGAGTACGTCCTACAGACAATGCAAAAGGAAGATCTGGAGCATGGACCGGCCATGCGTCAAATTCTTACGGAGTTAAGTCGTCCTGATGAGCGCGATACATGGGGTACCTATTCAGATAAGCTAATCCTGCGCAGCGTCAGTCTACAAGAGGCTCTGCGTAACGCGCTTATTCAAACCATCGTCTCAAAGCACAGCCTCTATAAGATAATAGGCAAGCTATAGCTCGACCCTCTTCCTCATAAGATTCTTTTCTCATATATAATTGAATTATTCTTTACACATTCATCTTTTATTTTATACTGTCTATATACGATAATTTCGGACGCATTCGAGAAGAGGTCTTATGAAAGTCTTCGGCCGACGCATTCTAATATCGTGTGTCGTGATCGGTGGAGTGGCTTGGCTCGTATGGCGTTTTGCGCGTCGAAGGGTCAGAGCCGATATCACTTTGCCTCCAAGTACCGATCACCAGGTGACGGCACTATTCGCTCTGAGTCTCTTGGAACAGGCTAGGGCATTTAGTCCCGAAGCACGTCAGAGCCTCATCCTTCAGCTTATCCAAATAGGATACCTCCCCGATATCTCGAAGAGCTACGCTGAACCAGAGAGGTTCGAGGAATTGCTCGTTGTGATCAGAAGGAGAACGACGCTTCCGGAAACACCGCCGCCCTGATCACAGTTCATTCACGGAGAGAGCCCGTGAGCGTGTCCAAGGACATGCTCACAGCAGCCATCCGTGGGTGGGCTCTTTTCTTTTATAAATGAATGTATTATCGTAAAAATTGACAGGCGGGGTGGCTAAGGGACGGTGCGGTGCGCTGCGATGGCGGCAAGACGAATTCCATTTATGACGATCGACGGCGATTCAATGACTGTCAAAAAAGATGAGGTATCTATAACGTTCAATACATTCTATGTGCGACTGAGCAGAAACCCCTTACGAGGCGTTCGGAGCGTAGAACTTGAGAACCTTGGCGCTGTAAACGTCAAGGTTCTCGGTAACGCCCAACAATATCGACTCACTGTTGCGGGTGGCGAGAAGCGCTGCATGGCAGTACTCGACCTAATTAACGCAATAGTTGAAAGGAATAGACAAGAACAACGAAGGCTCATCAGAGTATGCAACAATCAGCCATAACATCCTCAATACGTACATAACCAGCCGCCCCGCTTGTTATGTACCTTGTACGCAACAATCACGCTAACAGTGGTCATTATGTTTTTATTATGATATAATTAGCTCATAACAATCAATGTTGGGAGGCCTAAACAGCCGTTAGCACCACAGAAAGGGTTTACACCTATGGCTAAAAAAGCCGAATTGCTTGAAAAAGCAGCAGAACTCAAGCTAGAAGTTAGCGAAAAAAATACTATTGCTGAGATCGAAGCAGCAATAGCTGGTGCATCTGCTCCTGAAGTAGAAGCTCCTGCTACATCAGAAGAAAAAGCAGTAGCCACAGAAGACAAGCCACTCGCAAAAGCTGGTAAGCGCAGTGAAAAAGCAATTGCTGAAGCTGAAGCAAAAGCTGAAAAAGAAGCTCGTAAAGAAGCTGGTGATACCGCTCCACAGTCTGAAGATGCTGAAGCAAACGTTGCTAAAGGTCCAAAGCCAGTTACTCGCCCACGTAGCGAACGTCGTGGCAAGAACTACCGCAACGTTGCAAAGCAAGTTGAAGCTGAAAAAGTATACACACTTGCCGAAGCACTTGAGCTAGCTACTAAGACTAACCCATCTACGTTCGACGCATCTGTAGAAGTACACGTTCGTCTTGGTGTTGACCCCCGTCAGGCTGACCAAAACATTCGTACTACCGTATCTCTTCCAAACGGTACTGGTAAGGTTATCCGCGTTGCTGTGTTTGCTCCAGAAGCTGACCACAAAGCAGCCAAAGCTGCAGGTGCTGACATCGTTGGTGATGAAGAATTCATCAAGCAACTTGAGAAACAAGAGATCAACTTCGATATTCTTGTAGCTACTCCTCAATACATGCCGCGTCTTGGTAAATACGCTCGTGTGCTTGGCCCACGTGGTCTTATGCCAAACCCTAAGTCTGGTACCGTTGCGACTGATGTTGCAAAGGCTGTTACCGAGGCTAAGGCTGGTAAGGTTGAATATCGTGTTGATAAGCAAGCAATTGTTCACCTTTCAATTGGTAAAGTATCATTTGGCGCAACGAAACTTGCCGAAAACGCAAAAGCATTCTTCGACAGCCTTCAGTCACAAAAGCCATCAAGTCTTAAGGGCGGCTACGTTAAATCAACAAGCATCAGCACCACTCAGGGTCCTGGTATCAAGGTTGAGAACGTTACTAACTAATTAGTAGTACACATAATAAAAATACCCTCACTGTTACAGTGAGGGTATTTTTATTGGCTAGGTCCTCCTAGCGACGATCATACATAACGACATCATAGTCAAATTCATTGCGATCATCTTGTGAATGATGTTCTCTCGACACCTCACTCCACTGACTTAGATCTAACGCCGGAAAAACTGCATCGACATCGTCTATTTTAGTCTGAACCTGGGAAAGATAGACTCTATCGGCTAACGGAAGCATAGTCTTATAGATCTCACCACCACCATTAACGAAAATCTCTTGATCTCCTAGCTCTTTAGCGAGAGTCATAGCTTCTTCGATAGAGTGTACCGCACGGGCATTGTCACGACTTGGTTGATAGTCGGTACTCCGGCTTACGACAATATACGTCCGCCCGGGCATAGGCCGCCCACTGGCATCATAATACCCGGCCATTGAATCATATGTTTTGCGACCTAGAATGACTGTATGTCCAGAAACAAGTTCTTTAAGTCGTACGAGATCATCACGAAGTCGCCAAGGAACTTTGTTTTTTGCACCGATGGCACCGTTTTGGTCTGCAGCAACAATAATAGAAATCATAGTCTAAGTATACCATTCTCACAAACATATAATTTGTGCATGCAGTCTCCATCGAATATACTAGGGCTATGACTACGCCCAAATCTAACGACCTTGAACATGATGTTAACTTTTTGTTTGAGATGGGCAATATCCGCCTTATCGACCGAATGTGGCGCCGATTCCACACAACCAGCTTTGCGAACTTAGCAGACCATCATTTCCGTGTCTTTTGGATCGCAATGACCATCGCTGCTAAAGAGAAGAATGTGGATACTGGCAAGATCGCTAAAATGGCCCTTATGCACGATATTGCCGAAAGCCGCGCTGGCGACGTTGACTATATTGCACGCCAATACGTAATTCGCAATGAAGAGCTTGCTGCGCAGGATATGCTTGCAGGAACCTCGATCGAAAAGGAATTTTACGCCCTTTGGGAAGAATATGAAACACGCGAGACACTTGAGTCAAAAATCGTCAAAGACGCTGACAATCTCGACGTTGACTTTGAGCTAGCCGAGCAAGCTGCGTCCGGTAACGTACTGAAGGACAGCTGGCAAAGCAACCGTGAGTTCGTCGCGAAAGAAAAGCTCTACACCCAAACCGCAAAAGACCTATTCGAACAACTCATGAAAGCCAATCCACACGCATGGCACATGAACGGTCGTAACCGTCGCAACAGTGGCGACTGGCGGAAGTAGACGATATTTACACGCATCGGCCCACCTGATACAATTAAGTCGAAGAGGGAGATACCAAAATGACAGATACTCAAGCAGACGCGTATTACGACGATCCTGAGCTTAATTCAGATGAACTTGATCTAAGTTTTCTTGATGACGAAAAACCTAAAAAATAGAGTCGGACTTGTTGTCCCGCATATTTTCATGCACCGGGATATATTACCCGGTGTTATTTTTTCACCTGGCCAGTTAGCACTAGGTCTTACTCAAGAAATACAACGCCAAGGTATGGATGTGACTTTATTTTCGCCAGGCCCAACGAGTGCCTCGGTGCCGACAATCACCGCCGATCTCAGCTATTTTGAGTCTGAGCTTGCCGGACGTGGCGATACCTATTTAGAGCTGCTCAAAAAACACCCGTTCACCTTCATCAGTCTTGCCCGACAGGTACAAGCCGAGCTCATCGCTAAGGCATACGCCATGGCAAATGACGACGCCTTCGATATTATCCATATCTACACCAACGAAGAGGATATCGCCCTCCCATTTGTCAAACTCTGCAACAAACCGGTTGTTTTCACTCATCATGACCCTTTTAACTTTCTCGTAAAATATAAGAATGTCTTTCCTAAATATAAAGACCTTAACTGGCTATCGATGTCACTCGCCCAACGCAACGGTATGCCTGAGGATACTAACTGGGTAGGGAACATACCTCATGGCCTCCCTGAGCTCTTATTCAGCCCTAATTATCAGCCGTCTGGTGGCTACGTGGCCTATCTCGGCCGGATCATTGAAGCAAAGGGTGTGCACCTTGCCATTACCGCCGTTAAGCAATACAACCAAACAGCCTCACAACCGCTTAAACTTAAGATAGCCGGTAAGCACTACGCTGGACACGCAAAAGACACGTACTGGCAAGAACAAGTAGAGCCACAGATAGACGGGGATGAAATTGAGTATGTCGGCTTTATTAATGACACGGCGGACAAACAGGCCTTCTTAGGTAATGCGGCTGCGCTTCTCGTGCCGTCACTTTTTGACGAACCATTCGGCATGGTAAGTATCGAGAGTCTCGCCTGTGGAACGCCGGTGATTGGACTCGATTCAGGAGCCATACCTGAGGTAGTGAGCCACGAGAAAACAGGGGTTGTCGTTCCGAAAATATTCGACACCGACAAGAAGCTTGACGAACAAAGCACGGCTACCGCGCTTACCTATGCCATCCCCGCAGCACTACGCATCGACCGTCACGCATGCCGGTCCGACTTCGATGTCCGGTTTACACTAGAGCATATGGCAAAAGCTCATATCGACGCATATAACAGTCTTATACGATGACAAGATCCGTCTTGATGTGCGGGTGAGATTCATAGCCTTCAAGTACGAAATTCTCTTCAGTAAAGTCATCGATATTCTTAACGTCACCGATAATCTTAAGCTTAGGGAATGGATATGGCTTACGTGTTAGCTGCTCTTTTGCTGGCTCAATATGATTCTTGTATAAGTGAGCGTTACCGGCGGATATAATCAGTTCCCGCGCTTCAAGACCAGTTACGTGAGCCACCATATGGAGCAACATGGCGTATTGAGCGATGTTGAATGGCGCACCTAGGAATACGTCCCATGAGCGCTGATAAAGATGAAGGCGCAGCTTGCCTTTAGTGACGTCGAACTGGAACATGGTATGGCATGGTGGGAGACGCATCTCATCAAGCTCACCGGCGTTCCAAGCATTCACAATAATGCCCTTCGAGTCGGGGTTTGTCTTTATCTGATCAATAGCCCATTGAAGCTGATCAAACTCCGTACCATCGGGACGCTTCCAGTGACGCCATTGGACACCATACACTCGTCCAAGGTCAGTGGCACCATCATTCAGGAATCCATCCCAATAGTGGATTTTGTGATCATGCAGATATTTTACATCGGAGCTGCCAGATATAAACCATAGAAGTTCGTGAAGTAAAATTTTAAATGGCATCTTTTTCGTGGTGAGTAATGGGAAGCCTTGGCGCATATCAAAACGAATCTGAGCCCCAAAAATAGATTTGATATGATGTATGCCACGAGTTGGCTTACTGCGACCATCTTTTATGATAGTCTTCATAAGCTGCAAGTATTGATATTCAGAATGTACCATAAGTTAACCCTCCTTTTGATTTGGTTGTGCAACGACACGGCGTATCACCTTACCAGCTTTTTCAAGCAGTGAAACAGCGTATCCGGCTGAATGATCTTGAACATATACAAATTCGGCAATAGTAGTCTGAGTAAACATGCGGGCACATGACGGACAAGGCAGAAGATTGATGAATAGAGTCGTGCCATTCAGGTCAATCTTCTGTTCAGCCGCTTTGATGATCATCGCCACCTCAGCGTGAATAGTGTCGTAATGGTTAAGATCATGTGGAGGCGAAAAGTTTATTTCGCGTGAAGCGCCATAATGGAGTGCGTACGTTTGGAACGGCACTACTTCATTAAAGGTAGAGGCGAGGTATTCATAGCCTTTGTCCGTTTTTCTCCCCAACGTGACCCCACATTGGAAACTATGATCAAAAGATAATTTAGCAACCTTATCAGCGAATGCCAACATTTCTTCCTCAGTGAAAGTGCCCGTTGGCTCTTTCGACCAATTTATCAATCGCATCTCGTCACCTATGCGTTCATTATACTCAAGCGCTTCGGCTTCACTCGCAAATGGTGATATCATCTCATAATCAATCTGACGATTAGCAAGGATGTAATATGCTTCGCTATTATGGAACACATACTTCCACGAACCATTGACGAGTAATACTTTTTGAAAAGTGATCTTATCAATGACGTGCTTGAACTCACGCTGGAAATAGGTAAGGGTGTATATCTTATTCTTGGAGCTCGAGGCATTTATTTTAGCAATAAGTTTTTTGAACGACTCATCAAGCTCAAGCATGCGAAACTGTGGTTGATCTTCGAATCCTAGCACATACGTCTCTTTGGCAAGACCAAGGATGATATTGCCCTTAGGCAAATAGTGCTTAATCAGTTGCGCGAACCGGTGAGTAGACAGTTCGCGTGGCGCGACAATAAATATAGCATCGAGTTCTCTAAGCGGCTTCTTACTTCCGAATGCAAGCTCACCCCAATCAAACTCAGTCTTCATTTTTATACTTCTCTTCAAACCGATCGCTCAGCTTGGTAATCTTTTTCGATGCAGCCTTATATAAATTAGCATTCTCAAGCGGCGTATTCTTCAGCGTACGATAATTCCATACCGACAGATCAGGACCATCGAACGGTATGCAGTGGAAATGAAGATGATCGGTCACCGTGCTCTGGGCAAGGCTACCTTCTTTCTCCACGAGTTGCATCCCTTTAACGCCGTGGATATCACGAATGAGTTTTTTGGCTATATACATGAACTTACGCATTGTCTCCCACTCACTCGGCGTCAGGTCTTTGACTGAACGCACGTGGCGGCGGGGCAGGATCATAACATGCCCATCGATATATGCGAATAAGACAATCGTCATCACGATGCCGTTCTCCTCAAAAACAACATATTTGTCTTTGAGATCGCAGAACACACACTTGCCAACGGATTGCCAAATCTCATCGTACTTGCCAGTTACCCTCGCATCACGATATAGTTTTTGTTTCTCGTTTACTTCGTCGCTCATTTATTTCTCTTTTAGCGGTTCCTTGCGGTATTGCATGAAGTCCTTTAGCACTTCACTAAGGTGTCCGCCAATAGCACGTTGCAAGATTTGCGTGGTAGAGATAGTCGTTGATTGACGGTCTACTACGACAACTTCGCCACCGTATCCGACAACTGTCTTATATTCTCGAGATGCTTTGTAGTCATCAGTCCAATCTTCTTTGACCGTGATATAGACTTCAGGCTTGAGTAAGCCAAGTGATGGCTGGCAGCTTGGTTCTGGCAGAATTGTTACGAAGTCAACCGAACGGAGGTATGTAAGCATTTCGGCTCGGATTTTCTCATCAAGAATTGGCTTGTTAGGGCCTTTTACTTGTTTGATTGCGTTATTACTACTTACTCCAACGACGAGCACATCCCCGTGTTCGCGAGCGCGCTCAAGGTAGCGACACTGGCCAGCGTGAATCAAATCCCACGATCCAGCGGTAAAAACAATTTTCTTATTTTTTTCTTTTAGCTTTTCGCCAAGCACCATCAAATCACTTTGCGAAATTAGTCGCTTTTTCCAGTCTGTCATATTACCCTCTACCTCTTTTGTATCAATATCGTATCACATTTTGACGCTTCAGTATATCTCTGGTGCGCGTATAATGCGCATTGAGATCAAGAAATTCATAAGGATTGTGACGAAGAAATTTATAGAAATCATATACAAGAAACAACTCGACGAGAGCCCCTAGGACGTCCGGCTGGGTGGAATCAATTCGCTGTCCACGCTTCTGATAGCCAGAATGTAAAAAATACTTTTGAACTTTGTCAGCTGGTTTATATTTACAGTCCACGAGTAAGAAAGCGAGCGTACGTGCGATATCCATAGACGGGTGGCCAAGCGCAGTCTTCTCAAAATCAAGGATACCCGATATCGCGAGACCATCGAACTGGGCCATGTCTTGAGACATAGCCTCTTTAAAGAGAATATTGCCACGCACAAAGTCCATATGAAGCACCTGCTGATCGGGGAGTAATTGCAGTTGCCCCAGAAGCTGGCTATATTCATTAAGTTTATCGATACTAATCCCTACATGCAGCTTAAGGTTCATAGATCCGATCACTGACGGCCGAGTAAAGTATTCCTGCATTCGCGCGATAATCATTTGGTATTCGTCATAGACAGATGGCATAGCATCAATCACCAGTCCATCAAGTCGAGCATGCATATCGCTCATTGTCTTACCAAGCAGCTTGAGATGCGTCATAGTATATGCTTCCCACGGAATGGTTGCGCCCGGCAGATAGGTGTAGACGCCTATACTTGTTATCCCCGAAGAACTCTTCAACTGCAGCATACGAGAATCAATGCGCTGGCGGGTTGGCATACCACAACCAGCTAAGTACTCCGATACAGTATCTGCTCGTCGCATACGTTCAACTATCCCATCTTCTCGTTTATAAAACGTCACGTTAATCATGCGACCATCGGCAGTCTCAACCGGCCAGATTTCATTGCGGTAGCCTTTTTGTGAGTCATGAATACGGACGTATGAAATACCATACGCTTTAAGCACCTCTTTGATCGCAACCTGATACACCATACTCACAGTGTAAAGGCTAGATCGAAATAGGTAAATGCAGATAGGCATGTCCATGTTACAATTTTAAGAGAGGATGCTTATGCAAACACGCGGCAAATATATCGTTATCGAAGGACATGATGGAGTAGGCAAATCGACACAGGTCGCGCTACTTCGTGAAAAATTGGCGAGTAGCGGCATTGAAACAACCCAGCTTCATGAGCCAGGTAACACACCAATCGGCAATGAGATCCGAACTCTCATTAAAAACGGTGATATCCTCCGTGACTCGATGACAAATCTCCTCTTGTTTACAGCCTCACGACACGAAAGCTGGCTTGCAGTCCGAAAAGATCTTGATCGCGGCACGTGGGTTATTGCGGAGCGTAACTATCTATCATCACTTGCTTACCAAGGATACGGCGAGGGGGTCGACCTTGACCTCATTATGCGTCTAACGAAAGAATATACCGATGAGCAATATATGCAACCTGACGTTACCGTTATCTTGTCACTTAGTGACGAAGGAGAGCGAACAAAACGCATACGAGACCGCGGAGAACTTACATCTCCTGACACATTCGAGTCACGCAACGCACAGTTTCAAACAATGGTCAAGCAAGGATACCTAGCACTTGCCAAAAAATATGCGATACCGGTCATCTCAGCATCACAATCCAGAGAAATAATTGCCGAGCAAATCTATCTATTATTCATCAGGGGTTGATATGACGACGCTACGTATATACCTGATCGATTGTCTAAACCTACTAAGTATCGCTCAGCTTGTTGACATTTTCACATGTGGTTTGTTATACTACGCGTAGACATTACCAGAGACAGTGGCGGTGAGAAATCACTTAATCATGCTACCGAGGATGTAAATAAACATTTTCATTCAAATATAGTCTTTGGTAGTGCGAGAATCAAAGACTTTTTGATTTCCAAAAACTTGCAAAAGTTCAAGAAAACCTGCCGTCTTTGACCCTCTCATTACCAGCACGTTGACAATTTGGTCGAATAAAATATCAATCAAAGAAAGGATTTTTATGGCAATTACTCGCGATAAAAAGAATGCTTTGGTTGCAGAGATGAGCACGAAGTTGGCTGCGGCTAAAATGACTGTGTTCGCACAGTACCAAGGTCTCAGCGTAGCTGATGTTCAAGAGCTTCGACGGGCTGCCCGCGAAGCTGGTGTTACTATTGTTGTTATCAAAAACCGACTTGTCCGTGTGGCACTTCAGGCTGATGATACCTACAAAGACATCGACACTTCAGCACTTACTGGCCAGCTACTCTATGCAATCAGTGCCGACGACGAAGTGGCACCTGCACAGATCCTTAATGCGTTTGCTAAAACTCACCCAGCACTGCAATTTGCAGGCGCTTTCTCGGGCGAAGGCAAGCTATTAAGCCCAGAGGACGTAAAAGCCCTCGCAGGACTACCAAGCAAAGAACAGCTTATTGGAGAAGTGGTTGCACAACTACTTTCACCAATCCACGACATTACCAACGCATTGTCTGGCAATCTTCACGCACTACTTGATGGTGTTGAAGCAAAAGCAACTAGTTAATTTACTTACTACTATAAAAGGAGGCTATCATGGCTGATTTAAACAAACTTGCAAAAGAGCTTACAGGCTTGACTGTACTTGAGGTTAACGACCTTAAAACTATCCTAAAAGACGAATACGGTATTGAACCAGCTGCTGCAGCCGTTGCCGTTGCTGCACCTGCTGGTGAAGCTGCTGCTGACGAAGACGCTAAGTCTGAATTCACAGTAACCCTAACTGAAGCTGGCAGCCAAAAAGTTGCTGTAATCAAGGCCGTTAAAGAACTTACTGGTCTTGGTCTTGGTGAAGCTAAGGCACTTGTTGACAATGTTCCTTCAGCAATCAAGGAAAAAGTCGGTAAAGACGACGCCGAAGCAGCTAAAAAGCAGCTTGAAGAAGCTGGCGCTAGCGTAGAACTTAGCTAATTTCAATTATTCGACCAATTGTTAACCAATCAAATAAAATACCGCTCCAATTTGGAGCGGTATTTTATTTATCTAAGAAGCTATTGAGTAGCGGCCGTTTGTTGTGCTGTCATGTAGGTAGCGACGTATTGTTTGATTACAGTATAGTCATCAGCTCCAGCTCTTGGTATCAATGCAGACTGGCCATTATACGATGTATAATCAGCGAGCAACAAGCTGTTATCATCACCGCGTATTGAAATACTATCCGTTGTCGATATTTGTTTGCTCAGATCATAGAGTCGACGCAATTGTCCTGCCGTTAAATCGGAGGTGACATTGCCACTAAAGCTATCAATAATGTCAGGTAACGTTGTTGGATTGATAAGCGTTTTCACTGTCGTTAGCTTAGTAATAAGCACCTGTAGTATCTTACGTTGATACATTTGACGATCAAAATCACCATTTGGCAGTCCGTAGGCTATGCGACCGTCATAGGTTGGATCATTGCGTGAACGTGCGAGTAGTAACGCCTGCGTACCATCCAAGTGTTGTGTACCATTACCGATGCTAAACCCAATCATTGGATCGTAAATGCCACGCGAGTCTGAGCTATCAATTGTGACATCGATACCACCCACGGCATCTATCATGCTCTTAAATGCGGAGTAGTTAATCAACACTTGATGATTGATGGTAATACCCAAAATACCTTCGACCTGTTGCTTGAGCGCGTCCATTCCACCCTGAGTGTAGACAGCATTTATTTTCATAGAGCTACCGCCATAATTCACCCACAGGTCTCGAGGAATACTAATAAGCGTTAATTTTTTTGTCGTCATATCCATGCTTGCAACCATAATACTGTCAGTCAACGACGAGCCATTATGACCTGGATCGTCGGCTGAGTTACCGGCAATAAGTAAATTAACACGCCCTGTTTCTTCGCCATTAAGCGCTTCTGGCTCAAGCAGATCAGTTAGTTTTGAGTTTGAGCCTGCCTTCGTTACATTAGCTAGGGCAGCATCAGCCTTGTTATATAGCGAGAATGCAGCATAACCGCCAATAATGATGGCTACAACTAAAACTGCACTTATTATCTGTAATACTCGACGACGATTCATTGCGTCAGTGTACCGAATCAAACTGAGAGTAAGATGATAGATAGCTTTATTTATGTGCAAGATATAGAATTATATTTTACGATATTGTCTACCTTGATGTGGCTATCGTAGAATTGTTTCCAGAGAAAGTGCTTAGAGCGAGCGATGTAGGCATGTGGTACTACGCCTAAAATGGCAAAGAAGGGGGGTTCAATTACGACGTCAGCCTCCGCTAGGACAAAGCCTATTCTTAACAAATTAAGAGTATACGAATCATCAGACTAACGGCGCTAACGGTCATTCCACATTTGCCATGTTGGCTTTATTCACGTATAGTTAAAGCCAATGAGCATGAATAACAACATTATTCTCAGCATTATTACCACGTCTACCGCGCGGCGCTGATTGCTCACACACTAAAAGATGAACACTCCCGGCCCCGCAGCCGGGATTTTTTGTTCTTAAAAACGAAAGGGAACCGCATGTCAGTTACGCAGCACCTTACGGGTGCCGAAGCACTTATCAAGAGCCTTGAAAGGCAAGGCGTCGAATATATTTTTGGCTATTCCGGCGGAGCAGCCATACCAATCTTTGACGCAATTGTCACGACCAATACCCACATTAAACTCATCACCACTCGGCACGAACAAGGTGCCGCCCATATGGCCGACGGCTACGCCCGAGCAAGCGGCAAACCAGGTGTCGTACTCGTCACCAGCGGACCAGGGGCAGGCAACACAATCACTGGTCTTATGACCGCGCAAATGGATAATGTTCCTATGATCGTTATCAGCGGCCAACAAATCACCACAATGCTTGGTCTTGACGCCTTCCAAGAAGCAGATACATTCAACCTCAGCATGCCAGTCGTGAAGCATAACTACCTGGTCATGGAGACCAATGACATTCCTAAAGTAGTACGTGAAGCATTCGCCATCGCCAGTAGTGGCCGACCGGGACCAGTCCTCGTCGACTTACCAAAAGATATCAGTTCTGGAGATTTCACCGGCAACCTCGACGCCGTAGACACAACCCAAATTGAGCCAAAACAAGTCCTAGATAGCGAGGCTATACGTCGGATTTCAGATGTACTTGCTAACGCCAAACGTCCTGTTGTTCTCGCAGGACATGGCGTCCTAATCGCTAAAGCCGAAACCGATCTTCTCGTCGCAGCAAAACAATTCGACCTCCCCGTTGTTACGACGCTGCTTGGCAAAGGCGCCATCGACGAGACGCACGAGCTTTCCCTTGGTATGCTCGGTATGCATGGCACGGCATATGCGAATAAAGCGATCGAAGAAGCTGATGTTATCTTTAACATTGGCTCACGTTTTGACGATCGAATCGTCGGAGACGTGAAGAGCTTCGTCGAAAATAAAACAATCGTTCATGTCGACATTGATAACGCCGAACTTGGTAAAATGGTCCGTCCGGATATCGCCGTTCATTCTGACGCGCTCGTCTTCCTGCAGGCGCTAACAGCAACCAATCAAACCGCAACCCACACTCCTTGGCGCGAGCATCTTGACGAATACAAAGTCAAATTGCCGCTCCACTTTGACGATGCCGACGGACTATCTCAGCAGCATGTAATTGACAGTGCTATGCGCCTTACTCGAGGCGAAGCAATTGTCACAACTGATGTTGGCCAACACCAAATGTGGGCAGCGCAGTTTTATAAGGTAAAGCACGCCAACTACTGGATAAGTTCCGGCGGAGCGGGAACGATGGGCTTCGGCTTGCCCAGTGCTATCGGTGCCCAATTTGCCGAACCCAATAAACAAGTCCTTACTATCGTTGGTGATGGCGGCTTTCAAATGACCTCCTATGAACTGGCCACAGCCGCTGTCCATAAGCTACCGATCAAAATATTCATCATGAACAACCACTATCTAGGCATGGTTCGTCAATGGCAGGAGTTGTTTTATGATAACCGACTCAGTGGCGTTGATCTTGTCGGAAATCCAGATTTTGTAAAGCTGGCTGAAAGTTATGGCATTAAGGCCATCAACATCGAGCAGCCCGACGAAGTAGATGAGAAGATTGCCGAGGCACTCGCTTATAACGATGGTCCAGTCCTTATCAACTGTGAAGTCAGCAAGACCGACAATGTCTATCCAATGATTCCAGCCGGACGAGGATATAGTCATATGCTGATCGAAGCACCGACTACCAAACTTGAGAAACCAGTAGGGAGTACCTAGGATGAAACACGAAACTGACCATACCTACACACTCGTTCTAACTGTCCATAATAACCCTGGCGTACTTGTCCGTTGCGCCCAGGTGTTTAATCGCCGTGGACATAACATCGAGGCGTTGCAAGTGACGCCGGTCCCTGGTGCGTCAAGACAATCTCATATGAGTATTACCGCCTTCGGTGACGCCAAAGCGACCGAGCAAATTACCATGCAATTACAAAAACTAGTCGATGTTGAACACGTCGCAGAGGAGAATTAGATCTACTATGACCACCTATGGCCCCTACACACCTGTCCGCTCTGCTGGCAATTTCCTATTTATTTCCGGACAGATAGGCATTGATCCCACCACGAAAACAGCCGCTCCTGATATAGCGGAACAAACCAAACAAGTACTCCGTAACATGACGAGAGCTCTTGAAGCGAACGGTGCCGGGCTGAACGACGTTATAAAGACGACTGTTTTCTTAACGAATATGGACGACTTCGCCGCCATGAACGTCGTCTACGAGCGATACTTCGAAGCACCTCGTCCTGCCAGAAGCACTATCAGTGTACGCGAATTACCACGCGTTGGTGGCGACACAGCACTGCTTGTCGAGATAGAGGCGGTCGTCTACAGGGAGCAGGCATGAGCCCATTACTCATTGATGACATTGTCCGAGCTATCCTCACCTCACGTGTCTACGACGTCGCGATAGAATCACCACTTGAGCGAGCTCAAAAAATAAGTTTCCAGACCGGACGTGATGTATATCTAAAACGTGAGGACTTGCAACCCGTTCATAGCTTTAAACTACGCGGAGCCTACAATAAAATCGCCCAGCTGACTGCCTCTGAGCGAGCGAGCGGTGTTATTGCGGCAAGTGCCGGTAATCACGGGCAAGGTGTCGCCTTGGCCGCACAGAAGCTTGGTATCAGTGCGCTCGTTGTCATGCCACGAACAACGCCAGCAATTAAAATAGATGCAGTCAGAAGTTATGGTGGTGAGGTTGAGTTGGCAGGTGACAGTTACTCCGAAGCAGCCGATTATTGCAAAGTGCGTGCCAAAGAAACGAAGCGTACCTTCATTCATCCATTCGATGATCCATTAGTCATCGCCGGGCAGGGGACGATCGGTCGCGAAATTGTCGAACAACTACCAGCCGCAACCCATATCTTCGTACCAATTGGCGGTGGCGGACTGATCGCCGGTATCGCCAGCTACGTGAAGGCGCTTCGGCCCGACATCTTGGTGATCGGCGTGGAACCCGAAGACAGCAACTCAATGCAGATTAGCATCGCTAAGGAAGAACGCATTGTCCTAAAACATGTCGGCATCTTTGCTGACGGCGTCGCCGTTAAACAAGTTGGAGTGAATACCTTTCCGATCGCTATGAATAAAGTAGACGATTTTATCACTGTCTCGACGGACCAAATGTGCTCCGCAATTAAAAGCATCTTTGAAGATACGCGCAGCATCGTCGAACCTGCTGGAGCTCTTGCGGTGGCAGGAATTGCCAACTACAACCTGCCTAAAAATGCCGTACCCGTAGCCATTTGTTCAGGCGCTAACATGACATTCGAGCGTCTCCAGCAAGTGGCTGAACGAACGCTCTTTGGCTCAGGAAGAGAAGCGCTCTTTGCCGTGACATTAGGCGAGAAACCCGGTACGCTCCATGGTTTTTGTAGCGAAATAGTACGTACGCGCAACATTACAGAACTAAGCTATCGCAAAGACCAACGCGCAAATGCACGAATTCTCGTTGGTGTAACCGTAGAGAATACCGCGGATAAGCAAACACTGATGAATAAAATGACTAACCATGAATACGCACACATGGATCTTTCAGGCGACGAGACGACAAAAGAACATGTCCGCCATATGATCGGCGGCCAACCTCACGAGAAAGTGAAAGAATACCTCTACGAAGTAACGTTCCCAGAACGACCTGGTGCATTGATCGATTTCCTCGATGCAGTTGGCGACCTATGGAACATCAGTTTATTCCATTACCGAAGCGCAGCAAGTGATTCTGGTCGAGTACTTATTGGGTTTGAAACCGACGCACGTAAGAATCTTGAAGCAAAGCTCGAGAATGCAAATTTTGAATGGACGCGAAGTGATAAGAATGCAGGCGTTGCAGCATTTCTCTAGTACAACTAAGAAAGATACAGACTTGGAAAATATAGCATACTGTCAAACGGCTTATTTATCAGATAAAAATAACAACGGTTTTCCGTGCACCCCATATATACGTGTGGAAAAGCAGTCCGAAGTTGCCTCAGTGCCTTACACCTGCTAGAATAAACTCCATTAAGCATAAGCGCCATGAAGGATCTAGGGATGCAAAAAGGTTTTACGGTCATCGAACTTGTCATCGTTATCGTAGTAATCGGGATTCTGGCGACCATTGGCATCCTCAGCTACGGCAGTGCCCAAAAGAAAGCCTATGACGCCTCCGTACAATCCGATCTTGAAAGTATCTCTGGCGAGCTGGAGGCTTATCGTGCACGTGTCGATACAGCAAATCCGAGCCAACAATTCCCTCGTACTAAGGTAAACCTTGAGTCACTTGAAATTCAAGCCACTAAAAATGCCTACGACACAACCATTAGCTATAATATGATTTACTGCATTACAAACACTGGTGCTGACCCCTACCAAGGATACAAACTCATTGCAAGAAGCAAGTCTGGATCAATATACCTGATGACGCAGGATGGCTTCCAGACAAACACGTTCACCGCAAGTGACCTGACGTCGACTCTCTGTTCAACGTTAGGAATGGGCCTGGTATCTAATGGCATGTACGCACCCAACACATGGCAAGATTGGGTACACACTGGTCAATAGGTAAACATTGACATCCAAGACTAGGGCTGGTATATATAAGGGTAATATCACTACAAAAATAGACAAAGGAAATTGCGAGTTACCATGTCTGAATTACCCGAAAAACAAGTTAAGCGGCTACGCTCGCTTATCCAGGAGGCAGAAACAAACCTAGCTGCAGCCAAGGAGCTACTTATCAGTATCGTCGGTGATGATGGCAACATCGTTACCCCACGAAACAGTCAAGAAGCTGTTGGTGGCAAAGTTATCGAAGGCGTCTTCGATGGCCAAATCATGATTGGTCCTGATGGCAAAAGCTATCCTGTTCCAGCAAACTACGCCAGTAAATCAAAATTAGTTGAAGGAGATATCCTTAAACTAACTATTGCCGATGATGGCGGATTCATCTACAAGCAGATCGGCCCAATAGGTCGTCGCCAGATTATTGGTACACTTGTTCAACACGACGGTGCCTACTACGTTGAAGCAAACGGCCGAGAATACCGCATCCTTCTTGCAAGTGTTACATACTTCCATATTGCTATGGGCGACCAAGTAACTATCATCGTACCTGAAGATAACCCCGAGGCTACTTGGGCAGCTGTTGAAGCCGCTCTCTAGTTTATTCATGCCAGAGGCGGGCGATTATCTCTTTTCACGCGTTGGTTTTTCGCGAGAGGAAACACCCGTTTTATCATTTCAGCAAAATGATTCTTTCTATGATCTAGCTCCGTTGAATCACAAACTAACGCTGCGTTTTACTATGACGCAGCGTTTTTGTATTGGATGGGGTGATATCGCCACTGGAGAGCGCTTCGTCTGTCCCAACGCCAATACTGTCGAGAAGAACTACGAGCAATGTGCCGGCTGCCAGCAGCGTACTGGTTTTAACCCAGCTTTTTACCATGCAACGAGTGTTTCAACGCAGCAAGAAGCTCGTAACCAAGAACCACACATGCTCTATCTGGCATATTTTGGCAAAGGTACGATTAAAGTGGGTATCTCTCACGCTGCCCGTAATAATGCGCGTCTGCTCGAACAAGGTGCCCGCTACGCACTTATTCTTGATATATTCCCCTCGGCACACATTGCTCGAGAATACGAAGCAAAAATTGCCAAGATAGCCGGTATTGCTGAAACTATCCAGCTCAGGAAGAAGATCAGTCTACTCGAACAACCGCTCACTGCAGACGATGCAACTTCTGAGCTGATCGCCACCCGCGAATTGATAGAGACCGAGCTTAGCATTACATTCACTCAAAATCACGTCCAGTCTCTCGATGAGCATTTTTTTCCGAAGAAGCGACCGGATCTCGGCATAGCACATGATTGCTCGGACCAACATCTTATATCGGGCGTTACCATTGGCATGCTCGGCTCACTTCTATTTTGTAGTCACGAGGAAGAGCCAGTTTTTCTACCTTTAAAAAAGTACATCGGTTTTAAGGTCAGCCTGTCTTACAATCAGACGGCCCTTGTCATCCCTGCGCGACAAACATCTTTCTTCTAAATCTCAAGTAGTGGAATCTATGGTATTGCCGGGGCACTCGACACGGCCTGATCGGCCATGTCGAGTGCCCACGTCGGAGGTAGATCAAGAGAACTTGAACTGCTGGACGAAACGGGATGGCAGGATCTTCTGGCAGTCCGCCAGAAGGACGCTGTTACTTCTGGGGCCGACCGCCGCGCCGATCTTCGGCCAGTCCAGAACCTCCCACAGAGCTTCGCGCATCTCCGGGATGATGGTGACATTCTGGAACATCGACCTCAGTCGCGGAAGATGAAAGCCGACCCCGTTCGGGTCAGCACCGAAGTCGGTGGCCATACGTTTGCCGGCCTCAACCAGTGACGGCATGAGTGTCCGGCGGCTACGAGCGGCGGCGACCTGACACATGATCGTCACGTTCCAGTCGGTCGCCATCGTGAGCAGCTTGCGAGAAATGCCGGCCCGCTCATGTGCTCGACGCAGATCTCTCGCATACGTGTCGTTTCCTGGATGATTCAGGTACCCCGTGATGAACGGCGCCAGCGTGCGCCAGAAATGCGCACCAGGCTCGATGTGCCCCTTCGGCCCTACGGCCGGTGCGAGGGCGTCGAAGATCTCACGATGCCCAATCACACACATCAGGAACGGTGGTATTCAGAGGGATTTCTGTCCCTCCACGATAACCGCCAGCTCACTCCTATCTGAACGAGTCATTTCCCCTCCTAGGGTCTCGATTTGACTCGATTAATACTTTATCAAAAACTCTCACTACCTCGCAAGCTAATTGGTCACAAAACATCGTAGCGTGGTACGTCGACAGGAAATGGATACGATACCGTGCCCTAAACAAATACAGGCCAATCGTAACAAATCACAACACAGATGCCACACAAATCAGGGTACAATAGAAACAGAAAAAGTGAGGGGTAACAATCAGTGACACAAGCACTCTACCGTAAGTATCGGAGCAAGTCGCTAAGCGAAGTCGTGGGCCAGGCCCACGTTACTGACGTATTGGCACGAAGTCTATCCCAGGGTCGGATTGCTCACGCATACCTACTCACTGGACCACGCGGTGTCGGTAAAACATCGATCGCTCGAATCCTCGCCTACGAAATTAATAAACTGCCGTACGATGAGCAGGCGACCCACCTTGATATTATCGAGATCGACGCCGCCAGCAACAATGGCGTCGAAGACGTTCGTGACCTTCGGGAAAAGGTACAGATAGCACCTGTTTCAGCGGACAAAAAGATCTACATCATCGACGAAGTACACATGCTATCCAAGGCTGCCTTCAATGCACTTTTAAAGACGCTTGAGGAGCCACCAGAGCACGCCGTATTCATCTTAGCTACTACTGATGTCGATAAGCTGCCACCGACGATTATCAGCCGAACCCAACGGTTTAGCTTCCGAACTATCGGCATTGAAGACGCCGTCAAACACCTCCGTCATATTGCAACCGAAGAAAAGATTAAAGTTGCTGATGATGCCCTTGAGCTTATTGCACTACGTGGTGACGGCAGCTTCCGTGATAGTATCAGCCTCCTCGACCAGTTGCGAAGCCTGTCCGACGATAAAGAGGGAATTACCCGTGCTCTTGTTGAGCAGTCACTCGGCTTAGCACCGCTTGAACACGTTGAAAAATTACTTGAAGCTTACAGTAATAAAGACCTAAAAACAATCGTCGAATTGCTTGACGAGAGTGACCGTAGCGGGATTCAACCAAGCGTTCTGACAAGCCAGCTTATCCAAAAAGTACGCGTGACCATCGCCGAAAAACCACAACTTCTAGCGCTACTCGATCAATTACTTGATGTTGCCCGGTCTTCACAGCCAAGTATCAAACTACTTACCGTACTCGGTACGCATAGCGTCAAACCAAAATCGGTCGCGCTCACAGCTGCGTCACCTGAAGTAAGTGCGCCTCTTGCCGAGCTTGCCAAACAGGCAACAAAACCTCATCCCGTCGCGCCTTCAGCTCAGACAGCTCAAATACCTCACCCCCAGACAAATAGTCAGGGTTCGAACGCATCACTCGACAAGATAATAGCCAGCCAGCAAAAGCCCATCCTATCAAAAAACAAACAAGAAGTGGACACCATCAAGCCAGGACTAGAAAATGCTCTTGATTTCGACTGGGACAAACTCATCGAATATGCTCGTCAAAACTTTGTTGCTGTGTACAGTGTTTTGTCTAAATGTGGATACGAGATTGACGGCTCAGACTTCACGCTCTACACGGCAAACGCCTTTTATAAAAAGAAGCTCGATGATGCTAAACATCATATCAACTTACTCAAATCATTCGAAGAAATCGGTGCCGGTGGTTTTCTGATTACGACGATTGGTACACCTCCGCCACCAAAAGATAGCACTGCTGCGGCTGTTGCTGCTATTATGGGTGGAGGAGAAGAGGTTACTGTAGACGCATAGTCGACAGTTTGGGAGAATCATGGCCACAAAAGACGTACCGGTTGGTAAAGTACCACCACAGAATCTAGACGCCGAGAAAAGTTTGCTCGGTGCTGTTTTAATTGACGAAGAAACACTGGCTGACATCTCAGAGCATGTCACACCAAAAGATTTCTACGACAAGCGCCATGGTACGATTTTTGGTGGCATGATGCGTCTTTATGAGCACCATAAACCGGTCGACCTCTTAACACTTACCGAGGAACTCAAAAAGAAAGATGAGCTTGATGCTGTCGGGGGCTCAGCCTACCTTACCGAGCTAACCAACTATGTACCGACCGCAGCCCACGCCGAAGCCTACGCTGAGCTCGTTTCTCAAAAGGCCATCCGTCGTCGACTTATCAAGGCCAGTGGCGAAATCTCAGAGCTAGGATTTGACGAAAACACCAGCACTCAGGAACTACTTGAAAAAGCGGAGGCCGAACTCTTTAGTGTGAGCGACCAATCGCTCAAACAAGACCTTGTCAGTATCGAAACTATCCTAACAGACAGCTTCGACCGTATGGAAGAACTTCACCGTAATAAAGGCGCCCTTCGTGGCGTACGAACCGGCTGGCGTGACCTCGACAATATCACAGCCGGGCTGCAACGATCCGATCTTATTATCCTCGCGGCTCGTCCTGCCATGGGTAAGACAACTCTTGTGACCAACCTCGCATATAACGTTGCTACCGTTGCCAAACAAGCCGTGCTCTTTTTCAGCCTCGAGATGAGTAAAGAACAGCTGGTCGACCGTATGTTGGCTGATGCCAGTGGAGTAGATGCCTGGAATATCCGTACCGGTAATCTCTCTGACGAGGACTTTAGTAAACTCAGCGAGGCAATGGGTGAAATGGCTGAAGCACCTATCTATCTCGACGACACACCTGGTCTCTCCGTTCTCGAAATGCGTACCAAGGCTCGTCGAGCCGCTCACACCGCCCCACTTGGACTTATTATCGTCGACTATCTCCAGCTTATGCAGGGAAGTGGCCGCGACAACGGAAACCGCGTCCAAGAGGTGAGTGAGATCTCACGTGGACTCAAGCTGATTGCTCGTGAATTAAACGTCCCGGTCATCGCACTGTCCCAGCTTTCGCGTTCAGTTGAAAGTCGCACACCTCAAGTTCCACAACTCTCCGACCTGCGTGAATCAGGTTCAATCGAGCAGGATGCCGATATTGTTATGTTCATCTATCGTGAAGCTTACTATAATCCTGAAACCGAACGTGAGAATATCACCGATCTTATTCTCGCTAAACACCGTAACGGACCAACCGGTAAAGTCGAGCTCTACTTCCATCCGGAGCGCCTACGCTTTATGTCGCTCGACAAACACCACGATTAGTAATCGTGCTATAATCGTAAGTAATTTATGGGCAAACATATAACGGATTACCTCCTCTATCGCTGGCGCTACTTCCTAGGTTATGGGCTCATCGGCCTGATTCTCTTAGCTGTATTCGCAGTAGCAGGGCTCTACATACCAGGCGCCCTTAGTTCGGCTGAGATGCAATCGGTCATAAGCAGTGATGCAATCCGATTCTCACTGGATAAATTTGATCCAAATATGGTCGTCAATCTGCCGTATCACTTAATGCAGCGAGCGAGCATCGAACTGCTCGGTGTCTCAAACCTCAGCATCAAGCTACCATCACTCATCCTTGGCCTAGCATCTGCCGTTGGAATGCTTATTCTTCTTCGAACATGGTTCCGTCGAAATGTAGCGGTTCTCACGACCGTGCTCGTTATTACTACCGGGCAATTCCTATTCGTAGCACAAAGTGGCACGCAAAGCATTATCTACATCTTCTGGTCAATCTGGCTCCTCGTTGCCGCCATGATGGTCTCTCGTGGCGCAAAGGGATCAAGCATATGGAAGATTATCCTCTTTGGTATCGCTGCCCTCAGCCTCTATACACCACTAAGTATCTACATTCTTGCAGCACTCATAAGCGCCGCCGTACTTCACCCACATCTTCGCTATCTCATGCGTCGTTTACCAAAAACAAAAATGCTCATTGCAAGTATTTGCGCGTTACTTTTGATTACACCTCTCGGTTACGTCATCTGGCGTAATCCCTCGATCGGCCTCACTCTTCTGGGCATACCGAGCAGCTCACCAGATTTCCAGGCAAATGCCATTCAGCTGTTACGACAATACCTCGACTTCCTATCACCGAGTAGCGGCACTCTCATGACACCAGTCTACGGTCTTGGATCAATGATACTCATTCTCCTTGGCATCTTCCGTCTCGTTACGACAAAATACACGGCACGTAGCTATATCACCGCTGCGTGGATCATCCTACTGCTGCCGGTCCTGATTATTAATCCTAACTTTGTCAGTATCACCTTCGTTCCAGTCGTTCTCCTCATGGCAATGGGCATCAGCACACTACTAAGCAATTGGTATCGCTTATTCCCACGCAACCCGTACGCTCGGCTGGCCGGACTTATTCCTCTTGCCGTATTGATCGGTGGTATGGTTCTCTCGGGAGTCGATAGATACATGTACGGCTACCAATACGACCCACAGACCGCTGGTAACTTTAGTGAAGACCTACGCCTCGTTAATGACCAACTCGACGTAAAAGATCGTGGAATTGTCGCTCTCGTTGTCAGCGAGAAAGAAGTACCATTCTATCAAGTAGTAGCTCACTACCAAAAAGATGTCCTCGTCGCTCCCGCTACCTCACCAGTAGCCGCCCCGACAACGATTGTCAGCCGAGCAGCCTACACAAAAAACGCAACCGAGCCTTGGCGCATCGTAACGGACAGCATGGCCGGTGACGCTGATAGATTTTATATATATAAAACTACCGCGAAGTAACGTATACTGGGTAAAGTAAATTGACGGAGGAATAAGACAATGGCGTTTGACCAAGTAAAGATGTTGAATCAACTGCGCAAAGCGCAAAAAGACCTAGCAAAAGAAATCATTGAAGTTGAGGCAGGCGACGGTGCTGTCGTTGTTCAAATCAATGGTGAACTTAAAATCAAGAGTGTTAAAATCGACCCAGCTCAAGTTGACCTTGATGATATCTCAGAGCTAGAACACTGGATTGAAATTGCTGTACGCGATGGCATGGCAAAAGCACAAGAAGTTGCCGCTGAAAAAATGAAGCCACTCATGGGTGGTCTCGGTAACCTTGGACTCTAGGAGTTAACTTGACGCAGCTACTACCTGCAGCGCTCCTGCGTGCAATTGACGAACTTGGCCGACTGCCAGGCGTTGGTGCCCGCACAGCGGAGCGCTATGCATATTATCTATTACGGGGCGATCAGCATATCGCTCAGAAGCTAGCACGGACAATAGCTGAGCTTCATAGCGGTGTCAAAACATGCCCTGTAACATTCGCGTTGATTGACGCTAGTGAGGACATATCGAAGCTATACAGTGACCCGTCACGTAATAAACAACTCGTAGCTGTTGTAGAAGAACCACTTGATATCATCGCACTCGAGCGAACAGGGCAGTATGATGGCACTTACCATGTACTCGGTGGTGCCATTTCACCTATTGATGGCGTTGGCCCAGAGCAACTCCACATACCAGAACTACTTGCCCGGCTTAAGGCAGATCAAGTGGAAGAGATCATTATCGCCACAAACGCAAGTGTTGAAGGCGAATCAACCGCATTATTCTTGCAACGATTTATTCAAGAAAACGGCTACGAGGTTAAAATGACTCGACTCGCCCGCGGCATCCCCGTTGGCGTTGACCTTGAATACGCCGACCAGATCACTCTCTCGCATGCTCTTGAAGGACGGCGAATACTATAATGACAACCGTTATATATCAATCATATTTCACCCTTAATACACCTCTATAATCTGTTACAATAAAGGGAATATGTATAAAGAACCAGCATCCCTTATTGACGCAGCAAAAAAAATAATTGTCATCCAGGCCGAAAATCCAGACGGCGATAGCGTTGGCAGCGCCCTCGCACTTGAGGAAATATTAGGTGACCTTGGCAAAGACGTCATTCTCTATTGTCCTGTTGAAACACCAAAATATCTGCGTTACATCCAAGGATGGGACCGAGTAGTAAGCGAGTTCGACACATCTGCTGATCTTGCTATCATTGTCGACACCAGCGCTGATGTGCTCATTACTAAAGTACTCGAAACACCAGGCGTACGCCACTTCCTTGAGTCTCATCCAGTACTCGTGGTCGATCACCACACAACCGGCTCTACGCTCACATTCGAGCACACCATGCTGTCTGAGGATGCAGTGGCTACCAGTGAGATTCTCTACCGCCTAGCTGCTGATAACGGATGGAAAATCAACCAGCAAGCAGCCGAGAACATGCTCGTCGCTATCCTTAGTGATAGTCTTGGTCTGAGTACGCAGAACGTAACCGCCGAGACATACTTCGTAGCTGGCAAATTAACCGAGCTCGGTGCCGCCTCATCCGTAATCGAAGGTCGACGTCGTGAGTTCATGAAAAAGTCTCCTGAAATCCTTGCCTATAAAGGTGAGCTCCTCGGTCGGATTGAATACTTGCTCGACGGCAAGCTCGCCGTTGTCCATATTCCCTGGGAAGACATTCAGGCCTATAGTGACCAGTACAACCCAAGTGTTCTCGTACTTGATGAAATGCGTCTAGTTGAAGGCGTTGAAATTGGCGTAGCTATCAAGACCTATCCTGATGGTAAGATAACAGGCAAACTCCGCGCCAACATCCCAATCGCTGAAGAAATTGCTGGTTACTTCGGTGGTGGTGGTCATAAGTACGCCTCAGGCTTCCGCGCTTATGAAGAATACGATAAAATCGTAGCAGAACTTGTGACTGCAACAGATAAAGCATTGAAAGCCTACGACCATGACACTCAAACTACATAACACCCTAACCCGACAAACCGACGTATTCGCGCCAATTGATGAAAAGAAGGTAAATCTCTATACCTGTGGTCCAACGGTTTACGACTTTTTGCATGTAGGGAACTGGTCAGCATATATTTACTGGGATATGCTCGTCCGTACGCTAATCGCGGACGGATATAACGTTGAGCGCGTCATGAATATTACCGATGTTGGCCACCTCGTTAACGACGAGGAAGACACAGGTGAAGATAAGATGCAAAAGGGTGCCCGACGCGAAGGCAAAACAGCCTGGGAAATAGCAGAATACTATGCCGAAGATTTTCTTATGGGCATAGAGAAGCTGGGCCTCATCATGCCGGGGCATATCACCAAAGCGACCGACTTCATTCCCCAACAGCTTGATCTCGTACGAATCCTCAAAGAGAAGGGGTACACCTATCAAATTGACGATGGTATCTATTTTGATATAAGTAAATTTCCAACCTATGCAGACTTCGCGGGACTTGATCTTGAAGCTCAAAAAGCTGGTGCTCGCGTTGAATTCAACGTTGAAAAGCGTAACCCAAGTGATTTTGCCCTCTGGAAATTCACGCCCGCTGGCGAAGTTCGCGACATGGAATGGGAAACACCAACTGATCTTCTCGATACAGGTGATGAAAAGAAAATGGGCTTCCCAGGCTGGCATTTGGAATGTTCAGCCATGGCTATGAGTATTCTTGGCCCGACCATTGATATCCATACCGGAGGAATCGATCATATTCCCGTTCATCATACAAATGAAATCGCCCAATCGGAAGCAGCAAGTGGAAAAATCTTCTCTCACTACTGGCTTCACAATAACCACCTCAAGGTTAACGGCACGAAGATCAGCAAGAGCCTGGGTAATGGATATACGCTTCAAGATCTTGTAGAAAAAGGCTTCAGTCCTCTCGACTATCGTATGTTCGTACTGCAAGGCCAATATAGTAATGAAGGCAACTTTACCTTCGAAAACCTAACAGCCGCCAAAAACCGCTTGAACCACTGGCGCAATATTGCCGCTCTACGCTTCCAAACATACGACACGCTAACTCCGGATGCAGATAACACCATTACGCTCGTAGCCGCCTCAGGCGCCATCATGGAGGCCCTTAACAATGACCTCAACACACCAGAGGCTCTGCGTGTCGTCGACGAGGCCTTCTCTAGACTCGACGGCAAGCCTATTAGCGCAATTCACCAGCATGGCTTGAAACAACTACTTGAAACGATTGATAGCGTCCTCGGATTGCAGCTACAGGCCAGTACGCCCGACATTGATGATGATACGAAACAACTTATCATTGAACGTGAGCGTGCTCGAGACACAAAGGACTGGGCTAAGTCTGATAAGCTACGAGACACTCTTAAGGAAAAAGGAATCACCGTCCTCGACACCCAAGACGGCACTATCTGGGAATACGCTAACTAATCGCTAGCGTGTAACTTTTTAGCCAGCTTCGTGATTGGCGTTTCACTACGCTCACGATTCTTTTTTGCACGAACGAGATAGTCTTCAAGTAATACTTTGACACATCCAGCGATTGGGATCGAGACGATACCACCGACAAGACCGAACAGTGTCACGCCAAGTATCACGGAACAAAGAACGGTCAGCGCAGAGAGTTCAAGCTTGCGCGCTTGGATAGTTGGTGAAATAAAGTTATTCTCAAGCTGCTGATAAAGGATGAAGTAGATGCCAAATATGATACCGGCAGTCAGGTCGTTAAACGCCAGAAGAACAGATATAATGACGCCGGCAATCGTTGCACCAAAAAGGGGTATCAATGAAAGAGTGAAGGCGACAGCGACTGCTGGCAAAGCCAAATTGACAGGAACGGACGGAAAGACGAAGCTTAAAACAAATACAACAAGCCCAGCACAGGCCGCATCGATTGCTGACACTGTTAGCTGACCAATGACGTATCCTGTCACGACATTGTACATACGACTTACTAGTCTACGGTGGTACTCCATACGTTCTTCGTCATTATAAATTCCCCATATTCGTTTCAGCCACATTGGTCCTTCGATAAGCATAAGGAAGGAGAGTACGAGTACAAGAATCCCTGATACGATGATACCCGCAACCGAGCTGATACCCGAGAGTACATTTTGGCTAGCTTGTGCAGCCCAACCAGTCGTGTTGTTTTGAATCGTATGTATAGCACTATTAACCTGAGACTCGAGGTGATATTTCGTAACAAGACTGTTTAGTCCATGCCACTGGCTTGTGGCGTTATCGAGCAAGCTAGGGATTGTCTGACTAAACTTTACTGTTTGTTGCACGATAGGTGGTACGACCAGAAAAGCAAACGCGGCAAGTACTGCAATAACAAGAATATAGGCTACTGCCGTTCCGGCGATACGACTTTTGCCTGGTAAGTTTCGTGCTAGAAAGCTCACGGGGGCATTAAGAGCGAGTGCGAGGAAAAAGGCGATGCCAATCAGGACTAATGTCGTTCGGACGCTATAAATTGCCAGGATTGCGAAGGCAAATCCAATTACTACTAACCAAAAACGCACAAATGTTCTCGTGTCGATGTCTATTCGTACTTTCATATTGTTTTCCATTATACCACCCTTTGGTTGCGCTTATGGCGCGAATCATATCTTAATACAGTATTCTCAGCACGCCTGCTTGAATCTCGTAGGTAAGTGGTGGCTTAAGATGCATCACTTCACCATCACGTGAGACGCTCAGTCGTTTTCGTTTTGACACAATACTCAGTCGAGTTGTTTTTCGTTCATCAAATTCATCAAGCAAATGCATTTGGCCAATGAGCGCAAACAAAACAATCTTAAAAAGCACAAGACGGGAGCTCGTGCGCGCGATGAACACAGACAAGACACCTTTATTAAGACGATTACGCGTGACGCCTCCGAGACCTTCAAGTGAATAAATATTATTACCAACAAATACGAACGGCGTACGAAACGTTTCATCGCCGATAGTTACGTTATAGGTGCGAAAACGGACGAGCGTTCTAATACTTGAGATGAGTGCCGCTAACCATTTACCAAGATACTGCTCAAATCGATCACGCATACGAAGCGACGAAGGGTATAGACCGATGCTCGAGTTATTGATAAATACCGTTCCATTTACTCTAGCCACGTCAATCTCCTGAATTTTTGCATGGGAAAGCCTCGCTACTGCTTCTTCAATATCTTGGGAGATACCGAGATCCTTCGTAAAGTGATTCAGAGTACCGCCGGGTAAAGGTGCAAACACAGCCGGTGTGCCCGCGATAAGACCAGCGACACCACTCAGTGTTCCATCACCACCGACCGCGACAATCGTAGCCTTCTTTTTGATAAACGGCGCGAGCTTACGGCTCATCTTATCGTCGATCGGCACAAACGTATCAATAGTAAGATCATACTTATTAAAAAGCGCACGAAGCTCGCTTCGCGTCAGCCCACCTCCAGATTTGGGATTATATACAACGACCACTTTCATAAGCTTGGCTGGACAATAAAGATGATACTAACAAGACCCGCTAACCCAAGTAGCCAGCCGGCAATCACGTCGCTCGGATAATGTGCACCAAGATAAACACGCGACACGCCAATCAATAGGACGAGCAATGAGGTTAAAATACCAATGACATAGGCCCAGAGCATAGGTACCATCGGGCAAAAGATAATTGCCAATAAACCATACGAAGTGGCCGCCCCAGCAGCGTGTCCGCTTGGCATACTGTACGTATCAAACCGCATGCGCGCTACGTATTCCGTTACAGGACGGTCGCGTCGGAAATATAATTTTGCTAGAGTACTAATGCCAAATGTTGCCACGGCGATAATTCCAGCCATAAACAGGCTCTCGTTTGATGCCCCCCAGCCAATGCCCGCTATAAGCGCACCGATTCCTACCGTAAAGATAGGCTGACCAACAAGTGTGGCGAACAGCATAAATGGACGTACCCAGTTTGACCACCCTTGGATTATGGCCGTAAATCGATGATCAAGTGAGTGTAACATAGTTCTCATCTTGAGATTAATTGTATCATTCTTTACCTACGTACTTTGCGCTGTTTACTTCGACTTGTCGTAAATAGAAATAGGTATATCGAGATTTTGAGCTTCCGATAAGAAATATCTTAGAATTGTTTTTGAGTCATCATTTTGGAAATACGACCAATCAGTCGCTTCAGTCGTATCACTTTTATCTTCACTGAACAAATTAATTGATACACGATAATTGTTCTGCTGGTAATCCTGAACACTGTTTGCTGTCTCGAGAATGCCACTGAGTATTGCCTTACGATCACTGTTTGATACGGTCATTAACTTGGCAGGATCATTTGTGTATTTCCTAGCAAATGATCCCGTATTAAACCAGATGTTACGAGTGCGCAGTTCTCGAGCAGCCGATATGGCTAAATCGGGCTGCAAGAACTCTGAGGCGCGGAATATATCGCGCCGTTTCACAGTCGCGTTCGATATCCATGGAAATCCTTGGATTCCGAGACTGCTAACAAGACTTTTATTGATGTCTTGAACGTACGGCGTCAAATCTAGATAATCACCGTTATCGTACTCGAGATCATTCGGATCGTAGGTTGTAGCATTGAGTAAAATACTACCCTGAGCTGAAGGAAACTGTTTTTTATATGCGCTCAGATACTTATTTACGCATAACGCGAAATCGTGTGGCTCGGTATCTTTATTATTCCAGTTCGGTGTATTTGACTCAGGAAAGGGCACCCATGTACCCATCATCTTGTCGGTCACGCCAAGATCGTGAATTTTCTCAAAGTAGATTTGAAGTGTAAGGTCGTATTTTCCATTTATAAAGTCCCTATACGAAACCGCTCCACTAGTGGCATACGGCTCAGCAACGACAATCGGCTTAATACCTGATGTACTCAGAAGAATTAGCTTCTTTGCCATGACCGTTGCATCAGCCTCGGCGGTTGTCGCGTCTTGAGGGAAGCCCGTAAAAACCATGAGTGTGTCAGTTACAAAAGATTGGCACATATCCTGGTATACTTTTAGCTTAATAAGATGCGGATCATCCTCATGTTCAGGGAATAGTAATGGAGATGCCTTATTGCACCGTTTTATCTGGTCATTTTGAAGTTGCGCTTGGGTCGCTGCCGTATCATTTTTTATTGCATTAGCCACCATAGCCAAAGGACTTTGATTGAGCGACGTGCCAAGTGTTAGTAAGCCAAAAAAGACAATGAGTACTCCCAAGAATAGATTAACGACAACGAGTTCCTTATGTGTCATACCTCCTCCTTTACGATAACGGCGTTAATACCTTTTCGATCCCAGCGTTGCCATTCGACATCTTTACGTTTGCGGATCATGCTAATGCTCTTATATAGCGCAAGATATTCAATCCAATCAAGCATGTAAAACAGCGGCCAAAAGAAGGGGAAGTAAAGAGTAAAAAACGGACGCGGACGATGAACGTGAAAGACTGATACGACAAAAAATACGAGTCCAATGAAAAGAAGTCCAATCGCAAGCGATAGGTATTCACTCGCTAAGATACTATAGACAATCAATATGGCGATAGCGATTGGTTCAAATAATAACTGGACTTCCATGAGTACCGAAAAGGGTAGAATGAAGAATGATAAAAACGCGTTATGTTCAGTAGCGGTTGAAAAGAAGAGTGAGCGGTATTTAATAAAGGTATCGAGTCGTCCTTTCTTCCAACGTATTCGCTGTGCGACAAGGCCTTTTAGATCTGATGCGCCTTCAGTGTAACAAACTACATCCTCGGCATATGCCGATTTCATGCCATACACCTTAGTGCGCATCGACATTTCAATATCCTCTGTCTTATTGTCGGTATCGAACATGCCAATCCGCTCGAATACACTTTTCCTAAACGAGGCACAGGCTCCTCCAAAAATATATTCTCCACCAAGCAGGGCGTGGGCACGTTTATTATAAAACCCAAAATAATACTCAAGCTGCTGTGCAAATCCATAGATGCTCGCTGCATTGATCACCTCGACGTTACCAACCACCGCCATAATTTCATCGTCAAGATAATACCTTACGAGCTTCTGAATTGCACCTTTTTGAAGAGCAGAGTCTGCGTCAATCGTGAGAATGATATCACCCCGGGCACGTTTAATGCCGTTATTGAGCGCCTTTCCTTTCCCGCCATTCTTCTGATAGGCATAACAAATTCGTGAAATTTTATTCGGCCTTATAGATCCCACTTTTTTGACATACTTAGTGATGAGTCTATGTGAGCCGTCAGTTGATCCATCATTGATAATAATTATTTCGGTATTCTTATAGCCATTGTGCAGTACTGACTCTATCGTCTTGAGAATACCCACTTCTTCATTCCAGGCAGGTATAACAACTGAGACACGAGGCTCATATCTTGGTAATTTTTGACGAGCCCGTCTATTCATCTGACGAATATAGCGCAGCTGCTCACGAATGGGGTATAGAGGAGCAATGATCAGAAAAACATAGTTCTTGAATAATGTCATAATAACAAAGAAAGAAATGACCGAAAGTGTTATCTTGAAAATTATTTCATTCATTTTTCGAGTTCCATACTATATCCGTAGAATACATGCTCATCTGGCTTTTCAATTATCAGGAGTAGCTGCCTAGATTCCGATTTATCAACAATTAGTGATTGGCCAATCGGAAGTACTTTTTTATCTGTCACCGTAAATCCTAAAGACGAACTGCCGCCATTATATACGACGTTAGCAGTCACGCCCTTTTCAATGCGGTCTGGATCTGTAATAGACCGCCAGGAAGCGGTGCCGTACAATACATAGTCTATCGTTGCGCCATGTTGATTTTTATTTAATCCTATTCGGTGCAATGCACCGGGGCGTTCGTACCATAAGGTACCTATTTTGCGTGACTCTTCGACCCGTAGTCGAATATTGAGTGACGGAACTTCAAGATACTCCATCGTATCCAATGAGCCACTCGCGTTAATCTCGTCTGTTTGATTTTTTGTAGCAAATTCTTCTATCGCACTGTTAATCGTTTTCTGCGAAGATACTTTCCGAATAGAGCTGGCGAATGCGATATCCTTATTGAATACGACTTCATACGTATTTAAGAATACAAACATTGTGAACAAGAAAGTAAATGCCGCAAACGCGATTTTTTGAACTTTATACCGCATCATTATACTGCCTCAGCTTGATATACACTTTGATTAAAACATACGCCAAGTAGGCTGCCACATTAACAAAAATAATAGACACAGCCATGACAATCAACACGACAAGCATGAAGTTGATGGAGATTAGGCTACCCACACAACCTATCCTTTCTGCAGCGGGGTGCGGCTGTTTATAGTAAATCTGGATGGAGGATTTCTCACCGGCAGTTGTTCTATATATGGACGGAGAGTGAGCTCAGCGTCTTATGGGCTTATAGTAATAAGGGAGCTTATGCTTCGCTGTGATTTCTATCACACTAACGCTTATTTTACATGTTAAAATGATCTCATGGAAAAGGCGGTGGGTTCCAAAATAGAAAATTTTTTTCGTCAATACAAACGTGACGCATATAAAAAGGGCTACGTACTCCTCCTCGCCGACGAAAACCCCAAATATGCCTATTACTTGGTAAGCGGCCGAATAAAGCAATACGACATTACTCACTCGGGTACGGAGATAATTGTTAATATATTTAAACCTGGCGCCTATTTCATGATACTCACAGCTATTACAGGTTTACCGAATACTCATTATTACTCAGCTGAAACAGATATCATTATCTACCGTGCACCCATTAAATATACGACTCATTTCGTAAACACTAATCCAGATGTTATGAAACATATGCTCATCCAAGCATATATTGGGTTCGACGGGGTCTTAAAACGCATCACCCATCTTATGAGCAGAAATGCGCGAGGACGAGTCATCTACGAAATACTCCTCGATGCGCGAGGTTTCGGTGAGGTTTCGCAGGAAGCTCCGTACAACCTGTCGATCAACGTCACTGAGCTCAGCTTACGAGCAGGATTATCCCGCGAGACAGTCAGCCGTGAGGTATCTCGCCTACGCAAAGCTGGGTATCTCGCACTCACACAAAAAATTACAGTGCTTGACCCGTCACTACTGAATAAGGCATTAGAAGATTCATTTTGAGCAATCATCCAAAAATAGTATAATTATCATATGCCAAGTTTTTCTTTTGATATCGTAAGCGACTTTGATAAAGCCGAAATGAATAACGTTTTCGCCAGTACTGAACGCGAAATAAGTAACCGATATGATTTCAAGGGTACCTCAGCCGCGATTGAGTGGATGAAGGACAAAATCGGTTTTAAGATTACCGGCGCAGGACAGTGGCAATGTGACGCTGTGCTTGATATCGTTCGTAAAAAACTAGCGAGCAGAGAACAGAGTGCAAAAGTACTTGATTTGTCCAAAGTACCGGTTGAAAGCAACCTAAAGGTTACCTGGGAAATTCCTTTTAAACAGGGGTTGTCTCAAGATGACGCTAAGCAGATTACTAAATTACTCCGCGAACAGGTCCCGAAAGCTAAGACTCAAATACAAGGTGATGCCGTACGCGTAACAAGTGCCAGCAAGGATGAATTACAGGCAGTGATGAGCTTGCTTCGCGCTACTGAATTCGACTTTCCGCTCCACTTTATAAACTTTCGCTAAAGGATACTCCATGAGCAAAAACACACCGCTTATCACCGTCAATCATTTTCGTATGGATTTCGATAAGAAAACCGTCATCAAAAACTTATCGTTCGACATAAAACGCGGCGAAACATTTGGCCTACTCGGCAGTAACGGCTCGGGCAAGACAACGACCATCCGAGCCTTGCTCGGTATTTATCAACCGACAAGTGGTGAGTTATTTATTGATGGTGAGCCTTACCGCGTGGACGGTGATGTTAAGCTAGGATATCTGCCAGAAGAGCGTGGCCTCTACAAAAAAGAAAAAGTACTCGATACCATGATGTATTTTGGCCAACTAAAAGGTCTATCACGAATAGATGCTAAACTTTGGTCGCTCGACTTCCTTAAACGAGTCGGCCTCGAAGCCGAAGCGAATACACGTCTTGATAAACTCTCGGGCGGTATGCAACAGAAGATCCAATTAGGTATTGCAGTGATGGGTGAGCCTCAATTGCTCATCCTTGATGAGCCGACTAAAGGTTTTGATCCTATTAACCGCCGATTGCTAATGGATATCATCGAAGAGCATCAACATGGTGGCGCCACCGTCATCTTTGTTACACACCAAATGGAAGAGGTTGAACGTTTATGCGACCGAATTCTTCTCCTAAAAGATGGCCAACGACGCCTCTACGGAACCGTCGAAGAAGTAAAAGACCAATTCGGTGGCAAGATTCTTGAAATCGTATCTGATGATACGGTCCCAGCGAACGATAAACTATACACAATCGAACGCAAAGAAGGCCACTTGACCATCCTTAATCCCATTGGAGACCTACTCGCTATCCAACGCTCGCTCACCGGTTCAGGCGTCACCTGTTTACGATTTGAGCTGAAGCGACCATCGCTTGATGATATTTTTGTCGATGTGTATGGCCACCATTCTAAGGAGGATAACTAACATGCACAATCTTAATACCGTCATCCGCTTCGAAATCACTCGTACACTCAAGAAGAAAAGCTTCTGGATCGCCGCTTTTGCAGTCCCTATTATTGCAGCCCTCGTCGGCATGATAATCTTCTTCTCAAATAAAACGACCGACGTTCAAACAAAGAAATTAGCCACCGAACGCTACTCCGTAGGTGTCACCGATGCGGCAGAACTTATTAATCCTACACTCCTAAAGTCGATTGATGCTCACCCGATTCAAACCAAGTCTGCCGGAGAAGAGGCTGTTAAAGCCGGTAAGCTCGATGCGTACTTCTACTACCCAGCTGATGTAAGCAAAGAATCCGTTGGAGTATACGGTAAGGATGTTGGACTATTTAAAAATAGTCGCTACCAAGACCTAGCAGATCAACTGCTGAAGCAGTCGACTGCTGCCAGTACAAGTCCTGCTGTTCGCTCGGTATTACAAGGAAGTGTTAAGTACGATGCGATAACATTCACTAAAAGCGGGGAAGTCGACAAAGGTTTCATGAAATTGATCGCACCAGGCATCTTCCTCGTGCTCTTCTACTTCATGATCGCCACCTTCGGCAACCAAATTCTTACCAGCGTTACAGAGGAGAAAGAGAATCGTGTCATCGAGATGATTCTAGCAACAATCAAACCGACATCCTTACTTGTCGGTAAGCTCTTGTCACTCATCACACTCGCATTCATCCAGATGTTCGTGATTCTTGTACCGATCATCATTGGATACCTCATATTTAAAGATCAACTAGCGCTTCCGCAATTTGATCTTTCGGCAATTCCACTCGACCCAGTAGCTATTAGTCTTGGTGCTGTCATATTCATTGTCAGCTTCCTTATGTTCACGGGTATTCTCATGACACTCGGAGCAGCCATGCCAACCGCAAAAGAGGCCGGTAGCTTCTTCGGTGCCGCTATGGCGCTCGTCTTCGGACCTCTATACGCTGCACCGCTCTTCGTTACTTCACCCGACTCTCCGGTCGTCCAGTTCCTGAGCTATTTCCCACTCACTGCACCAATCCCGCTCCTCTTGCGTAATGCCGTCGGAAATCTAGCACTTCACGAAGCACTTATATCGATTGCTATCCTCATCGCAACAACTATATTTGTCGTTAGCATAGGCGTGCGTATCTTCCGGTTTGGCGCACTCGAATACAGTCGCCGGTTGAGTCTTAAAGAGGTAATGGGACGTAAGAATTAAAAAACTATCCGCGGAGTCCGCAGATAGTAATGCTCTCCCTGGGTAAGATTTACAGTTGCATTGCAATAACAGCAACCAATGTGAGGGATGCCGCGGCTGTTGCGGCAACGGCCAAGGCCATTTTATTCGGTTCAAAATCTACTTTATGCGTTTGCTTTTTGACGACTTTTTTGGAAGATTGTTTTACCATAAGCTTAGTGTATCGCAGAGCAGAGTTCTTCACAAGTTTCATAAAAAATAGCTATACAACATTTGACCAATACTGCTAGACAATGTATAGTATGAGGTATGGACACGGCGACAAAACCGATCGGCTGCCTTCAGGCGGCAACGGACATACTTGGCGACAAATGGACGCCCCATTTACTACGCTACTTCATCAATGAAGAGATTGTTAGATTCTGTCAGTTACAGGATCTTACCGGAGGTATTAACCCTCGCACTCTTTCATCCCGACTTACTGCTCTCGAAGAAACCGGTATTATCAAGAAAATTATTTCAGGCCCTGGTAGTCGATGTGAGTACAAACTCACCGCGAAAGGGCATGATCTTCTGCCAATTTTACAAGATATGGAAGCATGGAGTGACAAGTATGCTCCCAGTAACGCTTAAGACTTCCTTAAGCTAAGGTGTGTAGTGTATAGATATGAGAGTTTTGTTAATCGAAGATGAACATAAAATTGCCCGAGCACTTAAAAAGGCGCTCGAGCAAGAACGGTACGCCGTAGATATCGCCTACGACGGTGATGAGGGCCATGCCATGGCTACAACCGAACCATATGATGTTGCCATTATTGACCGAATGCTCCCTGGCGAATATGATGGCATGGCAATTGTGCGCGATATGCGAGCCGCTAAGATTCATACGCCCGTGCTGCTTTTAACGGCGCTTGCGGGCATCAAAGACAAGACCGAAGGTCTTGATACTGGTGCTGACGACTACCTCACAAAGCCGTTTGCGCTTGAGGAACTACTCGCTCGAGTACGCGCATTAATGCGTCGCCCCAAAGAACAGCAGGCAACCATCCTGCAAGCCGGTGATTTAACACTCAACACGATTACCTATGAAGTAAAGCGTGGCGACACGCTTATCCAGTTGACTGGCAAGGAGTTCGCCTTGCTTGAATACTTGCTTCGCAACCAAGACCGACCCCTCCCTAAAGAGTTGATCATATCCCATGTCTGGGACTATGATGCCGATATTCTGCCAAATACCGTTGAGGTATACATAAAGTATCTACGCACCAAAATTGACCAGCCATTTAATAAACCACTCATTCACACGATCCGTGGCTTTGGCTATAAGCTACAGGCGAGTAAGTAGCCGCACCACGCATGTTTAGATCAGCCACATTTAAACTAACCGCTTGGTATTTGATTATCTTGATGGTGATAAGTTTGATTTTTAGTATTATCATTTACTCTATCTCAACATCAGAGGTACGCTCGCGAATTATAGCCCTGGAACAAAACGCCCCAAGCAACTTTGGACTTGCTCGCCCACGATATGACACCTTTCGTGACGCTCAAGTGCATGAGGCTGAAACAAATCTGCTCTCATCACTCGCCATCACGAATCTTGCTATCTGGGTAGCGGGTGGTATTGGTAGCTACTATCTTGCACGACGCACCTTATTTCCAATTGAGGAGGCCCACGAGGCGCAGTCGCGCTTTACAAGCGACGCGAGCCACGAACTCCGTACACCACTTGCCAGCATGAAAACTGAACTTGAGGTAGCTCTTCGAAGTACTGAATTGAGTAGGGAAGAGATGCGTGAGTTGCTCGAAAGCAACCTCGAAGAAGTCGATAAACTAACGAAACTCTCGCAAAACCTACTGCAGCTATCTCGTCTCGATCACGACAGTATAGAACGCGAAAAAGTAACGCTAAATGCCATTGCCTCTTCCGTTATTGAGCGCTTCGATAAAACAGGTAAGCGCGTGCAATTAAGCGGACACAAGTCGTATGATGTCGTCGCCAATAAATCGAACATCGAAGAGCTTCTTACCATTCTGGTCGACAACGCATTTAAATATAGTCCGCCAAATTCACCAATAAAAATAAACTTGATCGGCCACAGACAGATGGCTGGCTTTGAAGTAGCCAATGAGGGTAAGGGTATTGCACCCGAAGCCTTGCCACATATCTTTGATCGATTCTATCGTGCCGACACCTCACGCACAAACGACGAAAAGAAGGGGTACGGTCTTGGGTTGTCTCTAGCAAAAAAAATCGTTCAGCTGCATAATGGAGACCTAACCGTTACAAGCGGAAGCGGACATTTAACGACATTTCGCGTTTTACTGCCAAACTTCAGCAAGTCTCAAGCAAATAATCAGCAATCCACTATACATTCAGTCCTGTAATCTAAACTAAGGAGAACATATGAATGTTATAACCAGAGGGATGCGCGGTGCCCTCAGGAGCCCTGTTCGTTCAGGAGCTATCATCGCCATGCTAGCAATAAGCATCGGCCTCATTTTAGCCATGCTCGTTGCGCGTGCTAGTGTTAACGCTAAAATTAGCGAAGTAAAAGCGACCACAGCCACCGCTTTAACTATTAATCCAGCTGGCATCCAGGGTGGTATGGGCGGAGGTGATCCTCTTACTGCCGACCAAGTAAAAACAATACGCAATACTGCCCATATCAGTAGCGTTTCTGCAATACTAACGGATCAGCTTGGAACGACGGATACAAACCTAACTCCCTCTTTTGAACTGGGAAGTTTTGGCAAACGCATGATGCGATTTGATAGCGGATCATCAACAGGTCCATCGACAAATATATCTGGAAACGCAGACGGGAACACTGAGGCGAAGACACCACCCGCGCCTCGAACAAGCGTCACGGGTACAACTAACCCATCATCAATCACACCTAGTGACAAACTCACCAGTGGTGCAATGATTGACGGCAATAGCAGTGATAAAGTGGCCCTCATCGGTAAGTCACTTGCTGATAAGAATAGTCTTTCTGTTGGCAGCACTTTTACTGCTTACGGCCAGACGATTACCGTTAAAGGAATCTTCTCTGTTGATAACGCCTTTGAAAACAATGGTATTATCGTGCCACTAGCAACACTTCAAACGCTAACTGCTCAGCCAGGTGCCGTTACGAACATTGCGGCGACAGTTGATAGCAGCGACAATGTCTCAAGTACTGTCGCCAGTTTAAAGAAATCACTCGGAGATAAGGCAGATGTCACAAGCCAAGAAGAGGAAGCAGCAAGTAGCTTAGCGCCTCTTGAAAGCATTGCAGGGCTTGCCCTTGCTGGTGTAATCGGTGCGAGCATCGCCGGTGCAACGATCGTTCTACTCGCCATGATTATGGTAGTACGCGAACGTCGTCGAGAAATCGGTGTCATTAAAGCAATCGGTGGAAGTAACGCCAAAGTTATTAGCCAATTCATGACCGAAGGTATGACCCTAACAGTCATCGGCGGAATCATTGGCATCGTTCTTGGTATCGCTGTCAGCGGACCAATGACCCAATCGCTCGTAAGTAGCAGTAAAGATGGTGCACCTACGAACGGACAGCAAGGCGGCCCAACCAGTGGCAGCAACAAACCCGCCGTCTTCTTGCGCAGTGCAAGAACTCAACTCACAACTAATGTCAATAATGTTACCAGTACGTTGACGCCACAGACAGTAGTAATAAGCATCGGCATCGTCGCTCTTATTGCCATCATTGGTAGCGCGGTACCTGCTTGGGCAATTGCTCGTGTACGACCCGCTGAAGTACTGAGAACGGAATAAAGGAGGCTCTATGTTAACTGTTAAAAATCTTACCAAATCATATGAAGCCGCTCATGGCACAGTACATGCGCTAAGCAACGTTAATTTCAGCGTACAAACAGGTCAGTTTGCATCAATCATCGGTAAAAGTGGTAGTGGAAAGTCAACCCTCCTCAGCTTACTGGGAGCGCTCGATACGCCCACCGAAGGAGAAATCCTCGTCGATGATGCTGACATCGCCAAACTATCCGGCGCCAAGCAGACGACATATCGGGCACACAAGATCGGCTTTGTATTTCAACAATACAATCTCATCCCGAATCTAAGTGCTATCGAGAATGTCATGCTCGCCCTTGAGTTTGGTGGCATGAAAAGCGGCAGCAAACGTCATAAACGCGCCCAGGAACTCCTTTTGGGAGTTGGGCTGAGTGATGACGAGCAATTACGCAAACCAGCACGTCTAAGTGGCGGCCAGCAACAACGCGTCTCAATTGCGAGAGCCTTAGCTAATCGTCCTGCGATTATCCTAGCAGACGAACCAACCGGCAATCTCGACAGCGAGACCGGCAAAAAGATATTTAAGCTATTGCACGACCTTACGCGTAAGGAGAATACGACGATTATTGCAGTCACTCATGATCTCGATATCGCCGGTAAAACAGATCGCACTTTCTTATTGAAAGACGGCACATTAACCCTCCAGTAAATAGCGTCGTACTTTGTGCAACAATGACCATATTTTCAGAATACGCTCAGCGTTCTGGTCCATACTAGCCGTTGTAGTTATGGTAATAATTACGCAAAAACGAAACAGAGGAGGAGTACAACGATATGAACGCCACCAAAACCGTATATCTTAGCAAAAAAGGAATGAAAGAATTAAAAAAAGAAGTCGCTCGACTTGAACGTGAACGCACCGAGGCGCTAACACTATTACGAGAACTCGACAAGACTGACGGCCATGACGAACGACTTGCTCGTTCCGAACAGCTCGCCAGTCTCGAGGTGATCGACAGTGAGATAGCTGATAAGAGAATGACTCTTACCCACGCCAAGCTATTCCCTCGCAAGCGAGACGCCTTCAGGGTAGCCATTGGGTCAGTTGTCGATCTACTCGACACTCAGGGTCGTATCGTCCGATATCGCCTTGTAGAGAGTATTGAAGCTAACCCAAGCGACGGCCGTATTTCGATCAAGAGCCCTCTTGGTCAGAAGTTACTTGGCAAACAGATTCAGGATATTATCGAGTGGAGCGCTGGTGTACGCACCAACAGGCTGCAGCTCGTTAGTATCGGCTGACAACCCATACAACTAAAGGTGAAAAACGGGCGAGACCAACCAAGGTTCGCCCGTTTTTTAGTTCCTCGGCCAAAAGGGTAGAGGATTTGCTATAATAATGCTAATGCTCTATTACACAAACACTGCGCGGAGTACCATTGCCGAACTCGCAACCTCTGAAAATGGCCTTGCTATTAGTGATGCGAAGGAACGTCTTAAGATATATGGACCCAACACGATCAAAGTAAGCGGTGAGCCGTTATGGCGTAAATTAATCGAACCATTCGCCAGCATATTCATGGTGGTGCTTTTTGTAGCCATGGCTATCAGCCTCTTTCATCATGATGTCCTTGATGCAGTTATCATCGCCATAATCATAGCTACAAGCGCAATTATCTACTATGTACAGCAATTCTCAACCGAACGAATACTGCGAGCCCTGCGCAAACATGAATCGCAAGCTGTTGAAGTGCTACGCGACGGTAAGGCAATAAGTGTCGACTCAAGTTTGCTCGTCCCTGGTGATATTATTATGCTGACTGAAGGTGAGAAAATTCCCGCAGATGCTCGTCTGCTTTCTTCTAGTTCTTTGCGAATCGATGAATCACAACTAACCGGCGAGTCGCAGCCAATTAGCAAACAAACAGAGGCGCTCAGAGGCAACAGGGAGGTGTATGAGCAAAGTAATATGCTGTTCCAGGGTTCTTTCGTCGTATCGGGCAGCGCCAGCGCTATCGTTACGACAACAGGTAACGATACAGAATTTGGTCAGTTAGCCGCACTTACTAAGGACGCGGCAACCAAAAGTCCCGTCCAACAGAAGATCGATCGACTATTAACGCAAATCATTGCCGTAGTAGCCGGTATCGCTGTTGTCGCATTTTGCCTTTCTCTTTATAGAGGTATGGATGTTACTGAGAGCTTACGTTTTGTCATAGCACTATCCGTGAGTGCTGTCCCAGAGAGTCTTCCGGTTGCCATATCGGTTGTCTTGGTCCTAGGTATGCGGCGAATGGCAGCGAAAAAGGCTCTCGTACGCACCATGCGAGCTATTGAAACAATTGGCGTAATTACGACGATAGCTACAGATAAGACCGGCACACTTACTAAAAACCAGCTAACCGTTCAGACGACATGGCAAACTCATGGGACTGTTAAATCGCTCGCTCAGATAATTGCACGAGGAGTTAATCACGCGTCACACAAGATGCATGACCCTCTTGATAACGCATTGAACGAATTCGCCGAATCCAAAGGAGCTACTCAACCCTCGCAATTACCAATGCTCAGCCTCCCGTTCGATCAGGCCGCTGCAATGAGCGGAAATGTATGGCATAACGGCGAAGAGTACGACCTATTCATAAAGGGAGCACCCGAACATGTCCTGACGCGTAGTGATCTAACCGAAAATGAACGCGAACAGGCCTTGGTACAACTCCACAAGCTAACCGCTGAAGGGTACCGGGTCATCGCCATAGCCCATAGCATGCTGAAGAAGCCAATTACGACATTTGATGACCTGACTCATAAGCATACACTCACGTTTGACGGCTTTGTTGCTGTCGCCGATATTTTACGCCCCGAAGCTAAAAGAGCAATCACGGCAGCAGTTAATGCTGGCGTAACCGTGCGTATGGTTACGGGCGACCACTTTGAAACAGCATATCAAATTGGTCGTCAGCTTGGCATGGTAGACTCGCACAACCAAGTGTTTGATAGTCGTCGCATGAATGTCATGAGTGATGAAGAGCTTGAAGGAATAATTGAGAACACCCGAGTATTCTCACGCGTCATTCCTGAGCATAAATACCGCATACTAACATTGCTGAATAAACATAACATCACCGCCATGACCGGAGACGGCGTTAACGATGTGCCGGCCCTCACTAATGCCCATGTTGGCGTCGCTATGGGGAGTGGAGCTAGTATTGCAAAAGATGCTGGCGATATCATCTTGATGGACAATAATTTCAAGAGCATTGTCGACGCCATGCACGAGGGTCGTACAATTTACGCAAACATTCGTCGAATGCTATTCTATCTACTCGCCACAAATGCAGGTGAGGTACTGACAATGCTTGGCTCGCTTGCCATTGGTTTACCGATCCCGCTCGTACCAGTACAGATCTTGTGGGTAAATCTTGTGACCGATACGTCAATGGTTATTCCGCTAGGTCTCGAGCCGGGTGAAAAAGCTAATATGAAGCGCAAACCAAACCAACCAGACGCACCAATCATCGGAAAGTTTCTAGCCTCCCGTATGGTACTCGTAGCTCTGAGCATGGCCGCCCTCACTATTGGTATGTACGCAATCTATACCGCACAGTATGGCCATGAGTACGGTCGTACTATCGCTTTCTCGGCTCTCGTGGTGATGCAATGGGCTAACGCCTTTAACACTCGTAGTGATGACGAATCGATCATCTCACGCCTCCGCGTCTTTAATGGCAAATTTTACGTTGGCCTAGCGATCGCCGTTACTTTACAGGGAATGGTCATCTTTGGGCCCTTAGGTCCGCTCCTACACGTTACCCCCGTTACAATCGGCGACCTCGTCGTCACAGGCTCTATATCTTTCGTTGCAACAATACTCCTTGTCGAGATGCATAAATGGATCGGTCGTAACTACCTCGAAAGAACATACTAGGACGCTAAAGACTGGTTTTAATAGATTGAAATATGGTATACTAGCATAGCTTTGGGATGTCGCCAAGTGGTAAGGCACTAGTTTTTGGTACTAGCATTCGGGGGTTCGAATCCCTCCATCCCAGCCATGAAATTATTAACCATATAAAACACGTCCCTTTCGGACGTGTTTTATATGGTTTGACTCAGGAAACATTCAGCCCTCGAAACGAAATCAACCCCCGACTCCGCTCCTCGTAAGAGGGTCGAAGCCGGGGGCGTTGAGACTGTGACACGCGGGGCTCAGGAGTGGAGGTACCCGAGGTCGGTGAGCAGAGAAATTTTGCCCTGCGTCAGCGGACCGCGGTCCAGCTGGACTCTCCCGGTCTCCGGGTGTCGCTCGTTCCGCAGGACGTCACCGTCGATGACGTCCACATCGGGAACGATCTCGTAAGTGACCTTGAGCCCGTCTGAGAGCTTGACGGGCGGAACCGCACTGTTCTGCTCTCCCAGGTCATCGACGTTCACGCACGGCTGGTCGAGTGTGATGACCAGTGCGTGTTGCGTACGACCCTGACGGTCGGTGGTCCATTCAAACCTGTCACTCATGTCGTTACCTCTCACAGAAGGAAATCTCGTCCTTTATTATACTATCTTGTTTATTATATGTCAAATAAGGAAGCTGCTCGAGTAGACTAAGACTTATTTTGTCAAAGGCTATCGAATATTGTCAGCCTCTTCATCTAGTAATTTCCGTATCTCTGAAATATCCACCCCTGTAGAGCTATCGAAAACTTGGAACAAGTCCCTCCTCCCAGCCAAGTGATCATTTCTTAACAAAATACGCCCATTTCGGGCGTATTTTGCATATTTTGGCTTCAAAGCTACAAAAATGGTTAATACATTTTATTGTAACAGGTTCGGGTTCCATCACTCTGGCCATGAAAAACGATTGATATTATGTCAATCTTTTTTCATGATTCGAGGTTATCGAGCGGTGATTTTAAACTCCTGTCGACTTTCGGCGTACGAACCTGCGCGTCGAAAGTCAAAACCTCTATTGAAACATTCGTAAATTAATTTCTACCGCAAGTAATCGGATAAGCTCGAGGATGCGTGTGTCGGAGTCATCATATTTTGAACGAGTAGCGTGTGTATAGTAGTCTTTGAATGATGATTCATCTATCAGATCGTGTTGTCCAAGTAGGGAGACGTCAAAAAAAGAATCAAGCAAGCTACACACCTGAGGTTTGCAGAAATGAAGGAACTCGCTAAAATCCTCAAGTGTTTCGGGATAGACGATTGAAGGAGGAAACTGTCGCGCAAATTGGTATGCGCGCAGCAACCCTTTGTCATGGCGGTACCATGCGGGGATGCTCTGCGCATATAAAAATAATTTGGGATCTGACAATGGTGCCACTGGCCAGACATTACGATCAATAAAGGTGTTATTGAAACCGATATTCGTTAAGATAACCGAATAGGCGACTGTTGGGATCGGACGATCTTGATGATGGGGCGTCTGCTCTTGCGTCTTAGTGTGAAGTATTTTGAATTTATCTGTCATGTATTGTGGTACGACTGCGGTGGCGCGGGCTTCTTTGACCGCAGAGCCAAACGGAAATATTTTGTCGTTAGTAATGTTTTGACATAATTCGTCACCACCTACACCAGTGAACATAGCAGTGATTCCTTGTCGCGAAAAATAATCTGCCATTTGCATAGCGGCAAGCTGGTGTATATCCTGATATTCGTGCGAAATGCCCCAGTGATTTGCTGTAATTCTATCAGAAAATGGAAAATATTCTTCGGGTGTGAGATTAATAATATGATTTTGCAATGAAGAGAAGCGTCGCGCCATGTCGTCTAATTTGGCGCGTTGGCGCTCGCCCATGGTTGCAGGCAGCCCAAATGAAGCGGCAACGACAGTTTTACCTTGTGAAGCAAAATAGCCCGGCGCTGTTGCCGAATCCAGTCCCCCGCTCAGTTGGAATCCGATAGTGTCGTAGCGTTCCCAATAAGTGTCTAATGTTGTCTCAAGTGCTTCCTTGAAAAAACGAGGATGTCCTTTTTCTTGAGTTTTCTCTGCAATGTAGGCGTGATTGGGATATGTCACGTGGGTTGCGCCATCTCGTAATATAAAACGTACCCTGTCATAAAGCACATCCGCTCCAGTGGCTAACTGATTGTGCCTATCGTCAAAAAGCAAATAGTTAACGAGTGCAGCCTGATTGATGTGTACCTGGCGTTTATCGATTTGGTTAAAAAGTTGATCATATCTATTCGATAACGCAATAACATCACTGTGCTCCATGGTGAATAGGGGCATTGTGCATACTGCGTCGCGTTGAACGACAATACTTTGCTGCTGGCAGTCAATGGTGCAATATAAAAATTCTTCGGAGACAAAAGCGTCTTCGGAGACGTTAGAGAGTGCTTGTTCTGCAATCATGTGACCGAGCGTCTCGTTGCCATATCCAAAAATAAGCGAAGGACCGATACTCCGCGCGAAGGTCGCAGGGTAGGCATGACGCTTGCGCAACTTGACCGTTCCAAAAGAGGACACAAAGATAAAATAATCCTGCGTGGATTTATCACTCCAGGCACCATGACCAGTAAGGTCATGGTGCCTGGTAGTAAGTGCTGCTTCGAAAAAAGCTGATTGACGTGTGAGCGTCATTAACTTCGACTTTAGCCGGCTGCTTTCATACTATTTATGTCGTACCCTTGACTTGGTTTATAAAGCGATGTGGCCTCACGCAGTTCACGTTCATCATGGTTGGTTGCCGCGAGTACTTCCTCTGCTTTAACAATAGCAGCAAAACGTTCATCAACTTCTGTTTCGGTTAGTTCCAGTCGTTCCGTCTGGACTTCAGGCGAAGTGTGATTGTAGGTATTAAAAGATTTTGTTTCTGACATTATACTCCTCCTTTTAGGCATTTGTATTGTAGCATACGAATATTAGCTATCAAAGCGACTATGGCCCATCATTCCACCAATGCAAAGAAGTTATTTCATAATGACGCTGGAGTCACCCGCCTCCAACACTTTCAGTACTATTGGTTTTCCTGTTTTTCGTTTAGTGGCCTACGTATCTTTCGAAATCGGTTCGGTTTTCTAGAAAGCTCTATTCCAGAACCTCCTCCCCAGCCAAGATTATTACTATAAAAAAGAACTTCCATGTGGAGTTCTTTTTTTGTATCTTACAACGACTAAGTAGACGACTCAAACTGTATAATAGAAATATCAAGAAAACTACGAAAGGCAATTAAAAATATGACAAAATACCTCATTTCTTTCCCAAGTAAAGCCATACAGCTCACGGATGAAGAGCTCCTGATTCTGGGGCAGAAGCCAATGCGGTCACTGAAGAGGCGATAGCCGCAGATGTGCACGTATTCGCTGGCGGAATTGAAGAGAAGGTTGATCCGGTGTGCTAGTCTCCGCCGATGGATCAGTGTCAGCTGAAATCTATCCGGACTCGGAGATCACTGGCGGGTTCACTGTCCTCGAATTGCCAAACCGTAAGGCCGCCGAGAAGTGGGCTCGCAAGTTTGCGGTCGCCTGTCGCTGCTCGCAAGAACTGCGGGAGATAGGCTGATCCAAGAAACTAACATTCGGAATATCGTAGAATGCGAGGCGACAATCTTAACCAAGATAGATGATACGACAGATAGACTAACGAAATGATCTATGGAATCCAAGCTATATCGTACCTTGCAACTACAATATCCTTCCCATAAAGAAAGTTGAGCTTCTCTAATCTTTGTCCAAGTAGAATAAAATTGGCAATCAGGGGGGGTTCGAAGCGTCGGACTCACGTCCAGCCATGAAATTATGAGAAAGTCTACAGATTGATCTGTAGACTTTTTTGCTATGAAAAAGTTCGAATACTTTTCTCCTCCCCACCCATTAAAAAGATTGACAATTTGTCAATCTTTTTAATGGGTGATTCCTGTTTAGCCAAAGGGTTCAACGCATATGAAAATGTGACATACCAATGAGGCCTTATTCTAATCGCAACTATCCATACTATTTAGTGGATTTATGCAAAAATTAAGAGATTCGATCGAGCAGAGCTGCGACCGTCGGCATATGGTCAGCTAACGTATGATTCCCATCAACAATTGAAACGAGACCTAGTCGACGAAGCATAGCCTCATCTAATCCCAATTCCTCATGCCCGGCCTCAAGCTCGGCAACTCTGGCTTGAAGTGACTCAGTCGGCATAATCGCGCCTTGGCCCTCACTCACAAGCGTAAGCGGGACACTATTTCGCAAAATTGTCGGTATGTCACGTTGCCACATCGTGTCAATTTTGCCCATACCGCCTGAAAGGGCATACCCAAGAATGGGGTGTCGGGACATTTTAGCGGTTGTCACCATAGAAAAGTGCAATGGCCGCTTTGGCTCGTGTAGCGATAAGTGATTGGCGGTTACGAGCTGCGGGACGCCACCTCGCACAAGTGTTTCATGAAGTTCGACGGTACCAGCTTTAGAAAAATCGTTTAATAGTTCCGGACGGCCGCGCTCCCTAACATTGGGCAGGCCAAGCGCAAGTACGCCTTCAACAGTTTCGAAATGATCTCGACGTAGGGCCTCAGAGGCGGTTGCAATACCAAAGGCAGCGCCCTGTGAGGCTCCCATGAATGCAACCCGAGCTAATTTACCTTCGGTGAGTTCATCGAGACTCGCAAGCATTTCACGAGCTACTGGTGAAAAGTCGCCGTCCTGTATGTATTTTCTATCCCTACGGCTCAACTTCAGTGTCGAGCCTACTGAAGGAGAACTCATCGCAATAATTGGCCTATTAGCAACGTTCGCGAGTAACTGTGTCTGGGCGGGCTGGTTAAAATCGCTCTTGGTAGCATTATTTCCCCAAGGCAAGAAACGTACGATGGGTGCATCGCCTGCTTCTATGGTCTCATCGAGACTCGGTCCTTCTAAAGGGCGAGCGATTGCAATAGCAACGCCGCCCACGCGTCGATACTCCATGTCCTTGAGTAACTCAGAAGAGGTATGTGTGTTTGCATAGTCAAAAGCCTCACGGTGTTCATCCCGAGTAGACTGTAATAATATTTGTTCGATCGATGTCATAATATGTATCTTATTATGCTACTTAAATTATATTATGTCAATGGTTACTCAAATATAAAGCGTAAGCAGTAAGAGATACGATATGCGCAAAGGGCTACCGAGATGGTTCACTGCGAGTAAAACGAGTCATTCATACTAAATTGCTATTGCTTTATATTTATTTACATGTTAATGTATAAAGATCTTGCTCCGAAAGAGTTGAGAGGCAGAAATGACCATCGACGACCTGACCGCTACAGCAATAGCGCTGGTACCCACCGGCATCCTCTTGCTTCTCTGTTTGAGCCGCAAGGTCCAGACTGAATACAAGTATACGCCCAAGGAATGTCCCGAAAAGGGGCGTGAAGCCTATGAGCGTCCCCGGTCGCGACCCTGGCGGATCTACTGGAGCTCCAGTGGCGAAGATTCGGTCGCGTCAGCGCGCTGTGCTATGTGTGGTACATCAGTGCCCTCCGACACGCGTATCACCTTGCATCCCTGACAGTCTTTCGAAGTCGAGATTCCCGCTTACCACATGGTTGGCGGGATTGCTTTTTATTTTATTCTTTCTATCTGTCGCATAGGTTCGAAGCATCGGGCTCATCACCAGCCATGAGATTATATTTAATCAAACTCCAAAAATACCTCAGTGAAATGAGGTATTTTTAGTTTGGTTTTGACGTAGGGCAAGAGACACAACGAAACCCTAGGAATGGTATACTAAAACAAACAAATTAGGAGAGGTACAGTATGCCGGAACGAATTCAGATTGTAGATGAAAACGATCAACCCATAGGAGCCGCTACTCGCCAAGAAGCATGGGCTAGAGGTTCTTTTTATCGTCTTGTGCAAATTGTCTTGCAAGATGAGAATGGAAATTTCCTTTTACAAAAACGTAGTTTAGAAAAACCACTCTATCCAGGACGATGGACAAATGCGGCAAGTGGTCATGTGGATGAAGGCGAAACATATGAAACTTCTGCTCTGCGTGAACTAAAAGAAGAAATTGGCGTAGAGACTCCTCTGACTTTTATAGGCAAGTTCTTAGTGCAAAAGAAAGAAGATGACAAGACAATTAACCAGTTCAATGGTGTCTTTGAGGGTAGAGTCTCACAAGACACAAGATTTACACTTCAACCCGAAGAGGTAAGTGAGGTAAAATGGTTCACCAACGAGAACTTGCAAGAGAACATCGCAGCAAACCCTGATGACTTTACGCCAGCAATGGTAAGAGCATTTGAGGAATTTTACACACTCAAGCATTAGATCTAGCCATCTTCTAGTAAGCTTTTGATTTCTTCAATATTGCAATCTATATTGTCATCGCTGAATATTAAATTAACGAACCTCTTCTCTGGCCAAGATTATTATATCTAAAGGACTTCTTTCGAAGTCTTTTTTGTTTGGTATCATAAATACATGCAGAAACTAAATACTTTAAGAAAAAATATTGAGACACTCTATACCGCTAATAATCCGGAAGCCGATGTATGGATTGACTGGAGCTATAAAAATCACGTACTTGTTGTCGCTGATCACACTGAGAGGATAGCTACAATTCAACACGCAAACGTTGAGCTGGCTGTTGCTGGAGCCTTATTACATGATATAGCAGATGCTGTGATGGCCAGGAGAGACCCTAAACATGAAGCAAGAAGTCTTGCCCTAGCTGACGAACTATTGCAAAAAAGCGGTTTTAGCAAGGATGAAACTACATTTATAGTAAACGAAATCATCAAGCCTCATAGCTGTAAGGAGATCATGCCTACTACGCCTGAAGGCAAAGTCATGGCTACGGCAGATGGCGCGGCGCACTTCCTGACGGACTTTTACCCCCTCTTCTGCTGGCGGCATTACGGACCAGAAGATAACTATCGGGTATTCAAGACATGGATGCTCAGTAAAATGGAGAAAGACTTCAACAAGAAGTTATTTTTCGACGACGTGAAACAGGAAGTTCTACCACGATATGAAGCCCTAAAGCTAGTATTTTCTTAAAGCGAGTTCTTTTTGAAATATATCCTGAAAAATTCTAAACATATCCATTAGCCCCAGCCATGAGAAAAGATTGACGATATGTCAATCTTTTCTCGTACTTAAGGCATGTATAAATATAGTGTTGGTGTGTAAGCGATAAGTGTTTGTACTGTTGAAAGCCTGGATGAAGTCTTCTTTGCCTAGGCTTCTACATAGCAAGTCTCATTGGGTATCCCAGGTAAAGCAAGAGTGATATGATAGAATTACTTCTATGCTCTTCCATCAACTTCTTGAACCACTGCACTCTGTAGCCCGCGCCGGCGGCGGAGGTTCTTCGAGTGGCGGAGACGGTGGTGGCGTACTCATCTATTTACTAGGGTATTTGCCTATGCACTTTATAGGCGCGCTCTTGCGTAAGAGGCAGGAGAATTTGACATCTTGGATGGCAGCGCAAGTTATTGGCTGGATGCTCTGCGCTATTTACTGCGTATTTTGGGTGGCATCGACTGGTATTTTTATCGGTGGCATGATCGCCGCTTGCGCAGTACTTGGTACGGGCGCCGGGCTATACAACTGGTTCTCTAAGCTAAAACGCAACAAGCGGGAAACAGAAGAGCTAAAGCAAGCAGCCTCGTTTGATCCTGTCTGGAACGAGCAAGTGATACTTCGGCGTGCCAGCGACGTGTTTATGATGTATCAACAGGACTGGACAGCTCGGTCATGGGAGCGATTTAGCCAGTACATGACGTTACACTACCAGCAGCATTCCAGCCTTATGATTGCGGCGCTGCTGCAGGCAAGGCGCATTAACAAAGTCAACGAACCCGTGATTGATCAGGTAATGATCACCGAGTTACGCGACAGCCTCAATAACGCCGAGGATACGGTAACTGTTGGTATTACGGCGCATGCTAGAGATGTGTTAATAGATGAGTTGACAGGCGAAGAATTATACGTAGACAAAAGCCAGTTTACTGAATACTGGAGCTTTAAGCGGGTAGGAAACGAATGGTACCTAGATGGCATCGAGCAAGTAACGGCTACTACGTGGAAGGCTGACGCCTCGTTGCAGCAACTAGCACAGAAGTACGGCTACTTTTACAGCCTAGATTGGGGTTGGCTGTTGATACCTAAGCGCGGGCGGCTATTTGGTCGGGTAAACTTTGGCGTGTCCGACATCAATAACCATATCATTGGTATTTACAATAATAATTATCTTTTGCAGCTATATACCTATGATCTCAATCCAAAAAATAGTGGTAGTTACCTCATAGCCCAGACGAACGTGCCAAAGACGTATGGTGACATCGTAGTACGGCGTAAAAAGTGGACAAATTTGCTTAAGCCTAAAAGGCTTGAAAAAATATCGATGGAGTGGGGTGATTTTAATAAAAAATACGAAGTGTTTGCTACCACATACGAAGGTGCGACAAGCTTTGAGTTACTGCACCCGGCCTTTATGGAAAAGCTAGAGGCGCTGCCATTTGAGGTAAATATAGAGGTAGTGGACAATGTCGTGTACCTCTACTCACCACAAAAGACAGAGAATAACTCGGTCGAAACCTACGCTAAAATGCTAGAGATTTTGCAAGAAGCCTACAAGCAAATGAAGATGTAGGAGATAGTGACTACAAGTCTTCTTGATATCAACATCCTCTTCTTTTTGATTGCTGTTTAGTCTTCACCGATGAGGAGGTGAATATGATGTCAAACACGACTCCCGCACAGCAACCACCGAAGCCGACTCCGGCAGAGTTCTGTGCGCAGCATGGACATAGCGCCCGTCCTGTAAGCGGAACCGCGAAGCACCCTAAGACGGTGTGCTCGCGTTGTCATGCGACATTGTAGCGCTCCTCAGTGAGGGCGCTCCATATCGCCTATTGGTTCCGCAGTAAAGACGTGAGACTAATAGGCGATGTCACATTATCAAACGAGGTTCATATAGCTACTACTTGATTTATTGCGAAGCAAAGACTTGCTTGCTTCTAACAGACTATTATGGCAAAGTAGGGCAGATGAGAATAGTATTTTTGAATGTATGGCACGGAAAAATCGAGCAAGCACTTACATCGTATTTGCAACAAAAGGCTCCAACTACTGACATTTTTTGCTTCCAAGAAGCGGACGGCGATCTACAGTACCTATGCGCGCAAGCCTTACCCGAATATGATGTCTATACTGACAGGAAGTTCATCACTAGTACCAACGACTTTGCACAAACCACGTATGTTCGCAAAGATATTACAGTGATATCTTCTGGCTCGATCCTCAAGGATCATCCACGAGCAGGACTTGGTTTGTATGTTGAAATAAAGACAGGAGAAGAACGTCTGTTCGTATGTAACTTCCATGGCATGTCTCGTCCAGTTGATAAGCTCGATAATCCAGATAGAATACTACAAACAACGACACTTCTTGAATTCTTCAAGAACGAAAAGCAGGTTGTTATCGGTGGAGACTTCAATGTCTTTCCAGAGACTAATAGCATACAGATGTTCAGTGCGCGGGACTATCATGATCTGATTAACGAATACGGCATTACGAATACCCGCAATCGTTACGTCTGGGAGAGGTATCCCGATACTAAGCAATACTACTCTGACTATGTATTTTTAAGTCCTGCGGTTCGTTGTTTGAAGTTTACCGTTCCCAGCAATGAGGTATCCGACCATCTACCTCTTGAGCTTGAGATTGCTGATTAGGTTCATAAGACGATAAGATTATAATAAAAATAGCACATGCTATTAGCTAAGTTCGAGTCCCTTATCTCTAGCCATGAGTTTATTCAGAAAAAAAGAGTTCCAAGAAATATAATCTTCGAGGAGCTTTTTTATTATCTGATGTATGTGTTTGAATCCTTCATGACTAAATAATTATTTTTAGTGTCTCCATTAGAAAAGTCTCTTAATATATAATTCAAGTCTCCGCACTTAGCTTAGTTGACGTTTATACATTATTAATATATAGTATCTTTCAAGATTCATTAACTTTGAGTCCCGACCTGCCAAAATGGCCGGTCATTCCTTCATACCTGAGGAGACGCCATGCGCGTTCACCTTTACAACCCGCCCGCCCGTTTGTACGCCACCGACCTCAAGCGACTCGGCCTCGACCGGACTCGCGCCGACATCTATAGTGATCGGCGCCCGGTTCCCAACGACTTCACCGTCCTCGTGGACGGCAATGTCGGGGAGATCGAATCCCTCCGCCCCAGCCAAGATGATTATGCTTAAAGAACTTCATAATGAAGTTCTTTTGTTTGTAAAAATTTAATAATAAATATAAGCAGAATAATGTATTCTTAGAGTATGATTAAAACTTCTTCCAAACAAACAGGCAGCACCCACGTCGTTATCATTATCATTCTAGTTATTGCTCTTGTCGCTACTCTCGGGCTTGTTTTTTGGCAGAATTTTATCAATAAAAAATCTGCAGATACAAGCTCTAACCAAAAGAAACCGACAACAAACCAGCCAGCCGAAAAAGTTAAAGATCCGAATGAGGGTTATTTAGTACTTAAAGACTGGAATATAAAGTTTAAGTTGCCAACTGACACTACTGCGATTACGTACTACAAGAAGCAGGTAGAAGCTAATAATAAGGACATAGAAGAAGACTACGAGTTTTCGACAAAACGCGTAGAAGCTTTAGGTGGACAATGTATTGAGCCTAATAATATGGGTTCAGTGATAAGACTTGCTGTATTGAGCAGAACCAAAGTAAAGCTAGAAAACCTTGTGAGCACGTCGGTAGTGAATAATAACGAACCGATAGCAGGGTATTACTATTATGCCTCCGGTGCACAATCTATATGTGCCGACGAAGGAACGAGTATTCAACAGCAAGATCGAAACATGATCTTTAACGCGCTCCTAGGCCCGGTTGCTTACTAAAGATGCGAGGTACTTCACTAGCCGGAGTGAGGCTGTAGATTCTTCCTGAAAAGTTCTAAACATATCCACTAGCCCCAGCCAAGAAATTATTACAGAGGTAAGAACGCTGTAAGTGAGTGTTCTTATTTTTTGGTTTGATCTTCTAATCTATTGCATGAGTTCGAATCCTTTCTGGTGGTCAATATTGTCTTCTGAATATCTTTTGAGGTATACTCATCTTGATGATTAATACAATTATAGTTAGCTTCCTTGCAGGTGTTTGGTTTGGTAATGGCATTCCTCATTTCGTTAGGGGTATAACTAAACGAACCTATACCTCAGCCTTGGGCAGCACGCCTATACCCAATCTTATCGCGGGCTGGCTAGCAATAGCCACGACTCCACTATTCCTATTGTTAGTCGATCCTGCCAGGTATCCCGCTGCATGTTGGATTGCGACTATGCTAGGAATGCTTGCGATCGGTCTCTTTCATGCCGGTCCCGGAGCTTTTGGGAAAAAGGCACATTAAAGAAGGCTGAGCTCGATTAGTTTTCTATACATCGCAAGTAGGCTAATTAATATCGTGTTCCAATTTTGGGTTACGTGGCCAGCCAAGTTGATTATGCTTAAAATGACGAGGAATCGTCATTTTTTATTTGCTATAATTAATACATGGCAAAAAACAACAGAACGTATTTAATGAAACGCCGCCGCTATGGATGGGGGTGGACTCCAGTGACATGGATAGCAACACTCATTGTCAGTATGCAAATCGCGATTATTTTTATAGCTGCGACTCTTTTGCCAGCAAAACCAGTACAGCCGACTGCCGGTGAACTCATTGCCTTTCTCGCGATTTTCGCGCTCGCCGTTATGACGATTATTCTTTTCGGATTGGCTAGTTCACCTAAGCCAACTTGGCGATGGGGTAAAGAACCGAGTGATAATCCTGATGAAGACTTCTAAATATTTAGCCCAACTAAAAATATAAAGAAACAGTATATTCATTTGCAAGGTAGCGAGAAAGAGGAGTCTAAGAGCGTAGCTTCTTCCTGGAACACGTTCACTATTCCCAGCCAAAAGTAAAAATACATCGACGACCGTTCCGATTCCTCCCTCGGGTGTAGCAGGAAGCCTACGGCAGTTGGGCAGCCAGATTGCAGCGTTGGGGGACCCGTAAAACTGGGAAATGGAATCGGTAACTTGGCAACGTATGGGGTAATGGCGGCGTAGTCGACCCTGTGTATTAATACACCGAGAGCTTCAGATTTTAATCTCTTCTTATTTTTCATTAATTATAGACGTGCGAAAGGGCAGCGTAACGCTGCCCGATGCACCTAGCTCATTCCTTTCGAGACTGATTGGCGAAGCCACAGGTATAGCACGACAGTAGCCACACCGCCGGCGGTGATGGTGATGTAATCACCCACATCGATCGCCAGGGCGAACGGCTCACCGTCGTACCATGCCCACATAGTGTCCCAAACCTCACTCCCATACCCGAAGGCAAGGATAATGGCAAAACTACTCACGAGGAGTAGCCTTTTCGACACCTCTGTATTGAGCAGATCTGCACCGATAAGGAACAGGCACATAATGAGTGCCATTCCCCATGGAGCGTAGCTGAGATCCAAGAGGTGGTACTGGACCCAGAGAGATCCCCATCTGTTTTCTTGGCAGTATTGGCCAATTGCAAACGGGAGACCCCACATGGTCAAGGTGAAAAAGTAGCGCCGAAGTAGCGGACTGAGCTTAGGTGCGATCCTGCTCCTACCAACGAGGGGAAGACACACGACCGCCACAGTCGCCAAAACATTACTATAGGCAAGACTCATGGATATGCGGTCCTTCTCGGTTGGAGATAGAGGTAATGGATTCGTAATATATTATAACATATTTATCTAAAATAAGCAATGTCAGCATCTCGACCCTGCTTAACGTAATGTCACTAAATTTGTTATACTATCTACATATTATGGAAAAACCTGATCATATTCTTTTCGAATTACAAAAAATGAGCATAGATCTAGCGCTTATTAATCGAAATCATTATTTAGCAAACACCACACGAAGAGAGAACGACATTGAGCATAGCTTCACCATAGCATTACTTTGTTGGTATATACATGATCGATACAAAATCGATCTCGATATCGCCAAAATATTAAAATATGCGCTATCTCATGATTTTGTTGAAAGATATGCGGGTGACGTGAACACTTTTGCGAGCACCGAAGATCGTCAACAAAAGGTTAAGGATGAGGCAGCTGCACTTGCGCGATTGTCTACGGAATTTTCAGATTTTCCTGATCTAGTTTTAAAAATGGCCAATTATGAGCTAAGGCAAGACGATGAGTCTCTGTTCGTCTGGACGGTTGATAAAATGCAGCAACTAATAATGGGCGGCTTAGACAACTGGCGCCCTTACCGCGAGATTTCTATTACATTCGAGCGGTTTTGCGACAAGTATACTGAACAACTTCGGAAATCATCTCCTTACTTACGAGACATATTCGATGGTCTTATCGAGTACTCCAAGGCAACTTATACTACTAAGCCGTAAATTTCTTACTCAGACAGATCCGTTAGCTAAGATAGCTACGCTTAAAGACCTTCACGATGAAGATCTTTAAGCGTAGCGTAACTGTGAAATTCTACCTTGATACTAAATTGGTCCATACTCTAGACTTTGAACTAAAGACGATTATCCGTCCTGAGTTCTTCGTCTGTTTATTGATGTGACCTATGTCGTATCCACTTATGGTTATGTTTGCTATGATAGGGACATGACTGCGACAACTGGCAATATCGTCACCGTTAATGCTGGATCATCCAGTATTAAATTAGCTGTTTATAAGACGAATCAGCATATAGTAGATGCGTCTTCCTTTGCTACTATCTTAATCAGTAATATCGGCCAACCAAAAGCTCTCTTAGAGATCATACAGCCAACCAAACCGACATATACCGAGGAGTTCGACACCATTGATCATAGCGAAGCCACGCATATGATCATAGGCCAGCTCGCGAACATAATAGCTCCCGCTAGTATCATGGCTATTGGCCATCGACTTGTTCATGGAGGCATGAAGTATGCTGACCCTATGGTAATTAATACTATACCCGACACGGATTGGGAGTTGCTTTCGCGGCTTGATCCCGATCATACACCAGCCGCACATGAGCTCATTAATCAGTTCTCACAGCATTATCCGTCTGTTCTACAGATAGCCTGTTTTGATACGGCTTTTTTCCAGCAACTTCCGCACATAGCAAAACTGATCCCAATTCCACGAAAATATTACGATGAAGGCGTGCGCCGCTATGGATTTCATGGCTTATCATATACATCCCTTCTTGCAACTTTTCAGGAAAAGGCAGGGGACATTGCCATGAACGGCCGAGTAGTCCTAGCGCATCTTGGTAGCGGTGCCAGCCTGGCGGCAACCTACAAAGGAAAGCCTATCGACACAACAATGGGATTCACGCCAACCTCGGGCATCATAATGAGCACACGATCAGGTGATCTCGATCCAAACATCTTTGGCTTCCTTCATACGCACAGTCACATGGACATTGAGGAATTTAATCACATGGTAAGCTCCCAATCGGGCCTTCTTGGTGTCTCAGGACTAACGGGTGATATGCATGCACTACTTGATCTTGAAAAACAGAACGGTGACGCCGCTATGGCAGTGGAGTTATTTATTCGTGACGTTAGAAAGTCAATTGGCGCCCTTACCACCACACTAGGCGGAATCAATTCACTGATATTTTCCGGAGGCATCGGCGAACAATCGGCAATTATACGAGCGCGTATCTGCCAGGATCTTGAGTATATGGGTATTGAAATAAACGTACAAGCTAATGAAGAAAACAATTTCCTAATATCTAGTCAGAAGAGCAGCGTAGGAGTACATGTCATCCCAGCCGATGAGGCTCACAGCATTGCCGTGCAAATTCAAGAATTACTACTCACTAAAGAAAGCGACCGGCAACTAAACTATGAACAACACGCCGCTTAACATGAATGAACTATCTGCTATCGACGCGTACTGGCGCGCTGCCAACTATCTATCCGTGGGACAAATATACTTACAGGATAATCCGCTCTTAAAAGAGCCGCTCCAATTACCACACATCAAGCAGTTACTGCTTGGCCACTGGGGTACTGCTCCTGGACAGAATTTTATCTATGCTCATCTTAACCGGGTGATTAAGAAGAACGATCTTAATATAGTGTACATATCTGGACCTGGACATGGAGGACCAGCCGTCGTCAGTAACGTATACCTTGAGGGAACCTTCAGCGAGTATTACCCTGAAGTCACCCAAGACGAAGCAGGCCTTGCAAAACTCTTCAAAATGTCATCATTTCCAGGTGGTCTTTCCAGTCATGTATCACCGCAAATACCCGGCTCAATACATGAGGGCGGGGAACTCGGCTACTCATTAAGTCATGCATTCGGCGCCGTATTTGATAATCCGGATCTTATTGTTGCTTGCGTAGTTGGTGATGGCGAAGCGGAGACGGGACCACTTGCTACTGCTTGGCATTCCAATAAATTCTTAAATGCCAAATCTGATGGCGTCGTCCTGCCGATTCTTCACCTAAACGGATACAAGATTAGCAATCCTACCATTTTAGCCCGTATTGAGCGTGAAGAACTTGAACAGTTATTCCGTGGATATGGCTGGAACCCTTATTTTGTTGAAGGCGATGACCCTGAACTTATGCATCAATTAATGGCCGCAAAGCTCGATGAAGCTATAGATGAGATAAAGCGTATCCAATCAAATGCACGTGACAATAACGATACCGTGCGACCACGCTGGCCAATGATCATACTTGCTTCTCCAAAAGGCTGGACGGGACCAAAAGTAATTGATGGCCATAAGATTGAAGGCAACTTCCGATCTCATCAGGTACCTTTAGCGGTTGACGAGTCTCATCCACAAAATGTAACCATCCTTGAAAATTGGCTAAAGAGCTATCGACCAGATGAGCTATTTAATAGCGACGGCCAGTTAAAGGCCAAGCTTGCACGACTCGCTCCAATAGGCATGAGGCGCATGGGCTCAAACCCTCACGCTAACGGCGGCAACTTGCAACGAGCACTTCATATGCCAGATTTTCAGGACTACGAAGTTGATATCCCTTACCGCGGTATCATTAACGAAGGGAACGTACACGCCATTGGCCCGTATCTTCGTGACATCATTAGCCTCAATAGTGACCCTCGTAATTTTAGAATTTTTGGCCCTGATGAACTTGTATCAAACCGACTCGAAGCCGTGCTTGAAGTAACCGATCGCAAATGGTCGGCACGCATTCAAGACTCTGACGAATCACTTGCCCGTAGTGGTGCAGTCTTAGACTCCATGCTAAGTGAACATCAATCACAGGGCTGGACCGAAGGATATCTGCTTACTGGCCGACATGGAATATTTCATAGCTACGAGGCATTCATACGCATTGTAGATTCGATGGTAAATCAGCATGCCAAATGGATTAAAATGAGCTCAGAGCTCGCGTGGCGCGCACCAATACCATCATTAAACTACCTTCTGACATCACACGTCTGGCGACAGGATCACAACGGGTTCACGCATCAAGACCCAGGCTTTATTGATCATCTCGTTAATAAAAAGGCAGAAGTAGTCCGTATCTACTTACCGCCAGACGCCAATTGCCTTCTCTCTGTGATGGACCACTGTTTGCGGAGTCGCAACTATATTAATCTCACCATAACAGGCAAACATGACAGCCCCCAATGGCTCACGATGGAAGAGGCAGCCCTGCATTGTACTCACGGAATCGGCGTATGGGATTGGGCTAGCAACGACCGCGGCAAAGAACCGGATGTTGTTATGGCCTGTGCTGGCGACGTGCCAACACTCGAAGTCCTAGCAGCAGTCTCAATTCTTCGCGAGTACCTACCCGACCTCAAGATTCGGGTCGTGAATATTGTTGATTTAATGCGCCTACAGCCAACCAGCGAACACCCTCATGGCTTGAGCGATCCTGAGTATAACGAGATGTTCACACAGGATAAGGAAATTATCTTTGCCTTCCATGGATATCCATGGCTCATACACCGCCTGACATATAGACGTGCTAACCGTAACTTGCATGTTCGGGGCTATAAGGAGGAGGGGACTATAACGACGGCATTTGACATGACGGTATTAAACAATCTTGACCGATTCCATCTTGTCATCGATGTCATCACGCGTCTTACGCTTACTAGCAAAGAAGCCCAAGACCTCAAGCTACTTATGGAAACAAAGCTGATTAAACACCGTGATTATATTAATATTCACGGTGTCGATATGCCCGAAATCCGTAACTGGAAATGGACCTCGTAGCAGTCAGCTAGATGACTACATCCAAATTTCAAGCGATACCGTATTGAGCTAAGCTGGCTTGTCTAATGAAATGTCAGTTCGTGTATGTCTTGTACGATCAATACTAGATCGTCATTAAATTGATGCCCGCCGATATCTATATTACGGCTTGTCGCATGAGGCAAAAGTTTCTTATATAAGGCAAGATGCTCATATGGAACAATAGAATCATCTCGACAATGATAGAAAAAAAGAGGCATATCTTTCGCTAGCTTGGCTACAAGATCTTTAGACAGCTCGATGTCTTCATATCCATCATAGCGCCAGCCATCACCACCCCAAAAAGGGGTAGCCATGAGAAACAAAGCAGCAACCGGTTTTCTTATTTTGATTTCGCTCAGACACTTCAAGAGGATTGAACCGCCAACGGAATGGCCGATAAGAATTGCCGGTTTATGGATTTTCGCCAGCTCCGTTTCGATCTGTAACCTCCATTCACCATAGTGTACGTCAGCCTCGTTCGGCATGGTAGGGTATATAATCTCATACTCCGACCCAAGGGTACGATGGAGACTCCTCACCAATTTAGCATCTTCCCTGTATGCATTCTCGCCGGCACCTTGAATAAATAACACTTGTTTTGACATGACACTTCTCCTTTCTAGCCATATCTATTATATCGAAAATAAATTAGCCCAAAGATGAGTAAGTACTATAAAATAGCAGAGTACCTGTATTTATTCATAAGTTATATCTCAAGTTAGGAGCATAGATAATGAGCATTAAAATTATTCTTACCAGCGTATTTGTAGATGATCAGGACAAGGCCTTGACGTTTTATACCGAGAAACTTGGTTTTGTAAAGAAGCAGGACGTTCCGGTTGGAGAATTCAAATGGCTTACTGTCGTATCCCCCGAGAATCGAGAGGGTACTGAGCTACTACTCGAGCCGAGTGATAATCCAGTAGCTAAAGAATACAAAAAGGGCCTTGTTGCACAGGGAATACCTGCAGCTAGCTTTGGGGTCGACAGTATCGATGATGAATATAGACGGCTTATCTCACTCGGTGTGACGTTCACTACGAAGCCAACTCAAATGGGCCCAGTGAAAATAGCTGTACTCAATGACACATGTGGTAATCTTATCCAGCTAATGGAGCGCTAACTAAGCCACCTTTCACTCAGGTTGATTTGATAAAATTATAAGCCGCCTTAAGCTTCACTCATAGAATGGGCATCTTGCCCAATGAGAGGTGATGGAAAATCAGTAGTCGCTCTTGTACTCACGATTTAAGTAAACATTGTAGACAGTGCCTTGTGCGCATTGAACGACCGAGCCACACACTCCTCCGTCAAAGCGAGAATAGTTAAAAAAGATACTCTGCTTTCTTGTCAGGTCTTCTCCGGTAACATTCGGCGGTAAACTATGAATAGGATAACCTATATAGAATGTAAGTGGCGGAACGACATCCTCAGTCATACCTTCTTTGTATACACTATACGCTTGTTTGACGTAACGTCCGACCGCCATATGATCACTGTGGTCAGGATAATGATGATCTACGACATTGGACTGCGTACGAATCTCATTGGGTTGATATGTTCGCATAAGGAGCGTGAGGGCTTCAGTAAGCTGGCTCGAAGAGTAGGTAGACTGATGATCCGCGGTATGTAGAGCAAGAACCCGGCCATTATCAAGGCGAGAAAGACTTTCGTGACTAGTCGAGTCGAACCCTTGACCGTTCACATTGCCATCTGGTAGGTGCATAAAAATAAGTGACAGTTTCATATTACCTTGGGGGTTTGCAATAACAATAAATTGACCACCGGGCAATTTAACAATACGTTCGATCCAAATAGTATCTGGGGCAAGACCAGCCATACTGTTATATGCCGCTTCCGAACCTTTTTCACGACCCAGCCAATAATATTTGTCCATCATTCCCGCGTCACCAGATGTTACATACACAGTACGGACACAGTGTCCAGCATCAACGTCATGTATCAGGTCGGGATTCATAAACAAAAGATCATCGTCCTGATGAGCAACGATATTCATTATAGTAGAATCTGAACACTCCTTGTGAGGTATGCTTTCAATCGTCGTCGGCGTAACTGTAGCCGGCACGGGATTAGCAACTTTAGGAGAGCTCTTATGAATACCTTTGTCGTAAAAGAGGAGCAGTTCCTTGGGCTGGCTAATAGTACCGGCTATAACGGCACTTCTATTCGGTGAACCGTATTGACTGACTATCTGCTTGAGTGAACAGGGCGCATAGCCAGTAAGACTTTGATCGAGAGTTAGTATGTATGCGAAGCTATGCTGCCGCAAATCAAGTTGCCAAGCCCGGCTGCTTAATACGTCACGAACTTGCGTACAACCAGCCATTGGCGTAACAGTCATCGGTGTTGTCGATTCGAGCTTGGTGGGGAGTACGCGCCAATAATCACCGACGAGTGTATCGACATGATGCTGTTCTAAGGCTTCAAGGATGTGACTATTGCGCGTATTCATATCCGTCAGTGCGTTTTTTTCCTCAGCGTAGCTACTTCGAACAACTCCCAAACTAGCAAAAATAGTCGCCAGAATTATGATCCCAGCAAGAACAACTCGTTCAGGACGACGAAAACGGTAGGTTCTTGCAAACGTCGCAAGAGAGATAAATAGAGTAAACAAGGCTATTCCAACGTACCTTGCATCAACAGGATAATAATGGTTACTGGCCACAAAGGCGCCACAGGTTGCAATTGTGCTCCAAATAAGTAAAATTGAGACACCACGCGCCACGTCCCAGGCAGGTTTTTCTTTTGTTGTATGCTTTTTCTTTTTCACCTTGTCTCGGTAAATACTCTCGAAAACCATACGACCAATCACTGTCAGCCCCGCTATCCCAACAGTCGCATTAACCACGAATCCGATGCCGCGAAGACTAAGTAAGTTTGTTACAATTTGGCTTGGTATGGTACTGAGTAGCCTTGTATCACCGGCTGGGTTAGCACCAACTATCGTCAGGAGGCTAAGAAGCAAATGTATAGCACCAAGCGCTAACTCCTTGACGGTATGAGCAAATCCATAGGGCCCTAAGGCCGTGCCATCAGCAATATGAGTCAAACCCGAGACATTGATGAGCCACAGCATCCCAGTTGCAAGTAGCACACCTACAACACTCATTCCTAGCCACATCGCCATCAGCTTCACTAAGGACCACTTCCGAGCTAGAGAGTAAAAAATGATAGCGAGCAGCGCTCCGCCAACGCTGAGCGTCAAGAATAGCTTGTCACTAGCGATAAGCACCGTCATGAGCAAAGTTGCCGTCGCAAACTTCCAGCTTCGCCACTTTGCCGAGCGTACAAGTAGAATAAGGCTGGCGATAAAAACTATATACTCTAGATTACGCGTCGTTATCATCGCCATATTTACTGGAAGCAATCCACCAGCATAAGGCTGAGTGGGTACTAGTAGCAGTGCGGAAGCAAGAGCCAAACAAAGCGTTCCTAAGACTAAGGGTCGTCGCTCAATGCGATACAAAATATACGCAAGAATCCCGACAGTGACAAGCATCATACTTACTGTAGCAACCGTAAAGGCAAGACTGGTTGAGCCGAACAGCTTAATGAGTAGGAAAATCGGCCATTTAAAAAGAAATGTGTGCTGATCTGGGAATGTAGCCCCACTGAAGGTATCGCCATGTTCAAATAGGTAGGTATCGACGAGCTGATCGGCATTCGATGCCTGCATTCTGGCGCTCAGCAACGCCCAATAATACGTCGTTACAAATAATACACCTACAGATAAGACGACGTAACCCTTAGTAAAAAGAGGCTTCATAATGATTTTTCGTAGAGCTACGGATTGGCGAGAAAGTTTCTTCGACTTCTTTTTCGCAGTAAGCATATTAGTACACCATTTCTTTGTCTAGTTTAGAAAGTATCATCACTAATTTTTTAGTAACGGAATGAAGAGGGTTATGAACCGTCTCGAAACAAATGCTTTTGCCATAACGCTCCACAACGACAACAAATAATAATCGGGTTTTTGATACACTATTCATAATAAGTTCTTTAATTAAGCTTAGCAGGAACAGCTCCTATTGCACAGCCTATTCGTCCTTTTGGAAACTGACTATTAGACAAGTAGATTCATATTGTATTAAAGAGAATGCGCTCGATCCTCAGCCAGAGCGATTCCACTCAATGACACCTTGTTCGGCTAGGCGACACATGACCGAAGTACTCATCCATCAAACACACGTCGTAGCTAATGTAATGACGTCATATTTTATTGCCAAGATATCATTCATACTCTTTTCAGTTTACCTTCATTGACTTAAATTACGTATATGTTAATATGGTATTGCTTTTGTGTCTCCGGGAGGATCCCGATGGATAGAGGTAGCAACGGAAGAAGCGGAAAGGTCATCTCAAGTGGCCACAGTACGCGAGTGGAGGGGTTGAACAAGCTCCTTCGACTTCTCGAGCAATGGCCAGAAATCACGACGATTCGTCTTGGCCCGATCGAACACAAGAATAGGGTCGGTCGTAAGTCAAAAAAACTCAAGACCGACACATCAAGCGAGACAGGCCTTCGAGTCGTGCAAGCGCACAAGCGAGCCAAGGGAGGCGGCGGTTTCAACTTCAAAGCCACCCGACTGGCAATGACCGGATCACGCGTTACTGGAATCAATTGTCACGCCAGCAACGGCACCAATGTTCAGCTTGTGGTGCTCGCGGGCAAAGACCTCGATGCGCTCAAATCACGACTTCAAGCTGAAGGTTTCGACACGAATTGGTGACACACCCTCATGAAAGGATGGCGAAAGCCCCTCGAATGAGGGTGCTTTCATATTCACTTTTTCTAAGATTAATAACCGATAATTCTAGCCAAGATAGCTAGATCTGATACGATAGTGTTATGGAAGTCGTCAAGTCTAATGAAACTGTTCGCTATCAAAACAGTGAATCATGTGTAGTAATTGAATACGAAATGCATGATGAAAAAGATATCAATGGAGCAGTCATAGAACTAACTGGACGCTACCCTGAATCAGGATTCGTAACCAATGATGTTAGTAAAGAACTCGTGTATGTCATTAATGGAACTGGCAAATTAGTGTGTAGCAATACCGAAACGACTCTGCAAGCAAGAGATATGATTCTTATTCAACCAGGAGAAATATACTATTTTGAAGGTAAGCTAAGTATGCTTATCTCATCTTCACCGGCCTGGTATCCCGAGCAGCACAGGAATGTCTAGCTGGAAAGATATTCGTCATTACCTTTCAGTCTGTTAATTGATAAATCCTTTTTCAAAGGTTAAACTGAATGAATGAACAGAATCATCCCGACACATGCTGTTAAAGCAGTAATTATAAATAAACCCTGAAAGATTCAGCTACTTTGGAAGAAGAGATCGAGGCTTCACTAGTAAAGCTATGCCTCCTATTATCGCAATACCGCTTACGACAATCAGAGAGTAGGGGTTAGCAAAAAGCGCGGAAAGTGTTGAAGCGTGAGACTCAGAGCAATCGATTAGCACCCCATAAATGCCCGAGCATATCTGTCCTCTCCCTCCTACAATCATCGCAATTTGAAATATAAAAACAACGAAGACACTAAGAAGAATATAGGCGACTATCTTAGCGACCCTTCCAATAAATCTTCTTCGTAACGTTTTATAAATATACATTCCTCCAAACAGGGCAACGAAAAATGAAGGGAAGGGCGGAAACCAAAATAGATCATGAAAGGAGGGCGTTAGTATGTAAGTGAGAGCATACGCCTTCAAGACGACAAGACATAGACAGACTGCAATCATTAGGCCTAGAGGGAGAACGATCCAGTCACTTTTTCTGAGTCTATCTCTTGAAGCTTTACCTTGACTCACTTTCAGCCGACCGCTTTGAGTAACTGGCTTCGTCTCTTTTGCGATAGTAGGCTTCATGCTGGCTGTCATCTATCCGCATTATAGCAATAATCGGAACTATCCTGAAATGTATTTCCTGCGACACAATAGTGTGACTACTCCTCACCGGCCACTGACGTGACCGGTGAGGAAAAACGCTGGGTCAGTCCGACCCGTCAGCGTATGCCCAACGAGAAATCTCGGATACCGATATCCACCTCATCCTACGCTCCGCCGTAATATGCCACGATGCTCCCACGGGTTGAGAGATGCGATGAAATATCCCGGTCTTATCCTTACCGTTATGTGTGAACATGATCCTGGAGCCCTCGGCAGGCAGCTTGTCAGAAGTGGGTGGTTGATACTTACGAATGGGATGAGGAACTCGAGGGACGTCGTGCCATCTGAGTTCAGGCCCGTTCGAAGGAGAACGTCGATGTTGCGCCATTGTCATTCCTCTCGCGATACGCTCAGTCTACCGTCAAATCCTCTTTAACAGACACCCATTACAGTTAGTACTTGAATCCATGCGCATCTCGCTAGTCACTTATACACAAATACTATAAATTATCATAGACGTCAATCTGAATAAATATGAACCAATCTATCCATTAAACGATGCACTAGGAAAAGAGTATACTTAACATAATGACAGATCAAGAATATCTTAAACGAGCAATCGAGCTAAGCAAACTATCCCCGGAGCCAGTTGGCTGCGGTGTCGTTATTGCCAATAAAGAAGGTGTCCTCGCTAGTTCATACAATACGCAGCGTGCCGACAACATCGCCGTTTATCACGCCGAGATAAAAGCCATTATTGAAGCGAATGAAAAGACGGGGACACGTAAGTTAGAAAGTGCCACCGCATACTGCAGTTGCGAGCCATGCGCCATGTGTCTCACGGCACTTTCATATGCCAAGATTGAACGCATCGTTTACCATAAACGCATGATAGATATCTTTCCTGATGATCCACAATCACAACTTAACCCATACGAATTTGTGAAGGGGCTTAATTTCAGCCCCAGCCTAGAACAACTGAGCGATTAGATTCTTAACACTCGCATGTAGTAGTATTACTAAAAACTTACATCGATCTTGCGAAGTTCGCATCTACAAGTACGTGCCGTCCTCGAATGCTATACTAAAACTACTATATAAAAGGAGCTCTCCTATGACGCATAGCGACAAACACTCAACTCAAATTATTAACCAACACGGACCCTTAGGATCAGTAATGTTCATAACGTTCATAGGCGCGTTAATTTATTTTCTTCAGCATACAGATAACTTCGGTGCCGTCTTATTTGCTTTCGTTAAAGCATTCATCTGGCCCGGTATTGTCATCTACCATGTATTACAAAATCTAGGCGCTTAGATATTATAGTAATACTTCCGCGACCCAACATGGGTCGGCCGAGAAAACAGCCAAGATACTCATGCATGAGACGAGTAGGGTAGGTTCATGTCGAACAGTCTTGGGGCAGGATCATTACACCCAATACCCCAAGACTCTATCGCCCGACTTTAGTTACCTCTATCCCGCCACCAGCTGGCCCTACGTATCTGCTTGATAGCCTCCTTCATGGAGTTGAAACTGGCAGCATTCGGGTCGCCAGCGGCATAAAACGCGAGGTTCGTAGCTCCACCGTGCCCATTCGCCTCCACAGCCAGTCGAGCACTTTCAACCATCTGACCTGTACTTGGAGGAGGGGACTTCTTGTTAAAGCCGAGTTTGATGCCCTCTGAGTGGACGCGAGGATCCCAACCAAAGGCCTGTAGGACAAAACAGCCATTGGAGCCTGCCGTCCGCCAGAGCACGTCACCGATCTCCGAAATTGCATCAACAGGCAGAAGATGACCCTCAGGGAACGGATAGTAGTTGATTTGCAGGTTGTGCGCATAGCGCCTTACTGCCTTGTAGAAATCCAAACTATCTGGACTCCACGACAGCACTATGGTCGTCGGCTTGATCTTGCTGATCTGATCGTAGCGTTTCTCGAGACGAGGCAGCCACTGTTCCAGATCCTCAGGACCTCTCGGACGTTCATCCGAGATCAAGACGCTCTTTACAGCCGGATGGTCGAGAAGCTGCACGGCTATCGTCGCGACCTGGGCGTCGGTTGATTGATCTTGTCCAACGCCAAACAGCAGGCGATGATGCGCCTGATTGGCCGGGTCGGTATCCGTCGCACCGAGTACATCTTTTATAGAGAACACCACTCCGATACCCATTTTCTGAGCAGCGTCGAAGTACTGTCGGATAGCGGCTGTCGTACGACCGTTCATACTGCCGTACGCGATCACGGAATCGAAGCCAGCCATCTTGACCTGCTTCAACTCGCGATAGGACTGCTCACTGCCAAGCTCAGTCGATGTGTAAAGCCCGATAGAACCTCCGTTAGCCTTGCTCGTCAAGCCGCCAATCCACATGATTACGCCAAACGCAATCACTAGTACCACCAGCCCAACTATCAGTTTCGAGCGCATAACTGCGCACCTCTTTCGGTTTATCCGGGGCGTAGCCTGTCCTAAAGTCAGACTATCATTATTTATAACATCGTATTTTTGGTAGATCAATTTTTATTTAGAAAGAAAAAAGTCCACCCCCGGAAGGAGATCTACGGCAGATACAATAACATGCATCTACGGACTCTTTCCGTGAATGGACCTACAGTTAAGAGGGGGCAGCAATTCTCACCATCCGCAACGATCCGAAAGTTCGTATGACACACGACCACAGACGCTTACCGACCTCCTTCATTTCAGCTTCGCCGTTGGAGGTACAGCACACGATCATGCTGCATTGAGCAGTGTCCCTCTCGACCTCTTCGATCGTGACGTTCGTGATGCCGCTGAGTTTCACGACCAGATCGAATAGTGCATCCAGTCGAGCTTTCTTCGTCGTTTCTTCTAGTTGTGAATGCGCGCTCAACCCTTCGACGTCTGTGAATTCGACACAGATCGTCCCATCTGTGCCAAAAGTGATTCGCGCCGTGGCCATAGCCATGAGCACTCCCTATGTGCGTTGAGCCTACGGTTGGTAGCATAATATCCTATGCATAATCATGCTGTCAATTTTATTGGTTTATACTATACATAAAGCAAAGTGAATTCTTAAAACTAAAGAGGAAGTACATGAATATATTACTACTAGGTGCGACAGGAGCAACGGGCAAGGAAGTCCTACGACAAGCCCAAGATGCAGGACACACCATAACCATGCTTGTCCGTAACCCTGCAAAGCTTCCAACTGATCGGACAGGTCTACGTATAATTGTAGGCGACGCTACTGATGAAAAAACGATGCATTCAGCAATGGCAGAGAATGAAATACTTATCAGTACTCTAGGGTCACTGAAGGCACCAGTGATCACCCAATCGACAAAAGCAATTATAGCCGCAGCCAAGAAGACGAGCGTGAAAAGAGTCATTATATTGTCATCATTTGCGGCAAAACGAGATCAACTGACTCATAGCGCAAGCTTGCTCACTGGTATGATCATGAAAAATATCATTAAAGATAAACGTACTGGCGAGCATCTTCTTCGCCATAGCAGCTTAGCTTGGACAATCGTATACGCACCGACGCTGACTAACGCTAGAAGCGGAACACCTATTCGCGTAATACCCTCACAAGAAAGAGTTGGCTTAAAGAATAAGATAGCCCGAGCTGATGTTGCCGCGTGGATACTCACTGAGCTTCATGACTCATTTTATCTTAATAAAGACGTTACCATTTCGCAATAAGTACAAGCAAGACTTCTACTCGTGTCGACCACTACGCATGTCTTTTAATGAATTCTCGTTCCGTTTCTTAACGGCAGTTCGCTTGGCTTTTTCACTACCACGCTTAGCCAAGGTAGCCGTGCGTTGCTCGAGAGCCTGTAACTCACTTTTCATCTTCACATAGGCCGCGTAACGTGAAGGCTCAAGGCGTCCATCCTTCAAGGCTTGCTGTATTGCACAGCCATCTTCGCCGCCATGTCGGCATGTCGTGTATTTGCATTGGCGAGCGAGGGCAGTTACGTCATCAAAATTATCAGCCAAATCCTCTTCAGTCCCCCATAGCTGTAGCTCACGAATACCTGGCATATCGACGAGAAGTCCTCCGTTAGGAAGGACGAAAAGCTCACGGTGAACTGTCGTATGTTTACCTGTTTCGTCAGATTCACGAACCGTTTGGGTTTTCTGAGCAGACCTCCCCAGTAAGTGATTAGTCAGGGTCGATTTGCCAACGCCGGATGAGCCGAGTAATACCGCTGTATTACCGGGTTGAATAAAATCGAGAAGCTCATCAACTCCTACACCTTCAATAGCAGCAGTCAAAATAATGGGCAGTTTGAATTGGTTTAACTGAGATAGGTATATATCGATATCACGCGTTTTATCCGTCTTATTAAGGACAATGACGGGTTTGATATTACTAACTGATAATTGATATAAAAAGCGTCGAAGCCTATCCAGATTAAAATCATTACCCACCGCTAGAAGAACGAATGCCACATCGACATTTGCTGCAATGACTTGCTTAACCGTTTGATTACCGGCAACTTTTCGTGCAAGTTCGGACTGGCGAGGCATAACGGCCTCAATAACCGCATGGCCATTGCTTGATACACGCACTGAAATCCAGTCGCCGACTTTTGGACCATCTTGACGACTCGTATAGTGAGCCAATTTTCCCGACAGCTCAGCGGTAATCACCTCAGGCAAAGCTACCTTAAGCGACGTACCAAAATCAGCCACCACGCGCGCGGGCTGGGTATCCGAAAAAGCAAGACTTTTCCAGGTAGAGTCTAGTTCTTGAGTCCAGCCATACGTAGAAAGAGGATACATTGATTCTATTATGGCACAATTGCCATAATTTAAAACTTTGTCCAAATCAATAACAGAGACCATCAAGTATATTAAACACGAACAGTTTGCTATGATAGTACATGTAAGAATTTATAAAAGAGAAGACTTTATGACAAGATTACCTCAACCGGGAGCAGATGAAAACACCTGGGGTGGCCTGCTTAATGAGTATCTCACCGTCTCGCATGATGCCGATGGAAGCATTAAAGCCAATGCTATTGATGCATCTGCCGTTCAGCCCAACTCTATCTCGGGTGTAAAACTTCAAGACGACTCTGTTACCGACGCGAAACTAGCCGCAGGCTCAGGTATCGATGGTCATATCCTCACAAAGGACAGCCTTGCAACAGGTGGCTTTACATGGAGTCCACCTCCAACAGGCGCAACGCCAGCGACTGCAATTACGCTTGGTACAATCCAACTCGCCGGTGATATTGGCGGCACCGCAACAGCACCAACCGTGCCAGGACTAGCATCCAAGCAACCACTTGATAGCGACCTAACAGCGATAGCAGTGCTCACGCCAACAAACGACGACTTCATTCAGCGCAAAGCTGGTTCATGGACAAGTCGTACGCCAGCACAAGTGAAGACAGACTTAGCTCTCACTAAAGCCGACGTAGCTCTTGGCAACATTGACAATACCAGCGATAGCGCAAAGCCGGTGAGCACAGCGCAACAAGCCGCGATAGATCTTAAAGAGTCTACAGCAAATAAAGGTATTGCTAGCGGCTATGCAAATCTTGACTCAAATGTACATGTACCCGTTGGTCAGCTTGGATCAGGAACGGCCACGACAGCGACCTACCTTCGAGGGGATGGTGCTTGGACTACAGCTCCTGTTACAAGTGTTGCCGGTAGAGGAGGTGCTGTAACGCTTGCCGAATCAGATATTACAAATTTAACGACCGACCTTGCAGGCCGAACGACTGTTAGTAATGGTGGGGGTGAGACTTATTTTGATGCCGGTAATTCAGGAGCAGCAATTACGCTAAACCTTGTGAATGGCAATGTTCAAAAACTAACACTTACAAGCAACTGCACGATAACACTTACAAGTCCGGCTTCGGGTGCCTACCGTTCATGTCTCATCTATCTTTTTCAGGATAGTACGGGCTTACGAACTGTAACCTGGCCAGCTTCTGTACGATGGGGAGCTGCTGGCATACCCGTATTATCAACGGCTGCATCTAAGATGGATAAGATATTGCTTGATACTGTCGACGGCGGCGCAACATGGTTTGGCGCCCCTGGTCCTGGGGGTTACTAACATGATTGGATCTGTGCGAAATGGACTCATGGTCCACCGTGTTTCACTCCCGACACCGGTGGCCGCATACGGATTCAATGAGGGAAGTGGCACGACATCTGCCGACAGTTCAGGAAATGGCCATACACTCACCCTCAATACCACAACCTGGGCTACCGGCACAGGCCATACCAGTTCTGGCCTGACTAACACATCCGCAACCATCGGGGCTAGCTCGGCATTCACCGCACCAGCTACAGCTATCACTCTCATGGGCTGGATTAAGCCACTCGATTTAACCGCAGGAACGACGAAATTCGCCTTCGGGTTTATTGATACAGGAGGCAATACAGATGTCGGTATTTTCACTCAGCGTGCCGATTTCGGTAACCCAAATGTTCTTCAGTGCGATCTGCGACTTGGAGCAAGTCTTTCAGCCTATCATGGCACTGCTATGACAGTTGGCACATGGACTCATGTGGCCCTTACATATAGTGGCACTACTGTTATCGTATACCAGAATGCTACTCAGATGGCATCAGCCTCGATCACTGGTATCGTCTCACCAGGAGATGTCTTCAATGTAGCAGGTTGGAATAGTGCCGCCTACGACACGGATGTCATCATTGATGATGTCCGTATATTCAATACAGCCCTGACCCAAGCTCAAATTGTCGTTGCCATGAACACTGCGATATAGCAAAGCTCGTGCCACTTGCTAACGATAGAGATGAGCGTGCCCGAAAAAGAATGATAAAATGAGTTTATGATATATGTAGCTCTTTTGCGTGGGATAAATGTTGGTGGTAATACCAAGGTAAGCATGTCGCAGCTCAAAACAGCCCTTGAGCAAACCGGGCTTCGAGCGATTAAGACCTACATAAACAGTGGCAACATCATTTTCCGCGATAATTCGCATACATCGAATGAGCTTGTCGATTTAGTCGAAAGGACTATACGTACCGAATTCGGCTTTGAAGTTAAAGTGCTCATTCGAGATATCAATGCAATGAAGACTGTCGCCGAGGCACTGCCTGCCTCATGGCGTAATGATTCAACAATGAAATGTGATGTCATGTTCTTATGGGATGATGTCGATCACGAAGATGTTCTCAAACAACTCATCATTAAACCAGAAATCGATAGCGTACTTTACGTGCCAGGTGCAGTCTTGTTTGCGGTCGACCGTCAAAACGTTACAAAAAGTGGCTTAGTAAAGATCGTCGGAACACCCCTGTACAAGAAAATGACCGCTCGAAACTGCAATACTACCCGTAAACTATTTGAAATTATGAGTTCAATCGAGGAAATTACTATTTAGCTCATTTACCCAGTGCACCTATTCCTCTGAATTGTATGACTTAACCCCTATAATGTGCTATGATTAGATGAATACAACATAATTGGATAATATAACATGGCTAAGCACAAGAACTGGCACGGCGCTTCACGCAAACGCATTCTAAAGAAAAAGCTCAAACGAGCCCAGGCTTAGATATAAAATAGATCGACGAATGTCGATCTATTTTAATAATAAGAAACTATTTTCGTCTTCAATATTCATATGCTCGCTATACTCCGGTTAGCTTCACAGTATTTTAATAAATTACTATGTACTTTATACAACGATCAGGTGTATACTAACACTGAAAATAGCTTATGTTTAACTTAGATGGGGGGTGGATACCATGAAAAGAGTAGCATTATATCTATTAATCTCAATATTTGGCGCAGCCCTGGTGTATACGGTTATGCCGGCCCACGCGGCAGATCCGCCAAATCTTATCCTCAATCCATCGGTCGAGACCACCACCAGTACAGGTACTCCTCAAAATTGGACCCAGTCTAAATGGGGAACTAACACAACAACCCTTCAATATAAAACAACCGAGGGTCATACGGGTAATCATAGCCTATACATATCAATGACCGCTCGAACCGATGGAGATGCGGAGTGGATACACGATGCGGTAGCTGTTCAACCAAATACACAATACACCTATACGAGTTGGTATAAATCGAGCATTAGCACTGAAATAGACCTTCAATATACAGATAAGACCGGGAAAGTAACGTATGCCTACGTCAACTCAGTCGCACCCAGCGCCAACTGGCAGGCGCTCACCACAACTTTTGTCACACCGGCAAATGTTGCAAAAGTTTCCGTTATGCATATTGTCGCCGCACCAGGTTGGTTGCAAACGGACGACTTTAGCCTAACCGGTCCTGTCGCAACAACGCCACCACCTGTCGACCAGAACAATCTCATACTTAATAATTCCTTCGAAACTGCAAACGGTACCGTTCCAGCAAGCTGGAATAAGAGCAGTTGGGGTACAAACAATGCCCAGTTCACCTACGAATCTACCGGCCGCACCGGCACAAAAAGCGCCAAGGTCACTATCGGCACATACACTAGCGGTGACGCGAAATGGTACGCAGAACCAGCAAAAGTAACGCAGGGCAAAAGTTATTCATATCAGGATTATTACAAATCGAGTGTCGTAACACGAGTTGTAGCGGCCTTCATTGACGCAAATAACGTCTACACCTACCAGGAACTTGCTACCGCACCGATAAGTAACACCAACTGGGCTCCGTACAACGCCACTTTCACTGCTCCCGCTTCTGCAGTAAAGGCAACCGTCTTCCACCTGATCGATAAGGTGGGGAACCTCACCCTTGACGACGTCAGCCTTTCTGCTGCCACAACTACACCTCCCAGTCCTATACCAACCAACCCGGTAATTCCTAACGCCTCCCTCGAAACAGCATCCGGCACACAGCCCGCCAACTGGCAGAAGAATAACTGGGGTACGAATAGTCCTACGTTCCAATACGTGAATGAAGGGCACACTGGCACCAAAAGCGTCAAAATCACGATGGCAAATTATGTTGATGGAGACGCAAAATGGTACTTTGATCCAATTACTTCGCTGCAACCTGGCAGTCAGTATCACTTCACAACTTGGTATAAAACGAATGTCACGCCGCACGCTGTTGCTATGTTTATTATGAGCGACGGCTCCGAGCAATATTTCGGTATGCCAATTCCTCAGCCAAGCGGCAGCACGACCCAATGGCAACAGTACAGCGACACCTTTAGTGTTCCGGCTGGCGCTGTTTCCTCATCTGTATTTCTCTACATTAGCCAAAACGGCTGGCTTCAAACCGATGATTACAGCCTAGCAGCATACACTCCAACAGGCTTTAACCGAGCACTACTTACGATGACCTTTGATGATGGACATGAAGATAATGCCACGACTGCATTACCGATTCTTAATCAATACAATCTAAAGACAACTCAATGTTACGCCACGACATTCATAGAAGGGCAGTCACAACAGGTAATAGACGGCGTCCTCGCATTCAAAAACAGTGGTCATGAGATTTGTTCACACACCGTGACACATCCATACCTAACGAGTCTTGCGCCAAGCGATCTCACATACGAGCTACAACATTCAAAGCAATATCTCGTCAGCCTAACTGGCCAGCCTATCTCTAATTTTGCTTCACCATACGGTGATTACAATACGACCGTTAATAATGAAATAAAGAAGTACTATCGCTCACACCGCACTACTGATGAAGGCTATAATTCGAAAGATAATTTTGCCCCATATAGTCTGCGAGTCCAGAACATTCTTAGCACAACAACGGCAGAGGATGTCGCTGCCTGGATAGCAAAAGCTCAGGCTACAAAAACATGGCTCATCCTCGTCTACCACCGCATTGGGGATAATCCTGGGGAATTCGATAGCACCCAAGCAATGTTCCAAAAGCATGTTCAAAAGATCGTTGCAAGCGGAATTGTCGTCAAAACAACCGACGCCGCACTTGATGAGATCATGCCTCAGGTACCTTAACAAGGCTTAGTTATTTTACTTGCGCTTTATCCTGGCTTCTGATAAAGTCATGAAAGATGCTAGAAAAGCGATCAAACACCAACATAGATCTTACGCACAGGAATCGCTCCGAGAGGGGCGATTTTTTTATACCAAAAAAAGCACGACTCGATCTCCACGACGGTACACATTTTAAGGGAATGAGTCCGAACTGGCAGACGGGAAGCTATGTCGGCGAAGTCGTATTTAACACCGGCATGACTGGCTACGTCGAGTCCCTGACAGACCCATCATATAGTGGACAGATTCTCGTTTTCACATACCCACTTGTAGGTAATTACGGTATTGATGAGCACGCCGCTGAGTCAAGCAAGATTCAAGTTAGCGGTGTTATTGTCAGCGAAGCTGCCATGAATCCGGACCACTCAAGCTCAAGCCATACTTTGCTTGACTGGCTCCATTCACAAAATATACCGATCTTAATGGGAGTAGACACGAGAGCGCTCACTAAACATCTTCGAACAGAAGGCACTACCTTGGGAGCTATTAGTATGCGCCCAACTAAACCTGCCGACATGATCGTTAAGAAACAGTCAAACACCCCATCAAAGACCATTACGTATAACCCATCAGGTTCTAAGAAAATCATTCTTGTGGATTGTGGAGCCAAAGAGAATATCGTACGTTCACTTATGCAGTTCGATCTACACATTAAACGAGTACCCCAGGATTATGACTACAGTAACGAAGAGTACGATGGCGTTTTTCTATCAAATGGACCAGGCGATCCCACCCATTATCCAGCGACAATAGAGCAAGCGAGAAAAGCAATGAAACGCGGCAAGCCACTATTCGGTATTTGCCTTGGCACCCAGATCATGGCTCTCGCCGCCGGGGCAGATACATACAAACTAAAATACGGACATCGTGGACACAACCAGCCATGTCTTGAGACAGACACAGAACGAGGATTTATCACTAGTCAAAATCATGGCTACGCGATCGATGAACAGTCACTGCCCAAAGATTGGCGTATCTCATTTAAAAATCTAAATGATGGCTCAGTCGAGGGTATCGCGCATCGTCATAAGCCATTCTTTTCTGTCCAGTTTCACCCCGAAGCGTGTCCTGGCCCAACCGATACTTTATGGCTACTCGAAAGGTTCTACAAATCATTATGAGCAATATAAAACTTCCTAAAAAAGTTGTAATTCTTGGATCAGGGGGTCTACGAATAGGACAAGCAGGGGAATTCGATTACTCTGGTTCGCAGGCGATCAAAGCTCTCAAGGAAGAGGGTATCTTTACCATACTTATCAACCCTAATATTGCCACTGTCCAGACAGACAAATCAATGGCGGATCGTGTTTATTTCCAACCACTCAATATAGAGACGGTTACAAAAATACTCGAGCGGGAAAAACCTGATGCCATCACACTTAGCTTCGGTGGCCAAACTGCACTCAATCTTGGGCTAAGACTCCACGATCTAGGCATATTCAAGAGATTGAATATAACAGTGCTAGGAACACCAGTGACAGTTATCAAAACAACCGAAGACCGTGAGTTATTCAAAAAAGCACTCGACCAAATTGGTACCAAAACAGCTCGAAGCTATGCAGTCTATAATCTTGAAGATGCTGTTACAGCAGCCAAAGCACTCGGCTATCCTATTATGCTTCGCTCAGGATTCAGCCTCGGCGGTCTTGGCTCAGGACGAATTGCCAACGAGACCGAACTTCGACAACGCGTCAGTGAAGTCTTTAAAGCAGTCACGCAAATTCTTATAGAAGAATATCTTACCGGCTGGAAAGAGGTTGAATACGAAGTAATGCGTGATTGGAGCGGCAACACGATCATCGTCTGCAACATGGAGAACTTCGATCCAATGGGCATTCACACTGGTGAAAGTATCGTCGTCGCCCCATCGCAAACCCTCACTAACGAGGAATACCATCACCTACGCGAGGTGGCTATTGCCACCATTAATCACTTAGGTGTCGTAGGTGAATGCAACATCCAATATGCGCTCAACCCAAGCAATGGTGACTATCGTGTAATCGAAGTAAACGCGCGACTTTCACGTTCAAGCGCACTAGCCTCTAAGGCGACAGGCTATCCAATAGCGTTTGTAGCCTCAAAGCTTATGCTGGGTAGGAGACTCCATGAATTAAAGAATGCTGTGACAGGTAAGACATCTGCCTTTTACGAACCAGCGCTAGACTATATTGCAGTAAAGATGCCACGCTGGGACTTAACTAAATTAAAGGCGAGCGATCATCATATCGGATCAGAGATGAAAAGTGTCGGTGAAGTCATGGCTATTGGAAGATCCTTTCCTGAAGCCCTCCAAAAGGCCATCAGAATGGTTAATGTCGGTGCTGATGGACTCACTATTCACCCCTATAATTTTGCAAGTACTATGGGCGAGATCACCCAAGCGACCGATCGGCGTCTCTTTGCTATTTACGAAGCCCTACGGGCAGGTAAGACCGTCGACGCAATTCATAAAGCATCGCATATCAACAAGTGGTTTCTTAATCATATAGCTCAAATTCATCAAACCGAAGAAGACATCCAGTCCAAAATACTTGACGCTGACTTGTTGCGTCACGCCAAACAACAAGGTTTTTCCGATAAAACAATCGCGCAGCTGAAGCAATCGACTGAGAATGCCATCCGGAAATTAAGAATAAAGCAGAACATACTCCCATTCATAAAACAGATTGATACGCTTGCTGGTGAGTTCGATGCTGAAACAAACTATTTGTATATGACATATCACGGTGGAACAAATGATATATTGCCACTCGGCAAGAAAGCGATTGCTATTATTGGCTCAGGACCATACTGTATCGGCTCCTCAGTCGAGTTTGATTGGTGTGCAGTCAACGCCGCAAAAACACTCCAAGAAAAGGGCCATAAAACAATCATCATCAACTCAAATCCTGAAACAGTCTCTACGGACTATGACCGATCGGATCGATTGTACTTTGAAGAACTGACCCTGGAACGGATTCAGGACATAGCGGACTTTGAGCAGCCAAGAGGAATTGTCGTATCTGTCGGTGGGCAGATTGCTAATAACTTAGCGCTCCCTCTTGCTCGTAATCATTATCCAATCCTCGGTACGTCAGCCGAACAGATCGATAGGGCAGAAGATCGTCAAAAGTTTTCATCAATGCTCACCAAGCTTGGAATCGACCAGCCAGACTGGCAAGAAGTAACGGATCTCACCACGGCAAAACAGTTCGCTCGCAAGGTGGGCTACCCACTCCTTATTCGACCCTCGTATGTTCTTTCGGGAGGTGCGATGAACGTCGTACAAACAGACAAGGAGCTACGAATATACTTGAGAGAAGCAACCCATCTTTCGCCCGATCATCCAGTAGTTATCTCACAATTTATTTTAAATGCCAAAGAACTCGAAATTGATGGAGTCGCTCAAGATGGCAAACTTATCATCTACGCCATGTCTGAACACATCGAAAATGCCGGTATTCACTCAGGGGATGCTACGGTAATTTATCCGGCCCAGCGTCTTTATCTTGAGACGGTTCGTCGTGCAAAACAGATCGCAAAGGAGGTTGTTAAAAACCTTAAAGTTACCGGCCCATTCAATATTCAGTTTATAGCCAAGGACAATGAACTGAAGGTGATCGAGTGTAATGTACGTGCTTCCCGGTCATTTCCTTTCGTTTCCAAGGTCTCAGGCTATAATTTCATTGAGATCGCCACGGAAGCTATGCTCGGCATTAAAAACAATTCCGTTTACCAGACCCTCGAATTGGATCATGTCGGTGTTAAAAGTCCGCAGTTCTCTTACAATCGACTCAAGGGAGCAGATCCAGTAGCGGGCGTGGAAATGGCTTCAACTGGAGAAGTAGCCTGTATTGGTGCAAATCTCGAAGAGGCATTCTATTTATCGTGGCTGGCTACAGAACAGCAAGTGAAAGGAAAGCACGTATTTGTTAGCCTCCCAGACGAACAGAAATACAAATTCATCGAAGAGGCGCTGCTCCTACAGGAGAACGACTGGATAATATATTCGACCGAGGGTACGCATGACTTCTTCAAACGTCACGGCATTACCTCAACCAAACTTCATAAGGTAAACGTGGCTCGGCAACCGAGCGTAGCCAGTGCGATCGAACATAAGACTTTCGACCTAATGATAAATATACCTTCATGGGAAGATGATACGACCGACGCCTATACAATTCGACGGCTAGCCATCGACAACCACGTACCGCTATTTACAAACGCCGAAACTGCCCGCCTGCTCTTGCGCTGCTTATCTGACCCCGCGCTAAAAGACATGACCCCCAAACACTGGAACGAATACGTCCCACGTTAGATTAAGCGGCCGCGAAAATATCTTCTATCGATTTGTTGCCAGAGTAGGGAATTGGAGCCCCTTTTGCACGTCCTTTTTCAGTAAGCTTACTACCCCAAAGAACAACTTTTTCAGCATCCTCATACAACTGGAAATTATCCTTCGGTATGCCACCATTAAGACCCGCAGCGACTGATTCACCGTAACCATTATCAACATACTGTACCTCAGGAAAAAGATCACGAGCTGGATCAGGAACGTCAACTATCCTGTTTGCTATTAAGTCTGCGACAATCGTCGTGCGTACACCCATCTCGTCTACAAACGTTAAGCGAACTTCCTTCTTATCAATAAGACCTTTTCCGCCACACCAAACGAAGTTGAGCTCATGGGTGTCAGCCGTCTTTTTATCTATGACTTGTGTCGTTCCTCGTATCCTAAACCCTGTTTCATTATCAGCGAACCCAGGATCATCATGACGGACAAAATCAACATCCATCTGTGAGTTATCAGTAATGAGGTACAGACCATCTGGATCCTCATTGATTGCCCTCTGTGCATCAAGTCCAAGACTCAAGGCATGAGGACCTAAATCTTCGAAAGCACCGGCTCCGACAACTTTTTCTCGTCCCTCGTCCTTAGCTGTTCGACGTTCCTGAATATGAACTTCAGCACTCTCTAAACGACCAAATCGCTTGCTAAGTTCAGGAATCTGCTTACGAACCGCCACCCAAGCACCCTTCTTGAGGTAATGTTCATGGACTAATACAGGGGGAGTTTCCACAGGGTTGTAGGATTCACCAAGTCGTTCACGCAACCTTCTCTGAGTCAGCTTTATGGCAGTGCGAACTCTTCGCGCCTGTTCAGTATTTTCGACGACTGGCTTAGTTGCTACAACCACCTTACCACGACCTTCAGCAAGTTCTTGTAGGCCATCGATTATACCTTTTTCGTGGTACTCTGCCGGCGTACTGTAATACGTAGCGTGAAACGCCTCATCAGCAAGAAGTCGCTGAAGACTTTCTCTGCCTTCTGGAGTATCCACTTCGTAAAGATGGCCTTCTGGAATTTCAATTGCAGGCGGTGCCGTTGAGATGCCCGCATAATAAATATCGTGATGCCCACTCTCTCTTAACCCACCTGGCGCATTAAGTAAGTTTCTTGTATTCGCACCCGGTCCTACAATTAATATTTTTTTCACAGGATCGTCTTCTCTTACAGAGCTAGCACGCTGCAACGTCTCGGTTGTCATATACTTCTATCCTTCTACTGGTAACATTTGCAGTCGCGTTATCGGGCTGTAACCTTCATCAGAATAAATTTAATTATTTAGTGTAAGTCGTCAAAAATCCCACGCATCTGCATGGGGTACCGACTCATATACACATCTTATGTTCATATTATGCGCATTTGTCAATATATGCAATAGATTTATAGAAAATCATCTAAAGACACACGCCTTTTACTCTGGTATGATTGTTCAATGAATAAATCAACTCATACGTTGCTTGAGACGGGTTCATGGAATAACGATATTAGCTGGGAGCTTTATACGACATCTGTTCTGCCGCCCATTGAGCTTTGCAGTGCTGTTATGTCGGTGGCCATCTACGACAATAAGATTGTTCTGGCACGAAGTGAACGCGGATGGGGTATGCTCGGCGGTCACATTGAAGCTAACGAGACTCTCGAGGATGCTCTTCGTCGGGAAGCGCTTGAAGAGGGTGGCTTTATTATCGATACATATCGTCTTTTTGCCGTTCGTAAAATTATCTCACGTCGGCCAATTCCACATCAACAAGAAGGAAGAACATACCCGCATCCCATCGGTTACTTACCGTACTACTGGGCAACGACCAAAGATGGTCTTATGTTGCCAACGGGTGAAGAGATTATTGAAAGTAATAGTTTCGATATGCGAGAAATACCGTCACTCAAAACTCGAGACTTAGCAACGATTGAAGCGGGGTGGGCTGCCTATACTAGTCAGCTGTAACTATTAGTGATCAACCTATAGTCTATTGATCCGGGTCACCCATCTCTCGACGAGTAACCACCCAAATTTACTCCATGAAGTTTCTTTTGTGCCATATTATTTAAGTATACCAAGAACATTTGACACTAAATACATACATGCATTATCATCGCCTTGGCTCAACTGACCACTTCGGCAGTGAGTAGACAAGGGAGCGCCATGGGTTCTCGAGAAGCTGCAGACCAAGAGCCGTGGATGGGGGAACTTCGAGCTGGTTTCACCTATGAGGAGGTGACCTTCGACAACCTTCCATCGCTATGCACAGTGAGGCGAGGTCCTGTCAAACTCGCCCGCATCGTGTCGCCCGTCACGAGCACGGTCTACGCCATCGCCCTGATCACTCACTCACGCAGGAGCAGATCAATCCAGGGCATCGTGATGGTGGTGAACGAGCACGATCTTCCCTCGTTCGGATACGTCTATCCACGAGTGATGCTCACGAAGGGAGAAAACAACCACATCTCGATCAAGCTCATCGAGTGAACTCACCCCTCCCTTTGGTGGGCGTCGCAGCACGCTTGCGACGCCCACCGCGTGAACACTGCTATCATGAACTTCCGCAACCCGTAATACCGATTAAAAAGACCGCTCTTCGAGCGGTCTTTTTAATCTGATAACAGATAAGCCTATTCGTATCGCAAAGCGTCGATAGGGTCTTGCTTAGCTGCACGACGTGCTGGCAGCGTACCTGCTAGGAATGCAATCGTCATAATAAGTAGCATGATTGATGCAATTGAGAGAATAGGGAACTCGGTTAAACTGAAGCCTGGCAGATCTTTTAGAAAACCAGCTGAAGCAATCTTGTTAACAAGCTGACCGGCGCCAATTGCTGCCAACGCACCGATACCACTACCCCAGAATCCAAGAAGGATCGCCTCGACGCTAAAAAGCAGAAAGACTTTCGAACGACTCATGCCCATGGCCTTCATAAGACCGATCTCCTTGGTTCGTTCTTGAACGGACATATAAAGCGTATTGATGATACCGAAGCTCGCAGCGAGCAGGGCAATGGCACCAAAGAATATGAGCACATAGGTAATCGCATCAATAACTTGCTTAATGATGCCAATCTGGTCCGCAACGGTGAGAGCTTGGTAACCCTTTGATTTCAAGCCGTCCTTGATCATCTGCAGCTGACTATCACTAATACCACTTGCTAGCTGAGCAGATGCGGCAGGATATTTATTGGCCGTATCTGCAGGTAAGCCACGCGTTTGAATAGCCGTCAGCTCAGAGATGAGCTTCTTATTAGCGCTGGCACCTCCAGCATCGGAAAGTAATGACTGCTGCTGCACGCCACTGATTTTCGCGCTAACCATTTCTTGCTTACCAAGAGATGTTTTAATCGCAAACGTGACCGTTTGCCCAACCGCTGATTCATTAGACGAGAAGCCAAGAGGACTGACAAATGACACAGGTAACAGAACCTCTGGTTGTATTGCGCTATTGTCAGGGAGCTTGCCACTTGCAAGATCAAATCTGCTGCCATCGATAAACGACTGAGTGCTTATCTGATACTTATCGCCGCTACCGTTCTGAATATAATCTGGCACAGCAGCAATGATAGGCTGCACGTCTTTTATGCCATCCTGGGTCTTTATTTTTTCAATATCTTTACTTGTTAGTGTGACGTTGCCTGATCTCGCTTGTGCAGCACTGTTCACCGTATGTTCCGGATCATACTTCTTTGGGCCACTGCCAGTATCAAGATCAACTTTGGGTCGAATAAGGAGTACGTTTTCTGCACCGATGTTACCAAGCTGCTTGTCTATGTACGACGAAACACCCGAGCTGATACCAACGGTTAGCGTAATGGTGAAGGCACCGATAAAAATTGCGGTGATCGTAAGGATAGTACGAACTTTGCTACGTAGCATATTTGAACTAGCTGAGCCTAGGATGTCTAAAAACTTCATTATTTTGTCTCCTGTTCAATCTGACCGTCTTTTATACGAATCTGGCGATCACAACGAGCCGCTAGGTCTGCGTCGTGCGTAACGATAATTAATGTAATATTTTTGGTCTTGTTAAGAGAAAACAGCATTTCTTCAATCTTTTGACCAGTCACACTATCAAGATTGCCTGTTGGTTCATCGGCAAAGATAATATTTGGATCGTTAATAAGCGCACGAGCAATAACGACTCGTTGCTTCTGGCCACCGCTTAAATCATTCGCTTTGTTATTTGCTTTGTCGGCAAGCTCGACGTCTTCAAGTGCTTTCATGCCTAGGCGGTTTCGTTCGCGCCGAGACTTACCAGCAATCTTCAATGGCAAGATGACGTTATCGAGCACTGAGTTATTTGCATTAAGGAAGAACTGTTGAAAAACAAAACCAAACTGCTTATTACGCAATTTATCTTTCTGGCGACGTGATAAGCGTGAAGAAGATTCGCCGTTTACAGTAATCTCGCCACTCGTAGGTGAGTCGAGCAGGGCAAGTAAGTGCATTAACGTACTTTTACCCGAGCCACTCTTACCGATGATGGCGATCGATTCGCCCTGTTTAATATCAAGATTAATGTCTTTAAGTGCAATGAAGAGCGAGTCCTTCTTGCCGTAGGTCTTATTAAGATGCTCGGTACCGATGATCGCTTTTGCCATAACACTCCTTCTAGAGATAATGATTCCTGCATGGTTTTACTCATACTACTGCAAGCTGATTTGAGTCATACTTTTCCTACTCATTATACACGAAACATAAAAAGCATGAGGCATGACAGGACCCCGAGTGGGTCCTGCTTTATACAGTCTCCATTCGGGGTCATATATAGCAGTTATACGCCTACTACAACGTTGTCTGAGACCTAGTCGCGAGATTCACTCACCATTGCACCCGTTCCATACATCGCACGCATTTGCTTTGCGTTTCGGTGCCAGGAATCCATGAAACGGTCCGCGTCGGTGTACTGCTTGTAGCTCGGCACCTTCCCCTGGGCATACTCGATTCCAACATCGGTGATGACGAGCTTGTAGCCCTTGGTACTGAACAGATTCACAGAGAGGAAGGGTGAACGAGGCACCAGCACGAGCAGATGCCTGTCGGATTCGCGGACGTGGCGATCGAGCTGCCGCTTCGGCGGGCATTTCCCCTCGATCTTCTCCATGTTCTGCATTGCCAGGCCGATGAGCTTGTAGTTAGTGCCCACGCTTACTCTGACAGCATTGGGGATTACGCCAGCGCCGTACATCACACGAATCACGCTCGATCCGAGACGGCCCAGCTCTCCCGGGTTCGCGTGCCTCAGCCAGGTCAGGCCGATGAGCGTCAAGTCATAGAGCTGCAACGGGTTCGGTGCACGAAGTTCCACTACGATCTCCTCGATACTGTCGGGTAGTCGTTCTCTGACATATACTACTATGTCATAAAGAATAGCATGACACAATTGTGTTATAGTCAGAGTAATGCATATTCTAGCCGTTACGCAATACACGCACAGCCAGCTAGATCAACTATTTACCCGCGCCGACGAATTACGGAATTATTCATCTCCCAAGCAGCGAAAAGAATTGGCAGAACTTCATAAGGGTCGGCAGCTATGTAGCCTGTTCTATGAGCCCTCGACTCGTACTCGACTTAGCTTCGAAGCCGCAGCCGTCAAACTGGGTATGGGCGTAGTAAGTACCGAGAACGCTCGTGAATTCTCTTCGGCGGCAAAAGGCGAGACAATTGAAGACACGATCCGAGTATTGGATGCATACAACTTTGATATCATCGTCCTACGCCATCACGAAACTGGTGCCGCAGCCCGTGCTGCAAAGGTTAGTCAGACCCCGATTATCAATGCGGGAGACGGCAAAGGGGAACACCCGACCCAAGCCCTCCTCGATGCCTATACAATATACAGGCAATTTGGCCGACTTGATAATCTTCATATCGTCATGGGTGGTGATCTTGCAAATGGCAGGACGGTTCGATCACTTGCTCAGCTTTTATCTTCATACCCGAATAATCGGATAACATTCGTCTCAATGCCTGAACTGCAAATAGGGGAAGATATAAAAGACGTACTCAAAGCAAGTAAAACGGCATTCCAGGAAACGATCGACATGTCGTCCGCATTTAAAACCGCCGATATCGTCTATTGGACACGCCTGCAAAAAGAACGACTTGCCGATCCGAGCACACTACCTACGGATGGCTTCGTACTTGATCCGGAAATTCTTACGCATCTACCCGCACATGCCATCATCATGCACCCGTTACCACGTGTCGACGAGATCAGCCCACTCACTGATAGTGATCCTCGAGCAAAATACTTTGAACAAGCCGGCAACGGACTGTATGTTCGCATGGCTTTACTTGATCAGATCATTTCAAAAAGAATTATCTAAAGAAAAGGGAAGGGTACACACCCGCCTGGTCTCCTGTTGAGATCCAGACGGATGTGTGTCGAGGCTGGAAGCCTACGACTTCCGGTCGAAGTCGCCGTCCTTGACGCCGCTGACGAGCGCGTCCCACTCGGGACCAGTGAAAATCAGCGCCGGCCCGGTCTTGTTCTTGGAGTGACGAACTGCCACGATGTCGCCCATCAAGGCCACTTCGGCGCAGTTGCCGCTAGGATTGCTTCGCCTGGATTTCTCCCAGGCAGCACCCTCAATCGTCGAAGCATCCGCCACGACGTGAACTTGCGTGAGATCCATGATCTCAGGTCTCCTTGCCTCCGGAGTGGATCGTCCCACTCATTTACTATTTTATAAAACCTATTCTCTACGTAAAAGTCTTGAAATCCTACAAAATGATATCCTACATACCTATTATGTACGGCAACAAGTAATGAGCCTGCCACATCTGTTACATATCTGTTATACTAGAGAGATATGAAACAACCAGTCTTTAAAACACTTACCCTTGAAAAAATCGTTGGCGGCGGCCAAACCCTTGGTCAATTAGATTACGGGAAAAAAGCATTCGTCTGGGGCGGTCTTCCTGGCGAAAAAGTCGAGATTCAGATTACTAAAAAGAAATCTAGTTTTCTTGAAGGCATTGTAACTGAAGTTATCGAGCCAAGTAAGGAACGAATCGAACCTGTTGATGGTGAGAGCTACCTCTCTACAAGCCCATGGCAAATCATGACATTTGACGCCGAGCAGCACTACAAAGCCGCTCTCATCGAAGAGGCATTTGAATTGCATGATATCGTCGTCCCTGAACCAATCGATGTCTATAGCGATAAGCGAGAATTTGCCTACCGTAATAAAATCGAATTTAGCTGGTGGTGGGACAAAGAATCAGCCCAACTTGACCTCGCTTTTTTCCGTCGCGGCACGCACGGTAAAATTCCCGTCGACGGCACAAGCCTTGCCGACCCTACAATTAACGAAGCTGCCCACGCCATTCGTGATGTTTTACGAGCTCGTGATACTCAAGCTTTTGTACTTAAAACAGTCATCGTTCGTTGCGATCAAAAGGGAAATGTCGTCGCTCAACTGTACGTTAAGGATGAAAACTTCACCGTCTTTAGTCCTGAAGAAATTGAGACACTCAACATTGCTGGCTTTGAACTTATCTTCAGTAACCCTAAGAGCCCTGCTAGTGTCATTACTCACCGTATGCAAGCATGGGGAACAACATCCCTTACCGACACTATCCTTGATATTCCATTCACCTATGCTGTGGAAGGCTTCTTCCAGATTAATATTCCTGTATACGAACAAGCACTTCGTGACATGAAAGAATGGGTAGATGCAACCAAACCAACCGTTGATCTATACAGCGGTGTCGGAACAATCGGCCTTACTATAGGTGGCAACAATGTTACTATGGTAGAAATTAGTGAACATGCCGTGCGTGAGATGGAGCGTAATATCACAGCACTCCAGCGTGAAAAAGCCGCTCGAGCAATTCTTGCACCAAGCGAAAGCGTCCTCGAAAACATTACGACCGACGCCACGATAATCGTTGATCCACCACGCGCCGGACTTCACGAAGATGTCGTTAAAAAGCTGCTCGAAGCAAAACCTGCACGTATCATTTACCTTAGCTGTAACCCTGTTACGCAGGCACGCGATGTAGCACGCCTCGCCGAAAACTACGGCATCCGTGCTCATCGTGGCTATAACTTCTTCCCCCGAACGCCTCACATCGAGCATCTCGTTGTGCTTGATTTAAAATAAATTCTAGCTGGTTTTGATGCGACGGTAAGTAAAGTGCGCGGCAACGCGCCAGTCACTTCGCGCATCGCTGTCGTATTGATAAATTTCACCGGTTTTTACTTCGCTAATGAGTACGAGTGCTGGATTATAGGGTGCCAAGGTTCGGTAAAAGAGAATGTCAGCATCACTAATATGACCACGTCCCGGAAATACCTCACGAAACTTTTCATGGCCTATCATATCAAAGTAGTCAGGTTGGCCTTTGGGTGGAAAATAAATCTCAGCACGGAGTCCCATTCGTGAGACAATTTTTTTGATATCACCAAGAAGCAGACGAGAGTGCCCGTTAACATATACCAGAAGTTGTTTCTTCTTGGTCAGGAAGACGGTGGCAGTCGCAGTACGACTCACTTCGATGTCTCGCACGATTACTTGGGCAATATCAATATCAAGTCCGAAACGGTCTTTAGCAAGCTTTTCAAGCTCCATGTCATCATAGATTTCGTCACGCATAGTAGCTCTATTGTAGCATTAAGTTGATAATAATGCGAAATAGTGTATAGTTATACTACTATGAAACTTTCTTTCGAATTTCAACCTGATTTTCCGAAAAGAGACATTACTGACAGCACAGCGGCAATGCTCGAAGAACTGTTTCTTGCAGATCCAGCACGACTTGAGGCGGAGCATCTTCAGGCAGAGCAGTTTAGTCTTCTCTATAGGCTAGGACACCAGGTACTTGGTAGCGCTGCACGAACACAACTTGACAGTGAGCACGTAGCCGCACTTTCTACGGGCATGGGAATATACGAGGCGCTCTCTCCTAATGTGCGTCTTCAAACAACAGACGGTCTCGATAACCCTACTGTCATGCGCCACATCATGCGCATGAAAGAAGTGTTATTATCGGATGAACATCTTGCAAAAATAATCATCGCTAAAGATCAGCTGACCGATGAACTCCCTCGAACAACCTATATCATAGGCCAGGGTGCCGTTCGTTTCTGGCCATCACTCCGAGACTATGTAGTTGGCGGGGCTGCTATCGCCCGACAAGTAGAATTAAACGCCATGAACGACCTCAGTAGTTTCGACGATGAGTTCCCGAACATCGACGACTGATTTACGCTACAATAGTAGTAATGGATTTTACTGAACGTTACTCACATCTCAATCTCGCCCAAAAACAAGCCGTTGATCTTATTGACGGGCCAGTGATGGTTATTGCCGGGCCGGGCACAGGTAAGACCGAACTCCTTAGTATGCGAGCTGCAAACATCTTGAAGAAAACTGACGTTCTTCCTGAAAATATCCTCTGTCTCACATTTACCGATAGTGGTGCTAACGCCATGCGTGAACGTCTTACCCATATCATTGGCGTTAATGCCTATAAAGTCGCTATCCATACATTCCACAGTTTTGGCACAGACGTCATCAATCATAATGGTGAATTCTTTTATCATGGCGCCAATTTCCGAGCCGCTGACCAGTTAAGCTGCTATCAACTCCTTCGTGGCATTTTTGATGAACTCGAATATAGCAATCCGCTAGCAAGTAAGATGAACGGCGAATACACTCATCTTAGTGATACGCTTACGACCATTTCAGAACTTAAAAAAAGTGGTCTCACGAGTGATGAGTTACTCGCCGTACTCGATGCTAACGATCATGTCATTGAGGTGGCGGAACCGCTGCTTGCCCAGGTATTTGCAGCACGACTTTCTAAAACGACGGCTGATCAGCTCGCGCCACTCGTTGAAATTATCCAACGTACAAATGAAGAGATCGAACTACCAGGAATTACGTCACTGGCTCGTGTTCTCGCAGGAAGTCTTGAGTCTACTATTGCCGTCGCCCAAGAAACAAACTCGACTAAACCGTTAACTTCATGGCGGAACACATGGTTTAAGAAGGATGAGACAGGGGAGTTTGTCTTAAAATCCCGCGACCGTCAAAAAAAGCTTCGAGCGACAAGTTTCGTTTACTATCAATATCTTGCTCGCATGCAAGAAGCTGAGTTATACGACTTTGATGATATGATTTTACGCGTTGTACATGCGATGGAAGTATTCCCCGAGCTTCGGTTCAATCTTCAAGAAAAATATCAGTATATTATGGTTGATGAGTTTCAGGATACGAACATGGCTCAAATGCGTATTCTGTATGATCTAACGAATAACGAAATAAATAATGGCCGACCAAATATTCTCGTCGTAGGCGATGACGACCAAGCAATCTATAGCTTTCAGGGTGCCGATGTAGGCAATATTAGCGCCTTCCGGGATCTATTCAACGAGACAGTACTTATTACCCTCACCGATAACTATAGGTCCAGTGATACCATCCTTTCACATGCCCGCAGCGTAATCAAGCTCGGATCAGATCGACTTGAAAATCACGTACCAGATCTCAATAAAACACTGACTGCCCATTTTACGCCAAGTGAGACGAGCGTAGAACTTGTTGAGCTCCCGAGCGTCAGCGACGAACGTAGTTGGTTACTTAACAGTATTGAGTCGGCGCTTAAGGGTGGCCAGTCGGCAGCATCTATCGCCGTACTCGCACGACGTCATCATGAAATAATGGCGTTGCTGCCTTACTTTGCGAGTGCTGGTATCCCCGTTAATTATGAACGACGCGATAATGTGCTCGACCTCGATATTATCGTCCTCATTGAGCATGCTTCAAGCATCCTGGTTGCTCTCTTTGAACAACGGCATAAGGATGCCGATAGTCTCCTGCCGAAGCTGCTATCCCATCCAGCGTTTGCCATACCTCCGCTTGATATCTGGCAGCTTGGCCTCCAGGCCCAACAGAATCATCAATTATGGATGGAAATAATGGCAACAACTCCAGCGCTGAAGCCGTTACAGAACTGGCTTATTACTACGTCTCAGCTGCTTGCTCATAGTCACTTAGAGCAAATGCTCGATGAAATTATCGGTGTGCCAAAACATCAGACGCTCGCCTCAAATCCATCTCTTAAACTAGAGCAGGGAACGTTACATGACGAAAGCAGTCCATTGGAATTTGTTTCTCCGCTATACGAACACTATTTCTCCGCCCAGCAACTTAAAGAAGCTCCTGACGCCTACCTAACGTATCTCGAAGCTCTGCGTACCATTCGTACCAAATTAGTTGACTACAAGCCTCTTGAGACACCGACACTTCAGTCCTTCCTTGAATTCATTAAGCTTCATCGCCAATTAGGCAGTACTATTACAAGTGTTCGACCACGCACACACCACATTGATAATGCCGTTAACCTTATGACCGCGCATAAATCAAAAGGTCTTGAGTTTGATACGGTGTACGTTATTGGGGCAGTCGACTCAGCGTGGGGTGAACGTGTCCGCACACGTAACCGTCTCATCAGCTATCCCGAAAACCTGCCACTCGCCCCATCCGGTGACACGTTTGATGAACGGCTTCGTTTATTTTTCGTTGCCATGACTCGCGCTCGTATGCACCTAAAAATCAGCTACAGCGGTGCGGATGATAAACAGAAGAATACACTACCTGCTAGCTTTTTGATCGGTGAGACATGGCAGGCTACACAGCCACAGTTGCCAAGTTCAATCGAAAGCCTAACTCATTCAGCGGAGCTTGTATGGTATCAACCAATCGTCACACCACTAACACCATCAATGCGTGAGCTCCTCGCTCCCGCCCTCGAGAACTATAAGCTCAGCAGCACCCATCTAAATGCATTCCTCGACGTATCTCGTGGGGGTCCACAAGCGTTTTTAATGAACAACCTACTTCGTTTTCCGCAAGCTACCAGTCCAAGCGCGGGGTATGGATCAGCAATCCATACAACATTGCAACGCGCTCATTCACACCTCACTGCAACCGGTAAACACCGCCCAATCGAAGACATCCTACATGACTTTGAGGAGAATCTGCACTCACAACATCTGACCGATAGAGACTTCGACATCTATCTGCAAAAGGGAAGTGAGGCGCTTTCGCGTTTCCTTGAAGTAAAGTACTCTGAATTCTCTCCGTCGCAAAAAACCGAACTTAACTTTGCCGGTCAAGCCGTCTTCTTTGAGGAAGCCCACCTTACTGGCTCACTCGATCTTGTTGATATCCAGGATCAGACAATTACCGTCACCGACTACAAAACAGGTAAGGCAATTCGAAACTGGACAGGCAAGACCGACTACGAAAAGATGAAGCTACATCGATACAAACAACAGCTGATGTTCTACTGCCTGCTTATACATCACTCACGAGACTACAACAAGTTTACAGTTGAAAAGAGTGTCATTCAGTTTGTTGAACCGACACTCAATGGTGATATCATCTCCCTTGAAGCGCAATTCTCTCACGAGGAGCTCGCTCGCTTCCGACAGCTCATTCACTCGGTATGGCGACGCATTATTATGCTTGATCTGCCAGATACAAGTGCGTATGAGCCAAGCTATAAGGGTGTGCTTGAATTTGAGGACGATCTTATAGCAGATACCGTTCCTTCTACAATTGACTAAACGGCTAAACTGGTTTATAATATTTAATAGCTGAGAAGCACTGCCGTCAAAACGCATCGTTGTTTCAAAGCGTTTTTTGACAGGAATAGTGTTATCTCAAATGCAGGTCGCTCCAAGCGACAGGCTCCTGAGCTGGCGGACATACGTACGTACAATTCCGTATGAACCCCTACTAGATACTGATGTAGCTTCTTTGCCGAGAAGCTGACTTCGTGTCTCAGAAAAATGGTAGGCAGACTGCGCGTGTTCGCCATCATTTTTTCGATCCGACCTCAATGTGAAGGTAAGGTGGTAGCAATGCTACGACTCCGTCTGTTTGTTCTGTTCATGGTTGTCTCGATGGCCATGGCCAAGGCGAGCTGCGCGTGCAAGGGCAGCGGAAGCTGCCAGGGCTGCAAGGACAACAATCCGCGTGGCTGCAAGAACTGTTCCGTCTGGGACGGTTTTGGTGGCTACTGGACTGGCAAACGCAACAAGCCTGCCGGCACCTGTCAGGTCTGCTTGTAATGAGCAGGGGGAGAACGTTTGGGTTGTACGACGACCCATTCGAAAAAAACAGGCCAGAGCACTATTCCTGTCCGTCTCCCATTCTTCATAACAGTTGTTGTGAGAAGCGGGAGACGTTTTTTATTTAATTTATTGTAATATACGTATATTAGATGTATATTACAATACATTGACTCATATCATCACAATGACCCATGAGCAATGAGCTTTGACAGGTATGATTCCTTGAGGTTCAACCACAGACCGTCTCGTCGAAACTAAAAAGGTATCTCCCACGCACGAGGAAGTAGCCATGAAGGAAGATGCGAGAAGAGAGCGCAAAATCAATCGCCGGCCCCAACTCTATCAAGCTGTGCTGGGTGTCATAAAGCGCAGCCAGGGCGTCGCCGGCAGTGGCATCGTCACAAAGCGAGACCTTGACCTTTTCAACTACGCATTAGGAGCTTCAGGGGAGATTGGAGACCAGGCACGCGCCATTCAAGCTCAGATCGAGAAAGCTGCCGATGAACTGACGGACAGGAAAGATGCGCTCAGGAAGAGCCGTAAGAAGAAAGAGTAATGCGGTTCAAACTCGGAAGGCGGCGTCTGATTCTCAGACGGACCACAGGTCGAGTCATACCTGTCCGTCTTCCGCTAGTCATAACGCCCGACGCCTTATGACTAGCGGAAGACGTGATATTCAAAATTAAAATGCTAATATTCATCTGGCTATGAAGTCTTGGCTATATAGTGATATAATAAATTGTTATTATGCACAACTTTTGGCACGATTTACCACGACCATTCTTTATTCTGGCTCCTATGGAGGCGGTTACTGACGTCGTTTTTCGTCATGTTGTTGCAACTGCCGCAAAACCTGATGTTTTCTTCACCGAATTTACAAACGCAAGTAGTTACTGTAGCCCTGCTGGGATTCACAGTACCCGTGGACGACTTGCATTTACCAGCGACGAACAACCTATGGTAGCCCAGATATGGGGAAGTAAACCCGACGAGTTTGCGAAGATGGGGAAAGACCTTGCTGCCATGGGATATAGCGGCATTGATATAAATATGGGCTGCCCCGTAAAAAACGTCGTCAAATCTGGCGGTAGTTATCTCATTAAACAACCTGAAATCGCAAGTCAACTTATCGCCAGCGTCAAAGAAAGCGGTCTACCAGTTAGCGTTAAGACTCGGCTTGGGTTTACATCAACCGATGAATGGCGTCCATGGCTCACTCATCTTCTCGAGCAGAACATCGCAAACCTCACTATTCATTTGCGTACCCGCAAAGAAATGAGCAAGGTCCCGGCGCATTTTGAGCTCATTCCAGAGATCAAAGCACTCCGTGATGAAATTGCACCACAGACACTACTTACTATAAACGGTGACATTCGCGACCGTGAGCATGGTGAAGAATTAATCAAACAATACGGCATTGACGGCGTCATGATTGGTCGAGGTATTTTTACAAATCCTTTCGCATTTGAGAAGACAAAAAGAGAACATACTCGCGAAGAACTCCTCGGCTTACTAAGTCTACAACTAGATCTATTTGATAAATACACAACCGAACTCGAACCACGACGATTCGATCCCTTGAAACGTTTCTTTAAGATCTATATACGAGATTTTCCTGGTGCGAGTGAACTACGTGAACAATTAATGCACACCAAAAGCACGGACGAAGTCCGCGCTTTGTTGTCAGCTTCTTAAGTCAACTAGCCCTGAATAAGAAGTATTGGTGTATCTACACTAGGTAGACGGTTCGCTACAGCGAGGTGCTTAGCAATTTCCGCGATAATTGCCTGAGTGTATCCCTCTTTACCGCGCTGACCAGCAAACGCTTCGGCAGCCATCTTAGACGCCTTAAGGTTCCAGACAAATTCATTATCAATATCGATTGTCTTATCGCCGATAATAACGACAATGCTATTTTCTTTGTGGCCGTGATGTTCTTTGTCGTCATGATCCACTTCAAGGTCCTCAACACCAGCCGCATTAGTCTCGACAACTCCGTCCACGTATTTCTGACCAACCCATCCAGCCGTTTTGAGAAGTTGAGCTGTCTTACCAGCATTTACATGAACTCGTTCGCCAAGTGCCTCATCGTAATCAACACCTAAATATTCACGTATTTCTTCGATTTCCATAAACGCTTTAACAGCAGCAAGAATAGCTGGGTTATCATGAATAGCCTCATTGTCATCGACTTCGCCATTAGCGCCACCACAACCACCAAGGTGTGCTGAACGGTCGAACCCAGTCAAGCGCTTCACATGTGCATCGACAGTCATAACCTGTGCGCCCAAGTCACTGTCTGGATCTAACGTGTCGATAACGCTTGCCTCAGCGTTTAGGGCTACTCCGAAGTTAGAAGCTGATCCACCGACACGACGCAAACGCACCTCAGTGGCACTTCCGTCTGCATTACATAAAGTATGGCGACCATCAATACAGCCACAAGCCTTGAGGTCAGTTGGCTCACGAAGCTTTTCAGCGAATTCAGTAGCAATTTCATTGAGTCCCTCTTTGCTAGTCTCGGCATATTGCGATGGGATACCATTTTTTCCGTTGCCTAAGTTTAAATCACGAAGACGAGCAACAAATTTTCCGTTACGCTCGTATGTTTTCTCATGTTCAACAGTCTTATCCGACATAGTCTCGTTACTCATAATCTCTATTCTTGACTTATTTTATTATAGTTCTATATTAAAGTTTACTCTTGTCAATAGGTTTGGTAAACACGCTATATGTATGGCCGACGTAGTTTATTGCACGCTATATGCATTAGTTGCTATGATCTAAAGGTAATGGTTTCAGCCGAACACGAGTCTTTATTACCTCGAGTCGTAGAATCCGACTTACTTAATTATGTCTTTGAAGATGTTGCCGATCCAACTCATAATGATCGGTGGCAGGCTTTTGCTAAATCGAATGCCGTACTTGCTCGTGAGGTCTTACTACGCGTGCATATTGTCTCAGGCGCAAACCCAGATCTTCAAAAGAAAATTATAGATGAAATCACGTATGTCTATAATGCACTAGCGGCCGCAGCGCTCCGTCTCAGTACGCAAGAGCATACTCCCGTTAACGTCGGTGACGACGTCTAATATCCGCGACTTTGAGTCTGACTGAGTGACGATCGACAAGTTGATGCGCCTGTTCGAGTTCTACTTGGTCTTTAGCGTTGTCACGCATTTCGATCGCACGAGCAAGTGCTGCCTTGCTCTCTGATTCAATAATATCATCACCATTATCAGCCTCGTCTACAAGGATACGAACCTTTTCTTGTGAGACCTCGACGACACCGCCGCTAATAGCAAAGTAATCGAGTTGGCTGTCGCTATCGCCTTTATCGTAGCGTACAACGATAGCACCTGGTACAGCGATGGTAACAAGTGGCTCGTGACCTGGGAAAACACCAATTTCACCTTCGGCAGTGGGTATCATCACTTCATATACTTCTTGGTCGATTTTTTTGCCAAGAAGGGTAATAAGTTCTAAATTCATATCTATAATAGTAACAAAAAAACCCACTAAATAACAGTGGGGGAGGGTAATATCTGATAGATAGGGATACGACCTGGTGGGGACGCGATGACTTGCGGCGTCCCCACCGTGTTGCTTGCTCCTACGGGTGTACTCTTGCGACCTCCTGGAGCAACATCCCGATGAAGGGGAAGCAGGCCAGGGGGTACAGAAGACCCGAGAGGATGATCAGCCACGGCTTCTTCGTCCACCAGCAGAAGAATGCGATGGTGGCCGCAATGGCCATGACACCCACCCAGACGAGGTTGAACGTGTTGCCGAGGTTGCCACTCTCGTCCTGCATGTGCTGAGCGATCGGTGACGCGGCTTCGGCGCCGGCGAGCGGCAGTCCAGATGCGAACAGACGCCACAGAAGCAGTCCTGTCATCACGAACGCGATGAGACGTGCCACGCTTACCCAGAGGTCGCGTGGTATGAAGATCACGATGATGATGCCCAGAACCGCACCGACCGCCAGGTACGGCACCGTGATGGCGCCGCCGAACAGGTAGTCGACCCAGATCAGACCGAAGAGGAAGAGGATCGCAAGGCCAATCCAGAGTGGTTCGTTATCCTTGGGTCGCTCAGACCTTTCGATCAGCTCCTGCGGATGGGAGGAAGGACGCTGCGGATGGCGGTGGTTGCCACCAAGACCGGGGCGTGCGCAACGTGGCGGCATGTCATTTTGCCTATCTATCAGAAAGGTCCCGGCACGGGCGTGTCGGGACCTTTACTATAACATAAAATGTAATAATTTACTAATCTTTCTTGTCAGCAAGGCTTCCTGGAGCCATGTAGAACCAGCTCTCTGGTTTACTATCATATTTACCTTCAAGAATATCCTTCGCATCGCGAATCGTATCCTCAAGCTTAATGTAGACACCTGGGTTACCGGTAAACTGTTCTGCTACATAGAACGGCTGAGCAAAGAAGCGTTGCAAACGACGAGCTCGGTTTACAATAAGCTTCTGATCATCAGACAATTCTTCCATACCAAGAATTGCGATAATGTCCTGAAGTTCCTTGTATTGCTGCAAGACTCGTTGTACTTCACGAGCAACTTTATAGTGCTCTTCACCAACAACCTCAGCGTCGAGACTGTTTGAGCTACTATCAAGTACATCTACCGCAGGGTAGATACCGATCTCAGTGAGCGCTCGGTTCATAACGATCGTTGCGTCGAGGTGAGCAAACGTCGTAGCTGGAGCTGGATCAGTCATGTCGTCAGCTGGCACATAAACAGCCTGAACTGAAGTAATTGAGCCCTTTTTCGTTGAGGTAATTCGCTCTTGAAGCGCACCCATTTCTTGTTGCAAGTTCGGCTGGTATCCCACAGCTGAAGGCAAGCGACCAAGCAGGGCAGATACTTCGGCACCAGCCTGGGTGTAACGATAGATATTGTCGATGAACATAAGTACATCTTTACCTTCGTCACGGAACGCCTCAGCCATAGCAAGGCCGGCAAGCGCCACACGAAGACGAGCTCCTGGTGGTTCGTTCATCTGACCAAATACGAGACTTGTCTTACCAAGTACGCCAGCGTCTTCCATTTCGTAGTAAAGATCGTTACCTTCACGAGTTCGTTCACCAACACCAGCAAATACTGAGTTACCATCGTGGAACTTAGCAATGTTGTGGATCAATTCCTGGATAAGAACTGTTTTACCAACACCAGCACCAGCGAAGAGGCCGGCTTTACCACCCTTAGTAAGCGGTGCAATAAGGTCAATAACCTTAATACCAGTTTCAAGAATCTCAGTCTTGTTTGACTGATCGATAAATGCTGGCGGTTCAGCGTGAATAGGGGCTTTTTTGCCCGTTACTGGCTTACCACCATCAATCACTTCGCCAACGACGTTAAACATACGGCCCTGTGTCTGTTCGCCAACAGGAACACTGATACTTGCGCCAGTAGCTACTACCTTGCCGCCACGACGAAGTCCGTCTGTTGAAGACATGGCAATCGTACGTACTGTGCGTTCATCAAGGTGCTGAGCAACCTCTAATGTAATGATTTTGCCATTATGTTCAACTTCCAGAGCTTCATACATGCCTGGTAGTTTTTTGCCTTCAAATTCTACGTCCACAACCACACCAACTACTTGGATAATGCGGCCTTGAACGGTTTGTTCTTTACTCATCATAGTCTCCTTTATTCGCTAAGCGCCTCAACGCCGCCTGATATTTCTGCTAATTCTTGGGTGATTGCACCTTGACGTACCTTGTTCATCTCGATTGTTAAATCGTCGACAAGCTCTGAGGCATTATCAGTGGCATTCTTCATGGCAATCATCTGCATGCTATACTCGCTCGCTTTGCCATCAAGCAATGCTTGAAACAGTTGCGCACTAATTAGTCGATACGTAACCGCATCGAGCACTGTTTCGGTATCTGGCTCGTATAGCGCCTCGCGGATCTCACGCGTCACTTCAGTTTCGGTAAATCCGGCTGGAAGGATTCGTACCGTCGTCACTTTCTGATTGATACTACTTAAGAATTCAGTGTAGACAATATCGACAGCATCAACATCACCAGACACGAACTTATTGCGCGCCGTGTCGAGTATGGCACGGAGTTCACTACCAGCTGGCTGATCTGACAAATACTCATATACACCCGCGACAGCCGTGTCCTTAAGACGTGCAACAAATTGTGACGCCTTATGTCCGATGGCGATGGTCTCGTTCTTTACGCCAGTCTTATCATCTTGCTGCAATTCACGGATGTACGCCTTTACTACATTCGAGTTATACGCACCTACGAGACCCTTGTCGGAACCAATGACGATTAACAGGCGTGACTTAACCTTGCGTGTCTCGAATAGTGCATGACTCTTCGTTGCACCCTGGCTTGCAAGATAGGTTAACAGCTCACTCGCCGCCTGGCTATAAGGCGCAGATACTTTATCCGCTTCTTGAGCACGACGCATCTTACTCGCCGCGACGAGCTGCATTGCCTTGGTAATCTGCTTGGTACTTTTAACCGAGCGAATTCGCAATTTGAGTTGTCGCGTCGATGGCATTATTAACCCTCAAAACCTTTCGCAGCCGAAGTAGCTACTTTTTTGATTGTAGCTAAGAGCTTCTCGTCTGGCTTGTCACCACTATTGAGCTTGCGCATATCTTCTTTGTGATCGGTCCATAGTCGAGTTAACAATGCAGCTTGGGCATCTTTAATTTTCACAACTGAAACTTTGTCAAACAGACCTTCATTTACTACGTAAAGACTCGAAACTTGCTCCCAAATACCCATTGGTTGATATTGTGGCTGCTTTAGAAGTTCAGTCAAGCGCTGACCACGTTCAATCTGGCCCTTCGTTTCAGCATCAAGATCGCTACCAAATTGAGCAAAGCTTGCGAGTTCGCGGAACTGCGAAAGACCAAGTTTCAAGTGACCACCGACGCTCTTAACAGCTTTGGTTTGGGCAGCACCACCTACACGAGATACTGAGAGACCTGCAGAGATGGCTGGTCGAATACCTTGATAAAATAGGTCCGTTTCCATGAAGATCTGGCCATCGGTAATCGAAATCACATTCGTTGGGATATAGGCTGAAATATCACCAGCTTGTGTTTCAATAATTGGAAGTGCGGTCAATGAACCAGCACCAAGATCATCAGATAATTTAGCTGAACGTTCAAGAAGGCGAGAGTGAAGATAGAACACGTCACCTGGGAACGCTTCACGACCTGGTGGACGTCGAAGGAGAAGTGACATCTGACGATACGCAACGGCGTGCTTAGTCAGATCGTCATAAATCATCAACGCATGCTCTTTGTTGTCGCGGAAGTATTCACCCATAGCTGTACCAGCATATGGCGCGAGGTAAAGCATTGAAGCTGGATCAGATGGACCGGTAGCAACAATGATTGTCTGCTCCATAACGCCTTCTTGTTTAAGGCGATCAACAAGACGAGCAATCTTCGATAGCTTCTGGCCAATAGCGACATAGACGTTAACGACACCACTCTTTTGCTTAGCCTGGTTAATCATAGTATCAATTGCAATAGCTGTTTTACCTGTCTGACGGTCACCAATAATGAGCTCACGCTGACCACGACCGATAGGGAACATGGCATCAATTGCCATAATACCAGTCATAAGTGGCTCATGAACTGATTTACGTCCCATGACACCGACTGCTTCACGTTCAACAAGACCAGTTTTCTTGGTTTTGATAGCAGGACCACCATCAAGTGGACGACCGAGCGGGTCAACAACACGACCAAGTAGCTCAGGACCTACGGGTACTTCAAGTTGTGTGCCTTTAAGGCGAACAGTGTTTCCTGCAGAAACATTCACGTCGCTACCTAGAAGTACTGCACCAATTTCATCTTCCATTAAGTTAAGGGCGAATGCCTCAACGATACCTTCTTTTGTCTCAATCTCGAGCATTTCAGAAAAGCCAGCGTTTCGTAGACCGTGTACCCATGCAACACCGTCACCGATTCTAGTAACAATTCCGACTTCTTCGAGGCCTTCAGACGTCTTAAGCCCAGCGATGGCATCGCGGAGATTTTGAGACAATTCTGTTATTGCTATGTCAGCCATATAATTCCTCTTATTTCTTTACAGTTGTTTTGCCCGAAGGGCGGTTAATTTATGACGGATCGTACCATCAAAGCGTTTGCCGGGAACGTCAACTCGCACACCACCAAGCAAATCCGATTCGACTAATTCACGAAGCTGAGGCGTACTTCCTCCAACTAGTTTCTTAATCTCAGCCTTAAGCGTTTCACTTAATGGGTGGGCGCTCGCTACATCAGCAACAATATGGCCACGCTCAGCCAATACGTCTTCGATATCACGAACAAGAAGAGTAAGTTCACGAGTTCGCTTGGCATCGACTAAATAAGCTGCGACTGAGCGGAGTACGTCTCGCTTAGACACACCGGCCAATAGTTGGTCAGCTGTATACGTAGCTATCTTACGACGAGATAAGCGAAGAGCCACAGTAGTTACCGAGCCTCTCGAACGGCAGTTGAAATAACACTTTCATCTACTTTAGCCGAAACGGTCTTTCCGACAACTTTTTCGGTTGCGAGAGCGACAAGTTCCAGCGTTTCGTTTTGAAGCATCTTCTTAGCAGCAATGATATCTTTATCAAGTTGAGCATGTGCCTCTGAAACGATACGTTCAGCACGTGTCTTCGATTTTGCCTCAGCAGCTTCGATGGCCGCAGTAGCTTCTTCCTTGGCAGTTGAAACGATGTCGCTAGCCTCAGTGCGTGCCTGCTTTAACATTTTCTCGATGTTCTTACTAGCTTCAATCGCTTGCTTTTCGGCATCTTGGGCGGCCTTCGTGCTTGCCTCAATATCATCGTGACGAGCATCGACCGTCTTGATAAGGACAGGATAAACGAACTTACCAAGAAGCAACACCAAGACAACAAAAGCAATGATCTGGAAAATAAGCATTTGCCAGTCTATGCCAAGTGCGCTAAAGATGCCGCCCGAAGCTGCGCCCGTTTCCGCAAATTGTGTAAGTATATTCATCCGAAACTAAATACCTTTCCCTAGAGGAATTTCGCGATAATAGCAACAACAATACCGATGATAGCTAGTGAGTCTGAAAAGACGATAGCAGTGATCATAAGAGTACGGATGTCACTTAATTTTTCTGGGTTACGGCCAAGTGCATTCAATGCGCCGGCACCGATGAAACCAACACCAAGAGCAGCACCAAGTGCTGGTAGTGCATATGTCAGTCCGAATGCTAATTTGTCCATTTATTATTTCTCCTTTAATTATTAACTTAAATTATATCATTCTCGTACTGTGACCTGTGAGGATTTGTCAGCAGTAGAGGAATGGTCGGGTAGATGAGTGTGGTCGGGATGGGCTTCAGTGCCCCCATGGGAATCAACCGCAAGAGCAGTAAAGATGATCGTCAATATAAAGAATACATATGCCTGGATGAAGCCAATGAATAGCTCGAATCCCATGAAGAACGGTAACGCAATAACCGAGAAATAGCTGGTGAGAGCAGTAATGATAATTAGCAAAATTTCACCAGCAAAACAGTTACCGAACAAACGAAGAGAAAGGGCAGCATAACGTGAAACTTCACCGATTAATTCCAAGAAACCTTCGAATGCGCCGATCGGATCTTTAATTGGATTGCGAATGTAGCGACGAAGGTTGCCGATTTGTCCATGTTGTTGAATCGCGTACACCTGAACCATCACGAGAGCAATGATAGAAATAGCAAACGTAAAGTTCATGTCAGCCGTAATACTACGAAGAATCGGTACATGATTATAGGTAATCGACTCAAGACCTGGCATAACACTCATCCAGTATGAAATGAGTACATAGAAAAAGATCGTGAGCGCGAAAGGAGCAATCTTGCGTGCCAGAACGCGATCAGGTATAACGGAGTACACCTGAGAAAGCATGCCTTCGAATGCCCACTGGATAAGACCCACGAAACGATTATATTTACCTTTTTTTACCATTTGCGTAACGTAGATAAATATAGCAAGAAAGATAACGAGGCTAATCGTGCCCGTCACCATAGCGTTCGTAACGTTAAAACCGAATATGCTAAACAACGTCTGAGACGCGAGGCTGATATGAATATCGAGTGCTGCAAAGTTATTTATCATTTTTCTGTACTTCCTTTATTTGACGTCTCACGAGTATGACGGCGAGAATTGTGCCAAGGATAATCCCAAGAACCATAATCCACGGCGTACTGTGAAATTGTTTATCCGCCAGGAGTCCTAACACCGTTAAACCAATCGTTGGAACAAACATTCGCCAAGTGGTATCGCCGATAGTGCCTAGCAATAAAACGACCGTCGATGTGTCCGGCGGCGTAGTAGGCTTTTTATCACTATCGTTTTGTAACGAACTCATTTACTTATATACTATACCAGTAGAGAGATCGTTTGCCAATATATGCCTCGTAAAAATAACGCACCACCACACCAACTATTTCATTTTGCTTCAAACTGTCAACAGAAGCGTCGCTACGTGAATGAGAAAATGGCTGAAGCGGCTGCCGAGCATCAAATGCTCTTGCAATATGACCTAGAATTATCTGTATATAAGTGTGACCTGTGTAGCGGCTGGCATTTAACTCGCCGTCCTAGAACGAAGTAAGCGGCAGAACGTTCGTGTAGCGGTTAGCGTGAGGGGTTGAACTACTTGTTGTCGTGCCGTCGCCGAGCTCACCGTTTGCATTATTACCGACAGTATATACTTTCTTATCCTCAGTAATTACCACTGTCGTACCATTACCAGAGAGTACTTGCTTTGCTCTCACACTGACACCGTCAATACCGAGCATTGCAACAGGTGTTGAGCGGTTGGTCGTCGTACCATCACCAAGCTGACCAAAGGCGTTCGCTCCTGCACCATACACCTTGCCGTTACTTCCAACGACGAACGTGCTGAAGTATGAGCCGCTCGGCGCGCCATAGGCTGTCGATATGATGTCTTTAGCCGTAACTCCACCCGGCAAAATAAATTTAGCGGGGAAAGGTTGGAAGGTTGATGCCGATCCATCTCCACATTGACCACTGTCATTAGCACCAAAACAATAGACATCTCCGGTATCCGTAAGTAGGGAGGCCGACCACTGATCTGATGATATCTTAATAACATTACCTGAACTTGCCGGGATCGGAATAGGATTGAACTTATCAGTATCATAGAGAAACATATACTCGTTCGTGTAGGCGCCGCAAGTGTAGACGATGATCGTAACACCGTCATTCCCTCCATTGTTAAGACATTTGCCTGAAGACGTATTCATAACTGTTCTATCGTTTCGGAATGTGAACTTCTGAGAAGTCGACGTATTGCAGGTAGCAAGGTTAACCGTTGAATTGTTAGCAAGAACATTCATACATCGGTTCGTAGCAGCATTATAAATCGTTCCATCAGTTCGCCATGTCCATTCTTGTGCCACAGTGTCATTACACGTATAGAATTGCAGATCAATACCGTTACCACTCTTATTGTCCACACATTTACCAAGGCTATCGACCGCCATTGGAGTAGCGCCTCCACCCAGTTCGCCATAATAGTTATAACCCGCCGCCCAAGCTGTACCCTGGTCGTCAACTACCCAAAAGGAAATACCATCCGTCTGAATCTGAGTCGCTTTCGGCTGACCAGTATTACCAAACGTACCAAGCTGCATAGGCACTGCCGTTTCAGTAGTAGTATTACCAAATTGAGTGTGACCATTATTACCCCAGCCATACACCTTACCACCTTGCATCAACACGAAGGTCGATAGGTAGTCTGTAACAATATTCGTCGTTGGAATTGTATTTAAGTCTGTTGCATTTACCGTAGGTAAGGCGACGCGAGTATAAGTAGACTTATTTGCACAGCCCGAAATAGTGTAGCTATAACCGAGTAGACCATTGTTGCAGGCTCCACTTGAATAAAGATTATTATCGTTACCCAGTACATACGTCTGCGAACCCGCAATATCAACGAATTTAGCCGTCACGCCGGCCGGCAAGCCAAACTTCACTGGAGTTGAACGAGGGGATGTAAATGTCCCATCACCAAGTTGGCCTCTATCATTGCTGCCCGCACCATATACCGTCCCTTTATCGGTTAATACAAACATATTTATGCCATTAGATAAAAAGTTGGTGAATATAGCAGAGGCTTTGTCATCACCATTCAGCTTAAACTTCGTCGGCGTGAGGGTGCTAGAAGTCGTCCCATTGCCCAACTGTCCCGATCCGTTATACCCCGTTGCCTGAATCTTACCGTCTGCGGCAATCGTCGCAAAATAACCACCATTACCTCCAGAATACCCAAAAGCTACTGTACTGAAGCTAAGATCTTTCCCGATGCGACCACTCGCGGTGAACGTATACGTACGCCAAACTTCTCCATTTGAGGCACGGAGAAGCTCCACTTTTCCTATCGAACGAACAACCTGCGACACGGTCTGATTCTCTGGCGGACCCACAGTAAAACTCGTACGAATAGTCGGCCGCTGCATCACGAAACAGCTTGCGCTGTTTGTACAGGCATACCCTCCAGTACAGCTCGTATTTGGATAGAGGGCACTGGTGTCCCAAGTAGAGATGTATCCACTATCTTGCAGACAACCATTCGCTCGAGCAAGCCCTGATTCGGCTGCTTCACGAGCAAGTTGAGTATAGTATTGTCCGTCGAGTCCTGAACGAACGCTTGAAGTGGCGCTCACAGATGTAATAAGAACAATAAGCATAACCATAGACGCAATAAGAATTGTTGGGAGCGCAAAACCAGCTCTATTTTCGAATACACGTATCATTACCTATATTTATAGAGCATAACCGTTACATAATCAATCTTTTCCTGTATACTATATTGTATATAGTAAAGACAGAGGGAAGTGTATGAACGATACAAAACAGACGGATGACGACGCTAAGGTAATCATTTACAGCACGACATGGTGTGCCTTTTGTAAGACCGAGGAGCAATATCTTAATCGACTTGGCGTGAAATATATTAAGAAAGACATCGAAGAAGATAAAGATGCGTACGAGGAACTCATGAAAAAAAATGGTGGTGATTTCCAGGGTGTACCTGTAACTGACATCGCCGGTAGCCTCGTACTTGGTTTCGATCGTCGTAAGATTGATGAAGTCCTAAAAGAAAAGCAGCTCGTATCAGCTAGCGTCTAGATTTCGTTGTAAATAATAAAACAGGATTGTTTAAGGTCCTGTTTTTTATTATTTATACTAAGAATAGCCTTACAAGCATCTGTAAATCGAGAAATCTATACCGAGCCGACTTGCACGACGTCGCCACCGAGTGCATCACGGAAGAAACCATCGTGACTGATGTAGATCATAGCACCAGAGTATTTGGCAAGAGCCGTCTCAAGTTCTTCAATACTTGGTAGATCAAGGTGGTTGGTTGGCTCGTCAAGAATCAGTAACTGAGGATCATTGGCAAGCATAGCAATTACCTGGAAACGAGCTTTTTGACCACCTGAGAGCTTCGAAAGTGGCACCTTACCATCACCCTCAGTAAAAAGATAGTCGCTTAGCAATGCGCGAATTTTCGGCACGCTAATAGATAGTCCACGGTCAAGATACATTCGTTCGATAGCATCCTGTAGTGTTAGTTCGAAGTAACTGTGGGATACTTCCTGTTCGTATACTCCAATTCGAATTTGTTTATCCAATGTAATGTCGCCGTCAAAACGAACAATTTCAGTAGGTTCCTTGTCATGACTAAGAAGGGCTTTAATGAGTGTCGTCTTACCGGCACCGTTACGCCCACGGACTTCAACAGCCTCTCCTTCACGAAGATCAATGTTAATGCCCTTAAATAGCGGCGCTTCGCCATAGCCAAGTGACAAATTCTTTACGTCGACAAGTACGTGTTTACTACGAGACTCATCGTTCTTGAGATTCATACGAATGTTCTTAGATTTGAACTTATCGTATTGAGCGGCCACTTTGTAATTAAGATTAGCAGCTGATTCTTTATCGATCCAAAACGTTGGTCGTTCTTTAGCCTGAAGTTCGCCCAGCTCTTTACGTGAATTTTCCTCAAGACGTTTGAATTTTTGAATCGTACCAGGATTACGTGACTTCTCCTTTAGACGCTGATAATCAATAACCTTCACCTTAAGGTTAGCTATTCGTTTTTCGATCATCTCGAAATCATTCATTTGAGTACCAGTACTAACCGCGTTCTGTTTAAGGTAGGCGTTGTAATTACCCTTATAGCTGACACTCTCGCCATCTTTGAGCTCGATAATACGATCGACTTCATTAAGTACGTCACGGTCGTGAGTGATGACTAGCATTGCTTCACGAGCAGATTGCATCCAATCAATGAACTGCGCTTTAGCCACGTAGTCCATGTGGTTAGTCGGCTCGTCAACAAGCGCTAGATGCGCATCGGAGTGCATGATTTTAACCACTTCCACCAGACGTTTTTGACCACCCGAAAGGGAGGCGAATGTCCGGTGAGCAACACCTGAAGGTAATTGAAAATTATCCAACTCACGCTCGATCTGTTCCTCAATCTGGTAGAATCCCTTGTCGTCAAACCGTTGCAGTGCATCGGTATACTCATTGATAATCTTCATATCGTCGCCCATGGTAAGTGGATATGTTTCAACAATGTGACTTAGAGCAGAGTATTCCGGTAAGCCAGAAAGAATGTATTGCAAGACCGTCTGATCGCCAACATCATGATGTTCCTGGGCTGTGGCTACTACGACAGTGCCACGTTTAAAAATAATATCACCAGTAAAGTCTTTGTCAGCACCGGTAACAATACCGAATAGGGTTGATTTACCAACACCGTTACGGCCGATTACTCCAACTTTTTCGCCATCATCAATAGAAAATTTAATCCCATGCATTAGCACCTTGGGACCAAAACTCTTTTCTGTGACTGTAATATCCGCGATCATATCTGTAGAAGTATAGCACATCTTTGCTATTTTGATATTTATATGGTAATATTTTTGGCGACTGTAACCACCGCCTACACGGGAGGATACATGCCCCGTTCTTACAAAGACCCACCTGTTGACGAAAAGGAGCAGGAGGCTATCGCTCGTGGAGTCATCGACTTAGCGTGCGAGGGTGTGCTGACAATACGTGCTGTTAAGCGTAGCGTTCCGGCCGATCTGGCATTCGCCTTGTTCGCGCTGTACGTAGAAGGTAGACCGGGACATGGTCTCCAAGCCCCACACCCCTCCGGACAGAACGTCAACTTCCTCAGCAGCTTGCCTACACGAGATGTTAGCGACCGAATTCGTTCGATACAATTCCTAGCAGCGCTGATCCTCGATCTAATCAAGCAAAAGCGTCTCACGGTGGAATTATCGACCGATCATCCGCAGATCAAAAGGGGACAGATCACTACCTACAGTATCCTGGCCGGTGCAGCCTGATCGCGCCATGGTTCCGTCGAGCACACTAGAGGTGCTCCGGAACCATGGCGCACTTTTAGTATAGAGACGCTCTGAACCACCCACACTTGTCTCACAGCCTGACCGCCTGGCCACACACTACTCGCGCAATTAATTTTGAATTCCAGCGGGTCATGGTTATAATAGGTAACGTATATGACGTCCTCGAAAAACTCATCATATGCCAATGCCACCACGCCTTTAAAAAGACTCTTCGCTAGTAAGCTTGAGCCTCACAGGCGTCCTGTTGAAGATATCTACGCTGCGGTGGGTCGCAGCAGCGGTTACACGCAACAGGAGAATACAATTTGGCTGCGCAATACAACGACCGAACTAATTAGATTGGGCTTAGTAAAGCGCATCCGACCAGGCGGAAAGAATACGAGTGTCACCCATATACAGCTGACCAACAGAGGTGAGCAAATTCTGAGTGACACGCTCGCGCAAGAGCAACGGGATGCGGCCGTACCGAAACCGGCCCAAGACAACAGCCAGCCGGCGTCCGCTTCTCTCACCCAACAAGACGAACCAACGTTTGAATCCATCACACGCGATATCAAACGATTCCGCGAACTGCATGATTGCAAGTTCGAGTTGACCTTAACTATGAAAGGAGGTACCGACGACGATAAATAGTGCTCATTCAGCCGGCTAAGGCTGTCCCCGAAAAACTCAGCATCTAAAGATGCTGAACCTTACCCGGCTGAGTGGGCGCTATCACTCGTCTAAAAGTACTGTTAATAAAGATGTTCTTATCTAATGTGCTGCTTATCCAGAGAGCGGCACAGCCCTTCCACCAAGCTTCTAAACAAAGGAGGTATACACCGTGCCGCACCTTAACATTATAACCGGTATTCGCCGTCTAACGCAAAAACAATTGCTACCCAAGGTCTCCCCAAAGTGGCAACATCAGTTCAACTTTGGGATGAAGGCCTACGCCCTGCGCTCTTTCCAGAGCGCCACAGGCAACGCTCGGATGGTCGTCGCCAATCCCAACACCGCCAGTAGGAAGTCCGAACGCCTGCTGGCCAACCATCGGCTCGCTGAGCAGCTCGGCCAGGTCTTCGACACCTTCAACCTCGTCAAGCCGGCCAGCTACGTCAATGTCGATCACAGTGACATGCACGGGATCGTTGCCCTCGTCGGCGCAGTCCAGACCCGCGCTGGACGGGCCATCCCTTGCATGGTCGAGGCGACGTACGCCTTGAACATCCCGGCGAACGGCAGCGCCGCCAGTACGCCGTGGTCCCGGCACCTCCGGGCGGCGATGCAGGCCAGCCGGCGGTTCCAGTCCTTCACCGGTCACGTCATCGACAGCTTGCAGGACTTCGCTGACCGGCTCGGCTTCTGGCCGAGACTGGTCTTCGATCGAGGGTTCGGTAACGAGTCGCTTATCCGGCACCTGGTGGCCGAGGACGCGACGTTCTACATCCGTCTGAAGGCCGGCCGGTACGTCATGCTGGGCGGCGAACGCTACAGGGTAGACCACCTCAAGCAGGCCGACGCAGCCGTGCGCTTATTCGGCCTGCAGCTCCGCGTGATCCGTTCGCCCAAGGTGAAACGGTGCGAAGAGCCGTGGTATATCCTCACCAATGATGTCGCCTCGAGCCGGGATAAGATCATTAAGATCTATTATCATCGCTTTGAGATCGAGGAAACTTTCCGCGATATGAAGCATATCTGGGAGTTAAAGCGTACCCGACTCAACAAACCTGGCAGCGTGAAGGCTATCTTGTGGTTCGTGTCGCTCGGCATCGCGCTACTCTACCTTTTAACCAAGCCGGATAAAGCCGAACAGCGGTTCACGAATCCGAAGAAGCGAATCTCCTGGTTGCGCAAGGCGCAGGAAGCGTACCTGCGAGAGCTTGGAGGGCTGGCCTGGGCGTATGGATAGCGTATGAGCTCACGAGTCACGAGACGTATAACAAGATGGACACGACCTTGGAAGACCGTTGTAGACGCTAGATACGAGGTGTCGTTGCCGTCAAATTAAGGTGCCAGGCCAACTAGAGAGGAGGTTCTCAGCCTTTAATATATCCGTCGCCAACGCTTAAACATCTTCACCTCAGCAGCGCTCAGCTTAAACCATTCACCCTTCATCCGCTTTTCGTCAAAGCGCCTATGCCAGTAGGCTTCGATCCCTGCCGGATCATCAGTTTTGATCTCATGAATTAACTCCTGCGCTATCGAGGCAGTAGCTCCGAGCTCTGATAGACGGCGATCAACAAAATTGGTACGGCCGATCTTATACTCTCCCGGATGCCCCTTGACTAAGTACACAAATCCATACTTATCATTCTGAGTATCGTCCATAGTTTCTCGGCTCTCACCAGGAGCCGCCTCGCCAACTACGGGTATCAGTAGTACCTCCATGTCAGAGTAGGCAATCTTGCCCGCGCTATACAGAAGCACCCTTCGCGCTCGCTCACTCTTGCTCCCAAGTCTTCTGAAAACATCCCTATGTGGAAAATCCGGATCATTTATCCTCTTGATGCGCAACTCACCTTCAACGGGAAAATGACCAAGTTCGCGAGTCATAGAGATAAGTTTCTCCATTAAGTAGTCATCGGAGAATGAATTGTTAAACTTATTGGCCTCGAATCCGGCTTCGACTTGCGCATCGCCAAAGCGTGGCCAATATCTGCTCCAGTCATATGGTCTAATACCAGTGACCTGCTCAAATCGTGCCGCACCAAGCGGCTTACCTTCATTCTCCTGTGCCGTGCGCCGAATCTCGGCTAGAATATCTTCCCGCTTCATATATAAGATATAATAACAGATCTCTTTAATTGTGTGACTCTTGCGCTACCCGTCGATGACGTCGGGGCGTATACTTGAGGAAGTATGGCTCATCATTATGTAACCTCAAACTCGGAAATGCGTACACTTCGGCAGCGAGCAGATATCCTTGACGTCATCTCCTCAGTCGCGCTCCGAACATCGAACAAATCTTTCAACATCGGCGCTCGTTCGTTCGGCGATTCTCATAACGATCTCCCCCTCGGTGAGCTATTAGAACATATGGAGATGTTGCTCAATTTTGGAATTGCTGCTGATATCAAAGGAGTTCGAGGCTCATATGATTCTTGGAGTATGCACTTCAAGTTCATGTCTCTGGATCAAGGGAAACTCGACAAGGCGCGCAAAGATGTCACTCGGCAGATCCGTAAGCTCAGGAAGTCGCAAGAAATTGCGGCAGACGTACGATCACCTGCGTGGCGCACAACCTCTCGCTTTACGACATGGATATTTACCACGGCCCGAGGGATTGCTAGCTTCCTTGGATTTATCGGGATAATCTTAACCTGGCAATATTGGCCTGTGATAGGCCGCTTCATACGGGCAGTCTTCTTCAAATCTCTATGAGCTGCAGAATCAGCTCTCCATTGTGAGTATAGGGTGACCAAAACAATTCACTAGGCCTCGTGCGCCCACTTCAATTATCGTTTCTACGTATGCGCTTCGCCGGCTACTATCGTTTGTGCTCTATAGTTACACGAAGTGTGGGTGGTTCAGAGAGACGCTATTGCTTTTATATATAAATTATGTTATTATTACGTTATCCCAATCAACCGTTCGAAGGATGGATCATGGGCGCAACTATTCTCAGCATCACCGGCCCTCTCCTCCTTGGGATTGGGCTGTACCTCCTCCTCGGCAAGAAGCGGTTCAACCGCAAAACAAATCTTGCGGAGTGCCAGATCGAGTTCTATGTCGCTACGCAAGATGTCCATACCGCACAGTCCATACTCGCCAACGCGAGCCAGACGACCTGGATGGATCTATGCTTGCGACTTGCTCGCAGCGGCCGCAACCCGGCCCTGCAGTACCTCGCACAGGTAACGGACGAGGCTCAGGCCGCGGACATGTTCCTAGCGGCCAAGGCCAAGCTCGAGGAGGTCCTTGAGACCGCCACATTGAACCTGGAACTGGCCCAAAGCTTTTTCCCGGCCGACAAGGGCTGACGCCGAGTTTGTATACGTCGAGTTTGAAAAGACTCCGGTACAACCCGGCGTCTTTTCATATAAAGAATTACTACCTACGATTTAAGACGAGAAAGTTCATCACGCAGTTTTTGCAAAGTGAACTGGTTTGTATCGCCGTCATAAAACTTGCGCACGGTCCGAAGTGGGAAATAGGTGAGCAGATAAATAATAATCGGGATGCGCGCCGTGAGACTGTTGACATTATGCGCTTTAAACGTTCGCTCAAATCGCATGACATAGGAATAGAACTTACGTGGAGAATCTTCGAGTCGTCGTGCTGACATCGCACCGACCATCTTTGGATCGTATACTACGTCGTAATCGTTCTCACAAAGAGTTAACGCAAGATCGATATCTTCATGCATCTGGTCGTCGAAATCGTCACTTGTCAGTTTAGCAACCTCCGCCCAAACAGTGGCACGGATTGCCATGTTGCTGCCAAACAAAAACTTATGGTCCTTAGACATCTTATAGAGCATATTTCGGATCTTCTCGTCCACGCGCAGGCCTAGATCAACGAGCGGCATATCGTAGTACTGCACAGGACCGGTTGAGGCGGCGGCGCCTTCTTTACTAAACGTCTCCCGTACTGTCTCTACCCAATTGGAACTAATAGTAGAGTCAGAATCTATGCGTCCGAGTATTTCACTTTTGGCCTTTTCAAAACCATGATTACGCGCTTGAGTGATACCTTGTACTTTTTCATTTAATAAACGAACATTTTGGTCTGGATGTTCTTTTTGGAATTTCTTAACTAATTTTACAGTGGCATCAACAGAATTATTGTTAACGACGATAATTTCATCAGCTTTTGAGGTTTGAGCGATACAGCTCTCGAGACATCGAACAATAGTCTCTTCCTCGTTATAGGCTGGTATTATGATCGCTACTGAGGGCAATTTAGACATACTTGTTTTATTATACCACGGGTGCATACGACAATCCCGACGATGGTCAGCTTTTAATCACACGTTCGTAGAGCGTTATCATCTTTTTACTGTGATAGCTTTGTACAATTTTACTGCGATGCTCATGCATTGCCTGACGCATCTGAGTGCGCTGCTTTGGATTAGCGAGCAACTGTTTGAGCGCACTCGTGAGCGCTTCTACTGTCGTGCCATCCTTAGTGATCAGTCCGCCAGCACTTGGCATGCATTCGGCAAGATCCGGGTCACAATAGACAATTGGTGTCCCGGCGGCCACAGCCTCGAGTAAGACCATCGGTTGATTATCAAAACCGAATGAAGGATAGAGTAACACGTCATGTTTTTGCATCGCTTCGAGAATTTCTCTTTGAGTCACTTTACCTTTCAAATGAATCCGATCTGATACATTATGCACATCAATATATGACTGAAGCTCGTCAGCAAGCGGGCCGTTGCCGTACATATCAAGTTGACAGCCCGGAATTTGGCTGACCGCCTCAATCGATTCAAGCGGGCGTTTCTCCGGCGAAAGTCGGCCACACCATATTACGCGTAAATACGCTGAGGTAGCAGGTGACTGAGCCGTTTGAGCAGGGAGGTGCGCAACGACATCATCACTAATACCATTTGAGATCACTTCGATAGGTCGAGTAAGTCCATGTTGCTTGAACTTCACAGAAAAATGATGGGACGGCACAACGACATAATCAGCTGCCTGTGCGTGATTGATCATAACTTGCCATGCATTGTGCGCAGTCATATCATCATGAAGCTGGGGCACTATTGATTTGTGGGGTAAATAATGCCTGTGTATAGAGCGCAACACCATTGTCATAAGACGAGGGAAAGGGTAAGTATTTTGTGCAAACACATCATCACGACCGTGCATCGTCTGCACTAATGGGATTGATCGTTTCCTAGCGATATGAACACCGAGCAGTCCGACGCCCATATTGGTCTGTACATGAATGATGTCAATCGGTGGACGAGTATCAAGATGCGCTTCAATAAATCGTTCATTAGACTTCGTCGGAGCAACCATAGGAAAGCCGTTTGGTCGCAGGAATGGCATAGCTGGTACGCAAATCGTTGCAGCATCATCACTAGCTACATTACCCACGGGCGGAGGTGAGACGATGGTCACCTGATGACCTAGGTCTTCAAGGCCCTTACGCTGGCCTCGTACAGAGGTCTGCACACCACCGACTGACGTGTCATGGAAATCTACAAAAATCACTACATGCATATCAGGCCTCTTCCTCGTGACCGAATAGCTCAACGACGCGCCTAGGATTTGCAACGACACATAAGTGCCCTCCGGTGATTTCTTTAATTTTTTTCACATTCGCGTGGCTCTCATACCAAAGATAGTCCGTAGGACTGGCTACGTTTTCATCAGATACGTGACATATGCGTGTCGGCACCGTGCAATAAGAATCCTTCATTGTATCGGCAAAGTGTATCGTCTGGCGCATTAAATCAAACATGATAGGTGAATAGAATTTTGCTTCACGCGTACGCATATCGATAATGCGCTGACGATCCTCAACTGACCAATCAGGGTGAAACATGTACCGCGTAACGAGTCCTACAAGAAAAGGATGGGCACCAATGCGCACAATCTGGTCTGCTGGTATCCCGGTTGAGTTGAGTAGCTGAACTAGCCCGATTAATGAACGTGGGATAAATTGTGGACGTGCGACCGGACAAAAGAGATCAAGCCGTTTAATATCTTTGGGGTGCTGGGTGGCAAGTACATAGCTGACCATAGCCCCATGAGAATGTCCCACAAGATTAATCGGTCCACTAGGAATAACTCGACGAATCTCCCGCCACACATCGACGCAATACGTATAGATATCATCACTCTTATCAAGTGTTGAGGTAGACGTCCCGCCGAATCCCGGCAAGTTAATACAAATCGCCTTCGGACCAGAATATAAATCAGCAAATGCCCGCAGTCCGTTAGCTTCACCGGAAAACCCATGCAAGAAAACAGTGGGGATTATCTCCGGTGGATGCGGTATGGCGTTAGGAACATTCATATGATTGTTTGATTTGTATTATACCATCTGAATAAGTAAGACAGAACTCAAAGACAGGGATGTGGTAGTTACGTTAACCTGCGAGTACATTTTAACCTATTAAGAAGAGATGGTGGATCCGATAGGTTCGCCAGCCACAGCCTTAGCGATATTACCTTCCTGTAAAAGTTCAAAAATGATAAGTGATTGTTTATGATCTTCGGCAAGCGCCATAGCTGCTTTATCCATAATCCTCACTTCAGGATGCTCAACCGCTTCCTGAAGGGTTAGCGTCGTAAATTTCTTGGCGTCAGGGTTGATTGCAGGATCACTGTCGTACACACCATCAACTTTTGTCGCTTTCAAAACGGCATCACATTCTAGCTCAAGAGCTAAATTAACAGCCGCAGTATCAGTAGTAAGGAAAGGACGACCAATACCACCAGCTACGATTACGATACGACCCTTCTGAAGATGACTGAGTGCCCGTCGGTGCGTAAATTGGTCAGCCACTTGGTCGGCCTTTATGTTTGTCAGCGCTCGACTCTCTACGCCGACAGAGTTAAATACATCCGCTAAAGCGACGGCATTCATCATTGTTGCCATCATGCCAATATTATCCGCAGTTACGCGGCCGATACCGCCTCCGACTAATTGGGCACCGCGAGCATAGTTACCACCACCAATCATAATGATAATTTCAGTACCTGATTGAATTTTTTTAATTTCATCGGCAATCCAGGCGGCTCGTTCAGCGTCAAAGCCACCGTCAAATTTACCTTGAAGCTGTTCACCTGAGAGTTTGAGAAGGATACGTTTATACATAGCCCCAGTATAGCAAGCCAGGCCATGTTTTTAGCCTATCTGTTACAATAAGGAGTAATATGGCACAGAAAAAAAAGCCCATCCTAACACCGAAAGCTGTTCTTAACCGAAGAGCTCGATTTGATTATGAACTTGGCGAAGAAATTATCGCCGGACTTGCGCTGACCGGACCTGAGGTTCGTGCCGCACGTGACGGTCATGTCCAACTAAAGGGAACGTTCGTAACGATACGCAACAATGAACTCTGGCTTAATAATGCCAGCTTTAGTCTTAAACTTAATCAGAAGGGGATCGTAGGAGCTCGTACTATTGATACCGAACCTCGTAAACTCCTCGCCAGCCGTAAACAAATCGACTCGCTCGTCGCCAGCAGAAAAGAAGGTATGAGTATTATACCGACAAAACTACTAACCGCTGGTCGATTCATCAAAGTCGTGATAGCACTTGGCAAGGGTAAGAAGAACTACGACAAACGAGAAACGCTAAAACGGCGCGATCAAGAACGCGATGCTCACCGCGCCATAATGAATGCCTAAAGCTATATGATGGTATACTAGGAACACGATGAAACTCTATTCTTGGAACGTCAATGGGATCCGCGCAGTCGACAAAAAAGGGGCACTTGCTGAATTTATTAATAAGGAAAATCCCGACATCGTCTGTTTCCAAGAGACAAAGGCCCATGAAGATCAGCTTGATCTTGAATTCCCGGAGTACGAAAAGTTTTGGAACTCAGCAACGAAAAAAGGCTATTCAGGCACCGCAATTTGGTCAAAAGTTCCTCCGCTCACAGCACTTTACGGCTTACCTGATGAACTTGTCACGAAGTACAAACTCGACAGTGATAAATACGGTGACCCATCCAATGAAGGCCGCGTGCTGGCACTCGAGTTTGAAAAATTCTATCTTATTACTGTGTACACCCCGAATAGCAAAGGTGATCTTACCCGACTTGAACTGCGTCACAAACAATGGGACCCCGCTTTCTTAGAGTATGCACGAAGCTATGCCGAGAAAAAGCCAGTCTTCTTCTGTGGTGACCTCAATGTGGCACATGCCGAGATCGACCTAGCAAATCCAAAACCAAATGTTGGTAAACACGGCTTCACGTTTGAGGAACGCGAAGGGTTTGACGCGATGCTAAAGAACGGCTTTTACGATACGTTTCGTCTCTTCAATACAGAGGGTGGTAACTATACCTGGTGGACACACTGGGCAAATGCCCGTGAGCGAAACATCGGTTGGCGGATCGACTACTTCTTAGCAAGCGAGAAAGCTAAACCGATGGTTAAGGCAGCTGAAATCCATGCCAAGGTTATGGGATCTGACCACTGTCCAATTAGTATCACTATTGATGCGAAGGCCTAATCACAATGCAAGAAGCACCAAAGCAGCAAGACGTTACCATTGAAGCACTCAACCAACGTGTTTGGGAGCATTTAGTTGCTCGTGACTGGCAGGCAAATCCAACCCGAGGACTAGCTATTTCGCTCTCTCTTGAAGCAAGTGAACTCCTCGAACATTACCAATGGGGAGACGAACCCGTTGGTGGATCTGAGGCTGTAGGGGAAGAGTTGGCCGATGTCTTAATCTATGCCATGCAAATCGCTCAACAAAATAATATTGATATCGTTGACGCCATTGAAAAAAAGCTACAGAAAGCCGCCTTGAAATACCCAGCAGCTAATTTTAAAGGTAAGACAGGCGCCGCACGACGAGAAGCATGGCTTAAAAGCAAACTGAGTCACAAGAAGACAGGTCTCTAGCTAGAGTATGCTTAGCAACGAGACCAAAAAGAAGCTCGGTGAGATACAAGCAACTGAAACGACCTACCTGCCGTCAGAAGATGTAGCCCGTTCACTTCACGATAAAGTCCTTGTTATGCTGGTTGGTCCTGTGGCAATTGGGAAAAGTTTTGTTATAGACCAGATCATCCGCACTGATCCTGAATTCAAGCCCGTCCCTGTCTTTACTACACGTGATTCACGCGCTGGTGAAGATCCGGAGCTGTTTCGTACTCAACCCCATACTGATGAATCACTTGCTGAAATTTTCGACGCCATCGACCAGAAAACGCTCATCCAATATACGGTTCATCCAACGACAGGACGCATATACGGCACAGTAGCCGGCGACTACAATGCCCCATATAATCTTCTCGCAACACTGTCTGGTGCTGTCGAACCACGTGCAAAACTACCGTTTGCCGCTTCACACACGGTCTGCCTTGTCGCTCGACCTGAAGTATGGAGACTATGGCTGAACAAACGCTACCCAGAAAATAGTGCGGAACGCACCAAACGAATCGAAGAGGCCATAATTTGTCTACGGTGGGCGCTTGAAGACAAGCCACACGTTAACATTTCCTGGGTTGAAAATAACATTCAAACTCCTGAGAGAACTATCGAAGATATTATAAATATTGTAAAATACAATCAACAAGGTGATGTGAGTGCAAGAAAATATGCCGCACAGATGCTAGAGCTCGCCATAAACGAAAAATGAGGGGACTCTAAGATGAAAGAAAAGATATGTACGCTGCTGTTTTTGCGTCGCGGTGACGAAATACTACTTGCTATGAAAAAACGAGGCTTTGGCGCGAATCGCTACAATGGCGTCGGTGGCAAAATCGATCCGGGTGAAACGATCGAGCAAGCACTCGTACGCGAATGCCAAGAAGAGATCAGCGTCACGCCACTTACATACCAAAAAGTTGCCGAGCATGACTTCGTCCAACCTCACGGCGCCGAGCCGTGGCGCATGTATGTTCACGTCTACATAGCTGACTCGTGGGAAGGTGAGCCCGTTGAAAGTGAAGAGATGGCACCGGAATGGTTTAACGTCTTAGATATTCCATATACTCAGATGTGGCAAGACGACGAGTTCTGGCTTCCACAAGTACTTGGAGGCGATAAGGTTTATGGCGAATTTACCTTTACCGAAGATGAGGCCATGCTCACGCATAACGTTCAAATTGTCGACGAACTACCAAATAGACCACTTAAATTAGTTTCATAACCCGAACGGAAGTATCTCATGGAACAGCACCCGTATTGGCACAAACAACTTCCCGGGTCTCCACTTTATCCGGACATTGAATGGAGTAAACCCGAACATCGCGACCGAGCGGGAAATCTTGGTATTATTGGTGGTAATAAACTCGGTTTTGCCGGAGTAGCCGAAGGTTACTCAACTGCCTTGCAGGCAGGCGTCGGCAATGTACGTGTTCTTCTACCCGATGTACTACGTAAGACAATTCCAAACGCTATCACTGACACAATCTTCGGCGCCAGTAATCCGTCGGGAGGACTAGCTAAAGGCGCCCAGGCTGAGATGCACGCCATCGGGCAGTGGGCAAATCAGGTCCTGCTCATTGGGGATGCCGGTCGCAACAGCGAAACGGCAATCCTCTATGAAAATTTCCTCGTTGATTACACCGGTCCGCTCACTATTACCCGAGATGCTGTAGATCTTATCAAGAACAGCGCCATTACTCTCATAGATCGCCCCGACACGCTTCTAGTAGTCTCATTCGCTCAACTTCAAAAGTTGTTTCAAAGTGTTTACTACCCAAAGATCTTAACCTTCAGCATGCAGCTTACCAGTTTAATTGAAGCACTTCATAAGTTTACGATCACGTACCCCACAGCGATTACCGTGCTTCATAAAGACTACATAGTTGTTGCTAAAGGTGGAGAAGTGACGTCAACCGAGTGGGGAAACCCAATGGCTATCTGGCGAGGAACCGTTGCTACGAAAGCTACGGTCTACTGGCTATGGAATCAAAAATCTCCTCTTGAAGCTATAACGACAAGCCTCGTTTCAGAATGATGATCTAAATACAAAGCAAAAAGAGACCAATTGGTCTCTTTTTGCTTTGGTACCGCGAACTGGACTTGAACCAGCACGAGCTAATGCTCACCAGATTTTGAATCTAGCGTGTCTACCAATTCCACCATCGCGGCACGTGAATAGTAGTTACTACCAATGTATTGTACAATAGATACCAGTAGGAATCCATAGAGATGAGACCAGATGATCCCAATAACCGGCGAGTGGGCACGCCGCTGATACCACAGCGTTCGCTTCTTCATACCTCAGGCACGGAAGAGAGAAATTCTTTAGGTCACGTAGCGGCAACTGCCGAGATAGCACGTAGTCAGCTTAACTCTATTTACAGTGGCAACACAAAAACTCCCACTCCTCAAACGACACCAGTAGCTCAAGAATCAAATGAGCAAGTAGCGAATCAAGAAGTACTTGAAGATGAAAACCCGTACGAACGTACGCAGACTAACCCGACCGAAATACAGACTGATCAGTGGAAACAGTACCACAGTGCTTGGCAAGATTATTACCAGAAGTACTACGAACGATACTACTTAGGTCAGGTTTATAAAGCCAGACAAGTTCTCGAAACCCGGGTCAGCGAAGCGAGTAAAAATAGAGGTAAAGACGAACCCACCTCCACTATGAAGCCGCTTGAAGTAATCCCAGATGAGGTTCCGACCCTCAGTCGCGATGAAGCCATGTACGATCTACGAAGTAAACTCGTTGGACAGATTCAAACCTCAGCCAAAAAAGTCCGTAAGAGCCGTCATTTTGTGCCTCTTGCCGCAGCGCTATGCGTCGTATTACTGTTCCTATTCCTCCAGTATAACCGCGTGCTATTCGCTAATGTCCAAGCGTATATTAGCCCGGGAAGCATCGACCCGGCGAATATTATTATCGATCCTTCAACCGATATCGCTGTAAGCCCAGACCCAAAGCTCATTATCCCTAAGATCAACGTTGACGTACCCGTTAACTACGACGCTAAACCTGATTACGATTCACAGATGAAAGCCATGGAAACTGGCGTAGCTTATTTTGGTATTCCGGGCGCGAATAGCAAGCCGGGCCAAATAGGCAATACAGTTATCTCAGGACACTCAAGCAATGACGTCATCGATCAAGGGGACTATAAATTTATTTTCGCACGACTTGATCACTTAGAGAACGGCGATACTATTTTTGTTAACTACGAAGGCAAGCGATACAGCTACACAGTTACCAGAAAAGAGGTGGTGAAGCCAACCCAGGTTGATAAATTAGTCTATGCGACCGATAAGCCTATTCTAACGCTTATTACGTGCACGCCACTTGGGACATCGTTGAACCGATTGCTCATTACAGCAGAACAAGTCAGCCCAAGCCCAAGTAGTGCCACGGCCGCACCCGCAACTACAGGCTCAACAGGATCGACGTCTATCCCAGGAAACTCGCCCACATTTGTACAAAGAATTTTTGGTGGTGGAGATAACTAGAGTACAGCGTCGTACATAGTCTTTAACGATATAAAAGAATGCCGGCTACAATGCACGTCTCTAGAACAAAATAGATCGAATAAATGAGCACCAGAGGCCACAATTTATGACGGATAGCGTACGCTATCCAAGCCAAATTTGACAGAGCGAAGAAACTCCAAGTGATTAAAGATACATTCTGAGCACTTTTCGTACGATAAATCTCTACAACCTGAGGAATCTCGAAAAGTGGCGTCGCCACCATAAATGTATAAAGGACCCAATCAAGGGGATCGCGCCGTGCCTTTTGCTGTAGATGTTTTTGTGCTTGAGCATGACGAACCATAAACGTAGTATATACTGATTTGTTATCCATATTCGCTGAGTTTGTCGTTGACTTAAACATAAAATACTTCCTAATAGAGTATATGCGCGTATAATTAGTATTAATTGATGCGTAGATTATTACCTTATCTCAAACCTTATTTACTGTGGTTCGTCGCCCTGGTGGCGCTAGTATATGGTCAAGTTCAGGCTACATTGAGCTTGCCAGATTACATGGCCGACATTGTAAATAAGGGAATTGTAGGGGCGGACACCAACTATATCCTACGAACGGGAGTAGTCATGCTGGCCGTAACATTATTTGGCGGCCTCTGTACAATCGGCGTGGGTTTCACAGCATCACGAATAGCAACGGGATTCGTTCGCCGGTTAAGAATTGGACTATTTACCCAAGTTGAAAATTTTTCACTACATGAGTTCAATACTTTTTCAACTGCTTCACTGATTACGCGTGCGACAAATGATATGCAGCAATTGCAACAAACATTAGTCTTACTGCTACGTATGGCCTTAATCGCACCATTCACGGGCGTCGGGGCAATCATCAAGGCGTACCAACTTTCACCACAGATGTCTTGGATTATGGCCGTATCGATCGCTGTCCTTGTGGCTATTATCGTTGTGCTGTTCACTATCGTTGTGCCAAAATTTAAACAAATTCAGAAGCTCGTAGATCGCCTAAGCCTGGTAACTCGAGAGATGCTCACCGGTATCCGTGTGATTCGTGCTTTTCATAAAGAATCCTCTGAAGAACAGAAGTTCGATGAGGCCAATAGGCAATCAGTTGCTTTGAACCTATTCGTCAACCGGGCAATGATTATCTTGCAGCCAACGATGATGCTGATTTTGAGCATGACATCACTCGCAATCGTGTGGGTCGGGGCACAGTATATTGATACCGGTGCTTTGCAACTGGGAAGTCTTCTTGCTTTCATGCAGTACTCGGCACAAGCTGTTGGTTCCTTCCTCATGTTGTCGTTTATCTTTATCCTAGCACCGCGAGCTTTAGTCTCAGCTGGTCGAGTCAGCGAAGTGTTGTCGAGCAAGTCAAGTATCCAAGATCCTATCCACCCGAAATCAATACCAGCTTCTGGCAAGGGAAAGATTGAATTTAAGGATGTCAGTTTTGATTATCAAGAGTCTAAAGAACCCGTTCTCTCACATATCTCGTTTACCGCTGAACCTGGCCAGACAACGGCAATTGTCGGTGGAACAGGAAGTGGTAAATCAACGCTCATCAATCTTATCCCGAGACTATACGATGCCAGTGAGGGTGTAATACTGATTGATGGCGTCGATATTCGTAACGCCACACAAGCCGATATCCGTAGTCGCATTGGCTATGCCGCGCAAAAAGCAACACTCTTTTCCGGAACGATTACCAATAACATTAGTTATGCAACTAAGCTGGCAAAGAGCCGTATTATAGAGGCAGCTAAAGTTGCTCAAGCCGATGAATTTATTCAAAACCTACCCGATAAATATAACGAGCAAGTAGCTCGCGGTGGTTCGAATCTATCAGGAGGTCAAAAACAACGCATTTCGATTGCACGAGCGATCGCTAAAAAACCTGCAGTTTACCTATTTGATGATAGTTTTTCCGCGCTTGATATGAAGACTGATGCAGCACTTCGCCAAGCTCTAGCAAAAGAGACAAAAGAAAAGACTGTTATTATCGTCGCGCAACGTATTAGCTCCATTATGCATGCTGAACAGATTATTGTACTCGATAATGGCCGCATCGTTGATCGAGGCACACACCAAACACTTCTTCATTCATCGAAGGTATACCGAGAGATTGCCGAGTCACAGTTATCAGCAAAAGAGCTATCGGAGAGTACATCATGAAGCCTAACACACCAGCACCAACGCGTCCCGTCGGATTCGGTGGTGGACCTGGCGCAGCCAGGGGAATGATGGGCGGTCCCGTCCAAAAGCCTAAGAATTTCAAAAAGACCCTCATTACAATCGGGGGATACCTGGAACAATATCGATTCAAACTCATTGTTGTTGTCGTATTTGCGATCATCAGTACTGTCTTCATGATCGTTAGCCCTCGAATTTTAGGTAACATGACCAATGACATCGTCAATGGATACATCAATGGCCAGGCATACGACAAAGTAATTGCAACTCTGCCAAAAGGGGCAAGCCTGCCTGCCGGAACGACAGGTGCAACGATTTTGGATCATCTTACACCAACAGACCGTGCAAAAATTCCAACGAAGCAGCAGGATAATCTCAAGTCGATTGACTTTTCAAAAGGTCGACCTGAGATTGACTATCATGCCATAATGATTTTGGGATTGTGGCTTATTGGCTTATACGTCATTAGCTCATTATTCTCGTATCTACAGGGATGGATCATGACTAGCGTTACACAGAATCTAGTATATCGTTTGCGCCGAAATATCTCACTGAAAATTAATCGTATGCCGCTCGGATACTTCGACCATCATCCATATGGTGAGGTAATTAGTCGTGTCACGAATGATATCGATACAATTGGACAAAGCCTGAATCAAAGCGTGACCCAAATTATCACATCGATTGTAACGATCATTGGTATTACTATTATGATGCTGACGATCAGCTGGGAATTAACGGTGGTTGCGATTCTCGTACTGCCCCTTAGCTTCGGATTTACTATCTTTATAGTAAAGAAGTCTCAGGGTTACTTTATGGGTCAGCAAAAAAGTCTCGGAGAGCTTGATGGGCATGTCGAAGAAATGTTCTCTGGACATATTGCTATGAGAACGTATAGTGGTGAGGCTCAATCAATAAAGACATTCTCCGTGACCAACCAGAAACTGTTCGAAAATGGCTGGAAAGCGCAGTTTATGTCAGGATTAATGATGCCAATTATGCAGTTCATCAGCAACCTAGGCCTTGTAGGCGTTGCTGTAACCGGTGGATGGCTAGCCGTTAACGGTCGAATTGGTATCGGTGATATCCAAGCCTTTATTCAATACATGAACCAGTTTACACAACCTGTTCTTCAAACAGCGGGCGTCGCAAATGTGATGCAGGTGACCGTTGCGGCAGCTGAGCGTGTCTTTGAATTTCTCGACGAACCAGAGGAAGTACCTGACACCAGCACCGAGACATTACCGCTACCAATCAAAGGCGCGGTGCAATTCAGCGACGTAAACTTTAGTTATGTTCCCGAAAAACCCATCATCCAAGACTTCAACGCAGAGATAAAACCTGGACAAAATGTGGCAATCGTTGGGCCGACTGGTGCAGGTAAGACTACCATCGTTAATCTTTTAATGCGATTCTACGACATTAATAGTGGCACGATTAAAATAGATGGCATCGATAGCAGTAAGCTAGCACGATCCGATGTACGACAACTGTTTGGTATGGTCCTACAAGATACATGGCTCTTTAACGGTACAATTGCTCATAACATCGCCTACGGAAGGAAGAACGCCACGAAACAGGAGGTCGTTGCAGCTGCCAAATCCGCACATGCCGACCACTTTATCCGAACCTTACCGAAGGGTTATGATACTATCCTCGGCGAGGAAACCGACAATATTTCAGCAGGAGAGAAGCAGCTTCTGACGATTGCTCGAGCAATGCTTGCGAATGCGCCAATGTTAATTCTTGACGAAGCTACAAGCTCTGTCGATACACGAACGGAAGCTCTGATTCAAAAAGCTATGGAACGATTAACACAAAATCGTACGAGTTTCGTTATCGCCCATCGACTTTCGACTATCCGCAAAGCTGACCTTATTCTCGTGATGAAATCTGGAAACATCATTGAACAGGGGACGCATGATCAGCTTATTAAAGCGAACGGATTCTATAGCTCACTCTACAGTAGCCAGTTTACTGACGCTATAGAGCAAGTAGAATAATGCCAGTGAAAATTGACCCGACGCCGATTAACTTTGATACGAGCCCATCACGTTCCTTAAGCTTCCAAATGCCCCATATCGTAACTACGACCGACGCAGACTCACGTAGTGGGGAAATGATTGCTACAGGCGCCAAAGTGAGCGCAAATAGCACCAACTGATACGTTACAATGATGCATACGCCTATCAAGAGAAACTTTCTCCAAGAATGAAAGTCCATCTTGGATGATTTTGTCATTCCTAACATAGATCTAAATGGCACGAAGACTAGCAGACACACGACAGTAGAAGCATATTTTAGGCATCCAAATAAAATTGGATCGGTACCATGAAGGCCGACTTTATCTAAAACCATAAATGATGCAACAAAAACACCCGTTACTATAGCGGGGATAGCCCCGCGAGCTCCGGAGATTGAAGCACTCCTCACAAGCCAAATGCCTAACAATAAACAACATACGCCAATGATTTGCGGCTGGCTGATGTGTTCACCTAAAAAGACGACGCCAAATATAAATGCAAGGACTGGTGCCGACCCTCGAGCCAAAGGATACACGACAGATAATTCACCTCGTCGATAGCTATATGACAGAAACCAAAAGTAACCAAGCTCGGCTACGCCAGACAATCCTGCAAAAAGCATTGCATGCCCAGAAACGACAGGTAGTCCTGTATACAGCCAATAAACAACGAATATCGGTAAAAGACATACGAGCCCCAGTGATAATGCCTTGGTGGTTGTATCGAGGGGATCATTCTCTGACTGAAGCTTTACATTCCAAGAGACATGGAGAATAGCTGAACAGAATACAAGTATAAGAGCCAGAAACATGCTGCTACTAGTAAACCAGATCAACAACGCTTAGGGAATAGAATTATCGAGCAGTCCATGTTGTATCTTTGCGTTCGTACAAAATGCACATTCGTACTACGGAAGAACCATGCGAACGCGTTCAAGGTGATACATGCCATCTTCGGACTTGATAATGCCATAGAGATATTTAGCATCAGGGTTAAGCGTTACATTGAGACCAGGAGTGACGGGCATGATATCATGCTGATTTGCACCATCGAATTCATAGAGACGTACCATGCTGTCACGGTCACTCCAGACAGTGTACGTATCAAGCCACTGCATTTGTTCTTTAACTTCGCTCGTCCCCTTAAGCTTTGTTGTCGTAGTCTTGTTAAGCTCTAGATCAGTTACAACAAGTGTGTCGTCATGCTGAGCGGCGACAAAACGTCCGTCGGTCGGAATAGATAGATACTGAGCGCCTCCGGCTATTGTTGCTGAAGCAACTTGTTTTGCCTTTGAGGGATGAGAAAAGTCTCCTTTCAGAACGTCTACCTTATCGCCGTAGGCAATGGCAAAGTATGTATCATTAAAGTATTTACCAATCGCCAGATGCAACAAAGCCGTACCATCGTCAGTATATGTTCGAATGGTCTGAATTTTGTCAGCACCTTCGTCATAGTAGCCGACACTCCGCTTCTTCGTATCTGGATCAACGAGAGTGCTAAAGACGATAGTTGAGTCATCGTATATAGAGAACTCAGCCGCATTCGAAACAAGAGGACGAGACATGGTGGCGAGGCCTATGTCGAGACGTCGCACATCACTACCAATTTGCGCATAGAGAATCTTAGGATTATTGCCACTAAAGACTACGTTACTCGCGTCGATACTCAGAAGCTTAGTTACATTTTTAGTGTCAGCAACATTTTGCGTGTCAACAACCAGCCATTCCGTCTTTGTGTCGTCATAGGTGTGCTTTACGATAATATAGCGACTATCAGGGTCCCACTTAACAAGAACGAAGCTATGCGTCTTGCCTTCGGAAGAAGGGGTGTAGCTACCAGCAGGTAGCTCAAGTGTCGCAGGCTTCACCGTGTCGCCACTAATATCGACGAGATGAATAGCCGTGTCACTAGGGTTTTCTTTCACTGCCATCCATTTTGAGTTCGGTGAGACAGAGGTACTCGAAACAGACGAGAAGTCTTCTACGTTCGCGGGTTTAAGGTCATTTGGAATAAATCGCGTGTAATTAAGCCATAGTACACTCCCTGCTATGACATTGACTGACTTCTGCCAGCTTCTATATCCATCCCGTGTCATCGTCACAAAATGCTGTCCGGCTAAAAGTGTCGTCTTAGAGGGAGTCCGCGTTCCGAAACTCGCACCATCAATTGATACTGTGCCGCCAGTCGGGCGTGAATCAAACTGCACTAAACCTCCTTGTTCAATACGGCCATCATCACCATTAAACTGATACCCCAGCATAACAAATACAAGAACGATCACTAATCCGATGACCGTCGCCGACATTAGACCGTAGATGACGGCACGTTGAATAATTTGTTTACGTTTAGAGGGCTGGTGGTACATTACTTTTTATTATACCAACATTAGAGGAAACTATTGCATATTTTGCGTATATTACCTACTATAAAACATAACAAACCATATGCAGAAACACACGCGATAAAACAGATTATTCTTTGGGTAAAACGGGGAGAACACCAATATGAGTCAAAAAACAGTTACAATCAACGGGACCATCTACGATGCGCATACAGGTATGCCACTAGAGAAGCTTGGTGCCGTAACTGAGGCTAAGTCTACGTCACGCCATATTCCATCTGAACCTCGTCCGTCTCAATCTGTTCATCGCCTCCCAGAGAAATCTCAAACCCTCAATCGCCACGCTGTAGGCAAGAAGACTCCAGTAGCTGCAGTAACGACGCCCACTACTCATGTTCGACGACAGGTTCTAAAAAGCTCTGCGATTACCAAGTTCGCTCCGCATCCAGTAGCTGCAAAACCTCGAGTTCGCACCATGTCTGACATTGGACCAGTTTCGCACCCAATGGCCACTAAGGCCAAAGCGCAGCAACAAGTACAAACAGCAAACAACGCCACAAAACTTGCGCCAAAGCCTTCTCAGGTTATTAAACAGGAGGCTATCGCCGAAGCATTACACAATGCGCCGAGTCACGCTGCTGGAAACAAGCAACATAAGTCCACATCAAAGCGCTCTCGTTTCTTAAGCATCGCCTCGGCTAGTCTCGCATTGCTTCTACTCGGCGGATACTTCACATACCTTAATATGCCAAGTCTTTCTGTTCGAGTTGCCGCAGCCCAAGCTGGCGTGAACGCTACATATCCCGAATACCGACCTGATGGCTACAGCCTTCGAGGACCCGTCGCTTACGATGAAGGACAGGTAAGTATGAAATTTGCCGCAAATGCTGGACCTCAAAACTTCTCAATTACCCAGACCAAAAGCAGCTGGGACTCGAGTGCACTTGAAGAGAACTACGTGAACGAAGCATCGAATGGCGCATATGTTCCATTTGTTGAGCACGGGCTTAAGATCTATGTCTTTGACAATAATGCCGCTTGGGTAAACGGTGGCGTTCTATATAAGATTACAGGCGACGCACCACTTTCTAATGATCAGATCCGTCGCATCGCAACAAGTATGTAAAACCAGAGCTCAATCTGTTATAGTAGCCTTATATGACTACTCCTGTTCGAACTCGTTTTGCACCTAGCCCTACTGGCTTCTTACATGTTGGTAACATACGTACCGGTCTATTCGCTTGGCTCGTTGCCCAGCATAGTGGAGGTACATTTATCTTACGACTTGAGGACACGGATAAAAAACGAGAGGTTGAGGGCAGTATAGCACACCTTAAGGAATGTCTTGAGATTCTAGGTATCGACTACGCCGAAGGACTTGACGTCGGTGGACCATATGGCCCATACAAACAGAGTGACCGCCTTGAAATCTATAGAACATGGGCACAAAAACTGATTGAGAACGGCCGTGCCTACGCCGATCCATACGCTCCTGAACAAATCCAAGAATTTCGCGACCTAGCAAGAGTAGAGAAGCGTGCCTTCCTTTACCGTAATCATCGACCTGAGAATCCACCCGCCTGGGATGGAACTATGCCGCTACGATTCAAGTCTGATCCTAAAGCTTATTCATGGCATGATGAGGTAATGGGTGATCTCTCGACTGGGCCAGAGGTGATTGATGACATTATCTTAATAAAATCAGATGGCTACCCAACATACAACTTCGCACATATTGTTGATGACGCCGAAATGCACATTACTCATATCCTTCGTGGACAAGAATTCATCTCGAGCCAGCCAAACTATTTTAACCTGTACGAAGCATTCGGTCTTACTCCGCCAATCTTTGCGACAATGCCTCATATCCTCGCTGAATCAGGCACTAAGAAACTCGGTAAACGTGACGGCGCCAAAGATGTACTCGACTACATTCGCGAGGGTATTCTACCCGAAGCTCTGACGAATTTTATCGCCTCTCTTGGATGGAATGATGGCACAGAACAAGAAATTTTCTCACGCGAGGAATTAATTGCTAAGTTTACGCTTGACCGAGTGCAGCGTAGCGGTGCCCGCTTTGACAAGCAGCGCCTCCTATGGATGAACGGCCAGTGGATTCGCCGCTTAAATATAGATGAACTATATGACCGTACAATCAACTTCTGGCCTGTAAGTGCCGCGAAAGCAACTGAGGCGTATAAAAAACAACTCCTCGCACTTGTTCAGGATCGCCTTAAAACCTTAGCTGATCTCAAGACGCTCACAAGTTACTTCTTTGAAGAGCCGACTCCTAACTGGCAAATGGCCCGAGAGAACAAACAGCTTTCTAAACTCTCGAGTGAAGAAACTCGTAGCCTGCTACAACATGCCATCGCCTCACTTTCAGACAGTGACTTTACTCCAGAGGCCTTGCAAGAAGCACTCAATCAGCTGCTCATCACTACTGGTCAAAAGCCAGGTATTCTATTTAGTCTCATTCGTCTCAGTGTCAGTTGGTCACCATTTAGCCCGGCACTCAACGACACTTTAGCAGTTATCGGCAAAGAAGCGACACTCAAACGACTTAACCGGGCAATAGAGACGATGAATGTGACTATCTCGTGAAGCAATCAGATGATGAACTACTAAAACTCGTCTGGAACTATATGGAGGTCCAGTCTCCAGTCGCTCAAGCAGATGCAATTATTGTAGCCGGCAGTGATAGTGGTGCTGCTGTATATGCGGCCGAATTATACGCCTTAAATTTTGCACCGGTCATTGTCTGTTCAGGCCGAGCTCTGCCAGACATGGACCAAACTGAGGCTGACCTACTCGCTCGTACTCTACGTGACTGCGGCGTGCCAGATGCTGCCATTTTGCGTGAACAAACAGCACGCAACCCAGGCGAAAGTATTCGCCTTTCTGAAATATTGCTTACCGAACATAGTGTTACACCAAAGAGCGTTATCTTGGTTCACTATCCATTTAGCTCACGCTCATTTCTTGCAACAGCTGAAGCCCAATGGTCTGACCCAAAACCAACTTTTATCGCCCGACATGAAGCAATTGGCCTGACTGAATACTCACTCAGGTACGGGAGAGGCGAGACCATTCGGCGAACACTCGGTGAGTTCCAACGTCTCAGGTCTTATGCCAAGAAGGGCTACCAATCACCCCAGCTTATCCCTGATAATGTCCAGGAAGCTTACAACACCTTAATTCGTCGTGGCCACCACACCCACTAGTTCTTCAATACGACAATCGCCATCTGCTATAATAACCATTAGCATGAATGAAAAAACAAAAATATCTCGATTTCTCGCTAAGATACACGACTGGATACGTCGTCATCACACCTTAAGTCTCATTATTGCTGGTGTTCTTCTTATTCTTACTGCAAGTATTGTGACGCTCGTTATACTTTATCAAAAACCCGTTCAGGTACCAGCTCCTGTCGTCAAAAAACATGTCCAAAAGATTGCTGCACCAATTGTATATTACTCTCCACTAACTGGCGAGAAAGTTAATGATGAGGCAGCAACTAAGCAGCCCGTAACTGCTATTATGATCGAGAATAGTCCTGATGCTCGCCCACAATCTGGTCTCAAACAAGCAGGTGTCGTCTATGAGGCCATCGCCGAAGGTGGCATCACTCGCTTTCTAACTCTTCATCAACAAGATAAACCTCAGTTGATAGGTCCAGTGCGAAGTGTCCGTATGTACTATGTCGACTGGCTAGCATCATACAATGCTAGTGTTGCACACGTCGGGGGCAGCGCCACCGCACTCAAAGAAGTTAGAAATGGCAGCTACCGTGATATTGATCAGTTCTTTAACGCTGGCAGCTACTGGCGCGCAACAGATCGCTATGCACCCCATAATGTCTATACGAGTTTTACTAAACTAGACGCACTTAATGCAAGCAAAGGATATAACGAATCTGTCTTCACTGGCTTTACACGTACCGATGGCAAGCCAAGTGATACTCCTAACGCTACTAAGGTTACTGTTAATATCAGTGGTCCTCTCTACAACACGAGCTACACCTACGACAAGACAACTAACACCTATAGTCGTTTCCTGGCTGGCGTGCCTCACATGGACCGCGAGGATGGGGCTATTACGCCAAGTGTCGTAGTGGCTCTAAAAGTTGATATGAGCCTTGTTTTCGAGGATGGCTATCGTGAAGATATTAAAGCTATCGGCGATGGAACTGCGGTCATTTTCCAAAACGGAACAGCACAAGAGGTGACTTGGCATAAACCAACCCGTGCTAGCTCGATGACCTTCACAGATGGAGCAGGCAAAGATGTGCCACTTGTACGAGGGCAGACCTGGATCACTGCCGTACCAAACGGCAGCGGGAGTATATCATGGCAGTAGAACAGTCCAATAAACAACCAGCCATGATACGTGACTATTGGCCGCGATTTCGTCGTCATGCTATGGCTCTCACTATTTTGATGCAGATCGCTGGAACTGTTGCTATTGGTAGCGCGCTTCTAGCAACTGATGCGGCTGAACCAACCCCGCCATTCTGGGTTACCATTATTGCCGTCCTAGCCGGTTCCATTGGCGTTAACATTCTCCTCGTTAATCTCCTTTCGACACCATTAAAAGACCTTACGAGTGCTCTCACACATATATCCGGTGAACCAAGCCTCGTAACGCCACCAAACCCCAACGCACGCCATTTTGAACGTGATGGCTTTAAGCCTCTACTTCAGCTCGTTTATCAGCTTGCCGCAACTAAGGAGTCGGCCGAGGATATCGCCCTTACCCCCGTTGTGCCGAGTAACAACCTCTCTACCGCGCTTGAAAACACTTCCGCCGGCTTTATGATTCTCACCGCTAAGCAACAGGTGCTTTACGCCAACCCCAAAGCTCCAGTCCACACCAACCCTAAGGGGGAGGTTGTTATCGACCTGATTTTCGACGAAGAACCGACACTCGAAGACTGGCTAAAAGACTGCGAAGAACATGCTGTTCACGCAGAACATACATGGCAGCGAGTCGCTAACAAGATTACAGGCGAGGAAGACCGTAAAATATACGACCTTACTGCTTCATATCAGAAGGGAAGCGAAGCTGAAGTCGTCTTGATGCTTTTCGAGCGAACAGACGAGTACCAACCAGAAGACGATGATCTTGACTTCATCGCTTTCGCCGCGCATGAGCTCAGAGGACCAATCACTGTTATTCGTGGGTATCTCGACGTGCTTGGCGATGAGTTAGAGCAAACACTCGATGTCGACCAGACTGAACTACTCAAACGTCTCGTTGTATCCGCCAATCGACTAAGTAGCTATGTTAATAACATTCTCAACGCCTCACGTTATGACCGACGCCACCTTAAAGTCCATTTGAGAGAAGACTCAATTGCTGATATCTACGATACAATTAGTGATGACATGCGCCTGCGCGCAGTTAGCCAGAACCGAATGCTTACCGTTGCTTTCCCCGAAGATCTACCAACTGTCGCAGCGGACCGAGGCAGTATCAGCGAGGTTCTATCGAACTTAATCGATAATGCGATCAAGTACAGTAACGAGGGTGGCGTGGTCAGCGTCACGGCAACTCACGAGGGTGAGAATGTTAAAGTATCTGTTGAAGACCATGGAATCGGTATGCCTGGAAGTGTCGTGAGCAACTTGTTTCATAAATTCTACCGCTCACACCGTTCACGAGAAACAGTAGCAGGTACGGGAATCGGCCTCTACATTTCCAAAGCTATTGTTGAGTCACATGGTGGTAAAATAGGGGTGAGAAGCGCTGAAGGTGAGGGCTCGACGTTCGAGTTCAATCTTCCAGTATATTCCGCAGTGGCAGAAAAGCTCAGCGCCGATCACAATAGCAACGAAAGCCTCATCGAACACAACGAAGATGGCTGGATTAAAAATCACGCAATGTACAGGGGGTAATAATTATGGCGATTAAGACGATTTTATGTATTGAAGACGATCGCTTTATTGGCGAAATGTACGTCCGCAGTCTCAAAAAAGCAGGTTACGACGTCGACTGGATGGTAGATGGCAATGATGGCCTTGTGGCTGCACGCAACAAGCCCTACGATTTAATTCTTCTAGATATCATGCTACCGGAGCGTCGCGGTACAGAAATACTTGCAGCGCTTCGGGGCGGTGATAAAGATCTTATTCCTCAAACACGCGTTGTCGTTATGACCAACTTCGACCAAGACGATGAGTCACGTGCCGCCATGCAACACAATGCAGATGCATATCTTATTAAAGCTGAGATCACCCCAAAGAAGCTTCTCGCGGTCATCGATAGGATTAATAACCTTCCGCCGGCAAAGCCTACTGCTTAGAAGATAGAGAGTCTACTCATAAATATCACGGATAGGTAAGTGCAGCTCCATTTCATTGACGGTATACGATTTATCCATTGAATTATAGGTAAATGTCACGTCATACACTGCACGAAAATAGTCGCCCTCTTTAACTGTCTTGTAATCAAGCTGCGCCTCGTGATACTCATGTCGAAGTTTTGGTCCTTTGTAGACTAAGAATTCTCGATCCTCACCACCTCGCAAGAAGGTATCGAGTTCGCGTGTCGTATCAAGCAAACGGATCTTGTCGAGCATCACTTCCTGTTCCCAAGTATTTTTAAAATGACAATATATTTGTATATTATCACCATCGAGATGGGTAGTAACATGCTTAATCTCAACAACCGGAAATGTCTGATCCTCGTTTTTGCGGATAAGTGACTCTGGCTGCTGTGCAACGGGATCAGAGGGAATAGACTGATCCTCCTGCTTTTTAAGCTCATCATGTGCATCGGCGTCTTCAAAAACAGGCTTCCCCTCAGCCATTCGTCTCATAAATTCAAAAATATGTCCCATATTCGGCTCCTTTACTGGAAAATATCCAATTAGTCGTATACCTATCATAACAAAATTAACAGCCGAATCATGATATGGGTAGAATCGCATGAGGCAAAAGGCCTCATGAACTACATTTCCGAAACAGTATTAGCAATATGAAGAGCGGCAGTAGCGGAGATCGTATGGTATTGAATTTCCCAGCGTCGCCAAAGAATAATTGAGGTGAGTGCTATATTTGCGCTCATGCCGACTAATGGGCCAGCAATCTTAGCAAAGTCATCAAAGCCTCCAGCGCACAGTACACCTAATAAATTAGCGAGCGCATTGGCTCCAAATAAGTGCCATGTTTCACGCCGAGCATGACGCCAGGCATTATGGAAGGTAGGAGCCGTAGCAATTAGATTAGCGACAACGCTCACCCAAGCAAGGGTCAGATCATTAGCGGATGTAGTAACCAGGAGCAAGCAGACGGCAACAGCCGCAAGACAAACCGCATCTATACCCTGGAAGCTGCCTCTTCTTCTCACTACACAGATGATAAGAACACTGTAGTTTAGAGTCGCCGCCGACGCACTAAATGCAGCAGCCCAGTATGCCTCATGCGAGTAGGCGAGCCAAGCAAAAACAGTATTTGTAACCGCCCAAGCAAGCCATGAAGCAACACGTGGCTTATTCTTGCGCTGCCAGGTATGTGCTCCATAAATAAGTGTCCCGGCACCTCCTAATCCAATACCAATAAACGCCAATAAAGATGCGATCGTCACCGTAATTTCCCCCCTTTTTTTATATATACGCAACAGTATCGATTTTACTACATCGCGTATGCGTATAATGTGAAAAAATTCACATTATGGTGAATAAAATATGGAAGAACGACAAGACAAAGAAAGCCTCTATACACTAGAGGCTTTCTTTGTCTTGTCGGCGACTTAAGGTGTCAGATACTGACTAAATATGTCCACCAATAAGTGCTAAGATAACACCCATAGCAGCACATACTTGGCCGATGACCCAGAAGCGCATCGTCACTTTTGTCTTTGGCCATTCAAGCGCCTGCAGATGATGGTGCAGCGGTGCAGCAATGAATATTTTTCGATGGAATATTTTTTTAGAAAGTATCTGCAACAAGCTGGATCCTGCTTCAAGCACAAAAACGAGGCCGATGATCGGTAGCAAGAAGAGAGTGTCTGTTAGCATAGCTACGACGCCGAGAGCCGTCCCAAGCGCGAATGACCCTACGTCACCCATGAAGAAACGTGCTGGTGCAATGTTAAACCAAAGATACGCAAGTAACCCGCCAACAATCGTCAGACAGAATGCGGCAATGCCATAGTTTTCCTGCATAACGGCGATGACGCCAAAGGCACCGAAAGCGCTCATCAATAACCCACCAGAGAGTCCATCAAGTCCGTCACTAATATTGACAGCGTTACCCGTACTAACAACGACAAGTGTGAAGATTGGTATTAACCACCAGCCAAGTACTAGGTCTCCAGAGAAGAAGGGAATGTGAATCGTTGTATAGCCAAGCTTATAGTAAAAGAACCAGGCACCAAGAGCGGCAACAGCCGTAATCATGGCAAACTTTATAGGAGCTCGTAGACCCGCAACACCCTGACCATTGCCTCGTACGTTAATAATATCGTCAATAAGACCGACCAAACCGCCTCCGAGTAGCGCCGCGAGTGGCAACCATGTTTGTTCACGATCAAGATTGAATACAAGCGTAACAGCAGTAACGGCAACAAGCACAATGAGTCCAGCCATAGTAGGTACGTTACGCGTACGGGTACTCTGTGATGCGACGACACTCAGCGCCTCACCTGTAGTAGAAGTAACTCGTTTCTGCTTCCAAAATTTATAACGGTAGGCAAAAAATGTATAGATTGGAGTAAGCAACATGGCAACGCAAAAAGTAAGAAAACTTAATGAGAAGATAGTTATCGCTTCATGCGTAAATTGTTCGAGTGTGAGCATATAATTCCTTTTTATATTGCAAATTGATCTTAAATTACTTTACCATATCACCCAGAGTAAAAGCCATCCTATAGCTTTTGATTCAAGAATATATTACGATATGCTTATGAATACAGAAGCTGATATTACCTCGCGAGCAATTCATCCCACTCTCATTATGGTCAGAGGCGTGCCTGGTAGTGGTAAGTCATACATAGCAACTCAGCTTCGTGAAACGATTGGCGAAGAGCAAGTCGTTGTTCTTGATCCCGACTCGATAGACCAGACAAGTGAGGAGTACAAAGCACTTTCAGAAGCACTCACTCGAGATGACGTTAACGTCAAATTACATCCTTATCGATTCTTACGGTCAAACGCGCATAAGGCTATTATCAATAACAAAACAATAATTTGGAACCAAGGTTTCATCGATTTAGATGGTTTTAACAAAACGGTCATCAACCTACAGAGCTATGCCACAGAACATGACAGACAGCTGCCAACACTCGTCGTAGAGGTTGAGATTGATGGTGGCATAGCCAAACAGAGAATCGCGCAGAGAGCCGCGCAAGGTGGACATGATGTGCCAGAAGATGCTTTTGAGCGATTCATCGGCCAATATAGAAGCTTTTCAGACGAGGGTTATACTACGGTAACAGTTAACGGTCAGGATGATATATCCGTCTCTACATCAACCATCATGAACGCGCTTAAAGAGCTCGAGTAAGTCTTACTTCGTTTCTTGTAGCGGTTTTTCCCAACTACGAATCTTCTCAAGATCGGCTTCGGTGAATTCTAATTTTGGGTGAGCAGCGATGAAGCTACGTGCTTCAAATGATCTGTTTGGATCATCTCGAATTGGCCATAAAACGCCTCCCGCTTCACGAACGAGAAGGGCACCCGGCGCATAGTCATGCGTATATCCACCAGGGTGCAGATTAAATCGAGCGGCTGCAATGCCATCAAGTACGGTTGTGAAACCAAAGCCGCCACCGGTAGGCGCTTCCTCACAGAGCACGCCTTGTGGCTGTAGTATGTTGCTAAGCTCCTCCGTGAACTGTTTCTTGCAGTAGGCAATAGAAGGCATGGGCATTTCTGTAGCGTCTGTAAGATCAATTTTTTCAGTACGCTCGACACTATCAATATACGACGTTTTATAGGCGCCTTTACCTCTTTGCGCACTATATCCAACATCAAGAGTCGGGTTGTAAATCTCGCTCGCCGCCGCCTCGCCGTTTTGGATGAGCACCGCCATACACGTAAAGCTAGGGATGCCTTCAATGAAGGCCTTTGTGCCATCGATGGGATCAATGAGCCAATAGGTATCAGGCATATTATCTCCATATCCTGTTTCCTCACCAAAGACAGCCATCCCGGGATACAAGCGTTTCATTTCGGCTTGCAAAGCAACCTCAATCTCCATGTCACTATCCGTGACAGGTGAGCCGTCTCCTTGCTTGCTAATATACTCGGTATTTCCGGCACGCTCGAGAATAGTTGAACGGAACCCACGAAATACTTCACGCACGGTTGCAAGTGAGCCCATAATCATTTCTGAGTTAAGCTCATGGCTAAAATTTGAGTTTGTTCCAAAAGAGTTCATAAAAAACACTATAGCATAAACAACGCTAACGGTTCTCATACTGTAAAATTATCATCAATTTGCAATACAATAGCATTCCGGTTATGTTACAATTGGATTATAATAAATTAGTCAATTTGAAATAAAAAAGAAGATTTATGACACGTCTACCTACTCCTGGTTCTGACAATGGTGCATGGGGTAATCTCCTTAATGATTACCTGCTGATTGAGCATGATGTCAACGGTACATTAAAGATACGTACCGATGGCACCATGGAACTCGCATCTAACAAGGGTGCTGCCAATGGCTATGCGCCACTCAATGCTAGCAGCAAAGTACCGGCAACGAATTTACCACTCGCAGTAGCGCCCGTTGCGCTTACCGATGCTCCAACCATTGCAACCGATGCAAGTCTCGGCAATCTTTTTCGAGTTACCTTGGGTGGAAACCGCACATTAGGCAATCCTACCAATCCTATTGATGGCCAAAAGGTCATATGGGAACTCATCCAAGATGTAACGGGATCACGCACTATCACACTTGGATCTAATTTTACTCTTGGCACGGACATTACTTCAATCACACTAACTACCGCTGTTAATAAACGAGATTTCTTGGGCGCCGTGTACAATGCCACCACAGGTAAGTGGTACGTAATCGCATTTACCAAAGGTTACTAGCATGCCCACACTCGTGACGAGCTACTTCCTACAATCTTCTGTTGCTGGAGACACCAGTACGCTAAGCACACCATCTTTTACGCCCGCTACTGGTGAAGTACTCGTGATAAAGGCAGTCACCTGGGATACGGGTACGCCCGCTGGTACGCCGAGCGGGGGAGGGCAGACATACACGCGACGATCGATCGTCGCTCCAGGCGGTTTCAATGGGTATGCAACTATTTTTACATCTGTCGTATTAGGACTACCCGGTTCAATGGTCGTTACACTTTCTGCACCCGCCGGTAACTGTTATCACTCGATGGTTGTTGAGCGCTGGACGGGTGTTCAACTTGCCGGCACACCAGCTACTAGCAGTCCTGGTAACGGTAGCGGAGCTCCATCCGCTACCGTTACGACAACGGCTGCCAATTCAATCGTCACTTGGGCGAGCATGGATGAGAATAGCCGCGATCCAACCGGTCGCGTCTACGTATCGGGTGCGACGGAAGATGGCATAGCAGATGGCCATACTAGCGTGAGTAGTGTGCACTATTACGCATATCAAAACGCCGCGGTCGCCGGGAGTCAAACAATCGGTATGTCTACTCCTAGCACTCAGGCGTGGGTAATGACGGGTATCGAACTGCAAGCGCAGGTTTTACCATCACCAGGCGCATTCATGACTTTTTTTGAGTAGGGTATAGTAAAATTTCTGGAAATACTACTGATCAGCATCCTATCCGAGGCGCTGTAATCCAAATATCCCAATACCAGGCTTTGCAGCGTTAGTTGTAGTAAATGTATAGGTTGGCGTGACGCCAGGCCCATTTAGCGCCGCTGTGCCGACCACCATGGAACTAAATGGTGGCGCGTTAGGGCTTGCCCGCTGCGTGAGACCTGAGCCCGTCAGATCGAATATGGCACCCTGTTGCGTAATCATTGTAGCCACTAGCAGATCCTTACCACCGGCGAATGAAGTAGCTGGCGTAGCGAAAGTCGTGTTGGATGACGGAAAGTTCATGGAGGCAAAGCCCTCAACTTCAATCGGGCCGCCAATCACCATAACGGCGCCATACACGTCAAATCCGCCAGCTGCTGGTATGACAATGTCCTTGCTGCCACTAGTGGTAACTGGCACCGTGTACATCCGCAAAACGCCGCTGTTGTTACCATCAACGACGGTAGTACCAATCTGCGTCAGCATGCCAGCAGTACTGGTTGGGTCGGCGGCAGTATTATTGTCGGTAGCAAATACAATCAACAGCGTATCGCCGGCAGTAGTAGTACCCGTCGTCGTTGAAAGCGTCTGGCCAGTAGTATTGCTATTGGTGGTTTGCAACGATTCTTTTATCGTTGGTGGCGTGAGCGGGAACGGATTGGCGGCGGTAGTACCATTGGAGTTCTTATTATTCGTCCAGGCAGCAACTGGCGTCTCCATATCCCATGTGCCAAATTCACCGCTAAGCTGCGGGCCTGTGCCATTGTTCGTAATAGTAGTGTTGTGCAAACGGAAATTTACTCGGAGATGGAATAGGCCTGATTCAAAATAATTGTTATCAATAGTTGCCGCTGCTAGCGGTGTAGTGTCTGCCGTTGGCGTCCCGCAGGTCATTGCCGAGTTCAGAGGTGTACCAATAGTCGATAATGTAAGGCCGATGTAACAGTGCTCGATTTTGAAAAAGCTGGCAGCGCCGGGATTGTTAAAAATCTGAATACCGTCACAATGCTGAGCTTCATCTACAAATGCCTGATCATGTACGTAGCATTGAGATATTATGGCGTCAGCCGGACTAGCTTGCGATACCATATGTATTCCGTCACCGGTACCCGAGACATCACAGCGTCGGGCAACCAAGCCCGAATCTGAAGATATGCCGTTTACCTGTGCCGCGCCACTACTGGCATTGCCGACCACTGTCGTGTCACTAATATTCAGAACGCCGTGACCAGCACCACTTACCGTGACACCAAAAAAATCACCAGGGTTACTAAACACTTTGCAGTGAGTCATAGTCGGATTGTCACCTTGAAATACCACCGCTCCGTGTATTTCGTAATGGTCGATTGTGACGTTATTACCATTAACAATGAGTGCGCCGGTGTCCCAGTGTGCGTTCCATCCAACCGGGAGCGAATCGTTATTATGCAACACTGTCAGTATAGCCTGCGAACCAATATAACCCACTTTGCCACGAGATGCGCGCTTGCTAGCCGCCAGCTGCGACCGGCGCGATTGCGATACAACCGTCCTGCGTGCAGCATGCGAACCTATCATGCAAGGTCCCCGGCGAGCACCCATTCGTTGGTGCCCCGCTTGCGCAGTGACAAGGCCGAATATTGAGTGCGAGCCGAGAGTAGACCATCCGTGGAGCGAATCGTAACTCCTACGCCAGCAGCAACGATCAGGGCACCGGTACCATATTGGAAGAGCTCAATCGTGGTACCTACAGGAAAGGCCGTAGAGCTGTTCGGCGGTATGGTTACCGTGACGGGATTAGTATTTGTAGTCTCGACCACGGTATTAGCGTCTGCAAGTGCAAGCGTATAGGTAGTACTTGCCTGGCTGGTGGTGGTCAACAGAGGCAATAGGGCGATTTGGTCGAGCTGTGTTTGAACGTCAGCAGCAAGATGAACGTCGCTGACGGCGCCATCGGCAATTGCCGCACCGGTGATGATATCGTCCTTGAGTGTGCCGTCCGTTTTATGGGTTTGTGAAAGAAAGTCATTGAGTATCGCTCCCCATATACCATTATCACTGCCAGGATTCGGTAGGCGTGTCATATTCTTAAGTATAAGAAGGACTGAACATAATTACAAGCAACTTATCTGAGTTTTTTAAACAAATAATAAAGATAATCGCACAAATGGAAAAGCCGGGCGGCGACCGCGAGGAGTAGATACTCACACGCGGCCACCAGCCCGGCTCATCCGAGGGGTGTTGCTAGCTGGAAGGCGCCATCACGATCAGGGTGATGATGGCCAACACAAGCGCGCTCCAGCCGCAGACGCGGTAGATGCGACGGATGACAGGTCTCCAGGGCCTGACTCCCACGATCGTGACCTTCTCGCACCTTTCTTCGATGAATGCGTTGGTGATGAACGTCAGGACCACCAGCACGAACAGCGCGAACGCAGCCGTCGCCACCCACGCCATGACCGTCGCCGTGATCATCGGACCATGCACGCAGCCCAGATACTGCTGAGACGGCTTGTACGGCTGCTCGTCGAGCCATGCCAAGTTGGCACGCTCGTCGACACAACCATTTAGAAAGTCGTATATGGCCTTATAGACCACTCTCCACAGCAGATTGCCACCCAGAACACCGTACAGTGGCAGGAAGACCAGTACTCCCCAGTAGCCAAGCCGCTCCCTGAGCAGCGCGGTCGTCTGGAGACCGTACCGTCTCAAAACCCAATTCACAAGTACTCCCTCGGGTCGTCGGAGTGGGTGCGCCACAATTGCGGCAGCTACTTCCACATCCAATAAATAATACCATATCATAATCTTAATATTTATTCAAGTAATTTAGTTCCTGCCTGTTAGATTTGATAAGATAAAGTAATGCCTAGTAAAAGTCACCATCGACTTAAGTGGATCAAACAAAAAAGTAAACCGCTCGAACAGGCGATGCTTATTGTTGCTATCTTTGAACCGCTAATGACGATTCCGCAAATCATAGATATTTACAGCCACCCCGGCGAAGGTTACATATCCGTCCTTACCTGGGTGCTCTATGCCGTAGCTTCGCTTATGTGGCTCGTGTACGGCCTATATAACCACAACAAGCCGCTCATACTCACCGGGATATTATGGCTCATCATGGAAGTCTTGGTTATAGCCGGCATACTTTGGCCTTAAACGACTTTTTGACTCGCCACCTCCAGGTACGAGTTGTAATTTTTGCCTAAATATGGTAATATATTCGTCATGACTCTCCCGCCCTAAAGACGGGAAGTTTGTCACTGGCATATGTCATCTACCCGAAGGAGTGGAGATGCCGGAGTTGAAATCACTGCCCATGCCTACATGGCACGGAACGCCCGCTAACCTCGTGCAGGGGTTCGTCGATTTCGTCCGAAACGGCTCGCAGATTCGGCTGGAAAGCCGACTGCGACAAGTTCGCGACAATGTCGAAGAGCTCGAGTACCAGAAGCGGCGGAGCGCCCAAAACGCCCGTTCGTACCGAGCGACCATCACGGCCGCCCGCAAGCGACTCACCGAGCTCAATGAGACCATCGTGTCGCTCGACGATCTGTCGCGCTTCGACGAAGGTCTCATTGGGCTCATGGAGCACCCGTCCGTTATCGGCATTCGTGCCGACAGCGGCGGCCGCCTGGTCATTCACCTCCGTCTGTTCAAGCCGGAGGTGGAGGACGAGGAGGAGCCGACTTATGTCGGTGACTTCGAGGTCTACCTGCTAGTCGGCCTGCCCTCCAAGGACCACGAGACGCTGCCGGTCACACAGACCGACGACCCTTCCAGCACTAGGTGGAGCCGCGGCTTCACCAACGCGGAGTTCCGTGACGGCGTCACCTACGGGACAGTCTCCTTTTACGGTCTGGATCGCATCCGCGGCTTGCTCACAGAAGGCCGGCTACCCGAGCTCATCGACACCGTCGCCGAGCAGATCGTCACCACCGGGGTCGCTAAGAGAATGTTCGATGCCGACGCCCAGCCTACCGACCCGACGTGGTCCGGCATCACCTCCGGCCTGGAGAAGATGCTGGCTCGCACCATCGAGATCTCGGTCAACCGGCACACCCTTGCGGCAATCCGGTCCCAAGAGTCGTGCATCAACGAGTACAGCCGATACGCAAAGGAGCAGGCGGATTCCATCCGTTCCTGCAGCCTCAGGCTAACACGGCTGCGCTCCGAGCTCACCGAGATGGAGCGGATCGTCGGCCAAAAGGAGTTCGACGAGGAAGCTGCTCGCGAGCAGCTTCGCTACATCACGTCGCTCACAGGGGTTATGGGCATCCAGTTCACGACCATCCACGGTAAGCAGGTTCCGACCATCCACGTGCGTACGTCCACCGTCTACGACGGCGAGCGCTACGACCTGGGCGACTACGAGCTCATGTTCGTGGAGTACGACAGCTACGACTCATCCGCAGCGGTCATCCGCGTCAACCGGACGCGGGCACCGATGCGAGGTCAAAGCTACTACTACCACCCGGGCAGAACCTACGGGAGCGCCCAGTACAACTGGTTCTGCTTCGGCAACCGAGCCGAGGCACTGCGCCAGCTCTTCCACAAGGGGGAGTTCGGCGAGTTCGTGCACATGGCCATCAACTCGCTCAACAGCATCAACAGCGGGGACCAGTACAGCATCTCGTACGACTACGAGAGGATTCCGATGGACGCGACGTGGACGCCTCCTGTCGAGGCGGTTCGCCCGCGTCGTCGGCGTCGACTGGCGGGGCTTCTGAACTTCAATCTGGTATGACTGACACAGTGACAACCCACGGTCCGCAGCGCTATGCTGCGGACCGTGGGTCACACTGCAACGAATTTATTTTTAAAAAAGTCAATAAAGTGCCTTGACATGTAACCACACGGGGAGTATATTAGATCAAGCACACGAGGGGAGTGTGTTGTTTTTAATTGGGTATCGGCAACAAGGCCGGACCAAACATCCCCTGGAGGACAGAGTCATGGCAAAGGTCACGATCGCCGGCAACGCCGGTTCGCTCGACGTCGACGTCAAGGACGGCTACACCGTCAAGGACGTGCTCGTCGAGGCCGCCAAGCACCTCGGCCTGGAGAACCCGGTGGCGATGGTCGAGTACCTCACCCCCGTCGTCGACTCCAAGCCGGCGAAGCTGAGCGACCCGGTCACGCCGGACACCCGTCGGGTGACCGCCGGGCCCGCCGTCCGCAACGGCTGACGCTCGCGCGGTAGCTCCTCTGTGGCCCCTGTGGCGCCGCTGCACTGACAAACGTCAATGGTACGTCCGTTGAGCAGGTGGAGGACATTAATATGTCCCAACCCCGTCTCCGGCACCATTTGGCCGATGTCAAGAAGCTATTATTAGGCTTCGCAGCGGCGCCCGGGGCGCCACACATCACAAAGGCCCTACGGGGCAGGCCGGATTTACTCCGGCCTATTTAAATTGCTTTATTTTTTATTTTATGATATAATAATCGACGGTTTCCCCCTGTTTTTCAAGGGGTACAGAACCTTCCCATCACTCATACACGAGGAGGAGCCATGCAGCTTCTGCATACGCTCGCAAGTCCCCCGGATGCCCCCGGTCTGATCAGGCCGAAGCTCCTGCTATCGCAGGGCGCGCTCGACATGATCGCCACGTACGTCAACACGCCCGTGACCACCGAGATCAACGGGTTCGGCTACATCGGAAGGGTCGGCTCGGACGTGTTCTTCGTCGCTTCGGCGCAGGACGTGTTCATCACCCAGCAGACCGTTACGGCCGGATCGGCGCACGTCAACGGCTCGGCTTACGCCCTCGCACTCGACCATGCCGTCGAGTGCGGGCGCGACGCAGAGCTCAGGCTCCAGTGGCACAGCCACCCCAGCGACGCGTACTTCAGTCCGACCGACATGACCAACATCGAGAACTTCGGCAACGCCGGCGGCGAGTGGTTCATCAGCCTGGTTACCAACCGGGACGGTGATCTTCACGCGCGGTTCGACAGGTTCCGTCCCGAGCGCTTCGGCGTCGAGATGCAGATCCAGCTCTACCGCGAGGTGGACGCCGGCCTGGAAGCACGCGCCCGCGAGGACGTCGAAAGGCTGGTCAAGACCATCAGAGGCGGCAAGCGCCCACGCGGCGAAGTCGTCATCAGCGGTACCACCGCCAAGTAGCACGCCACCTTCGCACAGAAAGGCACAGCCATGCCCACATCGACCCTTCCCGAGGGATTCGAGTTCGAAGCGGACTTCTCCGACCAGACCGGCATCTTCGATCCGGCCAAGGTCAGCGAGACCGTCACCATCATCGGCTGTGGAGGCATCGGTGCCTCCATCCTACCGACGCTGGCGACGATGGGCTTCACCAAGTTCATCCTGTTCGACAAGGACCTCATCGAGCCGCGCAACGTCACCACCAACCTCATCTTCCGGCCCCAGGACCTCCTGCGGCCGAAGGTGGAGCGGGTGCGTGAGTACCTGCTGGAGTTCGGCGCCAAGAGCGTCGAGATCCACCAGGAGCACTACACCGGACAGGTCCCCCTCAAGGGACTCGTCATCAGCGGCGTCGACAGCATGAAGGCGCGCCAGGAGATCTGGGAGCATCTCGTGATGAACGAGAACGTCCCGCTCTACCTGGACGGCCGCATCGGCAGCCAGTTCATGACCCTCCTGTCGTTCGAGCCGTACAACCCGACGCACATCGACTGGTACGAGGAGCACCAGCTCCGCGACGACGACAAGGCTGCGCCGCTTCAGTGCACGACGCGCACGATCGTCTTCCCGGCGGTCGCGCTCGGCGCTCACATGGCGGCCTACCTGGCCGCCTGGAGTCGTGGCGAGAAGGTCCCGGTTCAGACGGATCAGATGTTCGGGGCCGTCCCGTTCTTCCAGACCATCGTCCTCGAAGACAAGAACTGAGTACAGGGAAGGGCAGAAACCAGCCCGGCGTTCCGCGCTTCAAGCGGAACGCCGGGCATGCCCCTCTATGACATTATTTTTAAGACCCTAGCGTTTGCTAGGGTCTTATTTTTATACACAATATCTATGAGGCATCCGTACCGATAACGGAAAGGACGTCACACTCAAAGCCAAAAAAGAGGGCGAGAAGCCAACCGATATTACTAAAATTCTAGCTAAGATACGATATTTCCTGGAACACCAAAAACACCCCTTTTTACAGGGGTGTTTTTGGTGTTCCAATTACTGAAAGCAGAAAATGATCCTATGGTGATCTCACCGGGAATCGAACCCGGATTGCCAGGATGAGAACCTGGTGTCCTAACCGTTAGACGATGAGACCATTGTAATTTTACCCTCGTAACTGTATCAAAAAAACACCTTTCTGTCCACCTAGTAAGATTGCTAAAAACACAAAAAAATCATATACATAACTGACATATACTAGAGTAGCTGCCGCTTCTATTAAAACTTGCATACTTGTTCAAACTTCGGCATAATAATGCTTAAGTATTATACCGAATTAAATAGGGGGCACACTATCAAACCACTGACGCTCACACGTTTTTGGCATCGCCGAATTTGCGAGGCTGTGATGCTTGTCGCCCTCACTATATTAGGTCTTTATTTTTGGGCATATTTTGCTAACACCGGACACACCGAATCGGCATTTCTCGTCAGTAATATATCAGCTATTACGGCTGGATTGGCCTTCGTCGCCGGTCTTGTATCATATTTTTGGGCACCTAAAAAGTTTCTACTCCGGGGATCCCTTACAGCCTTCGTCATCCTATGCGCCACCTCGGCCACGCTTATTTTAAGTACGGGCGGCATCTCCTCGCCGTTTATTGCGCTTTGGATGATCGTTTCAGTATTTGCAGGAATATTTGGACTCTACGGATTATTGCCGCTACTCCTCGCGATAGTTTCATATATGATTCTCGAATATACTGGAGGGTCTCTAACCAGAGAGGCTGTCTTAACTATCATCCTAACTGGCATATTGCCACTAGCAGTCAGCTACCTTATATGGCACACCAAAGCCAAGACTGATACCACCTCCAACAAAGCGTACAATGAGCTAGCCTCAGAGTTGAGCCAGGTTTCTGGCAAATCCGAAGTTTTAATTAATGCCATCGCCGATGGTGTTATATCACTCAACAGCCAGGGTGTCATTCAGCTTATCAACCCGGCCGCTCAACAAATTATCGGCTGGGGCAAACAAGACGCTATCTCACTCGATTACAAATCAGTCTTAAAGCTTATCGATAAATCAAGTAACGAATTGACCCCAGCTAATGATCCCATCGCCCTCGGACTGGCCACGAATAAAGAGGTTACCGTTAACGACTTGAGTCTTGTAACAAATTCAGGAAAAAAAATTCTCGTATCAGTTATCGTATCACCCGTAGGACAACTTGGGTCAGGTGTCATTGTGGTATTTCGCGATATCACCAAAGAAAAAGGGGAGGAGCGTCAACAAGCCGAATTTATTAGTACTGCAGCCCACGAAATGCGTACGCCAGTTGCGGCTATCGAGGGCTATCTAGGCCTGACCCTCAATCCAGCTACAGCCAACATCGATGAGAAGGCCCGTAGCTACGTACTTAAAGCTCACGAGTCAGTCCAGCACCTTGGACACTTATTCCAGGATCTTCTTGATGTCAGTAAAGCCGATGACGGCAGGCTTATCAATGATCCAAAAGTTACAGATGTCGTTGCATTCACCCATGACGTAGCCCAGGGGCTTCGACCAAAGGCTGAAGAGAAGGGCCTGCATTTCCTATTCAAGCCCTTACCAGACGATGATGACGACAAAGCAGGAGAACGTCGACTCAATCCCGTTTTCTATGTCAATGTTGATAATGACCATCTCCGTGAAGTAATCGCCAATTTAATCGAAAACGCTATCAAATATACACCGAAGGGTGATGTCACGATTGACGTGAGTGGTGACGCCGAGCACGTCACGATCAGTGTCGCCGACAGCGGCATCGGTATCCCACGCGAAGATCAGGGACACTTGTTTCAAAAATTCTACCGTGTTGATAACAGCGATACTCGTGAAATCGGTGGTACCGGGCTAGGCCTTTACCTCTGCCGTCGCCTTACCGAAGCTATGAATGGACGGATCTGGGTTGAAAGTGAGTACAAACAGGGCAGCACGTTTAATGTTGAACTACCACGCATCGACCATGAAGAGGCTACTCGTCTCATTGAAGCAGCGAGTATAGAAGAAGAGCATGAGGCAGACCCTACGCCAGCCGTTACACCGCTATACGCGGGAACTGCTATTGAAGAGCTTGCGATTGCACCAACAATACCTAGCCCTGAGTCTGTTATGGCCGTCGCACCAGAACCTCCGATTGACACGAGTGAGATTGCCTATACAAACTCTCCCGTCGAGACCGTAGTCCAGCAGCTCCAGTCTATGAATGGCAGCGTGATCCAACAACAACCCGTTGCACCCCCCACGCCAGCAATAGTACCCACACCACAGCCCCCAGTTCAACCGACTTATCTATCACCCGAACACACCAACGTACCACTCACGAGCATCGAACAAAACCCGGCAGAATACAGGCGTACACGTACCGATGGAGTTCCTATACCGCCGAGGAATCAAAATTAAGCATAAGGGCTATAGCATTTTTAACGGGCGCTTAGTACAATAGAGATAATATGACCAAAGTATTACTGGTAGAGGATGACAAGAGCTTACGTGAAATCTACGGCGTACGACTACTAGCCGAGGGATACGATATCGTATCTGCCGGCGACGGAGAAGAAGCGCTTGCCATGGCAATCAAAGAACGTCCTCAACTGATTGTTAGTGATGTGATGATGCCAAAAATTAGTGGCTTTGACATGCTCGATATCCTTCGCTCAACGACCGAGACAAAGGCTATTAAAGTTATCATGATGACCGCGCTCTCAAGCGAAGATCAGCGTGCACGTGGTGAGGCACTTGGTGCTGACCGCTACCTAGTTAAATCCCAAGTCGGTATCGAGGACGTCGTTCGCACTGTCCATGAAGTACTTGGAGACGCGCCGGTCACGACCGTCTCAGCTGCTCAAACATTTGGTGGTCCTGCCCCAAGCAGTATGCCACGACCCACTCAAACTGTTGCACCACGGCCTATTGCGCCTGCCGCTCCAGCTGTAGCACCGGTCGCTCAAGCCGCCCCACAAAGCTTTACGCCACCAACACCTCCACCAACCATTCAGCGACCACCTCAGGCACCTCGACCTATGGCTCAGCCTCAGGTAAATGCTCCGAGTAATCTTCCTCAACCTACTGCGCCTTTTTCAACGACACGCCCAGCTAACCTAGGGGATCGTATTATTCACCCTATAGCTGCACCAGCCGGACAACCACCAAAGCCTGATCTTAACAGCCTCATGGAACAAGAATTAAATGGGGGAGGAGCGCCTCTTTCTGCGCCAGTCGCGCCACCGCCGCCACCAGCACTAGTAGCTCCACAAACATTTGCAGTACCGGTTACACAACCGCCAGTACAAGCAAGCATGCCACAGCCAACACCAGCCGCTCCAGCGCCACAGCCATCAATGTTCTCCGCGCCTCGGCCTGCTGCTCCAGTTGCACCATCAGGTATTAATTTCGAGGAAACACCTCGCACACCACCGCCATTTACCCCCGGTCCACAGCCACCTAGCGCTAGCTAGTGTATAATCAGTATATCTATGACTGAACCTGCTACACTTCGCCTTAATAAACACCTCGCACTTCAACTGGGTATTTCCCGCCGTGAGGCTGACGAATTAATCGAACGCGAGCAAGTAACTGTTAACAACACCGTCGCAACGCTCGGTGCCCGTTTTAACGAAGGTGACGCTATAGCGGTCAAGGGGACACCCGTCACCGACGGTACAGCATATCGCTATATTATGCTTAATAAACCCAGTGGCTATGTGTGTTCACGCCGTGATCAAGGCGACACACCTACAATTTATGCTATCCTGCCACCCGACTATCAGGTGTTTAAGCCTGTTGGTCGACTTGATAAGGATAGTTCTGGCTTAATCCTTCTTTCAAATGACGGTGACTTTGCCTACCGGATGACCCACCCGAAGTTTAATAAGACGAAGGTATATACAGTTGAACTAGACCACGAGCTCGCTCCGCTACACCAACAAATGATTAGCGACCATGGCGTCCAACTTGAGGATGGCCCAAGCAAGTTTACCGTCATGCGAGAAGCGGGCAAGCGCTATGAAATTACGATGCATGAAGGCCGTAATCGTCAGATCCGTCGCACATTCATGGCGCTCGGATACAACGTCGTCACGCTTCATCGTACCCAGTTCGGCAATTATTCACTTGATGATATGAAACCAGGTGAATACAAAACCGTCGATATGCGCTAGGTGATATATATTCACTCACCTTATTCTTAAATGAAATATTACTTATTTAATATTGAATGCTCTTTAGTAATTATTTATAATATACACACGCTATACATCTAGACGGAAGTGAGTCGCATGACAAGCGCTAGCGAAGTTGTACAGGTGTGGCAAGCCTGGGTAACGCAAAACAAGGGGATGGTGATCGGCGGCGACGTTGATGAGTCCAGGCGAGGGATGCACCTGCGTGGTCCCATCGTCTCGATCGAAGTAAGAGCACCGAACCTCATCATCACCACCGAGTGGACCGCGATCGCCGATGATGGCACCTGGCGAGTATACAGGGCCGCAGCGAAGCGAAACCCGAACGTGTTCACGTTCGACCTCCGAGGCCAGCAAACGTTGACCGATGACCCCCAGCGGGGACTCGTCCAGGTCAGCTCCAAGCTCGTCACCCTCACCATCCACCTGAGAAACAGCAGCAAGCTCGACAGATCAGACGTACAGGGACTATAGCTCGATCCCGGTCGCAGGCCGCTATCTAAAATTTTCCACAAGATTGGAGGTTGGAGCTGCCTGCGACCGGGCAGTATTCCAGTTAATCGACAACTTTCTTTTTTATTAAAACTGCAGATACACAACCAGAAATGACACGTCGCCATACGCAAGTGGTCGTTCCACCCAGTACGACAGAGCTACCACCAAGAGTGTTGACCCCTTTATCCATACTTCTTATGCTCGCTAACTAATACAACCTCTGTTATAATTATCAAAAGTTATGGCTTCTAAATTACCAACCGTTGCAATTATTGGACAAGCGAATGTCGGCAAGAGTTCGCTTTTTAACCGTATGGTTCGCGCCCAGCAGGCAATCGTTGCCCGTGAAGCAGGTACTACTCGTGATAATGTACTCGGAAAAGTAGAACACAAACACCACACATTCTGGCTTGTCGATACCGCCGGCCTCAAAGATCCTAATGATGAGTTCGAAGCTTCAATCCAGGAACAGATTACCGAAGCGGCCGATGCTGCCGATGTGATCCTCGTAGTCGTAGACAGTAGTCAGTACGTAAGTGACCAAGACCGCACTGTCGCTAAGAAAGCATTGCGTTCAAAGAAGCAAGTTATCCTTGTTACAAACAAAGCCGATCTTAAAACGACCGTTTCCCCTGATGAATTTAAGCGACTTGGCATCAAGCACATCATTTCAACTTCTGCTGAGCACACAAACGGCATCGTTGACGTTCTTGACGCAATTGTTGAACTTATCCCAGCGGCACACGAGGAAGAGCCTGACGAAATCCTTCGCGTCTCACTAATCGGCCGACCAAACGTTGGTAAGTCAAACCTCTTTAACACCCTTGCTGGCAAGCAACAAGCAATCGTTGCCAACATCGCTGGTACTACCCGCGACGTTAACCGTATCGCTATCCGTTACGGTGGTCGCCATATTGAGCTCCTCGACACCGCAGGTATGCGTAAGCCAGGCAAGCAAGAAGTTGGCATCGAAAAATTCAGCGTTCTTCGTACGCTACAAGCAATCGAAGAATCCGACGTCTGTTTCCTTCTTATGGACGTAAACGAGCTCAACACGCAACTTGACCAACGCCTCGCCGGTATTATCGACGAAGCAGGTAAAGGTCTCGTCATCGTCATTAGCAAATGGGACTCTGTCGAAGATAAAGATGCGTACACACGCGACGCGCTCGCACCTAAGATCGCTCACAACTTCAAGTTCGTCCCCTGGGCACCGCTCATCTTTACCAGTAGCGTAACCGGTCAGAACGTTACAAAATTATTTGATCTTGCACTCGACATCGACGCTCGTCGTGGCCAAGAGACAAAGACTCGTGTCCTTAATGACATGCTTCAAAAAGCTATTCAGCGCCACCCACCAGCTGGTCTTAAGAACACCCACCCAAAGCTTCGCTATATGGTACAGACTGATACCACGCCACCATGGTTCGTAATTTACGGTTCTAATCTTAAGTACATTCACTGGAGCTACAAACGTTACCTTGAACGTCTTGTTCGCGAAACCTATAACTACGCAGGAACACCGATCAAATTTAGTTTCCGCGATGAAAAACAGATCAAAGCCAACCGTGAAAAAGAACAGTTAGCTAAAGAAAAACTCGCCCAAAAAACTGATACCGACGAAGAGTAAAAAAAGAAGCCTACGCATAGGCTCCAGCTGGATTGATCGGACACTTCTTAGTGACCAATCCAGCGAACCGCGTAGGTCGGGATTGCGGTTTACGACCGCTTGTACTTCTTACGAAGCCAGAAGGTGAGGAGGAAGATGAACGGAACGGCCAGGACGCCACCGAACGTGAGTCCCGCGTCGATCCAGCCCAACTCCACTTCTCTCCACTGGTTGTCCGTGGGGTAGCCTCCCGAGCTGACGATCCCCTGAAGAGCTTGAGTCTTCAGTTCCGCCGCTCCGGCCGCACCCAGGAGATGCCAGAACAGATAGATCTCGTAGATAGCCACGACCCACAAGGCCACTGCAAGGAATTTTCGCATGTCAGGCCGCTTTCTCTCGTATCCATCCGAACGATGAATAACTAAAAGTTATTATACATCATTTACATCTATAAGTCAATCTACGGTATACTAAAACAAGTATGAAAATCATCTTCGCTCAAGGCAATCCAGGAAACGAATACACAACAACACGTCATAATGTCGGATTTCTTATGTTGGATCGCTATGGAGATAGCCATAGGGCCGAATTTATTAAAAAGCCAAGGTTTCACGCCGACATTGCCGAGACGCATATTGGTAGTGAGAAAGTCCTGCTTGTTAAGCCCACGACATTCTATAACGAGACGGGACAGGCCGCCCGTCTGCTTATCGATTTTTATAAGCTCGACCCAGCAACTGACTTTCTCGTCATTCATGACGACCTAGCATTGCCATTCGGCACTATCCGTACGCGCGAGAAGGGTAGTGACGCGGGTAATAACGGCATCAAGTCGCTCAATGCGCACATAGGCCCTAACTACCGACGTATTCGAATTGGTATCTATACTGATTTGCGCAAGCGTATGCCCGATGCTGATTTCGTCTTGAGTCATTTTTCAACCAAAGAAAAAAACGCCCTATCGGACGTCTATATACTCGCTGAGCGTTTTTTAAATAGTTTTATTGATAATAAGTTTGAAATAACTAAAGTTTCACTTCCGTCTATAGAAGACTAGAAGAATTCACTTGGTAGAACGGGGAAGTGCAAAACACCTCACCCGTCCTACCTACGCTACCTGACCTCAGCGACAAGAGCTTCGCACTGGCGCCGGACTCTGTAAGAATCCGTAGATGGCGCAGCCGATGGCGCTCACGAGGTTGAGACCCCCGTAGACGAATCCGTCCGTGATGGTATTCATGATGAAGCCGGCAAGGACGAAGACAAGGGTGATGAGAGTAAAACTCGCAGCAGCGAAGTACCACGCGACGACTTCGCCCGCCTCCTGCCACACGCCTGCCATCAGAAGAACGATGGCAAGTGCGAGACCGGACATAATCAGAGCCATAGCGACCTCCAGTGAAAGAATTATGGATTCAACAAAGAGTATGGACAACTTTGTGGGGCAGGAGGACGGCAATCCTCCTGCCCCACAAATATATGGAACAGAAGAAGGCTTTTAAATTTCCTAGTCCCGCGTTATGCCGTGGTTCGGGCAGTTACAGCCGGTTACACACTGCCTGTGAATGACGTCTGCTTCTTCAAGCCGACCCTCCGCACGCAGTGACGCTTCCTCATTACACTTAGCACTGTGATGCTTCACCATGAGTATAACTCCCTCGTGGGTAACGTACATGTAGCCGTTTGGTACACTATTTATAATTATAGACTATAAAGTATTATATGTCAATAGACGCTTATGCCTACACCCCTAGAAGAGTGATGACCCAACCAACAATTACCACACCCCCAACAAGCATTAACGCCTGAATGGTGCCGATTTTTTGCGGTTGTTCGTGAATGTCTGGAATAATATCGCTCGCCGCAACATAGATAAAGAAGCCTGATGTCATCGCCAATAACGGCGCGACAAATTCATGAAGATCCTTTGCGAGCGTATAGACTAAGAGTGCTGCTAGGATAGTCGCGAGTGCCGTCGCAAGATTGGCCAAGATGACTGTTTTGTCTTTCCAACCCTTCGTAAGAAGCAGGGCAAAGGTACCGAGTTCCTTTGGAATTTCATGGGCCGAAACAGCCAGTGTTGTGATGATACCCGTTGGAATACTGACCAAAAAAGCAGCACCGATAGCGATACCATCTATTGCGTTATGAGTCATGTCTCCAAGCATAATTAGGCGACGCTGCTGGGCATTCTGGGAATTGTGCTCATGTTCGTGATGATGATGAAACCACGTCGCACAGCGCTCGAGAATGAAGAAAAACATAAAGCCACCGAGACAATAAAGAAGCATCGAACGAGGCTCTGCCAGATCAAGCGACTCCGGCAAAAGATCAAAAAAAGCGGCGGCAAGTAACGCACCCGCCCCAAACGGCATCGTAAGAAGCAGGGCAGCCTGACGGCGTTTCTTAAACCGAAGTAAGGCGATACCACCAGCTAAGGATAGGGCACTCCCGATTATAATTACGAGCATCATTAAGAAAATAGTCATTACAGAAATAATACCACCACCGCCAAGAAAATGCCACGTAGCCACCATCAGCTCGGCGATAACCTAAAGATCCGAAGACACATATGTGTGAATGATTTCATTTATTTTTTGGTAACAAAAAAGCGCTCATAGTAAGGGTGGGCATCACTATGAGCGCCATTTTGGCCCTTTAACGCATCCCCGAAAGGATAAAGCGTGACCCACCTCACACATACGAGAGGCCCGCCGGTTAAAGGGATTAGTATGCACGCAATGATTTTTTAGTTACAAAGTGGAGGGTAGATACTTAGTAACTCATTGCGCACAACCTAACTTTAAAAGTTAGAATAGGGGGTATAAGGTGCGTTTGGTTGAACTCGCAGGTACCAACCAATCGTGTTTGATATTAGCACTAATTTGACATTACGTCAATACTTTTTGACATAAAGCTTATGAAAATCAATAGCCCACCCCTCGTAAGCATGAGTGTTTATGCGTAATTATCATTATATTACAATTGCATTTGAATATGCTTTCATATTTATCTCACCTCTGTATCTGGAGGTTCATACATACGGATAGATACATGCAATTAATCATTGACTCATCATTATTAAGATGATATAAATTAGCACGTGAGAATCTCGCGTATCTTGCTCCCGGCGGCCTGCGTAGCAGCCGTCATCACCTTGACCGCCTGTAGCGGCGGCTCCAACGATCCATCGGATACTGCGACAGCAGTCGACAGCAGTACAGCGACAGTAGTCGTTCCTGCTTCGCCTTCGGTCGTCGCCAGTCAGCCCGTCGTCGTGCAGTCCAGCCCCTCGGCTCCGCCGGCGGTTGTGGATCTGCGGACGACGCTCTACCCGGAGATGAGTATCGTCGACAGTGTCGTCCAGGACCGCGGCGGCAAGATGGAATGCAACGGGGCCACATCGATCCCGGCCGAGCTCAAGTTCGGCGGCACCATCACGATCCAGGGCACTCAGATCATCACGGAAAGTGGGGACGGGCTCGTTCAGTTCAACGCGAACGGACCGTTCTCCGGCTACTCGCTGATCGTCAACGGAACGAAGGCCGCCAACATCCCGAAAGCGGCCCTCACGGCGCTCACCACCCACGTCAATCTGTACGTGAAGGACTGGGGACCGATCAATAAGGTCGCCGTCTGCTACGGCGGCCAGTAGGCCGCTCACCGACTGACACGTCGCAAACTGTCACGCTCAACCCTAGCAAGGGAACCATCCAAGAAGTACCTGCAAGGGGAGCAAGCGGCCGTCGATGACGGCCGCTTTTCCTTTGCCTTTTTATTCTTTCCAGCATCATAAGCGAAGATTATATCCTCACGATAATTGACTCGTTACTATTAAGATGGTATGACTAAATAAGACTCACCCAGCCAAAAGATCGCACATGGACGGAAAGTGATTTAAATGGCGAAGGCCAAGAAAAACACCACGCGCGGCACGAAGTCCAACAAGGCGGGCATCAATGCCATTGCTGCGACAGGCAGGCTGCGGGAAGTCCGAGCCCGCGTAAACGAGGAGAACCTGGACTGGGCCAAGGACCTTGGGGACTTCGAGGAGTCCTGAGGCTCCACACGGAGAGAGCTATCGTGCCACGCGCACGATAGCTCTCTCCAGAAGCAACACAGTTTATTTTTTGACGGTTCTTTGAACCGTTTTTTGCTATTTTAGACAAAGATAGGCGATAGTACACGTAATAGGTACTTGCTACCGGGGGATAGCCTCTTCATAAATGACATTGACATATCTTGTTATAAGTGTTATTACTTATACGTGAACATTTCCCGGAAGTTCAGTCCCATGACGGCCGCACTCGCCGCCGTCACTGTCACCATTATCGTCACCCTTAGCGGGTGTGGCGGCACCGACACCACATCTGCCCAGACAGCGTCTGGTGCAAGCGCGGCGGCATCGCCGTCCGACGCAGCTCCCATCGCTCCCGCAGTCGACCGAGTGAAGGCCGAACTGGTCCCCGAAGAGGGACAGGTCGACTCTATCGAACGCTCCACCGAGAGCACGGCTGTCTGCGCGGAGGGCTACGACTCCCAGGAGCTCACGCTCAACGGAACCGTCACAATCGACAAGGCTTCGGTCAAGACGAAAGTGACGAGCTCGACGGTCGTCATCACGGCCGACGGCAAGCTCCTGTCGGTGGAATCGGTGATCGTCAACGGGATGAAGGGCACGCCTCTGACTCCCGACGTCGCCCAGGCCACCTACACGCAGCTCACGCTGAAGACCGGCAAGTGGAACGTCGGCAAGATCACCTCGCTGGTGTTCTGTCTCGGCGGCTCCGGATTTCGTCCTCCCGTCCAGACCGACTGACACGTCGCAAACTGTCACGCTCAACCCTAGCAAGGGAACCATCCAAGAAGTACCTGCAAGGGGAGCAAGCGGCCGTCGATGACGGCCGCTTTTCCTTTGCCCCTTGACTGTTGCTGCGCATTTGCATACAATCAGCCACTGTGCTTAGCTATCTAGCACAAGGACTATTATTATATATGAGCAAAAATCTAGTTATCGTTGAGTCACCGGCCAAAGCCAAAACTATCGAGAAATACCTCGGTAAAGACTTTGTGGTGAAAAGTAGTATTGGCCACATCCGTGGGCTGCCAAGCAAAAATGGCAGTGTAGATGTTGCCAATAATTTTGCGCCTCGCTTTGAAGTGAACGCCGATAAGAAGAAGACAATCAGTGAGCTGAAAAAAGAAGTGAAACTTGCGGATACCGTTTGGCTAGCAAGCGATGAAGACCGCGAAGGGGAGGCGATTGCCTGGCACTTAGCGGAAGTCCTTAAACTTGACCCAAAGACCACGAAACGCATCGTCTTTCATGAAATTACAAAGAGCGCACTCGACGAGGCCGTAAAAAACCCTCGCACTATTGATATGCCCCTCGTTGAAGCACAGCAGGCACGACAATCGCTTGATTACCTCGTTGGCTTTGAACTTTCTCCAGTACTGTGGCGCAAGGTTCGCCCACAGCTTTCAGCTGGACGCGTACAATCCGTTGCCGTTCGACTTATTGTGGAGCGCGAATCTGAAATCGATGCACATACTCCTGAGTCTACATTCAAGCTAACGGCTGAATTTATGCTTGAGGACGGTACACTGCTTCCTGCGACAAGTAGCAAAAAGCACCAAACGATCGAAGATGTCCGTGAGATCCTCGAGGCGTTCGCCAAATCAAACTTTTCCGTCGCTGATATCGAGAAGAAACCAGCAACTCGAAGCCCCTCAGCACCGTTTACAACCAGTACACTGCAGCAGGAAGCAAGTAATAAGTTAGGCTTTAGCCCACGTAGTACTATGCAACTCGCTCAGCGTCTATACGAAGCTGGTTTAATCACCTATATGCGTACTGACTCGGTTAACCTCTCGGGACAAGCACTTAGCGCCATGACGGACTACATTAAAGGGCAGTACGGTGAGAAGTATCACCAATTCCGCACGTTTAAGTCAAAGTCAGCTAATGCACAGGAAGCTCACGAAGCGATCCGTCCAAGTGATTTTAATAAGGAATTTGCCGGAGCAGACGCACAGCAAACCAAACTATATAACCTTATCTGGCGTCGAACCCTCGCAACCCAAATGGCTCCAGCAGCTCTCGAGAAGACGACTATCTCTATCAAAGCGAGTGAGACAAAAGAAATTATGGAAGCCAAAGGTGAAATCGTTATTTTTGACGGCTTCTTGAAAGTCTACGGCCGAAGCGGCGACGACGTCCTATTGCCAGAGGTGAATAAGGGTGATCCGCTAACACTGCAGTCCGCCGAAGCACTTGAGAGTCTTTCTCGTGGTCCAGCTCGCTATACCGAGGCTAGCCTCGTACGTAAATTAGAAGAAATGGGCATCGGTCGACCATCAACATACGCAAGTACTATCAACACAGTGCAGACTCGTGGCTATGTTGAGCGCGGTGAACTTGAAGGCGTACCAAAAGAAATCGCCAAGCTCAGCCTAAAAGGCGATAAGATTACCCAGGTAAGTGAGACTATTCAATACGGTAAGGACAGTAATAAGCTATTCCCAACTGATACCGGCAAGGTAGTAACCGATTTTCTTGTTAAGCACTTCGCCCACGTTATGGACTACACCTTCACGAGTTCGATTGAAGCCGAACTTGACGAGATTGCCATTGGTAAAAAGGATCGAGTTAAGGTGTTGACTGAATTCTATAAGCCGTTCCACAAACTCGTCGAAGAAAGCGCCGACATCTCACGAGCTGAAGCTACCCAGACTCGTCACGTAGGCGATGACCCTAAATCAGGCCTCCCAATCTTCGCTCGTTTTGGCCGCTATGGCCCAATGCTCCAAAAGGGTGAGCAGTCTGACGACCCTAAACCAACTTTCGCACCGCTCCCAACCGGTAGTAAAATCGAGACAGTTACCCTCGAGCAGGCGCTTGAAATGTTCAAGTTGCCCCGAACTGTTGGCCAAACGAAGGACGGCAAAGACATCAAGGCAAATATCGGTCGTTTTGGACCTTATATCGTGATAGACAAGCTATTTGTCAGTATCAAACCCCATGATCCGCATACCATTACACTTGATCAAGCATTAGAATTATACGAAGCTAAACTTAAGGGTGAAGCCGAGAAGAATATTGCTGATTTTGGTGACGGCATTAAGATCCTCAAAGGCCGTTTTGGACCCTACATTACTGATGGCAAGAAAAATGCCAAAATACCTAAAGACACTGAGCCTGCCTCTGTTACACACGAGCAAGCCAAAGAGTTGTTAGAGAAGACTCCAGCCAAAAAGACTCGTCGTCGCGTCATTCGTCGCGCCTCTTAATCATACAAATCATACCATAACATAAGCTTTTAGGAACTCCCAAAACACTCTTTACTAATCGCGTCTATTTCATGCTATAATTAGTTATATAAGGACATCACTTGACATTATATATATATTGTTCTATAATCGACCTTAGATAAAAAACAACACTAATCTCCCACGAGGTATAGAAAGGACCCCCGGCGTTATGGATGCAGCTACAAAGCCAGACACCGACACCGCGATAAAGCTAAAAACCGCAGTTAATGATATCCTGCAGGTTATTGAACAGGAACGAGAACGTGAGATCATCACGCGTCGTTTTGGTCTTTTTGATCGCCGCGAGACCCTTGAACAGATCGGGGAACTACTTGGTATTACTCGTGAACGTGTTCGCCAACTTGAAAAGGCGATTCTTATTCGTCTTAAAATCGCTGCTGATGACAATAAGGTTCCAGCCATCCACGATGTTGAACGTCTCTTAATCCGTGACCTTTCTGAGACCGGTCGCGTTGCTCGTGTTCAGGATCTTACTGAACGACTTGTCGGCAAAGACAGTGACGCTCGTCACCGTGCACATATCGCATTTATCGCTGAACTGTCTCCAAATCTCGTTGTTATCAGCGAGAACGACCACTATTATCATGCGGTCGGCATTAAAGAACACGCTGATGAGAAAAAGGTTAAAGCCAACGTTGACGAGATTGTTAAAACGATCAAGAAACACGGTCAGCCACTTCAAGTTGAAGAACTTCATGGCAAGCTAAAACACGAAAATCCTACGCAAGTACGAGCTCTCGCAAGTACGAGCAAACACCTCGCTCACCTTAAGGACAACTGGGGCCTTACTAAGTGGCCAACCGTTAATCCTAAGAATATTCGTGACAAGATTTACGTAATCTTAGCAGAGAACGGTGCGCCTATGCACTTTTCTGATATCGCCAAGACGATAAAGGGAAGTACGTTCAAGCGCAAAGATGTTACAACTCAGGCAATCCACAATGAGTTGATTAAAGACAAGCGTTTCGTATTGATTGGCCGTGGTATCTACGCACTTGATAACTGGGGCTTCTCTAAAGGTACTGTCGCTGATATTATCACTGATGTCCTTAAAACCGCAGGCGAACCACTTCACCGTGACGAAATCGTCAAGCGTGTACTCAAAAGCCGTCAGGTGAAAGAAACCACTATTTTGCTCAATCTTCAGAGCAAACCACAGTTCAAACGCGTCGCCAAGGCAACGTATGCCCTTGATGCACCAGCAACTAAATAGCTCCCTTGCAAAGCGTAAGCGGTGATGGGACAATAGAGGTAGATATGACCGTTCTTTTGTGGATGATGAATCTATTACTGCAGTGGTACGTGTGGCTTCCCATCGTACTCCTGTTAGCCTTTCTCACGTTTCGTAACTATAAACGAATCGACGTCATTAAAGCTACCGAAAGTGTCTTACTGACACTTGAGATACCGAAAGCTAATGATAAATCAGAGCTTGCCGCCGAGCAGCTGTTTGCCAGCTTGCACGGTATTCTTCGTGATAAGCAAGAGCTACGCCTTACAGCCGGCATCCAAGAGCACCTCAGTTTCGAGATCGCCTCAGTTGATGGTCAGATTCGTTTTTACGTATGGGTACCAAAAACGCTACAAAGCTTCGTCGAAGGACAGATCTATTCGCAATATCCAACCGTCCAAATTCACTCAGCCGATGAAGACTATGTCGCCCATGAACGACGTCACAGTGTCGTATACACCTCTGAAATTACACTCTCGACCAGTGAGTTCTTACCAATCAAGACATTCCAAAGCTTTGAAGTTGACCCCCTTGCTGGTATTACAGGTACGCTTGCTAAGCTTGAATCAACCGGAGAAGAGCTATGGGTGCAAGTACTTGTCCGACCAATTGCCGATGAGTGGCACAAATCATCTGATAAATGGATAAAGAGCGTTAAAAACGGAAGCCCATTCGCTTTCCTCAGTGGTGAAGGCAACTTTAGTTTTAAATGGATCGGTGGGTTGATCGGCGCTCTATCCGCACCTCCTGAGCAGGGGATTAGTGGTGGCTCTGGACCTAAAGAGCTATCTGAGCGTGATAAAACGCGTATTTCTGAAGCTGAAAAGAAGGCGACCAAGCTTGGCTACCAGGTAAAAATCCGCATGGCATACCTAGGGGACAGCACTACTAACGCCAAACTTCGTATGCAGGCAATCGTGGGAACCTTCAAACAGTTCAACAGCACCAACCTAAACGGTTTCACCATGACAAATACTAGCTTCAAGAAGGAAGATTTGGCTAAATATAAGTCACGTCTCTTTATTGATCGCGGATATATCCTTAATATCGAAGAACTTGCCAGTGTCTTCCACCTGCCACATACGAACGTAGAGACCCCAAATATCGTTTGGGCAAGCAGTAAGACCGCTGAACCACCTGCAAAGTTACCTGTGATCACCGGCAACGACGCAATTGATGAAAATATCAGTGCCTTTGGCCTGACCAACTTCCGTGGTATTAACCACCAATTCGGCATGCTTCGATCTGACCGTTCACGTCACGTATACATCATCGGACAGACCGGTGCCGGTAAATCAGGTACACTCGAACTTTTTGCACTCTCCGACATTTTCCATGGTCAAGGATATGCGATCATCGACCCGCACGGTGACTTCGCCGTTGATAATATGAAGTTCATTCCAGGCTCACGCATGGACCAAGTTGTCTATTTCAACCCAGCCGATACAGCCTACCCGCTCGGATTTAACCCGCTCGAGGTAACAAACCCAGAGCAAAAGACAAACATTAGCTCCGAGGTGATCGGAGTGCTCAAGCGTATGTTCGGCGAAAGCTGGGGACCACGTCTTGAGTATATTCTGCGTTATACAATCTTGGCGCTGCTGGATCGTCCAACGACAACCATGCTTGATATCACCCGCATGTTAACTGATAAGAAGTTTCGCAAGGAAACACTTAGCTATAGCCAGGACACTGTCGTCCTCCAATTCTGGAATGTTGAATTTGCCAGCTGGACAGAAAAATTCCAGGCAGAAGCCATCGCCCCAGTCCTTAACAAGGTAGGAGCATTTACTGCCAACCCGATTATTCGTAACATCATTGGTCAGCCAAAGTCGACCTTCAACATTCGTGAGATCATGGACGACGGTAAAATCCTCATCGTTAACCTTTCAAAGGGTTTGATTGGTGAAGACAATGCCTCAATCCTCGGCGCCTTCCTCGTAACTAAGATCCAACTCGCTGCTATGAGTCGTTCAGATATCCCTGATATTAAAGATCGTCGTCCGTTCTACCTCTACGTGGACGAATTCCAGAACTTCGCCACCGATTCATTCGCTACTATCCTTTCTGAAGCTCGTAAATATGGCCTTAATCTAACCGTAGCCAACCAATACACCTCACAAATGAGTGAAACTGTTCGTGATGCTGTCTTTGGTAACGTTGGCACAATGATTAGCTTCCGCGTGGCAGCAGGGGATGCAGCACTTCTTGGCAAGCAATTTGAACCACAATTCGAACCAAACGACCTTATCCAAATGCACAACCGTCACTTCATTATCAACATGGTAATTGCCGGTGAAAAGGCACCCGCCTTCAGCGCAACTACATTAAATCTCCCCCCTGCACAAATAGACAACTCGGATAAGATCGTTGAGAATACCCGCCGCCTCTATAGTCGTACTCGAGCAGAGGTGGAAATCGAGATTTCAAACGCCATTAACACCGCAAACGCTCCGAAAGCTCATGTGCCAGCACCCGCTCCAAAACAGTGGCCAATTAACGCGCAGAGCAATGTTATAACGCCTGATACTCCCGTTGCACCCAAAGCCGCTACGCAGCCAGCCATACATGTCCCAGCGCGTCCAGAGCAGGGGAGTCAGCCTATTACCCCACAACAAGAAATACAAGCACCCGTCGTTTCATCTCAGCCAGTAGCTGTTGATGAGTTCGGAAATCCAGTGCCCGCCAAGAAAAAGCGTTCACGTAACCGTAAACGTAAGTCACCAGCTGCTCGTGCAGCTGCAGCAGGGGAGGTCTCTTTGCCTCCAGTGGCTAGCCAACCTCAACAACAGACCCACGAACCACGTGAGATTACACATGAGACTGAGATTAAACTACGCTAAGTACAAATTAGTTATAAAATAAAAACTCCCATACGGGAGCGGGTACACGCTCCTCCTCTACATACGTGCACGGTTAGAACTTTAGACTATTTCATCTCTAGAGTAACCCATCGACACACCTCAACAAAGTGCTTTCCGGTAACTGTAAACTCAAAAATATCCGTAGTTTGCATAACTAATGGATAGTCGCCAAACTGCATGCCCTTAGAAGAAGGTGAGCGAAAGAGGCTGAGACGAGATAAATTTTCAATAGCCAACGTAAGAGTAGACTTGTCGACCTGATAATGCGCTACGATACTGTCTGTAAAAAATTGCACCGGCCCTTGAACGCTCGCTGAGCTTTGCATCATCGAGTCGTACAAATCATCTAGCATCTTCACTTCGAAAGATGACAGCTGGCTAAGTATAGCGGCGTAATTGGGAGTAACATCGATTCTTCCAGTTGCTGCATTAGCAAGCAAGTTTGACCATTTGTCTTGAATAGATTCATCCTCTTCAAGGGCAGATCCTTCCATTATCGGAAGCAAGACCTTGAGCGGAATCTTATTAGATGGAAGACCAGAAGCTTTGATATTTATCTCAGCTTTTTTAACAATATTTAATTGATTTTTATAACGCCAACTCTGCACGTTATCACTTAATATGCCACCTAAATGTAAAATTGCATCAGGCACAATAGCCTTAATAAAACCCTCCACCTCCTCAACGGTAATCTCAACCTCACCCGATTGATCGGGTCCTACATTAAGTTTTGCCTTCATATATACTCCTCACTACAAAGATATTAAACAACGTATATGTGCATGATAACACAATGTGACAGATTCCCGACAATCCAAAAATAATATAGAATTCTGCTTCATATAATTTATAAAGACGCCAGGGAAGGGGAAGTGCCCTGCTCTTTTCTTTAAATTTGTTTGACTGTATCGTTCGAACATAAATACGAACATATTTAGAACATAACACATAGTCATCAATGATAATAAACGACCCATGATTAGACTAGTTGTGGCAAGTTTAAAATTATGTAATTACTATAAAAAATAATATAGACACATACAAATAACCGAACATGGTTATAAAAATGGATGTGCATACGAAGAGAGAAGTATACAATTAAAAATTCTAACGAAAATATATATAGTAGGAGCCGGCAAAAATTAAATGATTTAGGTATAATAGTATATATAGATTATGGGTCGCACAATATATCTTGTACAAACAGTCAAATTTATGACTTAACATAATCTTTATGGATTGCTTTCACTATATATTGTTTTACCCAAAGCAACAATAGAAAAATTGTTGTAATATTTAGGGTTCGAGTCCCGTAAGGGTAGGTTAAAGTACTTTAGAACTATGTTTTAATATGTTAAATCTTTGGAAAGTTATGGATGGTATAATATTCGTCCTCAAATGTATCAGTAAACAAATCTGGTTCAGGAACATCTTCATTATATGATTTGATTGGACGAATTAACCCCTTAGATACCCAATATCTTTTCTTTCCAGCAAATTGGGGCATATCTTTTGTTATATATTTTGTTACGTAATTAGCAACCATATCACGGCTAGTTTTGTCACCATCTATCTCTGTTGCGGTAGAAAATCCGGAACGATAGCTAGTGATATTATAAATAATTTTTTGTGTCTTTCCGCTTTTGTGTCCTGAGTCTTCAATTTTACCTGTGTAATTTGAAAGAAGGGCATGGAAGTGAATAGATACACCATCTTTGTGGAATTCGGGAACGATTAAATAATCAAACTTACCGTGTATTTTTTGTTGTGATTGGAGCCAGTATTGCATTTTTGATTTGCAGACATCAACATTTTGTCGGTCTTTATTGAATGTGAATGTGGCAAAGAGATCAAAGTGATTGCATAGTATTATATCTTTAATTTCTGTTTTAGTTCGGCGTAAACTACGTTCTTTTGAGAGGTATTCGAATTGCTCCAATCTGTTTAGTAATTTATTTTTGTGTTTCTGTTTTTTCTCTCGAGTACTTTCAGCATCGGTGGGGTCTTTAGCTCCAATGGGGATATTATAAGGTTTGTTATAAACAACATATTTTGTTTTCATGGGGTACACTTTTTTTATGTTTTTGATTGTTCTATATTCTGATTCTAGCATAGAAGTACCCCGAATGCGTCCCTATTCTCAAGTAGGGACGCCGTCCCCAAAATTAAATTTTTCTGTTAAATAACTTGAATAGCACGTAACTGAACATGACGAATAGTGTACGTACGATGTATTGAACTGCCGTCGGCATAAGTAAGACGAACCCCCAAAGTATTACGAATTGGTATCATTGGTATACGATTTTCAACAGTATAGCCAAGGGTAGAACCGTGATCCTGAAGAATTGAATATAATTCTTTTAATCGGACACGAGCGGTTCGAATATCTGGATAGCATTTGTCTTTAAGAGGATAGATACCTTCGTAAATTTGGTAATAATCTTGATTCATATATTCTCCTTTAGTGGTGGTTAAAGTGGGGAAGTGGACACCATCGGCGCAGCGCACAGCGCTTAGCGCCTCGGGTTCCGGATTTTCTACCGCTCCCTGATTTTGCTAGTTCTTAAACTTTTTATCGTTTATATTTATGGTATTTCTGATTGATTGATCATATTGTTCTGCTCCGCTTATTACTTTTTGGAAAGTGTCATACATACTTCTAATTCTTCGGTTTTGAAAAAACCAACCTGATTTTCGTTTCTGTCCTATCAACTTCCCGTCATAATCCTGTTCCAAAGTCATGCCATCATAGGCCGTCTGAGTCGTCAGAATGCCGAAATGCGTGTTGCAGATGATTATGTTGTCACATTGCTCACGAAATGGCTTTGCCATACGTAGGAAGAGCTGTGACGTGCCTATAATTGCCTTACGTTGTTTGCGCTGTTGGGAAATTTCAGTAAAAACGAACATGGGAATATTCTTGCTGTCGAGCGCATTGAAGTATGTGTGAATCTCATCAACGAGATAGAGCACACCAAACTTATCATTATTGACTTCAACTAAAGCTAAAGCAAGTTGATCCATGTTCTCAAAATAGATGTATTCCTTTTGCGGGTCTATTCTCGCGATGGCCTGGCGGAGATCGTGTTTACCTTGAAAATGCAGTGGCTTCATGCCTTTAAGGACGAGGTTGGTAACGGTGATCATTTTTCGATAGCGTTTGCGAAATTTGGAGGCATGATATACCGCTGAGATTGTTTTGCCCGACCCCTGACGGCCAACGTACACCTGAGTACCTGTCGGCCAAAAGAAATCGGGGTCTTTGCGAGCAGCAATATCATCGCGCAATGACTCAATATACGGTCGACTCTCTTTCTTAAGAACAGGGGTATAGCCAGCCATTATGCACCTCGTACCTTGTTAAAGATGAACATCGTGAGGTGATAGATCGGGGTGAAAAACACCATGACAAGACACATACCAGCAATAATAACGACAAAAGGCTTGCCAACAACATAAAAGACAAACATCATAATCGATGTAACTGAATTTGTAATAAAACTCAGAATAGAATTAAGTTGTGTTGGCAATGGGGGAATATCAGGCAACACTTGAAAGAGAGCCGTTAAAACCCCAAAGACAGCAGATAAAACAGCGTCTACTATCATGCCTTTAGTACCTCGTGGTATTTACTCATCAATCCACCCATTACCATGAGTAGGACACCCGCTTGAACAGCAATTTGGATGAAACTAAACAACGCTGGAATACGAGAGGCGAGGTTACAGGGGTCAACAGTGGAATCATGGCCAAAAATATTCCCTAGATGTACCGAACATCCAGTGGTAGCAGGGGTATCAATAATAGCCTGCAAAGCACCCGACAAAAAGGTGAACGGCGAAAGAAGGAAACCCATTTGAGCATTAAAACTATCCCTCAAATTATTAAGTCTTGAAGTCAGTGCCTGCTGATTTGGAACAAAGAGAGTTTTCAATAAAATAGAAAGCGCAACGCCAAAATTGCGGATAACACAGCCGAAACCACCAACTAAATTAGCACCATACGTACTACAGTCTTCAAAGGGGGAGGGGACAAGACAGCTGGTATGACTCCCGACTGTCGAGCAATCCATATGGCCAGTGTCTCCACTAAAGTCCTGACCGTTAACATCAAGAGTGAACGTAAGAATACTAACATCAACATGATCAGGGAAAGGTTCACAAATAGCAGGTGGTCCGAAGTATTTCAGGTCTACGATAACAGTGTACTTTTTATACTCATCAGCATTAAAAATAAAAGGATCGCCAGATGGTTGGCCATGAGTAATTAAGGGGTCTCCATCATGTTCCCCTTGGTATCCCCAAGTAATAGAACAGCCACCAATATTACCTTTATAGCGAAGAGTTACCTTTTTGTTTTCAACGGTATATTCGACCTCTGGGAACACCTTAGGATTTTGATTATTAGTCGTAGAGAGATGAGTACCAGTATAGTCGCTAGGATAAGAAATATGATCTGATGCTATAAAAAGTAAAGGTGTATACTGATCGGCCTGAATCGTATGACTAGAATTACCATTATGGTTATACGTCATATCCTGATATCGACAGCCAGAACCAGCATTATAAAACATAGTATTAGTCCAAACAGGAGCACCAGAAATGTCCAAAGTTCCAGCGTCACCGGCACGAATAGTAACATTCGCGTTAGGGTCAAACAAATACAAAATGGTACTATGATTACCACCACCTAAATCTTGAGTTCCAACAGCATAACCAGCACCAGCAGCTAAATTAGAAACAAAACGATCATGAGCCTCGTCTAATGTTGCCCTGGCATTATCATAATTGTAAGAATAGTTCCAAGTATTCCTATAAGAGATACTATGACTTTGATCTTGAGACCAGTACTCAGACCAAATATATGTCGTATCTGTAGCAGGACAATCACCACCTCCTAAAGAAGTTGAAGTTGTAGTACGTATTCCATAATCACTAGAAGCCTTAGCTAATGGCGAAATAAGTAAAGAACAAACCGATGATAATGCCAGCAATAACGCGAATGACAATGCTTTTAATCGTCCTGCCCATGGTTTAGTTTCCTTAGTCACGTCGTTTACCTGTTAATTTCTGTACAAAGTACCAAATAATTAAAAAATCTATGCCAGCTGTAGCTAACAGAATGACCTTGTCGTAAAAATTAAGATCTGGCATTACCGACCTCTTGTTCGGCCAGTAATTCCCATGGTGTAATCAAAAATAAGATCTAATACGATTTTTACTCCAGCACATGCAGCAATGATCGGCACTAACGTCGGCATAGATAGTGCAACTTGCTGAGTAATCAAAGCAACAAGATCAGCAGGGGAGAGGGGAGTCATTATAGGTGATACCTTTTCTTAAAATTACGTTCTTCGTTCCAATCATCAAATAATGCTGCGACAATACTGAATCCGATAATGAATCCGACGAGAAGTAAAACACCTGAGATATTTTCTTTAAAGAAATTAACTATCGCACCGACAGTTAATGTCATTTGCTCGCCGGAAATTATCTGACTCATTTAATATCAGCCTCTTTTTCGTCAATTAGCAGAAGTTTTAAAATTGCTTCCACCTTTTTGTACGTTAGTACGAGGATGATTATTGCGACAGCGAGTAATAATGTTTCCATGATTGCCTTTCAAATTAATATGGTGTCCCCAAGTGAGTGAGGTCAAATGGGGACAGGGGGTTAAATTTTGCCCTTGTGGGACTTGTTTAACATCTTGCGGAAAATGGCAAAACCGACACCAAATCCGATAAGGACAAGAAGGCCAGGGAGGTTATCGGTGATCATGGTAGTGATAGAACCGATAAGCGCTGTACCGTCAGCTGGTGCAAATATGGCTGCGCCAAGTGTTGCGACTGGTTGCATTGTGTGTATTCCTTTCTAGGGTTAAGGTTCTAGAACAAAACTAGAACATCCTTGCTAGTCGACCTGATCTAGCAAGTCATTATTGTTGGTTTGAGTTTTCATGGCATCTTTAACGGCAAAGATTTGCTCGTCATTTAAAAAGGCTGTAAATGTATAGCCATTAACAAACTCAATTTTTAGCTGGGAGTACTTTTCGTTGGTTTTCTTTGATAGGGCAGTTTTGACGTAAACCCGTGTAACTTTTGATACGATATTGTCCGCGTTCATAAAATCCTTTGCACGTTATGGGTAGTAATACATCCAGAGATTATGGGTCGCACAATATATCTTTTACGACATTAGATATAAGAGATATAGTTGATTACTCATACGTCCTCATATAACCAATAAATACTACATTACTCCTACAAACAGGGTATCCTGTACATACTCACTATTTAATACGATCTACAACCACATTCATACATAAACATTTAACCGTACGCTCTCAAACAAACCTCCTGAAGCATATCTTCAGCAACGAGGCGACGATGCGACTCGTTGTGCAATTTTGTTATATGCGTCGCAATAGTTATCCACACCGCGAGTCATATGAACATTTGACTTTCCTTAAAATTAAGTATGTTTATATAGTTTTTTGATCACCTGCACGGATTATTCTTCCTTTACTGCCCCACTCTCCTCTCTACCCTTGCCTTGTGTTATTTGCTTTTTTGTTATTTTGATATAGTAGTATATATTTTTAGCTGATATACGATAATAGAACAAAAATAGAACATCATTTTAAATAGGGTAGACTGCTACCCTATTTATAGAAGGCCTTCCCTGCGACTCGCACGTCAACATATTCTGGTGTTATACTCCGTGTTTGCAGATACTTGATTACTCTCGTCATATCTTCGGTCTGCTCACCTGCCGGCCTGTCTACTGAAAGCTTTATAGGGTAAACAACCCCTTCTACACGCAGCTCCACTTCCCTAGTGGTGCCAGATGGAATGATTACTTGTTGAACGTTATACCCAAGAGTTTTAGCCAAACCCACGGCTCGTCCGACAAACCCAAGAAAACGGTTACTAGCGACGGCTTGACCAGCTTGTACCTGAATACCGCTGTTATCAACAATCTGCACCGAGGGGGATGCGAAGTAGTTATGAGTAAACGCCGTACCGGTAGTGTCGACATACTGTTGCTGACCATGAATACTCCAACCAGCAATCGGCTCACGCATAGTTAGGGTGAAAATGGATTCGCCAAAGCCGCCCGCACCAGATATCTGAACATTAGCAACCTCTGGCGCTTTGGATTGCACGAACTCATTGAGCTGATTAGTATTCGTTAGAAAGCGCAGTCGTTCAATCGGTCGAGACATGAAGTACGACTGAAAGATCTCTTCATAAGAGGAGTTGAGCTTCATAGAGCTATCTTCGGTCTTAACAACTGCACGCGCTGTAAATTGAGAGATAAGGCTAAATAACACCATACAGCCAAGCAGTACAGTCAGTAGAGTCATACCGATGTTTCGACGTTTACTTGTGAGTTCGTGCGCCTGGACACGAGCCGATTTAAGCTGAGCACTCGACTCATTAGCACTAGATACACCAGATGCGGCACTCCCTGTAATCGTACGGTTGCGACGAAACGCATAACGATCTTCTAGACTGGTCTCTGTGGCTCTTTCAGCTAACTTACTCGTCTGCAAGCGACGACGCGGAAGATTCGGTTGTTTTTTCGAGAATATTGCCATAATTACTACTGTAATTGTAACAAACTTATGCTTGTTTTACTGCGGCTTCGTAGATTATATCAGCCATATCTGAAGCGGCATGTGGTTTAGCAAACTCATGAAATGCTTTGCTCATTTGCCGTAAACGAGCCGGATTCGCAAAGAGTGATGTTAAGAGGTCGACGAGCAATTGTGGATTAGCATCAAGCTCATGCTCATCTATTACTTCAACAGCACCGTCCTCAGCATAGGCAGCAGCATTCTTGAGTTGATGCCCACCGGTAAGGTAGCCATTGGGTATGAGTATGGTTGGACGTGCTAATGCAGCAAGTTCGAGAATAGTAGTAGCACCGGCACGAGTGACGACAACATCGGCCGCACCTAGCATACTGGCCATACCACTACTTACAAAGGCATGCAGCTGAAAACGAGGGTCGGTCTCGGACGTAACAGCTCGCATTTCATCATATTGAGCATTACCAGAGATCAACAGGACTGACGTAATATTGAGCAAAGCGTCCAGTCTCTTGGCAATTGCATCATTTATCCGACGTGCGCCTAAACCGCCTCCGGTCACAACTACTAACGGACGCTTTGGGTCAAAGCCCAGCTCAGCTTTTAGCTTCATGCGAGTCTCTGGATCGAGCGGGCTAAACTCGTTATTAATCGGTATACCGACATATTTCGAAATGGATTTATTATAGGGGTAATGCTTAAGTGGTGCTCCAGTCGCAATACGCGTTGCCCATTTGGCTAGTACTCTATTTGTAAGACCTGGATGTGCATCAGAGTCATGAATCACTAGTGGGATCTTGAGGAGTTTTGCCGCAAAACCAACCGGCAAACAAACAAATCCACCCTTAGTAAATATGACATCAGGACGCCAGATTAGTAATTTGACCAAGCTCTGCACGAAGCCGCATATAATTAAAAAGGCGTCACGGATATTCGGCAGAACAATAGATACAGGCCTTAGCAATTGACGCCATACTGGTAAATTATGGTAGCGACGAAACTTACCTGACAATATCGTTTCTACAGGGATTGATTCATCAAAATGGCTCATAATACCACGAGCTTGCGGAGCAAATTTACGATCGCACCAAAAACGAAGTTCGATTGAACTATCGCGTTGCTTAAGCTCGCGGAGTACTGCCACGACTGGCGTAACGTGGCCGCCCGAGCCCCCGCCGACTGCTAGGATTTTCATAATTACTCTCCTTATTTAATGATCCGTGAACGGTGTAACGCGACAACTGGAATGCTAATCCTAAAGCTCCGGCGATAAATATCATACTCGTACCACCAAAGCTGAGCAACGGCAACGTGATACCTGTTAGTGGGAATACACCGATCATAGCTGCTACATTCAATATAACATGCGAACCGAGCCAACCGAACACACCAGCTACGGCAAGTTTCATCCAAGGATCCGGCAAATGATCGGCCACCTTGAGGAGACGCAGCAATAATGCAGTGAACAACATAAGAATGACCGTCAGACCCACAAATCCAAAGGTCTCACCCATAATAGCGAACACTGAGTCATTGATCGCTTCAGGTAGGTAACCTGTGGCCTGAACGCTGTTGCCGATTCCTACACCAAATGCCCCGCCGCTACCAATAGCAATTTTAGCGTGAGTAATATGATAATTTGCATCATCAACTGTCATACTGTCGTTAGTATCTCCATCAAGAAACGTTATAATACGCTCTATACGATGGGGGGCAATAATAATCATAAGAACACCCAAAGCAAGGGCTGTACCCAGGAGAACGACACCAACTTTCCGACTTACACCAGCAACCATCAGCATACTGGCGAATATCGCAACCATAGCAATACCCGTACCCATATCCTTCTGTATGCCAATCACTAGTATGGCAGCGAGAAGCATGAGTGCTCCAAGCGGGATAAGCGTGCGATGAAGATCGTTAACTTTACCCTGTTGTAGTCGCATACCTAGGAAGCCAGCCGTAAAGACAAGAAGCCCAAATTTAAGCAATTCAGCAGGCTGCAAACTGCCGAGTGGCCCCAGGTCAAACCAACGACACGCACCGAGGCTACACTGCGCCAACGGTAAGTGCATAAGGTTTCCCATGATAGCGAGAAGCACACAGGTACCAAGACCCGCAAAAAGAATCTTTACTGCATATTTCTTCAGATACTTATACGGTATGAGTGCAAGTGCAATAAAGGTAGCGAGTGCAAGCATCAGACTAACCGTCTGCTTAATGAAAAAGTACATACTGGTGTAGTAATCGGTTCCATAGGCGTTGTTGAGCACATGGGCACGCTGAGGACCAATGGCGTACATAACGATTAACCCAAGAAGCATAAGAAGCCCCATGTACAGTGCAATCTGATAGTCCGGTCGGTGACGACGTTGCACAATCTCACGAGCAGTTGTGCTCACCCTACTACTAAGTCGTCCTGCTGTCTGCATTATTTATACGTCGCCTCCACAAGCAGTCGAAGGAAAGAAGAATATTCATCGTTTATTTGTTTTTGTGTCATATTATTTTCATCCCTTTGGTTGTAGCTTCATGTAGTCAATCATCCAGTTGGAGATGTCAGTGAAAATTGGCATCGCATCCGTGTTACCTGCAAGATTCATATGCTTACCTGATACTTGCACCATTATGACATACTTCGGTGTCGCCTGGCTATCACCACCGTACCCTAGGTATGTACCGACTGTTTGGTCGTCTACATACTTACCATTTTCAAGTGTCTGTGATGTTCCAGTCTTACCGCCAATATAATAGCCTTTCCGGTCACTGCTTGCATAAAATGCCGACCGAGCATCATGGACCATGATTCGTATCGTATTCGAAGCATCTGGACTAATGACGCCAGATTGAGCTGGCTTAGCTGGAGCAGGAGTAAATACCGAGCCATCATCATTTGTCGTTCCGGCGAGTACTGTTGGCTTATACTGCGTGCCACCGTTAATAATAGTACTAAAGGCGGTACATACCTGGACCATCGTTACGTCGAGACCTTGTCCGAAAGCCATATTTGAGTAGCGCACTGCCCCACCGTCTTCGTCGGTTGGTGAAATTACTGTTCCTTTTGCCTCATTAGCTAATTCAATGCCCGTTTTCTCACCTAATCCAAATTTGTTATGGAAGTAATCATACATAGTATTGCGTGCTTGTAGCGTAATATTACTGCCATCACCAAGTCGTTCAGCTACTGTTACAAAGCCAGTGTTAAGGGAATAATTAAGGGCATGCTGGAAAGTAATATTACCAGTCTGTCCTTTAGTGGCGTTACTAATCGTTCGGTCTTCAACTTTAATTGAGTCAGTGTTATTATATGTTGAATTTGGCCCAACAACTCCTTTATCCAGACCGACAGCCATGGTAAGTGTCTTAACATCAGAGCCTGGCTCATACGGAGCGGTAATCGTACTGTTGTTGAATGCAGCTGCATCTTGTACTTTATTAAATTCGGCCGGGCTGTACGTTGGCAGGTTTGCCATAGCGAGTACTTTGCCAGACTGCGGATCCATAACCATAACGCTGCCGTTAGTCGCCTTTGTTCGAGCAAGACCAGCCGCAAGTGCCTTCTCGCTGTATGCCTGAATATTTCGGTCTACAGTCATCACAACATTATCGCCATTCTTTGCTGGCTTATTAATGTTGTTATTGCCAATTGTAAGCGGAACATTACTAACATCAGTCACTGACTGTAATAAACCGTCCTGACCAGTCAGACGGTCATTGAGTGCCTCTTCGATACCATATTGACCTTTGCCTTCAGAGTTGACGAAGCCAAGCGTCTGAGCGGCAAGCTGACCTTCTGGGTATACGCGCTGGCTCTCTTCCTGAAAACCAATACCTTTCAGATTCGCATTCTTCATTAATTCGGCTTGTTTGCGTGTCACTTTCGTAGCAAGAATTTGATAGCGTGACTCCTTCTTTGCTAATAAACCCTCAAGATTGGGACGTGCATTTCCACCGGCAACCCGCTGGATAGTATCAATGATCTCTTTTGAAGTTGTAATCACTTTAGGATCGGCAAACACAGTATAGACAGTCTCGTTGAGCACTACAGGTACTGGACTTGTGCCGTCCATAGCATATATTTCACCACGCTTAGCTGGAATAACGAGCTGTTTAAGCTGTTCGTTATTCGCCAAACCTACATAATATCCATGTTTTATGACTTGCAAATAAAACAGCCGAACGACAAAAACCGCCATGATGATAACGATCAAAATGGCGAGTTGATATGAACGGCTGCCTTTTTTCAAATCTAATTGCATATATCTCTATTCACTGATGTAACTTGTCTCAGACGGTGATGTCATTTGACGAGCCACGCTGCTGTTCTGAACATTGTCTAGGGCTGTTAGGCGAGCATTTTCTACCTCAAGGTCGGTCTTTTTAGTTGTAAGATCAGCAATCTGGCTATCGATCTTCTGAGCCTCGTAGTCATACCCTGTCGCACGTGTAGCCTGAGTCAAGTATATCAAACCAAGCACTGTAATCATAAGAGCAACCAGTACTGTATGTGTCACGGGGCCAAGTTTGATGTTAGATGCAAAACGCGTCGTGTTCTGGTTTCGATTCCAGTTACTATCGCGTCGTGAACTAAACTGTGTGGTTCGTTGGTAAGACATTGTTATTTTTTGTTTTCTATTTTTTATTTTTATTTTGGTGATACACCCGTTCATTTTTTTGGAACGGGTGTATCAAGGCTACTTATTTAAAACGTACAGTTACTTTTGTTTCGACTGATGCGTTTTGTACTGGGATTTGAATTGGCATTATTTTTTTGCCCTTTCTTTTTTTGTTTTATTTTTTCACTGCGACGCGTAACTTTGCACTACGCGAACGCGGATTGTGAACGTCGTAAATGTCCCCTGCAAGCGGTTTTTTAGTAAGAATCTGCAATTCGGCCTCATATCCAGCATTCTTTTGTTCATTGAAGTACTGTTTAACGAGTCGATCCTCAAGGCTATGGAAACTGATAATACCAACCCTTCCATTCTGCTTTAAAAGCTGAGGAATAAGGGGTAGCACTTCTTCAATTTGCCGTAGCTCCTGATTGACAGCAATGCGGAGCGCTTGAAAGGTACGTGTGGCTGGGTGGATTTTACCCCACTTGCCAGAATGAGCCTGCACAATCAAGTCAGCGAGTTCCTTTGTTGTAGTGATTGACCTGCTTTCGGTAATTGCTTTGGCTATTCGCCTGGCAAACCCAAGTGGCTCTTCGCCATAGGTCATGATGATACGCGTTAGTTCGTCGGCACTAGCGGTTTTTATCAGCGTTGCGGCTGTTACCTCTTGCGCGACATCCATGCGCATATCGAGCGGACCACTATTTGTAAAAGAAAACCCTCGTTCACTTTGATCGAGCTGTGGTGATGACACCCCCAAATCAACAAGAATGATGCTAAACTGCCTTCCCTCTTCAACTAATTGCCTTGCGGCACTAACGAAATCGGTATGCAGTAGCCTGACTCCTTTATCAGTAAACTCACTCAGCTTTGCAATGGCAAAACTATCGCGGTCAACTAATACGGAATCAGTATAGTTTTCAGTCTTTTCTAAAACACGTCGAGCATGACCGCCGTACCCTGCCGTCAAGTCGAGATAGTTCTCACCTTGTTTAGGGTTCAGCATTTCAAGTGTCGTGTCTAGTAAAACTGGAACATGTAATCGAGAACTCGACGAAATTTCTTTTGTCGTGGGCTCTTCTTGTGGTGGATGTTCTTTGATACTCATAAACCCCTTTACTATAACATGTAATGGCGTTTACTCGAGATCACCTATCTGGCAGCAGAGCTTTTTTGTTTTTTGGTTGTGTTTGTTTTTGTAATAAGTGTCCAAACGTATTTTGGTTACTGTGTAACTCATAATCGTTTGGTTGAGAGACTTATGTGTGTGAGGTGGAGTTTTTTTGGGAGGTGTTGTGTTTTGAGAAAGGTGCGACGGCTTTTTTTAATGTGGTGCCGCAAACGTCCATCTGCTCGTACTGCCAGGTAGTTGATCTCGAGAGTTTATATCTTTTACTATCTGTGATCCGAATTTTTAAAGTGCTTGGTTGATGAAATAATCTATACGTCAGCTGTTGCTGGCAAAATTCGCCAGTATGAGCCTGCCCGTACCGCAATCAGTTCCCTGTCAATTCCGGCGTAATCAAGCAGGTGCTGCTCAATTGTGACCCGACCTTGTTTTTGATCGAGTTCTGCGCCCGTTTTGCCACGGCGGAATCGAACATTTAGATCGGCTATCTTCTCGTCGAGAATATGGCCGCCTAATGCTGGTTCCACTTCCCTGTCCCAAATTGTCTTTGGATACAAGTGAAGATACTGTCCAAACCCTCGTGTCAGAACCACACCGCTAGCAAATTCATTTCGAAGCTCAGTCGGTATGGTTAACCGGCGTTTATCATCGAGCTTTCTTTCGAAATAATCCATTCGCTTTGTATGTCTTCTGCCCTTAGAGGCGTTGGTGCGTTTAGGTTATTTTTTAATTCAGTGGTGTTTGTTTTGGTGAGTGGTTACCCACTTCTTTCCACTGGCCTTACTATAATACCCACAACTACCCACGACAACCCCCAATTTCATACCGCTTGTGCCTTGCCTACCCTACTTATCCACAGGACTGTGGATAACGATACCTTCTCACGGGGGTATTAAAAATACCACAACACGGGAGGCTGTGGTATTTTTTGCTATAGAGTAAGGTACTGAAGCTAACTGTTAAAAAGAAGACGGGCTAGCTGGACGTCATATTGTGACGTCACCTGAATGGCGATCCATGTGGTAAGAACGATAAGGTTTGCAACTACTGAAACAATTAAAACGGCGTTCTTCACATCGTGAGACAATGGCGAAGCCACAAGTAGTTGTTCTTGAAGTGGGGTTTGCGCTGGTGAATCTGTGTTTGTTTTTTGTGTCATAATATATTTAATTTAGCATAATGGTTACGCTTTGTCAATATAATATGTTAATACTAGTGACCTACGTCGATGGATCACCTCAACTCATTGACTCGTCTGCCGCCTCACAGCTGACGAGAGGGGGTTCTTCCCAATGACACTGACTACTATTTAAAAAGCAATTCAATGGCTCCATTAAGACCCACGACCGTCGCCACAGACGAGGGCAACGCTCCGCGTTGAGACTCGAGAAGCTCCCTCGTGGGCGATTTTACGAATACACCACGTACACCAGTTGGCATGTCATTGAAACTTACCGCTTTGTCATCAAGAAAAACAATCGAATCGACCTCCAGGGGCGTAAAATCATGCGTCATAGCAGGAGGAATGATAAATGTGTCCCCTGCATGCTTCCAGCCCGTAAGCAATCGTCCTTTCTCTTTAATGCGTGTCACAAGGTGTGGCACATCCATCAAGCCAGCCGCTTCGATCTTTGCAAGCTGCCAGGCCTCGCTGCCGTAAGTGATGATTCCATATGGAAGTTGTCTATCATTAAGTATTTGAAGTAATTCAGCCGCATATGGCTCAAGGACACCCCCTGTATGCTGCGCCTCAAGAATAAATGCCCGCTGCAACTCTTGCCAGCTAACCGTACTGTTAGCAGCCTCGAGAATACGACGAAGTGAGTTAACCATAACAAATGATTCTCCGTTAGCTTCAATTGCCGCTCGCTCTTCGTTTAGTCGTTGCGTGCCCACATCTGTATCACGCTCTAGAACAAGCTCAAGTACCTCATACAACTTTTCTGTATTGACCAATGTCCGATCAAGGTCGATTACATAAAAAGGAATCATACTGCTGGCCTCGCATTCTTATATACCTCTATAATAGCACGCGCCACCGCTATAGAATCATGCCGTATGAGCGAACGTGTTACCGCCGAAGCTTCTTTATGCTTATCGCGTGAAGCCATTGCGCCCAAAAACTTACCTGCAATACCATGATATGGTTTTTTTCCTAGTATCTCGGGGTCAGCCTCAACTAAATACGCACCTTCTTGCTTGTAGCGTTCTGCTAATTCGCTATCCGGTTTCTGGCTATTGTACAGTACATAGTCGAGAATCGGACGACCGGCAAAACGTTCGATCTCATCAGCATGATCACTCACAGTGAAGCCATCAGTTTGGCCCTGCTTAGTTACTAAGTTAGCAGCATATATAACTGGTGCCGTAGCCGCTTGGAGCGCTTCTCCAATCCCATCGATAACAAGTAATGGCCCAAGTGACGTGTAAAGATCACCAGGAGCAATGACGATTAGGTCAGCTGCCCGGATAGCCATTAGAGCGTCCGGATTAGCATGTGCACTTGGAACGAGGGATAGTGTCGCTCGTCGTGGGTCATGTGCGAAATAATCAGCGTCAATCACCCGCTCACCTTGCAGTATTACGCTACGTTCACTCCACTCCATCTTAAGACGTACATTGTCGAGTGTCACTGGAATTACCTTGCCGTTAACTCGCAGAATCTCCGAAGCCGTTTCGACGGCCTCAGAGAAGCTACCTGTTACTTTTTCTAACGCACTCAAAAGCAGATTACCGAAAGCATGGCCTTCGAATGTGCCCTCTTCGAAACGATAGTTAAATAGGTCACGTATTTTTGGAGAATCGCTTAAGGCCACTAGGCATTGGCGTACATCTCCCGGCGGCAATGTGCCTAGCTCATCACGTAGCACGCCAGTGCTACCTCCGTCATCAGCCATATTCACAAGCGCAGAAATCGAGTTGGTATATTCCTTAAGAGCACTCAGCAACATAAAACTGCCCGTACCACCACCAATCACTACGATCTTAAGACTACCTTGACCGTAAGTGTCGGACACGTCGTTAACTTTCTTTTAAATGTTTAATGATTTTGCCGAACCACTTAGCACTTGGTCGAAGCGTGCGTTCAAGGGTGTCATAATCAACTTGAGCCAAGCCAAATCGAGGCCAACGGCCCTTATCCCATTCAAAATTATCGAGCAGACTCCAGTGCAAATAGCCCTCAAGCTCTACACCACTTTCCATCGCCTTTTGCATACCAAGCAATGTTTTCGTAATCCACTGCTGTCGATGAGCATCTTCTCCGTCAGCTACTCCGTTTTCGGTAATAAGTATCGGTAGATGGTACTTCTCGTTCCAACGTTCCAAAGCATGTTGAATATCCGCCGGGCTTTCATCCCAACCAAGATCACTAACGACTTCATCGGGGTTATGGATACGGTATCCATACACTCGATTACTCGAGTAAAAGTTCATCCCCATAAAATCGCAGTTTTTAATAACCTTCTTAAGAAAGTAATCGTCTTGAAAGTATTGCATAATATCAGTACTTCGACGGCTGAGCCAAGCATCATCACCCGCGTAAAAATAACAGGAGTTTTTTGCAACAGAAACTTTATAACGACGGTTGATGCCGTGAATAACAGCTGCAGTTTCATTATGTGCACGGGCTAAATTATTCATTACACGCCATAATGATCGTTTGCTTGTAACATTAGGTGGCCAATTACCTGCCATATAACTCTCGTAGGCATATATCTCTGGCTCATTAACGGTAATAACTAGGCGAATACTCGAGCCGAGCTCCCGAACCATTTTCTCGGCAAAGCGTACAAAATACCGTATGTTGCTTCGCTTTTCAAAACCACCCCGTTCAGCAAACCAAGTCGGCAACGTAAAATGAAAGAGTGTCACTACGGGTTCGATCCCGCGCTTCTTAAGCTCAAGAGCATATTGCTTGTAGTGCTCAACAGCCGCAACGTTCCATGCACCCTCCTTTGGCTCAACTCGCGACCATTCGATGCTGAAGCGAAATGCATTCATGTTCATTTGCTTTAATAGATCGAAGTCTTGTTCGTACCGATTATAGTGATCGGTGCTCTTACCCGAGACATACGTATTTGGGTCTTTAGCCTCGGCGGCAACTTGTGGCCAACTTTCAAGATCCTCAAAATGATAACTCGCCTGAGCCGCTTTTGATTTTGCATTTTCAAGTTCCCATACCGTCCATTGGTTATGAGTATCGCCCTCTATTTGATGTGCGCTAGTAGCCGCTCCCCATAGAAATTTTTTTGGAAATGTGAGCCTAGGCTTTTTCTGCATAATCCTATTATACGATAGATCGACGTAAGCTATAATAGAACAACAATGTTTAGTTTAATATTTCGACTCTTTTGGCGTGTACTTATATTCGCGCTCGGAGTGGTGTTGGCATGGTTCTTCGTTGCAAAAGTATACGGGTATGCTGATAGTCGCCTACCTGCCGCTTTAGTCGTCTTCATCTTTTATTGTCTCTTCGCTTACGGCATTATTCCCTTGCTAATCCGATTATTCCGAATCGTAATAAAACCTGATCATGTCCCTCTTTACGTTACTGCTGGTGACGGCTGGCCATCTGATCCCGTTAATATAGCCCTCATCGTTACAGACCGACAACATCTAATCAAAAAGATGAAACGAGCAGGCTGGTACGTAGCCGACCAGCCAACCATCAGAAACGTCTTTCATGAAGCCGTTTCTATTATCTTTAATACCCGCTACCCTGCCGCGCCAATAAGCAATTTATATCTGTTTAATCGCCCACATGATATCGGGTTTGAAATCCCCACAAATGGACGGGCTAGCGCGCGAACACGACACCATGTACGATTCTGGCGTCTCGAAGAACCACTCGTCCCTGTCCATCACAAACATATGCTTGCTTATAGGTTTTGGATTCAGAAGCTAGAACATCTGTTCGTCGGAAGCAAAGAGATGTGGATTGGCGCTGCCACTGAGGATATTCATCCACATGGAGTCAGGTGGCCAACCGGCCAGATCACTCACGGCGTAAGCCATGAAGACGGTAAGGAGCGTGATTTTATTATTCAGTCGCTAAAAGATGTCGAGGCTGTCTCTGAAATTTATGACAGTGACTCTGGGGAGCAACTCCGTTTCCGCGGTCAACAACTCAGAACTTATTATGTGTCTGACGGTGGCATCAAAATAGTGCGTCTAAAGTAAATTAGAATTCTCGATCGATAAATTCCTTAGCATGTGATTCAGTAATCAACTCGAGCGAAAGTAATGCTTGAACAATTTCGACAATTTCTGCAACTTCAAAAACCGTTTCTCGTTCACGATCAAGCTCAGGGAGCGGCATGTCATCAGTAAAATAGTCTACGTCGAGTTGATCAATACTATACCCCAAATCAGTTCTAACACGTACCTGATTCGAATCATTAATCTTACGTATATAAAATGAACGACGCGTAAATGTCTCGATAATCGCCTTGGTACGTAAAGCCTCAAGATTATCTCGATAGCGTTCTTTGACCTCATCTGTTATGAGTGATGTTTGAACTTCGTCATGCAGTAGTAAGACTGCTGGATCATCCAAATCGCGCAATCTTTCATATTCAGTAGATGTAATGACAATCATTCCATCATCCTGCTCAGCAAAGAAATCATAACTTGTGCGATAACGATAATCTTCACCACCTGTATCAGTGGTTTCACATTCAGCCATTACATCGCCCGTCAGCAACCCTGCGGCAATATCCTTATATGACGCTGCAAATACAGCTGGAACAATCACGGCGTCAATAAGGGCATCCCTAAATTGTACGTTCGCCTCACTGTCATAATAGGTAGTAACATATGGACGTTCAAAGCTCATCGTGACTATACTATGTCACCAATATATTGTCTTTACAAAGAATTACACATCTACGACACAACATCTTCACCGAAATGTTTCTGCAAACGCATTGTCACGCTTCCCTCGTGTCGGCCGAGTTTACTACTCAAATCACTGACAGAAGCACCATTCTGAAACTCTTGCTTTAACAATTCGTCGTCCTGAGGCAGCCATGGCTTATAAGCGTTTGGATAAGTTTCGCGCATCTTAGCAATTTTCTCAGCCCAACCTGTGGCGGTCTTATCCTTCTTAACAGGTTCCATCACACGATTTTTTGCGTTTTCAATAAGATGGGCAAATTTTTCACTATCATGAGCTGCTCGAGATCGTAGCATACCATCAATATTTTGGGCGTCCTCGCTAATAGCTAGAGCCATTCGATTTATGCCAGATAAATAAAGGTTGCGCAAGTTTTTTACTCGGCTAAGCGCAACGTATCCCATACCCTCAACAAAGGCTTTCCGAAGATCAATCCGGGCTGCGTCAAGCGTCATACCCTGACTTTTGTGTACAGTGATCGCCCAAGCAAGCCGCAACGGGATTTGAGTGATACTAGCCCGCTTCTTGTCACCATCACGCAACTCCCAGGTATCGGGCGTCATCGTAACGGTTGTTCCGCTACGGTACTCGACTACAGGATATTCAGTCCCTGGCTCAAAATCAACTACCGTACCGATACTACCGTTGGCGTATTTTCGATCTGTAGCATTCTTAACCGCCATCACCAATGCCCCTTTTTTAAGCTGAAGTGTGGCAGGAGCTAAGACTGAGCGTTGTAAATTCTCAACATAGTTCGCACTTCCTGTCGTGGTCTCTGTATAAAAAAGTTCGTCACCTGGCAGCTCTTTAAGTTTCGCTGCATTCAACCGATCAACATCAACATTCACGGTATGAAGCTCGGTGAGAATTGTGTCAGCCGGTGGCTGTTCGTCAACGCGTGCTAATAATTTCTCAGCATGATGGCGACGAATATCACCAGCGCGAAGTGCATTCAATATATCCAGAAGTTCCTCATCATCTTGTCGATGTTGTTCTTGAAGGTAGCAGATTGTAGGATCCAGCTCACGCCAAGCCTCACTGTGCACGACAAAACCACCCGCCCGAGAGTCGCCACGGTTGATCGGTGGCAGTTGGAAGAAGTCACCACTCATAATAAGTTGGATACCACCGAATGGCACATCCTTACGACGCACTAGGCGACACGCTTCGTCGATCATGTCCAAGCGAAAATCATGCAACATAGAAATCTCATCAATAATAAGGACATCTGTGTGTTCAATAATCTCACGTCGGCCTTTGGCCACATGCTCGGCAAAACCACCGGGTAGACTATCTGCGACGCCAATACCTGCCCAACTATGGATTGTCGTGCCTCCTAGGTGAGTAGCAGCCAGCCCAGTCGTTGCTGTTACCGACACGTGCTTGCCACTTGCCTTAGCGAGACGTACGAATTGATTCAATACAAAAGTCTTACCCGCCCCTGCCGGACCAGTAAGGAGTACACTTTCTCCTGAAAGCATTATTTCGAGTGCCAATCCCTGATTCATTAGTTCTAGTATATAACACTCACCCCAACAAGTGATATACTACCTTTATGAGAAAAACCACAAGCGGTTTTACAGTTGTCGAATTAATCATTGTAATTGTAATTATTGGTGTATTAGCCTCAATCGTTATTATTGCATTCACCAATTCACGTAATCACGCTCAAAATGCATCTCGGCTTGAGGAGCTAAGAGCCTGGCAAAAGTCATTCATACAGTATAAGGCTGCTAACAACGGACAATACCCCGCTATGGCCGATGGTGGCTACTGTCTGGGAACGGGATTCCCGAGTGCAAAATGTCGTGATTATACTCAGCCTGTGAATTTTTATACCGAATCAGCATCAACGACTCTCATGAGCGCACTGAGTACATACGATCCACCAAAAGGATCACCTCGAGTTCCAGTAAATGGATCTGTGGGACCATATGTCGAATACTACAGTACAGTTATCCATCTAACTATGGTCATTGACGGTAGCTCATCAGACTGCCCAAACTCGACATTCTACGTTTGGGATGACGGTGCAGGACGTGTGCTCTGCCGAATCGCGCTACAACGTTAGTCTTCACATCGCTAGCCGCGAGGTGGTTCGCCTTCTGGATCGTCAAGTAATTTCTTGCTCTTGATTTCATAGCGTTTACCAGTAATCTCACTTACGATGTAGTCTTCGTTGATAAGATTAACGAACATGTCGAGGTCATTACCATCCATAATGATGATTGCGCCCGCGTCATCTACCATTAGTTCGAGTTTCATGTCATCGGCATATTCTAGAGCCTGCTCCTGGGTAACTCCGCCAATTTCCATTTTTTGCAGTTTAGTAACAATCTTCTTGCGTTCACGAACTAAGCTCTGTAAATCAAGTCCATCAGGAAAGCTCAATTTATATAGCTTACTAATTTCTTCTACCTTTTGATCAGCCAAGGCCTGCTTTTTATAATCGTAATTAAATAATTTTTCAAATTTACCTTGATTAAAGACAAAGATATCCTTACCAACGATAAGCACCTGGCTGTCACTCGGCATTTTCAGGCCGACATCGGCCTGAAAAGCACCGAACTTGCCTTCGCGAAACTCCCATGACGTCGCACCACTAAGCACCTGTCCTTGAGAGATTGCCTTTACTACGTAGAAAGTCTTCTCGGGAGCATCCTTCTGTGTAAACTTAGCGACAATTCCTTTAACACGCTTGAACTCGTGCTCCTCTTCGGAGAATTCAACGATGTCGTGACGCTCCTTTTCAATCAAGTGGATAAGAGTTTCAGCTCGTCCGACCTTAGCTAGATCAGTTCGAAGTAATGTATTCTCTTCCCCATCAGATAATTCGAAATCACGCACCGTAAGCCCTGTGCCTGCACCCATATTTACAAAATTAACGAGATCATACAAAAACAATGGCTTAATCTGTGCATTCAGATCAGTTGCAAAGTGAGTACTGTATGGCGTGTAGTTCTTATTGAATAAAAAGAATTCAACGTCGAGTTCTTTCTTAACTCCATCAATATTGTTGGCCCATAGGAAAATATCAGTCGGTTCGGGTGTTTGTGGTGCTTCCATAATTCGCTTTCGTTTTTTTGCTTATAAACTTGTCCTTTATTGTAGCGCAAAACAAGTCTGAAAAGCTAGCGCTATTGCCAAGAAAAACCATGACCAAAGTGGCCATAACGTGCCGTTTCTTCATATATAGGCCGACGAAGATCCAAACTAGTTATAATGCCTAGGGGTGTCAGGTCGTAACCTGCTACCTGTTCGTGTACACCGTCAATGATTACACTCGCCTCGAGTGGCTCGGCTACACCAATTGCATACGCTAAACGTACGAAAACTTCTTTTGCGTGGCGTTGCTGGAGATAGTCTACAGCCACCTTACGCGCCATGTAGGCCGCGCTACGATCAACCTTGCTTGGATCTTTGCCGCTAAACGCGCCACCGCCAATAGAAATACGTGGACCATAGTTATCAACAATCAACTTACGACCGGTCAAACCAGCATCGGCGTCGAACCCACCTTGGTTCCAATCACCACTTGGATTGATATGAAGTACGACATCTTTATCTGTCTGATAGTTCTTGAGCCACTCTATTACAGCTTTACGAAGACCATCTTTTGGAGCGTGTTGAAAGCTGGCGACAACCGAAACAATACTATCATCACAGAGAGTAATTTGAGTCTTGCCATCAAACGGCCATGTGGCAAATAGAAACTGGTTGAGTCCCCGTGACAGTACAACTTCAAGTGGAAGTAGCTCTGGTGTTTCGCTCGTTGCATAGCCAATCATGATACCCTGGTCACCAGCCCCACCAGTGTCAACACCTTGTGCAATCTCTGGACTTTGTGCCACGACATGCTGATATACAATCATGTCTTCACCCGCGAGGCGATGGACAATTTCTTCGATATCAACGTTCTTAGCGCTACTTGTTACTTCTCCTGTCACGAATACATATCCATGGCCGCCAGCAACATCAACTGCGACGCGCGCAAGTGGATCTTCGCGTAAGTATGCATCCAGAACAGCATCTGAGATTTGATCGCATAATTTATCCGGATGTTTTGGTGATACACTCTCAGCGGTCCGATAATAGTTTGGTTTTGCAGACATAGAAACTCCTTTTCATCTGTCCCTAGACAACAAGAAGGAATGAGTTTCAATGGGTAAAAAAGAAATCTGCACATCTTTCCTGAAGTTTCAGGCTGGATTTGGCACCAAATATGTTTTAAATACACTGGTTGCCGGCGAGTCATAGGGCCAGTCCCTCGTCGCGCTCTTGATATTTAGTTGTTGAACATTTTGAATTGTATACTATCGAGCGCTAACTGTCGAGCCCTCGTACTTGCGCATAAGTACATCATAGCCATCAGTTACGTGATCATCACGCGATACGCCGAAGCTCTCGAGTACAGCCCATAGCTCCTCAGCTATGTGTTTGTAATCAACGTCTTCACTCGTTAACTTCTCTACCTCGATAAAGTCGCCCAAACCCTCAATAGTATCAATACAAATCTCAATATCGCCTCGGTGAGCTTTTTGGCGGGTCTTAGTTAGATCAGAATATGGCGTAAATCCTATGTGTAAGATGATTTTCTCAAGTTCTGCTACATCTGTCACTTCTGTCTCATGCTCAATACTGTCCATCTGATTCGTAATCGACTTCTTTAGGGTGAAAATCTCACTTTTCTTACCTGCACTGATTTCGGTACGGATTCGTAACCATGGAGCTGCATTAACTCCACCACCGTCTTCACCGTCCAATCCAAATACACGATCATGATGCGTAATAGGCTCACTTACACTGATGTTTTGCGCTTTCAATATGGCAAGCAGCGCCGCTTTGTCTGCCACGCGTGCTTTTATCTCAATTTCCCTCATATGAGGCATACTCCTTTTTGTCACATCGTGTTCGTTTAATTAAATATGAATATTATTATGCGATAACGATATCTGAATCGATACCATCATTCACCAGGGACGAACTCGCTCTATCTTCGGGAGACCGATACGCTATGTTCGCTACAATTCCGAGACTTCTAATAACATTAGGATGTTCGGATAGTGGATCAAGGGCGCCCACTTCGATTCCCGTTTCCAATACAACCCGCTGTGTAAGAAATGACGTACCACCACCCTTATTAGGATTGAGCAGTACAAGTGTCGTTATGCCTAACGCAGCCTCACCCCTCAAACGCGCCCAACCTTCAAGCGCTCCGGCATGCTCCGAGTGGTTTCCTTTTATTAATGTATGTGAGCCTTGATCGGTTGAAATAACGACTTCACTTCCGACCTCCACCCAGGCAAGGTCTAGAGATTCGTATGATCCGTCCTCTCTGATGCGTCCGCCCATTTACGACTCGGCCATTTAGGATAACGTCAGGTGAACTCAAGTTCATTCTCTCCTTGCAAACTATTATTTATCGATATTCTGGGTTTTCAAAACCAAAATGCTCACCCTTTTTCCATTGACCTAGCTGATTGCCATAGGCTGGGACACCTCCAGCCGCTTTGATCATCTTTGCCATATGCATAAGATTATACGTCATAAATGTAACATTACGATTGGTAAAATCATTCTCCGGGCCGCCCGATCCTTTATCTAAATAGCTCGGTCCAGGTCCAACTTCGCCAATCCACCCCGCATCAGCCTGAGGCGGAATCACGCAGCCGATATGCTGCAGGCTATAGAGAATGTTCATTGAACAGTGCTTCAAACCATCTTCGTTACCCGTAATGATAGCACCGCCGACTTTACCGTAATAGGCGTATTGACCGTTTTCGTTAAGTTCAGCTGAATTACCATAAAGTCGTTCGATCAGTTTCTTAGTCTGGGAGCTATTATCCCCGAGCCAAATCGGTCCACAAACAACGAGAATATCGGCAGCTTGAACTTTTTTATATATTTCTGGCCATTCATCCGTCGCCCAGCCCTGCTCGCGCATATCAGGGTACACACCGGTAGCAATGTCATGATCAATCGTGCGAATGACTTCTGTTTGTACGCCATGTTTTATCATTATTTCTCGGCTTGCCTCCAATAGGCCTTCCGTATTGCTAATCCCTGGTGATTTTTTAAGTGTTCCATTGAAATATAACGCCTTAAGCCCACTAAAATCTACGTCTACCATACCGTTCTCCTCTCTCATTTATGTAATCCTTAGCTCCCTAGGTGATATTGTCGCTCGACTTCCCCGCTCATCAAACACCATTACACGCTTAGGAGATAGGCGATATAAATTATGCTTGTTGTTGCCAGTCCTTAGCAACGATATGAATTGACCGCCCTGATTGTATTTTCCAACATATATATCCAGTACCGCTTCGGCCTCGATAATATCCTGAACAATTGCAACGACGCCTTCGGCCTGCACGCCCACAACCGGTTGCGTGGGCTGTATCACAATAGCAATGGCAGCATTGGGATTTGCCGCCAACTCTTGGCTATGGCGTCGCCCAGGAAAGCTTAGCCAATAGAAACTACCCTCATATAAAACAAAGTAGACTGTACAGTTCCACGGCAAACCATCATGTGACGTAGCAAGTTGCATAGTAAGTCGAGCATTGATCTCATCCACGCTTACCTCATCACTCATTTGTTGCAAATCTTTCCCTGCCATCTTATACACCCCATTATAGCGTCAAACATGTCCAGAAGCGAACACGTATGCTATAAAAATCTACAATCGCTGTTCGCGAGCTTTGTTGGCCCATTCATCGGCCAGTTCATTACCGACATCCCCAACATGACCGCGAACCCAAATAAGTTTTGCCTTAGATGTACGATATAAGGGACATACCTCTTGTACGATATCGAGGTTTTTGATTTCGCCGCCTTTTTTCTTCCAGCCTGTCTTCTCCCAAGCCAATGACCATTTTGTAATGACATTGATCCAAAATTCACTGTCAGTATATATTTCACACTCTGCACCGTCCGCATCCGTAAGAGCTGCGATGAGAGCCTTACCTTCCATTCGAATGTTAGTAGAGTTTAATTCGTGACCAAAAAGCGCGGGCTGCATGTCTTTTATGACAGAGTATCCGCCAGGTCCAGGATTAGGGCTGCAGCTGCCATCAGTGTAGTAGATTATCATTCCTCCAGTATACCCTAGGTACTATCTATCGGAATCGATTCCAAGCTCACAAAGCGTCTCAATCATCTCTTCAATAGTAAGATGATCGGTTTGAAGTTTATTATTTTTTGCAATAATATGGCCCTGCATCAGATGTTTCAAGAAGATTGCATCCTTGCGCCATAAGTAGTTTATTTGATAATGATCCACTGAGCTCATCACTCGGCTGGCAATGGTGAGTGAGCCGAACACTGGTCCAATACCGCAGGAAACATTTAGAACATCCTCGATCTGGAAACTAATCGTATTCGATGTCCAGAAGAAGGTGCGTTTCGTTAGGCTAATCTTGGTTCGATCAACAACGATACTATCCGGGAAAAGAGTGACGGGAAATACAGTCTGGGCAATCGCGAGTACTTCATGTGATTTCTTAACGACTTTTTTAAGTGCCACTGCAGCTTCTAGCTCGCGTTCTTTCTTTGATTGAACTACGCGAGGAAAACTATTCAAAAATTGCCCTGCGCGCGGCAAGGCAATTTCTTGATGGAGGATCTGTTTCATGTCGTGAAACGCCCGTGTAGCCACCCAACCTAGTTTTTTACTCTGTCGGACCAACAACTCGTACGTCGTCGGCCGTTTTGGTGGCCCACTGTCCAACGGATTAAATATTCCCATTATTTCGTCCTCATTCATAGCGTGTATCCCTCCCACTAAGATGCTACTATTATACCGCGACCAGAATTGCAAGTGCAATATACGCATGATATCGCAATTTATCTTTTCTCATGAGAATTTTACAGTAGTCAGACGGGGGAGCGCATTGAGAGTATTTTTTAATTTTAATTTCGTTTTATTCGACTACTTCAATACCGTTCCAAAAGGCTACGTAGTTCGCAAAGTCCTTTTTGACACGTTCGATTGAACCGTCTTTTGGCTCAGGATAATACCAAGCGCCAAATTCATTCGTCTCACCGTCGATGACAACATCATAGTATGAGGCCTCCCCTTTCCATGGACAAATCGTATGATGGTCACTTGCTTTAAAATAATCTTGTTTTATAGCATCCGGTGGGAAATACCAGTTTCCTTCAATGCGAATGAGGTCTTCTTTAGGTGCTTCGGCGATAACAGTGTCTTTCCAAATTGCTTTCATATATATCTATCATACACCTTGTCTCTCATGCTTGGGGGTTCTACAATAATAGTAATGACCTACCGAGAAATAAATGATTTGGCTGAAAAATACGCGTCTATCTATAATTCAGATAATTTAACGCCGTTCCCATATGAAAATATCACCAAAACTCACCATGATCTTGATATTTTATATCTCGACCCAGATGACGACAATGTATCTGGAGTTATTTTATACGAAGAGATCGAAGATAAATTCAGCATACTGATTAACGCTACCAAACATTCGAATCGACAGAACTTTACGCTTGGTCATGAACTCGGCCACTACTTCCTACATCAAGACGTGTTAAAACAAGAAAAAGGCTTCATCGATAGCGACAACTCACTTGATACGAGTAATATTTTATACCGGCTCGACGATGCCCAACAGAGTACATACGAGACAGAGGCCAATCACTTCGCTGCAGCGCTACTTATGCCTTCGCAACTCGTGAGTGAAGCCTGGGAGGTGGTTCATGATATTGAAGAATGCGCCAAGCTGTTCAATGTCTCTACCATTGCTATGACTATCCGCCTGACTGAGCTAGGACTCGTGAGCTAAACCCATGGCAAAGAAGCAACGAAGCACAACTACTAATCCAGCTAAGCTACAAAAGTATTATAATTTTCTTGCCGACCCCGAGCAGTTCCCTGTTGCCTCTAGCACTACCCACTCACCCGAACGTTCAAGTATTTCAAGGGAAATTGCCCGTGAGAAAAAATTGAAAAACGACGATACCGAACAGGATATCCGTCTTAAAAAGATCACCCTTAATAGACTATTTACCTTTTTAGCTAGCGAAACAGTGCTTATATTCGTATTCTCTTTTTTTCAAGCGACACATTTGTTTGGATTCTCGCTTGAGGAATGGAGCTTTAAACTGCTTACCTCTGTTACTATCGCTCAAATCACTATCATGCTGCTTGTAGCAGTTCAGTATCTTTTCCCAAAAAATCGGTCATCATAGCCGTCCCAAAGAGCTAATAGCAAGGCACACAACCCTGCTGCTTATATACTAAGCGTATACTAGCTAAGATCTTTAATAGCTACACGTTTTTGCTGGGTCGTATCACGATCGCGAACAGTTACTGTATTGTCTTCGAGCGTTTGAAAATCAATCGTAACACATTGAGGAGTACCGATTTCATCCTGACGACGGTAACGTTTACCGATATTACCGTTATCATCCCACTCACATCGTACGTTTTCCTTAAGCATGTCATAAACTTCACGTGCCTTAGCGACCAGCTCTGGCTTATTCTTAAGTAGCGGAAAGACTGCAATCTTAACGGGTGCTAACTCTGGCTTTAATTTAAGAACAGTTCGAGTCTCACCATTAATCTCCTCTTCCTGATATGCGTCAGACATGAATGCAAGAAACATACGTCCAAGACCAACCGAGGTTTCGAGTATCCAAGGTATGTATTTCTCCCCTGTATACGGATCTTTGTACGAAAGGTCGGTACCCGAAAACTTCGAGTGTTGCGTTAGATCATAGTCTGTACGATCATGAACACCCTCTAGCTCATCAAATCCATACGATGGATAGTTATATTCAATGTCCCAAGCATCTGATGCATAGAAGACAAGATTATCGTGCTGATGCAAGCGAAGATTTTCTTTTTTTATACCCATTTTTACATACCAATCAAAGCGATCCTGTTTGATCTTTTCGTATGCTTCTTTATTCTCGTGTGGACGTACGAAATATTGAGTATCAGCCTGTTCAAACTCTCGGGTACGGAAAAGGAAGTTGCGAGGTGATATTTCGTTACGAAACGCCTTACCGATCTGTACAATACCGAAAGGAATCTTCATGCGTGTCGTATCGACGACATTCTTAAAGTTCAAGTAAATACCCTGACATGCCTCTCCTGGCAGATACGTTGGCTCTGCGTTATCGCCAGTTAGGTCACCCATGTTTGTCTTTACGAGTAAGTTAAAGGCACGGACAGGAGTAAAGTCCATAGCGCCACATTTTGGACACTTGATCTTAGAACGGTTCTCGTCAAAAAGCCTGTTCAATTCAGCTTCTGACATCTTCTCATCCGCAGCAACGCCAATCTTCTCAAGTTCTTTATCAACACGAATACGTGTATTACAGACTCTACACTCTGATAATGGATCTGAGAAACCACTCGTATGACCCGAGGCATCCCATACTCGAGGATCTTTAAACATAGCCGAATCAATACCGACATAATTGTCTCGCTTTTGAACGTACTCTTTCCACCATGCAGCTTTTAGATTATTCATGAGCTCTACACCGTACGGGCCGAAATCATACATACCAGCCATACCACCGTAGATTTCTGATCCTGGGTAGACAAACCCACGGCGTTTTGCCAAAGATATAATTGCTTCCATTTTCTCGTTTTTCTGTCCTGCCATAATAGATTGATTATAACAGAGACAGACAAAAATCACAGAGCACATTGTATTGATATACTTAAATATGTTATAATATACGCGTATTGTCCGCTGAGATGATAGGAACGTGAATGTCTACTGAGCGCACCTGGGATATCACCAGCGAGGCGGCTCGCCTGGCCTTGGTCGACGGCTGGTTTGGTTTGGCTAATCAGGCACGTGCCCGTGGAGACCTCCACGAGGCGCAGTTCTGCGAAGACATGGCCCGTGAGTACTGCTCCGACGACGAGTACCGCGAACACCTCAACGGGGTGATCGCCTTCTACGTCGAGTGCCGCCCTGACGAGCTTCTCCAAGCGCTCAACGCGAGGTGAATTAGAAGGTTCTCCTTCCTCGCAATAGATACACGAGTAACCCAAGAACTACCCTCCCGCTACTCAGACCGACAAGCATTAAAGGCCCGCTCTAGATGAGAAATTCCTAGAGCGGGCCTCAATTCCCGCATTATTTATACGGGCTGTATGTTATCAGAAAACATATTGACCAATTTCACTAAGCAAAAGATAGGCCCACCTCTCATGAAGTGGGCCTATCCGTAGTGACATGTAGCTAGTAATCCATAAGGTCGTGAGACGAACGTATCGCGCCCAAACGAATACTGTCAATCATGCACATGTCACAGCTCTGCGATCCGACGCTCTTCACGCACTCACAAGCGCCGACTCCGATGGGTCCGATACGTGCAGATCCATGTACTTCGTCTTGCATGTGCACCTCTGGCCGTTAACTTCGAGGTACGTGCACCCATTGGCCGAGTGCTGCCGACGAGCATGAGTGCAGTCCGAGCAATTTGTCTTACCCGTTGCTGCCGGCTCAAGCACCGCCAGTTGCCAGTAGAGAATCACGAACAGCTGAAGAAGCCGCGCGCCACCCTCCTGCCTGATCGAATCCACGGCGTATCCCTTCCGTTGGCCTGGGTCTGATGCCACAGGGCTACATATAAGTATAAGATGTAGATATTCAAAAATAAATATCTACTACACATAATTGACACACGCTTTTTAACCACTTATACACAGGCGCTACCTAGATACAGTCACTATCACCTACACCGCCGCATGCTGACGAGCGGCTAACCAGCAATCAGGTAAAATTAATTCAATCCCTCCGATTTGAGCAAGAATCTTGAGCGATTTGACGCTAATAAGACGCATAAACTTGACATGATCCGCAGTTAGCTCACCACTACGTGACTCGCGTAATCCCTTCTCGCTTACGTCATACGTATAGCGGGCATCCGCGAGCAACACTTCGCCATTAACATCATGGGTTAGACTTAATCCATGACCAAGTAAATCGGCGTAATGTAAGTAGAACCATGTCTGTACTAGCTGCAGTGGAATCGAGCGAACATCAAGAGCCATCAACACTTCCGAGAGTACATCATACCACTCAGGCTCATCCATCATTTCACTCGCCTTACCTACCTGCTTCATGGCCTCATAGGCAAACTGCATCCCGTCGTAGTCTTCAAGAATATGACGATAGAATTGAACGAGCCTCGCCGAGGTTAGGATCCCTAGATCACCTTTGCCTTCCATAATGACAATGTCACTAATCGCAAACAATTCGATACCACCTGCTAGTCGGCTCTTTTCACGACGCACCCCCTTAGCCATCACACTACGCTTACCCTCAGGCGTGAGCAATTGGAGGATTCGATCTGCTTCACCATAATTCGTACGACGCAGCACGATTGCTCGCGTACGAATCGTTGTCATGGCAGTACCTTTTTAATCGCAGCTACTAGGTCGCCCGGAACCATAATCGCCTTATCAAGCACACGACGCACACCATAGGCGACCACATCTTCATCAGCCAACTGATCGGCACTATTTGTGCATAAGATAACCGGTATACTCGCTAGGTCAGCATGAGATTGTAGCTCATGAAGTAGCGTAAATGCATTTGGCCCGGCAAGAAGCACGTCGAGTACGATTGCATCTGGCACATTGTTATCAATAGCGTCAATGGCCGCAAGGGCATGCGGGACATACTCAGCACGGATACCAGCAGCACTTAATGTACGAATATGCTGCTCAGCCAACCAATCATCATCTTCTACAATTAATACATATGGTGTTTTTGTCATAATAAACTCATCTGCGTAGAAGCAGTTAAATCAACGTAAAATGTTGCTCCGTCTCGATGGCGGGTCGCCCCAATCTTACCTTGCATAGCCTCGGCGAACCGTCCAGCTACATAAAGACCTAGGCCGCTACTTTGAGGTCGAGCGTGAAGCACCTGTGTACTTGAGCCTAGATGAGATTGCAATTGTTGCCACATATCAATCGGTACTGCTGGACCATAGTCACGTACGCCAAGACGAATACGCGCACCGTCTTCACGCACGCCAGCTCGCAGTTCGACTGGCGCGCCCTCATCACCGTAATGGAGAGCGTTATCACCAAAATTAAGCATAATTCGACGTAGTAAATCGCGGTTAGCCACTACAAGCATTGGACGATATCGTGACGTGACGTGAATTTCGCGTCCGCGTGCTTTATAGAGCGGCGTCAGTTCATGAGCAACCTCCTCGCATATCTGCTGAGGGTTGAGTGGCTCAAGCTCGAATAGACTGTCCTGAAGTCGAGATGAACGTGAGAGGTCTGTTGTTAGACGTAGTGCTCGCTCACTAACCAGTACGATTTGTCTCAACATACGCTCGCGTTCAGCTGGCGTCACACTTCCTTGCTCCAGCGTAAGGGATAGCTGGCGTACAAGCGCAAGTGGCGCCTTTAACTCGTGGGCAGCCGTAACCACAAAGGGTATACTCCCAAGAGATACCCCCTCTTGGCTTTGTTCGAAATGCCACCTATTCCCTCTCATACTACTCTCTAGTGTATCACGAGCAATGGCATGTGTTGCGCACTATTACTGGTTGAATTTGATCGTTTTGATGATGTTTTCAAAATCAGGCTTAAATGTGTCAGCGTCTGTTTGTACAGTAAGCGTTTTGTCGCGAATTCGATAAATCACCGCAGACCCACGAATATTCTTCGAGAAGTTCCCATCAAAACGTGTGCCGTTGTTACCATCGGCGCTCGTGGCAGTACTTCGTAGGTCACCCTTTTTAACAAGTGCCTCGTAAGACTTAACTATCTGGTCGTAATCTTTTTGCTGGATCAGAACACGAAGACTATACTGTTGCGTGCTAGTAACGGGTGGAACTGTAATTGGGTTTAGGTAAGCTTCGTAATCCCCACCCTTTGAGATGTCAGTAGCTTCGTAGACACTCCATGTTTTTGGATAGTCAAATGTTAAACGACCATAGTCGTCTGGGCCGACAAACTGACGGTTCGGTTCTTTTTCGCGTTCAGCAAACTTCTTTTCATCTTCATCACTTTGTACTTTCTTTCCCTGAACAACAGCAAGATCAATTTTACCGTCAACATTCGTCTTCTGTTCGTTGTAATTAAGATAAGCCCAGATTGCAAACGAACCGGCCACGAGAACGAGCACGATTAAACCGATAATTGCAAGAAGCGAGCCACTCACGCCGCCCTGTTCATATGTACGAGTATGCGTTGTATTCATGACGTTATTATACTTACGCTTTCTCTGTCTGTAAAGGTGTAAATTCGTATAGATTATGAGCACCAAGCGTACCAATTGCCTTTCGACCCGGCACCTCGCAGCCATACGTTATAACCTTCAGATTTTTATTAAGCCTTGTCGCTTCAGTGTCGAGCTTTCGAGTGATTTTGGCGATATCACGTGAGACGGCAAATATATAAATTACAGTGGTCTCTGCCGGCAATTGGACGTGCCAAAAATTTGCGACATGCGAGCTTACTCTGGCCTGTCCGCGTGACAGCCATGTAGCAATAGCAACAAGAATCGGATTAAGCTCGTATCCGATTGCCCTAGCCCCACGACGTGCCGCCGCGCGCAACACTACACCATCTCCCGAACCAATATCGATCAATACGTCATGTTTATTCACAGGATACAGCTCGTCAAGCGCTCGAGCAAGATCCTTCTTTTTACTAGGTACATACGGCGCACCCCAGAAGACGACAAAGCCAAATGCCAATACAACACTCGCAAATATCCAGAAAGCAATCGTCATTATTCCGTCTCTGAGAACTTTGTTTTGACAATTTCAATATTATTTTTAAGCCCTTGCAGATCCTGCTCAATTTCCCGAGCCAGTTTTTCAGCTTCCTTAAACACGTCGAGGGCTCGTTCAAGCTCAAAGTCTTCAGCGTCAAACCACGCGACTAGTTCGTCCAATTTAGCAGTCTTTTCGGCAATTGTAAGATTATTTTTTGTTGACATGGCGTACCTCCGCTTGAATTAGTATATCGTGTTTTTCAATTTCAATCATTACACCCGGCTTAATATCACCTCGTACAAGTGCATAACCTCTTGCAAGCACCTTCCGAGGGTCAAGTTCGGCTAGTACTCGAGCAATACCTGCTAACTGCTGGTCGTACTGATTAACCTGACGATCAATCGCACTAACAGACCTCCGTAATTGATCGTAAATTTCTTGTCTTCGTCGCTCGATCGCTTGTTCCGTTCGCGGCAACATCGATCCAACCTGACGTCGCACGCTGCGAATGAGCTCCATCTTATCGGGAACTAGGATCTGGGCCGCGTTACTTGGCGTAGCTGCCCGACGATCCGCTACCATATCAGCAAGGCTTATATCATTTTCGTGTCCGACGCCTACGAGTGTTGGCACGCGGCTAGCGGCGATCTCCCGTACAAGCAACTCATCGTTATATGCACTTAAATCATCTGCACTACCACCACCACGAATCAGAACAATTACATCTGGCAATACCTCACCTGAGTTGAAGTATTTGAGCGCTTCTATCATTTGATCCGGTGCTCCCGCTCCCTGCACCTGAACTTGAGCTACTCGAAGCTCAAGTCCGCCCCAACGATCATTCAAAATCTTTATGAAGTCTGCATAACCGGCCGCCTGGGTACTGCTAATTATAGCTACCTGACGGGGTAATGCTGGCAACGGACGCTTGCGCTCGGGAGCAAATAACCCCTCTTGATCGAGCTTGGCACGTAAAATATCGAAGCTTTTCTTGAGACTGCCTTCGCCACTTGGTCGAATAGCTCGCACCGTTAGGCTAAACTTTCCCCATTGAGTGAGCTTTGGTGTAGCCGTCACAATTACCTTCATACCGTCTTCAATCGGCACACGCAACTGCCATACGGTCATAAAGCAACCAATACTACCGCCAGCATCCTTTATGTCGAAAAAGACATATTTACCCTGATTGACCTTAAAGCTTGCCACTTCACCCTCAACTTCAACACTCGGATATGCATATTCGAGTGTTTGATTGGTAAGCGCGATAAAGTCGCTAACGCTGAATTGGAGACTGGTCGGTTTTTCCATATCTAATAATCGCTAACTGGTAAAATACATACCCAAAAATAATCGTACCGAGGAGGAGAATAACACGCGTCAAAACAATTCCGGCGATTGCAAGGCCCTGCGAAATACCCGCAACGGCAAGGAATCCAACCATAATTGCTTCGTAAGCCCCTGCCCCGCCTGGGGTTACGACAAAAAATCCGGCGATTGACGCTACCCCATACGCGATCAGGATTGGTGCCGGGTTAATCGGAGCGCCGAGTGCCCAAAAAGTAATCATAAATAGACCCACGTCAGCGAGTGTAAACACAATGCCCCAGATAAACGGTCGGAGAAGTATGCTTTTATCTTCCCTTAGGGATGCAAAATCGCGATGCAGTTCTGAGAAGAATAGAGTTACCTTAGTATGATTGAGCACATGCTCTTTTCGTCCAAACGTTACTTTGCGAACAACCCTATTAACAATACGCACGAGCCAGTTCCCGAACATAGTCATTCGGCTTGGGCTACTAATGAGATAAACACAGCCCAAAATAGCACCGATCATGGTCGATACTAAGAATGAACTCATAAGGATCATCCATCGATTGATACTACCATCGATTGTTACAATAATGACCGATACTGCGATGAGAACAATCATAGCAGTAAACGACATAGCATATCGCACCACTTGCGACATCGTAGCACGACTTGCAGGCACACCATGCTTACCCAGCCGCCACGTCATGTACGAAATACCGCTAACGCCGCCGCTTGGCAAGATGTGATTCACAAAATTCATCTCAAGCGACATTCGCGCCAAACCAAGCGGTGGTATGCGATCAATTGATTTTTTAGCTCGTAGATACGAAAAAAGCATCTCACCCCCGGCATAATAAACTAAAATCTGTCCCGGAATAAGCAGAAGTAGTATCCAAATATGGACATGCTTGAGTAAATGCCATGCATGCATAAGCTCATGGCGTGAGAGATAAATGATAACAGCGATGAAAAGTAGTGTGACAACACTTAACCAAGCACGAAATGACATAGTTCTAGTATATACTAAAGACAATGTATATCGCGATTTTAGGAAGACAACCCGCCCTCGGCATGGCCGAGCTCGAACATTTGTATGGCAATGACAAAACCCGCTGGTTTTCGGACCAGTCGGCTATTATTGACACGCATGATTTCTCCATTAACTTTTTAGGAGGCACACAGAAGGCGGCTCGCATTACTATCGAGCTTGCTAATAGTGACTGGCATCAGGTCAGCACGAAAATTGCACAAGAATATGCTCGAACTTGGTCGAACTTCGAAGGCAAACTAACGCTAGGCATCAGTGCCTATGGCTTTGATGTATCAGCACGAGACGTCCAGCAAACCGGCATAATTCTTAAGCAGCGACTAAAGAAGAATGGCATCAGTGTACGCCTCATCCCGAATGCCGAACCCGCTATGAACAGTGCTACTTCTCACCACAATAAACTCGGACTATCTGACAATAAGGTAGAGTTAATCGTCGTTCGTGCCCGTAATGGTCGTGTTATTGTCAGTGAAAGTGTCGGCGCTCAAAATATCACGGCATATGCTAAGCGAGACCAAGAACGACCAAAACGTGACGCTTTTGTCGGCATGCTGCCGCCCAAGCTCGCTCAAATTATGATTAACCTTACCCTACCTTTATCGAGCCGTCTGCCTATAAAGCAAATCCCTGATGAACAACAGCCCTCCCTTCGCGTTCTTGATCCATTCTGTGGCACTGGCGTTATCTTACAGGAAGCTGCGCTTATGAGCCACGCTGTTTATGGCACAGATATTGCCGATAAGATGATCGATTTCTCGCGGACAAATCTTGAATGGCTAGCAACATCGCATCGAGTTGACGTCGACGCAACACTTCATCAAGGAGATGCTATGGACACCAAATGGAATCCACCAATCGATGCAGTAGTTTGCGAAAGTTATCTCGGCCAGCCATTTAGCGCTCCGCCATCACCTTCAAAACTTGATCAGGTCCGCCGTAACTGCAACCACATCATTGGTGCATTTCTTGAGAACATCAGTTCGCAGCTCAATACAGGGACACCTCTATGTATTGCCGTTCCTGCATGGCGCGCTACGGATGGCCGCTTCACTCACCTATCACTTGTGAGTGAGCTTAATAAATATGGATTCGAATTATATTCATTTAAAAATATTGATCAAAAAGATCTTTTATACTACCGTGAGGATCAAGTTGTTGCCCGTGAATTACTCGTACTCGTAAAGTCTTGACGAAATAGCCCCTTTCACGTACAATAGAACAGATTGATTTAGAAACATTAAGGAGTAATCCATGTCACACGTTAAAGCAGGTGGTTCAGCCAAAAATATCCACAACAATGCCGGACGCCGTCTAGGTGTTAAACGCTTTGGTGGCCAAACAGTAAACACTGGCGAAATTATCGTCCGTCAAACTGGTAGCACCAAGGTTGCCGGTCCTGGTACCTTTATCAGCAAGAACTTCACTATCCACGCTGCCGTTGATGGTGTTGTTAGCTTCACAAAAGTACGAAAAGGTCACTTCACAGGCAAAACAGTACCTCGTACACAAGTTAGTGTTGTTAACGCCAAGTAACAAGGTATACATTCTTTTGAAAATACTCTCCCAGTGAGAGTATTTTTTTATTATCAATAACAATAAAATCCGCTAGCGAATACTGGCGGATTTTATATATAAACGTTAAAACCTTCTACAGTTCTATTTGGTCATGCCAAGATGGAATTTGACGCGTTCAACAACGTCGCCAATTACCACCTGTGATTTAACAAGATAATCATCAGCTCCAAGAGATTCGGCACGTTCTTTATCCTTAGGTTGACTCAGTGCAGTCAACATAATAACCCGGATGTTTGTCGTATCCGGCGTATTACGTAGAATATCCAACACGTCAAAACCACTAATTTTTGGCATCATTGCATCAAGCAAGATCAGGTTCGGTTTAAACTCAATTGCAGCCGTTAATGCGTCTTCGCCATTGTTTACTTCCCGAATGTCAAAACCTTCGAGCTCAAGCCTTGACCGATATACGGCAGCAAGTGCCGTATCGTCTTCAACAAGTAATATTTTTTTCTTTGTGTCCATAACTACCTCTATAGTACTCAATGTTTATCAAAAGCACAAGCTCCTACTTATTGAGGTACGCCTTTGCAGCGTCAAGCTGAGGGTCCTTGTTGCTATTAACATCCGCGGCGCTTAATTCTATTTTTTGGTTTGGCATAATGCCCTCTTTGGTGATATTCTTGCCGTTTGGCGTATACCAACGAGCGACAGTTACCTTCAACTTCGTGCCAGCACCAAGGTCAAGTACTTTCTGGACTGTTCCTTTACCAAACGTCTTTTCTCCAATAAGCGTGGCGGCATTATAGTCTTGAAGTGCACCCGCTACAATCTCACTTGCGCTAGCACTAGCACCGTTGACTAGAACGACCGTAGGAAGACCTGCAAGAAGCGAATCTTGACCAGAACGGAGTTCATCAACTACTTTGCCGTTGGAACGCTCAGACACGACCACCTTGTCTTTAAGCCATAGCCCTGCAACATCTTGTGCTGCCGTGAGGTAGCCACCACCATTGCCACGCAAATCGAGGATGACGACACGAACATTCTGCTGTTTGAAGCTTTCAGCAGCCGTTCGAGTAAGATCCGATGTTTGATCATCAAAGCGACTAATCGTTAGAATTCCCAGACCATCTTCAACTTTACTTTCAACACTTGGGTTCGTAACCTTCTGGCGTGTAATCGTGTAAGCCTCCGTTTGTTCAGCTCTCACCACTGTTATTTTCAAAGTCGTACCTACATCACCGCGTACAGCGCTGGCCGTTTTGTCAGCAGTCCAGTCAGCAACCGATTGATCATTAACTGTCGCAATCACATCGCCTGCCTGTAGGCCAGCCTTCTGAGCTGGGTTGTTATCGAGTACCCGTAAAATCGTCGGATGATCATTACGTATACCAATTTCGGCGCCAATGCCACCACCAATATCACCACTCAGATCTTTATCAAATGTATCGGCTTCTTTTGCATCCATAAACACCGTATATTGATCACCGGCTGCCGCAACCAAACCCCGACTGGCACCGTCAATTAACTTTTGAGTATCAAGCGTGCCATCATAGTTAGCTTTTAGCTGTTGATAGGTCGACTGAATTGATTTCAAGTCTAATGTACTCGTATTAACCTTAAATCCAAGAACTGGCGCAACAAGAGCGACAAGCTCATTACTACGTGTTCCGGCAACGAATCCTATTAATACAGTTAGTGCGATTGTCAGAAAATATACGTTTTTTGATATACCTCGACGCTCTTTACGATGCACGAGTAAATCCTTTTTATCATCAGCCACAATTAGAAACCCCCTTATTTCACTAGAACTTATATAAGTATAGCGCACTCCCAGCGGTGTGCGCTATATTAGACGTAAGCTTTTTATCTTTAAAGATAAATGTATGTATCGTAGGTACTACTCGAAACACGCATCTTACTATAGTTACCCCAACCCGGGCCACCAGCATTGTAGTAATTGTACTGACTAATATCAAGCGTTCCGTCACCATTAACAGCTTCGACATAGACAATATGTCCATACTGGCCAGCTGAGATAACCCCTAAAGAGCCGGCTCGGGGCACACTGCCCGTAGAGAAGCCGGCAGCACGAGCACTTCCTGGCCACATGTTTGCGTTGCCCCAATACATAGGCCTATAGCCAGTCTTATCGATTACCTTCCAAGCCGCATAGCTAACACACTGACGGCATCCATATCCTAGTGGATCACCACCGTTGCCATCGTAACCACCGTGAGAGACGGCGTTACCGTCAACATAACAACCTTCTTCCCATGGATAGCCACCTTTGTTTGGATCGCCTGGCAAAATATTGACCGAACCACCACCACTTGCGCGCTTCATTGCCGCCTCAATTGCTGCCTGTTGCTGTTGTTGAATTTGTAATTTTTTAGCGTTGCTCTGAGCAGATAGTTGTTGATACGCACCCTCTTCACCGCGTGTCGCAGCGACTAGGCCTTGTTGTTCGGCCTGTTTAGAGCTCAGGGCATTCTTGGCGTTTGTCTGATCACCAAGAATACGTTCAACATCTACTTTTTGCTGTTCTAATGACTTCTTAAGTGTCTTTATTTTATCAATCGTTTTGGAAAGTTGCTGACGTACTGATGTACGATATTCTTGTTTATCGACATAATCACCGATATTCTTGCTACTCGCAAGCATTTCAAGAGGTGTTATCTTATCGTCGATATATAAGTTTGCGAGTGTATCACCTAGCGCTTTTTGATTATCAGCAATAGTCTTTTCTGTATCTTTAATTTGCTGCTGTAATTGGTCAAACTTTGCTTGGCTCAAGTTTATCTGACTTTGAATCTGAATTTTTTGATTATTGAGCACATCCAACTGTACCTGCAACGAGTCGGCTTGATCTTTTAATTTGCGTGCTTGATCTTGGTAAGCATCGATTTCCTGCTGTAGTGCCTTGATTTGCTCATCATATTGATCAGCTGATACACGAGGCGAGAGGCTGATAGGGCCAGACACAATCATCAAAACGGCCGCTGCCACAAGTATGGACCTTGTGACTAACCCTTTTGAAACTGGTGTGGTGGACCTGTGTTTCATTACATTTACATTAGCATAAGCGTAATGGAATGTCAACCGCTAAACCGAGCTTTATAGACTCAGAGTATATTTAGATTTTCAGATAACGACGTGTAGCGAGTAAAGATGAGATGATACCGATAACTCCACCGAGTGCAATCATTCCAAGGAGTACAAGAGAGATGTAGACTGTTGCAAAATCAAGCGTTCCCTGTACTACTAGACCATAAGAAGTAAGTTTCTCACTTGATGCGTATAGAATAGCAATCCCCATTCCTGTCGCAATAATAGCGGCAATAAACCCGTACACCACCGCCTCTACGACAAAGGGTCCTCGGATAAAGCTTCGATCCGCACCAATTAACTTCATCATTTGAATTTCATCTTTGCGGTTAAAGATCGCCATACGGATAGTATTGAAGACGATCAAAGAGGAGATGGCGATGAATACGACGCTCGCAACAAGTCCTGCCTTTTCAGCAAAACCAATTCCCCGTCCGATATTTTCAATTGCCGAACGTCGGTCACCGGCAAAAGATGGATCGTGGCTAGGATCAATCTGTTTTTTAAGAGTTGGATCGGTATCTACAAATTTGCGAAGTTCTGCGGTGTTGTTTATGTCAACCGGACTAATCTTGAAAATACCAGGAAATTCATTCGTCGCCTCATTAAGGGCATTCAGTGTACCTGCTTCGGATTTATTTTGTTGAGCAAAATCAGCTCGTCCCTCTTCGGGCGTCACATAGGTAACACTACGTACAGATTTGGTTAGCTTCTCAAGACCAGCTTTAATCTTATCCGCGTCCTCTTTGCTCGTATCGGTTTTAACATAGATAGACATATCTACCTTGTCACGAATTTCTGTTACCGTGTCTAGCAAAACATTACGAGCAGAAAGGGTCATGAAAACAACAAGTAACGTAATAGTCATTACCGCCGTTGCTGCAATCGTAAGCCATGCATTACGACTGAAGTTATTAACACCGTAGCGGCACATACGTAAAAACGTTATCCACTGGCGGCGTTTGCGTTTTTGATGCGCGAATGCCTTAGCGTCTAATTTTCGCTTGCTCATTGTCTATAGCTCCCCTGCGCTTGGTCACTGGTAATCTTTCCATGTTCAAGTGTTACAACACGACGCTTTAGCTTGTTAACGATATCGACGTTGTGAGTAGTAAGTAATACGGTTGTACCGTATTTGTTAATCTTTTCAAGTAAACGCACAATGTCCCAGCTATGTTTCGGGTCAAGGTTACCAGTTGGTTCATCGGCGATTAGAATCTTTGGCTGACGCACAACGGCACGTGCGATAGCAACACGCTGACGTTCGCCACCCGAGAGTTGGTGTGGAAATTGTTTCTCTTTACCCGTAAGACCAACAAGCTCAATTACTTTAGGCACAGTGTTCTTGATTTCACGGTTAGTCATACCGGCAATCTCTAGGGCAAAGGCAACATTCTCAAAGACCGTTCGTTGAGGTAATAGTTTAAAGTCCTGGAAGACTACACCAATTTTACGGCGAAGTAACGGGATGTGCTTATCCTTGAGCGTATCGTAGTCGATACCGCCTACAACAATCTTGCCACTAGTCGGCTTCTCTTCACGAGTTAAGAGACGAAGGAGCGTCGTCTTACCGGCACCACTGGTACCAACTAAAATGACAAATTCTTTTGGCTCGACATGCAAACTTACACGGTTTATGGCCGGTTTCATGTCTTTGCCGTATGACTTTGTTACCCTATCTAGAAGAATCATTACTATCTATAGTATAACATTACCAGTATAACTTCTACCCTCACGGGAGTGTATTATTTACTATCCATATGTTTCTCAAGATAGGCGGTCATAAAGCCGTCGAGCTTACCGTCAAGAACCCCGGACGCATCACGATCTTCGTATTTAGTCCTCGTATCTTTTACAAGAGTATAAGGATGAAGGACATAGTTGCGAATCTGACTGCCCCAATTAGCCGACTCACCCGCCTGAAGCTCACTAATGTTCTCAGTGTGTTGTTCAAGCTGTAATTGGGCTAATTTAGAACGTAAAATTTTAAGAGCTGTCTCTTTATTTTGCAGCTGAGAGCGCTCATTTTGAATTGCCACGGTAATACCCGTTGGCAAGTGCATTACGCGAACAGCACTATCTGTTGTGTTAACGGATTGTCCGCCATGACCGCCAGCTCGGTAGACGTCAATTCGAAGCTCCTTGTCATCAAGAGTAATTTCATCTGGTGCATCGATCTGCGGAAGAACCTCAACAAGAGCGAAGCTTGTTTGACGTAGATTATCACTATTAAATGGGCTCAGACGCACAAGACGATGGACGCCATTCTCCGAGCGTAGTCGTCCATAGGCATATGGGCCAGTTACCTGAATAACACTGGCTTTAATACCCGCTTCGTCAGCAGGAGATCGTTCGACAATGCTCGCACTGAAACCCGCCTTCTCTACCCAGCGCAGATACATGCGTTCAAGCATTTCAGTCCAGTCTTGAGCATCAGTTCCGCCAGCTCCCGCACTAAGACGTAGAATAGCGTTATGGTCATCATACTTACCATTAAAAAGGAGTTCCTTCTTACGTTCAATAAGTTCAAGCTCTAAAGCACTAATCTGACCTTCAAATTCAGGCAATAAACTATCATCACCAAGTTCCATCAACTCATTGATATCATTCGTCTGTGTCTTGAGTATTTGCCATGGCTCAACCATAGCGTGAAGCGCTGCTAACTGCTTGCTTTTCTCTTGAGCATAGGCAGGATTATTCCAAATTTCAGGACTACTGAGTTCATGCTCCACGATGCTCGCCTGTTCAGCTTTGGCATCAATTGCCAGCTGATCATAGGCGACCGCAATGGCCTGTCGTAATATATCAAGCCGTTTTGACAGTGGCTGCATAGCTCCCTTTCTCTTTTCTCTATTGTAGCAAACTATTATTTCTGCGATGTAAACAAGGTTGTCAGCTTATCGTTTAACGCCACGATCTCACTCTTCTCGCCACTACTTACGCCAGCAAGTACCCAAGCATCACTAGCGATAAACTCACGAGCTGTCGTAATCATACGATCACGTGACGTACGCATAATCGACTGAGGTACTTTGTCGTAGTCCTTTACGACACCGTCGGCAAAATATCGACCCGTATAGAAACTACTAATCTGAGCAACAGTCTGAGCCCCCATCTGGTAACGACCGAGTGCATATGACTTAGCGGCATCAAGTTCGGCTTCTGTTATTTTGCCATCAAGCACGCATTTTACCTCGCGGACGATAATGTCAAACAGAGCGGCGGAGGTTTCAAGATTCACCTGACCACCAAAGTCCCAACTGCTGTCATAAAAGCCCACTGATGTATCCGAAAAGACCCCGTATGCCAAGCCTTTTTTACGAGCAGCACCGTAGATACGTGAATGCATTGTGCCCGTGAGGATCTGATCAAGACAGTTCATCGCCTCTGCTTCTTCGTCGCTGAGTTCACGTGGCATTGTCATCGACCAACCAAAGGTAAGGTTTGATGCCTCTTTGCGGCGGATAAGGTTTGGATTAGCACTAGTTAGAACGCTCTTTGGTACTTCGAAGCGTTCACCATCGGGTAGCTCCCACTCAGCTAGCTGACGCTTAATCTCAGCCTTACGACCGTTCAATTTGCCGGCAATTACAAAACACATATTTTTCGCCGTGTGAGTTCGCTTATGATGTTCACGAATGTCCGCAAGCGTCACATTCGGAATAGTCTGTAGTCGCTGCCAGAATGTATATACGTCCTCACCGAGCAACTGCTGAATCTTTGGCCAGAGCACACGGTTATGATTATTCAGATAACCAGTTAATTCACTTTTTACATTGCCCTTTTCAGCTTCTAGTTCAGGTTCATTGAACTTAGGCTGGCAAATAGCAACACGTTGCAACGCAAAAATGCGATCCCATTCAAAATCGGCACAATCTGCGACATATACCATCGAAAGGTCGCTCGTGTAGGCATTGTGATACGCGCCATTTTTAGTAAACTCGGCTTCATATTCATGCTCGCTCTTAAACTTGGCGTTGGCACCAAAGGCCATGTGCTCCATTACGTGAGCAGTTTCATAAATATCTTTATCTCGAACATAACAATTCCCAGCTCTAAACTGGAATTGAAAGCTCATCACGGTTGCACCGGGAATATCAATTAATAGGCCTCGGGCGCCATTGGGCAACTTCACTTCTTCTATTGTGTGTTTCAAAATGCTCTCCTACTGCAATAACGAGTTCTCGCTGGAATACTGCATTCCATTGTGGCACTTTTTGGCCTCGATTACCACCTTTTTACATGATTTCAATCTGATATCATTGACAATTAAACATAAATGTGATAAAATCCAAAAGATCGCGCAAATGCGACGTTATTTTCATCGTAAGCCCATATAAGTTCGAGGAGTTAGACGTGCGTTGTTCTATCTTTGGTCGTACCACCGCAGCAGTTACTACTACCTGCATGGGTGACCCTGATGCCACGCTCATCATGAGTATTGAGCCGGTGGACCCTAGCGAGACAACCATCATGACCATTCCGGGTCTCATCGAGAGCATCCTAACCGATCCGGTCACATTCCGCCGTCAGGCGTGTCAGCCTCGTCGAGCCGGCCTCGACACGACCCTCTCAGTCACCGCGGCGGTCTGCCTGACCCTCGGCATCGGGATACTGGGACTCTCCGGCGCGATCCACCCGATCGACTGGATCACTTCCTTCTTTATGTAGCTCTACGATGAAAATGCCCGGACTCCTTCAGGAGATCCGGGCATTTTCAATTTTTACTAGTGTTTCTTCTTACGGTTTTGACGTTGCGTCTTCTTCTTTTTGCGAGCGTCATTCTTTTGCTTGTTTGCAGCAGTAGCGCTAACCGCTTTTTTAGTCTTAAAGTCACCGTCACGGTTTTCAGATCCACCGGTCACCTCGTTAACACCGCGCTCAACAGCTGTCTCAGCTAGACGAGTCAATTCAGTGTCATGGTCTTCTTCCTCTTCAGCGACGACATCATGCGCATGAACGTGCATGACTGCTCGAAGCACTTCATCACGAAGTGTAGCCTGTAAGCTATCAAATAACGTAGCTGACTCAGCACGGTACTCAACAAGTGGGTCACGCTGACCAATACTACGCCAGTGAATTCCTTCACGTAGATGCTGCATATTTTCAAGATGCTGCATCCAAAGCGTATCAAGCACCTGCAAATATACTTCTCGCTCGACTTTACGCATAACTTCTTCGGTTAGCTCGTCTTCTTTGCCTCGGTACAAACTCTCAACAGCAGAGTACGCTAATTCGTAACGAATCTTGTCCTTCTTTTCAGCTCCGATAACATCAACTTCTTTATCATCAAGTGGAAAGACTGACTTAAATTCATCAGCAAATTTAGGATTATTCTTCACAGGTAGCGCAGTCAATTCACGCAATTTGTTATCAATCAGGCGCTGGATCTCAGGTTTGATATCTATACCTTCAAGAATTTTTCGACGCATCACATAAACAACACGACGGTGTCGGTTGATAACATTATCATACTGCACCACATTTTTACGAGTATCAAAGTTGTACCCTTCAACGCGTTTTTGCGCAGATTCAAGAGTTTTAGATACAGCCTTATTCTGAATTGGCTGATCTTCGTCAACGCCAAGTCTGTCCATTAAGCTGGCGATACGATCACCTTGGAAGATACGCATAAGGTCATCCTCAGTTGAAACGTAGAATTGCGTTTCTCCTGGATCACCTTGACGACCACCACGACCACGAAGCTGGTTGTCAATTCGACGTGATTCGTGACGTTCCGAACCAATCACGACAAGACCGCCAAGTTCAACAACACCTTCGCCAAGTTTAATGTCAGTACCACGACCGGCAATGTTTGTAGCCAGAGTAATAGCACCCTTTTCACCTGCTTTTTCAATAATAGCCGCTTCACGCTCGTTATTTTTTGCGTTTAGAATTTCGTATGGAACTTTCTCTTTATCGAGCCATGTAGCAATCATCTCGTTCTTCGTAATTGAAGCTGACCCTACTAGCACTGGACGACCAACTTTGTGGTATTCCTTAATAGCTTCCGCTACGGCCTTTAGCTTACCTTTTTCAGTCTTAAAGATTAGATCTTCCTTGTCTTCACGAGCAAGTGGCCTGTTGGATGGAATCTGGATTACATCCAGACTGTAAATCTGCTGGAATTCTTCTGCTTCGGTAAAAGCCGTACCGGTCATACCTGACAATTTGCTATAAAGACGGAAGTAGTTCTGGAACGAGACTGTCGCAAGCGTCATGCTTTCCTGGAGTACTGGAACATTCTCTTTAGCTTCAATCGCCTGGTGCAGACCTTCGTTATAACGACGACCTTGCATTAGACGCCCTGTGTGCTCGTCAACGATGATCACTTCGCCTTCATTAGTTACCACATAATCTTTATCACGTTTGAACAATGTTTGTGCACGCAGTGCTTGGTCCATGTGATAGACAGAACGGACATAATCAGGTGTGTATAAGTTTTTTATACCCAACATTTTCTGAACTTTCTCAACGCCTTCATCGGTAAGTGCCGTGCTGCGACGCTTTTCATCAAGTGTATAGTCTTCAGGAGTTAGTTTAGCGGCAATCTTGGAGAACTGATAATAACTATCAGGATTTTCAGCAGCTGGAGCGCTAATAATCAGCGGCGTACGAGCTTCGTCGATAAGGATTGAGTCGACCTCGTCCACGATCGCATAATTAAGCTCACGTTGACGAAGCAAATCTACTTCGTTCACCATGTTATCGCGTAGGTAATCAAAGCCAAACTCATTGTTAGTACCGTAGGTAATGTCAGCGGCATAAGCTTCTTTACGAGTTACTGGACGGAGTTTCCGCATACGAGGATCCTCGTGAGCATCATTATCAAAATCCTTGTCGTAAAGGAATGAGGCATCATTCACAATCACACCCGTACTTAGACCGAGGAAATCATACAGTTCACCCATCCAACCAGCATCACGCTGAACGAGATAGTCGTTTACACTGACCACGTGAACACCCTTGCCTTCAAGAGCGTTGAGATAGCTTGGAAGCGTTGCAACGAGCGTCTTGCCCTCGCCCGTCTTCATCTCAGCCACATTGCCTTCATGAAGCGCCATACCACCAATTAGCTGTACATCAAAGTGACGCATACCAAGTACACGGTCACTGGCTTCGCGTACGAGCGCAAAGGCATCAGGCAAAAGATCATCAAGTTTTGCACCCTTTTCAAGACGTTCTTTCAAGACAGCAGTCTGTTTCTTGAGTTCTGGCTTTGTCATTTTTTTATAAGTATCGGCTAATGCGTTTATCGCACCGACTTTTTTTTCTAACGTCTTCAAAATCCGCGCTTGCGGATCGCCAAACACTTTCGTGAGTGCTTTTTGTCTACTAACCATGGTAAAACCCCTTACTCTTTGCAACTTCTGTCAAATACTAGTTTGTATTATACGCTGTTTCCGTATCAGATAAAAGTAGTCTCTCAAAAGAAAACCCTCCATTATGCAAGGAGGGTTTTCTTTAAGTCTCAGAGCCTACTGTGTTTCGCGTGCGTAACTACGCTTAAAACGTCCGAGCATACCGCGATGACCAATGTGTGGAATCGTATTTTGTTTGTATTTCCGTAACTGTGCGATCAATTTCGCTTCGACGATATCAACGGCAGCTAACATGTTAACTGTTGAATCTGTCGCTGTTAGGATGTGTCCTGGCACATTAAGTACTACTTCAGCCTCGTACTTGTTACCATGATCACGATTGACTTCCTTAAGTCGTACCTCAGCCACTGCGCTCTTACGAGCATGTTTTGGTAAATAGCGGTCGAGTCTTCCGATTTTCTTGGTAACGTACTTTCTAGTAGTGTCGTCTATCTCGTACTTAAAACCAGTAATGTCGATTGAATCAATCATGCGACCCTCCTTATTAGGATTTGGTGGTACTCCTAGTATATCACTCTCTTATAGAATTTCGCGTCCACCGAGGTATGGGCGCAGAGCTTCTGGCACGCGTACATCTCCATCCTCAGTCTGATAGTTCTCAAGAATAGCGATGAGTGGTCGCTGCGAGAGAGCGGTGGCGTCATTAGTATGGATGAGTTCTAGCGTACCGTCCGCACGACGTACTTTTGTTTGCATACGGCGCGTCTGATAGTCCGTGATGAGATCTGCAGTGTGCGTTTCCCTATACTGATCCTGACCTGGAAGCCAGACATCAATATCTACACCGCGCGCATTTGGACCGCCAATATCTGCTGTACATTTTTGAACTACGCGATACGGCAACCCAAGCTGAGTCATAAGGTGCTCTTGAATAGCGATGGCTAAGAAGTGCTCGTCAAGTGACGTTTCAGCTGTTGAAAATACTTCCATCTCGAGCTTATTAAATTGATGAAGACGGAAAAAGCCTTCCATATCTTTGCCATATGTTCCTGCCTCACGACGAAATGCTGTCGTATAACCGACATATCGATGAGGCAAATCGTCTTCACTTAGAGTCTCGTTCATATACATCGGCGCCATGACGTGTTCTGCGCTGGCATTCAGCCACAGATCGTCGTCAGCCAACTTATAGGTCTGCTCCTCTTTATTAAGGCGCCCCGTAGCATCATATACATTAGTACGCGCTACGGCTGGAGGTTGTACAGGCACAAATGGTTTATCGGAGAGATTTAGATTATTTTCTTTGATGAGCCGTGCAATCAAATCGCGATTAGTAAGCTGCGAAAGCGCAAACATATTCATCGCCCAATCGAGCATTACTAAATCGCCCTTTAGGTACGCAAATCGGGCTCCGGCCACCTTTACTGCACGCTCTTTATCGAGCCAGCCTTTCGCCTCCGCAATCTCTGCGTGATTCTTTGGAGTGAAAACAAATTTCGTTGGCTCACCTACAGTCTTTGCGATGACATTATCATCTTCAGAACTACCAACTGGCACGTCACTAAGTGCCATATTCGGCACTTTCTTAAGAAGGGTCATAAAAGACAACTCGGCCTCTTTTAGCGCCTTTTCGAAGTCCACTAACTGGTCTTTGATTGCTTTACCTTCGGCAATAAGCTCGTCAGATGGTTTCCCACCTTTCATACGTGAAGCTATTTCGTTACGCTTCTCACGTAGTTCGTCCGCCTGCTGCTGCAGCTGGCGCTTTGATTGGTCAAGACGCAGTAATTCTTCAATATTGACGTCGTAGCCTTTAACGCGCGCATTTTCTTGCACACCCTCGGCATTCTCTCGGATAAAGCGGATATCTAACATACATCCTATTATACCCTTTGAGATCTGAAAAACATACCGAACTTAAATATATTAAAACATAAATATTGATAAGCTTACGCTTTTATGTTACAGTATTTAAATAATGAGCTTGTTAAAACGCAACCAACCTCCATCACCTGAGCAAATTTCAGCTTCGGCTCGTAGTGTTATTGAAACAGTCAGAGAAACGGGATTAAGCCCGGAAAGTACACTCATTATGGGAGGAAGCGCTCTTGCACTCGCGGGCCTACGACCCGCAGGTGACGTCGATCTCATCATACCTGAATACGTCTACCATTCAATTAGATACAACACTCCGTACGCGACCCCAAGTGGCATGCGCCTGCGACTCAAAGCGCATACTATCTACCCTGTTCTTGAAACATACGATAAACCCCGTCAAGAAGATATTATGCATGTTGATATCACCACTCCTAAAAGAGATTACGGAAGTGATGCTGAATTCGAAACAGAGCTGCGACAATATGAAATGTTTGAAGGATACCCTTTTCTTCCTCCAGATCTCGTATTAGAACGCAAAATGCGAAGTGCTGAACGCAATAGGAAGAAAGATCGAGATGATATTGATCTTGTATGGAAACATCTTGAAGAAATGAAACGCGACGGCAACTAAAAATAAGATCCGATAAAGGATCTTTATTTTTAATGTGAGTCGAAGAGTTCCTCTACTCAGTGCGAAGCGCTTCGATCGGATCAAGTTTTGCAGCCTTTCGAGCTGGGAAATAACCAGCCATGATAGCGACAAGAACCAAACCTGCAATAAGAAGGAGGCTCGTTACTGGATTAAACTGCAGCAGCTCGGTTCCCCTTTCGAGATTCAACTTTTGAGCGATTAAAGGATTCAACAAACCCGTCAGCACCGCTAAGAGCGTACCAATTGCGCCACCAAGGAATCCTACCCAGCCAGCTTCATAACGAAATAGCCGACCAATATCTTTACGACGAGCACCCAGTGCCTTCATAAGGCCAATCTGCTGTGTGCGCTCGAGTACGCTAATGTACTGGGTATTAATGATTCCAAATACAGACGCCAAGATAGCAAGTAAGCCGAACCCAGCTGCTCCATACTGAACCACGTTTATGAATGTAAACAGTGCGGCTTGGATATCCTGCAAAGAGAATACATCATAACCAGCATCCTTAATCGATCCTTGTACCTTGGCTACATCCGCGCTAGCCGCTACCTGAACATCGAGTGAATAATACTGATCACTTTGTGGCATTCCTGCAGTCTGGTATTCATAAATCGTTTTACCGTCTTCACTTGAAATGCGTAATGCACTTTGATAGTGGAGAATTGTGGATGATTTTTTGTCTACAGCTTCAATCCGAAAAGTCTTATCCATTGCCTCGGTGCTTTTACCACCAACCATCAGGGATGGTTTCTCGATATGAACGATGAGCGACTGACCAATCGCATCCCCTGCGCTCTTAAACCCAAGCACACCTAGATACGATTCTGGAATAACGACACCACCGACAGACACTTGATTATCATTCAGTGATCCGGCAGCAAGCGGCAAGGTCGTATGATCTGCCTTAATACTCAAAGGCGTATCATATTGCTTTGCGCTATCGTCTCGCGTCATATATGCGGCACTGACGTTATATGCTGGAGTAATTTGGGCGACACCGTTTATTTTCTTGAGTTTTTCAATGTCACTACCACTTAACAATCCTTGACGATTAGCCTCGCTTGCTGTTCCATGTTCTTGTGGTTGATCACTCTTGCTACTGTCATTTCTAATATATACAGATAGGTTACGAGCATCACCATTATTTTTAATCAAGGAGTCGGTATATGCCTGACCTCCAGCACCTGCTGCGAGAGCGACAGTTACCGTAAAAGCACCGACGCTAATAGCCAAACTTGTTAATAATGTTCGAGCCTTTGCTTGACGCAAGCTTCGTCCTGCCCTTCGAACTATATCTCGAACTTTCATGACTTCACTCCCTTTCTCGTCTTAATTGTTTCAACTTTGCCATCTTTAATATGGATCTGTATGTCACATTTTTGGGCAAGTTCTGGATCATGCGTAACGATAATAAGCGTAACGCCACGTGACTTGTTATAGCCGAACAACAGATCCTCGATGACTCCGCCTGTTACGCTATCTAAGTTACCGGTCGGCTCGTCTGCGAATAATATCTTAGGGTCATTTACGATAGCTCTGGCAACCGCAAGTCGTTGCTTTTGTCCACCTGAGAGATCACGCGCACGAGACATCTTCTTATCAAGTAATTCTACAGCACTCAGCGCCTCATTGATCTTTTGGTGTCGCTTACCTATCGGCATGTTAGCAATCTCGAGCGGCAAACTGACATTGTCATAACAACTCTCATTCGCCTGCACAAAGAAGCTTTGAAAGATGAAACTCATCTGACGCGAGCGAAATTCGTCAATCTGTTTCGGCTTCAGCTTTAAAATGTCCTGCCCATTGATAATAACCTCACCTGTTTCCGGTCGGTCAAGACCACTCATTGCATGCATAAGGGTTGATTTTCCCGAGCCTGATTTGCCTAGAATGGCTACGCTGGCTCCATCTGGAATGGTAAACGTCGTATCACTGAGAGCTGTAAAGGCATTTTGTTTTTTACCATACGTCTTAGTAATGCTTTTTACTTCAATCATTATTCTTTCCCTCCCTTTGAATGTCAATTCCAGCACAACCAGAATCACTTGAATGAGCTGATTGTGATACGCCGTTCAATGTCATCATCTTGCTTGCTACATCTACTACGCTTACTTGAGCCTCCCTCGTCCGTGCTGGACATGAATTCAAGTTGGTAACTACAAGATCCTGCACGACACCTGCATCAACCTGTGCCGATGCTCGTATGTCAGCTTCAAGCGTCTGTACTGTTGCTACGGCGGCGGCTACGGTCGAATCCTCCCGTGCCGTAACTTTAAGCGTCTTAACTATACCGGAAGACACTGTCACATTGGCATTTTTTTCTGCAAGAATAGTTAGCGCATCTTGTTCGATTGCTCCATAGCTAACCGTAGCTGATTCATTGGCTGTAACTTGCTTAAGCGCTGGTCCGCGGATAATAATTGCCTGCTGCGAACGTTCACACCACCACATAGAATCACAACTATTATCAGTAATCTGGGCGGCTTTAATGTGAAGCACGCCATTTTCTAACGTAACCGTCGGCTGAGGAATAACAACGCCATCTCGCAAGACCGTCTTCAGTGTCGCACTCGGCTTATCACTCGTAACAATATACATTACGTCAAGGCTTTGGGTATCATCAACAACGAGTGATGATACCCTTTCAGTACCCGCTGGGAGTGCAACGTTAATCTCGCGAGTATTAGCCTGGATCGATTGATTACGTTGAACACCGCCATAATGCGCAAGACCGGTCGCTGTTCCGAAAGACACAAGTCCCAGTACGATAACGACACAGACACTAATGAGTACTCTGCGTGTCATTTTTTGAGCAAACGCAGCATATGCACCAAGGATAAATAATACTGTAAGGAGTAGCCCACTGATGACCGCAAGCACAGCGGCGGCTATGATGAATCCTTCACCGGGGGTGCCATCACTTATTATATTGCCTCGCTGACCTCCAGGTAACATAGCGACGACAGCTGCAGCGGTAATCATAGCAGCACCTGTTGCGCCTATTACGGAACCGATACCTGCGATGACCGCAAACGCGCGACGAGTCGTAGGATTTGTGCGAGGTGTTGGGCGACTTGCCTCATTCTCGTTTAACTCGCGAATCGAACCGACCGTAACAGCACGCCCCGCCATCTGTAGCTTATCAGCCGCAGTACGAGCTGGCGGCACAGCGATCCAAAGAACGATGTACACCAAGATCGCCGTACCAAATGATGCGAACAATAAAACGATAAACGCAAGACGTACCCACACTGTATCTATTTTAAAGAAACTCGCCATACCGCTCAGTACACCGCCAAGGACAGCGTTATCAGGATTACGATATAATTTGCGCACAGAATCATCTGCTATTCTTGCCTCATTCTCAGGGCCAACAGAAATATCACCGTCAGTCATAAATTCGCGAGGTTCACCAAGTTGATGTTTCAATGCACTCACATCAGCTTCGGTTATTACGCCACTTTTTTTAATGCCCCGTTCGGCAAGAATTTCTGTAATTCGAATTTCGATATCTTCAATAATTTCAGTATCACTACTGTATGCCTCGAGTGTTTTTAAATAGGCTTCGAGGTCTTTTTTAGCTGCTAGTTCTACGTCGTAGACAACCTTGGCAATGTGAATGCGTGTGATTTCTTTCATGCTACTTCCTTTATAATTTCTTTAGCGTTGCATTTAGGGTACTGATTTTCTTAGTGACATGAACCATGACCTGAGAACCAAAATCGGTAATACGATAGTACTTACGAGGAGGTCCCTGTTCCGACTCTTGCCACTCATGTGCAAGCAAGCCGTCTTTTTGCAGTCGGCTCAGTAGAGGATAAATTGTTCCCTCCACTACCACAAGCTCAGCGTTGCTAAGACGACGAATGATGTCGCTTGTATATACTGGAGTGCCGCTGCACACCCGCAAAACACAATAGGCCAAGAAGCCCTTGCGTAGCTGCACGGCAACTTGCTCGGCATACTCTTCACTGGTTAGTTCTTGTTGTGTCATAGTTCTATGTTATACAAGGTACTGTATTTTGTCAATATACTAAATAATCGCTTCCACCTACAACGATTAGACCTTAAGAAAACGGGGTGAAGGGAGACAGTCCAGGCTCTACCAGCCGCCACCACCACCGCCGCCACCAGAGAAGCCGCCGCCGCCCGAGCCACCTGACGAGGAGCTGGTTGATGAGCTGTACGCCGAACTTTGGCTGCTAAAGCTATCTAATGCTGAGCTAAATATAATAGCATTAAAAACACCACTGCCAGCATACCAATCAGGCTGCTGACCCGACGTCTCATAATACGTACCGAGTTGTTTCGTCCACTCTTTTTCAATGCCGAACAAGACAGCATACGACAGTACACGCTCGTATAGTTTTACTAGCTTAGCGGGATCTTTACGATCAATTTGTTCCCCCACCTTCTCTGCCCCTTCCGGACTTTGAAGCATTTTGATACGATCTTTTTCCGCAACACTAATGTACAACTTGAGGCCTTTTAGGTAATCCTTTAGCTCTACTCCTTTTTGAGTAAGCGGCCATGCCGTAGCTGCAAAGACAAATGCTACGACAGCCACAATGACCACAAACGGTGACACCGTCACAACACCAATCGCAAGTGCTATAAGGCCGATAACGTTAAAGCGGTGTGCCTCTGCTTCAGCACGCTCATATAGCGCGTAATCACCACGCGCGCTCTTACGAACAGCCTTTCGACCAGCCGCTAACTTCGTACTAATCGAATACTTCTTACGCAGTGTTGCCATATTAAAGCGGCTACCCGGTGTCACGCCCGTACTGCCGAATAGGTCCTTTAAGAGCTGCTGCTCTTCTGGTTTCAAATCGTCAATGTTCTTAACAATCTCGAGCTCGTATTCAGCAGCTTGGAATAGTGTCTTCTCTTTTGTCTGATAGATTTTCAAGTAGTGTCTGACAGCAAGATCAATTAACTGTGCCGTTATATCCGATGTGACATTCCCAAGTATTCGCGCACTCACCAGTACGCTCGTATTCTCAGGAGGCAAATATTCAGCCACAATCGTACCGCGACCTTGAATTCTATGCATGACTTTATAGTATTTAACACTCATCCATATAAGCAAAATGACGGCAGCGATCGAGCTAATCACTAATATTAAAAACCAAACAGCTAATACCATTGACCACATTTTCTCTTGCCATGTTTGTTGATACCCTACAAATGTATTCGATGCGAATCCAATCGCAAATGTTACATTCTCTTGCGGCTGAAGATTGCTAGCCTGCAACGAGAAAATAGTCTCATTTGCGGCTAACTGTCGCTCAATTGGACACATAGCCGTGCTGCCCGCCACTCCTTGATAGCAGCTTATATTACCCGTGAGACTTGAATTAAGTGCCGTAGGTACATGAATACGTGCGCGAATCGTATTTATAGGCTGCCCCCACTCCGTTCCATTGACGTCCCAATAAAGCTCATCAGCGTTTGTGTCAGTAAATGATCGAGTCACATCACGTTGCGAGTATGTAATAACATATGTTTGCTCGCCATGGACATACGTATTCGCGTCACCTATGCGTAGTACGAGATTATCACTCAACTGTCCGTCTGAGTAAGAAAGTTTTCGGCCCGAGCCATCAGTAACTGAATCAATTTGCGGGTTTGTTGAGTGTCCGTCATAACTCTCAGGTATCGCACGTTCCAGACCATGATTTTGGTCAAATGCAGGAAATACCGCTGTAATCCGTTCAATTGTTTTAAGTGTTGAACGACCTTCGCTATTCTTAGCGAGATAGTAGTCTGCATCGAACATATTAATCGTAAAGTTATCAACACCACTCTGTGCCGCTACGGGTCTCGCTAATACGCTCGTCAAGCTCGTTATGACAAGTGCCAGCCCTACCCCAAACCCAAGAAGAAATCGTTTCATGTCTTTACTATACCAAAACGGACGCCTTAACACGTCCGTTTTGGTATCAAATGGTTTTTAATTAGGCTTCTTTTCTAACCCACTCGGCAAACGTTTCCATATAAGCCGTCAGGTTTTTACGCCAACGCTCATCGGTCATTATTCCCTGTTCGTCAAACATGTCATCCGTTGCAAGCGCGACATACACTTCAGGCTGGCCAAGTTGTTTTGTTTCTAGAAATGCTAGGACGGGTCGCAAACTTGCTTGGGCCATTGCTGTACCTACAGGTGTTGGTGAAATACCCACAACCCCAGTTGGCTTACCTGCGAACGAGTTTGTCCCATACGGACGACTCACCCAATCGATGGCATTCTTTAATACTCCTGGAATACTACGATTATATTCAGGAGTTAAGATCAGTACGCCATCAGCATTACCTATAATGTCTTTAGCGGCTTGTGCGCTCTCTGGGTAATTTGCTTCAAGATCCTGATTATAAAGTGGCATATTAATGTCGACATACTTGAATGTTACACCTTCCGGTGCTACATTCTCAAGTGTTTTCGCTAAGCGTTTATTAAAAGACTTCTCTTGTAGGCTACCTACAAGAACTGCAATTGTGGTCATTCTATTTCCTCATTTCTTTATTTACTATATTTAGTATAGCAAATATACTTTACTTAATAAAGTATTCTGGAACATTTTTGGCATACACTTTTTTTGATAATATATCTCTTACATCATATAGACTACTTGCATATTAAGTGTCTTGCTAGTTGACTTTATATACTGTTTATGCTAATGTAATTTATAGATAAACATCTAAAAATAAACAGGAATAGAAATAGTATGCGTAGCGCAGAAGCAGCACCACAAGCTCCAGTCTCACCTAGCAACGAGGTTCTAGAAGCAGAGCTAAATGACAACAGTAGCGATGTTCCAATGGACGAGTTTGAGGCAGAGTACTCAACAGAAACACCCCATAATAGTAGCGACATACAGCCCGCCACTGCACCCGACTTATATACAAGTAGTGCTACCATGCTTCGTAGCAGTGCGGAGCGTGTTGCTGCCCTTCTCGAAAAACTCTCTGCTGGCAAAGATGCTCGCCAGGAAGCCCGTGCAGAAAAAATGGAAACAGCTAAAGAGACAGTTGTAAAAGCAGGACGTGGCGCACTTAAAGGTGCTAAAAATACAGGCCTCTTTACTTTAGGTATGAGCGTTCTTACTGTTGAGCTTGTTGCTGATAGTAGCGTACAGGTTCGTGGGAAGGTTATGGAGATAGCCATGAAGGCCCGACAACGTTTTGCGGAACGTGCCGCCTATCGTGAAGAAAACCGCCGTAACAGAGAAAGCCAAGACAATGCGTTCGCTTCATACGAGCCTAACGTACAATATTCCCAAGATTATACTGAAGCACTCGATATGAATGCTCAAAAGAAGGCTGATCAAGAATATGCCGAGATGTCATACGGACCAAACGTACGATATTCCCAAGATCATGCTGAAGCATATGATATAAACGAGCAGAAGAAAGCCGACCAAGAAACCGCTTTTGACTCTTACGAGTCTAATATCGCATACTCTGAAGACCATGCCGAAGCGCGTGAAGATGATGAGCGATTTAATAAATTACGTAAACTTCGAGAGCGAAGAGAAGCTGCTCTTGCCCATAAAGCTCGCCGCAAGGAAATGCGTGGCAATATCCGTGATAAGAGTAGTGAACTCTACGGACGAGCCAAGTCTGGCGCTAAACGATTTGGCCATGCTGCCCTAAAAATGATCAAGCGTACCGCGGCTGCTGGTCGCGCCGCAGCTAGTGCAGCAGTTGGTGCCGGTAAAGAAGCTTGGGCTCAGTCAGCCTAGAGTATAATAGATCATAGGCTAACGTATAATTTTAAAAAATAAAAAGGAATATAATCATGCAAGAATTCATCACTAAAGAGTCACTAACGAACCTTGGCATTAACCTAGAAGGCCAAGACATTGATTCCCTACTCGTCCATCTAAACGATACTCTCGAAGAGCGTGTTGGCTCAGAAATTACCGAATCACTCAATGATGTGCAGTTAAAAACACTTGTTGATATGCAGGAAAAAGCCACCGATGAAGAGATCGGCGAATGGCTTAAGCAGAACGTTCCAGAGTTTGAGCAGATCGTTCAAGATGAGATCGACATCGTTCTAGGTGAACTCGCCGAGAACACCGACGGCATTAATAAAGCAGCCTAACTATCCTATAAATACCATTAAATATCGCCCGTTTTATTACGGACGATATTTTTTATTTCTGCGTAGACTCAAACGCTACTTCAGGATATATATCCTTCGTGATACTATCGATCTCCGGTCGAAGTTGTGGGAACGGTACACCTTCTCGAGCTGTAACACCCTCAAGTGACCAGAAGATTCGCTCTGAAAAGCCAAGTCCACAAGCTGGTGGCATCGCATATTCAAGCGCTTCCACATAATCTATATCCATCATCTGAGCCTCATCGTCACCTGCATCACGCATATTTTGCTGCTCAAGGAAACGCTGGTACTGATCGATTGGATCATTTAGCTCCGAGAACGCCTTACACATTTCACTGCCGCCAAATACAAGGTTGAACTGCTCAGTTAGTTCTGGGTTGCCAGGCTGCACTTTAGCGAGCGGCTGCATAAACGTAGGCATGTCTACTAAGAATGCTGGGCCTGCGAGCGTTTTACGGTATTTCTTCCAAAGTTTATCAAGACTGCGTTGACGATTATCTTGTTTTTCAACCTCTAGCTTATGCTCTTTGAGCTTAGCAGCAATATCTTCGATTGATGAATTGAAAACATCAATATCATACTGCTGCTTTAGAACTTCGACAAAACTAATTCGTGGAAAGTGGACGTCGTCTTTACCAAAGTCGATCGTCGTGCCGTCATCAAGTGTAAATTGACGTGATCCCCAGGTATGATCGGCGATGAAACGAATCATTCGTTCAGTGAACTCCATACCCTTCTCCCAGTCTGCATAGGCCCAGTACCATTCCATAGCAACATGCTCTGGAAGATGCTCATCACTATAGTTCTCATTACGGAAGCGCGCACCAATATCAAACACTTTTTCATAGCCAGCTACAAGCAGACGTTTAAGCGGTAATTCGTGGCTAATGCGAAGGAAAAAGTCCTGGTCTAATGCATCCATATGGGTAACGAATGGATTAGCGTCAGCTCCACCCGCTGTATGTTCCAAGATTGGGATGTTGATCTCAAGGAAATCATTCTGAGTCAGAAAATTACGCGTCGCCTGCCAGAATTTTGAACGGCGCACAAACCGATCACGCACTTCTTGATTTACGTTCATATCCACGTAACGACGACGCAAACGCTCTTCTTTATTAGTAAGCTCTGTTGGCATTGGCCGTAGGCTCTTTGTTAGTAAACGTAAAGTCTTTACGCCAACTGATATTTCACCTGTTTTAGTCTTGATAATCTCACCTGTTGCTTCAATAAAATCACCCGTGTCAAGAAGTGGCAGTTCTTTCATGCCTAATACTCCAGCGCTCGCATCAAGCTCACTCACATCTCCATCGCGAAGGAATAGCTGCACTTGACCGCTAAAGTCCTTAAGAACGATAAATGCTAATTTGCCGAATTTACGCAGACCCATTACTCGGCCAGCTACCGTTACTTCTTTACCCTCTAAAGTGTCGAATTGAGGTGCAACCTCACCAGCCCCAATTGTACGATTACTCTTAGCGGGGTATGGGTTAATACCTAAACCCTTCAGGGTTTCGAGTTTTCGTAGTCGTTCATCACGGTAATCTTGAAGTGTTGCCATATCTGTTACAGTATACCGTATTCTTTGAAAAAAGTCTTTTTAAAACGACAGCTATTGCATTATTATACTACTTATGATTTAATTATATTAAATACCACCATGACCTACAATGTTCACGATATTCATCCCACAGCCTCAGCGCTTCCCGGCGAAGCGCTACGGATCGAAGCGCTTCGCAAAGAACTCATGCTAAGCTCAGAGGAAATACGACGAGGAGCTGATCCTCACCCGGAGCGAACGATTATTCGTCTCGGTCACGATGCCCTTTTTCTTGCAACTAGTGCGGCACCAATGTTCGAAAAACTGCATGTTCTTAATGCGGCCCATGCGAATATTCGAGCAGGTGGTTTTAGATGGCATAATAATATGCGCACCATCGCAGGATTATCTCGAAGAGCCCTAAAAATTGCCTATCCCGTTACTAAGGATCCAACGACTAATCAGCTCAATCGTACTGACATCGCGACGCGACGACGTGCGATACGACGCACATCCCCGACACTCTCCTTTCCGAGTGCACTAGAAGAAGCATGGACGCATTTTGGCCACCCGATCGATCCACTCATCGAAACGACTGAACAAATAAATCTTGCTTCACGACAGGCAGCCATTCGAGAGCAACATCGCAATCAAGAAACAGGGGCACTTATAGATCTCCTAGAAGAAGATACGGCTCCATTACTCCTATATAAATAACCGCTTCCGAAAAAGTGGTTATTTATTAATAGAAACATGTTTCAATTTATTTGATCGAAACGAGCTCGTACGTGATCTCACCCTTAGGCGTTGTGATCGTAACACTATCACCTACTTTTTTATCCATCAATGCTTCACCGATTGGTGATTCGTTGCTAATCTTGCCTTCAAGAGGGTCGGCTTCAACGGGACCAACAACAGTGTACGTGACTGTTTTCTTGCCAGTACGAAGCTCAACCTTGTTACCAAGACTTACCTTTGAGCTCTTGCCGGCTTTAATGATATCTGCATTCAAGAGAATATCTTCAATTTCGGCAATACGACTTTCAACAAGACCCTGCTCTTCACGAGCACTGTCATATTCAGCGTTTTCGCTTAAGTCGCCAAAATCACGCGCTTCTGCAATTTTCTCAGCAATTGCGCCACGTCGGCCTTTGAGCTCGTCGAGCTCGGCTTCAAGTTCATGCTTGCCTTCTTCTGTGATCTGATATGTTTTTTTCATTAAATCCCTTACTTTCCTACAATAGTGTTTTCAAATCACTACACACGCTAGATATAGTGTAAATCCCTAAAATAGATTTACAATCAATTAAGTTTACCAAGCAGCTGGTCGTGTGTCAACACCTCTGACACGCCACTCATTCGAGGTGTATATTCATAGCTGTCTGCCTCTATTAATCGATCACTCACAGTAACGCGGTGTGGGATACCGATTAGCTCGCTATCGGCAAACTTTGTACCTGGTCGTTCATCACGGTCGTCATACATAACTTCAATACCTTTTCCCATAAGCTCATCGTAAAGCTCATCAGCGTGCTTAGTGGCCACTTCCCCACCGATACGTACAAGGTACACTTTGGCGGGAGCAATATTTTCAGGCCATACAAGTCCCTTATCGTCACTGAAGTGTTCGGCAATAACACCCATGAGACGGCTCACGCCAATCCCATAACAACCCATGATAATAGACTCTTGTTTACCCTCTTCATTTGTATAGTAAACACCGAGGGCATCGGTATACTTAGATTCAAGTGGAAAAATATTACCTACCTCAACAGCACGGTGTAACTCATAGGTTTTACCTGATTCAGGATGAACATCCCCCTTGCGGGCAACCTTAATATCGTAAAACTCTTCAGGAAGAGGTAGGTCGCGACCCCAGTTAACATTCGTCGCATGGAAATTAGTACGATTTGCACCCATTTCAAAGTTAGTTCGATTAGCACATGACTCGTCAACGATAACTCGCACATCGGCAGCAAGGTTCAAAATGCCGGCATATCCTACTTCTGCACCGGTAACCCGCTTAACTGTTGCTTCATCAGCAAGAACTAGCTTACGTGCCCCGACTATTTTTCGGAGCTTAATCTCGTTAATATCATATCCACCGCGAACTACCGCCGCAATAGTCTCCCCTGTGTCGCTCGTATAAAGCATAGTCTTGGTGGTTTTTTCAAATGGAATGCCGAGAAGCTCAGCAAGCACAGCTACACCAATAACACCGGCGGCTTCTACTTCTTCAAACTCAGCGAGAGACTCATCAGGAACAGGCGTGACCGCGGGAGCTTGTGCTGGAGCAACTTCCTCATTAAAGTATTCATCCGTATCAGGCACGTGGAACAATGTATCCTCACCAACAGAACTCAGCGTCTGAAACTCATCACTAAATCGCTCAGTAAATATACCACCATCGGCCTTAACTCGGTAAGTAAAATCCCCGAGTCCAAGACGTCGGTATACCTTATGGTAAGCCACGGCTGCACGCTCATACATTTCATCATGTTCTTCTTGGCTACGTGCAAAACTATACATATCCTTCATGACAAATTCACGACCACGTAAGAGTCCACTCTTGGCACGCAATTCGTTGCGGAATTTGTTTTGAATCTGATACGTAAAAATTGGCAGATCTTTATATGAATTGATATAGGCGGAAAGTGCATCTACGACAGGCTCTTCGTGCGTAAGACCAACGCCAAGTTCTGTTCCATTAGTTAGTTTCGTCTTGAACCAGTTATCTACTTTTGCATCATCCCATCGATCAGTCTTTTCCCATATATCTTTTGGCTGAAGCGTGGTCATCATGACCTCTTGGCCACCGATTGCGTTCATTTCTTCGCGGACAATTTTTTTGATATTTTCAAGCACCCGTAATCCAAGTGGCAGATATGCATAAACGCCTGCCATTTCCTTATGGATAAAACCAGCACGAATCAGAAGCTGGGCGTTCTTTGCCACTTCATCGCTTGGTACAGTTTTGCTCGTTTTTGTGAATAATTGCGATACTCGCATGATTTTTTAGCTCCTGTTAAAAATTTAAGACTTTAGGCTGACAATAAGCTGTATACGGAAAAGAAACTACCGGCCAGCCGGCATGCGCGAAAGAATAGATGGAAGGATTGGTTTCATCATTACCCTCCCATTGTACGCAATAAATCAGGATTTATAAAGAGGAAATAGAAGGCTAAACCATTTTTACACATATGAAGCAAAATACCCGCCCATACACTTCCGGTCATTTCGCGTAAAATACATAACACTACACTAAGCGCAAACACATCCAGCGACACATTCCATTGGCCGTGTATGGCCGCAAACACTACGCTTACAATAGCAATAGCTACCCAAGCTGGTACAACTTTGCGTATCTTACCGTAAAGATAACCTCGAAAGAGTACTTCTTCAAATACTGGTGCAATCACAATCAACGTAATGAAAGCTAGAAGGTATTCATAGTAAGACGATAAATTAACAAATCCAGTCTGCTGAACTTGATCTAAATCAATAGCTGGAATATATGCCTTAACAAACGCAAGTAGAGCAATCGAACAAACGATATACACTACCCCGCCTGCTGGCGCTAAAGTAATATCCATCCAACTTGGTAAACGAGTTAGACCGACGTCCTGTTTGGTAGTGCGATAGCTTTTAATCCACCACGGTAATCCAACGACAAACGTAACGCTTAGAATATAGCTGACCGCAGCGAGAGACGAATTTAGCACAGCTGGATTTATCGTATTAAATGGAACACCCATTGCATGAAGACTGAGTATTAGCGCGGTAAGTACCACCTGCGCAAGTCCGAAGCCGACGACCACCCATAGCGGAAGTGCGACAGCTAACCATAGACGTGACCGTGGTATCTTTTTCGTTGTCTCTGTCGGCACAGGAGGCCGGTCAGAGAGCTGTTTATTTAAAGAGTTTGCCGACATCTGCTACCGTCACAACTACTACTAATGCCATGAGGATTAAAAATCCCGTTCCTTGAATTTTCTCTTCGCGTTCTTTTGTGAGGGGCCGTTTCAATAAACGATACGCAGCCATCACGAACCAGCGGCCTCCATCAAGCGCTGGAATCGGCAACACATTCATAACTGCAAGCGTTAATGAAATAATCGCAGTCAGGAATACCAGTTGTGTCAATCCTGCCTGCTCAGCAGCTGGGAAGATCGTACCCAGAATCCCAATTGGACCCGCAACACTACTGCCGACTGTCGCCAGATTCTGTTGAGCTTCAGAACGTGTCACTTGATTCGGACTGAATTGCATCACAATCCCCGTTACAAGATTAACGACGAGATCACCGAGGCCTTGCAAAGTTACCAGCGTGAACTGACCCGTAGTGACAATACCAACGAGTGGTGCTGACCAGCTAGCTTTGATCTGTTCGCGCTGACCAGAGCCAACTCCAAGGTAGCCTTGCATATCCTTGTTATCAGCCCTGAGCGTAGCGGTAGTTGTCTGCTCCATCCCGCTGCGTGAGTAAATGATTTCAACTTTTTTACCCTTTTGATTTTTGGTCTGAGACGAAAACGCTTCAGCTGTCAACACAGGCTCACCAGCAAATCGAACAATTTGATCACCCGCTTTAAGTCCGGCCTGCTCTGCTGGAGAGTTCTTAGCGACGGTCGTTATCTCAACAGGCTTCTTAATCACCGTAGTATCACTTGCAATCGAGAATTGATTCGACAGGATTTTTGGCAAGCCAGTCCAGGCCAAAATAGACAACAACGCAGCTGCTACTAGCCAGTTGATTGCTACACCTGCAAGTAGGATCCTGGTTTTCTGCCAAAACGAGGCCGCACCGTAGTCGCCTTTTTTATCAGCAGCATCATGCTCACCCTGCAGCTTTACAAACCCACCAAGTGGCAACCAGTTAAGCGTCAACAGCACGCCATTCTTTAGTTTCTTTCCTGCCACGCGAGGAGGAAAACCGACACCAAACTCTTCCACTACTACCCCATTACGACGAGCAACAATTGCATGACCCAGTTCATGAACAACCACTAAAAAGACCAGTATTAACAAGCCTAAAATAATACCAAATATCAGTTCCATCTATCCTCCAATACGCCTATCTCGACGTGAATATTCTTCTAGTATAGCGGTCACGTCGTCTTTTGTCATGTCAGGCCAAAGCTTTTCGAGAAATAAAAATTCACTATAAGCTGCACGCCACAACATAAAATTACTCATACGCTGCTCCCCACTCGTGCGAACGATCAAATCGAGTGGAGGCACCTCTGGTACATAGAGATTTTGAGTAATAAGTTCGGGCGTGATGTCCTCACTTGCAACACCAGATAGAATGATTTTTTTAAGAGCATCAGTAATCTCAAGCTGCCCGCCGTAGTTAAAACATATCGCCAGCGTACCTTTAGTGTTGTTTGCAGTCTGAGCTTCAGCCTTATCGATCGCATCAAGAATCTTTTCACTCACTCTCTCACGCGAACCAAGAACCTTAAGTTTGATATTATTTTCATCAAACAAATGTAAATCGGAAGTAAGTAGCCTGAGAACAAGACTCATCAGTTTATTCACTTCTTGTTCATTTCGTTTCCAGTTCTCGGTACTAAAAATGTATGCCGAAACATACTCGATACCGGCATCAAACGAGGCCTGGACGACCTCATTAATCGCACCATACCCAGCTAGGTGACCTTCGTACACAGGAAGACCGTGAGTTTTCGCCCAGCGACGATTACCGTCGATAATATAACCAACATGTTTTGGCAAGTGGCCTGGCATCAGATTGTAAGGATATCTTTCTCTTTGTTCCGGAAAGCAACTTCGATCTTCTCTTGGTAGCTACTCATAAGTTTATCGAATTCTTTTTCGATAGCCTTAACGTCATCTTCGCTCAGTTCTTTTGCATCCTTTTTACGCTTCGCATCTTTCAAGCCGTCCTGGCGAATGTTACGGAGGGCGATACGAGCCTCTTCTACCTTTTCACTAGTTTGCTTAACCAGCTGCTTGCGACGGTCCTCTGTAAGCGGCGGCACTGGAACGCGAACAATACGTCCATCATCACTTGGATTAAACCCAAGTGACTGATCCGCACGAATAGCAGCAGCAATCGACTGCACATTGCTTGGATCGAACGCTGTAATCTGCAAAAGCTGGGGTTCTGGTGCGGTGATATTCGCCACTTGATTCAACGGCATTCTCTGGCCATACACCTCAACAGTAATGCCATCGAGCATTCCTGGGTGTGAGCGGCCAGTGCGAACTTTTTTAAGTTCGTCTTCAAAATGAACGAGCGCCAAGCGCATCTTTTCTTCGTAAGAGTCCGTGTTAAACATGTCTTTATTTTACCATATCCTCTTCTTAATAACTGCTACGACCAAGCACATAATATCGATACTTTTCGAATGTGGCTTGTGTGCCGTCGAGATCGGCCCATTTATCCCTAGTACACGTCAACGTTAGCTTAATCATGAGGCTAATTTATGCATCAAACAAATCAAACAATCAAAAACGCCCGATGTACATCGGGCGTTTTTATCAAGTAAACAAATCTTATTCGTTTACGCCAAGCTCGATACGCTTGAACTGGCGAACAACAATATTTTCACCAAGTTGAGCGATGTTTGCTTTAATGAAGTCAGCAACGGTCTGCTTGTCATCCTTGATGTAAGTTTGTTGCATAAGTACCTTCTCGGCAAAATGCTTCTTCACCTGTCCATCAACGATCTTTTCAGCAATCTCTGCTGGCTTGCCTTCAGCAATAACTCGATCCTTAGCTTCTTTGCGAACACGCTCAATTTCCTCAACAGGAATATCAGCCTCACTTACATAGATTGGGTTCATTGCTGCAATCTGAAGCGCAATTTCATGAGCAAGTGACTTGAACGCGTCAAGACGAGCTACGAAGTCAGTTTCACAGTTTACTTCAACAATAACGCCAATACGACCACTGTGAACGTAGCTATCGATAATACCTTCACGGGCTTCACGGTCACCTTTTTTCTCTGCGCGGGTCAAACCCTTTTTGCGCATTGCTTCAAGAGCCTTGTCAAAATTGCCCTCAGCTTCAACAAGTGCGTTCTTTGCGTCGGTAAGACCAACACCAGTTAGTTCTTTCAGTTTCTTGATGTCCTCAATTGAAACAGCTGCCATTTGTCTATTTCTCCTCTTTGTTAACCGCTACAGCACCTTCAGCGACGGCTGCAACGAAGTAATCTAGTAGTAATTGTATTCCCTTGATTGCGTCATCGTTTGCAGGAATAACGTAATCGATTGGAGTTGGGTCAGCGTTAGTATCAACGATACCAACAACAGGTACGCCAAGAGTCTGAGCTTCTTTAACAGCGTTAGCGTCTGTAATGACGTCAACAACGATAACTGCACCTGGCTTACCGTTAAGATCTTTGATACCACCGTATTTAATGTTCAATTCATCAATTTCTTCTTGGAAACGTTGAACTTCAAGCTTGTTGTAGCGCTTTTCAAGGTCACCTGCATCCATTCGCTTTTCAAGATCTTTAAGTTTCTTGATTTGCTGAGTTACAGTACTAACGTTTGTAAGCATGCCACCGATCCATCGTTCAGTAACGAATGGCTGGTTAGACTGTTCAGCTGCAAGACGAACGATGTCTTTGGCCTGTTTTTTAGTACCTACGAATAGGATTTGCTTGCCACTTGCCGCAACCTTTGTAAGGAATGGGAGCGCCTTATCAAGACCTTCAACAGTCTTTGTCAGGTCGATAATGTGGCTATCCTGACGCTTAGAGTGAATGTACTTGGCCATTTTAGGATGCCAACGGCTCGTTTTGTGTCCAAAGTGAACACCAGCTTCGAGCAATGCTTTAATATCGACAGTTACTGCCATAATGTTTTGAACTCCTTGTTCCTCACCGTCGGGCCCTGAGATTCAGGAGTATGCCGGACGGTTGTGTCGTTAATAATTGTTACGTCTTTAAATATACCATATTCTTTCGATTAACACCATAGATACTTACTAAAAATTGACGAAATAAACATAAAAGTGCATAAATATATAATGTCGAATGTCCTACGGGGGAGTTGATCGAGATGGTTTGGGAGTTTGAAATCAAAATGCCCTTGCGCGCACGAGTCCTGCTGCTGGTCGCGGCGGGTCTTCTGATCGCCATGGGCGTAGCACTGAGGCACGTCGCCCTGAAGCTAGTCCTGCTGTGCGAGTCGGTTCAACCCCATACCCAGGGCTGCGAGACCCATACGACAATGGATGTGATCTCCCTTATCGCAGGGATATTATCCATGACGTTGGCATTCGTCCTCGTGATGACGGCCCTCGTGCCTCGCAGATAACCCCCCTCCACCCCAGCCTGTAGACATCAACGATCTATGGGTAGCCGGCTTGAGTTTCATACTCGCCGGCTTTTTTCGTACCACGTTTATAAAGATATACTTCCTCTAGTCTATTTATAACCGTAAGCGTATACTAAAACACATATGAAAGATTTATTCCGCTCTATCGCAAATCGTATATCCGTTTGGACTGGCACGGCAACCGTATTTCTCGGAGCCGTACTTGTTATTGTTATTTGGGGAACAACCGGTTCTTATTTTCACTACTCAGATACCTGGCAACTCGTAATCAATACCGGCACAACCATCATCACGTTCCTCATGGTTTTCCTCATTCAAAATACCCAAAACCGTGACGGTAAGGCAGTACAACTTAAACTCGATGAGCTGATTCGCGCTACTAAAGGTGCTCGCAACCAATATGTAGGGCTTGAGGATCTCAGTGACGCCGACCTTAGCGAGCTCGATAAGGAATTCAAACTCCTCACTCAAAACCCCGGTACGCTTAATGCTATGCGAAGACTCCACGAAAAGATCGCCGCCGAGCATGACCGTCGCAAGTCATCAGTAACCGGTGGATCCGTGTTTCATTTGCTTCACCGTTCAGGTGAGCCTCAAAAGAAACCTGACGAAAACTAACCTTTCCTCCATCCCTTTGACTTATCTGTAAAAATTCGGTACAATAGGACGATATGAAAAGCAGTATACACCCCACAGATTACCGACCCGTCGTATTTAGCGACGATGTCGCTGGGTTTGCGTTCTTGACACAGTCAACTGCGCAAACTTCCGATACTATTAAATGGGAAGATGGCAACGAGTACCCACTCGTCAAAGTCCACATCTCATCAGCCTCTCACCCATTCTTTACTGGTGAAGAGAAGATTATCGACACAGAAGGTCGTGTCGACCGATTCAAAGCTAAGTTTGCCGCCGCTGAAGCCCGCAAGGAAGCCCTTGCTAGCAAAGCAAAAAAAGCTGCAGCTCTTAAAGCTAAAAAAAGCGATAAATAGCGTCGCTACCTTAAAGAGACTGTCATTTGACAGTCTCTTTTTGTATGATAGAAAGTAACAATATGCCAAAGATTAGCCTCAACATCAGCGAACTAACAGCAGAGAAGACCGAACTCGGTACTTTCTTGGCGTCCCCAAGCGCCTATAGCGACCCAGCCTACAGTAGTAAGAACAAGCGATTCACTGAACTTGAGGCTATCATTGAGAAAGCAACGCTACGCGAAGCACTCGAAACGAGACTTCGTGAAACGCGTGAACTGGCGAGCGGCAACGACGAACTGGCAGAACTCGCTAAAATGGAGCTGTCTGAAACCGAGGAACAACTAGCTAAACTCGAAGATGACCTCTTCCTCTCACTAGCTCCGAAGGATCCTAACGACGAAAAGAACGTCATTATTGAAATCCGTGCAGGTGCTGGTGGCGACGAAGCAAGTCTATTCGCTGCTGAACTGTACCGTATGTACTTACGCTACTGCGAGACGCATAATCTTAAAACCGAGCTCATGAGTGAAAGTGCTAATGACACTGGTGGTTATAAAGAAGTTATCTTCCTCGTTAAGGGCGACTCGCCATATGCCCAGCTTAAGTTTGAATCTGGCGTTCATCGCGTTCAACGCGTGCCAGCTACTGAATCACAGGGTCGAATACACACCAGTACCGTTACAGTAGCGGTGCTCCCAGAAGCCGAGGAAACAGACATTGAAATTGGAGCTGGTGACTTGAAAATCGATGTCTATCGCGCCGGCGGACATGGTGGACAATCGGTTAACACAACCGACTCCGCTGTTCGTATTACTCACCTACCATCAGGAATGGTCGTCACCAACCAGGACGAAAAATCTCAGATCAAGAACAAAGAAAAGGCCATGAGTGTTTTGCGTAGCCGATTGCTACAACAGAAAATTGATGCCGAGCAATCCAAACTCGCAGCCGAACGCCGAGGGCTAATTGGTTCAGGTGATCGCAGCGAAAAGATTCGCACGTACAATTTCCCTCAGGACCGCATTACCGACCACCGCATTGGCTATTCTCGCAGCGGCATCCCTCAGGCTATGAACGGCAATATTGAAGATATAATTGAGCACCTACAAAGCTATGAACGTGAACTTGCTGCCAAAAACGCCAGTAATTAAAGACTGGCTCCATGAAGCCACTATTCAACTCGTAGGTGTTGGCATTGGTTCGGCCAAGCTTGATGCCGAAATCATTCTTGCCCATACTTTACGTAAAAGTCGAACATACCTCCATGCCCACGGAGAACAGCAACTTGAACCCCGCCAATATGAGATCGCCAGCGCCCGACTCGATCTACGACTCGACCGAACGCCGGTTGCCTACATTATTGGTCACAAAGAATTCTATGGCCGCCTATTTCGAGTGACGCCCGCAACACTCATACCGCGGCCTGAGTCCGAGGCTCTTATCACACTACTCAAAGAGTTAGCACCTAAAAATTTATCCCTACCCGGTACGCCTTTACAGAAACTTATTGACGTCGGCACTGGATCTGGCTGCCTTGGAATTACGGCTAAGTTGGAATTGCCTGAGCTTGAGGTGACCCTACTGGATATAAGTCGCCACGCGTTAAGTGTTGCTGAGCGTAATGCAACAGATCTCAATGCTAAGGTAGACGTCGAACAGAGTGATCTTCTTATGAAATACCCTCTCCAAGCTGACTTCATTATCGCCAACCTCCCCTACGTTGACTCAAGTTGGGAACGGTCCCCGGAAACAAACTACGAACCAGAGCTTGCTCTCTTTGCGCCTAACGACGGCCTACAACTTATCTTCAAGCTTCTCCGCCAGATACCATCTCATCTCACAACTAACGGATATGTCTTGCTAGAGGCAGATCCTCGTCAGCACGCGGCTATGATCGAGGCGGCTAAGGCAACAGGACTACGCTACAATAAGACCGATGGCTTTATCGTAGCGTTTCAAAAGTCTTAGCTTTTGTAGGCGTCGAGAGTCACGCTCAAGTCGATTGATTTACCGTCGCGCAAAACAGTCAATTGAATCGTGTCACCAGGCGCATATTCAGCTATAAGGCTCGATACACCGCCCTTATCCCCTACCTCAATGCCTCCAACTTTCGTGATGATGTCTTTATCCTTAATTCCCGCTCTGTCGGCTGGACTGCCGGCAACAACCGCAGATCCTGAAGCGCTAAACACATAGGCACCTTTTTTAACTGACAGTTTATAGTATTCTGCAGCATCAGCTGTGATAGGGATGAAGTTAATACCGAGATATCCTCTCTGCACGCCTTTGCCTGCTAGCACACCCTTCAAAATTCCCTTGGTAGCGTTAATTGGGATAGAGAAACCAATTCCTTGAGCATCTTGAGCAATCGCCGTATTAATTCCAATCACTTGCCCACTAAGGTTGAGTAATGGACCACCTGAGTTACCTGGGTTGATTGCAGCATCCGTCTGAATAAGATCAGTTAGGTTCTCGACACTATCACCAGCTTGGGCAGAGATTGGTCGGTTAGTACCTGAGATAATACCACTCGTGACCGTGTTCTGATATTGTCCTAGCGAGTTACCTATAGCGACAACTTTTTGCCCAACTCGAATCGAGGTAGAGTCGCCAAGACCAGCTGCTGGCAGGTTCGAGACTTTGTCTATCTTCAAAAACGCGACGTCATTAAGTGGATCGGTCCCTAGTACTTGCACATTGTCGTATGTCGTACCGTCAGACAAGATAACCTGAACAGTAGCGGCACCATCGATCACGTGTTTATTAGTGAGGATGTAACCACTTTTACTGACAATGATGCCGGTACCGGCACCCTCTTGACCAGCACTCGTTCCATAGTACGTGCTCGCACGAGAAGTTGTAACAATCGAAACTACACTTGGTCCTACTTTATCGACAACGTTTGAAATATTCTCTTCTTCTTGAGTGACATTAGTATTGCCGTCGTTTGCTAGAGACTGATGATTTGTGCCGTTTTTATTAGCTATATCCGTAGATAGCATCGAAAACAATCGCACACCACCATAACCAGCTATAGCACAAAGCACAATCACGGCAATAATTATTGGTAATATTATAGAGCGTTTACGTTTTACAGGGGTTGTTGACTCAGGGGGCGTTGCCTCTGGCGCATCGTCCTTTTGTGGCTGTGGTAGTTTGTTATCTTCCATTGTTTTCATATCCCCCCTAGATTAATACGCTGAACTGAAATAAAGCTTAAGCTAACTCGTGCCAATGCTAACATTGTTGAAGAAGCCAAGAATAACGAGAATAAGACTGACTGACAGAAGTACTGGCAGCATGACATCAGCCGAGCGAACTGAACCGTGTTTGACATAGCTTGTGTAAACACGCTCGGTCACAAAGCTAATAGCTAGTGCGATAATCGCAGTTTGAGAAAGTTTAATATTCCCCACTCCTGGTAGCCCGTAAGCGAAGGCCCAGTGGTAAGCCAACCAACCAAGTTCGGCCATAACAAGTCCCCATACGAGACTATAGAACGATATATGCGCTTCATCGTAACTTCCAAGAACATGACGGGCTGTGCTGTAACCAATCAGCCACATGAAGAGCACAACAACTGATGCGAACCAGTCGTATGACACCGTCATAAGAGCCGTTACGCCCAGGAACAGTGCCGTACCAGCCTGAATAGCAATATATACTCGCTTAGAGCGTGGCTTAATGTATAGTAGCCAACCAACGTACAAGACCGTAAGAGCAATTTGAGCTGCAAGTGCATGACTTGCGGCATATAGAAGGACGACGACACTTATTCCCACGATAATGTCGACAAGATTAGCCTGCACGTTCGCAAACCAGTAACGAGGTCGCACCGCGAGTACTCGCCATTTACTTAAAAGCACTAATGCAAATGCGGCAATCGGTGAATCAATAGCCCATACAACAACCAAAACAGCCACAGCTAACGCCACGTTGAGCAGTATGTATATGAGTTCACTCACAAAGGAGCGTCGTTTAGATGATTTTAGAAACTCCATAATCTGCCTTTATTATACCATCTCTAGTTAGTCGTTGAGCGGTCTTTGCCAAAGATTACGACAAAGTTCGTACCAGCGTCAACAGCTACCGGTGGAGTGGTCGTTTTAGTCTTTACCTTGAACATTGATTCGAGCTTTGCTTTTGTACCTGATTTTCCATCACCGATTTGATATATCTCAACATCAGCGTATGTTCCTGCAGGTGCATTGTCTACAGCCTTAATAGTAAAGTCTTGTTCTTTTAGCTTATTAGCCTCAGTCATTCCAACACCCGGAACGCCGGAGCCATTCAAGACAATGATACCGGCCTCTTCGCGAACAACGGGGTCTGTACTCAATTTCTTCTTAATAAATGCCTGAATATCACCGAATTGGTATTTTCCCGCTGCAGGCTGTGCATCGCCATTGAGTAGAGGGTTTGCTTCATCCACGAGACTAATCGAATTGATGTCTTCACTCTTAATATCTTTGGCAAGAGACATAAGTGTTCCAATTTCTTTAGATTCAAACGTTGTACGCATATTATTACCGAGTGCGTCAATTATACCGGTCACCTTAGCTGGGTTGGCCAAAACACCAGCGCTCATAGCCTTCTCGCGAATAGCTTTTACGATCTTCTGTTGATTTATTTCACGGTCGAAGTTTGATCGACCAAGTCCGTATGTTGGCATAACGTCACCTCGAGCTTGCGCGAGATAAAGCGCGTGCTCTGCATCGAGATTTGCTGGCCCGTTCGGATATTCGATAAAGTGGCCATTTGGTGGACAGCGCTTAAGAACTTGTGCGCGGCTCACTTTTCTGTCACCAACGCCACACTTCCAGTCGAAGTTACTATCCATGATGCCAGGCGCACCACCACTACCTTCAATATCTACAGTAATACCACCGACAGCTCCGACAAGTTCGCGCATAACGGTATAATTGACATTGACTCCATACTGAACGTCCATGCCGAGAATGCCACCGACGAATCCAGCCTCTTTCGTAAGTGCGGTACGGTCAGCATCAACATTTCCCGTGCCACCTCCGACACAGTTATAGTAAACATTAATCTTACCTTGGTAGCCTGATAAACAAGCTTGACCGTATTTCACTTCAAGGTCACGAGGAATACTAATCATATAAGCGTTCTTCTTGTTCTGGTCGATACTTACGATCATCATCGAGTCAGTCAAGTAGCCCGCCTGATGCCCAGGATCGTCCTCTGATGTTCCGACAACTAGTATATTGCTGCGTCCGTTAGCATCTTGCTTAAGTGGTTGGTTCTGAATAATATCAAAAATATTGCCCTTAAAGATGTTGCCAGTAGCACTAAATCCACGATAAAGGATCCATCCGCCTCCAGCCAACAGACCGAGAATCAATACAATAATTGCCCATTTGATAATACGGCGCTTTTTGCTTTTGGGCGTGCGCGTTTTCTTGTTCTTTTTATTCTTGACTGGTTGTTCAACTGTTTCGATACCGCGAAGAGATTCGGTGATATCTGCACGAGCGATTCCGATATTTGATCGCTGAGCATTCGCCGCAGGCACGTGTACTCGTGGCGCAACATTCTTTCCAACTTCAGGAATAGGTTTAGAAATACCCGCGTGAGGCGTGTGTCGTTCGCCTAGCTGGCTACCAGCACGGCGTGGTATAAATCCGTCGATTGAATGCTTACTCGTCATAAATTACTTCATCTACTATATACGACTTTGCCGTATTTTTGAATGAAAAATCATAACTGGTTTGCTTTTATATTTTATAGATTGCTACGACAGTGTATAGTAAGAGTAATGGAACCAAACTTCTTGCAACGTCACGCTCTATTAAAAGATGGCCTTAGTATTTTAATCTTTATTGCATGCGTGCTTATTGGTACGCTTCTTATCAATACCTATGTATTTCGCAGTTTCAACGTCCTAGGGCCAAGTATGGAAAAAACACTCTACACAGACGATCGTTTAATCGTTAACCGTCTCCCTGTTACATTGGCACAACTTCGAAATCAACCATACATCCCAGAACGTGGTCAGATAATCGTCTTTAAGAACCCACATTATAACTCTGGTACCGGTGACGAGTATATCGTTAAACGAGTTATCGCCTTCCCTCGCGAGCGCGTTACAGTAAAAGACGGCATTCTTACGGTATATAATGATGCTCATCCTGAAGGCTTCCATCCTGACGACAACAATCACGGCGAGCCAGGTTCTCCTACAAGTGGTGACGTTGATACTATCGTGACCGATGGCACCCTATTCGTTTCAGGTGACCACCGTCAAGGTGACTACTCGTACGATTCACGTAGCGGCCTTGGTCTCATTCCTTTCTACGATGTCGTTGGACCTGTTGGCATTCGAATTTACCCTCTTAACAAAATACGATTCTTCTAGGCGGCAGTTTATTAAGTCTATCAAAAAGTGGCCCTCGATGAGCCACTTTTAAGTTCTCCGATCGCTTGTACGTATCTCACGACCTTAATCTAGGTTAAATAATCAAAGTTTCGTGTATGGATGTTTTCACTAGGAGTAAGTGACTCATAGAACCTTATTGCATCATCACCCTCATCTGCCTGTACAAACACAACGTAAGCCCCGACAGCCCGCGCAATAGTCATTAACTCCTCCATAAGCTTTCTACCGATTCCCGTCCTTTGCTGCTCACGAGAGACAGCTAAGTCATATAGGTAGATCTCTCTGCGTTCTCTCTCAAACTTAGTTAGAGTATATGCAACAAGTCCTCCAACGACCTTTTCGCCCACCGTTGCAACTAGTACGATATTGTCTCTATTAGCAATAAATGACTCGACATACGCATCAGTCGGAATCTTATCGGCATAGGATTCAACATCTTCGAATACATCAGTAAAGAGCTTGTTTAGCCGCCTCATCAATACTAAGTTGTTCTTATCGAGTCTTTGAATAGAATATTTCATGGCTTTATAATAGCAGGAAACTCAAAGGTAGATTTTTCGGTCTGTACATTTAAGATAGTATGTTTGACATTCAATTCGATGTGAGATAACATTTAACCATATGGTTGAATATACATTAAGTTTGGATTCCATTTTCAGTTCGCTAGCGGATCCGATCCGTCGCGATATCTTAAAACGCGTCACAGAACGTGAGCTAAATATTAGCGATATCGCGATGCCCTACCCTATATCACTAGCAGCCATTTCCAAACACTTAAAAATTCTCGAACGCGCGCAGTTGATAATCAAACGGAAACAAGGAAAGGAACAGTTTGTGACGATTTCACCTGTCGCGTTAAAACATGCGGGCGACTACATAGACCAGTACGCGTCCCTATGGGATGAGCGGTTTGATCGCCTCGAATCACTACTTAAAAAAGGAGAAAAATGATATGGACAAGACTAAAGTAACAAAGGATTTTGACAGCAACACGCTCATTATAGAGAGGACATTCAACGCACCGCGTGAGTGTGTCTGGGATGCTTACGCCGACCCTGAACAGTTTAGCCAATAGTGGGGACCGGAAGGCTGGGAAACGCATGTCAAGAAGTTTGAATTCGTGCCAGGCGGAAAAAACCACTACGTCATGAAGTGCGTTGATAAAAACCAAGGCGAATGGTTCAATCAAGAATCATGGGGCTTGATGGTATTCGAACAGGTCGAAAAACCAAGTAGCTTTACCTACAAAGATTACTTTTCCGATGCAGATGGCAAGATCGATGAAACACTACCAATCATGACGATTACTGTGGAGTTCGTCGAAGAAGATGGCAAGACAAAACTCGTGAACCGAGGCGTGGTTGAGTCGAAAGAACAGCTTGAGAAGCTCGTTAATATGGGCATGATAGAAGGCCTAACTAGCACTTTGGACAAGCTTGAGAAGTTTGTCGAAACTAAGTAATCTACAGATATAGCCCTGAATTATATAAAATCCCCGCTGATAATAGCGGGGATTTTATATACTAATTATGAACGTTATATTTCTCATGCTTTGTGCCATAATAAAGAGTATCATCGCTACTGGGGTATTGGGGTGCACCTGTGAAAATTAGCATCGTCGATCCGGGAGAGCCCGTAAACTACAGCTCTCGGAAGACACCATCCAGCTATGCCTGCGGCTCATGCAAAAAAACTGGCGTCAAGCTATGGCGCGACTACGGCGACATGCGGTCCACCCAAACTCTCCGATGCGTCGGCTGCGCGGCAAAGAAGGAAGGAGTAAGCGTACGCGGGATGCGTACCGACGGAACTCGTATGCAAGACGGTCAGATGTCTACCTGGATCGGTCGTCTAATTCCAGCCATTCCGACGGAAGAAAACGACAATTTCTGGACGTTCTGGAACATTCCAGCCCGGGCATGGGCTTGGTGGAAAAGACTGCCTAATCGATGATCTCATAGGCCCTTGCTCACTCACGCAGTTGACAAATGGTCCTCGCGAGATGAGCGAGGGCTATTTGTCCTACGACACCCTGTCAATGGAGAATACTGTCTGTCCTGACTTTATCAGGCTGCCATCCGCTATAACAGATTACTTTCTTTATTCTATCGTTAATTATAAGCAATAGCATGTTAATATAAATAATACGAAAAATAACTCCAAGCAGTTGCAAAATAAAAAGAACGAACTTACTTCGAACTTAAAAGACTAGCTACTTAGTAGCTAGTCTTCGCTTAATAACTTTTGAATTCGTTGGAAGTCATTATCATCTTTAAAACGAATTACGATTTGTCCAGCGCCCTTAGCGTTAGTCTTAACGCTAACATCTGCCACGAGACGCTTCACAAGGCGCTTAGCGTCAGCTTCGTACGGCATAGCTGTCGCACTAACTACTTTAGCTTCATGCGCCTGTTCGGCGTTCTTTTTAAGCTGCACGATGAACTGCTCAATTTTTCGCGCGCTCCACTCCTCTTCAATCAGTTTTGGAAGTATGTCAAGAACAACAGCCGGATCAACGCTCACGAGTGGGCGAGCCTGGCCTTCGCTTATCTTATGATCAATCAACGCTTGGCGAACTTCCTCTGGTAGACGCAGTAATCTAAGCGTATTACTGACCGCACTAACTGATTTACCACCGACACGCTGCCCAATTTCATCAAGCGTCAAGTTGAACTGATCACGAAGCTTTAGGTATGCCGTTGCCGTTTCCAGTACATTGAGGTCACGACGTTGCAAGTTTTCGATTAACGATATCTCCAACTTGTGCTGATTGCTGAGCGTTCGAACGATAGCTGGAATTTTATCAAGACTGGCTAGCTTAGCTGCTCGATAACGACGTTCACCAGCGACAATCTGATACTTGCCATTTGCCGGTGTTACGACAATCGGTTGCAAAACACCATGAGTCTTGATCGAATCAGCTAGCTCATCGAGAGCCGTCTCGTCGAAGCTGCGACGAGGCTGATCAGGATCGGCGATAATTTCACTGATCTTAATGTGGCGGAGCTCACTCACCTTGTCATCTTGTGCAGCCGTTGGATCAAACGACTCATCAAACAATTCTGTTGGAATCAATGAGTCAAAACTTCGTCCTAGTCCTTTTTTAACCGACACGCTCTAATACCTCCTTGGTGACAGCCTTGTATGCCCTGGCACCCTTAGAAAACTTGTCATACGCTCCAACTGGCAAACCATGGCTAGGTGCCTCAGCCAGACGAATATTGCGTGGAATAGTCGTTTTAAAGACTTTGCCAGGAAAGTGCTTTTTGATCTCTTCATGCACCTGGCCGCTAAGTGTCGTGCGGCCATCAACCATCGTCGGAAGAACACCGAGTAAATCGAGTGTCGGATTCATACTCTTACGTACGAGCTTCATCGTCTCTAGTAATTGGCCAAGACCTTCAAGCGCGTAGAATTCAGCCTGAACCGGCAATAAGATGTAACGGGCAGCAATCAGACCGTTTACCGTCAATAAGCTGAGGCTTGGAGGACTATCGATAATCACAAAATCATATTCAGGTAGCGTACTGATAGCGTTTTTCAATCGAGAGAACCGACGATTAGCTTGCGCGAGTTCCACCTCAGTGTTAGCAAGGTGGGATGTACTCGGAGCTAAGTATAGGTTCTTGTGATCGGTCGGCATAATAACATCGACTAATAATTTGGTCTCGAGGATAACCTCGGTCATAGTGCCAACCAACAACTGCTTATCGACACCAAGACCGCTTGTAGCATTTCCTTGTGGATCAAAGTCAATAAGCAGGGTCTTTTTGCCCATCTTCGCTAGGTAGTAAGCGATGTTGACTGCGCTGGTTGTTTTGCCCACGCCACCTTTTTGATTGGTTACTGAAATGACTGTCGCCACGTGTTTAATGTTCCCTCTTCTTTTGTTCTATTGTAGCACGAGCGGTTACAATTTTGACATAAAGCTAGGGGTTATTATTCGGCGAGGATTCCGTTACTCTGATGCTGCCATAGACGGTAATACTTACCTTTTTGCTCTAGCAGCTGAGTATGGGTTCCCTGTTCGATAATCTTACCCGCATCCATCACAATAATACGATCCATGTGCCTCAGCGTCGATAGACGATGTGCAATCGCAATAACTGTTTTGTCGTGCCAAAGATCTTCAAGCGACTCTTGGACTAACACCTCACTCTCACTGTCGAGTGCGCTTGTTGCTTCGTCAAGAACAAGTATAGGCTTCTCGCTCAAGAATGCCCTGGCGATAGCGATACGTTGACGCTGCCCCATTGAAAGCTTAATGCCACGCTCACCTACTAGTGCATCGTACTTCATATCAATATTCAAGATGAATTCATGCGCGTGAGCTCGACGAGCCGCCTGCTCAATAGCCGCCTGAGTTGCTGCGCCGGTTGCGCCGTAAGCAATGTTTTCACTTACCGTTCGATGAAAGAGCGCCGTGTCTTGAGGCACGTATGAGATCAGGTCAACTAAACGACGACTATCGAGTACTTCATCATCAAGCGCCACGACTCCCTCGGGTAACTCGTAATAACCAAGAAGCAGTTTGATAAGTGTCGTCTTGCCACTACCACTCGCCCCTACGATACCCACCTTCTCGTTCTTAGCAATATCGAGTGAGATGGCCTGTAGTATCAACTCTTGGGGTCTATCTGGATAAGCAAACTCGAGGTTACGAAGATGCAATGACTCTTTAAATCCTGGAATGGGCCTAGCGCTACGATGATCAGCTTCATCCATCGCAGACTCACTCACCACCTCACTATCATTAAACAAATAACGGTACGACTCTTCCATGCGAGCCAGCTTCATATTGAACTGCGACACATTCCATACTACCATCCAAATATAATCCGAGAAGATCATCAGTGCAGAAATGAATGTTGTGATCTGCGTCAGATCCAATTGTCCGTTTAAGAACAGTGCCACGTTCATAATTATCGTTACTGGCCACACAACCCATCGAATGACGATGCTCATTGCCCCCCAGAAGATAATCTCCCAGAGATAGCGATGTTTCGCTTTTGCAATAACACCCTTCCGTCGTTCTAGAACAGTTTCTAGTTCAGTATGCTCACGTCGAAACGCCTTCACGCTAACAAAGTTACTAATCACATCGATAACATAGCCATCAAGATTTGATACGGAGTCAGTTAAGTCCTGTTCTGCTCGAGCAGTATAGCGCGCAATATATCGCCCAGCAATGAACATTACGATGATTGAGGCGACGAAAATCAGTCCCGTATTAAGGTTAACGGTAAACATAATGCCTCCAATGATCGGCATTTTTACAAGTAAATCAACATACTGATAGCACGTTGCATCTAAGAACTCACGAAACTCTCGTCCGAGACCCGTAACATAACTACTAATCTTACCGGTAAATTTACCAACGAAGTATGGATACGGCTTCGCCATAACCGCTCGAAATATAATATTCTCAAACTCATATTCCCGGTGATTAAGGATCGCACGGTAAAGCAAATCACCTGATCGCCATAGCAGATCGTGCCCGACGCTTAAGGCAACCAAAATACCTACGAACCAATATACCTGCCCATGATCAATAGGATGGCCGGCTAGCGCCCCTGTTAGTTGACCAATGAAAATCGGTAGGACCGCTAATAAAATATCAGCTACAATAAAAACACTTAGTACCAATAGAAATTGATACTTAAACGTCTTAATGTAGCTGATATACGCCCGCAAAGAGCGGTAGCGCTTTTTATCTGAATTATTGTTCATGTCTTCCTTCTTATCTGCTGTACCCACCTAGATACAGAATCAAAGGAGAGATACAATTACTTGATAGAAACGATTTCTATCTTGCTATATTTTTGGCGGTGGCCATTTTCTTTGTGAACGCGCTTTTTCGCTTTGTAACGAATAATGCGGATTTTTTCGCCTTTGACGAGATCGTCAACAACATTAGCGGTGACTACGACACCTTCTACAGTTGGCGTGCCGATAGTGGTTTTATCACCATCAATGACCAACAGTGCATCAAGCGTGAGCTCTTTAGTGCCTTCCTGGAGGAGGTCCACCAGAAGGGTCTCTTTTTCGGCAACAATGAATTGTTTGCCACCGATCTTAACGACTGCTTTTTTCATATGATTCCTTTAATATTTATTATCAATCTTACCAATTCTAACAGATATGGCCTGTCATAGCAATAGCTACTAAAAGTATACGAGCCCGCCCGCAGCGGGAGCGTAGAGCCTCGGCTCGTATACTCCCGTCAGGGACGGGCTTTCAGGACAACCAGGTCAGGCGGCCGAAGTTCAGTTCGACGCCAGGACGTTGCCGACGTGGCCGAGAATGTGCGTAGTGATGAACTCGTCCACCTTGCCCTCGTGAACGATCACGTGCAACACCGAGGTGTTGGCTTCGAGATCGGACACGGTGAGGATCTTGAGGACGGCCACCGCATCGTGCAAATGCTACTGAGTGCGGTCACCGAGTGCGCTGACTCTCAGAGCTATGTGCCCGTGGCTAAAATACGGATGATGGAAAATATCCCAAAGTTCACCGCTGCACTCATCGGAGACAGACAAGTCCTGCGAGATGCAAAAGAAAGACTTTCTGCGTCCAATCTAGGAGAAATCTGATCAACCCTGCCCGCAAGAACGGCACGACTCTCTGAGTAGAATCCCGCTGATGCTGACGGGGTTTTACTCGAAATTATAAAATAGACAAATCTTTAAAGGTCAGCACACACGACATTATTAGCATGCAGCCAACCTTGTAGCGTGCCGCTATCCAAGTAGGTGCCCTGCGCTTCGACTACCTTGACCGATCCACCGCCCAGTACATACTGGTTTATCGGCTCAGTGATGTAGTATTCACCGGATACCGGCACGTCTACATATTCAGTGATCGCCCGCAGAACATCATAATTCAATACGTACTTACTGATGTTGATGAGGGTGCTCGGTGCTTCTTCGGGACGAGGCTTCTCGACAATTCGCACAAACTCATTTCGCTCGTTAAGCTGCAATACCCCGTAACGACCCACTATTTCACGAGGAACATTTGCACCAAGCATGGCATTACCATTCTCAGGCGTCGCGGCAATTAAACGAGCCACTTCACTGCTGCCATCAGAATTATAGATACAATCATCACCTCCAAGATAGACGATCGACTCACCCGGGTGAAGTTTCGAAAAGACCAGGCTTACAGGCACCGCCGTGCCATACTTGCCGAGCGTATTTTGAATAATATAATGAAAATTTACATTTCTAGGTGGAGCGACAGCAGGAAGCCATTCCTCTTTGCCATTGGCAATTAGATAGGTGTTAAGAGCACCATTGTCACCATAATAAGCTTGGATCTGGGTACTTTCTTCGCTTACAACGAAGTAAATATCCTTGATGCCAGCGGCGATACAATCCTTCACAACGTAGTCAACGATGGGGCGATTGCCAATCGGTAACATACATTTTTCAATAGATTTTGTAATTGGTAATCGGCGAGTTCCCCAACCGGCAACAGGAATAATAGCTTTGGTAATAGTCATAGTCCCTAGTGTACTAGACTTGATCGCTACTGTACAAGAAAGGGCGACGAGCTGGACGATTCGCAATACGAGCCAGTATAAATCCGGTTATAAGTACGGGCACTATCCACCAATACCACAACACCCCAAAGAACTTCCAGCCATTCTCCGTCGGAACAGCGGCGGCCGTACTTACTCCATGATCAGCCACAGGATTCACCGCCACGTGTGCTTGCTGTACGCTACTGCTATCACCTGCCGTATCGATGGCGTTGTTTAGTACGTGTGGGGCAATAAATGTATCGAGTGAGCTTGGGACGGTAAATGGCTCATTTAGTCGTGCCATCTGCGTCAATAACTCCTGCGTCTGCCCACTGTCGTTACCCGAGACAATCCCGCTACCAGCGGCCACCCTCTTGCCTATTATTACCTTCCAAAGATCACTCCAGCCACCCTCATTCCCCTGCTGATCTATTGCCTTTACGCGCCACCAAGACGTACCGTCCGCTACGTTCGTTTCGCTCTTTTGCGTGTCAGTTGCGACTTCATGTACTCGGAGCTGTGTTGCAGCCTCATCGTTGTAGCTTTCATATATATACTTACTGGCTGTTGGCACGGCCTGCCATTTACTGACAAGGGTTGGGTCGCTCTGGATACTAGTGGCAGTCGGACTGATCAACTGTGGGGCTGAGATAGCTTCGAAGTTGAAACTGTCATCATTGACCATAAGCGTATCAACATTACTCGTAGACGGTTCACCGCCACTATTGCTCGAGGTAAGATCAATACCACCACTTGAAATACCAATATGAGGATAGAGCGTTATGATTGCATTAAGACTACAAGGACTCAACTGGGAGCACGTCAAGTTGGATGCATCTGAAAACCACCAGAGGCCATCTCGAGCATTCTGATGCTGCCACTGGCCTGCAACTACCGAGCCATTCTGGTATGGTGAATACACTAAGTAACCCTGCGAACTCGTGTCGCTATCGGTTACATCCTTATCAATCGCAAGTCGAAGCGATGGTGCGGCGGTTGTACCAGTATAAACATACGTGTCGTACGCAAGAGTTGATAGGTCAGCTAACTTCGTCGAGCCATATGTGGACAGCTGAAGAGACTGCGTTTGATTTATACCCGGCAGACTAAATTGAGCGCTCCCCAAACCCGCGCTTGCTATGCTGTTCGCAAAATTCACCGATCCGCCATTACCTGTCGGGTCACCTACTTGCCATCCATGCATTGCATCCGGACTAACAACCGAGGAACTGGCCGCATAGGCGGTCGGTGATTGAATGAATCCGTAAAAAGGCTGGATCATAAGCGCAAGAAGGGTTATCGACGCTGCGATTCGTCGGCTTTTTGGTGATAAATTATCCCCTAGCCTCATGATGCCCCTCTATCGTTCCCCTACACTCCACATGTAGTGTTACTTTGAGGCAATTATATCATACCGGTCATGGCCAAGGCTAGTCTATGGAGCGATTCTGTAGTTCATCGATCCGATTATGGTTGAGACCGTAGTAATGGGCAATTTCATGCCAAAGGGTGCGTTTAATTTGCTCAAATAGCTCTTCATCACTGCGGACAACAGCAAGAATAGAGTTCTTGAATAAGGTAATCTTATCCGGCAAAACAAATGAATACCCATTGCCCCGCTGCGTTAATGGAATCCCCTCGTACAGACCAAGTAAAAGATGATGACTGTCGAGTTTCATCTTTTGTTTTTGCTCTTCACTTGGATCATCAGCATAAATAATAGCTACGTTATCAAGACCCGTAATATATTTTTGTGGAAGCTCATCCATAGCACGGGTAATGAGCTGATCGAAGCGTTCGTCAGTTAGTTCTAGCATAATAAATTTAGTGTACTATACAAAGTATAGTAATACTAGTCCTCAGAAAGATGAAACCACGTTGGGTCATTTTCTACATCTTTTTCTACATCAGTCCAGAACGCAGATAGTTCTTGCTCATCAAGTCCTTCTTCAAGACCTTCAATAGCATCAGATTCCTGCTGTTCGGCGGCGATCTCCTCTCGAAGACCATCCCCTAGTGGGTCGATTGGTCGGAATGAAACGTGGTGGAATAGTGACATTTTTTATTTCTTTTTGTTTTACTTTTTTACTAAACTCATTTAAGCATAAATAGTATAATAAGTCAAGTATCTACACATTCATACGAAAAGAGCCCACTCAGGGTGAGCGACAAGTCCTGGAGAATTACATCTCTAAGACGAGCTCTTCCCGTCGTGGGCTCAAAAGAGCATCAGCTTCTAGATGTATGTCGTCCCTACGGCCGTAGCTGCCACTAGTAGCGCTTCTTAAAACGAGACCGACTCCTAAACGTAGCGATCGTCGTAAGACTGTCGAGAACTCTCTGACAGACAACTTCATCGACTGGCACTTTGATGCTTGGTGACATGCCAAAATGCAAGCGGATCAAAGTGCCATCGGTTAGAAGAAAGACCGACCACTTTACGCCTAGCCCTCCGTCGTATTCCGCGAATCCTTGCACGAGTGGCCACGCATAATGCAACTCGCCTTTCCAGTGGATGGGCCGTGCCACATCCAACCCAGGGAATGATAGAGGGGCGTTGCGCCGCCTAAGCACCTCTACTGCCTGAGGTAGCGTTGCCTTTATGCGAGCAAGAAGCTCAGCATTCGTTTCTTTCATGACGACACTCTCCAATGTGCGTTCTCGAAGTACTTCTATGTCTTTCAAAAGCTATAGGCTATTTAATCATATTAATATGCCGTTTAAGTGTCAATCGTACAGATAATAACCTCGCCTCATAATAGACTCAATCTATTTGGATTTGATGACTACTTCATGCACTATTTAAGTAGCTGTCCCTCCGTATGAGTCTGAGTTCGTTTTCTTCGCACAACATACAACGGACGGTTAATAACTTCAGTATGAATCTGGGCAATATAGAGAGCAACGAGACCAAGACAGACGAGTACAATGCCGACAAGGAAAAGAACAGCAATGCCAAGGCTAGCTGAACCTGTGAATTTTAATTGCATTGGATCACGCATGATATATTGCTCGATAAGCACGAAAAGACCAAGTGGCGCTGACACAAGAAGAACCACGATCCCCAAGTAGCCAGCAAGTCGAAGTGGAGCCATACTATAGCCAGTAATGCTATTGAGCCCAAGACTAATCAATTTCGTCATTGTGTACGACGCTTCACCGTGTTGTCGCTCCGGAGTGTCAAAATAGAAATAACGACGCTCAAAACCAAGCCAATCAATAAGTCCACGTGTCATTCGATTGCGCTCAGTAAAGCGGTTGAACTCATCGACGACACAACGATCAATCAAACGATAATCTGTTGCGTATGGAGTTATGTCAGTATGCGAGATACGCTGCATAATCTTATAAAACCACATTGATCCCAATTGTTTTAGCCTACTTTGTTTACCGCTATTGTTTCGCACTCCGACCACTACCTCGGCGCCGTCTTCCCATAATTCAATAAACTGAGTGATATGTTTTGGTGGATGTTGCAGGTCGGCATCTATAATGACAACCGCGTCCCCCACCGCTTCGTAAATACCAGCAGAGATGGCCGCCTCCTTACCGAAGTTACGAGCGAATTCAATAAGTCTAAGATTCTTATTCTTTTTAGTGAATTCTTTAATTACTTTGACGGAAGTATCAATACTGCCATCATCGACAAAAATAAATTCAAAACTGTATGAAGCGAGAGCATTTGTCACTTTTTCAAGTTCACTGATTAGAATCGGTATGTTCTCTTCTTCGTTGTAAATTGGTATAACGATCGAAATAAGTTTTTTCACAATGTCGTCCTTTAATTTTACTCGATACGTGGGTTAGAATAATAAATCTAATTCTCTCGGTGGGCTTATTTTCTCACATATTATCTCACATAGCTAATTGTGGACAATAAACCGCTCAACAACAGTGCGCCCATTATCTAATAGTACGACGATGAGCAATTTTATTTTCTAATAAATAGTCTTATCAATATGCTATCTAAAATAATTAATTTTATCTGTTAAGTTATCTTTACACTCCCCCTTCCTTTCTATATAAATAAAGGAGCAGGAGGGATAGGCAAAAAAGTATAGATCCCTAGTAGCCCATCCAAAAAATAACAAGTCTAAAAACCATAAGCATACACAATGAGCAGCACACAACCAAAACATCGTAAAAAACTAAACTCGGAACAAGTAGACATCTTAGAACTCCTGTATCGATTTCGATTTGCCAGTTGTAAACAAATAGCCTCCTATCAACATAAACAAACTATCAGGCCCGTTCAAAACCGACTCAAGATACTCGAAGACCAAGGATTCATAGCCAAGCGTTACGACAAGACTTATAAGCTTAGGGGCAAACCTGCCGCATATTACCTTCTTCCAAGAGGTGTCAAAACACTAGATTCTTTAATTCCTCGCGAACCACATGAGCCGATTAATTTCAAACAAATCTACAGGAATATGAATGTCTCCGAGAATTTTGTTGAGCACTGTTCGAATGTGCTGCAAGTATATCTTGTTTTAAAACAGCAGTACCTGGCAAAAGACAATATCATATATCGCACAAAGAGCCGTCTCAACTACGAATGTTACGACTACCTCCCTAGCTCTCTCCCAGACGCCTATATTCGCCTTGGAGATAACGATGACGAGCCTCAATTCTTTCTCGATATCTTTGAAGATACCCAGCCGTTTTTTGTCCTCATCAGAAAACTAAAGACTTACTTCAAATATAGTGAGGACGGAGATTGGAGTGAGACTGGCACCATGTTTCCTACTATCCTTATGGCATGTGCCAATACGAGCATGCAGAAGCGGCTCCGTAAGCGAATAGCTAAAGAACTTCAAGATTCATACGAGGAAATTACTTTCGCTACGACAACGCTTGAGACAATAAAAAATAATGAATCTGTAAAAATCTGGCTACCAATCGATGAAGATGGCGATGATCCTGCTGAGCCACCGAGACCACTGAGCCTGCTCAACCTCTAGTTCGTGTTCTTAACTTGAGATTACTTTATTGTTGCAGATGCTATAAATGCCGCAACATCAGCCTTGATTCCATCAAGCACCTTTTGCGCTGCAACCCGTGATACCGCATCTTTATTGTCCGTGGACGCTATCGCCTCTACGCAGTTCTGATTCTGCGGTGCGGTTATTTTCTTTGTCGTGGTATCGATAAGGCCATATACAATATTCGTTCGGAGAGCTTTTAGATTTTGATCCGTTCCACATACACTAGCGACTAGACTGTCGTCTACCATACTAAGGTACTGCTGATAGCCCTTATGTGACAATTTTATAGAATTATCTTTAAGCAAGGTTGAACCGCTGCTCCACCAAAGAATATTCCTGTTAGCGGCCGTATCTGCATACGTAATCATTTTACCATTAGGTAGCGTATCGGTAATCGTCGGCGTAGCCGACTTTGCTGCTACTTGATTTTTTAGTTCACTGTTTTCAGCAGCTAAAGATTTACCCTTCGCCTGCTCGTTCGACAAATTAGTCTGCGCACTTTGCAAATCCCTATTCTGCATCAAGACGTAATACGCGCCATACCCAGCAGCACCAAGAAGTAGCAAGAAAAGAATAACAATACCTACACGTTTTATGCCTCTATGACTCTTCTTCACCGGGAACGGTGATGGAGTTTCACTTACGATTGGACGCTGGAACGTTGGCTCTTCATTCATATTTATTTCCCCCACTTATTACCTTTTATCATACTACAGTTCCGTTTCTGTGATATACAAGTCGATCAATGGCTATGCATTATATACAGCCGCACCGGTGCTACTGAATCCACGTACGACATAGACTCAATATCGCTATATGTCACGGCCCCTGACCGAGCAACACTATCTACTGCCAAACAAAAAACTATCCCTCTAACCTGCCTCACCTATGCGCACGTACCCCTAAAAGCAAACACCCGCCGACCAACCCGAGTCGGCGGAGCATTTGCTCGACGCGTAGTCGGAGTGGTCAGACGGGTTAGATCGCGTCGACCTCGGTTGAGTTCGACGCTTTTTCAGTTTCATCCGCAGACTGGTACAGCCACCAGCCCAGCAGCAAGAAGGCCAGGCAGACGACAACGATGATTCCTCGCAGAGTCAGCCAGAACGACGGCGCGAAGACATCGACGTGACGCCACACCTTCCCGACGACGTCAGACTGGTGCGGCGGCTGATCGAAGTTGTCCACCGACGGGTTGGCGTCGCCCTTGGTGATCAGACTGCCATCTTTGTTGTAACCGAGGAACGTATGGGTTGTGAGACCCGTACGATCACCGGGGTTGTGGAACAGAATGACATCACGCCGTTTCAAGTTCTTCTCGGGATGAGTGATGACGATCGCGCCTTTGGGCAGCGTACCCACCATGGACCCCGACTTGACGGCGTGAACCTGGACGCCGTAGCTCGTCGCCAGAAGGAACGCACCGCAAAGTGCGATCAGCACAGCGATGGACCAGATGGCGGTGTTACGAAGACGCTTGGTCATCGCTTGTCTCCTTGTCGAAAGGCGTAACGGTCGGTGTTGCGGTCGCAGTGTCTGACGGTTTCGGACTCTTCTCCTCAGTCGGTTGGACTGCGGGCGTTGTTCTCGAGGGTTCAGGGGTTTTCGGCGCCGTAGTCGGAGTCGTAGTGGTCTCCTCTGGTGTCGGGGACCCCGAAGGACTTGATTTCGTTGACGGCATACCACTAGGGTTCGCAGTCACCGAAGACACTCGAGGGCGCCGCGGCGGAGATGTCGGCTCGGAGCTAGTCGGCTCTGCGGGGATGCTGATCGTGATGTGGATCGTTCCCTGCTGAGTGTCCTGAAGACTCGCACTAGTTGGCGGGATCAGGAAATACCCGGTACTCGCGGCGACAATTGCGAACAGTGTCGTCAACGAGAGACGTCGGATGCGGCGGCGCATATCGCTCATCACTCCTTCTTATCAGGATGAAACTATGGGTAGGTGCGTTAGGCTCCGAAGTTGTTCGGATCCTCAAGCGCATATCAATAGCTTGAAGTTGTACGAATGGGGTGTGCACCCCGGGCCTCCCTCGCCGATGCGTGGAGGGGGCCCGGGGTGGTGTTCACAACCCGAGATTGCTGACCGGACGGCCTACTGCTGGTTGAGCGTGACCGTGGCGGTAGCGCCGACGGAGACACCCTGCCAGTTGTTGCCGGCGGCCTGGTCGAGCGAGACCCTCAGCGTGTAGCCCTTGGTCTCGCCGGCGCCGATGGAGCCGAGCGGGATCGAAGTGCCGATGCTGGTGGCCGGCGTCAGGGCCAGGTAGCCGTCGACGCCGAACTTCAACTGGGCCGGGTCGGGAGTCTGGCCCGCCGGGGCCGTGAAGACGACGCCGGAGACCGGGTTGCCGATCTTGACGTTCGCCGCGATGCTGCCCGTGTTCTTCACGTAGAAGTTGCGGACCTGCTGCGCGCCGGGCGCCAGGTTCGTGAAGTTCAGGTCGAAGGTGCCGCTGGAACCACTGTCGTCGCTCAGGCTGAGCGAGAGAGTGGCAGTCGACACGTTGACCGTCCCGATGTCGCTGGCCGTGAAGTCCGCCCCGGTGCTGGGGAGAACGAGCGCGGTGGCGATACCGAGGGCCGCGAGGCCCGCGACGACGATTCCGATGAGCTTCTTGCGGGAGATGCGAGACATGAGTGACGTCCTGCCGTTCTGTGGCTTTCGCCACGTAGAAATGAGAACCTTGTCGTACCCTGTTTCTGCGCCCAACAATCTGGGTTGTGCTCGCTTTTTAGGCGTGACACTCAAACCATCATACTCGGATCATATAAATATGTCAACACCTTTTTGTTAATAAGTCTATTTTAGGTTGACTTACATATTAATCAACACCCTTAGAAATTGAAGTGGACCCCGTCGTTGACGGGACCACTTGCCTAGTAGGGACTGGACGAGATCAGGAACGCGGCGGAACGCGCCGCGCGGACAGCGTTCATCAGTCCTCAAGTGTCAGTTGAGCCAGTGCCAGGTCCTGCGGGACCTTGAAGCTACGGCCAGCAAGTGGATATCAGAAGGCTCGACATCCTCAAACAAACACTTCACTATTGGCGCCTGGCTACTCCTCTGCCCGTCAAATCAGATCGCCATTCCCATAAAGCGATATGAATGGATGGTGAATGGTCGAAATAATTGACAATCATTCATATAAATGTCATTATGATGACAGATGATCTTCCGTTCATCCACCCTCTCAAGAGAGAGTAGACTCAAGTGAACAGTCGCAAACGGACTGGGACTATCGCGATAGCGGCAGCCCTCCTAACCCTACTCGCTCTCGTGCTCATAACGGTAAGTAGGTCCGTGTCTAAGCCGGACACGACGCTCCGACCGTTCGCCACGCTTACGGTGTCTCCGACTCCGGAAGAGGCGTTCCCTGATCGCCTCGCATACCAGACGCGACTCAATGCTTCCCCGCACCGAGACGAACCCGGCTTTGACGTAATCGTGATCGATGGCCGCACCTACGTGCGGACGGACATGAGCTTGACGAGCTGCGACCTCCGCATCGCGTGCGGTACCGTGGAGAAGGTAGGCAACGCTTACCATGTCAGCTTGCCCGTGGGGTATACCCACGAGAGCAATGTCACCCCCGATCCCACCAGTTGGAAGCCCGTAAGCGTCCTGACGTACTGGGATCCGAGTACGCATGAGCTCACGGCAACCACAACGACCAAGGGCAGCGCTGTCGAGTTTCCGGAAGTCCTGAAGGGCCACCGGAAAACTGCAGACCTGAAGCCCGGTGAGACGGCCTGGACGGCGCCCGGCTTCATTCGCGAGACCCCCGACGGGAAAACGTACATGATTGACCTTCTTCTGATGCGCGAGCTTCTTGGTCCCGAGTACGGATACTCGGTCGGCGCGTCGGTCACACGAATGAAGGACGGTTCTCTGGAGGTAACGATGCCTCCATGCGTTGCTCCTGTCAAAGATAGGAGCGCCAATGGTCTCATTCCGGTGAACGTGAGGTAGAGGACGATTCGAAGACATCCACTGAGGTGGGCCGCGTATATCGCGGTCCACCTCCTAACCCCCTACAGATAAAGATTCCTAATGGAGTCTTTTTTATTTAGGTATGCTCCCCGGCTCTTGTTAGTAGCCGAGGAGCCAAAGCCCTCCATTGGCCTTCTCGAAGCCAGTCCGGCCAGCCGATAGCACCACCCGTGGTGCTACATCAACCAACAGTAATCAATTTGTTGCGAGTTATCAGAGCAATGCATCACTACAGGTTGCTAGGTCTAGTGATGTGCCGTCGTTACTATCCGTTCAACCGCTACTTTTAAGGATGAATAAGAATGGGGGCAGCGTATCCCATCGCCTTGCCTGTAAGCGTGTTTTTAGGCTTTTTGCAGTGATACTTTGAGCAGGGCGCCTTCGACTTTGAGTTCAGCAGAATACGCATGCTCCTGCTTGCCGATTGTTTCTGCGAGCGTCTCAGTAGCAATCGTGTCGTGATATTCATTAATCGCCTTTTGTAGGTCCATATCATCCGTCGTGAGACTCAATGCGATTCGATCATCAACGTTAAGACCGGCTTGTTTGCGAGCATTCTGCACATGACGCACAACTTCGCGCATCAGGCCTTCACGTCGCAACTCAGGCGTTACTTCAAGATCAAGGCTCAGTTCTTCACCGGTCTTCACTGCCTTCACATTCAGCTCTTCGGTCAGCACATCTTCGAAGCTCACGAATTCTCCAAGTGTCGGTACCGTGACGCTCGCCAGTGGCTGACGAACTTTCAGGCGTTCCTTGGCACGAATACTGAGTCCTGCGTTCACGTATTCACGAACCGTCTCCATGTCTTGAACAACGAGTTCGTTGATATGACCAGTCTTGGGCCAATCAAGCAGGTGAACACTCTCACCACCCGTAAGCTTCTGGTACAGTTCCTCGGCGAGGAATGGCGTAAATGGCGCCATCACCTGAGCAAGTTGCGTCAGGACGTAGTGAAGCGTTCGGTAGGCATTGTTCTTATCGGTGTCGTCGCCCGATTTCCAGAAACGACGGCGTGAACGACGCACATACCAATTACTAGCATCTTCGATAAACGGCAAAATTGGTTTCATAGCGTTTGGAATATCGTAGGCATCCATGTGCTTTTCAATTTCCTGTGTCAGCTGATGGACACGGCTTACCACCCACTGGTCGAGTGGATTCTCGAGGCTCTCGCTCGGATCACTTAAGTCACCCTCGAACTGCCAATCGTCAACTTCAGCGTACATCGTGAAGAAGTCGTACATATTCCAGATCATACTGAGTTTTCGGGCTACGTCACCTACTTCTTTGTCCTGCAAGGCAAAGTCTTCACCATTGAGGAGTGGACTTGAAAGGAGCAGGAAGCGAAGGCTATCGGCGCTATACTCATCCATCAGAATGTTTGGATCTGTATAGTTGCCATAGCTCTTACTCATCTTACGACCGTCGTTGCCAGCGATATTGCCAGTCACGATCACATTCTTGAATGAGTTTTCACCAAAGAGCGCCACGCTCATGGAGTGCATGTAGTAGAACCAAGCACGAACCTGACCGATGTATTCCACGATGAAATCACCAGGAAAATTCTCTTCGAATTTTTGCTTGTTCTCAAACGGATAATGGAACTGGGCAAACGGCATGCTGCCCGCTTCAAACCAACTGTCCATTACTTTATCGATACGCGTATACGTCACGCCATCAACGTCAAAGGTAATCTCATCAATCCACGGACGGTGGTAATCATCCAGCTCTCTACCTGATAGTTCTTTGAGCTCAGCGTAACTCCCGATAACTTTGACGCGTTCAACACCGTCTTTATCAATACCCTTCCATACGGGCATAGCCGTCGCCCAGAAACGGTCACGACTAATATTCCAGTCTGGTGCTTGTTGGACGGTCTTCTCGAACCGACCATGCTTCACATGCGCGGGGAACCAGTTGACGTTCTCATTCTTTTCAAGCATCTTGGTGCGCTGCGCATCGATGTCCATAAACCAGCTTGGGTGAGCTCGGTACATAAGCCGTGTCCCACAGCGGTGACAGTGTGGATAGCTATGCTGAATATACTCAATCTTCCAAACAATGCCGCGCTCATGCAATGTCTTAGCGATCGTCTTATTGATCTCCCAGACATTCTCACCTTTCCATTCACTCTCGAAGTAGAGTCCGTTCTCATCAATAACGTGAACAACAGGGATCTTGTCTGCCCGCGCCATCACGAAGTCCTCTTCACCATAGGCTGGTGCGAGGTGAACAATACCAGAACCACTCTCATCACTCACGTAGTCGGCATGCCATATCTTATGGGCATTCACGCCACGGTCGACACCAAGTAACGGCTCATAGGTCTTACCAACCAGGTCTTTACCCTTTATCTTACGAACGATCTTGTACTCAAGTGGTTGGTGCTTCTCGTTGGTCAGCACTTTTTCAACCAAGTCTTTTGCTAAGATAAATTTCTCGCCGCCCTGTTCCACTTCGACGTAGTCAAAATCTTTGTTCACTGCCACAGCCGTATTGGCTGGCAAGGTCCATGGCGTGGTCGTCCAGGCAAGCAGACTCGTATCTTCACCAACGAGCTTGAATTTCACGAAGACGCTTGGATCAGTCACGTCCTTATACGCGCCAGCGTCCATAGTAACTTCCGCTTTAGATAGCGGTGTTGCATCAAGCGTACAGTACATAAGTACCTTTTCACCTTCATAGATCTTGCCCTTTTCGTATAGTTCTTTGAACGCCCACCAAATAGATTCCATGTAGTCTTTATCCATGGTTTTATAGGCGCCTTTAAAGTCCACCCAACGACCAATTCGATCGACAACATCTTCCCACGCACTACTTGTCTCGAGCATGTTTGCCCGTGTCGCGACGATGTACTTTTCAAGACCATACTCAATCACTTCTTGGCGTGAACGGATACCGAGTTTCTTTTCGGTATAACGCTCTGCTGGAAGCCCGTGCGCGTCCCAACCCCAAACACGTTCAACGCGCTTACCCTTCATCGTCTGATAACGAGGAATCGCATCCTTTACGATACTACTAAGCAGCGTCCCGTGATGCGGCACACCCGAAATAAACGGTGGGCCATCATAGAAAACGTAACTATCAGCTTTTGGTCGCTGTTCGATGGATTTTTCGAATGTCTTATTCTCTTTCCATTGCTCGACGATAGCTTTTTCATATTCTAATGCACGGCGACGGGTGTTGGCTTTAAACTTCATACGGTCTCTCCTTCGATTTGTTGACTGTCTTGCATGGTTTTGCGCCCTTTCTTAAAAACACAAAAAATCCCTATTTAGTCACTGGAATCCGAGTTGCCTCGGACGGTACCATCCAGTTTCTAAAAAGAGATTCTTCTTAGCGCTTACTTGGGTCGCTATTACGTCGCGTACACGTTGGGGTCTACTGTCGGGTATCGATTTCTTCCCAAAACTTCGCGGGTGATAACCGCTTACTCTTACTCTCTAAGAGGCGTTTCTTCTATTTTACCCTTTTTACTGACTTGGATCAACTATTCGTTCAACTGGGATACCGAGCCGTACAAGAAATTCCTCAATATCAATACCATTCTCTGCGGCAAGCGACACTAGATTAGATATGAGCTCCTCGTCGTCATCACCAAGCAGCTGCTCCAATTCATCCCTATTATCGAGGTCTACACCGAGCTCAAGCTCCCCTGCTCCAATAATCTCAGCGAGCGCATTAAGTATAGCTTCTCTATCGAGTGGTTCTGGTGTTGGTTCAGTTTCGTGGGCGGGAAGATTCTTTTCCATATATGCATATTTTACCCTAAAAAATCGAATAGGACGACCCCCAGAAGGGGTACGTCCTATCGACACGGCATTGTTTTCTGGGACGCTACTACGTCCGCTCCCGCCCATGACGTGCGCGGAACTTGGCGTCCAGCGCCTCCGCGACCGTCTGACTCTCCTTGTCGTAGTCGAAGAGTTCCTCATCACAGGGGTTGATGTTCGCGGCCTTGGTGAACGCGCGGTAGTTCTTGCGAACACCGCAGGAGACCTTGCGCACTGAACCCTGGCGGAGAAAACGACCAGCGTCCTCGCGCAACTTGTTCAGGGTCATGTATGCGCAGAATGCGCCGAACAGGGTCACAGCTCCGGGAATGACCAGCCAGACTCGCAGGCTTGACTCGTCGTCCGGTAGCCATGAGGCGATGGTTATCAGCAGTGCGCCGACCGAAGTCAGAGTAACGGTCAAGCGGGTCCGAGCGCGTAGCTCACGAACGCATTGTACAATTTAATTATTATATACGTAACTGGTATTTTTGTCAACGTTACTTAACGAGCACTCGAATAGTAACTACCCCTTACGTAAACAGGCTACTTCCGAATTTAAGGAAGACAGCGGCAATCAACAGCACAATCCAGCTGGCTGTCACGACTTTGAGAATGTCTTTCTTGAGTAACTTCTGGATCATGTCATTCGTAGACTTCGTTAATCCAAACATATTCTCACGTAAGCTGTAATGCGTTATCGTCGCAAGGAGCATGGTAGTTGAGAACGTCACAACAAGACACCATGGGCACAGCACTTCAATCGCATAGACGCTGTTGAAGAACAGCCAGTACGCAAAGAGCGCACCTAACAAGTAACATATATTTGCTGTCCGCCAGAACCAGCGTGGCATCTTTGCGCCGGCGAGGCCAATAACGGCAACAGTGATCACAATAGGATATCCCATTAGACCGATGAACATGTTTGGGAATCCAAACACACTCGCCTGCCAGGTTTTCATAACCGTGGCACAGTTGAGTACTAAATTAAACGAACACGACAGCACAGCATCTGGATTTTTTAACAGATGGAATTCTTCAATAGCAAGGACAAAGGCTGCCACTAATCCAACAATACCAAAAGCGAGCATCGTGCCAAAAATCCATTTAGTTGATTTCTGAAGGGATTTTTTCTTGCCAAAGAGATTAAACATAATAGCTTACCTCGCTAATCGTTGGTAGTGGCAATCCGCGCCATACGTTCTGCATGTGACCATCGTCACTCATAGCAATGACACTTGGGTATTCAACGATATCGTAGGTTCGACAAAAATCGGCGCCATCGGCTGTATCGGGATCAAGCGTTTCAATATCATGACCAGTCTGACGTTTGAAGTCACGCAGATAGTCCGTAACCGTACGAGTGTAATCGGTTTCGTCTTTGTATACAATGATTGTTCTCACCTAAACACTACTCCCTTATTTTTTACGACGCTGCTGCAATATCTCTTCAAACTCATCGAGGGTTTTAAATTCGTGATACACGCTTGCAAAGCGTACGTAAGCAACCTCGTTCCGACTCGCTAGTTCGTCAAGAACCAAATCACCGATTTGGATAGAAGACACTTCGCTCTCGCCAATCTCATACAGAGCATCTTCAACATTATTGATAATCTCTTCAACCTCAACTTCTGACGTGAAGAACTTACCGACAGAACGCCTAACTGCAGTAGAGAGTTTGTCCCTGTCGAACAGCTCACGAGAGCTGTCTTTCTTAACAACCGCAAGATTCGGACGTTCGACGCGCTCGTAGGTTGTAAAACGGTGCTTGCCATCAAGTGACTCTCGACGACGACGAATAGTCAAACCGTCTGCTGCTTCACGTGACTCGATTACTCGGCTATCGCCAATCTTGTACTTTGAACTCATCGTGAGATACCCCTTTTAAGATTCGTCTGGATTGTGATTCTTCTTGCGGCGACGGAGGAACGCAGGCGTGTCCGATTCGTCATCCTCTTCTGGTGGATTGTTCCAGATATCGTGAGTCGTCTCTTCGGCGAAACTTGCAGCAGCGTCGGTCTGATCAAGGTCCATGTTAATGGTATCAACTGCTTCGTCCGTTACTTCAGGGGCAGCGTTTGGAGCAACCTTACCTGAAGTTGGCGTTGCAAGTTGAGCAGCTTGTTCGTGGAAGTATGCACTGTCAAAACCAGTTGCAATCACCGTAATGATCAATTCATCTTCAAGCTCAGGCTTCAGCGTTGCACCGAAGATGATGTTAGCATCAGGAGACACAGCACTGGTAATGATCTCAGCAGCTTCTTGAATTTCACTCATGCTCATATCGTAACCACCGGTTACATTGAACAGAACACCCTTGGCACCATCGATTGAAACTTCGATAAGTGGCGACTCAATAGCTTGTTGAGCAGCTTGGATAGCACGGTCATCACCGCTTGCACGGCCAATACCCATGAGAGCTGAGCCGGCGTTACTCATAATTGCCTTTACATCGGCAAAGTCGAGGTTAATGAGGCCGTGTTCGGTGATCAGTTCAGAGATACCCTGAACACCTTGACGTAGAACGTCGTCCGCAATCTTGAATGTTTCAAGAAGTGGCGTACGACGATCAATCGTCTGAAGAAGACGGTCGTTTGGAATTGTAATAAGTGTGTCGACTTGTCGACCAAGCTGAGCGATTGCCCAGTCAGCGTTCTGGCGACGTTTTTCACCTTCAAAACTGAATGGTTTCGTGGCGACACCAACAACGAGGATACCAAGTTCACGGGCAACTTCGGCCACAACTGGACCAGCACCACTACCGGTACCACCACCGGCACCGATGGTAACAAAGATCATGTCAGCACCATCGATAGCTTCGCGAATTTCGTCGCGTGATTCATTAGCGGCAGCTTCACCTGTCGTTGGGTCAGCTCCGGCTCCAAGTCCGTTGGTGATAGAGTGGCCTAAATGGATTTTCACGTCAGCACGTGAGTTGTGTAAGGCTTGTGCATCGGTGTTCATGGCAATAAATTGCACACCAGCAAGACCGGCATCTTTCATACGGTTTACAGCAGAACCACCCGCGCCACCAACACCAACAACTTTAATGCTGGCAAATGTTTGTATTTCGCTTGGTTTTACTTCAGGCATTGAATTATAGTCTCCCCGATATTCTATTCTTTTCTAGTATAACATTTATATTTTAAAAACAAATTATGCCTTAAATCTGTCGAGGAACTTGGAGATTATCCCTCCAGCATTCTTCATGGCGGCTTTACCGCCGCCCGCGCCTGACCGCTTCTGGGAAGTGGCCGCGCGACTTGTATCCTGAGCATCGAGCAGCATGAGACCAACAACGGTGGCGAACTGCGGTTCTTCGATATTTTCCGCTACCCCGCCGTATCCTGATGATTTACCGACGCGCGCAGCAAGTCCCAGTTTGTGCTTGGCATATTCAGCAATGCCTCGTATCTTGGCAGTACCACCGGTCAGGACGACGCCGCTTGGCAATTGTCCAGCTCGACCGGCTTTTTTAAGCTCCTTGTGAATGCTATCAAAGATTTCTTCAAGACGAGCTTCAACGATCTCGTCAATGTCAGCCGATTCGAAACTGTAAGCTTCTTTCTCGTGCTTAATTGAAATACGTTCAGTGTTCTTGCGAGCCGTCGCGGTTGCATGGCCCACTTTTACCTTTTCGGCGATCTCGGGATCTGTCTTCAGGCCGATCGCTAGGTCGTTAGTAATGTTAACCCCACCAAGTGGGATCACGGCGACATACTGAAGATCACCTTCTTCAAAGACGGCGACGCTGGTTGTTGCACCACCAAGATCAACAACGGCAACGCCGTTTTCGATCTGTTGCTCACTAAGCACTGCACGAGCGGCGGCGAGGATTGCCGGCGTGATATTGTTCGGCGTCACCTTGGCCATTTCAGCAGATTTTTGTAAGTTAGCGAGGTGTGGCGCTAGAGCTGAGACGACATTAGCATTGATTTCCAGACGAGTGCCAGTCATACCAAGTGGATCTTTGATGTTGTCCTGGCCGTCAAGTCGATAACTGTGAGGTACTACTTCCAAGATCTCACGGTTAGCAGGTACCTTGCCGAGTGTCGAAACTTCTTCGATACGAGCGAGGTCCTCGGGCGCAATCTCATGATCCATCGCACCAACGGCGATCATACCGTCCGCTTTCGTGCTGAGAATATGGGAACCATTGATGCTAATCGAAGCGGCGTTTACCTGATAGCCACTCATCCGTTCAGCTTCACCGAGCGCATCGTCAATTGCCTGAGCTGGACCAGTTAAGTTAGCGACGACGCCTTTGCGCATACCGCTGTTTGGCGCTTGACCGACACCAACGATAGTTGGCGCCCCTGTGGTCGCATCGATATGACCGACCACACAGCGTACAGTAGTCGTGCCAATGTCAATACCGACGGCGTATCGAGAAGTTTCTTGCATAAGTAAAAGTATAACGCTTATGACACATTTTGCCTAGATCAGAACAGACTAAGCTAATCGAGTAGTCTGCGATTTTCTATGTATCTACATAATCCAGTATGGTATTATTTAACGCGACCTGTACTGGCACGCCTTTCAAGGAGTGATCATGCCCAGAAGACCAAAAACCATTACGCTGACTAGTCGCTTGCAGATGTTACAACAGCTCGCCTCTGTACGCAACGATGACACTGTTGTCACCTTCTACGTAATCGTTCTTCGGTCCGGCGGCCAGAGAATGTCAGGAGAAGAAGTCACGGCCATGCTGGTCGAGGCAATCAGAGCTTCTACCGATGACATTGCGACCATTCGACGACTCGGCGATGATCTGGAGAAGTACGTCGAGGCCCTTATCAAAAACAAGCAGGTTCGCGCTACCGCGCTGAACGCGATCAAGAAATACAAGCTCTGATCTCGTACAGTGTCATCACACCCCGTTACAACAGTTGAGCCGCCGAAGGTGAAGTCTCGCTGCCTGCAGCGGGGCTTTGCCTTTAATCAAATAAAGATAGTGCTGTCTGATACGGAAATTGCTGCAAATAGTCATAATTTGATTCTGGAACGTCAAAATCAAAAGACGCGTACCCACCACGAGCCTGAGCTTTGTGATACGCCAGACGTAGCTCGTCAGTCTCGCCCACGCACTCAAATGGTTTCATCGCCCCATCAATGCCGAGTAGTCCTTTAAACGTATCCTGGAGCGTTGGTTTGGTAAATAAATCCTGACCATCGAAAATACTCTTAAGCTCGGTAGCGTCGAGGAACGGCGCAAACAGCAAATAGGAGTTGGCACACTTCGGACAATTGCCGCACCACTTCAGATGGGTGTTGTCGGCGCCCTGGGTGTAGTTCGCTTTGTTACACGAGCTAAAGGTATGGCCATATTTACTCCACGCTTTTTCAATGAAGAGTTCGGCAATGCGAAGCTCTGTAAACCGACGAAGCGGTGATCCTACCTGAACATCAGGGGAAATATACCGACTCACGTATTCACTAAAGAGTACTTCCGCATCCCAGGTCTTTGACCATTGATGCGTTACAGCAAGATCATCGATCCAGGCATGTGGTTCCTCGCCTTCATGACCAATCGAAGCTATGACCGTCTTTCTGTTAAGCAGTACTGCCTGCAGTAATGCAAAAGACAGAACGATAAAAGTAACCGGCACATGGCCATTCAAAGCGCCCTCTCCACGAGCGGCCATGATAGCAGGAATATCGACGTAGCGACGAGCAACAAGCAATCGGTCACCAATTTCATCGAGCATAGCCGGATGCGCCGTACCACTTGATATATAAAATGAATCAAACGCGTCGCCTTTTTCGCGCAAGGTTTCGGCCGTGAGCAGTGAATCCTTACCTCCGCTTTGCAGTGCCATAATCCCCTCGCCTGTATAAGCTATTGGTTCAAATACGACAGCCACATTCGCTTCACTAAACTGCGCCAAATCCTGACGAGTAAGATTATTTTCAAACGCAAACTGACCTAAGCCTTCTTGGTAGACTTTGTTTAAAAAGCTACTCTGCCAAGCGTCGATACCGCCAGCTTTCCACTCAACCGCCGTACGAGGGAATAACTTATAGTACGACACGCCAGTTATAATAAACGCCAGAAAAAGTGCCCGATCGAGCGCCGCTTGATCATAAATGGCTATCTCGCTGAATACTACCTTTTCAGTAAAGAACATCTCATGGTCGAAGCTGTAGCGAAATGCTGCCGTTCGAGTCTCGGGTGTAAATTCGTATGATTCAAATAAAAAGGTTTTCATAAATTTGCTATCAATTCCTTAAATGCGTCGCCCCGTTTATTAAAGTCTGGGAACATATCAAAACTCGCGCAACCGGGGCTAAACAGTACCACGTCGCCAGCCTCGGCTAATTGATTTACTCGTGTCACTGCTTGATCAAGTGTTCCATCAATTATTTCATAGTCATGCCAATCGCACGCATCAAATGCTGCGGCAATACCATGACGCGTTTGCCCAATGAGAAGTATCCTTTTCACCTGCGGTTGGGATACGATAGCGCGGGCAGTGTCAGTAAAATCAAGTCCCCGATCAAAGCCGCCCATGATAACAATCTTCGGTTGAGAAAACGCTCGTACAGCCGCGACCGTCGCAGGTGGCGCCGAAGAGAAACTGTCATTAATAAAGAGAACATCATTGCGGGTTGCCACAGGCTCAAGCCGATGTGGCAAGCCACGAAACTCACGAACGGCAGCTTGAATCGCATACTCATCTTGAGTGAATTGCCAAGCGGCGAGTATGGCAGCATGGACATTCCCAACATTGTGATCGCCATATAAGGCAATATCGCTCTTTTCAACAATTGGCCGACCATCAATATTCAATGTCGAACCAAGCTCAAGAACATAGGGTATCTTTTTTGCAGGTGATTTTTCACCAATTGATCTGCTGATGTCGTTGTCGTCGAAGTAAATTGTCGTATCCTCAGGATGTTGATATTTAACGATATTACTCTTGGCTTCAACATATTCTTCAAAGTCTTTATGGACATTTAAATGCTCTGGTTCAATCATAAGGACAATCGCAACCTGCGGGCTTTTTGTCATGTCCCAAAGCTGGAAACTTGATAGCTCGTACACTACGACGCACTTCTGCCCGGCGACGCGGGCTTGCTCGATTTCCTCAATCTTATCAAGTGCTGCAACACCAATATTGCCAACAAGCCAAACTTTGAAGCCAGCTTTTTTGAGAATCTCCGCCGTTAAGGTTGCAGTTGTACCCTTCCCCTTCGTGCCCGTGACGCCGATAATAGGCACTGGGCATACATCAAAGAAAGTTCGAGTAACCGAACTAATACTGCCTCGTGTTGAGACTTTTGAAGGAGCGATGGCCGGCGTCTTGATGACAAGATCGGCATCAATATCGTAAAAATCCTTCACACCACTTTTCAGTGCTACGCCATCTGGAATGTCATATTTTGGCGACTCGGCGTTATCGTAAATTTCAAATTCTGCTTCCGGGTAAAGCCGCTTAAAATAATGGTACGCCGACGCACCCTCAACCCCGTAACCAAGTAAGGCAATTTTCATGTCTTCATTATCTCACATTTATTTTAATTACGTCTAAAGCGTGGTCAAGATTTCAGCGCCAGTTTCGGTAATAAGCACCGTGTGTTCAAAGTGAGCCGCCAGGCTTCCATCTTTGGTACGGAACGTCCAGCCATCGCTGCCCGTTTTGATGTGTTCTCGGCCAAGCATCGCCATTGGTTCAATCGCAATCGTATCACCCGGCTTTAGCAAGACGCCAGACCCCTTTTTGCCATAGTTCGGAATTTCAGGAGGCATATGCATCTCAAGCCCAACGCCGTGACCAACAAGTTCGCGAACGATACCGAGTTTACCTTTGGTGAGGACGGCTTCAACAGCCGCGCCAATGTCGCCGGTATGAACAGGGCCATGAATCGCGTCGATACCCGCCATCAGGCTTCGCTCGGTTACATTAAGCAAATGTTTCTTAATACCGCTCGGTACTTCATCGACAATCATCGTAAAAGCCGAATCAGTTTTCATGCCCTTGTACGTAATAACTAGATCAAAACTCACAACATCACCCTTTTCAAGCACGTAGTCAGTCGGTACGCCGTGAACGATTTTGTCATTCGTGCTAATACAAATGACGTTCGGAAAATTAACTTCTGAGGTTTTATACGTGGCGATTGCACCAAGTCGTGCAATCTCTTTTTCTACCCATGCATCAAGTTCAAGCTCACTGACACCAGCATGAACCTGTTTTTTCAATCCATCATAAATAGTTGCGAGCAGTTTACCACCTTCACGCATTGCCTGAATTTGTTCTGGAGTTTTTACGCCAGTTTGCATGCCACCAGTTCTTCCATAATTCGGTCGTGAACTTGCCCGACCGAGCCAGTTCCATCAATATGAACAATGTTCACATTTTCCTCTGTAAAATAGCTCAAAATAGGATACATTTCAGTTCGGTAGATTTTCAATCGTTCATCAACAGCGTCGGGTGTATCGTCAACGCGGCCACGAACTTCAATACGCTTGAGAAGCTCGCTACGAGGGACTTCGAGAACAACCACAAGATCGATTGCACGTCCGTGCTCAGGTTGCGCACTAATCAGCCATTTAGCTTGGGATAGTTCGCGCGGAAAACCATCGAGAATAACTCGATCAATATTTTTAGCCCGCTTAAGAGCCTCGCCCATGAGTCTGTTTACCGTTTCAGAAGTTACCAACTTACCAGTCTGCATTTCTTTGAGAAGTTCCATATCGTGCGTATCCCGTAATAGTTGACCCGCACTTAACCAGCGCCAGCCTTGGCGTGCTGCTAACATTTGTCCCTGAACACTTTTACCGGCACCTGCGGGGCCAAAAAATACAATCATATAAGCTTAGTATATCATGGGTAAAACCCCTTACAAAGAGGAAAACCCGGACTCATCGCACGATCGTGCGCGATGAGTCCCGAGCTTCTCTCCTCGATCACGCAGGTAGGCAGGATTTCGGTGCGATGATGTAGCTTGCATCCGACTCATACAGCGCTCTGACGTCCGCTGGAATACTGACCAGATCGAGCGGCGCAATGCCGCGGAAGGACACGCCCACCACTTGCTGAGCACGAACGATCTTTAGGTAGTGCATGTCGTATACCAATACCACCACCTGATGCGAAGCGCCCGGCATACTCAGAACGGCCGAGCCGGCCGGCTCTTGCAGCTTAAACGGACTGATAGTCCGCTCGTCTCCGAGCGAAATCGGAAATACCTCGAGCAGAGGCCCTCCCGCACCCGTCACCGAGTTACGGGACTGGTCACTTGGCGAGCATTGGAGTAGCGTGTTGGCAGCGGCCGAGGAGCGAAACTCGCTGACCGCCTCAGATACCACCAACATCAACAGTCCGACACCGAGCACAGCTGCGACGATAAGAGCAACCCGTCGATTCATACGCGTACCTTCCCACTAGAAAACCGAGAAGAGCAAACGACCTGTTATTTGATTCACAGATCAAGCAATATTATGTCATACAGCAAATATATATCAATACGCAGGAGCTGGACCAGCTGCCTGGGATCGCCCCGAGCGGAGCATGCCAGTATTATCTCAGCGGTTTTCTCAAAATATAATTGAGACCAAAGTCAGTCTCACTCTCGCGTACGTCAACATATCCAAGCTTGTGATAAAAATCATGAGCCGTGATACTAGCACCCGTCTCGATGTACTTAAATCCTTCTTCAACCACAAGATGTTCAATGTATCCCATGAGCTTTGTGCCAATTCCCTGACCCGCATCGTCGGGATTGACGAACATCGTGAATACCTTATTACCATCTCGGCTAACAGTGCCTACTGGCTGGCCATTTTGTTCTGCTACAAACATCTGACGTTCGTGTGCAAGTTTAGCTATAATCTCAGGCGTGAAATACGAGCACATCTTTTCGATAATATCGGCAGCATAGTCTTTGCTGTTAACCTCACGCAAACATCGGATAATGACGCTAGACAGTTCATTTGCATCTGTCGTTCTGAACAGTCGTATGTTGATCGACTCTCTCGTAGCGTCATCGCGCTTATCAACAATAGGGCTTCGTACCTTCCCCCATTCCCGCCAAATTAGCCAGAGAATAAAGAAGTCGAAAATCGTTAGAAGAATCATACCAATAGAACCATGGAGCGCAATCTCATACAACTGATACAGCACAAAGAGACTGAGTGTCACAAGCGAGAATGGGTAAGCCCACAGCTGGTTACGGAGAATGCCAATGACCGCAATTAGCTTAATGACAGCGTGAATCCAGAGGTAGACAATCAGAAATGTTCTACTGCCACCACCGCCAAGATGTTCAGTCGATTGGAGTAGGAAGGTAGCAATCTTATCATGGGGGTCCTCTATCAGCTCTTTCTGTGTAATGGCTCCTAAGAACTGGTGAATAACTGATGGGTCAAAAAAGAAAAGAAGCAATCCGCCAAGGAACTCCAGGGCACCAGTCACACCTTTGATGATAATTCCACTCTCAAAAATCTTATCGAACAGCGTTGAGGGGTGATACCAGCTCACGGCCTTATTCCGTTTCGAGCGGTTTAGTATTGCGTGTCTCTTTCTGAGTCTTTGCCGTAAGTCGATCCATTACCCTCGGCGTCAGGTAGTATGCAGTGAGAGTGATGAATGAGTCCATCATTCTAATATAACTCACTTCAGTATAGTCCATCGTAAAACCGCCAAATGAGACAGCGGCTATCCCCTAACAGCATTTTTGGCAAGCTGCTGCGCTTGCCGCTCATGCACGCTCGGCAGCCATTCCTTGTTCGGTCCTGTCGTGAGGCGTGAATCATCAGAACCCCCACCGTCATGCAAGGCTTGCACGTATGCACGGTCCTGTCCTATTCGCGTACGTACCTCACCCGCCCCACCGACCGATCCGTGACCAGTAATTAGAATGGTGGTGTCCCCTGCTACATTTTCGAGCAGTTGCAATGCAGCCAGGTAATCCTCGACTGGACGCTTAGCTTCCAGTTCGAGAAACGGGATCAGGATATTAGAAAGCATATCACCAGCGACGAGTACATTAGCCTCCTCGATGAGTAGTGCTGCATGACCCCGGGCATGCGCCTGATGCTCGATAATCCTCACACTAGGACCGTCCCAAGGAATGTATGTCGTGCCGACAGGCAAACCGGTAATTTGGCCGAATAAGTTGTCGATCGGTATTTGATTACCTATGTCTGGTGGTAATACCCCAGCGACTCGAGCTTTCCAGTCTGCGTAAGACAACAGATCTCGAATATCAGCCGCGCAGTGAGCCGTGCTATAACGTGGCACCTCACCGAACTGGGCGTGCCAAAGCACATGATCCCAGTGAGGATGCGTCGAAAAGCCTGCTACAACAGGCTGGCCCAACTCGTCGAGGTCACTTGCGAGGTTAACTAATTCATCCTCGGTTATACCAGGGTCGATAAGCAATACGCCAGCTTTGCCCTGCACGATAATAGATTTACTCTCGAGAAACTCACTATTGTGAACCCAGACACCGTTTGCAACCTGCTTTAACATGGAGCTCCTTCCAAGTTTTTGAGTATTAACCCCTATTTTATCGCATCACTTATTCACAAGGAATAGTTTGCTAAGAGAGAGCAGCTTTAACAAGACGAGCGATCATGCCGCCATCAGCCGTATTACCAACGTCTTTTTTAACAGCGCCAATTACCTGACCCATCATTTTGGCGTCGGTTGCACCGAGTTCGCGAACTTTAGCGTCGACAACTGTCTTCAGTTCAGCTTCACTGAGCTGCTTTGGAAGATAGATCATTAAGATTTCAGCTTCGTGACGTTCATCAGCCGCTGAGTCCTGACGATTGTTTTGATCATAAAGAGCGGCAGCTTCGTTGCGCTTCTTTACTTCTTTGGCAATAATTTGTTCAATCGTTGCATCATCAAGACCGTCATCACGTTTACCTTGAGCGACTTCTTCATTTAAGATAGCGGCCTTAAGGCCACGTAACGTTTCCCCTGCAAAACGATCGCCGCTCAAAAGAGCGGCTTTAAGATCATCTTGGATACGCTGTTTTAGCGCCATTGACTAGCGGATTCCCAAACGGGCTTTAGCTAATTTGTCTGCTTTACGTTCTTTGCGAATAATCGCTTTAGCTCGGCGTTCAGTCTTGCTCAAATCTTTCGAAAATCGCATAGACGCTTTCGCGTTTGCTAAAACACCACTCTGCAAAACCTTGCGGTTAAAACGACGAATAATATTTTCGTTCGCTTCGCGTTCATCTTTACGTGTTACTTGTACCATATAGGTGCAATTGTAACAGATAGAGTGACTTGACGCAATACTACACTCTATTTTGGTCGAATTGTTTAGACATTTGGCATTCTTTCACCGTGACCGAGAAGGTATAGTCCCCAAAGTCGTATTGCTTCGCTACGAGCAACAAGGCTTTCGTATCGATGGCACAGGGGGCCTTTTGCTCTTAACAACATTTATTCGAGATGGAGTAGTCTGCCTTCAACCGTACGCCTGCCCTGCCACTCGTTTATTCCCGGTTGAAACCAAATCGTTACATACTCGCCCGGCTCGACGAAAAAGTGATCCGGAGCACTGAATGCTAAAAATTGCATCGTATGACGATCCTTATCCTGCAGTTCAAGTTTGACGTGCTGAGCGTCTGCGCCCATCCGTCGCTGATTTGTCACAAGTAAGTTAATCGCCTTAAATACGGGCTCTGGATTGCCGTTGCCAAAGGGCTCGAGCTGGCTCAGTTGATTAATCAGCGTTTCGTCCACGATACTAAGCCGCTCGATTACGACATCTTCCTTCGGAAGAAGCAAATTGGGTTGATCGATTAATTTCTGCGATCGATAGAATTCGTTAACCCGTGCGCGAAAAGCGGCAATATTCTCGGTTGGCATGGTAACGCCTGCTGCTAGTTTGTGACCACCACCTTTTGTAATAATATCGTCCGCCGCTCGAATTGCATCAGCGGCACTGAAATCTCCATAACTACGAGCCGAACCTTTACTCTCCGCTCCCATTTCCTGCAGGACATATGTTGGCTTCTTATACTTCTCAAGCAATTTTGCTGCAACAATGCCGATAATACCGTGATTCCAGTCAGCATGACTCACAACTAGCACTGGATCATTCTTATAAGCTTCTGCCTGGATCAATGCCGCCTTGAAAATTTTATCTTGGTCGGCACGGCGAGCAACGTTAAGTGTATCAAGCTGCTGCGCCTTCTCAAGCGCGGTGGTAGGATCCTCAGCGCGGAGCATATCAAGTGCATGTTTGGCAGTCTCGAGTCGCCCTGCCGCGTTCATGCGAGGTCCCAGTCCAAAGCCAAGACTACGAGCATTTACCTTTTCCGGTTCCACACTTGAAACGGCCATCAAGGCCTTAAGACCTGGTCGACGAGTTTTAGCGAGTACTTTAAGCCCCCAGAAAACATTGGCACGATTCTCATCAACAAGCGTCACAACATCACACACCGTACCAAGAGCCACAAGATCAAGCATCCACTTCTCTTGCCCGATTGGCAGTCCATCGAGCTGAGTCTGGAGCGCTTGGACGAGTTTGAATGCTACGCCAACTCCCGCCAGATCAATGAACGGATATTCATGATCAGGGCGCTTTGGATTGATAACCGCGACGGCCGGTGGCTGCACAGGCGCCACATTATGGTGATCGGTCACAATGACGTCGACACCAAGTTCGGCCGCTCTAATAATTTCTTTTTCACTCAAGCTACCACAGTCTACCGTTACAATCAGTTGCGCACCCGCGGCAGCAATCTTTTCAACCGCATCTACCGTCAGACCATAGCCTTCAACAAAACGATTAGGAATAAACGCATCGACATGTTTGAAACCAAAGGCCTCAAGCGCCTCAAAGAGTACCGTAGTTGCCGTTAATCCATCAATATCATAGTCACCATAAATGGTTATATGCTCCTGGCGTTTTCGCGCGAGGATCAATCGATCGACTGCCGCCTGCATATCAGGAAGTAAAAAAGGATCGTGTCGCGCTTCGTAACTAGGTGATAAAAAAAGCTCGCGCGACTTTCCAACAAAGCCACGCGCAGCTAAAATCTCTTCAAACAAGGACATTACAGATCAGCGGATGTTCGTTTTGGACGACCAGCGTGCTGCTGTGACTTAATGACAATACTCTGAAGTTCCTTAAAAATTGGAAACTGTTTATTCGTGGAATAGATCTTGGTATTGCCCTGCTTCTCACTCGTAAGAAATCCTACTTTTTCAAGTCGCTTCAATTCGCGCTGAATATTGCCTGGATCTTCTTTGATTAGCTTGGCAAGACCACGGACATGAGTATGAAAATCAGGGTATTTGGCATACACCACTACAATTTTTCTTCGCACTCTTGAGGTAATAAAAACGTCTAGCATAACTTCCCTTGTTTAAAATCTCTGACTCTCTGTTGCTTTTTATTCTACACTTTTTAGTGCCCTATTTGCAAGCTCGTTTAGTGCCAATTCAACACAATTTGGTTGATTTTAGCAATTGTTTCCTCGTGTGTAGGGATATCATTCTGTTCGTAATAATGATTAATTCCCATGAAATTCTCCTTCACATCCAACACATGAAGCTCGTCGGCGACAATGTGTAGCTTGTCGACAGCTGGAACTGTTGCCACAGGGGTCGCAACAATAAGTCGCTTAATACGAATTGGTTTTAAGAAATCGACTGCCACGTCAAGTGATGCGCCGTTATCGAGCCCGTCGGCCACTAAGATCACTACATGGTCTCGTAGCATGTCGCTATCGATCATACCGCCATCACCGAGCAGTTTATTAATCCGCTGAAATGCTTCTCGCTTCTGTTCTTCGAGGTAGCCATGATACTCGCTGGCATATTCTTCCATTTCACCAGCGCTGAACATACCGTTATAGGTAAAACCACCGTTTTGCGAAACACCACCAAAACTCATATTCTCCCCTGGTACCTGGATGTCTTCTACAAGAAGCATCGTCAGAATACAGTGGAGCGCAGCGGCAATCTGCTCTCCAACTTGAACAGCCCCATCACTAAGTGCAACGACAGCACAGTTTTCGTAGCGATATTTTTCTATTAACTGTCCGGCGAGGATTTGCCCAGCCTGGGCACGGCTTTCAAAATACATAGTTTAAGTTTAGCAGTATACTGGTAACTATGCACTACTACGAGGTGGCGCCAAATCAAATCGTGCGGGCTTCAAGCGCGTTTTTTACGTATGCCTCTGAACAACCGCTCGTGATCGGTCAATTGGTGGTTATCGAGGTTGGTAAAAAGAAGCTGACGGGTGTGATACTGCGTTCGGCCAAGAAACCAGTTTACGAGACAAAACCTATTGTCTCTATCATCGAGGAGCAACCTCTTCCAGAGGCGCTAGTCAGTCTCGCCCTATGGCTTAGTGACTACTATGCAGGCCACTTGGCTACCGTTTTACAAACCCTCCTGCCTCGCGGGCTTCAAACGACCCGTCGTGTCCAAGCAGCGACGACTCGTGAAGCTTTACGAGAGCGAACAAAAAATGTATTCACTCCAGAACAAGTGGTGGCTCTCCAAACAATCGAGATTATGTCACCTGGTTCAGCACTTTTACATGGTGTCACTGGCTCGGGTAAAACGGCCGTCTATATTGAAGCCGCGAGCCGAGCATTAGCTCAGAACAAATCAGTTATTATCTTGGTGCCAGAGATCGCTCTCACCTCTCAACTCGTCGACGAATTTTCACATCACTTTGAAAACATCATCCTCACGCACTCGCGACAGACCGAAGCCCAACGACATCTCGCCTGGCGTGAGGCACTTACGAGCCCAACGGCCAGAGTCGCCGTCGGACCACGCTCTGCCCTCTTTTTACCACTCAAGAATATCGGCCTTATAGTAATCGACGAGGCACACGAACCAAGCTTCAAACAGGAACAATCACCACGCTATTCCGCCCTGCGTGCCGCCAGTATGTTAACCAAATACCACCAGGCAAAACTCATATTAGGAACGGCTACACCAGCTGTAGCCGACTACTACTTAGCAGAACAATCAGATCGTCCGGTTATTACAATGAGCCAACGAGCCCGCAAAGACGCTGTCGCACCCAGCATTACACTCATTGATATGACCAAACGTGCCAACTTTAAGAAGCATCGTTTTTTATCGGATAAATTATTAGCGCAACTTGAAGAAACGTTCGCAGACGGCAACCAAGCACTCATTTTTCATAACCGACGCGGGAGTGCCAGCACTACGCTTTGTGAAAATTGTGGATGGTCAGCCATCTGCCCGCGCTGCTTTATTCCATTCACCCTCCATGCCGACCAGCATCTCCTGCGTTGCCATATTTGCGGTCTTACCGAAAAAGTACCGACCAGCTGTCCTGTCTGTCACTCGGCGGATGTCGTTCATAAAGGGATCGGCACTAAACTCATTGAATCAGAACTTCGAAAGTTGTTTCCGAATAAAATAATCGCTCGCTTTGATGGCGACAGTGAAACAGGCGAATCAGTCGAGGAACGCTACAAGGATCTCTACGATGGCAAGATTGATTTAATCATTGGAACACAGGTTATCGCTAAGGGTCTCGATCTACCCAAACTCCGGAGTGTTGGAGTCGTACAGGCAGATGCCGGCCTCAGCCTTCCCGACTATTCTTCGAGTGAACGTACCTTCCAATTGCTGGCGCAGGTAATCGGGCGGGTCGGACGTTCACATCACCCCACGACAGTTATTGTTCAAAGCTACCAGCCGCAACACCCCGCTGTCGTCAGCGGACTCGCTCAAGACTATGAACAATTTTATAAAGAAGCTTTAGTTATTCGCCAGAAGGGACACTTCCCTCCGTTTACGTATTTACTGAAGCTGACATGCATCTACAAAACTGAAGCGACAGCCATTAAGAATGCACAAAAACTGGCACGCGAACTGCGGCAGCAAGTACCAAGCGATGTTCAGATTCTTGGCCCAACTCCATCATTCTATGAGCGTCAGAGTGATACCTACCGCTGGCAGCTCACGCTCAAATCGCCCAAACGTGCTCATCTTGTAGCCATACTACCGCTTGTACCCCCAACCCATTGGCAATCCGAACTTGATCCAATTAGTCTGCTATAAGAAACAGTCGCTCCATCTGTTATAATGAGATGGAATGAAAAAAGAAGCCATCATAACCCTGCCTAACACTCATCTACGCACGAAGTCTGAGCGTGTTCACGTTATCACCGACGAAGTTATTCACTTGGTTGAAGATATGACCAGTGCGTCACTCGACTGGGAAGATTCACGTCCACATGAGATCAGCGCGGCGCTTGCTGCAGTACAGATTGATCGGTTGATGCGAGTAGTAATTGTGCGCAGCGATTTTGATGACAAGGCAGCTCGGGAATTCACTGCCCTCCTCAATCCCGAGATCGTAAAGTATGAAGGTGAAGTCGTCAGCGACTATGAAGGATGCCTAAGTGTCGATAAAATCTACGGCATGGTGCCGCGACACACCAAGATACGTGTTAAGGCCCTTGATCTTGAAGGCAAAGAAGTCCGTTTCAAAGCTGAAGGCTTCCTCGCCCGTGTCATCCAACACGAAATCGATCATACAAACGGTCTTCTCTTTATCGATCACATTAAAGATCAAACTGAAGCTTTTTACACCCTCGATAAGAAAGGCGAGCTACAACCACTTGATTATGACCAATTCATCAAAACCTCTTCTATTCTTTGGTAACGAACGACTTGTTAGCGGCCTCAAGACCACCAATGCGCCGGTTCTAACAGCTCTGATCGAGCATGGGTACACGATTGCGGCGGTTGTCTCACATCACTCCGATGGTAAATCACGCAATAATCGAGAACTTGAAGTCGCACAGGTTGCGGCCAACCATGACATTCCCGTTTACTTGCCTAACCGTCCGAGTGAGATACGCGACGAGCTTATTGCGCTGGGTGCAGAAGCCGCTATACTTGTCGCCTACGGACGTATTATTCCGCAAAGTATTATTGATATATTTCCCAAGGGCATTATTAATATTCACCCTTCACTGCTCCCGAATTACCGCGGCCCAACACCAATCGAGTCAGCTATTACCAATGGCGACAAAGAAACCGGCGTTTCTATCATGCAGCTGACCGCTGGTATGGACGAGGGTCCAGTATACGCCCAGACAACCGTACCCCTCATTGGTACAGAAACAAAATTTGATCTCTACGAAAAGCTTAGCGACGCAAGTGTCGAATTATTGCTCAAAGTTCTCCCCACTATTCTTGACAGCTCACTTCAACCAACATCTCAAGATGATAGTAAGGCGACCTACTGCCAGCTCCTTTCAAAAAGCGATAGTCAGCTTAGCCCTACCACCTTTACGGCAGCCGAAGCTGAACGTCGTGTTCGCGCTCACCTAGGCTTTCCCAAAACAAAGACAGCCCTTTTAGGACACGACATTATTATCACCAAGGCGCATGTTGAGACGGAACCAAAAACACCGCTCGACATTGAGTGTCGAGACGGTGCTTTTCTATCTGTTGATGAACTTATAGCCCCTAGCGGACGAGCTATGAGTAGTGAAGCCTTTTTGCGCGGCTATGCAACCTGACCACCAAGAATTGTATCTCGGTTGCTCATGATTTCAGACTTTAGTTCCGCAAGTACCTGCGCAACAACATCCCGATAGTTAGGTCGGTTCATACTAAGCCACTTCAGTGACGCATATTCAGCAAGTACTATTGCTTCGGCTGTGCCTTCGGGGGCGTTCGCCTTCAACTGCTCATACGCCTGGTCATTTTGGTAATCAGGCGTATGAGCGCCTACCCATGCACGAACTTTGTCTTCCTTACGATCCACAAATGACTCAAACTCGCCGAGCTGTTCGTCGCTGAGGCCCTCAGATAAACGCACGCCTACGCGCAGTTCAAGTTCGCTATATATATGCGCAAGAAATGCTTCTTTTTGATCCGCCGGAAGCGAATCAAGTCCCAAATCTTGTAGAAATTTATCATCTAATTGAAACATTTGAAAAACCTTTCATATACTATCTTCCTATAAGTATACCCAACTTAAGATGTTTGTGCACTCTATATATGTATTTAGCCTCGACTTTTAAAGCATAATCGTCTTTAATAGAGATAGTAATAAACGGGTGAGGATTCTATGGAAAACGACGATAGTCAAGACAATCAGGCGGCAGCTGCACTAGCAGCACATGCACCGGCACAACCAATCACAACGGACATTAATACAACAGCACGACAGCCAACTACAACAAGTCGCACAAAGGACCTGGATAAGACAAAACGAAGAGCTCTTGAGGCGCTTGTTGCGCTTATGCCTCAACTCAATAATCTAGAACCTGAACAACGATTCAGAATATGCATCGAAGCTATTCGTTTTACAGACGATCAGAACCTCGTAGATGCCGCTCTTGATGCAGGACTCGCTATTGAGGACGCCGAAACACAAGCCAATGCTCTGCTTGAAATCGTAGCTGAGATTAACTACCTCGAACAACAAGACCAGTAGCATAACTCGTACCAATAAAGAAAGTTCCGTAATCCGGAACTTTCTTTATTACCCTACGGTTTTGCGGTACGCGCCCTGTACTTCTCGAGTGCACTACTGACATTATCCCAAGAATTCACACGGATACTATCACCCACGATATCGTAATCACTCTTCTGAAACCCAAGGAAGAATAGTAGTCGATGAGAGAACTGCTCTGCATCTCTTCGAGTCGGTGTCGCAGATTTTGCCCAATTAAAGGTCCCACTTATGTAACTTTCAAATGCGCCCTTATTACTATCAGTTATGCGGCTGAAGTCCTTGATTGAATCGAGCAGTTCTGGAATAGACTTCTCGCGAATAAGCTTATTATCTGCTTCGTTCGTAAAGTCTGCATAGGCACCTTTGTCAGCTTCAATTTCATTAATGAATCGACGAGGTGATGAATCGGAACGTGATGATACCGTCCCGATTACTTCAAGGTTTGGTACGTTACCATTGCCACGTATCATCGTGATCTTCTCACCTACACTCATATCTTCACCAGCTGGAACTGAGTCGTAGCCACCAATAAGGCCATATGATTCAGCAGTGTAGCCTGTATTCCAACCACCAGTAACAATCCTATTCCACGTAAAGTTCCAATCAGGTGAGTTTGGATCCCTGAATCGCTTGTCTCGTGCCATGATTTCAAAGAAGTCCCAAGCTCGACGACGTAAGAAGAGCATATCGTTTTCCTTCATGTATTCAGGTGACCGGTCTTGTACACCCCTTACAGCATCAAGATGAGGATTGGCGTCCAATTTATTAATAAGATTTATAACTGTTTTCTTATCAACTCGTACCATGTCAGCATCTTCACTCTCAATGTAGAGTGGCTCCGTCTGGCCAGTACGCTGAATGTTTCGAAGTGCTACAGCATCAGTTAATAGCTTTCGTGCATATCCAACATTGTTAAATGGAGGATCTAATTCTACGTCACTGTAGTTTACATGCGGCTTAAATCCGTTAACTCGTTCAAACTCGGCAATAAAATCCTTGATGACCTTCACTGACTCATCTGGTGCGACACCGGTTTTACGGTTGACGATGATATTGATCTCATATAGATCTGGATCAATCGGAGTACCGTCCTTATCAACCTGAGCAGTATACTCAGTAAGGAAATGCTTGAGGCTTCCTTCTTCCATCCAAGCCGGCACATTCACCGCAACTCGAGATTTATCGTTCATCGTCCCTAGACCAGCTGCCACTGACTCTATCATGGCGTAATGACTAGGATTCGTCGCACGCTCTCCGTCAAGATATTTTCGCAGCACTGATCGTTCTCGATCAACGCTTCGCTCCACAGGACTTCCATCGGCCTCGAGCCATGTCTTAGTGCCATCGAGGTTTGTTACCTCTGTACGTGTACGCAAACGATCTGGTGATGCTGCAATCCATGCACGAAGATTCTCTAGATTACCTCCACCATAATAGAAACCCTCAAGATTCGGATTAGTAAGGTCTACTGGTTTTGCAAGTCGTTCAAGTGATCGTCGTGAGACAATTGGAATAACTGGTGCCATCTCGGTAAATGTACCCGTTGTTTCATATCCACCTGATGTAATTACATACCCAGGATGAACCACTGGGGTATGTACAGCGACAATGTCGTGGAACGTATGATGTTCTGCTTTTCCTGTTCCTACAATAGTAGCCAGAGGGCGAATATGTTCAACACCATGCTTGTCGACATCACCTATTTGCGAAACTTCACCATACTGTCCGTTAAATACAGCATGACCATCTTCCTTGGTAAAGAACTGGCCTGCAGGGCTGTCTTTCGGAATATCCATCGTGCCATCAGGGTTAACTTTAACGGTGAATGGGTGCGTTTGTGTATCCTTGGAGCCTGATATCTCTAATTTAAGATGACCTGATTTGATAGCCTCATGATAATCAACCGACTTATCGCCGTGGAACGAGCCATTCGCAATCATTCCATTGAGATTAAGTTGATAACCGGTCTTCGTAATACCAGTACCTTCTTTACCACCCCATTGAACACCAAGTTCATTCTTGTCAAAGACTGGTGCGGGCGTGTTGTTATCGTACCATCCATCACGGGTAACATGAGTCGTATCACCTTGGTGATTGTGCATGAATGTATTAAAATTAACGGCCTTCGGTTCATGCGTTACAACATCAATAATTGTCGACGTATCCTGAACCAGCATCCCATGAGATTCAAGTAGTTGAATTGATTCTGGAGACAGCGATCCATCAGGGTTAACTGACAAGTTTTCAATCGTCGTATTACCATTTGGATCAACAAAGTTCATCGTACCGTCAGGATTATGGACAATCGAGTGATCATTTGATAGCTCAAGCGTACCATGCTCACCCGTAGACGTTGAGGTATACTCCGTACTTGGCGCATGATGTCCAGCCGACTTATCGCCGTGAGCTAGTCCATGCAAGATCGTCTGATGGTCGGTACCGTCAATTGGGTGGTTCTGCCCATTCCATAGTTGTTCAACAAGTCCTTCTCGTGTACTGTCAAAGGCTGCCATCGTCTCTTGGCCAATGACTCCAAATGTTAGGCCAGCAGCAAGTCCGATACCAGCAGCAATTGCTACTCGGCGGTTACGTAAATGCCTAAAGGCTTTATCTTTAGCGGTTATGTCGTTACTGATCATGTCGATAAATGTACCCGATTGAGCCTCGATAAGATCTTCGATACTCGGTGCCGTATCGATACCAAGCCGTGAGCGCGCATCATCATCAAGCTCATTACGCAGCGCAACCTTTAACTGTGCACGCGCCAAAGCGAGTTGCATACGTTCTTCACCAACATTCGCCACGTCAGAATACGATATAAGATCAATCTTCTGACTGTCAGCCATCAGGTTACGTACTTCCGTAGCTGTTAGGGCGTCAAGAGCCGCTTGAAGTGCCATATCTTTCGTTGTACCGGCGGGTCGTTCGGCATCATCCCTGAAAATAGACTCGTGATGTTCACGAAGTGCGTTAGTTATACTTTGCGCCGTAAGTGTTTCATAGCGAGTCCCTTCCATCTTCTCGCGTCGCTCATCACCAACGCGAAATCCTTTGCCTACTGCCATCTCGCGAGAGTGCTGAGTACGCTCATCTTTAACGTGGTGCCATTCACGTACACCGGCGATAAGAGCACCACCGACACCAGGTGCAATCGTCTTCGCGAGGGCTCCTATCGTCTTGCTACTTCCTATACGCAAAATTCCCGAGGCAATTGACGTCCCGGCTATGATCGCAGCCTCAGGCACAACTGAGCCAATTCTACTCTTTGATAGCCAGTTGATCGCTTTATCGACTTTGTTATAATGCGCTTCGCTACGTGAACCAGTACGAGCTTCACCGGTTACGATTTTCATGTTAGCTAGAACGTTATCAACGCTCTCGCCATGCTCGATTGCACCCTTTACCGCCTGGGCAATATCAAGAATATTATCCGTCTTAACAAGACCTTCGCCAACGAAAGCATCTCCATGAGCCTCACGATACGCCTCAACGACACGCGTACGTTCTTCAAGAAGCGCATCGTCACTTAAGCGACCCTCAGCATATTCGCGAAGGATACCTTTTAGACCAACGGCCAGTTCTGAATCTCCAGCAATACTGTTTTTATTCTCACCAGCACCACGATTGATCATTTCGGCTTCTTCACGCTGGAATCGTTCCATCGTAGCAAGCTTGGCACGACCACGAGCACCCACCTCTTTCGTTTCATGTATTAAAACATCTTGAGACGACTCAATCTGAGTCTGCGCTTCTTTAATATATTTCTGGCGATAATAATCTTTGGCGATATTACCTTTCCAGATACCTTTAATAAACTTACTAAATTTTCCACCTTCACCAAGTTCCTGAGTTAAGCGAGTATCAGCAGCATCACGCGCAAAGTCGCGCGCATCCTTTGACTGGTCGAGCATAACAAGAGTGAACTCCGGTACTGGAGGCGGAACTTCACGAGCCGGCATATCCGGTGTTGGTTCTGCAGGTCCTACGGGGGGGTCAATAGGAGGAGAATCATAGTGATGCTCCATCTCGAGAAGAGCAGCTTCTTCTTCCAGAGTTAACGGCGCCGCTCTCTCATGAGTTGGCACAGTCGGGTGCATAACCGTGGTAAGTTCCTCGGCATCCCTCGTCCGCGTAGCTAGCCGCTCGGCCATTGCCTTTACGCCCTATCCTCGGCTGACTGTAAGTATAGATCCCGGAACTGTAGCATCGTTTTAGTCGTGATACGATTAATGTCCATGCCACTAGTAGTTATAAATGTCTGAACAGTCTCGTCGGTTGTCTTTGGGTCTTCAAGCAATGTATTGAACTCGTCGAGTTTATCCTCTGACAAAGCATCAATAAGCGCTCGATTTATCTGATCGAGCAGCTGTTGTTTGAGGTCGGTCACGAGCTGTGCACGAACATCCTGATCAATCCCAGAAAGTTTCTTAGCGTCAAGGATACCATCGACAAATTGATCTAATTCATCACCGTTCATTATACTTGTCCTTTTGTCTATTTTATTATAAAAATGCACTTTTGTCAATGCATGCTACTCTGTTGAAATTATACTAAAAACAAAGCATAAACACAATAATATTATGACGTTTACGTATACTGAATCGCTATTTGAAGCGAGATATCCTAGTGATTGGTTTTTGTACGGCGTGTACCTAACTTGTTACCTTAAGCTTGAATGCATTTCGTATCCCGTACGATATCGGCAGAGCTTTGGTGGTTCTTTATTTAGAGGCAAGTGTACGTTTCACGAGCGCACGAGTAAAGAATTCGAGCTTGTCGCCTTCTTCGAGAACAAGTTTCTTGTTCGTCTTGAGTGACATACCACACATTTCACCTTCGAACACTTCTTTGGCTTCTTGCTGTTGGCGTTGGACGCTTGTCACTTCAGCTTCGGCTAGTTGCTCATCGCCACGCCTCACGCGAGCGAGAATATTTGGCATTACTTTACCGCTGGTGACTTCTCCACCAACAATGACTTCATCCTTAAGTGTACGGAAGATGCCCTTAATAGTTAACTTACCAACTTCGGTTTCAACAACCTCTGGAGCAAGCATAGCTTCCATTGATTCGCGAGCATCGTCAAGTAGTTCGTAAATGACTTTAAAGATACGGACCTGTGCTTTGTCGCGCATCGCAAGACGCTTAACGGCTGGTGGTAGTTCAACATTAAAACCATAGATAATCGTGTCGCCACTTTCCGCAAGACGGATATCGTTTTCAGAGATATTACCAACACCCGTACCAACGATACGAAGATTAATCTGGCCACCGGTATCAACCAGGCGAAGACTATCAACGACTGAAGTCAATGAACCTTGTACGTCAGCTTTTACGATAACATTTAGTTCTTGGCTGTCGTGCTTCTGGCTCATCATCTTGAGCATATCTGCACCAGTCACATTCGTGCTGGCTGCATTCTTTTCGCGTTCGATGCGAGCTTGCTCGGTTTTATTACGAGCTTCTTTTTCATTTTTCACGACAGTGAACACATCACCAAATTGCGGGAGTTCTTTAAAACCAGTCACCGTCACAGGAGTAGATGGGCCAGCACTCTTGATCGTCTTACCGGCAAAATCAAGTAATGTTCGTACCTTACCGTATGACGTACCTGCAACCAGGAAATGGCCAGGTTTAAGCTCACCTTGTTCAACGAGAAGACCGACAACTGAACCACGGCCTGTTTCCATGTGTGATTCGATAACAAGACCTTCAACTGGTACGTCGATATCAGCTTTGAGCTCCTCAAGATCTGCAACAAGCAGCACCATATCAAGAAGTTTATCAATGTTTTGGCCAGTCTTAGCACTGACTTCAACCATCACCGTGTCACCACCCCATTCTTCAGGGTTAAGGCCGTGTTCAGTCGCAAGCTGCGTCTTCACAAGCTGCGGATTAGCAGACTCTTTGTCCATCTTGTTAATGGCAACAACGATTTTCGCGTTAGCAGTCTTTGCAAAACGGATTGCTTCGACTGTCTGTGGTTTTACGCCGTCATCGGCAGCGACAACAATAATAACAACATCAGTAAGCGTTGCACCATGCTGTCGAAGTGCAGCAAAAGCTTCGTGACCTGGCGTATCAAGCAAGGTAATCATACGACCCTTACGTTCAGTCTGGTAAGCGCTAATGTGCTGAGTAATCCCACCAGCTTCACCTTGAGCAGCTTTGGTCTTTAAGATAGAGTCGAGTAGACTCGTTTTACCATGGTCGACATGGCCCATCACCGCAACGATCGGTGGACGATCAACTGCTTTATCTGTAAGGGTGTGCTTAACACGCTCAGTTGTAGCAGCAGCTGGCTTTTTTTGCAGCTCAACGTCAAGACCAAGTTCTTCAACAATAATAGTTGCTGTTTCAAAATCAATTCGTTGATTGATGGTTGCAACGATGCCGTTTTTAAACAACTCACCAATCAATGTTGTGACGGGCAGATTGAGCGTTTCAGCTAATTCACCTACAGTAATTGAGTCAGCGACAACAAGTACTTTTTCTGGGCTCATAGTAAGCTCCTTTCGCCCGTCAGTTTCCTGGACGGATTATCCTCTGATTAAGAGGTTTATTTCTTCTTTTTGTCAGCAAGGCTCAAAGAGATCTTGCGGTTGTCTTTATCAACGTCAAGAACAGTAAATCCTTTGCGTTCGTTGAGTGTAAAGACTTTTTCAGGATCGACGTCGTTGCCGTCACCAAGTTCACTAATGTGAACAAGTGCTTCAACAGCAGGACTAATCTGAACGAATGCACCGAACGGAGTGATGCGAGTAACCGTACCTTCAACAGCACTACCTGGTTTGAATTGCTCTACTTCATCAAGCCATGGGTCTTGTGAAAGCTGCTTGATACTAAGGCTCAAACGATCCTTATCAATTGAAATGATCTTCGCTTCAATAGTCTGACCAACCTTTACGTAGTCGCTCGGATTGTTAACGCGTTCCCAGCTAATTTCTGAGATGTGAACAAGACCTTCAATACCTTCAACGTTTACAAAAACACCGAAATCAACGACACCAGTTACGACACCAGTTACCTTGTCGCCAAGTTTGAGCTTGCTAAATCGGTCAGCAAGACCATCTTTAACAGCTTCTTTTTCGCTGAAGATCAGTTTGTTTGCCTTGCGGTCACTATCAAGGATACGAACCTTAAGTGATTGACCAACGAGGCCGTTAAGACGCTGTAAGATCTCATCTTTGTCACTTGAACCAACACGCGGGTAGTGTTCGGCTGAAAGTTGAGATACAGGTAGGAATCCACGAACACCTTCGTATTCAACAAGCAATCCACCACGGTTAGCGTCGTATGGAGTAACTTCGATAATATCACCACTATCAAGCTTAACAGCCACTTCTTCCCAGCCGCGGTCTTTAGCTGCCTTGCGAAGTGAAAGCAGTGAGTATCCGTTATCAAGCTCAGCATCAACGACACTAGCGGTAACATCGTCACCTTCTTTTAATGTACGTGAGAAGCCAACTTCGCGGCGAGGTACGTAACCGACACCTTGTGCGCCGAGGTCGACAAGAACCTCGTGTTTACGAAGAGATAATACCTTACCGGTAATTACTTCTCCTGCTGTTAATTGCTTGACGCTATCTTCGTGAGATGCGAGCAAATCATCCATTGTTATTGCGGCTTGTGTTGCCATAAGTCTTTTTAAGACTCCTTCCTTAATTGATATTTTCTGAAACGCGTTAAATACAGCACTTCTAGATTACCTCTATTGTACCCCAGATAGAAACGCAAGTCAAAGAGGTAGTTCGAGACGACGTGATCGTATGTATGAGACGGTCGCGATACTCAGCAGACCAAGGGGGATGACCACGCCAAATGTCTCAGCAGGACCCGTATGAGGTAGTGCGCTCACCGTGGGAGTACTCTGGCTTGGGGTTGTACCTTGAGATGCTTGTGATGACTGCTGTTGTGTGTCAGTCGGCTTATCTTCGGTCTTCTCGTTAGGTTTCGTTGCTTCAGGCTGCGTCACAACAGGCTGCGGTTGACTCGGCGTTGTAGGTTGGATAGTCGTCTGGCGGTGAACAATATAAGCACCACCGATAGCTAAACCGGCTAAAATAATCCCAACAATTACAAAACTTAGTACTGAACCACCCTGATTCGTTCGTACCATATTCACCTCTTCATTTACTTTCCTTTACTATACTGTTTTATGCCGACTAACGCAAGTAGTGGAGTATGCTAAACTACAAACATGCTAGTGACAGTCGACACGGGGGGAACCAAAACGCTCATTGCTCCATTTGGAGAGAATGGCGTCGTAGGCGAAAGCATTAAGTTCCCTACCCCTAAAAATCAAAATGAATACATCACACTACTTCGTAAAACGCTAGAAGAAAACTTTGGCGACCAGACAGTGGAGGCTCTTGTTATCGCCCTGCCAGGTATCATCAAAGACGGCGTCGCCGTATGGTGTAACAATCTTGAGTGGAGAAATTTCGATATCCGATCAGCGCTTAGCGGCGTACTCGGCGGCACGCCTATCCTTGTTGAAAATGACGCCAATCTTGCAGGTCTCGCCGAAACACGTGTCCTCGACCCTATGCCAGTATCATCACTGTACGTCACCATCAGTACCGGTATCGGTACAGGCGTTATCACTGACGGTCATATCGACCCAGGTCTTCGCTATAGCGAAGGCGGACGTGCCCTTGTTGAGTTTGAGGGCAAAGTTCAAGAATGGGAAGATTTCGCTTCAGGTAAAGCTATTTATGAAAAGTTTGGCCTGTACGCCCGCGATATTGATAGTGAACACACGTGGTCACTCATAGCCGATCGAATTAGCCGCGGCTTTCTCGCGGCGATACCGATCATCCAACCTGATACGGTTATTATTGGTGGCAGTATAGGCACGTACTTCGAGCGCTATGGCACACAGCTCGAATCAATCCTGCGACAAAAACTTCCTTCTCATATTCCTTGCCCGGTATTTCAGGAAGCACGCCACCCTGAACAAGCAGTTATTTACGGATGTTACTACTATGCCCTTGATTCACTTGCTGCCTAAACTAGAAAAAGACTTCTCCGCATTTGAGTTTATGCCAGCTACTGAATTCCGCTGGTCCCCTGATGAAATGACGATCTATTATGATGAACAAGTACATGATGATCCGACACTCTTGCATGAATTAGCTCACGCTATCCTTGATCACAAGGACTACCTAAAGGATATCGGCTTGATCGAGCTTGAACGTGATGCCTGGGAGTATGCACACAGTACACTAGCTCCTCGCTATGGGATCGTCATCGAGGAAGCTATCGTACAAGATTCACTTGATACCTACCGAGACTGGCTTCATGCACGGAGCACTTGTCCGCAATGCGGTGCGACAGGACTACAGATAAAGAAGAGCGATTACAAATGTATCGCCTGTAGCACTCTCTGGCACGTAAACGACGCTCGCTTTTGCGCATTGCGCCGATACATAAAAAAATAACATCCGTGTTCACGGATGTTATTTTTTTGAAATGTGTCCTTACTTACGCAACAAGAGCAAAGTCGTCTTGAGTAGTCGCAACAACTTTTTTGCGGCGTGAAATACGGCCACCTTTTGCACCAGCAATTCGTGCTAGTTCAGGGTTTGCAGCAAAACCACCAGTACGGCCATTTTTACCACCCTTAGCACCAATTTTGGCGTAAAAGCTTGGGTCTTTTGCTAAGTTCTTTGCAGCAGCCTTCTGGCCGCCAGCTTTAGTTCCTGCCATTGAATTATCTCCTTTTAACAGAGTCTCCACCCTGTTTATTATCTCACACGTGATATGTGTATGAATCTAATATAGCATAGCTTATGCTTTTTGTCAATATTTACATGAGCGTTATTTTATTATACTTAGATGGTTGCACTTATACCACGTGTGCGATATTATAAATAAGCACCTGTTTGAATCCCAAATTTAGATTCAAAATAAAAAACGACCCTATCTGCGAGATGGGTCGTTTTTTTAATATCTTACTACTACGAGACAATGACCAGATTTATGTCTTTAGGCTAAATAGTTGTGCATAGGCTGATTGGAGTGCTGTCGTTAGTGGTGCTAGTTGTCCGGCGCTTACCGTTGAGAGCGAACCTAAAGCCGCGTAGGCAATTGTAAGATTACTCTGAGCCTCTGTGTACTTTGTCTTATCCTTGGCTGCATGAGCAGCGAGAAGCTCTTGCCACGTCGATTCTAGTACTTTGACCTTCTCGAGCGCGCTTGCCTTAACAGGAGCAAAAGTTGCTCCTGATGACATCTTACCTATCGCTTTATCCGCATCTTGCCATGTAGTTACCTGGGAGTTCCAGGTAGCCTCAGTCACCTTATCTTGGGATGCAGCGAGTGTTTTTTCTATAGTCATAGCAACAGTTTGTTCACTTTCAAGATAACTGGTTGTCATCTGCATTTTCTTACCGAATGTATCAGCCTTACTAATAGTCTGAGCACATGCTTCCTCATGTTGACGAAGACCTACGATGACATGCTGCCACGCAATAATAACAGGAGTATGACAGAGGGATTGCTGAGCAGAGGTGATCGTGCCTGAAACGTTTTTGAAAGCCGTCAGCTTCTTGGCTCGTTCAGCTGATGTCGTCCCAGGCAGCGCCATAGCCGCGTCGACACTGACCTGCAGTTCTTTTTGCCAGCTCTCGTAGGTCGTTTTATAGCTGCTCCAGGTATTCATACTCCAGAAAGTATAGACAGCAACCAGTACCACAAAGAGACCACTTATAGCGGTGATGGTAAGCGTACGTCGACGCTTTGGACTTATGTGTCTCAGTTTCTTAGATAAGATCATACCTTTGTAATCCCTAGCTGTGTCGACCACATCTCACTTGCCGTCGGCCACGCATTGAAGGTACAGCCCTGCAAATCAATAGATTGCTGCTGCATGACGGGGGCTGGCTGGCCTGGTCCACCACAGAACTCATGCTCGTGCCCAAGCCAGTGGCCTGTTTCATGATTTATTACCATATGTCGGTAGTCTCGTAGTGATCCACCGGCATTATTCCATGACGGCGTTGCCCCAAGCCAACGATCTTGGTTGATAACAACATACCTGCCCGCTCGACAGCTGTAGTCAGTGCCGCAACCAGATGAAAACGTCGGCATTTGGCTCGCCTCACTCATAACTAAAGTAAACATACCGCCAGAGGCTACTTCTTGGAAGCTGACGCCAAGTCTTGCCCAGCCACGACCGTCATTAAGCGTCGCATTCGCCTGGGAACGAAACTCTGCCATATTGGCTGTAATCGCGCCTTTGCTCGTAACGTCATACGTGACGACCTTTACTACGGGCACACTCTTGGCCGCTTTTGCTGCGGCCTCTGCGGCATTTTGATCCTTAAGCCACGCAGGTTCCTCAAGATTCGGTACCTTCATTGACCCGAGAACCGAGGGTAAGTCTTGCAAGCTTTGGACTTGCGAGGAGATTGTCTTTACCTGCGTTGCAGTTGCAAGCGCCAAAGGAGCGCCGCTATTTCCAAGAAGAACGCTTACCCCGGCCACACCATACGCCACAGAACACATAAAACACATACTTACTCCATTGTACCGCAAAGCATTAAGAATTATTCAGCATTGCCCACATCGCCTTTTGATTGTGGCTAAACTGAGGGTTAGTATGACTACCGAGTTCAATCAGCACGCTTGCAACGCCAAGCTGTTCAGCATACCAGTCATCGGCCGTACCACTGATAGAATACTCAAACGTCGTGCTCGATTGACCAGTCGTATTACGATACCCGCTTAGCTGCGAATAGGTGTCTGCTAATGCATTTGAGTTACCGGCTTGATTTGCCGCAAGAAGACCGCCCTGACTGTGATAAGACAATATGAGTGCTGGCCGCAGACGACTGGCAAGCGCCGCAATTGCCTGTGTCTCAGGTTCGCTCATAGGTGAGCTGCCGCCGCCGCCTGGAAAGGGCTGATTATTGACATCGGTGATGTCTGTTTGCCAATCACTTGTTGCAAAATTACGGTTCAGGTCGATATTATGGCCGTTCGTGCGCGAACCACTTGCGACACCGTCAGGGTTAATTTGAGGGACGATAACCGCCGATTTTCCAGCAGGAATACTACGTGCATTCGCCTCTAACTCATCAACCCAACTATAAAGTAAGGACCTGGTGCTGACTTCATTGCCATGAATTGCACCGGTATATAATACAGTCGTCGGCCCACTTCCAAAATAATAGGCGTTAATTGGCCGACCTTTGCTCGAATACCCAATGGCACCGACCGTATGACAGATAGTCCGACTGGCAAAATTCCATGCCGAGCTACCCGCTATCTCATAATTACTCTGCAGATCGTTGGTCAGCTTAATGGAGAAATCACCACACTGCGGCACACCGCTAAGTGAGATGAATATCTGATTACCCTTCTTGCCGGATATAGCCGCTCCACCACTGGTAACAATAAACTTACTCGCATCCTGCGTCTCAGACAACTGCTGATCAAACGAAATAACCACAGTCGCACCTAGTGCAACGCCGGTTCTTCCGACGTTAACACCCGTCACACGTGGACCACCTGAGGTTTTAAAAGCTAGTTTATACGGTGCTTCGAGGCCACTACCATCGCCCGCCTCTACTTTATCTATAGCAATCTCATATGTTGCCAAGCGAGGTAAGTCATCCGAAACAGTTAACTGAAGCTTATTATCGGCGATCGCCTGGGTCGACACAACCGGCGTTCGTATTTCACCCTTAACTCGAATTATAGTTGACGTCGCTTTAGCGATTGGTTTATCAAATACAAAATCAAACACCTTTGGCTTGGCGTATACGGTCTCATCAGGCTTAACCGAGCTATCGCTCACGTACGTGGCAGATAGAGTCATAACATCTTTCTTAACAACCATAGCTACGTTTTTCCCATTAAACTGACGGATCAGCTCAATAGTGTATGGCTTTCCCTGAAGTAGCCCGAGTTTCCCCACTTCACAGGAGATTGCTTTATCTTTCGAACTACACGACACCTCGACGTCCGCCACTTTCATATGATACGTAAATATCGTATCCGTATCACTAAGCGGTAAGATTAATGGACGCGAGAGTGGAACTGGCTTACTGAGCACCGCTACTTGTGCTGTTGGTGGAGACTTAACAGTAAGGGCAAATGTTTTACGCATCAGCAAACCGCCACCTGGTGAAAGCATCACATTGCTAATACCCTCATGAGGTGGCTCCGTTGGAGTAAAACAGACCGAGCTGGCTGCCAAAGCAAGATTACCTATTTTCCAAATATGTATTGGCTTTGCACTATAGCCGTTCCCTGTCGTTTTCTGCATATCTGGTAATAGAGTGAGATACCTCGTACACGTAGAACCAGCGTATGAGAAAGCTACAGGCTTATCAATGAAAAAGATGACGCAATATAGCAAGACGAAGACAAGTGCGACACCGCCAGGAATCGTATATTTCTTAGGGTAATTTCGAAGTTTTTGCCAAGAGGCAACAACTCTTTGTTTTAATACCATACATAACCATTTTAACATTCTTGTAATTATCATGTCGGTTCGCTCGCCTCACAATAGAAATTGTCATTGCATTTTGAGCGTAAGCGTGATATAAATACGGATAGTAATCGCAAAAAACAAACACAAACAAGGGACAACAAAACGATGAATGATCAACCCGCGCCTCAGGCACCACAAACAGTATCAACCGATCCTAATAAAGAGCTCGTGGACGCGGCCCTAAGCCAAGCTAGTACTACCCCTACTAATGTTCCGTCTGAGCAATCACCTACGAGTGTTACGCCTCCAGTCAGTGAGAATACCGTCACCACCCCTCCCGTAAGCGTTGAAAACACGTACAGCCCTACCGGTATCGTTACTCCAGAAACAGAAGAAGCTACAATAACAAATGCCCCTGTCGCGGAAATCCCCGTTAATGATAGCACATCCGTCACTCCTGACATCGCTGTTGACCCTGTCGTCAGCGAACCAGTCCAAGAAGCTCAAGCCAACGACCCAATCGCTCAAGCACAGACATTAGGCGCTTCTTCCTTAGAAGAAAAGCCGCCGTTCACCGCTGATCCGTCGGCTACACCTGTTATGCAGGTACCCGCTCAGCCAGAAGGATTAGTAGCGAAATTTCTTCATATCTTTAAAAAATAGATATTCTATCGCTAAAGAAAAGGGCTCCCATCTCGGGAGTCCTTTTTATAATCAGCGCTCATGTTCTCGGTTGCAAATAGATAATAGTTCTACATAAAGAAAAAGGACTTCCTATTCGGAAGTCCTTTTTATAATTCGGCACCGTGCTAGTTTCCCACGTTTGCAGTATAATCGCCGCTGCTGAGCTTGACTTCTGTGTTCGGAATGAGAACAGGTATTTCCTCAGCGCCATGGGCACCGAAGTAAGGTTTAAGACACTTTGCGCTGATATAAAAAAGATCAGTGGGTCTAAACCTTGCTTCGATGTCCTTGAAACAGGTGCACGGTTTTTTGGTTTGTAAGTTATAAAACTGACGTTAGTGATCAATCACCGAAGTGATATCCACCAATTACTAGTTAAGTCTACCCTATCACTTTTGCCAATGCAAGCATTAGCTCTAGTGATAAGGACATAAAAAGGCGATGGGACTATTAGTACGCTTCAGCTCCATACATTGCTGCACTTCTACCTTGCGCCTATCAAACAGATAGTCTTTCTGTGTCCTCATTGGGAAATCTAATCTTGAAGTTAGTTTCGTGCTTAATATGCTTTCAGCACTTATCTATTCCGAACGTAGCTACTCGACAATGCAGCAGGTGGCCACAATCGATACACCAGAGGTTCGTCCGCCCCGGTCCTCTCGTACTAGGGGTAGATCTTCTCAAATTTCCTTGCGTCCGTACCGGATATAAACCGAACTGTCTCACGACGTTCTGAACCCAGCTCGCGTACCACTTTAATCGGCGAACAGCCGAACCCTTGGAAGGTGCTCCCCCTCCAGGATGTG